>NZ_VTEH01000013.1 GCF_008180615.1 Rossellomorea vietnamensis
TAAAATAGCATCCATCAAAAAATAGCATCCATCAATCTCATCCTTTGTATAAATTGCTAGGTCATACATTCTTGAGCGAGTATTTTTATACACGTGCTCTTGGCAACAATCGGCGGTTCTCATGAATATATTAGGTCGGTTTCGTAAACGGGGTCTAGCCACCAAAAAAGAGACGACCTCGGACCTGCATTAACAGGATGAACGGGATGATACATCATTAAACGTTTAAGCCTTCCATTTTCATTAATTGTGGTGTCTGGAAGGACATGGGGGTTTCGTAAACTTTGTTGCTATTTACGAAGAAATATCAATCTCAAGAGGAAAAAATACGGTAATATCCATGGAAATCTGATAGCAACAATATATGAGAAAACAGCCTTCTAAATAAAGCAGATGTGATGGAAGAAGAACATCTAAATTCAATGACTTTTGCTGGCGGGTTTTTGGTTGAAGGTCCCGGGAGGAAGCCGCGAACAAAAAAATGAAAGGTGGAGTCATGTGCTTAATTTCATCCTTCAAGAAAGAGAGTATAATACGCAAAGAACCTGTGGAGTCTGGCTGGTATATATAGGGGCCCTCATAATCCTTTCTGCTCTGACAGGAGGAGAGTTATTGATTCAGCCTTTTCTGCTTGGATTTGGTTACTTCGCTGGATTTGTCTTGATCTTAGGGCTTCCTTTTGTGAACCGCAAGCTCGCATATGGAAAAAACTCTAAATTTCAGGACTCAATAAACAATTTTTCTGTTGTATTGAATGTGGTACTTTGCACAGCATGCGGATTAATTATAGGCTTTGAGGATTTAAGGCTCCTATGGTGTTCCATATTCATTGCTGTGGGAATCCATTTTTTCGGATTTTATTTTTCACAAGGAAAACGAATGGTCCTGCTGGGGATACTGACAGTTTTAAATGGAGTTTTGGGCTTAATCCTCATCAGCATTCCCTTCATAATTTTTGCATTAATAGATGGCTTGTTAAAGTTACTCATTGGTGTGAAGATGATGAGCAAGAGGAAAGAAGCAGCAATACAGGAGCCTGATAAAAATACACCGGGATTAGACCTTTAAAGTCGATTGGAGGGATCAAAAATTAATAAATTCACGTATTCCTTTCTTATCGTCCTTTTACTCCTCAATGCAAGCAGATACTCTTCCTATTTGATAGAAGGAAGTTCTTCTGTTTACTACTTAACAATGTTTATTCTAAACGTGCTGGGGTTAGTCTTTGTTCTCGTGCAATTTTTTAAAGATAGGAATAAAGGAAATTAGGGGACATAACGTCTATAGATCAAAGAACTGCCGGGCTTGTATTAAAAATAAAAGTTATGAAGCTCACTTTTTTGTAAAAAACTTCTATAGACCTAATTACATCTTAAATTAGGTCTAATACCTTATTCTTTCGACAAATTTCCATAAAGGAAGAATCAAAGGGAAAGCAATCGATGAAAAACGGTAAAGGGCTAAAGAACTATTTATTTTTGAATGTTTCAAATATTGCAAGTTCATTTACAATTATTCTACTTTTTTCTTGTTATATCTTTACATTTCCCTATTATTCTAATTTTGTAATTAACTAGATTTTAGAGGAGGAAATGTTGGAGATGAAAAAGAAGATTGCAGGTATTACGGTTGCTGGTGCTGTAGCTTTAGGATCATTGGGATTTGCCGGTAAGGTAGAGCAGGCTGACGCCAAAGGGAGCAAAAAAGAACCTGAAAATGTCATCATGCTTGTGATGGATGGGACAAGCGCCGGTGCAACTTCTCTTGCAAGATGGTATAAAGGCGAGAATCTCGCGATGGATGAGATCGTTACTGGCGGAGTGCGCACTCATTCTGCTGAATCAGCCATAACTGACTCAGCTCCGGCTGCTACAGCTCTATCAACCGGACATAAATCCAATGATAAATTTATCGGTGTCCTTCCTGCTCTAGTCAATACTCCAGGTGTGAATAAAGTTAAATCGAAAGATGCTTACAAACCGGTGGCCAATGTGTTAGAAGGTGCTCAAGAGATTGGCAAGGCAACAGGAATCATTGCCACTTCTGAAATTCAGCATGCCACACCAGCAGGATTTTCCTCCCATGTTACCCATCGAAGCAACTATGGAGATATCGCTGAACAGCAGGTATACCAAGAAATCGACGTAGTTCTTGGCGGCGGAAAAGAGGCGCTTTCTCCTGGAACGACTAAGAATGCCCGTAAAGACGGCGAAGACTTGTTGAAGGTTATTGAAGCCAATGACTATGATTTTGTGGAAAGCCGTGACGAATTAATGAAGTCAAAGTCAGATAAAATCTGGGGTTCTTTTGCCCCAAGCGCGCTTGCATACGATTTTGACAGACAAGCTTCTAAAAACCAAGAGCCTTCTCTTGCAGATATGACGAAGAAAGCGATTAACACATTGAACAAAGATGAAGACGGGTTCTTCTTGTTTGTGGAAGGCAGCAAGCCGGACTGGGCAGCCCATGGAAATGATACCATCGGAATTATCAGTGATGTTCTGGCATTCGACTCTGCTGTAGAAGAAGCCCTGAAGTTTGCAAAAGAAGATGGTAACACAATGGTCATTGCAGTTAGTGACCACGGAAACAGCGGGATAACGATGGGGAATGTTAATACCAACAGCAACTATCCGGAGATCCCTGTTTCCGCTTACATCGATCCCCTAAAAAAGGCGGTTATGACACTCGAGGGTGCCTTGAAACAGTTGAAGCCGGACCGCTCAAACATGAAGGAAGTGGCTGAACTTTATGGTCTGGACAACCTGACAAACGATCAGATTGCGAGCATGAAGAGCTCCAAATCCCTTCCAGCTGAAATGGCTAAAATGCTGGCCGACCGAGCTAACATCGGATATTCCACAGGAGGCCACACAGGAGAAGATGTATTCCTTTATTCCTATGGTCCTGAGCGTCCAACAGGCTTGATTGACAACTCGGATATCGCCAAATCAATGGCCTCATTCATGGGCTTTAACCTAGAAAAAATGACAGACAAGCTATTTCTCAATGCTCAACAAGAGTTTAAGAAAAAAGGCTATAAGACTAAGGTAGATGTTTCTGATATCAATAATCCAGTTTTCATTGCTGAAAAAGGCAATGAGAGAATCGAAATCCCTGCTAATAAAAACATCGCCGTTTCAGTTAAAAATAGAAAGACTATTACCAAAACACTTAACGGAGTCTCTGTTTATAATGGCAAGGACTTTTATGTTCCGCAGGATGCTGTGAGACTAGCTGGAAAATAATTTAGTGAAAAAGAGGCTCAGATGAGTCTCTTTTTTTATTTGAATTATATAAAAATGCACATAAGAAAGGAAACAAAGATGTTAGGTCCTGCTATAAAACATTGCTTGATCTTCCATATTTTGAAATAATTAGTGTGATGGTTTTGAGAATAGAAAGGTGAGGGAGATTGTGTCAATTACATATAGACCCTGCAAAGATATCAATGACTACGAAAAAATAAGAACTTTTCTGGAAGAGAGTTATGAATTTTACGGAACAAGATTCGATGATAATTTATCGCTGTTTGAATTTCAAACTGCTCTTTCGAGGGGGATGGCAGAACCAGTAAAAAGCATTGACGATGCATTGAAGAATGTGCTGCTGTGGTTTCACGGTGAAAATGTAGTCGGCTTACTAGAGGAAGATGCATTTTGTGCAGCGCCTGGTTATAGACATATCTTTAAGGAGATGGTTGAAGCAGGAGAGCGTCATGCTGCCTGCAGCGGTTCTCGAGAATGGGAAGTTTACGACAATGATGCTGATTTTGAAGATGTGCTTTTGAACAAGGGTTATCTGAAATCGGAGGAGTATTGGGTTAGGAGGGAGTTTGACCTTACTGATTCTAAGTCTCTTCAGGTAATATTACCTCATGGGTTTTTTATTAAAACCGTTCCAGAGCTTGTGGATGCTCAAAAGGTCTATAAAGCTTACAAACTTTGTTATGGGATCGAGTTCAATGAAAAAATATTTAAGAAAATGTACGAAACGTCTACCTACCGGCCGCAGTTGGATCTAGTCGTATTGGACAATGAAAATGAAGTCGCAGCACTTTGCAGTGGAAGATATGAGAAAAAAAACAAACTGGTCACCATAGAAGCTGTATCGTGTTTTCACCAATACAGGAAAAAAGGTATCAGCAAAGCGCTATTAGCACACCTATTAAACACCGCAAAAGAATTGGGAGTAAGCAAAGCGACTGTCTACACAGCTATGCCGGAAAAATACCCGGCACCAAACAGATTGTACGAATCTGCAGGCTTTCAATTGGTCGGCAATCGGTTTGTTTGGAAGAAGGGTAATGACTAGGCAATTTCTTATAAATCTGAAGGACATTCAGGTACGTGTATGTTAATGAGTATGGTCTTTATTAGATATTTCTGTAGTAAATTTTATTTTTTTATAGTTTAGGAGATGAGAAATGACGGCGTGGTATATTTTTATTATCTTGTTAATTATGGGTGCAGTCATTGAACTGGCAGGAAAAAGACTGTTTAAGAATAATCGAAGCAAGAGGAAGGTATCAATCTTCGTTTGGTCTTTCATTGCCTTGATCTTTTTTCTTCTATTTATATTAGGGTATTAATCCAAGCTTAACCTAATTGTATGTAAATTATAGGGCTGAAAATAAATATAAAGAAAAAGCGAAACCGGGCAGTTACTATGTTCCGGTTTTTTTCTAAGTTCTTAGGCAGAAGAAAGTGTCAATTCATTTCCATAAAGAAAAATTAGTCGAAACTTCTTACCGTTCTCTTTCGTCTAATAGTATGTAAGCAAATTTTTTATTCAGTTGGATGCTGATATACATACAAGTATACGGGCTCTTATAAGAATCACTTTTACAAGGAGAATCTCGCTATAATGGAAAAACGCGATTTCAAAAATATGGATCTGGATTTACTTTTTCTAATCATGCTTTTCATGATCATCAGCTGTGCTGCTATATACAGTTCTCAAAAATACCTCCCCTATGAAGATAATTTTGCAATCAAACAAGGAATTTGGTTTTTTGCTGGTTTGGTGATAACTTCCGTCGTCTACCTGTTTGACTTTGAACAACTTCGGAAATTATCTCCCTATCTGTACCTCTTGGGTGTACTATCTCTGTTTGTCCTTATGATAGCACCTGAATCGATTGCTCCTGAGATAAAAGGGACCAAAGCCTGGTTTTCCATTCCTGGATTTTCACTGCAGCCATCCGAATTTATGAAGGTCTTTCTAATCCTATTCTTAGGGAGTGTCATCAGCAGGCATAATGAAAGCCGCGAGATCCGTACAATCAAATCGGACTTTCTCTTAATTTTAAAGACAATTGGCATCACCTTGGTTCCACTGGCCTTAATCCTGAAACAGCCGGATGCCGGAACAGGAATGGTCGTCATGTGTATTGCGGCAGGCATGCTTTTTCTATCCGGGATAGACTGGAAGCTGGTTGTGTTATTAATTATGGTCTCACTTCTTATGCTTTCTGGTTTAGTTTACACGTACATTTACAAAACAGAGCTTTTATTACAGGTACTGGATGACTACCAAATGAATAGAATTCATTCCTGGCTGGATCCATTCGGCTTCGGCCAGGGAATTGGATATCAGCTTAAACAATCGATCCTTGCCACAGGATCAGGAACTTTTTATGGAAAAGGGTTTAACGAAGGTCAAGTCATTGTGCCGGAAGCCCACTCTGACTTCATTTTCACCGTAATAGGAGAGGAATTTGGATTCATCGGCGGATCTATCGTACTTAGTCTTTATTTCCTGCTCATTTTCAAAATTGTTGCTGTTGCCCTGAGGAATAAAGGCGAGTTTGAGAGCCTGATCGTTTCAGGAGTGGTTGCGATGCTGACGTTCCACATATTTGAGAATGTCGGAATGGTCATCGGGCTTGTTCCCATCACGGGAATCCCTCTGCCATTACTAAGTTACGGAGGAAGCTCTGTGCTCGGAACACTGCTTGCGCTCAGTCTGGTGAATAACATTTCTGCCAAGACGAAAGAATACATGTTTAGCAGCCGGGAGGGGTAAGAAAAAGACGGCTTCTTCTACTCTGATAAAGAATGAAACTTGTATTGACCGGGCGTTGAATTAAATGCCCCTCTGAAACTAAACTCAAAATGATACGGAAACAAGGATGTAAAGATATCTTTACTTCCTATTGGAGGGCTTTGCATGAAAGTGATTAACCACATAAAAGAAATCAGGTTAAAAAATGGGGTAACGCAGGTTAAAATGGCTGAAGATTTGCAGATAACGCGGCAAACCGTGAATGCCATTGAAAAGAATAAATATAATCCAAGTTTGGAATTGGCACTGAAATTGATTAAGTACTTTAATGTGCCGGTTGAAGATATGTTTTATCTAGAGGAACAAGAAAAGGGGAGGACCGATGAAAAATAAAAAAGCCTTATATTTTGGATGGGTTTTTATTATGGGATGTATTATGACAGGTGGATTAATAGGAATCTATCTAATCGGAAAAGAAACAGGAGAGTATGACTACTCTCTGGCTTATTCAGTCGTTGGCGGGACAGCAGGGGGATTTCTACTCTTTTTGCTCTATTCCAAAGTAATGAAGAAGAGGAGACGAAATGTTCCCAGTTTTGATGAAAGAAGCTTAATCTTAATGCAGCGTTACTTGATGATAGTCCTTTATGCTCTGCTTATCGGAAGTGGAGCGGCCCTGATTACATTATACGCGCTGGGCGTTCAGATGATAGAAACAGGAATGTTGATCGTATGTTTGATGGGCGTCTATTTTGTCATTGGGATAGGTGCTCTTATTACAAAGCGATTATGAATATCAAAAGGAAGAAGCCGAAGCAGGGGCAGAGTTTCCTTCCCTTCTTCAGCTTCTTCCAGCATGCGGAGGATACATTGATCTCATCGTGAATAAAGCACCTTGAACGATATAAGATAAGCGGCAAGTCCGATAATTGGAATGGCAGCGGTAGTAAACATTGGATACCAGACGAAATCAAGAAAGTAAGTTGGAACCAGCATATAAGAACCAAGTAGTAAAAATGAAAAAAGTAGTATGAATCCAAAAGCAATACGTACGGCCCTCCCGGTGATTTCCACTGATCTTTCATCAGAAGCATCATATTCTGGCAGGATATAATCTTCGACTTTGGCTTGTCTCTTTTTCTTCATGGCGAACATCTGTATTACATTCAGTATGACCAGGATAATGGTAATAACAATGAATACTTGTCCCATGAGGGTACTGACGTTCGCTGAAAAACCTTCGATATAACCTCTTCCCATCAGCTCAAATTGCTGTTGTATCCAAACTACATCATAAACCATTACGGCCAGGGATACGAAAAGCAAAGATCTTAGTAAAACAATCATATATAACTTCATTTTTCTTCCTCCTTTTTCGAAAAAATCACTTCTATTGGTTCATTGAAAACCTCTGCAATATTCATGGCAAGAAGCAAGGAAGGAATGTAACTTCCTTTCTCCAATGACACAATGGTCTGCCTGGTCACCCCGATTTTTTCGGCAAGCTGCCCCTGTGTAAGATCAAACCGGGCTCTGTATTCTTTCACACGATTCACCAGCAATTTCACCACTCCTATCTCTTCATGGTTATTGTACAGTCTGCTTGTCATTTTGTAAAGTTGACTTGTCATATTGTATAGTTAATTTTACTTTCATGGCTTCAATTAACAAGAAATCTCCATATTAAAGCTCTCAGGAAGAAGCAAGTTTAACTGCATAAACTATCCCATATTAATAAAAGGGACTCTTTTGTCAGATAAATGAAACTTTTTGCTTCAGTTATTCGTCAATTAATAGATGGGAAGGTATATAAATCTCTACATAATATGTTCCCCTGCTTGATCAGGATAGATGACCTTAATGGAGTGGAAGTCTTACAATCTCCTGTGAAATTAGCAGCGGCAGTAAACATAGTTGATCAACATAAGAAGAGATACACAACCGCCATACTGAACTATGGATGCTAGAGAGGAGGATTGTTATGAAAAAGGTTTATTTAAGTATCATCTTCTTGGCAGGCCTCATTAGTACCGGGTGTTCTGCTAATATAGACCATCCAACTATTTCTAAAAATACAGAGTCGGCTTATGAGGAAACCTTTAATGACTTGGCGTTAGGCATGCTATTCGACTTTAATTTTCACTTGCCTGAGGCGGATAAGAGGTGGGTAACGCTTTGGGTCGAAAGCTACAGTAATGGAGAGAGGGATCCCCAGCCTTTAACCCAATTATCTTATGGAAACAACCCGGTAGAGGTGGAAAAAGGAAATTTGGGGTTTGGAATAATTAATCCAGATGGAGAAGATTCCATGGTCTTTCTTTATGGACCAGATGTAAAATCAGCCCCTGAAAAAGTGGAGAGAGAACTTAATCAAGGACTGTTGGCAACTTGGGATTATGCAATTGGTGAAGAGGAAGTAGAGTTACAGCTCGGAGAAACGAAGATTCTGGCTGCCTATCGGAAATCTGCGGGGAATTCCATGAGAACGATTGATTATCAAGATGAAGAGTCGGTTACCAGCATAATCGAAGAAGGAGAAACTGTCCTTTTGCTTAAAATTAAAGTCGAAGAAAAAGAATCGGAATTTTATTCTAATTAATCATGTTAAAAATGCTGAACATTACTTTAAGAGGTGAGGAGTCTGAAAAGGGAAGCGTTGAAAATAATTACAGAAATCTCTTTTTATATAGCTTTAATGTCACTTGCGGGTATGCTGCTCACCATTTTGACACCACTCAGGGTTTTAACTATTGTCCTTTTTCTGACGATGGTTGGAATTCCCCTCAGCATCCTCTCAATGTTCAGCAGGGAACATATTGCAAAAAGGATTTTTGCATTGCTAGGTAATCTTTTGCCTGTCAGCCTTGTAATCTATGCATTAGTAATGGAGTTTATTGACGAGTTTCTTAGAGCTGCACCGTAGGAAGAGCTAGAGGTAAAGTTAAACTGGGCTGATTGAACTGGTCCCCCTTCCAATGAAATAGAAAGAGGTTAATTTAAATGATTAACAAAGTATTTTTGTGGATTTTCACTATGGTTTTACTAAGTTTAGCTGGCTGTGGAGCACAAGAAAAAGCTGATAATATACCCGAAGCTGACTTGCTTGTAAAGCACTGGGGTGAAATGTCTGAAAGAAGTCAGATCGAAATTGTGAAAACGGTTCTTGAGGAAAATGAAATGGGTTATTGGCTGGATCGAGAAGATAACACTATAACAGGCAAACAGAAATCTATGGATTCCCTTTTCAGTAAAAAGAAGTATCAAAACCTTTCCTTGCAAACAGCCATTCTCAAGTATTGGAGTGGGGAGGAATTAATACAACAGGAAAAAGAAGTCATGGTGAAATGGTCTTTGGAAGGAGAAAGTGACAATTGGAGAGTGAAGGAATTTACACTTCAAGGCGGTTCAAACCATTTCGATGCTGGAGGCAGTTTAGAAATGAAACATGCTGAGGAATATCAATCTCAGTACTTTTCTTACGATGCGCATGTTGTCATCTCTAATGTAGACAGAGAAATTTTTGGCGGCTCCCTCATCGGTGGTCCTGATGATACGACGAATATCAACAAGAAACATAATTTAGGGATTGAAGGCGGATCGTTCATTCATGAGAATGGATTTCCTGTAAAGCCGGAGGACATAGACAAAATATATATGGATGTTGAATGGTTTGATACAGAAAAATCAAAAAAGGTTAAAGAACGGATTAGTCTTTATACGAGAGAATAAGACAACTTAGAATACAATGTACATAGATTCTGTGGGTTTCACTAGTCTGCAGCAAAAAGAGGAGGACAAATAATATGTTCAGTCTGCTCAATCTGGGGAGCCTAATCCTTGGCTGCATTTCATGGATTCTTCCCATTATAACTATTATGGGGTATAGAAAGAAGGATTTGAAAAAATGGGGAACAAGTGCCGTGCTGAGCATCAGTGCATGCGCAATTTCTCTGTGCTTTCAAATTATCTACCAAAATCATCTTGTGAATATTGAGGACTGGTCTGCAATTATGGACACTAGTGGTGCTTTGGTATTCGTTTCGGTTGTGCTGGTAAGTGTAACCATCCTGCTGAATGCTGTTGGATATTTCCAGCATCGAATGGCGTTAAGTTTTAAAAGTTCATAAAAGGATAGACCACAATACTTTTGGAAACAAAAAAATAGGTAAAGAAGGTGGAAGTATTGTTGAAAATAATTCGCTACATAGTGTCCCTTACAGCACTGATTTTTGCAGCATACGGACTTATCACCGGAGATTATACCTATAACCATATTATGATGCTTTTCTTGAGTCTCTTAATGTTGACCATGGGACTAGAAGAGTTTGAAAGAAATCATAAAGGGATAGGCTTTCTGCTTTTGGGGGCATTTCTATTTACTGGTTATGCATCCATTCAAGGACTTCTAATCAGCTGAAGGTATCTATATCTAATCAGGCTCAATGTATTAAGCAAGCTTTCGAGTAAATATTGATTGAAAGGAGGGTGGCTCATGGTTAAAAATAAGCTGGCACTCATAGTCTCGGGAATCATTTTAGTTATATGTATGTTTTTATATTTTCCTTATCCAAATAATGTGATGATTGATTCACGTTCCTCTTTTATGTCCTTTCCTATCAAAGATGTTGATGGGTATAATCCCCTTGCCATTATAGGATCCATTTTATTTATAATTGCTATGGTTTTACTGGTGAAGGGTTTGGAGAAATACCATTTCAGGGCAGTGATTCTTACTGCCTTTGCCTACGCAGTTCTGCCTCTGGTTCTTATACCGCTATACCAGGAAACGTTTGCGAGAGGAATTGCTGCTGTCTCTTATGATGATGAAGGGACATGTGATTTTGAATCTGTTAGTGAGGGCTTATTAAAAGGTGAATGCAACCTCAATTTACAAAATCGCAGCAATAAGCCTGTTACTTTTGAGGTAGTATTCATGGAGTCACCGTATTTAAAAGAGGATATACGAATAGAGTCAATAATGAATGAAAGTGGTCCGAATTTAGTAACACTTGCACCAAACAGCAAAGAGTCTGTCCAGATCGAGAAGTTGCTTGATTTGTCTGAGATATCTACGCATATAGACGGGGGATCTACCTCCAATGTTCATATAAAAATTACCGATGGGGAGAGTCAACGTGTCCTATAAGTTCAGTATTTCAAGTTTTCTTAGTCTTAAGTAAGAATTAAAATGATAAAGGAGGGTTTTCGATTGGAATATAATTTCATGGACTTTCTAATAGTTTCAATCCTCATCTATGTGCTCATCACAGTCATCAGACTTGAAGGTCGTATTAAAGGAATAAGATATGCCTTAGATCAAATATCAAAGAAGGCAGGCGTACCAGAAAAACCAATCAATAATGAATTGAGAGAGTTGATAAGGAAAGACCAAGAGGTGCAAGCTGTAAAAGAAGTCAGAGAAACACTCGGCCTTTCATTAGTGGAAGCAAAACAGTATATTGAAGCATTAAAAGCTGCTGAAAAATAATTTCACTGTGCAGCTAATGGTCAAAATGCTGTAATCACTTAGATTGTTTTTCCAACAATTCAATGATTCTATCTAATTTCCTGTTGATATCCTCGTTATTAGTATGACTTCTGCTGCTGTTCACAAGCAATCTGCGGACAAAAAGAGAGAATGAGACAGCGCCTAAAATCAATAAGAATATAAAGATACCTGAATAAAGAAAGTCACCTATTAACATACCTGCAACCCCTTGTCGTTTTTGGATAATCATACCATAGTTGGTGCTTGTATTGGTTAATTGATGTAAAATTAAACAAGTGAGAACTTGCTGGGGAATGGGGCAAACGAATTGAATGCATTATTTTTGGCCATTTTAGGGGTGGGTATTATCACTGATGATTTTAATTTTATCCCCGTTCTTCTGCTTGTACTGGGTATCTCGCTTGGGTACAGTATAGGGAAAAGAGAAGGATCTAAGTCTTGAGAATTTACCTAGCTCCAGGAATGTCTTCGTGGTGATATTCCAGAAATTATAGGAGGAGGGATAGTAATGAGACTGTTCATTGCCTTTTTATTTATTGTGGTTGGAGCAGTATTAATTGGATTGACGATTGATGAAATTAGCCGTACGTCCCATTTATTATTGAAGTTCACTGGTGTAGTCATCTTTGGAGTTGGTGTAATGATAGGAAAGAAGAAAAAAGGAACCCGGGAATTCTTCAGTTAATATTTAGTATTCGTTTAAAAATAAATTAAGTAAATAGAGGTGAAAGTTTGAAAGAAAAAGTAAAGAAGACCTTTAATGAGCTGGCAAGTGTTTATGAAAAGGCCATCGATACCAACAGTATATACAACAGTGAATATGAAAGACCTTCCATGATGGCGCAATTTCCAGAAGACCTTAACTCCAAAAGGGTCCTTGATGCAGGATGTGCCGCCGGCTGGTATACCCATCAGTTGATAAACCGTGGAGCAGAGGTTGTTGCTGTTGACTTAAGCCCGGAAATGGTTGCTTCTGCTAAAAGGCGGGTTGGAAATAAGGCAGAGGTACTGTGCCTGGACTTAGAAAAAGCATTGCCTTTCGAAAGCGACTCTTTCGATTACATAATCAGTTCTTTAACTCTGCATTATCTTCAAGACTGGAACCATATCTTCAGTGAGTTTCAAAGAGTCCTGAAACCTAGGGGCATTTTCTTGTTCTCCGTTCACCATCCTATGATGGACAGCACCATTCTTGAAGATACTAACTACTTTTCAACACAATTGATTATCGATACCTGGAATAAAGAAGGGAAAGATTATGAAGTTGCTTTTTACCGCAGACCTCTTCAGGAGATTGTGACGAAAACGGCCTCCTTTTTCATGTTAAAAGAAATGATTGAACCCACTCCAACGAACAATTTTAAAATGAGAGCACCCGAAAGCTACAAGAAACTTATGAAAAGGCCTAATTTCCTCATAATGAAAGCAATGAAGGATGAGACCTGACTCTTCTAAAAGAGAGGCCGTTTTCGCATAAATTGCTGCTTTCGGATATTTCCGTATACTAAGGGTTTTCTCTCAAATCTGAGAGAGCAGCTCTTTTCTTTTCCAGTTTACGAGGTTATTCCGGTGAATTATGGTTATTTTTCGGACTTAGTCTGAAATAGCAACAAAGCTTACGAAAAGAGCCAAGAGTAAAAAGGACAGAACAAGGCCACTGAAAATCCCAAAAGAAGTAGCAATTTCTCTTTAACAAAGAAAGAGTCAGCTATACTTCCTTAAATCATGGTGCAAAAAGAAAACGCTTCCCAGCAGTATTCATGTCCTTTATCATTAGAGACAAAAAGGCATCTTCGGTTCAAATAATTTCAATTTTTTTTAATTTAAGTTTACTAGATAATTCTTAAGAGATGGTAGAGTTATTAAGATTGAAAGTTTTTTGCTTTGGAGGAAAGGGAATGAAAACATTCGTTTATATGGTCAGACATGGAGATTCACCCAAGAAAGGCAGTGAAAGGTCACGAGGATTGTCGGAAACAGGGCTGACAGATGTGAAGCGGATTACAGAGATTTTGAAAAAGGAAGGAATTCAAATGATCGTTTCCAGTCCTTATAGACGAGCTGTTTTAACTGTTGAACCGCTTGCCAAGATAATAGGAGAAGAGGTTGTTATCTTTGAAAACCTTAAAGAGAGGGTGTTCTCTTCTGAAGAAAATCGAGTGGCCGATAAGCAATTAATGCCCTTGTTAGAGAAGTCATTTGAAGATTCGAATTATGCCCTTGAAGGCGGAGAATCTAATGAGGATTGCCAGCTGAGGGCAGTCGCAGCATTAAGAGAGATAGTAAGTACATTCGGTGGGCAAAAGATAGCGATTGGAACCCATGGAGCGGTCATGACGTTGATGATGGGCTATTTTGATGAGAAGTATTATAGTCTGGAATTTTTACATAGTACCACCAAGCCGGACATTTACCGGATGGAGTTTGAGGGAGAGAGACTGGTGGCGGTGGACCGGTTGTGGCCTCATCTCGAAGGATAAAATGTTCAATAGATCTGGTTATCAGCTTCAGTAAGTGAGGAAATTGCCATCTGAAATTCGAGTATTTAGAAGCAGCTTAGAAACCAAGTTGAATAAGTACCCAGCTGAACGGGCTTACTGAAGCTTGAGACCAAAGTAAAGAAATAATTTTCGGTAAAGGGTCTCAAGCAGATAGCTGACATAAAAATGAAGCAGATTTATCAGTAATGGTTGATAATTTTCAATAGCCTTTCCTCATTCTCCGTAGAAACCTTTTCAGATAATCTGGCAGCCGCAATGATGGGAGCCCATTCGAAAATGTCCGACCTTGATAAGCCGGTTTTTTGACAGTACAGATCCACATATATTTCAGCTAAGTCTGGGTAGAATTGAGAGTAGAGCAAATAGGTTCGGTAGACATCTGCCCGGATGTCACCTGCACTGGAATCGACCCAGTCAATAATGACCACTTTATTATCTGCGAGAATCAGATTAAATAAGTGAAAGTCCCCGTGGCACAGCCTTTCTTCGAACTTAATGGAATTTAATTTGCTGAGCAAGTTGGATTTTCGCCTTTTATCGAGCTGTGAGACAGATGCTATTTGACTGCCCAATTTATCTCTCATCCGCTCAAAGGACTTCGGAATAACGCGATGAATCTGCTGCTGGATGTCGACGGACATCATCAAATGCTCTTCAGCCTGCCCCTTATCTTCAAAGAATAATTCGCCCAAAGTTTTTCCGGGGACATATTCCATGGTGATTGATTGTTTTCCGTTTATCCTTGAAACATCCAGCACTTTTGGTACAGGAATGCCTGCTGAATGAGCAAGTTTCTGCTTAGAGGCTTCCTTCATTGCTTCTGAGCTTGGCAGGTGATCTTTAAAAATTTTAATCACCTTGTTTTCATGCAGAAAGATATCTGCCGTGTTACCGCTCGCTATCGGATTTCCCAGGTAAATTGAATTCATTGCAGTTCTCCTGTCAGTTCTATACTGGAATTGAAGTAATCGATTTTAACTTTTTGCTTATTCGCTGCACTTAGACCTTATAAAGATCTGTCCATTTTCACACTGCCAATTTTCTGATAGTCTGGTAGTATAATCTTACGAAAAGAGGGGAAGTGTTGAAAATTTTGCGAGTGCTGATGGCAATAATCGGGCTGGTGTTTTTAGGTGTCGCCTTTTATCATTTTTTCATTGATTCCAGCTATTTTCCATCAGTGATCATTTTGATCCTGGGTTTGACGCTGTTTGTGTACAGGGGTTTTGAAATTTTCACTGATAGAAGAGTAAATAAGAAGTCCTCTTAGAATCCTGTTTTTTTGTAAGTGCAGGGTTCTATGATTGTTTACAAGAACAAGGAGTGTCTTTTGCTATAATACACTCTGTTTGTCTTCAACCATTCTCTGTAACTCTTTTTATAGAATCCCAATCCAAAGTGAAAAATTTCGAATAATCCTCTAAATGAAAGTCCGCGATATCGCTGCGGGCTTGGAAAAGGCAGGTCGCAATCCCCAGTTCCCTGGCTGGCAGCAAATCTAGTTCTCTATCTCCGATGGCCAAGTCGATTCCATGCTTTTCATGCAAGTAATTATAAGCTTCCGGATGCGGTTTACGTGCGAAACCGTCATCAATCGTTACGATATCTGAGAAATATTTCTCCCATCCATAGTGGTTCAAAATAGCTGAAACACCTGCTCTGCTTTTATGTGTCATAATCACATTTTTATCAGCGTACTTTAGTATTTCCTCGACATGATCAAAAGGCTTCATCTCACTCGGATGCAATTCCTTCCTTAATACGGTCATTTCATCCTGCTGTTCCTGTGAAACCTGATAATGGTCCATTGCATGAGAATAGGACACTTTCAGCTTTTTATAGATTTCTTTTTGGTCATAATCATCTCCTAGTACCTTTGATAGCACTTTGGTGTACGCAGGGTAGGTGTCGAATAAGGTACCATCGAAGTCCCATAGAATATTCATAGAATCATCCTTTTTAGTTTAATAATATAATTAATTCGCCAATTCAAGGCTGACTCCTTCATTAAAGGAGAAAATGGTTCAGAATTACAATATCTTTGACATTAACTTTGCACACTAACAAAAGGGAAAATATGTTAAGGTGAAGTAAACATAAAGAACCATATGAACGAGAGAGGTTGAATTATTATGTTCGACTATAAAATGATCGCTGCTTTTCCAGTGTTAGCTATTTATAAAATTTATAAAAACAGGGATCTTTTAAAGAAGTTCTCAAAGACACAGATAATCGGTATTACGCTATCTTATTTAGCAGCAATCTCTTTAGCGTTTGTTTCTATCTATTATTTTGGTAATTGGATTGCCGGGTTCGCTCTTAACAGCATCATTAGATTCATCATTTCGACCGCAGTCATCCTTAGTTCGCTATTAATAAGTATCTCTATTTTGAATAAGGTGTTAGAAAAACTGACGAATGGCGTCCTTCCAAAACAATGAAGTATTTATTAAAAGCTCTTTTCGTAAACTTTGTTTCTATATGAGACAAATCTTGAAAAACCTTAATAACCTGTTAAGAGATAATGTCTCTGGTTTTCTCAAAAGTCACAATGTATTCGCAAACGGTTTTGAATGGAAGACGCCTAGAGGAAATGATATTTAAGAAGCTGCTCACTAGTATCTCTTTAGGATAACAAAAAGGTTCACTGCCTTCCACATGGAGAAAGTGAACCAAGTTTCCAGCCTATTTATTTTTAAAAAATTGTTTTCCGGCACGCTATAGCTCATTACCCGGCAGATTTTAAAAAAGTTAGACTATCGTGCAATCCCAGACCTGTACCTTTACTTTAAAAAATCGCTTTACTGAGCTGGATTCTTATACATCTTCCGCAATCTCTTTTCGGTTAGGTGCCAAGGGAGGCTGCTCAAGCCACTTGTATTTAGTCATAATATCAAACCATTTTTTGGTTACACTCAGATTTTTCAGGATGGTTTTTTCGTATGTCATGACTAGATCTGTTCTCATAGCAGATGCTAGTCCAGTACCATGATAAGCTTGTGCAACTTGTAAAAGGAAGCCTACATGATAGAGCATCAGTTTGTCGGATAACGGAGGGTCTTGAGAATCCGTTATTTCTGTTTCCCAAGACATTGGAATTGGCAAATTATCTTCATACAAGATGTTTCCGAGTGATTGAATTTGTTCGTCTGATGTCTTTTGAGACGATTTTAGAAATTTCCTGATTTCTGTCGATTGAGTCACTTGGCTGAAACCCATGGAGAGGGCCTTCGCTAATATTTTCTTTTTAATATTTAGGGATAATGCGATAATCTCAGTAGCTGCGAGAGGCCTTTTTTTATCACCGAATCCATCTAGAAATTCAGGACCATTAACAAAGGTTGGCCTGTCTTCCGGATAAAAATAGGGATCTCTTTGGAAATGCCCCATCTCAAGCAATAGCTCGGTTGTTTGATGATACATCTTTTTGGCGTCATTATTGCATTCATCATAGAACTGCCGTAAATCCCTGCGAACGGATGAACTCAAGGCCGTAGTATGTCCCAGCAAACCATGCAGCGTCATGATATGAAGATAGTGCAGACAGAATACATCCGAGAATAACCGTTTTGCTCCTTTATTCAGATCAGAATCATTGAAACCAACTGGAATGGGGAAGCCATCTTTTTCAAGGAAAGAGATGATCTGCACTTTTTGATTATTAAATAACTTCAAGGCTTCTTCAAAAAGGGATTTAATTCTGTCATCCTCAATGATCGACAACATATATTGATTCACAACATCCACAGCAGTTCCGTTTATGTATTCTCCCCAAAGGGTTCCTATTTCACCGGATGTAAGCTTAATATCCTCTTTTTCCACGGTATCACCTCAAAAGTATCTTTCCCTATAATAGAAAAATTATTATTGTGCTCAGTTACCTGAAAGGGAAACTCGAAAAGTTAACCGACTATTTCGAAACTTTTTATCTCCTGATACGTAATTAATGGTATAGACTGGAGATGAATAACATGAAAAAAGTTTTCTTCATAAGTATCTTGTCGGCTTTCCTGTTCTTCTTGGCTGGCTCACTGACGGGATACGAAGTGATTACATTTGTCTGTGGAGGAATTGGCTTACTCGGCCTGGCCATTTCCGGGATTTTTTCCGGAGCTTTTATAAGCGGAAATCAAATCAGGGCAAATACTTCTACTGAATCGAAAGAGGAGAGGAAGAAGAGAGTTAGGCTGATGACTACATTTGCATTGCTTGGATTTCCGCACTTTGCTGCTGCGATTGCGTTGACTCTGCTGTCTTAAAATGCTGGGTATTAGGAAAACAAATAAAACTACTGCCTGTTTTACTACTTAGGAAAGCAGCAGTAAAACAGGCAGTAAGTGGGCTTTTTATTTTAAGAATGCTTTTTAGCTAATTCTTTTATTGCACTGACTAATTCATCAGTATTTCCTTCAAATAAGTGAAAGTTAAGGGAGGACTTCAACTGGTCATCTTGGAAACTGAACTCATCCTCTTTGTTAAACTCAGCTGACCAGTGTATGGCAGGAATGGAAACGATGAATCGCTTGTCAGGTGTCAGGTGAAGGTAAACTTCAGCCGTCTTATTTCCAGATATATTTATCTTTTCATAAGAGGTAATCATTCTTCATCACTCATTTCGATATTATGTATGGACATATTATATCAAAATTCCTTTCAGAAAAGAATTATTAACCTAGGTTTAATATGCTGTTTAGACAGTAAAAAGTAGCCAAGTTGAAAGTAAGTTATTATTCAATCTTTAAATCTTTAATACTGCTCTGTGAAATGCATCATGTATAAACTCATCTTGTTTTAATTGAAGCGATAAGAAGAAATATTTTTTAAAGAGGGTAGAAGCAAGGACAATCCGCAGAAAATGCAGGTGAATGGAATGAATAAAACAATCAGTTTTCTCACCATATTTGTGGTGCTCACTGCTTTTTTCCTTGGGGCTTGTGCTTCGGGTGAAGAAGTATTGAAAATAGGGGATACAACCTTTGCTAAGATGCTCGTTGTACAAAAAGTGGAGAATGATACTTCTGATGAAGCATTAACCAAAAGTATTACTGATGAAACTAAGGTAGAGGAGACATTGAAATTGGTAAGCGGATTAAAAGTAAAAGAACTCAGCACCGATGAGTTTGTCAATAAGCTGAAATCGCAAAACAGCTATTCTTTCTCTTTTTTTAAAACAGAGCAAGATACTTCGGGGATGATACCCTATGCCTTCTATGTATTAGAGGACGGTACCATGATGTTTACTTTTGAGGAAGTTGATTCATTAAGAGAAAAACCATTAATAACAATTAATGCAGAAAAGGAACTCTTGGACAAAATTAAAGATCATCTTGAGATAGAATTTTAAAAAAGTATTACTGGCGGAAATTAAACGAGAAAATGGGAGCAAATTCACTCGTGAATCATGTTCCTGTTTTGTTGTTTTATCATTTCACTAACGGATTTAACATACTAATCATCTGAATATAATACTAAAGCATAAAAAACGTTTCCAAATAGAAATTCATACTTTATTATAATAGAACAAGAAGAATTTGCGAAATTTAAGGAGAAAAAAGTCATGAAAAAGAAGCTGCTACTCATTAGCATAGCCGTTCTATTCTTTATTATTTTATTGTTTTGTACTTATAAATTAATGAACTCCAGAACTTTTCAACTATTTGGCGGACTAACCAATAAGGTAGAAACAAATCAGAAGGCAGTTGCGTTGACCTTTGATGATGGTCCAACTGATAATGTTGACGATATTCTAGCTGTGTTAAACCAGTACGATATTAAAGCAACTTTTTTTCTTGTTGGAAATGAAATCGAAAAGAGGAAAGAAGAAGCTGAAAAGATTGCCGCAGCAGGACATCAGGTTGGAAATCATTCTTATTCTCATCAACGGATGATTTTTAAATCTCCTTCCTTTATTAAAGAAGAAATTGAAAAAACAGATAGGCTAATAGAAAGCATTGGATACGAAGGTGAAATAGACTTCCGTCCGCCAAATGGCAAGAAATTAGCCTTTTTACCTTTTTATTTACAGAAAGAAGGTAAGGAAACGATTACTTGGAATATTGAACCTGATCATGCGGTTGATAAAGTGGAGTATGTAAAGAGAAATATAGAGAATGGTTCGATCATCCTTCTGCATCCTATGTATGATGAGTCTGGGGAACAATTGCAACTGCTCGAAAGTATAATAAAATTATTAATAGAAGAAGGATATAACTTTGTTACGGTGAACGAACTGCAGGAATTACAACAATAATAATATAGATACAATCCGGGAATGATTTTATGCATTCGTTGGTTAAATATTATGCGGGGAGACTCAGACAAGTACTAATGACCTAAAGGTATTATGATGATTACCATATTTTCAACCTGGTAATCATCATCTCTGTCTTACTAATTGTTTGTATTTGTCCCAGCTTCTCCAGCTTACTGCGCTTAATCCGATAAGCATCAGGAGAAATTGAAAGGCGTCTCTGTTCAATTCTAAAATAAAAGCAATGCCTCCAGAAATCGGAATTAAAGCTAGAGTAAAAATGGCGATCCATTTATAAGCATAGGGATTTTCTTTTTTCGTATTCATTCCTAATGACCTCCTGCCTTACTAAACTTCAGTTAGATACAGTCGACGAAATTCTAACCCTCTCTCACTCATACGGTTAGAATGACTAAAAGTTTCAGAAAGAAGAGGTGGCTGAATTTATTTTTAAGGAAAATTTGGATAAGGTAAGGGGTACAGGTGCAGCTGCAGATCAAGGTACGCAATTAAGAAGAATCAAAAATTGAAAAAAATAAAATTACAACTGTTAAAGTCCAATTAAAAATTTTTTAGAAATAACTTCAGCATTCTATTCTAAAAAAGATCAGGCAGAAAATTTTAGATTTCCTGACATGAACCCAGCCTTTTTTCAATACACTATTTCTGAGGTGAAAAATATGCCAAGAGTGAAATATAGAGATTCTGACATTGCCTTAATGGCTAGGATGATGCGGGCTGAAGCTGAAGGTGAAGGAAAGCAGGGCATGCTGTATGTTGGAAATGTAATCGTTAATCGTGCGATCGCAGATTGTTTGGACTTCAAAGATGTGAGGACTATTAATGATGTAATATATCAAGTACAAGGAGGAAATTATTCCTTCGAAGCAGTCCAAAAAGGGAACCTCTTCTATAACAGAGCCAGATCAGTGGAGAAAAGACTCGCAAAACAGAATTTAGATTATTGGCGCCAGCACCCCGGAAAATATGCACTATGGTACTTCAATCCTTATGCCCCTTGTCCTCCCACCTGGTATGGGCAGCCATTTGCCGGACAGTTTAAAAATCATTGTTATTATGAACCGGTAGGCGGGACGTGTGACAGTGTTTATTGATAAGAGTCTTAGAAAAGAGTCAATATTAAAGAAGGAACCTCCTGAGGAATCAGGGGGTCCTTTTTTCTGCTTTCAAAGTTTTCTTTCAGCCAAAAGGTATTGCAGCCAAATTCTAAATTTCAATCGCAAGGTGTGATTGGCAGCCATTCGATGATAAAATGTAGAAATAATATCGAAGAAAGGAGAATGTTTATGAAGATCAACCTGCTAGTGTTTGTCTCTTCTGTGAAAGAGAAAAGCCAGATGGAAGCCCTTGTGAAAACCTTTGAGTCAACAATCCGGCCCTTCAATGGCGATATCATTGCGGATCCGGGATTTGACGCTGATTTCCATAACGGATATGAAGTAGTGAAAGTAACCATCGATTATGAAGCGGATGAGTGCTGGGTCTCCCTTTCGCCGCTCCTGATTGAAAAAGAAGACATTTCTTCCACAGCCTACATAGAAAAACTGAAAAATCATGGCTGGAGAGTTTTAACGAAAGAAGAGCTGTCGTAATGAGGTGAGTGGACCAGGTTACAGAAGAATAGTTATACTTTGACTCAGCAAGTAAGAGGATATGTCGTACGAAAGTTAAGCTGAAAAAAGCAGCAAGCGACTTGGTCATTTTTCAATAGAGTTTTGCTTAGTTCTTGTTGACTCTCATTCTGTCTGCAACTCTAATCTCCACCTGGAGTAAAGAATCCAGCCGTTTGGAATCCGCTTCTGAAGGATGACTAGTTTGGAAGACAACTGCAAGGAAGAAAGGGGAGTGCTATTTTGCGGTTCCCTTTTCATCCTCATATTACTGAAATCTTCTTTATCACAATCTGAATCCCGACAAAAACTCAAGAAATTCCTTCTGCTCTTTATGCAGGTACTTGATAATTGAGTAAATGTTTGCCTCTGGTAAATCGAAAGTATTCCTCCTCACTTCCAGCATCCTTCCTTCGAGCAATTCCCTTCGGACCGTCGACGAAGGAAGGTAGGAAACCCCAAGTCCTTCAACTATAAACCGTTTGGTTATATGAATCTGGGAAACTTCCATCATCCGTGCAGCAGGGTAGAACCTTTTTACCGTGGAGCATAAATCATCCCAGTAATCCGGATGGTTATGGGTCAATAAATAGTTGGATTCCAGAAGTTCTTCTTCCTCCAGGGGATAAGCGGATTCAGAATCCCTGCCATCATGAGGAGCCACCAGGATGACCTTGTCGGAATACAGCTTTGTGCTCTCAATTTGAGGATGATAACTGTGAAGGCAGGATAAACCAATATCTACTTTTTCCTCCAGCACAGCTCTTTCAATTTCATGTGATTCAATGATTTTGACTGAAATCTCTACCTCTGGATGCCTTTTCAGATACTGCTTAAGAACATACGGCAGCACATTGTCGGCAATCAAAGGAGATATGGCAATAGTCAGTTTTGCTGTATAGCCCTGGCTGTATGATTGCAGTTCTGTAATCCCATCTTCATAAAGGCTGATCAATTTCTGTGCATGCTTCAGATATAATCTGCCGGCTTCAGTTAGTTTGATGCTTTTTCCTTTTCGTTCAAAAAGAGATACTCCCAATTCTTTTTCGAGCAGCTTAATATGCACGGTTACCGAGGGCTGTGAAATGAAAAGCTTTTGAGATGCCTTTCTGAAATTATTAAATTGTGCTGCTGTTATAAATGTCCTTAACCAGCTGAGCTCCATTGAAGCACTCCTTATTAATATAATTAATTAACCTCTTTAAATATATTTAATTTTCTTAATTATATAGCCATTATACAATAAAGGTAATTCAATGAATAAGGGGATGAGATGAAATGTATCAACAGGGATTAAAAGGAATTGTGGCAGCACAAACGAAAATCAGCCATATAGACGGTGAAAAAGGGATTTTGATTTATCGGGGAAGGGAAATCCGTCAATTAGCAGAGAGACTTTCCTTTGAAGAAGGAGCTTTCCTGCTATGGAAAGGGTTTTTGCCAAATGCGGCCGAATTGCAGGAACTAAAAACTCAGCTCGTCCAGCACCGTAGTTTATCACAGACTATGAAGAATGTTATAAGCAGTCTTCCAGAAAACATGGATATGATGAGTGTTTTGAGGACCGCCATTTCAGCAGAAGGTTCTGCAGTGTATTCTTGGAAGCCCTCAATCGACCAGGCAATAAGGCTTACGGCTGTTATCCCTTCGATCATCGCTTTTAGAAGCAGTTTGATTGGTAAACAGCCGTTTCAAGAACCAAATAAAGAGTTGGATCATGTTGCAAATTATTTGTATATGCTTACGGGCGGCACTCCATCGAACGCAGTGGTCAATGCGCTGGAAACTTATATGATTCTGACCATGGAACATGGCATGAACGCATCAGCTTTTTCAGCCAGAGTTACAGCTTCAACTGAATCTGACTTGGTTTCCGCCATCACCTCTGCTATCGGTACAATGAAGGGACCGCTTCATGGTGGTGCCCCCTCTGGAGTCATTGATTTATTAGAAGAGATAGGGACACCTGACAGAGCAGAAAGCGTGATTAGAGAGAAGCTGCAAAAAGGCGAAAAACTGATGGGATTTGGACACAGAGTGTATAAGACCCATGATCCCCGCGCCATCACTCTGAGAAATAAGCTAATAGAAGAAAGCGGCGCCGACAACTCGCTGGATCTAGCTCTTCATGTCGAAGAAACAGCCATAGAAGTGTTAAAAGAAGTGAAACCGGGACGTGCGCTGTACACTAATGTAGAATTCTACGCAGCCGCTATTATGAAATCGATTAATTTCCAAGCCGAACTCTTCACCCCGACATTCACTGCCAGCAGAATCGTCGGCTGGACTGCACATGTGTTGGAGCAGGCGGAGAATAATGTCATCTTCCGACCGCAGTCTGAGTATGTTGGAGAGGTTTTAGAGTAATGTACTAACTTAATTTTTTCTTCCTTTTTAAAAAGTGGATTGGTTCTGCTGAGAGTGGATTTATTCTGCATGAAGTCTTTCTCTCTAAGGAGCTGAAGATGTAAAAAGAGGGTTTTTACATCATGATTTTTTCAAATAATCTCGATAATTCACATCATGAAATAGGATTCTTTAAATTCTTTAATTAAGAGAATAGATGCTGTTGGAGTTACTCCTTCCAAGTAATAGCTGTCATTTTAGATCATCCTGTACTTTCAAACAGGGCGATTCCTTTTGTCTGAAATGAGTGAAACCTCCTTGTATTTCATCCGTAGAAAATATAAAGATCTCTTTTGAAACATTTTCTTGAGTTGGCAGAGCATGGAGATGTGAAGCGTCTAAGTTCCCTTGGTAAAGGAAGGAGAGAATTAAATGTTAACTTCACCAAATCGACCTAAAATAAATATCCCGAAAACAAAAAGCGAGTGGATGTGGGACATAGCCGGTTATGCCATGTATATTGGCTCAATCATCTTTATGCTCTTTCATTGGAGCAGCATTCCCGATAAAGTACCCGCACATTATAATGCATTAGGGGAAATTGACCGTTGGGGATCTAAAACGGAACTGTTCATTTTACCTGCAGTGGGTGTGTTCATAATTATTTTTATGCAGCTGTTTGAAAAGTTCCCGGAATCGCATAATTATCCTCAGCGATTTAATGAGAGAAACGCGAAACAATTTTATTTGCTCAGCCGGAAAATGATGAATAGATTGAAGAATATTTGTTTGATTATTTTTGCTAGCATTCTATTTGAATCTGTTTCTATCGCTCTTGGCTGGGGTGAGGGGCTCGGAGTATGGTTTTTACCGGTGACCCTATTGGGTGCTGTTTATCCGATTGTTTCATACTTGATTCAGCAGAGGAAGATAAAATAATGGTTAGGTAAATTCTTGTTTAAGGCCAAGTTACTTTAGTGGGGCCTTCATTCGGGGATTTCATCGGTTTTACTGGCTTATCTCATTTACGGGCATACGGGCCTACAGCCAGGGCTATTCCTCATCTTAACGGCCCGTAAACTTCACTTACGGGCCAATATCCAGGGCTTTTCTTATCTCAACAGCCCGTAACCTTTCTCCAAAGCGCTATGACCTTAAACCTAATTACCCTCAGTATTTTTATAGGTGAGAGCAATCAAAAATAGGTAATGTGGTACTAGAGCGAGATACATCAAAAGTTACGAAAAAGCAAGATTATATCCCGCCATGCCTGAGATGGTTAAAAAGCAACAAACTAATCCCTTCAAAGTTGGTCCGCCCATCCATCATACCTTCAGGTAACCATCCACTCGCTCACACCCTTGGACGAACCCACAACTTGGAAAAGTCTACGTACCCAAAGTGCTTGATTTTGATGTTCATGATATCCGATGAAAAGGGTATAAACCTCTTCTCGTAGTAGAGGGGAATCATAATCGATTGTTCAATGAGCTTCCTTTCCAGCTGCATATTAAGGGAATCCCACTCTTCAAAAGGAATATGAGGATACTTCTCCAATTGGAGATTTAACTCTTGATTTTCCCTGACAATTTGATGAAGAGGCGAGTAACCATTTTTCAAAAAGTAATAGAAAGAGAAATCCTGATTTGATTCAAAGATCTCGCCATGAATGAAAAGGTCTACGTCAAGGGTTGGACCTCTCTGTTCAATGTATCTGCAAAAGAGAACCATTGAATTTCAACTGGGATATTTTCTTTTTCAAAGATATCGGCTAGCCATTGAGTAGTGCTGGCTGTATAGTTGACTCCGCGGATTACTATCGGCCCGTTAAATTCAGGGCGATCCACCTCTCGCATTGTTAATTCATGACTTTTACCAGCCATTACGCTTTTGTTGTTTGGTGTGAGCCGCGGACTGCAGTCACCAATGGTTTTGATGTTTTTATTGATGACCCAATGCAGGTATTGCTGAACTTCTTTTCTCCTGATATCACTTTGACGGCAGGTATTCATCACGACAATACCAAACCCTGAATCGCTTTCCACCTCAAAAGATTGATCCTGTTCCAAAGGCGAGTGGTAGATGCCGCGGAATTCGTGGGGCACCTGAATGAATTCTACCGTATCGAGAAGAGGTCTTTCTTGAAAGTAGTCCTTAAATGCGGCAAGAGTTGTCTTCTCGGGTTTGTTTACTTCCAACGAAAAACAACCTGTTCCCAGGATTCCTTCTCGAGTCTCTCGATACATACTGGCGCACATCATACTTAGAAGAGGAAGGATATAACTGCAGCCTCCGGGATAATGGATATCGAGGATAAGCGGTGTTTTCACTTCGATTCTTTCTACAGGCTCCCAAATTTCTTTGTAGCGATGATGATGGCGTAGTTTTTCCAGGCAAACTGCTGCATCCTTTGCAGTAAAAAGGGAGCCGTCGTGAAATTTTATATCTTTTTTTAAATAAAGCCGCAGCATGGATGGTGAAGAATCCCAGCTATGTGCCAGCTCAGGTACTATTTCGCCAGTTTCTGTCAATGAGACCATCCTGTTAAAAACGTTCGCTACTAGATGGGCGCTTAGTACATCTGCAGCTTGGAGAGGATGGACGGAAAAGAAAGGGTACCGTTTGGGGACGATTAGTTTGTCCTGAGATTCTTGTACAAATCCAAGTTTTGTTTGAAATTTATTCATCAGACGAAGCTTACTGTCGGTCGACCAATCATACATCAAGTAGCGGCTGCTCCGTTCAACTGGCTCCTGGTCGATTCGCTTCAGTGCTTTTTCTTCAAAAATAACTTCTACATCTTTTATCCATTTAAGTTTGGAAACATTTCCACGGCCGCGGCCAGGTGTAAAAGTAAACCAGCCTTCTTCATCCCACTTTTTCAGATAACGGCCCGACTGTTTTGGGCTGAGTTGAAGAGTTTTTGAGATTTCTACAGTACTGATGTTTCCACTCGGGAAATGTCTCCAGAGAGTGAGTAATTTATCATCCATTAATTCTTCCTCCTAAAAGGGGACATCATTTGTTGAACTGTCTATTTTTAAAACTAGTAGTCTAGTTTAATATACAGTATACAAGGGGAGGGGAACAACATGAAATGGAAGGAACTACCTAGAAATATTAAAGTGCGGATGATTACATCATTTTTCAACAGAGCTGTTTCCTCAGCGGTCATGCCGTTCATGGCACTATTTTTTGCTGGGGAATTAGGAAAGGTATGGGCAGGAGCATTCTTGATCATTACGGTAGTGGTCGGGTTTCTCATCAACCTGGTTGGCGGATATATCTCTGATCGCTTTCCGCGTAAGAAGGTGCTGCTTGCGACCTCATGGCTGAATGCATTGTTTTTCCTCATCATGACGATCAGCTTATTTCCAGAGAGTAAACTCATCCTGCTGTTTGCTATTGCTTACATAGGTTTTATCATAACAAGCAGTCTCGGGCGTCCGGCGATGCATGCGATTATTATAGATTCGACTACACCGGAAAATAGAAAAGCGGTCTACGCATTGGATTACTGGCTGATTAACCTTTCAATGGCCATCGGAGCTGCGCTTGGCGGACTTCTGTATATGAATCATCAGATAGAGCTCTTTATGATGCTGACCTTTACATCCACTACGATTCCGATAGCTTATGGCATTTGGCTGCAGGACAATTTTAAGGATCAGCTGAAAAAGCAGCACAAGAATGTGTTCATTGATTTGGTGAACAATTACCGAATCGCTTTTAGAGATTCAGCCTTTGTGAAGGTGGTCGCTGGCTCCACATTCATTTTTGCAGCGGAATTTTCTTTGAACAGTTATATCGGCATACGGCTTGCCGAAACGTTTAACGCTGTGAATATAGGCAGCTTTGAGATTGCCGGCGTCAGAATGCTGAGTATCTTGAATATCGAGAACATGCTTCTGGTCGTATGCTTCACCTTCATCGTGAACCGCTTCACTGATAAGTTCAATAAGAAAAACGCCTTGCTTATTGGACTCATTCTATATGGAATCGGATATGTGACCGTTACATCAGCTAACACCTGGTACATGCTTATTGCCTTCAATCTGATTGCGACGCTGGGTGAATTAATTTACTCACCGATCCGCAATGCTGAACAAGCCAATATGATTCCAGATGACAAGCGGGGATCCTACTCTGCGTTTTCTAATTTGTCGTTCAGCGGAGCTGATTTGATTGCAAGGTCCACCATTATCATCGGGGCGTTCCTGATGCCGACGATGATGTCTGTGTATATAGGTGTCATCATCATGTTTGGGATTGTTTTAATTTACACAGGACTGTTTGCGCGGAATTGGAAGGCTGGAAAAGTAATTGGCGAAAATGTACGTGCTGCGGAATAAATATTTTTTAAAAACGTTCTTTATACAACTGATTTACTTGTGAAGCGATAACCGATCCCGCATAGAATCATTGAAACTATCAGGATCACCCACAGTATTTCTCCACACAAAAGGACCGGCTCCGATCAGAGTCAGTCCTTTTGTGTTATTGTTGTTTTTCACACTAAAAAATGACCAAGTCAATTCCCCAGCTCATAGCGATCAAAGAGGTGAAAATATAGACGATTCCCAGAGTTCTTTCTTGTTTTTTCCGTAGTTCACTTATCCCTGAAATTAGTGTAAGGATTCCTGATCCAAACAATACGAAGGGGAGCAGCGTGTCATTATTCGTTAAGAGTCCAAAGAATGAAAGCACTGTTACTATTAAAGCAAAAAGAACTAAATATTTATTCAATCGATTACCTCCAAAAAAACATTATGAACCCTCAACTCAGTTATATCCTTAATTAATTGGTGGAATTAAAGAAGATGGAAAATTACTATAATATTTAGAAATTTTTAATTATCTATATGTCAACATATCTTTTGGAACTTTTTTCGCTGATATCTTCATCCCCTCCAATAATGTGAATGGAGAGCTTTCAATCAAAATTGGCCAATTACATGGGTGATGGTCTTTCATATTAAGTGAAACTGGATTCATTGAGACCGATTTTGAGTTCAACCTTTTTATCTTTTTTGTCAAAACGCCACTTGGAATTTTTGAAATAATTGGAACATAATAAGGAAACTGATTTTGGAAAGATTTCTTCAGTTGTAAATTCAAAAGTAAATCTTGTTTAAGTTTCTTGAACAGTAATTAGGTGAACAAACCAGAAACTGACCAATTAGAGTCGATTTCTGGTTTTTTATTGCGTTTTTTTAACCCAAAGCCCCTCTTTGTCAATGAAAAAGAAGAGATTTAACAAATTATACAATAAATGGTTACTAAAGTATGAACAAAAACAATAATCCTATACAAAATGCAAAGGATACCTTACATTAAGGATATAAATACCAAAGGAGATTTTTGGAAATGCTGAAAAATTCTGTTCGTGAGTTACGTGCAAGGTTTCGTTTGACTCAACAAGATTTGGCTGAGTGCGTAGGTGTCACGAGACAAACCATAGGACTCATTGAAAAAGGGGACTACGCGCCGTCCATCACGCTTGCCCTGAAGATTGCTCATGTTTTTGCGGTTCCGGTAGAGGAAATTTTCCGTTTAGAAGGAGAGAGATAGCTTTGTTAAAGAGAACGTATCAGTCACCATTGTTTAATTGTTTCTTGATTTTTTTCTTAGGCCTCATTATGATCGGCGAACATTATGCAGCCCACATACCATCCTGGCTGGTCATTGATCCAATGGTTTTGGGAATTCCGATATTAATCATCATCGCTGTTATCCCTTTTTACAATAGAAGGAATCCCGAGGACAAAATCAAGCCAAGTATTATCCCGATGGAACTCAGGGAAGAGGATGAAGGGATGCAGTGGCTGACTTTCAAAGCGACAAGAAAGGTTTATATCTTTTATGCTTTTGCCATTCCATTAGGCATAGCTTTAACGGCCTATCTTAATCATTTACCTTATTTTTCTATTATTCTACTCGCTGTTATGGGGATGGTTCAGTACTTGATTTATTGGCTGCAGATGAAGAAATTCCAGTAAGGAAGTGGGCCTGTGGATACTCAGCTTATTGTATCGGTTGCGATCATAATTACATTAATTGAAGTCCTTGCGGTAGTCCTGTTTATTAAATACAGGCGGGGAGATATCGAAGAAAATCCTTTTATTTCACTTTTAAAAAAAGAAGGACTGCTGCTCTATTATAGCATTTTTCGATGGAAACAGAATGAGAGAGAGGTACCCGGAGTACGACGATTTCATTATCATAAAGGATCCCTTTATTTCTGGTTGTACATCGCTCTCCTTCATCAACAAGTTATTGAAGGAGCCGTTTTTCATATCTATTTAAAGGAAGTGGATCCTCTCCGAGCAAATATTCTTTTGATTTTACATGTATATAGCTTTCTTTATATCATGGGTGATTATAACTACGTCAGAAATTCACCGATCGAGCTCATAGGAAAGAAGGTACGAATGAGAATTGGCGCTAGGAGGGAATTGACCTTTCATGTGAAGGATATTGAAAAGATTCAGCCTGCCCGCACGCAGTACCATAAAAGCGGGGGAATGGTCCATGAAAAGAAGGTCTTTCATGCAGGAGCTCTTCCAAGGGTGCTCACCAGGATATTCGGTGTGACAGATGAGCTGAAATATGAAATTGTATTCAAGAAACCTCTGTATGCAAGAGGGTATTTCGGGCAAAAGAAAGAGGTAACAAAAGCGCTGATTTATATGAGTCAACCGGAGGATTTCATTGACGCTTTAAAGAATCAAATGGCACATGGTAAGGATAGTGAAGAGGAAGCTGCTTACATTGAAGTAAAGGAAACAAGACCTTCTCTCATTAATTGGAAAGTGTAATCGGACCGTGGATAGCAGATAAATTTTCTTTCTAGAAAGGGAAAAGTATTGGAGAATAACATACCTATTAGGTGTTTAGGGATTGCGGTGGTGCTGCTGCAGAAATCAGATACCGGATACAAGGTATTATTGTTAAAAAGAGATTCAGAAGTTCTTGATGAGGCATGGTGTTATATTGGCGGCAGGATAGAACAAGGGGAAAAAGCTTGGGAAGCAGCCTTAAGGGAAATTCGTGAAGAAACCGGACTTGAAGGTGTAGTGCTTTATACTTCCAATAAATTTGACCAGTTTTATTTACCAGCAGAGAATTACATTTACTTGGCACCGGTCTTCGTGGGGTTTGTGGATCAAGAGCACGAGGTCATTTTAAATGGTTCTCATTTGAAGAAGCAGTAGAAACAGCGTCATTACCCGGAAACGATGATGTGCTGAGGTTCATTGAGAAGCATTTTGTCAAAAAGCACCCATCAAAATACTTATTGATTGGTTCATAAAATCCTAAAAGCTGGAGAGGATAAAAGACATTTGCGGAGCAGCTTTTATACATTTGGGACAGATGCCCAAGCCAAACCCAATTTCCTACATATAAAATAGTGTAGAGATGTATATAGGAAATGGAGGTAAGAATGTATGTACTACAGAGGCCCTCATCAACCGCAAAATCAACGTTTCTTTGGATTTGGTTTCGGATTGCCATTCTTAGGAGGGTTGGCAGGAGGATTGTTAGGCTCGGCGCTTATAGGTCCCAGACCGTTTTACGGATATCCGCCACCGCCGCCACCGCCACCGCCTTGGGCTGGTCCGCCAAGACCTTGCTGCCCGCCTGGTTATGGTTATCAATACTGATTTTAGATAAAGAGGCTGGACACTTTTGTCCGGTCTTTTCCTGTTGGTTCGCTTGATAAGATATGGCGGGATGTAAGAAAGGGATTACACTTTTTTGTAAATGGAATTCCCTTTTACAAGGATTTCATTGGTGGACGGGTGAGACTTACTATTTCATATTTACCATTTACCTCAATGAATTTCTCTTCCAAAACTTCACTTCCTTAAGAACTGCGACTCAGTCAAGCAGTTTTTTATTAATAAAATATACATGGCTGTCAGGAGCAATAGCATCGCCCCTACATAGCACTGTTCCCTCATAGGTTTAGTCATCCATACTATTGAAAATCACAAGCAGTCCAAGTAGAAGGAATAATCCCATCTCTGTAACTGTTCCTAATAATGGTTTGTATTTATCATCTTTTCATAAAAACCAGAGAGTAACCACGTCTGTATTTTATCCCAATCAAGGAGGAACCCCCTTAAAGGGCAATATCAATCACAAGTAACCCATATTCCAACACAGAACGCCTCCTTAATGGTTATACGAATTAGCTGGAGGAAAGTTTCTATTATAAAGCTGAGTTTCATTTCATAATCTCTATGCGTTAGTGGCAAAATCACACATAATTACATGGAAAGCTGCAAAAAATATAAAGTGATTGAAGAGAAACGAGGGGGGAACATTATGAAGTTATCTAGTGAGGAACAGGCAGTTATCGAGAAGGCATTGAAGTCAGCCTTTGGTCATACAACGGATCAAGAAGAGTTGAAATTGTATCAGGGAGTACTTGAAAAATTGCAAGCCGGCGAGAATAGCCAGGCACCTGCAAACCAAGACGGCTTCCGGTATGACTACGATGATTCATCTAATGTTTGAATTAGTTTTGGATAAGTGAGTTTAAGAAGAGCGTTTTCTTTTCATTCGTACCGTTTTCTATGGTTTCCTCAGAATTAATGGTACGTTTCCTTGTTAAGCGTACCATTTTCTTTTTCTTCTTCAAAGTTAATGGTACGTTTCTTTGTTAATCGTGCCGTATTCTTTGGCTTCCTCAAAGTTAATGGTACGTTTCCTTGTTAAACGTACCGTTTTCTTTGGCTTCCTCAGAGTTAATGGTGCGTTTTCTTCTAATTTTACCCTAAACTTTAAGAGTATTATCTTACCGATACGTTAGTTTACTGAAAATACTGTTGAAATATAAAAAACACACCGGTTCCAATATTAATCCAGTGTGTTTTTTTAGATTTTTGCAGGTTAAAGTTAACTTGTCTGCCCAAAAGAAGAAGAAAACGAGATCTTACTCTTTATATCTCATATACTCAAAATTGCTTGTCGGAACTTCTTTGATCACATTTCCATCAGCATCTCGGTAAATTTCATATTCTCTGTAGATCTCAACAATATAGCCGTCTTCCTCAAATTTCGCGTCAAAGAGATATTCCAGATTCGCTGGAATCAGCTCAGTCTGTGCTGTGTCAGGTTTGTTTTCTTCTTCAATAAAATTCTTTAACTCTGCGGGTAAGAGGAGAGGTTCTGCTGGCGTTTGAGCAGCTGCCTCTTCAGATAATTCATTTACAAAAGAAGAATTCACTTCTTGAACATTATCTGTGAACCCATTTAGCATAAGGACTGTACCAACAGAGAGAATAATTGCCACAGATATCAGGAATTGTTTCATAATGCTTTCCTCCCATCACATTCTATATATAAAATATGGTTTGTCCGAACAGAAAATGACTGAAAACAGAAAAAGGGTTGAAGCCTTTATCCCTTCAACGCGACAACGCACAAAGAGGGACAGTCCCTCTTCACGCTTTAGCGTGGTAAAGTCCGTTTTGACGGAATGAGAGAGATAAAATATGATAGAGGAAAATGGTTTTCGGTTGGGGTGTATAAGATGAGAGTTTTGTTGGTGGAGGATGATCGGACGATTGCTGCTGGTTTGGAGTATTCTCTTAAGCAGGAGGGGTATATGACGGTTCTTTGTCATGATGTCCAGTCGGCAAGGGATGTGATAAGTGACAGGATCGCTGAGATTGATTTATGTTTGTTTGATTTGTCACTGCCTGATGGAAGCGGGTATGATCTTTGTGAATTGGTGAAGAAGCACGAGGACAAGCCTGTCATTTTTCTGACAGCTTTTGATGATGAGGTCAATGTGGTGATGGGCCTGGACATGGGGGCGGATGATTATATTACAAAGCCATTCCGGGTACGCGAACTGCTTTCACGGATTAAATCGGTGCTTCGCCGTTATCATAAGCAGCCGGAACAGGCAAAATCCTACATAGATATTGAAAATATCCGGATAAACACACTGGAAGGAAAAGTGTTCAAAAACGGGGAAGAGGTAATGCTGACTGCTTTGGAATACAGGCTGCTGATGATTTTTGCCAACCATATCGGGCAGGTTTTGACGAGAGCCCAGCTTCTTGACCGGATATGGGATGTGGCAGGTGATTTTGTGAACGACAATACCTTGACAGTCTATATTAAACGATTGCGGGAAAAGCTTGAAGACAATCCTCAAAGTCCTATGATCATCAGGACCGTCAGGGGCTTGGGATATAAGTCAGGTCAATGATATGTGGCGTAATAGAGAAATACAATTATTTATTACTGTCATGATCCTGATTGCAGCGGTCTTCAGTGGAGCAGCAGCTTTCTTTCTATCGGAGGCTGCCGCTTTAGTAGTGCTGGCCGCTTCTGCCCTGCTTGTTGGCTGCAGTTTAGTTTTCACCAAATGGAGATACCGTGAAATTGAAAATCTCTCCGGTTATTTAAGACGCATTAGTAATGGGGATTACGACTTGGATGTCCGGGACAATTACGAAGGAGAACTAAGTATTTTAAAAAGTGATATCTATAAAGTTACTTTGATGCTGTCAGAGCAGAGCTCTCATTTGGAACAGGATAAAATCAAATTAACGAATGCGATTTCGGATATCTCTCATCAATTGAAAACTCCGTTGACATCTATGACGGTGATGGCTGATTTGCTGAGTGATAGGAACCTGGATGAGTCTAAACGAGCTGAATTCACCAAGAATATAACAGTTCAATTGGAGAGGATTGAATGGCTGGTTTCTTCTCTTTTAAAAATATCGAAAATTGACGCCGGGACCGTAGTATTTAAGAAGAATAATATTCATGTACGCGAACTCATCGACAGGGCGTTACAGCCGGTATCTATTCCAATGGATATAAAGGAACAGGCAATTTTAATAGAAGGAGATAACCATGTCACTTTTACAGGAGACCTCCATTGGACAGCAGAGGCACTTATCAACATATTGAAGAACTGCGTGGAGCATACTCCTAATGGCGGCAGTATATCCATCTCGTTCTCAGAGAATCCTCTTTTTACCGAGATAAGGGTAAAAGATTCTGGGAAGGGGATACCCAAAGAAGATCTACCGTATATCTTCCGGCGTTTTTATAAAGGAAGAAATGCAGGTGAAGATAGTGTGGGAATCGGCCTTGCAATGGCTTACAGCATCATTACCGGTCAGCAGGGAGATATCGAAGTCAGAAGCAAATCCGGCGCTGGATCTGAATTTACCATCAAATTTTACAGAACAGAAAGGGGATAGGGTCGTCCATTGAGGAGACGTTCCTATCCCCTTAAGTGACTAAATTGTCACTTTGAAAGTCACTTTAAAGTCATCTTAGACAGATATACTGAGGTCAACACTTAAAATATGGAGGGTTTGCGATGAGTATATTACAAATAGAAAATCTGTCTAAGGTTTACGGCAAGGGAGAAACAACAGTAAAGGCATTGGATGATGTTTCGTTTTCAGTGAAAAAAGGGGAGTTTGTTGCCATCATTGGTCCATCAGGGTCTGGAAAATCCACTTTGCTTCATTTACTCGGCGGGGTGGACAGGCCAAGCTCAGGAAAGGTATTGGTCGATAACACGGATATTTATCAACTGAACGAAACACAGCTGGCGATTTTCAGGCGGAGACAGATTGGTTTAATCTATCAATTTTATAACTTGATACCGATTCTGACTGTTGAAGAAAACATGACGCTGCCGATGCTTCTGGACGAACACAAAGTCGATCAAAAGCAGTTCAATGACATTGCCTCCACTCTGGGTTTAACGAACCGCCTGAGTCATCTGCCGAATCAGCTTTCCGGCGGCCAGCAGCAGCGTGTATCCATCGGCAGGGCCTTGATCAGCAATCCGGCGATCATACTGGCGGATGAACCGACAGGCAACCTCGACAGTAAAAACAGCAATGAAATCATGGAACTTTTAAAAATGTTCAATAAGACATATAACCAGACATTGATCGTCATCACCCACGATGAACGGATTGCCCTGCAGGCCGACCGCGTCATAGAAATCAACGATGGAAAAGTCGCCAAGGACGAGGTGATCCGTCCATGAACATCATCAATAAACTGACATTGAGGCATTTGAAGGAAAACAAGAGAAGAACACTCGTAACGATCATTGGTGTCATCATCTCAGTTGCAATGGTGACGGCAGTCGCTACGCTCGGTGTTTCATTTCTTGATCTGCTTCAGAGGCAGTCCATTGCAGACAATGGTGAATGGCATGTTCAATATAAAAATGTCACTAGCGAACAAGTTGAAGCGATAAAAAAGGATAAGAATACTAAAGATTTGATTCTTGCTAATGACGTTGGATATGCGAAGCTGGAAGGGGCAGAAGAAACAGACAAGCCCTATCTATTTTTTAAAGCATATAACACCCAAGGAATGGAACAGTTTCCGATTGAATTAAGCAGTGGCCGGCTTCCCCAAGCTGCAGAAGAAGTTGTCATTTCTGAAGAAATAGCCTCAGACACTGAAATCGAATATAAAATCGGCGATGAAATGACTGTAAATATCGGTAATAGGCTCTTGGGAGGCGAGAGTGAACCCTTGTCACAAGAATATTCGATTCAGAGGGATGAGAACGGGATTAGTGAAACTCTGGAAGTAACCTCCACGGAAACCTTCACAGTTGTTGGAACAATCGAAATGCCAACCTGGGAAAATTCATGGTCACCAGGGTATACAGTAATTAATTATATTGACGCTGAAAATTTAGGGCAATCTTCAGAAGCTGATGCCATTGTTGTGTTAGATAAAATTAACGGTTCACTATTCGAAGAGGCTCAAAAACTGGCGGAGCAAATTGGTGTGGAGAAAATCGGTTTCAATGATGAGCTTTTACGTTTCTATGGTGTAACAGATAGTGGTAATCTGAGAACTACCATGTTTTCCTTGGCAGGCATTATTATTGCGGTGATTATTATTGGATCGGTGTCACTGATTTATAATGCGTTCGCGATCAGTGTTTCTGAGAGAGCTAGGCATTTAGGGATGCTCTCCAGTGTTGGGGCGACCAAGAAGCAAAAGCGTAACTCAGTCTTTTTTGAAGGTGCAGTAATCGGACTTATCAGTATTCCGATCGGTGTCTTGGCTGGTGTAGGCGGTATTGCGTTGACATTCATGTTCATCAACTCTTTTTTAGAAGAGGCATTAGGGACAACGGAAAAGCTTGGGGTTGTAGTGACACCATCTTCCATTTTCGCAGCCTGCTTAATCTCGATATGCACTATTTTTATCTCTACGTACGTGCCGGCACGAAAGGCATCAAAAGTTTCTGCAATTGATGCGATCCGCCAGACACAGGATATTAAATTATCACGGAAAACAGTTAAAACATCGAAGCTTGTAAGGAAGATATTCGGCTTGGAAGCTGAAATCGGGATGAAAAATGTCAAAAGGAATAAAAAGAGATACTATGCGACTCTCTTTTCGCTTGTCATCAGTATTATTCTTTTCCTATCTGTTTCATTTTTTACAGATAATTTAAGCAGGTCGGTTGAAATGTCACAGATGAATATTGACTACGATATTTTGGTGGCAGGAAGCAAAGGGGATACATCCATATTAGAACCTTTAGTGGACTTGGAAGCTGTGACGGATTATAGTATTCAAAAAACAGTGCAGCTCACATCATTGGTAGAAGAGGATAAATTTCCTGAAGCGTTGAAAGATTTAATAAAGCAGGATGAGCAAATCGAACTACAGGACGGGAAGTACCAATACTACGTCAATCTGTATGGATTGAATGAAGAGAGTTTTAAAAAGTATGCCGAAAAAGTAGGGACGGAAGAGGCAGCTTATAGGAATTTAGAGGATCCCAAGGCAATTATAATAGAGGATTTAGCCTATCAGGACTTTGCAACTTCCAGGTTTATTGAAACAGCCTCTATAAATGCAAAACCAGGAGATTCAATTGAACTCCTCTTTACGAATTACGAAACAAACGAAGACACCTCATTAGGAAATGTTGAGATCGGAGCAATGACAGGAGAAATGCCTATAGGCAGCAATACAGCAGGCCTCGGCGGATTGGATATTGTGGTGCCTGTGGAGACTTTGGAAAAGATTGTAAACGAGCAGGCGCTGGATCAAGTGGACGCCAGCCTTTATCTTAACAGCAGTGATGCTGATAAAACCCAGGAAGCACTAGAAGAAATTGCCCCCTCTTCACTTTATATTTACAATGTCGTACAAAATAGAGAACGTGAACAGCAGCTGATTATGTTTTTATCTGTCTTCACCTACGGGTTCATCGCGCTAATTTCATTAATTTCGATAGCTAATATCTTTAACACTATTTCTACCAGCATTTCACTGAGAAAAAGAGAATTTGCGATGCTGAAGTCTGTCGGCATGACGCCGAAGGGATTTAACAAAATGATCAATTACGAGAGTATCTTCTACGGCGTAAATGCGCTGTTGTATGGTTTGCCGATCAGCTTCGTCATTATGTACCTGATTCATCTCTCTGTAAGGGAAACCTTTGAGTATGGGTTCAGTGTCCCATGGCTGGACATAGTGTTTGTAATTGCAGCAATTTTCCTCATCGTCAGCTCGGCCATGCTGTACTCCATCTCCAAAATCAAAAAGCAGAACATCATCGAAGGATTGAAGCAAGAGAATATCTAAATTATGGATTGGGGTGGGCCGTGAATAGCGGCTCATTTTTTGATAGTAAATAGGAGAGATAATTCTTTAACACGTTAATGTACTGAAAGGGACAGTCCCTTTTCGTACTTTAACGTGTTAAAGACACAATGTCAGACTCCACCTATTAATTTACATGGTTGTCCCACACTCTTTCTTTCTTTATGAATACTATAATATGTAACACTCACTAGTATAGTAAGGAGGAAGTAGTTTATATGGAAAATTCACCAGAAATACAATTATCACCTCCATGGATTACCTACTTTAACGAACTGAAGTTTTCTATCGGTGAAGATCCGGAAGTGACTGTCGGCCCGCTCATCCCGGTCGGCCCAATTTTCATAGCATTGGTGACCGTTTCTAATAACCAGAAAGCTATTGCACTCGCAACTCTTTTAAAGTCATCTATAGAATTTGGAAATGTCACGGTTAATGTAGTGGTTATCAACGGAGATCAAGAGATTGTGGACCCATTGCCGTGTCCTTTAAGTCCATTTACTGTAGCAGCTCTATTGGAAACAGCGTTATCCGGCAACCCTTATTTTGTGGAAGTCGTGGTGAAACCTCAAATCCCTGGAGGACCGGATGCGGTATATCCCGTATTCACTCCGGAAGTGATTCAATTTTTCAATGATGACATCTCAAATTTATGCAATACTTTCACTGGCGTAGCAGCAAATGTATTTGCCGATGTCATGGTTGAGTCTCTTTGTGACGTGCCGATTTTGTTTTCTACCAGCTGTGAAGAATAAAAGTGATCTAGAGTGGGACAAGGACTGCCTTGTTCCGCTTTTTTGTATATACATATTATTAAAAGGGAATACATATATCTGCCAACACCCAATGCAGAAAGACTTATCAAGACTAATCCATCTAATCATTGTTATATATGGTAATATTAGTAATGAGTTATCTTTGTATAATAGAAGAACAGATCATTTTAACTTTTAATCTATTAAAAGGGGGAATTATCATCAAACGTAAACTAAGTAGTGCTTCATTAATTATATTCCTTGCCCTGTCCGGATGCACCCAGCCCGAATCAAAACAGGAATTAGCCGTTGAAAAAATAGAAGAGGGAGAAGTTGTCGAAACTGTCCATACAATTACAAACCAAGAGGAAATCGAAAGTGTTATGGCGACACTGGAAAACGAAAAGTGGACGAAAGTTGATCTGTACTCGGGAACAGATTTTATGTTTAGCGTTGACAATAAAAAAGTCGACGTCCATATTCATTCTAAAAATAACTCGGTCGAAATGTTCAGGCAGAGTGAAGATGGAAATGAAAGAGCGGTCATCCTGCACGAAGAAGCAGAAGTGTTCTATGAACTGCTGACAGGAGATTCTTTAGAAAATTTTGAAGGATAAAATTAGTAAACACCTGGTGTTTATGACTGCATTTAAACTTACTATCGATTCACTCAAAATCTAAACAAAAGGAGCTGATGGTCATAAGAAAACATAATACAATGGGCAAAGTACTCTACTGTATTGGCTTTCTGTTATTTATAATGGGATTCTTATTTAATGATAGGATCAGCCCGATCCAAGATGCTCCCGAACAATTTAGCGACTATTCACTTCCTGCCATCATTTTAGGTATGATAATGATTATCTCTTCTGATTTTTTCAAAAAATAACGGAGAGTGTGGTAAGGATGGAGGGGAATTGATGAGATTAACCGAATACCTTCAAACTACTTTTCCAGGACTTGTTCTAACACCAGGATGCTTCCATCAATAGAAATACGGCTTGCATGTTGAACTAGGCAGGGATCACTATCCATACAAGGAAAATGGGGCATTGAATCTGACATACTTTGACAAAGTATACCAGCAGTCATTGAGCATCTTTCACTTACTGTTCGATGAGAAGGATGAAATGTTTCTCGCCAGCAACATCTATGGTGCTCAAAAAAGCAGGATTAAACTGAAAGCGAAAATCTTTGATCGTTATTTGAAAGGTAAAGAGATGAGGTATAAGGTGGAACTGGATACGCTGCCCATTTGGAACGAGGATGAACCCGCTTCATTTTACATTTCACAGTTTTCGTTAAAATGCCTAAAAAAAGATCTGGCTTATCATCTCCTGATCAAAGCCGCATGCAACGAAGATTTTCCATTAAAGCCGAGGTTTGGAAAAGGAAACCGACCTTATTATCCGGATGTATATTTCATTAATGTCACCAGGAATTTAATCTTTTTTATCTACGATGACAGGGGATGCGAAATTTTTGCAGCTGACCTTCAATCTCTCAATTCCTTAAAAGAAGAATTTGAGCTAAAGGGGATCTTGCAGCCATGAAACGAATTTATAGTATCCTGCTGATTTTTCTTCTTATAATTTCGAGCGGGTGTCAGCAAAATGAATCTGCCGTTACTGATTCCAAAACCTCCGCAATCGCTAAAGAATATCTTGAAAAAGAAGGATATGAAGTTTTATCTTATGAAAACCTCCAAGAAAGTTATACCCTCACAAAAAAGAAACTGGAAACATTGCCTTATCAATTTTATTGGATGATGCCCGGAAATGATTCAAGTCCTCATATCGGAAAAACAGTCGATGTTGAAAAATTCCTTGTTCGAAATCACCCACTGGATGACTGGGAGTGCTGTGGAGGCATTAAAGCCAAAGGGAAGGTGTATACCTATGTGTATGTTGTGGAAGGCAAGGTGATAGGAGGAACCTCATTTCCATATGGAGCCGAAAACAGTGACTTAGGGGGAGGGTACTGGTCGTTGGACGGAAGGACAGATGAATGACTGAGTATTCATCAAGCAATGCAGAAGGTTTCGGATTGACGAAAGCGTTAAGGTTGATAAAGAAAGGGGAAAATCAATGAATAAGAATAGATCTTCCATGAAAGACTGCTTAAGCTGCCAAGATAAGATAATATAAAACAACAAAACGCTTGGATCTATATCAAAGCGTTTTGTTGTCTGTATTTAACAGCCTATTGAGATAAAGTGCATAATCAAATTTTTTCAAGATGATAGCCAATATAACGAAGAGCATCACTCAGGTTAGACTCTGTATGTATTTGGTCTAAATCACTTCCCGATTGAACGGCTTTCAAGGCGAGTTCAGGACGGACTCCTGTTATTATCATGCGAACGCCGAGCAATTTCAGTGATTGCCCGATCTTTAATAGATTAAAAGCGCTGCACTCATCAATCGTAACTAACCCTGATAGATCAAAAATCATGTACTCTAATCCTTGTTTAAGGCTCTGAGATAATGAATGTTCCATAATTCTATTGGTACGGTCTTCATCTACATCCCCAATGACCGGCAGTATCGCCACTGTATCAGAAATGGGAACAAGAGGAGCAGAAAGGGCTTGTACTCTATGGTTAGCTCTTTCCAGATTCAAGACATTTTCAAGCAGCTTTGCCATCGCCTTGAATAAAGAGATGTGTTCCTCGGTGAAATGATGCGGCCGTAAATCCATTCCGCAAAGCGTACCGAAATTAGTTCCATCACTATAGTAGATAGGCATTCCAATTAAGGAACCGCCTCCAAGATTTTTTGTTACTTCCATGTTGCTTGTTTCATCAAACTTTAATAAATCTTCTATGATAAGTGGTTCCCGACCACCCCTGACGATGAATTGTCAGTAAGAATCACGATAAAAAGTTTTGAATCCCGCTTCAAGCACTGCGTCTTCCCGATTAAAGGATTGTATTATATCAACATTTTTTTTATCATTTTTAGCCACGAAGAAGGTGTTCACATCAACAAATTTACTGATAAGCTCCAGTACATCCTTTGATGCTTCCTCTATGGAAGAATAATTCGAAATATGAGAAAAGCTCATAACATTCACCCCCTTACAGATAATAACAGAACGCTCATGCAAGTATAACGTAAAACATGCAGTCTTCATACCAAAAAACCTTATATAGAAAGAATAAGGAACAAAGGGAAATGGCTGCGGGATTAGGTGTGCAGATTTAATAAGAAAATGACATTAATCACTGGAAGTGAACAATGCAAAAAACTTGGGCAATCTAGTCGGAGGACTTGTGTGAATTTATTTTTCTATAAAGATATTTTAGGTGATTTAGGCTGTTATCTGCGAAGTACATACTAAATAGCTGCAAAGTATAGGAAGAGTTTAAAACTAAGAAGACTTCAGGAAGATCTTATTCAAAAAACGGAGCAGGAAAAAAATCAGGAAAAAATCGAATAAAAAGCCGATTATATTAAAGGAAACAGATCCACTCAGATGATAGTAGCTGAACCATTGAGCAGGAAAGCCGTAGAAGCGGTCACCATCTTCAATATAACTGCCAATAGCAGGTGCAAAAGCAATTCCTATTGTCATCACATAACTTAAAAAATACAAATTTTTTAAGAGATCCATATCTTTACCGAGTAAATATACTCCAAAAACTCCAAGTAACAAGGAAAAAATAATAACAGGCACAAAAAAACTGGGTTCATCGATATCATACGTGCCCTGGGTAAAAATGATCAGCACTAGAAAAACAAATATTATAAACCAAGGATTACTTTTCTCCTTTATCATCGTTTACCTCCTAAGGCTTAATCAATTCAAAACCCTTCATGCAGCCATTTAATTGCAATTGAAGAAAAGATTACAATATATTGTATGATCGTAGAATTGTTTTTTACAATCCTGCATTTAAAAGCAGTCCAAAAAGCACCCAAATTCACCAGATGACAAATTCCATTGTCATAGGGGACCGGGCGCTCTCTGTTTCTTGTTAAATATAGGTCCTAGTTCAATGAAAACCACTCAGCTCGATACGAGGCCAAGTGTATTCGTTTACGGCTCCAGCATTCTCAGTACTAAGGAAGCAATTCATCCTCCAATTCAATTGCCGCCTGTCTAAGCTCCTCCTTATCAGCAAGGAGTCTGAACATACCCTTGATAATCAATTCATCAGGTTTCGATTTGCGGCACTCCTCAGAAATACGGTCAGCCATTTTCAAGAAGTCATCAGAATCACCATTTAAAGAATGTATTGCAGAATAGAGCATTTTCCAGGCCGCTTCCCGTTTTTCAAAAGAAATGAAGGCACCTTGCCGGTCCATGTTCACCGAAAAAGGCTGCATGATTTCGTCATCAAGAAGGGGAGTACTGTTACCATTAAAGAAATCCTGTGCAAGAATCGAAATTTGCCTAACGATGTGATCTCCCAGCTTAGAAGGCTGAAGTCCGCTTTCCGTAGAGATAAGCAGCATCATATAGGAAGAATAGATGGATTGCGTCATCCACATCAAATCCCATTTGTAAGGGAGAATCTTCGCGCCATACATTTGAAGGAGATTATGTTCGAGCCAGCTGAACAGCCTTCCACGCATCCTGTGTTCCATCGCCGCCAGTTTATCACTGTTTTTAGCAGTATCGCCCCTCATATGCATTTTCATATATGACTTATATTCCAGTATGCCTTCAAACTGAACCTGAAATTGCTTGGCAAGCCTTACATCATCCGGTAAATTCCCATCAAGGCCTACAACATAGGCTCTTTCAAAAACCAGCTGCTGATAGTGTTCGTAAATCGAAATGATCAAATCTTCTTTGGATTGAAAGAATGAATACAGCGAACCTTTCGATATACCGATACTGTCAGCGATCTGCTGCATCGAGGTCTGGGCGTATCCGTGCTCGCCGAAGAGTTCAACAGCGGTTTCCAATATCGCCTTTCGTTTATTCATCGCATTCACCTTCCTTTATATTAAAATTAGGAAAAATTTATAAATTATTTTATGTCAGGTGATAGATCACTAAATTACAATGTATAATCTGAAAATCAACTAATTATAACATATGTTCCCATTTAAATTATCAACTTAAAGGAATTCAGGATTGCTATTCTCTAAAGATTATTTCATTTGCTATTTTATAATGCATCCTTCTATGTAGAAGGATTGAAGCAGAAGGCATGCGGTTTCCTGAAGGACTAGCAGGTAATCGGTTCAGCCGCCAGTCCATTGAGGTTGAGCGCCTGAGCGTACCTCTGTTAGAAAGCACAATCCCCTGAATGCACATCTTCTGATTACGATAAGATGTTTTCTTTGTGAAGAAGCATATTAATTCTTGACTATATTGAAAAAGGTTGTAGAATGACTTATGAGTCAACTCAATTAACAGCAGTATTAAAGGATTTTTCAATTCGAATTCATTAACATTGACCCGTGAGTCGAAAAACAACAAAGGAGGTATTTACATGTTAAAAGCAATATTGAATCGATCCAGGATCACACTGATTTTTGTTCTGTTATTTGTCATTATAGGAGTCTTTACCTTTTTACAGCTTCCACAAAGGGAGATACCTGAAACAACTATCAATATTGGGACTATCTCAACGGTCTATCCTGGTGCTACTGTTGAAAATGTGGAAAGGACAGTCACCAATCCCATTGAAGATTCACTGCAGTCGCTAGATGGAATCAAGGAGCTGAATTCTTCTTCAGCAGCCGGATTCTCTACTATTATTGTAGAGGTTGAAGACGGTGCAAACAAAAAAGAAGTGTTCAGCGATGTGCGGCAGGCTGTTTCGGATGCCTCGACAGGGTTCCCTGAAGAAGTATTTGACACAGAAATTAATGAATCTACCGTTAAGATGCCGATTGTCTCTTATCAGTTGACCAGTGAAAGCCGTGAAAATCTTCTCGAACTGAAACCTGAACTTGACCGATGGACTGATGAAGTTACTGAATTGTCAGGTGTCGAAGGGGTAACGGTAAAAGGTCTTCCTGAGGAAGAAATCATCATAGAACTTCAGCCTGATGCCTTAAAAGAAGCAGGGTTAAATGTGGGCAGTGTCATATCTGCAATCAATGATGAATTTTATCCTACGCCTCTTGGTAAACAAGAAATTGAAAATGAAGTTGTACAATTAACGGTTGAGCACTTTTCTTCTATAGAAGAGATGAATGATGTGTTCGTCGGAAAAACCCCTGGCGGTGAAACAGTTTTACTGGGGGATATCGCCAATGTGGAGACCAAGCCTAAAGCGGCAGAAGACCTTATTACGTATGAAGGCAAACCTGCCATTTCTTTTACAGCTTTCGTCCAGTCTGGTGAAGATATCCCAACTGTCGACCAGCGAGTGAGCGACAAAGTAGAGGAGTTGGCTGAAGGACTGCCTGAAGAGGTGGAACTGGTTCCATATTACTCTCAGGCCAATCTTGTGACAGATATTTTTGATGGTCTATTTCTATCATTAGCTATTTCTGTTGTAGCGGTTGTCATTACAACTTCACTCGGTTTGACTGGTTCCGGTGCTTTGGTTGTTGCCCTGGCAGTGCCGATTTCCGTTCTGATGGGCTTGATTCCTCTTCCATATGCAGAAGTGGACCTTAACCAGATTTCCGTCATCGGAGCAATCATTGCCCTTGGTATCCTTGTAGATGACTCGATTGTCGTCAACGATAATATCCAAAGAAGGTATAAGCTTGGAGACAAGGCATTGCAGGGTGCAGTGACAGGTGTAAAAGAAATCTGGGTCAGCATCGTGACCTCATCTTTCGCTATAGTTTTCACCTTCCTTCCACTAGTATTTTTATCAGGTGGAAATGGAGCGTTCATCCGTGCCTTGCCAACAGTCCTTATCACGACAATCATTGCTTCCACTTTGGTTGCCCTGATTTTCGTACCGGTAATGAGGTATTTGCTGTACAGCAAAACAAGCAAGAAAATCTCTGATTCCCCTGGTTTTCTAGGAAAGCCACTGGATAAATTGGCCGATTTCTATGCAGACACGGTTCTAACCAAGTTTTCAAAAAAGCCATTCATAACTGCGCTGATTGGTTTGGTATTTACAACCGGAATCTTTGGTTTAGTGGTACTGACACCGTTTGAGTTTTTCCCATCAGCTGACAGGGAAGAAGTAACGGTCGATGTAACATTGCCAATCGGAACCACATTAGATCAGACTTCAGAAACCCTTGCCGAGATGGAAGAGATGCTAAAAAATGATGAAGGTGTTCACGAAACCAGTGTATTTGCTGGTACAGGGCTTCCAAATCTATTCAACAGCTCACTATCCAATGCAGGTCCAAACACAGGACAGATCGTTGCACGTGTAGACCGTGAAAATCAAACAGCACAAGGATTGATCGATGAGTGGACAGAAAAACTAAGAAGTGAATTCCCTGATGCGGAACTGTTCATGGAAACCATCCAGCAGGGTCCGCCGGCCGGAGCTCCAGTTACCGTTACTGTCTCAGGTCCTGAATTAGAAAAACTGCTGCAACTGAGAGATACACTTCAAGAGGAAATCCGTTCTCTTGATACGAACCTTGTAGTCGATAATGTCGGGGAATTGGCTCCAACAATCCAATACGTTCCTGATCGTAATGCATTAGAACAAAACGGCATTACCATAAAACAGATCAGTGAACAAATTCGACTAGCAACAGAGGGCATACCGATGAAGTCCTTTGATAACGGTGTAACCAAGCGGGATTTAAGTATTGTACTTGCAGGGGATGAAGGAAATGTCGATCTTTCCGCTCTTGAACTTCCAGCTGCAGGCGGGAATCCTGCTGGACCGCCGACCCTGATTTCCTTGGATGAATTGGTAACTGTAGAGAATCAAGAAGAGATTCAGCAAATTCCTCATAAAGACGGTGAACGTGCGATTACCATTCGGGCTTTCCCTGAAAATGAAGAGGGATACGAGGAAAATGTCCAAGAAATTGTCGATAACGTTAAGGAAGGATTGGACAGCGATTATAGTGTGACACTTGGAGGAGAGAATGAAGCACAGCAGGATTTCTTCTCTGAAATCACCATCCTGTTTATTATTGTCATCTTCCTTGTGTATCTGTTGATTGCACTGCAATTTAACTCACTGTCACTTCCATTTCTTGTATTAGTGGCCGTGTATCTAGCTATTGCAGGCGCTATCCTGGGTTTGTTCGTGACACAAACGCCAATCAGCTTCCTGGCTGTAATGGGCATGGTTTCACTGACAGGTATCGTCGTGCGAAACTCTATAGTCCTGATCGAGTTCATCGAACAGGGACTGAAGGACGGTATGAAGGTGAAAGAAGCGGTAGTCGAAGCGGGACGCACAAGGCTTCGCCCAATCCTGCTGACAGCACTAACATCTATTGTTGCGCTGCTGCCAGTTGCCATAAGCGGGGATGCACTCTTTACGCCGCTTGCCGTCACCATCATTTCAGGTATCCTATTCTCAGCAATTTTGACATTGTTGATTGTACCGATGCTGTATCTGGTGTTTGACCGTTTCAGAAGGAAGAAAAGAGAGAAAGCTGCTGCATAACGATGGGAGAGGAGGAGGAATTCCTTCTCTCTTTTTTTGATTTATTTTATGAGGTAGTGTGTTTACCAGTAATTTTCAGGCAAAGTAAAACATAAAAGTCAATAATATTGTTATGTAAACTTAATGTGGTTATTGTGGCATAAAGAAAAGTAGTACAGAGCAGGAGTAACAGAAGTAGTACCCTGACCGAACTACTTATGTCCCCCAGAATGCTCAATCTCTGAAAAACTCATCCACCTTTTCTTCATCTTCCAATTGCCCTTGAATGAAGCTTCTCAATTCTTCTTCCTCTGAAAAATCACGGAGGTCTTTCACAAACCAATCTTGCAATTCATCTCTGCTAACTTTTACTTCCTCTTCGACAAAATTGAACTGAACCCACTCAGCATTTTTTACAAGAGCCAGGATAATTGAAGCATTATAAAGTGCAAGCTCCCTATAATCCAAGTTGCTGTTTTCAATGCTGTCATCTGGGGAATAGTTTAATATGATTCCGTAAGGTTCCTCTGTGGTTTTAAGCTCCAGACCGCCCATGTTTTCGCCTTCTGGCTCGGCCAAAGGCCTGGTAATATTGCCAACGGCTCCACTGTCTCCTACATAGGAATCCTTATATTCAAAAATAGTTTCTTCTTTTGGCGGGGTGCTAGTGCAGCCATATAGAGATAATAGTGCAGTAAAACTTAAAAATAAAATCGACTTCTTCTTCACAGTACCAGCTCCTTCTATTTATATTAGTTGCTCTATGATTCAGGCTTTTCAACTTATTATCTCGAAGTGATACCATTCCTTTTATGCATAACCTATATACGTACAGCCAACATTCCAGGTTTCAGATAAAAAGAAAATAAAATAGCTTGTGGAGCTCAATTGCATCAAAATGATCTACTAAGGAAAACATACTTGGCATGGTTTTGAGCCTTTTTTAAGGGAGGTAGTACAACACAAAAAAAGCCAGGTGAAGTTAGTCATTCACCTGACTTTTTCTGCAATATCTGTCTCTTACTCCAAATTAGCATGTTTGCCGTACATCTTATTGGAATCTAATCCTTGTTTGTTCATGTACCGCAAGATTATACTGTCAAAAAACAGAAGGAGTGTTTGTTCGAATAGTGATCCCATAGGCTGAATAGTTTCGTGAACGCCATTCTTTTGATCTTTCGGAGAGCCAGGCAGCTTTACTGAGAAGTCCGCCATTTTACCAATAGTGGAATCAGGAAAAATGGTGACAGCCGCTAAGGTTCCCCCGATATCTTTCGCTTTTTCGCCCATGGTGACAAGGCTTTTCGTTTCACCTGAACCAGAAGCAATGATAAGCAGGTCACCTTTTTCAAAAGTGGAAGTGACGGTCTCGCCGATGACATAGGCATCAATCCCCATGTGCATTAACCGCATGGCAAAGGACTTGGCCATAAAACCCGAACGCCCGGCTCCCGCCACGAAGACTTTATTCTTCTCAAGAATGCTGTTGACCAGTTGTTCAGCCTCTCCATTGGAAATCAACCCCGTGGAGAGGGAGAGTTCCTCTAAGATTTTTGTTAGGTACTCTGTCGAATTCATGGTTATCCCTGCTTGATCATTTCCTGCATTTTCGCAGCTGCCGCTTTTTTATCTTCCTGGCCTGTGATTCCGCCTCCGACAATAACCAAATCAGGTTGAGCTTTGACTACTTCTGGAAGAGTCTCTAACTTAATTCCGCCTGCAATAGCCGTTTTCGCGTTTTTTACTACATTCTTGATAGTTTGAAGATCTTCAAAAGAATTCTTTCCAACAGCTTGCAAATCATAGCCAGTGTGTACACAAATGTAATCGACACCAAGAGCATCGACTTCTTCTGCACGCTTGGCCAAATCCTTAACGGCAATCATATCTACAAGGATTTTTTTTCCTTGTTTTTTTGCTTCGTCCACGGCACCTTTGATAGACATATCTTCAGCAGCACCAAGAATGGTTATAATATCCGCTCCGGCTTCTGATGCTTTCATTACTTCATAGCCTGCAGCATCCATAATTTTTAAATCAGAAAGTACTTTTAAATTAGGGAAGGCTTCCTTTACTTCTTTTACGGCACGGAGACCTTCGTTAATGACAACCGGTGTTCCGATTTCAACGATATCAATATGTTCTTCGACTTCTTTCACCAATTGAATTGCTTCTGGGATGTTGACTAAATCCAAAGCTAATTGTAATTCCATTTCTCTTCACTCCTATAGTTGTTTTTTTATGTGTGCATCTGCCATTAAAGCCCCATCAATTTCAGCTGCTAAAATGTTTTGCAAATGTAAGTATAGTAGGTAGCTTCAAAATAGAAAAGTACGCACTTTATTTTTACATAGTGATTAAAATCATACATAGTGTAAAAAAGTATACTGTGTGATATAGTGTAAAAATCGGAGGTGAGAGTATTGTCTCGCATGAAAGAAAAAGTGTTCAACTGTGAAAAAGAATTAACGCTATCTGTCATTGGCGGTAAGTGGAAAATGCTGATCTTGTGGCATTTAGGAAAAGAGGGGACAAAGCGCTTCGGTGAATTGAAGTCTCTCATGCCCGGAATAACTCAACGGATGCTTGTTAATCAGCTTCGTGAACTGGAGGAAGACCGAATTGTCCACCGGGAAGTCTATCCTGTTGTCCCGCCGAAAGTCGAATATTCCTTGACAGAACAAGGCCAAACTCTTATGCCGATTCTCGATTCGATGTATGAATGGGGAAAAAATTATATGACTGATGTTGTGGAAGAAGATCTACAGAAGGATACAGCTAAATAATGAAGAACAAAAAACCCGAATGACGAGTGTCATTCGGGTTTTTCAGCTTTTATCAAGTAACGATTTCAGGATCGGCCCGAAGTTTAGCTTCTTTTCGTGCCTTTAAGAACTTCACCAGATTAATGACAATTGTCTTGATGACGGCATAAGTTGGAACAGCCAATATCATGCCAAGTACTCCAGCGATGTTTCCTGCCGCTAATAATAAAATCACAATGGTGGCAGGGTGGGTGTCCAGCGTCTTGCCTAGAATAAGAGGAGACAGGATGTTTCCTTCGACCTGCTGGGCGATTACCAATATGAGCAGCACCAATAATGCTTTGCCGGGTGAGTCGAACAGTCCGACGATCACTGCGGGTGCTCCGCCAATGAGCGGGCCGACATAAGGAATGATATTCGTGACCGAAACCGTGATGGCCAGTACCAAAGCAAATCTTAAATCAATGACTACATACCCGATAAATGACAAAATCCCGACGAACAGACCAACTGTCACCTGCCCTTGAATATAGGCAGCGAGGGTGGTGCCGGTTTCTTTCAGAATAGTCAGGGCTTCCTTCCTGTACTCTGCAGGCAAAAACTTCGAAACTGCGACTGGAAATCTGTGCCCATCTTTGAACATGTAAAAAAGAAGGAGAGGAACGGTGACCAGGATAATCGCAATATTCGCAACAAGACCAAGGAGATTTTGAAAACTTCCTGTAATAATAGTAGGAAGGTTGTTCGCAAAATCAACAAGCTTCTGCTGTGCCGTATCCAAAAGCTCCGCCTGCTCATTCATGAATGTTCTTAACTCAGGGGACCTGGACAAATTCTCAAAGTATTGAAAAGCCTGTGTCGCATAAGTAGGAAGTTCATTGGCCAGCGCCGTGAACTGTCTTGAAATCGTTGGAACCAGATTGACGATGGCCAACACCAGAAGCCCGGCAGTCAAAAGGTAAATGATCAGAATCGCAACAATTCTTGGGACCTTATGACGCTGCAGAAAATTCACAATCGGATTCAACAGGAAATACAGAAACAGAGTAATCAAAATCGGAAAAAACAAGGTTGTAAAAAAAATCGTGATGGGCTGGAACAGAAATGAGATTTTCGTAGATACAAATACAATCGTCACGATCAACAGGATTTGTATCAGCCAGAATTGCAAGCTTTTTTTAGACACGTCATGACCTCTTTTTTTTAACAATTATGTAGAGTTTGATTATAACAAGAAGAGGAGATTTTAACAATCTTTGGCAGGCGTTTTAGGCTGGACGGTGTGGAGCATAAAGGATTTGATTAGGGCAGCGGGAAGAACAAAATTATAGTGTGCGCTCGTATTTATGTATAATTTGATCGTATATTTGTATAATCCGCTCGTAAAATTGAATAACCCGCTCGTATATCTGCATACTCCGCTCATAAATCCTGACAACCCGCTCGTATTATCAAATACTTCTCACAAATAACCACAACTAGATATACAGCTGCCGATGCGCCGCCAATTTCGTGCAATGTACACCCTTATATTCCGGCAATAGAACATGAGGGGGCTTCAGGGTTTATAAAGCTCAAAATACTCACAGGTTACAGCTGAATTAGTTCCTGCCAGGAAAAAAAATATCATAATATTATTATGTAAACTATATAAAAAATCCCTAACTGAAACTATCTGTTTCCTAATATCGTCTAATAGTTAAATAGTGGAATAAATGCTGATAAACACTTGCCAATCCCACAAATACATATTAAGAATTAAAGGAGAAAAAAAATGGCACAAGAAAAAAACAGTACTTTAGAGTGGATTAAAGCATTAGGGTTTGCCTTATTAATCGTTTTTGTTGTACGCACTTTCCTTTTTACACCTGTCATGGTTAAAGGGGCCTCTATGAACACCACCTTAGAGGACCAGGAAAGAGTCATTGTTTCTAAATTAGGAGAAACGGAAAGATTTGATATCGTAGTATTCCAGGCAACCCCAGAAGAAAAATACATTAAACGTGTTATCGGACTGCCCGGCGACCGCATCCAGTATAAAGAGGATACTCTCTACGTTAATGGAAAGACAGTTGAAGAGCCTTTTTTGGATGACCAAAAAGAAAAATTAGAAACTAGTTTGACGACTTCTTTTAAATTAGAGGAAACAGCTGTGGGGCAATCTACAGTTCCAGAAGGTCATATATTTGTCTTGGGTGACAACAGAAGAGACAGTAAGGACAGCCGCCAGATTGGCGCGATACCCATTGAAACAATCATCGGCAAAACAAATGTCGTTTTTTTTCCTTTAAGTAATATCAGGTTAATTGAAGAGTAAAGTTTTTTCAGGGGATGAGGTTATTAACAGGAATTGGTAATACCATTTCTCTATTAAAAAGTGTAAACAGAGGGGTGTTTATTTGAAGGATCAACAAGGCAAGAAAGTTTTATTATTGATTGGATGGTCGTCTGTCATTTATACTTTTATTTTTTCGTCCATTTTCACAGGACTTGTGGGCGCAGGCATAGGGTGGGTGATTAAGAAGGATTATCATGAAAAAAAGCAAGGACTATATTTGATAATCTTCAGTATATTAGCCGCCATATTACCACCGGTCTTAGGGCTTCTTCTCATTTGGTCCTTTAATTCGGGGTTCTAGGTTTCTTCTATTTAATGAGGCACTAAGCCAAATGCCGTGTCTTTTATAGTTTTATGAGTCGATTACTTGTGCATCCGCTTGTATTCACTAACTATAGTAAAAGAGGATTCACCATGCTGGTAATATAGGGGGGGGCAGGAATTATGAAAAAATGGCTTTATCTATTATTGACCTTAGTGGTCCTGCTTGCCGGATTTGCAGGATATCACATTTCTCAGTATGATATCGAAAATAGAAAAGAGGATATTAGAACAAATTTGAATTTCTGGCTAAGCAGGGGTTCAGAGAACATGGAAACTGAAATCATAAGTGTAACCCAAATAGATGGGACAAATTCTTCTATTGTATTATATAAAATCCATCGAGAAAGTATAGGCTACGCTCTATTAAGAAAAGGTTGGAATGGTAAGTTCAAAATAGAAAACAGCATTCACGGCAGCAACATAGCTTCCTATCACGTTATTGAGACTAATCAAGGAAAATATGGAATTGTAACAGGCAAAAATCCTGATCTGAAAATAGAAAGAATCCGTGCGGAGTTACTTTATGAAAACTTCGAATTCATGATAGACGTTTCAGGACAAGAAACGTTTGTTATGTATGAAAAGCTTCCTGAAGAGTTAGAGGAACCATTCCCTGCTGATTTAATGTATTTTGATCAGGAAGGCTCCGTAATTGAGGTGAAGGAGCTTGAGAATTAAGGAGAATGCCGGCCTGTCCCTTATTAAGCAAGATCTTGGAGGAGCATATGGATTATCATAAATACGAAGAGTTTATTAAAATTGCAAAAAAGCTAAATGAAATTGACATTATCCCGTTGTTAATGGGATCTGTCGGTTTAGAAGTCCTATCAGGAAAGAGTTGGGATGCCCAGGATTTAGATATTCATGTACCTGGTGATAAAAGGGGTTGGGAAGTTCCACCAGAATTATCGATACACAACTGGGGTGACATTGTTGAAATCATGAAGTCCATGGAATACAGGCTGATTGATTTGCACGAACATGAGTTTTTTAAAGAAGGTTTTTCGGTTGAATTTGGGATAATTGACACTTTACCCAGTTTCGCAGGAGTACCATTACATGAGTTAGAAAAACACGAAGATGGAGACGCAGTATATTATGTACTGAACCCTAAGCAATATTTGAAGGTTTATGAGGCCTCATCCAAGGATAGTTATCGTTCAACCAAAAATAATCATAAAGATTTAAGGAAAATAGAATTTTTAAAAAGCATTACTGATGTTGACTGAATGAAAGTGCCATTAAGCTGAAAATCTATGAAGGAGCTCAGAGTAACAAACTCTGAGCTCTATTTCTATAAGATTCGCCAGCTTTACCTGCCTTGATCGTTTTTATCCACGCCTTTTTTTAAAAACAGCTGTTCCGTTGGTTGTTATGGTATGAAGCAGCGCCAGCCATACACTATGGTCTGGTTTTGGAGACTGGGAATTTCCAATCCTTGCAAGCTGCTGCTCATACCAGACGATTTCCAGCATGGAAGCAGACTTATCGAGCCATTTCAATCCTGTTTTCATCGGCTTTAACTTTATAGTTTCATAAGTTCCTTGGAAAATTTGATTTGGCAGGTCAGGGATCAGTGCTAGCGGCTTTGCGATTCCCACCATGTCGATTTCCCCCTGTGCTACAGCGTCCGTCATCGCCTTTTCTGAACGGAAGCCGCCGGTGACTACCAAAGGAATAGAGACAATCGAACGTACCTTTGCTGCAAACTCCAGGAAATAGGCTTCTCGTTTTTTTGTGCTTTCTTTAACGTTGGCTCCCTGCATCATGGGATTTTCGTAATTTCCGCCTGAAATTTCAATAAGATCAACTCCTGCTTGGGCAAGTTTGCGAATAACCTCCAATGATTCCTCTTCGGTGAAACCGCCTCGCTGAAAGTCAGCTGAATTCAATTTGATTCCAATGGGGAAGTTTTCGCCCGTCTGCATGCGGATTTCCTTATAAACCTCCAGCAGAAACCTCATCCGATTCTCCAAACTGCCGCCCCATTCATCGCTGCGGCGGTTGTGATAAGGTGAGAGAAATTGACTGATGAGGTAGCCGTGGGCCGCATGAATTTGAACACCTGTAAAACCGGCTTTTTGGGCGACACTGGCTGCCTTGCCAAAGCGTGTGACTAATCCCTGAATTTCTTCTTCGGTAAGAGCCCTTGGTTCATTGAAAAATTTTTTCAAACTCCCGGATAATGGAATCGCACTGGGAGCCACCGGCGTCTTCGACAGAGTTCTCGGTGACTGCTTTCCCGGATGATTTAATTGCATCCAAAGATGAGTTCCATTTCTCGTTCCAGCTTTTGCCCAATCACTGAGCACAGCTAAATCTCTTTCATCTTCAATAACCACATTTCCTGATTCTCCAAGAGCGTTTCGGTCAATCATGACATTGCCTGTTACGACAAGCCCTGTTCCACCGTCAGCCCAGGTTTTATAGAGTGTGACGAGAGCAGGGGAAGAGTTATGATCATCCGTTCCAAGTGCTTCACTCATCGCAGATTTAAAAAACCTGTTTTTTATTTCAGCTCCATTAGGCAGTGCTAAAGGTTCTGATAAAGGGTGATTCGTATTATTCAAGTGTGTTTCACCTCTGTACATAATTTTAATCATGATCTTATTATCCAGCTTGATGACGTGGTAAATCAACTTTACACACTCCAGATCTATTAGAATACTCATTGTAAATTGTTGTAATTTTTGAAATAATGTATGGAGTTTGAAAAAGAAAGGGCGAAGAGGGTGACTGAAATGAAGACCTATTGGGATGAACAATATTCCAAAGTGAGCAGGTTATGGGGGTTGAAGCCCAAAGAAACTCTGGTTCAATATAAAAATCTAGTTCTGGAACATGGGAAAGTTCTTGATCTTGGAATCGGTGAAGGAAGAAATGCTCTCTATTTTGCCGGCCAGGGATTTACTGTAGAAGGAGTAGATCTCTCACCTAAAGCCATCGAACGCTGTCGTACTGCTGCTGAAGAAGCAGGGTTGAGTATTTTAACTTTAAAAGAAGACCTTAGAAATTACCAAATTGAAGAAGACTCTTACTCTTTGATAATCCTATCCAATATCTTGAACTTTTTTAATAAAGAAGAAATCAGCGAAATCATTCAATCGGCTAAAGAAGGGCTGGTCGACCAAGGACTTATATACATAAATGCATTCGACATTAGTGATCCAGGTTACGAGAAGAGTAAAGAGGAATATGAGGAAGTATCACCAAACACATTTTACCGCCCAAAATCAGATTCCTTTATCCATTTTTTCACTAAGTCAGAGTTGGAGAGATATTTCTCTGGTTACAAAACAATTAAGGCATCGCAGATATACTCTTTGGATATGGGCCATGGAGAACCTCATTACCATGGAATGATTGAACTGCTGTTGCAAAAAAATGAAGAGAAGCAGGAGTGATGAACATGTTTATTGTCAATGTCGAAGGTGCCATTCACCGTGATGGAAAATGGCTGTTGATTTTAAGAAGCGAAAAGGAAGAGCACGCCGGAGGCCAACTTTCGCTCGTCGGCGGAAAGTGTGATATTGAAGGAGTGTCCTCTGATATTTTGGAAAGGACATTGCAGCGGGAAATTTTTGAGGAAGTAGGCTGTGAAGTAACAGGCATTCGCTATGTGAACAGTGCTTCCTTCGTGACAGATTCAGGTGTGCATGTCATCGATATAGTGTTTTTGTGTCAGCACCATTCTAGAGAACCTTACGCTAAAAGCGTTGATGAAGTCGATGAAGTTGTATGGCTGACGACGTCTCAGATACTGGAACTCCCAGAGATCCCTTCTTATCTTAAGAAAAACATTTCAATGGCGGATAAAATGCTGAAGGAAAAGGATACGGCAAGGTTATGAGCAGAGAAACCAAGGTCATTGCAGTATCTGGAGTGTCAGGGAGCGGAAAAACGACTGTGACTAAATGTTTAGGAGAAAGGTTAAGGAATTCAGAATCCCTCTTTTTTGACGATTACATATGGAAGGACGCGCCGGAAGACCTTGTGAAGTGGGTAAAGGATGGGGCAGATTATGACCTTTGGAATTTAGAACCATTGGTAAAAGACGTCATGACTTTGTTAGAATCCGTAGATCCTCCGTCGTTTATATTACTTGACTACCCTTTCTCCTATCAAAATCAAGGGATGAAGGATTGGATCGACCTGTCCATTTACATAGATACCCCATTGGACGTTGCCCAGGGCAGGCGGATTTTAAGAGATTATAAGAATGGAACCGCATCTGAAATCCATAAAGATATAACCTTTTATTTAGAAGAAGGGCGGAGGGCCTACGAAGAAATGGAAACGACTATTAAAGGGGATGCTGATTATATCGTAGATGGAACGCTTCCTGTGAATAGAGTAGTTGTACTGATTTTATCCGAGCTAAGAGGAAGGTAGTCTGCTATATGAGTAAAACATCGGAGTGCTTTACGATTGTTATGAAACATAGGAGATAACTGATATTAGCCAAGCGTTAAGATTACCCTCTTTGGGATTTGCCTGGTGGAAGGCTGGAAGAAGGCGAGCAATTGAGGAGTGTGCCATCAGAGAGGCGGGGGAGGAAGCATGTTACATAAGTGAGTTTGGAAGGTGGCTTTAATATGTTGGTGGGATTGTTTGTGAGACGTTCTGTTTCAGGACCCTCCTTGAGAGGGGGATACTACCGAAAGAAAAAAATGGAAAACTGTCTATTAAATAGGCTTTTTTCTGGATGTTTGCTGATTTAGAAAACGATTTTACATTCCCCCCCTTTACGTAGGAGGATTGAAGCGGAAGGCGGACGATCTCCTGCGGGACTAGCGGGACAGGTGAGACCCCCAATCCAGTTCCAGCGCCTAGCCCCTCGGGGTCAAATAACCTCAAGAGAATAAAAGGAAAGATCACCTTTTTTTCTCTTGAGAACATTTGCCTGTCGGGGCTGATCAAGGCGCTTCCACTTTTTATACAGGCGCAGCCGAGGAGGCTCACCGCCCGCCCCGCGGAGTCGACCGCCTGGAGCGGAAATCCATTTCAATTTAAGTAGCCACAATCTTTACGAAAACAGCTAATAAAAAAACTCCCTCTTTTAAAAAAATGCCCCATATCGCACATATTAGACACCGACCTGTCAATCAACCAATCTATATTCCCCAAATCACATATACAAAACCGAAAACCTAAAAATATTTTAAAAAATCACATAAATAAGAGAACTTTTTCACCCTGAGACTCGTCTTTACTATTGAGAAGATAAAGAGGGGGAAAATTTGGGTGAAACAGTACATAGGAAAAATACTAGCAGTTGTGCTGCTCCTTTTGGGATTAATGCCATGGATGGCGGTGGAGACAGCTGCACAAGGAACACTGACGATTGACACAGAACCAGGAATCAAAGGAAAAGTAAAGAATGGAAGTGCCTTTCCAGTTACTGTGACCATCACCAATGACGGCGAGGATATTAGCGGTGACCTGGTCGTTTCTACAAGTCCACATTATCATGCTTACGGAAATGTAGTAATACCGGTTGAAATAGCCGCAGGTACTGAACAGAAAATTCAATTCTCTGTTCCTGGTTTTAACGACTATATGGGGGGAGCAATGAACCCCAATGGCAAGAAGGAAAAACGGATCAGGTTCTATGAGGGAGGCTGGAAGGACGGCAAGCAAATTAAGCTTACCGGCGATACCAGTTTGACACCAAACCTCGTTCCTGAAATGAAACCGGTATTGGGTGTGCTGAGTGACAATCCGGATCAAATGAACGTTTTGAAGCTGACATCCTACCAAGGGGAGGCACCTGAGGTTCTGCCTTTGACAGCAGAGACAATGCCAGAGGATAGTCTTGGCCTTAACATGTTTGATGCTGTTATCATTCATAACTTTTCTATTGATGGCCTGAGTGAGAGGAAGCAGTCTGCGCTTAAACAGTGGGTAGAACTTGGCGGCAGAATGATTATTGGAAGTTCGCCCGACCTGCAGCAGAAAATGGGGGCTTTGGAAACTTTGGTTCCAATGAAAATTACAGGTGAAGAGAAGTTGAAGGACCTTTCCTTCCTGAAAGGATTCAGCGACAAACCTCTCTCCATGGAAGAAATGACCGTAATGACTGGTGAAATCCAACCAGGAGCAGATACAGTAATTGAAGAAGGCGGCAAGGTGCTTGCTATAGAAAAAGGATTCGGCACTGGAGAAGTCACCCAGTTGACCTATAGTCTAGCTGAAGAACCTCTTGCTTCATGGGAAGGAAACAGCGGCTGGTGGAACAGGATTTTAACTGCGACACTGGATACCAGTTTTAAGCATCCGATGTCCTATTATGACCAGGCAGAAAACATTCTGCGGACGACAACTGAATTGTTCGCATCTTCGTTCCTGCCAGTCTCGGTAATAACTTTATTATTCGCCCTTTATATCATCATTATTGTACCCGTCCTTTATTTTATCCTGAAAAAGAAAGATAAGAGAGAATGGGGCTGGTGGATCATCCCTTCCATAGCGGTTCTGACAAGTTTGGGAATCTTTATAACAGGAGCGGCGGACCGCACAGGCGGTGAAAACCTGAATAAAGTGGCCGTTGTCTCGGTTAACGAAAAAGGCATGGGCTCAGGCTTTCATTTTGCTTCCATGCTCTCAAGCGGAGGCGGAGATTATACTATGGAGTTCGGGAAAGAAAGCCTGAATCCCGTTCCATTCAATCAAAGGTATGTTGAAGAAACCAACTTCAGTGATTACCCGATGATTCAGAATTCCGTGGATGGCTCAAAGGTCACCTTCCAGGAGGTAGAATATTGGTCAGTCCGCTCGGCAATGAATCAATTTACCTCACTTGAAACCGGCAGAATCGAAGGGGAGTTGAAAGCCGGCAATGATTTCCTTTCAGGTACTGTGACTAATAATATGAAGCATGACCTTCACGATGTATTTGTGCTTGCCGGAGGCAGTGCATACAAAATCGGTTCATTGGCAAAAGGAGAAGAAAAGAATGTTGAGGTTGAAATGAAATCGTCCACTTTATTGAGTTCTCCTAACAGCATTGCAGCTGGAAGGGCTTTTCCCGGGGCGCAAAATATGATGTATGGCCCAGGACCAGGACCACAGACAAAGCCGGGCGATGACTGGAAAATGTTCAATCTGCTGAACTATGCACTACAAGAAAAAATATACAATTATTCTCTGAAGAAGCCGCTGATCGTAGGCTATTCCGATGAATCTCTTATTGAATTGACCATAAATGGAAAAAGTGCAGAAGAAGAGTCTTTGAATTTATTTCTTCAGCCTTTCGACATAGAGTCGAATAATACAGGTACCTTTAAACTTAAACAAGAACAGATGGAACCACAGGTGTCTGTGGTAGAAGGAATGATTCATCATCAGGATTTCATGGAAGGCAACTACTATATCGATGCAGCACCAGGCACCTACGATCTTTCATTCCAGCTTCCGGATTCAGTCGTCGATAAAAAAGTCACCTATACGAAAATGCTTCTTTCTTTTAGGGATATCGAGACAACAGACGGACTATCACTGGTGAATGCCAAAACAAGGGAAACTGAGGAATTGGAATCTGGTGTAAGGCAAATAAAGATAGAAGAAGATGTTCAGCGCTATATTGATAAAGACGGAAAATTGACTATCAGGATTGAAAAGAGAGGACAGAATAACCCTCAGCTTCCTGTTCCGGGAGTCACGATAGAAGGGGAGTTTGTACAATGATCGAAATCATCAACTTGACTAAAAAATACGGCTCGTTTACAGCCCTGGACAACTTAAACCTATCCATCGAGAAAGGGACTGTTTTCGGGGTGGTAGGCCCAAATGGAGCCGGGAAGTCGACCACATTCTCCATCCTGGCCACTCTCCTTGCACCCACAGAAGGAACCGCTTATGTTAACGGTTTTGATGTAACGAAGGATCCGAAAATGGTTCGCAAGCAAATAGGATATATGCCCGACTTCTTCGGCGTTTATGATCAGTTCAAAGCTTCTGAGTACCTTGATTTCTATGGAGCGAGCTACGGTTTGACGGCAGCTGAGCGAAAGGCACTGATTCCGCAGCTGCTCGAACTCGTCAACTTGTCTCATAAAAAAGACTCCTATGTCGACCTGCTCTCCCGGGGGATGAAACAGCGGCTGTGCCTCGCTCGCTGCCTGATTCATGATCCAGAAGTTTTAATTCTGGATGAACCCGCTTCAGGATTAGATCCACGGGCAAGGATTGAAATGAGGGACATCTTGAAAGAACTGAAAACAATGGGGAAAACAATCCTGATTTCCTCTCATATTCTCCCTGAGCTTGCCGAAATGTGTGATGAGCTCGGAGTCATAGAGAATGGGAAACTTGTGGCTTCCGGTTCTGTGTCAGTTATCCATCAGCAGCTTCAGGCTAACAAAATTTTGAATGTCACGGTTATGGATGAAATAGAAAAAACGGTCTCCTTTTTCGAGGACGATCCTCATGTGGCTGAAGTATTGCAAGATGAAAAAGAACCGAATACCATTCATTTTGCTTACTCAGGGACAGACCGGGAACAGGTGGATTTGTTGGTGAAAGCCATGCAGTCCGGTCTTTCCATCATGGACTTCACCCAGAAGATGACGGATCTAGAAGACATCTTCCTGGAAATAACGAAAGGAGATGAGTAGATGAAAACACTTCTGATCAACCCGGTATTGAATAAAGAAATTAAGCTGCGCCTTCGGTCGTTGAAAAGCTTCCTGGGAATACTGTTTTACCTAGTCGCTCTGGGGATTGTGGCTATCGGTTTCATTTATATAACGATGATGAACAGCCAGGCGGGGTACATCCGTCCGGAAGAAAGCCGTATGATGTTCATGGTGCTCTCCATGGTCCAGCTGGGACTGATTATGTTTATGACACCGGGCCTTACAGCAGGTGTCATCAGCGGGGAGCGAGAAAGACAGACACTCAATATGCTGCTGACAACGGAACAATCATCAACAAGCATCATTTTAAGTAAGCTGATTTCTTCAGTAGCATTTCTGTTTCTGATGATTTCCGCATCACTACCGTTATACAGCATCGTGTTTTTGTATGGAGGCGTTTCACCGGGAGTGCTTCTGGCGACGTTCGGCATTTATGTCATCACCATCATCACCATTGGAAGTATTGGGATCTTATTTTCGACCCTGCTGAAAAAAACGATTGTGGCAATGATTGCGACATATGGGGTGGCTCTGTTCTTAACAGCCGGGACCGGATTCATCACGCTGTTTTTCATGAGCGCATTTTTCTATGGAAATACAACTAATATTGCTCCCTATTTTATGATCATGACAAATCCGGCCTTTGTTCTGATGACGGTATTTGAACCCAACATACAGGAAGAGTTTTTTACAAGGACAGGAATCGAACTGCCATTTTGGATTACGTTCGGTGCGTCATTCATTATAATAGCCGCAGCATCTCTGTGGATCAGCATCACCAAGCTTCGTCCTAATATGAAACCTTACAGAAGAGGAAGAAAGAAAGATGCATGACCGCAAACTCTTTCTTTCTTTGCTGTCCTACCTTCATAGGAAGCTGGCAGTAAGGCATTTCAGCAGACTGCTCTCTTACGGCCTGGCAAGTGCCGCCTGTTCGTCAGCTTTCCTTGCACTTGCAGGCAGGCTGTTCGTCATTACGTGGTTATGGGAAAAAATCGCGATAACCAGTGTCCTGCTGCTCCTTTTTTTCGCTGTTGGGGCTTTTCTAAAACGGCCGACAAGTCAGTCTGCCGCACAGCATTATGATGAATTTGCCGGGGAAGAAGCGGTGTCCACCGCACTTTCCTGGCTCAATAAAGAAGATGTCATGCTTCAACTTCAGCGTAAAGATGCTTTAAGAAGGATGAAAGAATCCAAGAAAAACATAGACAAGATCAGCAGGCTTAATCTTCCGAAGAAGCCTCTCTATACCGCATTGTTTCTGGTACTCATAGTTTCATTCTCCCTGGCTTTTCCAAGCACAATGATGGAACAGGCCGAGCAGAAGGAAGAAGAAAAAAAGATTATGAAAGAAGCGAAAGAAAAGGTTGAGAAACTGGCCGAAAAGAAGGACAGGGGTGAAAAAGTTAATAAGGAACTCACTGAGCTTCAAAAGGAACTGGCTGAGAGCAAGACTGCTGAAGAATCCTTGAAAAAACTTTTAGAAAAAGAAAGAAAAACAGCTCAACTAAAGAAGGAAGCGGAAGAGGCAGAAAAGAAAGTACATTCTCTTTCTGAGGCTGCTGCAGGAAACAAGCTCAATGAACTCTCAGAGGCGCTGCAAAACATGGATCAAAAAAAACTTCAGGAAGCAATGAAGCAGCTTAAAAACAAGCAAAGCCTGAGTAAAGAAGAGCTTGCAGGACTGCAAAAAATGCAGGAAGCAACAGAGGGGGAAGGGAAAGATCTCAGACAGCTTACAGAGGAACAGCTTAAGGAAATGCTGGCAAACCTAGAGAAATCACTGGAAGAAGCGATTGCTGCTGCGTCGTCCCTTTCGCAAACAGCGGCTGCCCAGAAAGACCTGCAGCAGCTTGCGAATAATCTGAACCAGCAAATGGCCGCGGCTGATTTAGGCGCAGCCCAATCGCTGGCTTTCAATAATTCTTCATCCAACCCTTCTGCTTCTGGACAAAACCCACCAGGAGGAAAAGCAAGTAATCCTTCACAAAGCGGAAACGGCCAGGGAACAGGCAGCGGTTCTTCCGGAAGTGGTTCGGGTTCAGGGTCAGGTTCGGGAACAGGTACTGGATCTGGTTCTGGAGCAGGTTCGGGAACTGGCTCTGGGAATGGAAGTGGTCAAGGAGGCGGTAATGGAGCCGGCTCCGGACAAGGGTCAAGAGAACTAGTGACCGTTCCTGACCGTTTGGGAGGAAAGACGAATCAGTCTGTTGATAATGGCCAGCTTGGACAAGGTTCCGGTGAAAGGCAGACAACGGACGAGGGCCCAACTCTCAAGGGATCAGCAAGACCTTACAATGAGGTTTATGGAGAGTATGAACAGGCTTATCGGGAAAGTGTCGACCGAATGGCACTGCCTTCTAATCTTGAAAATGTAGTAAAGAATTACTTCAGTGAATTGAATCCGGAAGGGGAGTAACACATTGACAGAACTTGCTATCAAAGAACAGAAGCTGCATGAAGCAGCCGAAACCTACCGAAAAATTAAGGGTGAAATCGGTAAGTTCATCGTCGGACAAGAAGAAACCGTTGAGCAGGTCCTATGGGCAGTATTTTCAGGTGGGCATGCGCTTCTGGAAGGCTTACCGGGCCTCGGAAAGACGATGCTTGTCCGTACTATATCAGATGTAATGGATCTTCAATTTTCCAGAATCCAGTACACTCCAGACTTAATGCCGACAGATATAACCGGCACGATGATGATCCAGCCGGATGAACAGGGGCGGCAGAAATTCCATTTCCACCAGGGACCTATCTTTTCGAATATCGTCCTCGCGGATGAAATCAACAGGGCGACCCCCAAAACACAGAGCTCCTTATTAGAAGCGATGCAGGAGCAGACGGTGACCGTGCTTGGTGAAATGAAGAAGCTTCCAAAGCCTTTCTTTGTCCTGGCTACTCAAAACCCGATCGAACTAGAAGGAACGTATCCGCTTCCTGAAGCCCAAATGGACCGCTTCCTTCTAAAGATCAACATTGAGGCACCGAGAAGAGAGGAATTAAAGGAAATCGCCTTGAGAACAACTGGGCTGGAAGAGATTGTATTGAATAAGCAGGTTGATGCAGAATTCATTTTGAATACGCAGAACCTCGCAAAAGAAATAGTCGTGGCTGACCATATCCTTGATTATGCTGTGTCTTTAATCCTGGCAACCTCGCCCGACCAAGAATCATCTCCAGATATCGTAAAAAACAATGTACGATACGGGTCAGGTCCAAGGGGCTTGCAGAGTTTGATCAAGGTAGCGAAAGTACGGGCTTTATTTTCTGGAAGGTACCACGTTTCAGTCGGTGATCTGAAGACAGCGGCTCTGCCTGTTCTCCGCCATCGAATCTTCCTAAACTTTGAAGGAGAAGCTTCTGGGATATCTCAGGACCATATCATCCAGGAAGTTCTTGCTTCTGTCGATAAAAACGGGAGCGCTAAATGATGCTGCTTTCTCCACGTATTTTACAGCGCTCCACAAAGCATGCTCTTGTGATGAGGAAATCGGTCAGGGGAATGCATAAAGGAGAGAGGCGTTCGTCCAAGCAGGGTACATCCCTGGAATTCTCTGATTTTCGGACGTATGTCCCGGGGGATGATCCTAGATTAATAGACTGGAACGCTTTTGCCCGGACACAGAAACATTATATCAAGCGCTATCTTGATGAACAGGAACTGTTCGTTACCATCTATTTGGACTGCTCAAAGTCGATGATGATCCCGGCTGCGAAGTGGGAGATGGCCAAGTCCCTGGCTGCATGTCTCGGGTATATGTCCTTGGTGCATGATGACAGGGTTTCCGTCTATCCCGCCGGAAGCGGGGCTCCTTCCTTCCTGCATAAGAAAGGCAGAGCTTTCGCTGGAAGACTGGTAACTTATCTAACAGAATTAAAAATTCCAGCAGGCTCAGAAACCTTCTGGAGAAGACTGGCAGAAATACAGCAAAAGAGAAACGGTCTGACTCTCATTATCAGCGACCTTCTGGAACCGGTTGAGCATATAAAAGAAGCGTTGAAAAGGATGCAGGCTTCCAGGCAGGAAATCAGGATAGTACAGGTTCTCAGTCCAGATGAACTCAAGCCTTCTTTTCATGGGGACCTGAAGCTTGTCGACAGTGAGTCTAAAGAGCCGCGGGAGGTTTCCATCAGCAGAAAAGTACTGCATGAATACGAGGAACGGCTGCAGGCACATAACAACGAATTGGAAAGATTCTGCAGAGAAAGAGGAATCGGTTATCTGCAGTGCTCATCGGCACAGCCCTTAGAGGAACTGGTTTTCTCTTCAATGGCTGGAAAAGGATGGGTCATGTGAGGTGAGAAAATGGGATTTTTAACGCCGTCATCTTTATGGCTTGGAGGTTTCCTAGCTGTACTGATATTATTTTATTTATTTCGTAAGGAATTCACAGAAAAAGAGATTTCCTCTACTATTCTATGGGATCACCTCGTTCAAGAGTGGAAAGCGAATAGATGGTGGAGAAAGCTTCAGCGCCACCTTCTTCTATTACTGCAGATTTTAATCGTCTGCCTGTTGGTATTGGCGATGGCCCAGCCTTTTTACACGGGATCGGGTATCAGCGGCAGCCATGTGGTAGTTGTCCTCGATCCTTCTGCATCCATGGGTGCAAGGGAAGGAGAGGCGACCAGATTTCAAGCGGCAAAAGAGGCCGTTTTGGATATGGTCGATTCACTAGGAAGCGGCCAGCAGATGAGCCTCCTGGCTGCCGGGAAGGTTCCGCAGCTTCTGTTCTGTGAAGAAACAGATAAGAACACGATGAAAAGGAAAATCAACGAGTTAGAAGCGACATTTGAAGAAGATAACATGATACAGGCCGCGGGATATGCAACTTCGCTTGCACCCGAAGGAGAAGGAGAAATTCACCTCTTTACAGACTCTTTGAAAAAAGAAGAGCTGAAAAAGGTTCCTTCTTCCCATAAATTCGTGGTTCACAATATTGGTAAACAAATGAACAATCTTTCTCTTCGCGCGTTTGGTGCTGCTGAAAAGGAAGGGACTATTACCGGTGTACTCACAATAGCTAATGAAAGTGAGAAAGACACCAATGTATCTGTCTCAATAGAGGGGGATGGCGGCAGTGTGGCCAAGAATATTCTTGTTAAAGCGGAAGCCGCCGAGCTGCTTTACATAAATGACCTTGCACCATCAGCTTTTTATGAAGCGATTATAACAAATGAAGATGATTACCAAGCGGACAACACGATCTCAGCCATACTGGGTGATTCTGCTTCAGCAGAAGTATATTTGGCGGGGGAAACCAATCCTTTTTTAGAAAAAGTTCTGCCTCTGCTTGGGTACGATCCAGTAGTACTATCTGAAAATGAAGAGGGAGAAATACTATATCCTGATGATGGTTCAGGTGTTTATATCTTATCGGGGATAGAGCAGGAAGATTGGCCTGCAGGACCTAAATTCATCTTATCTCCTGTACCTGGTGGAAGTTTAAACGTGGGAGAAGAAATAGAAACAGAAGAGGGACTTTCAGTTGAAGATTCTCATCCTCTTCTCAGTTATGTGGAGATGGAAGACGTTTATCTTCAATCCAGAAAACCTTTTACTTCCAGCAGCCTCGAATCGATTGTCTGGAGCGGAGATGAACCGGTAATCAGCAGCGGAACATATGAAGGAAGTCCAATGGTGATGGCAGCAATGGATTTGGAAGATTCCGATTGGCCGCTTCAGCCCGGATTTCCAATCTTTATAAAAAATGCCCTCCACTACCTTCAGGAGGAAAATCAAACCCTTGGCTACGCTTCTCCAAATGAAGAAAAGCAGGTCTCCTTTTCTTCTGACAGTAAAGCAGCAGAAATTTTCGATCCACTGACTAATGCAGTATCAGATAAAGTGGAGCTCAATTCCGATTCGATCCGCATGCCAGGAACTCCGGGAATTTACGCACTGAAAGAAACATCAGATTCAGGAACAAGAGACCGCTATTTTGCTGTTTTGCTTTCTGAAAAAGAACAAACCATCGCATCGGAAGAATCCTTTGCCATCGGGGGCAGTCGAAGCAGTGAAGAGGATGATAGCACAAAAAGTATTCATCCTCTTTGGAAATGGGCAGCTCTGTTGGCATTCATACTGCTGATTCTGGAATGGGAGGTATACCGCCGTGGAATTACAACTTGATCAGCCTTTGTGGCTATTGCTCCTTCCAGCAGCAGCTGTTGGACTGTTTCTATTTTGGAAAAGCCGGACAGGAATCCCCCTTCTTGAAAAGAGGCTGATTCTTACCATCCGCTCTCTCATTGTTCTCCTGGTCGTTCTGGCCTTGGCTGGCTTGCAGGTCCTGATTCCGGTCAGCGGGATATCGACCGTCTTTGTTGCCGACCAATCGGACAGTCTGAAAAATCAGGAAGAAGCCATCCGTAGTGCTATTGATGAAGCAGCAAAAGAAATAAAGGCGGATGATAAATATGGAGTGATTTCCACTGGAACCACCTCCGTCGTTGAACGGCCGCTGAAGGAGAAAACAGACGCCGGCATCCAGTTCCGCAGTGAATTGGATACTTTCAGTACAGATCTATCCAGCGGGCTGCGACTAGGCGGAAACTTGATTCCATCTTATACAAGCGGCAGGGTTGTCCTCCTTTCAGATGGAAATGAAAATGGCGGTGATGCTGCGGAGCAGGCAGCATATCTGAAACAGCAAGGCTTAACGGTCGATGTGTTTCCTGTGGAACCGGTATATGGGGAAGATACAGCCATAAGTTCTTTAGAACTTCCCGATACTCAATTTCTGGGAGAAACTGCAAAGATCGAAATCGAATTAGAAAGCAATATCGCATCAGAAAGCCGGATCAGAATTTTTGAAAATGACAAACCGGTGATTGACAGCGGTGTATCCATACAGCCTGGAAAAAACCACTTTGCTTTTCAGCATAAAGCCTCTGAAGAAGGGTTTCGGCAATATAGGGCAGAAGTGATTACAGGTGGAGATACCATCAGTGAAAATAATGAAGCTTTTGCTTTCACTACTGTGGCAGGCGAACCGAAAGTACTTGTCGTAGAAAATACAGCCGGCGAAGGAAGCAATCTGACAGAGTCCCTTCTTGCTTCCGGCTTGAGAGTAGATGTAATTTCTCCTGAAATGCTTCCGACTGTCCTATCGGGCTATGTACAGTATCAGTCGATTGCGTTCGTGAATGTTCCTGCCACTAAAGTGACGGGGCAGCAGATGGAGCTGATTCACAGTGCAGTCAAGGATTTCGGAACAGGTTTTGTTATGGCAGGAGGAGAAGACAGTTTTGGACTAGGCGGCTATTTTAAAACTCCGATAGAAAAATTGCTGCCGGTAAATATGGAGCTGAAAGGAAAGAAGGAACTTCCTTCTCTCGGAATGGTCATCGTCCTGGACAGATCCGGCAGTATGGCCGGGTACAAACTTCAACTGGCAAAAGAAGCAGCAACCCGATCGGCTGAACTGCTGAGAGAAAAAGATACATTGGGATTCATCGCTTTCGATGACCGGCCGTGGCAAATTATCGAGACAAAGCCCATTGGTGATAAAGACAAAGCAGTAGAACAAATCAACGGGCTGACTGCAGGAGGAGGGACTAACATCTTTCCATCCCTGGAGCTTGCCTATGAGCAGCTGACACCTCTCGAACTGCAGCGGAAACATATCATTCTATTGACTGATGGACAGTCAGCGACCTCGCCCGATTACCTTACAACCATAGGAGAGGGAAAATCGAATAATATTACCCTTTCCACTGTGGCGATAGGGGACGGGTCGGATCGGGTTCTACTGGAGGAACTGGCTGAAGAAGGCGGGGGAAGATTCTATGATGCCGTCGACTCTTCTACCATACCGAGCATTCTCTCAAGGGAAACCGTCTTAACGACGAGGACTTATATAGAAGATGACCCTTTTTACCCTATCCCAGTGGGAGGCAGCGGCTTGGATGATTTATTCAATGCCGGAATTCCGCAGATGAATACGTATGTTGCGACCACACTAAAGGGCCGCGCGGACTCCGTACTCTTGAGTGAAAAAGACGACCCTGTTCTGGCAAGATGGCAGTACGGAATAGGGAGGACTGCCTCCTGGACCTCGGACATCCCTGGAGAGTGGTCCGGGGACTGGCCTATTTGGGAAAGGTGGCCGGATTTGTGGAATCAGCTAGTCACCTGGACACTGCCAAACTATCAAAATACAGCATTTGAAGTCAGCCAGACCCTGAATGGAAACGAAATGAATGTTTCGATCTCTCAACCAGACTTCCAAGCAGTCCCTATGGATGCCGTACTCGTGAATAATAAAGGAGAGGAAACTGCCTCTTCCTTCAGAACCACTGGTCCCGGAGAATATGAAATGACCTTCGCAGCCCAGCCAGGAACCTATATCCTTCAACTGATTGAAGAAAACGGCGAGGAAGGAAATGGGGTATTCCGTACAGGCATCTCGGTTCCTTATTCTTCAGAATACCGGCTCATGGAGGCCAACCTTGCGAACCTGGAAAGAATTGCTGAGGCAGGTGGAGGCGAGGTTCTCTCTTCATCAGAATGCCTTTTTAAGGATAACCTGCCGAAATCTTTTACTAAATCAAGTATTCACCAATGGCTGGTATTGACCGCTTTCTTCTTACTATTTTTGGAGATCGCCCTGCGCAGGTTCGGTTTGGCAGGACCTGCAGCCGCCTTCGCCAAAAAGAAAGAAAAAAGGCAGGAAGAAAAGCAGCAAAATCAGAAAGTAAAAATGGAGCATTTCAAGAAGCTTCAAACCTCCGCTTCCAAAAAGAAGGAACCACCAAAAAGGGTGGAGCCGAAGCCTGCTAAATCTCAAACAAAAACCCTGGAAAAGGAACTCCCCCCTAAAAGGGTGCAGGCTAAACCTCCTCAAGAAGCCAATCGCTCAGAAACCATGAACCGGCTTATTGAAGCGAAAAAGAAAAAGAAGAGATGACCCAAAAAGAAACAAGCGCCGCAATGGGAATTTCCCTTGCGGTGTTTCTATAATATTTATTGGAGGCTGGAAATGGCTAAAACAAGTTTGCCCAATCTTAATGGAAATTTGTTGACTGAGTCTTTTGATGAAAAAGAAATTTTTCTTATACAAAATGGAAAAGAACACAAGGCAGGAACAACAACAGAGAAGCTGAAATACATCGAAGTGAACGGACACAAAGCAATTGAGAGAGTGCAAACATTGTCATCCCCTATCATTGGCAATAGAAAAGGCGTAACAGTTGTGGATAGACACACTCTTAAACCCATATCGTTTACAGATTTTGTTGATGGAGTTCAAAAACATAAAGCGCTATATAAAAATGACGCTGTACATATAACAGATGATAATAATAGAGAATCGGTCCAAACTCTCAATCATTCTTTTGATACATTTTCAGTTGAAATGATACTTAGAGTGCTGCCTTTGAAGGAGGGTTTTTCTATAGAATTTCAAGGATTTAATCCTGCTTCTGCTTCAGCAGTTGATATCTATGTTGAGACAGCTGAAATGGAAAGGGTTAAACGAAACTCTTTAGAAATGGCCAATGCCTGGAAAGTCAAAACATTCTATGGGGAAACCCTTCAATACTATTGGATTGATAACGTCCAGAGAGAGCTGCTGAAACAATCATCTGATATTGGGGAAGGGATCACAATGGAATTCCGCAGATAAAATTTAAGAATTTAATCAAGGAGGAGAGAGCTGAATGATTTATAATAAAGTAAATGAAACGATAACGAGCAGGCGGCTGGTTTTAAGGAGGTTTCTGCCTTCTGATTCGTCTGAGGTTGCGAGGCTTTGTAATAACTTTAACTTATACAGAAATACGATGTACCTTCCATATCCCTACTCAACACAAGATGCGCTGTCCTGGATTGAGTCTCACTCTCTTAATTTCAGGGAGGATAAATTATATGAATTTGCCGTTACTGATAAGGGTACGGGGACTCTCTATGGAGCAATAGCTCTGTCAAACAATCACCATAACCGTCATGGTGAAATCGCTTATTGGATCGGAGAAGAGTATTGGGGAAAAGGGTATGCGACTGAGGCAGCGGAAACTATGCTGAAATACGCTTTTGCTGAGAAGAACTATCATAAAGTGTTTGCCCGTCACTTTGGTTCCAATCCATCTTCAGGCAGGGTATTGAAGAAGATCGGGATGGAGAAAGAAGGGGTACTTAAAGAACATATAGTGAAGGACGACCTCTATGAAGATCTTTTTTACTATGGAGTAATGAATCCTGGCAGCTTTAAGGACTAAGACAAGTGTTTAAACGAGATGACTGACTTTAGAAACTGAAAAAGACTTAATAAGGAGGTTTCCTATGGAATTCAGATTGCCGGACAGCATAAAAGAAAACTTTTGGAAGCTGTTCTTCATTGTTATGCTATTCGTTAGTATCAAGACTCTCTTTTACGATTGGGAAGTTCAATATTACGGATTTAATGAACTGGATGACTATGGAAGCTTATCCTTCGCCCTCATCGTGGGAGCTTTGGAAAGTGCATTGATTACAGTGTTTTTGTTATGGGTGTTCAGTAAGCTCTTGAAGAGATGATTCCTTAGTAATACTAATAAATATAAAAAATCAAGGTGGATAAAATCATGACGAATAGAGAGATGAAGGATACTTTAAAGAAGCTTTGCCTCCATTGCCGGCTCGGTGAAATGAATGAAGCTCCAGCTTCAGTTTCAGGCGGGCTTTTACATAAAATATTTGCAGTAAGAACAACGAAAGGCAAGTATGCAATAAAACTATTAAATCCTGAGATCATGAAAAGAACTGACGCACCCGGTAACTATAGGAATTCAGAAATTATCGCCAGTTCATTAGGGAGGAAAGTTCCCGCGCTTTCCGCCAAGGAGATCGATGGCTCTCACCTGCAGAAGTTCCAAAATCATTACTACCTTGTGTATGGCTGGTTAGAAGGTAAAACAAAACCGCTAAGCGAACTGGACTTTAACGACTCAGAAACAATCGGAGAGCTGCTGGGAGAAATACATACCGCAGATTTAACAGAATTGAACATAACAGATAGCCATTCTCATAGTAGTAGGGTTATCGATTGGGATTTTTACTTAAGGAAAGGGATAGAGAATAATTCTACCTGGCTTTCTTTATATTCTACAACTATCGAGTCGCTTTATAAGTGGAGTAAAAGCGCTGCTGAGGCAGCTGAACAACTTTCTGATGGCAGGGTAATCAGCCATAGAGATTTCGACCCCAAAAATGTTAGGTGGACTAAGACTGGCCCGGTGATCATTGATTGGGAATCCGCTGGTTTCATTCATCCTATGCAAGACTTGTTGGAGACTGCACTATATTGGTCTGAGGATGGGGAAGACGGCATACAGAAAGAAAGGTTTTTTGCTTTTATCAGCGGTTATCAGAAACATGGGAAAGAATTAAGTTCCAACTGGAAAACAGTACTTGATGCCGGCTTTTCAGCAAAACTCGATTGGCTGGAATACAATTTAAAGCGTTCTTTATGGATTGAGTGTGGAGATAATGAAGAGCAGCAGTTGGGGACAGAGCAGATATGTGAGACAATCGATGCGTTGAGAAAATATGAGGAAAAGATTCCACTATTGTCAGGATGGTTAACAGACTGATTAAATTATCTGCTGGTTTCACCGCGCTCCACCGCTAAATGGAGCGGCTTGAGCCAAAAAATATTTTTACAATTCTAATCTTACTAAAGAGAGTAATAAGAAAAGGAGGGATTCACCATGAAGTGGTCCATACTGCAATTCCTGGCTGTCTCTCTCATTATTATCGTAATGTGGACCTTGGAAATCGTCAGTGAAAACTTAAATATACAGACTTCCTCAGGAGGGTGGACAGCTGTTAACTCACCTCTTCTAACGTTTTTAATGATTGTCTTGATAATGACATCAATTTATCTAATTTTTGTCTTTGAGGCAAAAAAAGAAAAGCCCATTTTCAGATACAGTATATGGTCGCGCATGCCGTCAATTCTTGTTGGTGCAGGAGTTTTATCTGGAATTTTATTTATCATGGGAGGTACAATCGGTCCTTTGATGGAATGGGTCAGTCAGTGGCGCTTCCTGCTCTATGTTTTTTTGATTTATTTTCTCTTATTAATATTCTTGTTCATTTTTTCAATTGAACTTAAAAGACAAAAAGGGTCGCAAACCGTTGAAAAAACCGTGCATATTTCGTTTGTATGGACTCTTGTCCTGCTCTTTGCTCTGTTTTTCCTGCTGTGATGGAAGAATAGGAGAAGTGAATTTCTCTTAATACCTGATAAAACTGAAGGAGGAATGGAATGACTTCAAATTCATGGACATCTTTGGGAGTCCTAGAATAATGATCTACATAGGGTATTGAGCTGTTACAAGAATACTGAGCAAATTAATAGGGAAATTACGCAGGGTTCCATTAACTTGTGAAGAGTACCGCGTTTCACGGAAATCACATTTTTTGTGAAACTTGAAGTGAAGAAATTCAATTTTCCAATACTTCTATTAAATCGGTGTGTATTTTAACAAGATGAGCTTCTAATAATTGTGCTAAACGCCCATTTAGTTGGTGATAATCATTATCTGCTTTTTCAATAAGTTTATAAAATTCATGTTCTATACTTTCGTCCGTTTCTAAAGCTAAGTATAAGTGCCACAATGGATCCAGGTGCTTTTTCACAATCTCGGCATAATCATCAGCACCGATTTTTTCAAGAACGCCTGCAAGGTCAATCCTATACTTCCTTATGCCTGCTTTTTTAATATGATCAGAAAACCACGTAAGGAACATTTCATGCCCGCCGCTTTCCAGTTCTGCAAAATAGTGAAACACAATGAAAGATTCATATATGGTTTCCTCTTCTGAAGGAAAATCATGCTCGCATATCACTTTAGTAACAGCATTCCATATGCCATCATTATTCATTAACCCTTTTCTTTTCATTTTAGGCTTCAATTTATCCACTTCACAATCCGCTATTTTTTAATTTCACCTTTGTAAAAATAACCCGTTAATGCTGTAATTAAGCCTGCTGCAAAGACAATCTGTACAAGACTAGAGGGAGGACTTGAGTCCCATTTGGTTAAATTTTGAAAGAATAGGCTTACTATCATTAATGTTATTCCTAATAACATTATTTTAATTGGTTCCTTCACGAGTTATCCCTCATTTCCACTACCTCTATGGATCTTTTTCTATCCTGATTTTACCACATTTCTAACTGTTCCTGGTTTGCAAATGTTTTCGAATATTTGATGCAGTTGAAGAAATTTTTTGAGTAATTCTTAAATATTCCCGATTGAAAAAGATCTGCCGCGGGTAGAAATATTTATACATTCAGGTATTAAATATGTTTAGTTCTCTTAAGAGGTTTAAGAGTAGCATGGTGGTTGAGGTTATTTTCGCAGAGTAAGAGTAATTTTTCTAACACGGTAAGATAAGTTTTTTGAAGGATGATTGGGAGGCAAGAAAGATACCTTTGAGGCAAAACTAGATACTTTTGTCTGGATGAATTGGAGAGAGAGGTTTAAACAGGCGTTGGAAGTTCGTTGAATGTGAAGAGAAATCAGTTTTTGAGGTTATGTACAAGTCATACTTTCTTATAACATAGCTGTTTTCATCTGTGAAAAGAGAAGAGAGACATCGAGTTAGGAATAGATTCCAATTCGGTGTCTCCCTCGGTATAGCCCTATCTATCTTTCCTGCCGGCTCTCAGCTTCCAGCCTTTCCATTTCTGCGTGAGTCTGAGGAAATCCGTTTGCCTGCCACTCTGACCGGTAAGCTGAATCTAGCTTGGTGAGGCCTTTTTCTGCATCTTCCATGTCAGCATTGACACTTTCCTGAACATCGATTTTTATGCTGTCTCTCATATCTGTATCTGGATAGACTGAGAAGTTATTCTTCTTTCTCTTTTTATACATCGCAGTGGCCAAAGCGGCGCTGCCTGCTGAAACAAGCGAACCCATAATTAGATTCTTTGCCATTCTATTCATCAGAATCCCTCCAGTTTTAAGAACTTTTTCTGATTAATAGTAAATACCCCTTTATCCGGATATTATACTGGGATATATTCCCTTATAAAAAAATTACTATTGGCTAATCCTATTTGTGTTAGCATTCCCGGGCCATCTATGGTACCATTTACCTTTACAGGAAAAGGACGTGAATTTATGATTAAAATTGAACTGCCTAAAGTGGATGTATCCATTACAGAACGACAGCAGGCTTCACAGGAAAATGAACCGGTGATCAAGTCTGTTGAAGGCTTTATCGACCTCCATGAAATACCAAGAGACAAGGGCGGCATGATCTTGTTTTATAACATTAATGACGAGCTGCTTTTCGTTGGGAAAGCCCGCAAGCTTAGACAGCGTGTAAAGAAGCATCTGGAGGACAACGTGTCTCCATTGAAGCCTCATAGAGAAGAAGTGTACCGCATTGATGTAAGCTTCGTGGAAGACAGCATGGAGCGGGAAATCTATGAAACGTACATGATCAACACATTACAAGCTAAGTATAATGTGGACAAGGTGTTTTATAAGTAAGTATGAAAACCAGGACCTTTAAAGGGGTCCTGGTTTTTTATGCTAAAAATCACAAGAATTGAAACTAATTACCATTCTGGCTCGTATTTATCTTACATACTAAAAAAAGAGGTGTCAAAATGGCGAAAACGATCAACCTGTTTGCCGTCATGATCATCATTCTAGTGGGATGTTCAAATGAAGAAGCGGTACCGGCTCAATCAAAGGTAAATATTCTTAAGGAAGGACAAGCCTTCAATCTGGTTCCCCTTTATGAAGAGGTCCTGGATTATGCTAATAGTGTCGAGGAACAATCCGGCCTCACAGCTGGTGAATATTATACAAGAGTGACACAGCCTTTCCTGGATTATGCATCCTCAGAAAACAGCAGTCTTAAGGGAGGCATCGATTACTCTTCATATTTCTATCCTACAAAGAAGCCTGAAGCATTAGCAGAAACTGCCAGAGAACTATTAAAACTGCAAGAGGATATCAATAAAGCGATTGAAGATAGCCTTGGAAAATCCGCCAATAGTCTTCCTGGGGGAAAGAAAACGATTTTTATAAAACCCGCAGCCCCCGAGGATACTTTTACAAAGTATATGAAAGGGGTAGGCGCTGTGACATTGAGCAAGGATGCAATCCTGCTGATTCTGTCTCCATCTTATGAAGAGGAAATGCTTAAGTATGTGGTAGCCCATGAATATTACCACTCAGTGTTAATGGAAAAAGATGATGAAGCGGGCTTCACGTTATTGGAAGGAATCATTTTTGAAGGAAAAGCCGAATCTTTCGCTTCCCGTTTGTATCCTAAAGTGAAAGCACCATGGACAGAGCCGCTTACCACTGAAGAAGAAAATACTGTGTTGAATGTTCTAAAAGAAAATATGGAATCCACGAGCATTGAGCTTTATAACGAGTTTCATGAAGGCAATTTCACAAAAGGTCTGCCTATTTGGTCCAATTATAAGATTGGATATAAAATTATGGAAAGCTTTCTGGCAGAGCACCCTGACATGACAGTTAAGGAATGGACAATGGCTGAAGAAACAAAGATAGTCAAAAACAGTTCATTCAGTTACTTGCTTCAATAACCATTTCCATGAGCTGTTCCTTACTAGATTGGAAAAAACAATGGTATGCTCTTTACTCATGAAACTCAAGTTCCCTTTTTCCGGGAGGGAACAGACCTCCATTACTATTACTAGAGCAAGCTCATTCCGTTTTTAAGCGGTACAGTTGCTTTCTATGATCACCCTGTTAATTTTTTTTGAAAGGAGATGAAAGAATGAGAACTGAAAAAGAAAAGATGCTGAATGGTGAGATGTACGATCCAGCTGATCCCTTGTTAACTGAAGAACGTGAGGAAGCCAGGAAACGCGTGAGGCTGTACAATCAAACGACAGAGACTGAAGGAGAGAAGCGTGTGACTATGCTGAAGGAACTCCTGGGATCTACCGGAGAGACGGTCTATATGGAGCCGAATATTCGTTTTGATTATGGATACAACACTCATGTCGGTGAAAACTTTTTTGCTAATTTTGACTGCACCATCCTGGATGTCTGCGAGGTGCGATTTGGCGATAACTGCATGCTGGCGCCGGGTGTACATATTTATACAGCAACACACCCCCTTCATCCTGCGGAGAGGAATTCAGGAAGGGAATATGCTAAACCTATAAGCTTTGGTGACAATGTTTGGATTGGCGGCAGCGCAGTGATCAATCCTGGTGTCTCGGTGGGCGACAATGTGGTTATCGCTTCCGGAGCGGTAGTTACGAAGGATATACCGGATAACGTGGTGGTTGGAGGTAACCCCGCCAGGATCATTAAGGAATTGGATATATCTTCATAACCCAAGAGAACCCATTTCGAAATGAGATGGGTTTTCTCTTATTGACAGTCGGTCTTATTGAAGCAAAAAAGAACCGGAAAATTGAGAATGAATGACTTATATTTATCCTTATAAGTAATCAAGTATTATCAGGGAGTGGTTTCAATGTCAAACTTTGAAGTAAAGGTGCTGCAGACCAGGGGCAGTTCTTATCATATCGGCCAAAAAACAGCTGATCAGGTACGTGATCTCTCCATATTAAACATCTTGAGATCAATAACAAAACAAGAGATCAATATAGAGGAAATGAAAGCTATCTATAAAACTTATGCCCCCCATCTCCTTGAAGAGCTAGAAGGTTTATCAGATGGGCTGGGAATTTCTTTTGAAAAGGCCGCAGCCCTGTTTAGCGGGTACGATGTTCCTAAGACAGAAGCTATGGGCTGTTCGGCGTTTATGACGGACGAATTTTATGTAAGAAATTACGACTTTGCGCCAGCTTTGTATGACGGCTTATTCAGCCTTGTACAAGGAGGAAATGTATTAGCATCAGCAGGGTATAATCTTCAACTGATAGGAAGGCATGATGCTGTGAATGAAAAAGGCCTCGCTGCAGGACTTCATTTCGTCAGCTATGATAGTTATACAGCAGGTATCTCAGCTTGGACAGCTCTACGCATGGTTTTGGATAAATGTTCTTCGATGGAAGAAGCCATCCACATGCTGAAAGAACTTCCTCATGCTGCCTGCTACAATTTTTCTATAGTTGATGAAAAAGGTCACCGCGCTGTCGTAGAAGCAGCACCGGAAAAGGTGAAAGTCCGTAAAGGAGAAGAGGCTGCTGTCTGTGTTAATCACTTCGAGGATAAAGAGTTGCTGAATAAAAACCGTAGTACTTTGGAAGGTTCAATACAAAGGCGCAATCACTTGATGAGCTTAAGAAATTGTAACATTTCGCATGAGCAGGCGTTCAATCATTTTTGCAGCAAACAATCACCGGTGTTCTTTAGGGACTACGATCAATTATTTGGCACACTTCACACGTTTTCTTATGGGTACGAAGAGTCACGGATTCTCACCGCTATCGCCCAAAGCGGAAAGGTCCTAGACATCAACTTTAGGGAATGGGTGAGAGGAAAGGATGTTCCTATCAATTCTATGGAAGGATTTATAGAACAGCTTTGAAGTGAATCTCAGCATCAATTCTTTGACAATCTAAACTGTAAATAATACTATTACAGTATTGATAAAAAAGCTTAGACAACGTTTAAGCTTTTTTCACATTCCCAACTGTAACTTCTATTTTTACATTTAATAGGTAAGGATGTTGCAGACGTACTTGGGCATATTGAAAGCATGATTTCCACGTTTTGAATTCTGAAATAGAAAGGAAAATTTTTCATGACAAATATAAATATTCCTGTTTCCGTATTGAACCTCGCCCCAATCAGGAAAGGGCAAAACTCTAAGGATGCCATTGATTCCATGGTGGACCTTGCACAAGCTGCAGAAAAGATGGGTTACACCCGTTATTGGATAGCTGAACACCATAATACCGCTACACTTGTTAGTTCCGCCACATCCATTTTAATCAAGCACACATTGGAGAACACAGAAACCATCCGGGTAGGCTCAGGCGGCGTCATGCTCCCAAATCATTCACCTTTGGTTGTTGCAGAACAGTTTGGAACAATGGCTACCATTTACCCTGACAGAGTGGATCTGGGGCTTGGCCGGGCACCCGGCACCGATATGATGACTGCCAGTGCTTTAAGAAGGTCATCCTCTCAAGAGAATGTCTACACTTTCCCGGATGATATCCAGCAGCTGCTGACCTATTTCGGCCCTGCTGAGGGGCAGGGGTATGTAAAAGCATACCCTGGAGTGGGAACGAACATCCCGCTTTATATACTCGGATCCTCTACAGATTCCGCCTATTTAGCAGCTAAACTAGGACTGCCATATGCGTTTGCAGCTCACTTTGCGCCAAGACATATGGAGGAAGCCTTATCGATTTACAGAAGACAGTTCCATCCTTCAGAGTATCTGGACAAACCCCACGCAATCATCTGTTTGAATGTCATCGCAACGGAAACAGATGAAGACGCGAAGCTGCAATCTACGACTATGCAGCAATTCTTCCTGAATGTTGTACGAGGCACTCAGAGTCCAATGAGTCCGCCTGTCGAGGATATGGATGCTGTGTGGACTCCTGGTGAAAAGCAAATGGCTGAATCCATGACGAGTGTCTCGCTAATGGGCAGCAAGCAGACCGTGAAAGAACAGCTGACCAGCTTCCAGGAGAAGTATGATGTCGATGAAATCATGGCGGTTTCTTATATTTATGATCAGGAGAAACAGAAGCGGTCGTATGAAATCTTTAAAGAAATTGTGGATGGAAAATAAAGTAAGATCAAAACAGCTCAATTATAATATTGAGCTGTTTTTTTATGTCTATCTTTCATTCGAAATGTTATTTTCTCCTCTATAAAGACTAAGTCCTCAGTAATTGTTTCCAGGTGTAATATAGAGACTGTAAGCTGGTAAAGAGCCACATGAAGTAAACACTGCTGCAAAATCATCTTTAGGCCATCTAAGAAGGTGTCAGATTCAACTAATCTATAACACATTCTTAAAAAATTAAATGAATTATGAAACTTTTTACAGTTTTAAACAGTATAACAATTAAGGACACTATCATAAATCACCGAGGAGGGATCATATGGGGCTCATTTATATCTTGTTAAGCATCTTATCATCAGCCATGTTTTTGTATTATTGGGGAAAGTCAGGTTATGACTGGGGAACGACAAATGACGATGCGAAGTAATTCAATACATAAAATAACACAGTAGAAGGAGATGCATATGAAAAAGAATATTATAGGCACAATCATATCAGCAGGGGTTATCGGCATTCTGGTGTGGATAGCTGCTATGGTTTTATCCATTTCATATATGGATTGGAGCTTCTTTATCGGGCTTGCCATTTCAGTAGTGCTGTTTTTCTTCAACAGCAGCGGAGGAGTCCTTTCAAAAGGTGCAACGCTTGATGCAAGTACCGCAGGATGGAAAGTTCAGCCAGATAACGAATTGAAAGCGAACGTTGGATTTGTATTTTTTGGAGCCGTTCTTTACACAATTGTTAGTTTCATCATGATGATTATCACGTATTATTAAGAGGCTGTTTTCTCATATATTGTTGCTTTCGGAGTAAGAGTAGTTCTTTACTTTTCGGTGGTACCAGATTTCCCCCCTTTTAGTATTGTTATTTTTCGGAATTAGTATCGAATAGCAACAAAGTTTACAAAAAGAGCGATTAAGAAAAGAAAACGACTTGACTCATGCCAAGTCGTTTTTTCATTAACTTACTTTCACAGCACAAGGAAAACCACTATGTTATTCCAACACTATTAAAGATTCCATCGTTCTAAGGAGGACATCGCGGCTTTCATATGGAATGGTAAATCAAGCTAAACAAAAATTCGGGAGGGGATTCTTGTGGGCTGGAAAAAATGGCTGATAATCTTGATCTTTCTGCTTTCGGGCTGCAGCTCGAGTCCAGATTTCAAAGTTTATGAAGGGAAACCTTTAAGTATCGCGGTCATTGGGGAGCCCCCGGAAGTCAGGGAAGAAAATATCACCTTCTCGGAAGTAACATTTGAGGACCTGAATAATCTAAAAAAACTGGATCATGATGCTGTTTTTATTACAGAAGAAAACCTTAAAGAAGCTTCTGCAGGTAATTATGAAGAGACTTATCTCAATTCGGACATCCCCTTCTTTTTTTTAGAAGCTTGGAGTCATATTCCGTTTACAGAAAGAGAAAGTGAGATGGATCAGAATTGGAAGTGGTCTCCAGGAAAAAGCTTTGCAGTGGGGATTCTTTCGTCTGGAGAAGATGATTCTTTAAACAGCTGGGGGTACAGTCTCTATAATGATGAAAAAACGGATGAGACTGTTGACGAGGTTTTTTCAAGAATCTTCACTACCATCGAGGAGCTGAATCATTAAAAAGGAGCTATGAAAAATGATAGATGAGTTTAAACGAATCTTAAAAAGCACTACAGAAGAGGAAGCTAAATCGCTGCTGCTTCAAACTTTATATGGTATCCACATGAATAAAGAGGTTACCGAGTATACCGATTCGGATTTAGCTTCCGACGTAAAAAGGAGCTATAATGATTTTCTCCAATATAAAAGAAAGCAAGCCACTGAACAGCGCCATGACTATAAGTCTTACCATATAGTTTTTGGAGACTCGCCGGCTGGCAGCCTGAAACAGGCACTAAAAAAGTTGAAATTGAATGAAGAAGAAAGAGTGATTTCTTTTTCCGACCTTTTTTCCATCGGACCGCTTACAAGGCTGGAGGAAGCAGAGGGTGTTTTGGCAAGGCGTGAATGGTTTGAAAACCATATAATCGTGGATGATGATTTTTCGAGTGATTATCTCTACACTTTCAATAAAACAATTAAGGAAATTAGAGAGATTCCTAGTAATGCGGTCATATCGATATGGGCTGGGGAGAACGCTCATGAGCAGGCAGGTTTAAGGCTGGTAATGAGACTGCTGAATGGAAGATCAAATGATATTCAATTAATTAATTCAACCGAACTTCATAGAAACCTTTTCAATACTTCAGAAATACAGTATCAGCTTTTACATACTGGAGAAATCTCTCCTGAACAATTAATCACTATGTACAAAAAAGGACAGAACACCCAGCCTTTAACTCCTGAGGAAAGAGGATCTCTTGAGAAAGAATACACAGAACTCTCCTCAACGAATGAAGTCCTTCGTATTTGGCAAGGAGATTCTATCAAAAGTGTGGAGGAAGGGTACTTCGATGACCTCATCATTCAAACCGCAAGAAGGTTGTTTGCGAAACGAGGAAGTGATGAATTCATGAAATCTGCCAGATTAATCGGAGAACTGATCGGCCATCTCAATCAATATGTCGGTGACCAATTTTTCGAATATCGGGTCAGGCATTTAATTTTAAATGGAGTATTCGAAATCAAAGGTGTTCCTAAAGCGATGAGGTTCTATAGTATTCGATTCAAAAAGTAAATCATTGAAAGGAAGAAGCTTATGAATGATAGAGTAACGAATAAAGAAAGAGCGGTTTCATTTTTAAAATTGATAGTATCCAACAAGGTATCAAAAGCCTTTGATGAACATGTCGGTGCCCGCTTCATCCATCATAATCCTTATTTCCAAGGAGATGCCGATTCACTGATGACTGCCATGGAAGAGAATGCTGCTGAGAATCCTGACAAGGTTATCGAGGTAAAGAGAGCGGTGGAAGAGGGAGAAACCGTTGTCGTACATTCTCATATCAAGCAAAATTCAGGAGACCCGGGAGCAGCTGTTGTTCATATCTTCCGCTTTAGCGATGACAAAATTGAAGAACTGTGGGATATCGGGCAGCAAGTACCGGAGCAATCTCTTAATGAGAATGGAGTATTTTAGTAGACATACTTTTCAGTAGAAAGCCGAGGAGATAAAATGAAGGTGGATGTGGTGAAGCAAAACAAAGATAGCTGGGACAAGGTGGCACATCATTTTGATGGAAAAGATGCACTTCCGAGTTACGGTCCTTATGCACAAACAGAAGATGAACTAGGACTGTTCGGAGATGTGAAGGATAAGAAGATTCTTGATATAGGTTGTGGAAGCGGACATTCTTTGCTGTACATGGCAGAAAAGGGTGCAGGAGAACTGTGGGGTTTAGACCTTTCACAAGCACAGATCAGTACAGCTGGGAACACGTTGAAAGGTAGTGATGCAAAATTATTCTGCACACCAATGGAAGAGGATATAGATTTGCCGAAGTCCTATTTTGATATTGTTTATTCGATATTTGCAATCGGCTGGACATCTGACTTATCAGCGACCTTCCGCCTGATTTATTCGTACCTGCAGCCAGGAGGATCCTTTATTTTCAGTTGGGACCACCCCCTGTATGCACACTTAGCAAGTGAAAATGGAGAACTCCGATTGAAAGGGTCTTATCAGGAGGAAGGAACGATCACTTATCCCCATTTCAAAGGAGAAGATGCTCCAGTCGTCATTCACACCAGAAAAATGAGTACCTATATCAATGAGTTGATAGCTGCAGGATTCACCATTGAAGCCGTTCACGAGAGTGATGTTTCCCGAAAATTTGATTCGATCCAGGAGGAAGTATCCGACCGCTATTATTCTTTAAACAAAGCAAGGAGATTTCCATCCACTATGATCATTAAAGCCAGAAAACCTCACTGAAAATAGAAAGGTACTTAACTCGGAGTTTTCTTAGAAATTGTCTGGGGAACCGTTTTGGCAGCATCGCTATTTGAAGATTCGGTCTTGTAAAGGGGTGCTATTACATCATCAATCTACTATTAGGTGAGTTTTGATGCTGTATAAGAGCCCTTTTTACATCATCAAACTACTATTAGAGGAGTTTTGATGCTGTATAAGAGCCCTTTTTACGTCACGAAATCCATATTAGACACTTTTAATGCTGTATAAAAGCCCTTTTTACATCATCAAGCCACTATTAGATGAGTTTTGATGCTGTATAAGGGTCCTTTTTACATCACGAAATCCTTAATAGACAGGTTTTAATGCTGTATAAAAGCCCTTTTTACATCTTCAAACTACTATTAGATGAGTTTTGATGCTGTATAAGAGTCCTTTTTACATCATCAAACAACAATTTGAGAAGTTCTGATGCTGTATAAGGGTCCTTTTTACATCACGAAATCCTTAATAGACAGGTTTTAATGCTATATAAGAGCGCTTTTTACACCATCAACTTACTATTTTAGAATTTTTGATGCTGTGTAAAAAAAAGGGGAAATATTGATAGGCTGATTAGAAAGACGCTGGAAGGGGAGCAAAAAACAAGTGGATAAGGAACTGCTCAATCGCTTAGAGAAGAAAATTAAAGAGATCAAAGTTGAGGCTTTTATCATCAACCAGGGAGAGAGGCAGATTTTCGAGTATTCTAAAAACAAGAAAGTGAAGGAAAAACCGTTTAAAGTGTATTCCATCACAAAGACAATTGTTTCCCTGTTGATCGGCATTCTCGTCGACAGAGGGATGATCTCTTCCCTCGAAGCACCGATACACAACTATTTTCCCGAGATTTTAAATTCTAAGGATTCTCTGAAAAAAGAAATTACGATCCGGCATCTGCTGACCATGACATCAGGTATGGAAGTCAACGAGCTGGAAGGAAATAAAGATTGGATAGAGACCGTCTTAAACCAGCCACTGTTATATGAACCTGGGACCACTTTTCAATATAGCTCCGGGGATTCTCACCTGCTGAGCGGGATTGTACAAAAAGTCTCAGGAATGACTGCTGCCGAGTTTGCTGAAGAAAACCTTTTTAAACCTCTTAACATCAATGAATACAGCTGGTTGACGGACCCTGAGGGGGTCCATATTGGAGGGTTCGGCATTAGAATGAAGCCTGAACAGTTGATGACATTGGGGTATTTATTACTGAATAATGGTGAGCATCATAACATAAGAATTGTTTCTGCAGAGTGGATTCAGCAGATGACAACTCCTTATAAAGAAACAAAGACAGAAGAGCAGGGGACATATGGGTATGGTTATCAAATCTGGACCTATACCAGCTCCCATCACAATCAGCCTCTTAGCTTCTATTGTGCGAGCGGAATCTACGGCCAGAATATTTTCGTTGTACCGAAACTGAAGCTGGTGGCTGTGGTAAAAAGCCAGCTCAAGCTTGAAGACCACGGACTTCCGAGGAGCTATTTCAAAGAGCTTTTGCGGGGTTTGGAAAACAAAGTGGGGACAACTTAAAGACCAGGGGACAGAACCTCAAATTTCTGCCCCCCTATGAACTTACTTCCTCTTTTGAGCTTTCAATTTATTCATTTCTAATTCTGCAGCATACTCTTCCTGAGATTTCCCTTGTTTGGCTGCCTCTGATTGAATCTTCCTAAACTTGTTATCATTTAAATTCGGCATCTTAACACCTCCTTATAGTCATAGATATTATGTACTCAGAATTTACGATTATTCGCCATGAAAAAGACATATTCCCGATGAAATAAAGATAGTCAAAACTCTTTGAACAGTGTAAAATTAATTTAAATTTCTGAAGCTGCTGAATTTGCAGGACATTAGGATAATTCTTGTTCTATCTCAATTGCCGCGTCCAGCATCGTGAGAATTCTAATTATTTCGAATTTAACAGATTAGAGGTAGATGAAAGTTGACAATTGAAACGCCAAACGCTGTCCTCAAGGAACAAAGTATTTTTCATCATACAGGGAATAGAATCATAACAGAAGACAGAGAGATTCGTATTATCGCAAAAGTGGAAGAACCGCTGATAGTCGTATTGGGAAATGTCCTAAGCGATGAAGAGTGCGATGCCTTGATTCGTTTATCAAAGGATAAAATGAAGAGATCCAAAATTGGACACACCCGTGATGAAAATGATATGAGAACAAGCAGCAGCACCTTTATTGAAGAAGGTGAAAGCGAAGTTGTGACAAGAGTGGAAAAACGGATCGCACAAGTCATGAATGTCCCTTATGAACATGGAGAAGGACTGCAAATGCTTAATTACAAAATCGGCCAGGAATATAAAGCACATTTTGATTTTTTTAAAAATGCAAGCAACCCCCGTATCAGCACAATGGTCATGTACTTAAATGATGTTGAAGAAGGAGGAGAAACATACTTTCCCAAATTAAATCTTTCGGTTTCTCCTCAAAAAGGCATGGCTGTTTACTTTGAATATTTTTATGATAATCAGGACTTGAACGATCTTACTCTGCATGGAGGCGCCCCTGTCGTGATTGGTGATAAATGGGCTGCCACTCAATGGATGAGAAGAAAGCAAGTGAAATAATGTATAACGTAAAACACCAGCAATCTGTTATCAAGACAGAATGCTGGTGTTTTTTTATCGGTCAATCACGAAAAATGATAATAATTTATTGTTATTCAATAAATTATAAGGTATTATAAAAGGAAATAATGACCAACGAGGTGATTTTTGTGAAATTTACTGCCACACTCTATTTAAAGGCTGCCGTCTCTTTTATTGGCTTGTCTGTGCTCACTCTTTGTATCTTGTGGCTGCCCTGGCAAGCAGGAGAATTAGCTCTGACGTATCCTGAATTTTCATATTTGCAATATCCTTTGTTAATTGGATTATACATGACAGCACTGCCCTTCTTTTTCGCTTTGTATCAAGCATGGAAACTGCTGATTTCTATTGATCGAAACCAAGCATTTTCAGAATTGGCTGTAAAGCGGTTAGTACTCATCAAATATTGTGCAGTCACCATTTTCGTTATTTACCTGGCCGGTGAAATTTTGATTATCAGCCAGAATGCGGGCCACCCTGGTATTGTTTTGATGGGCTTGATCATAATGTTTTCTTCCATAGTGATATCCATCTTCGCTGCTCTTCTTCAAAACCTTTTAAAGAACGCTCTTGAACTTAAGGAAGAAAATGAATTAACGGTCTAGGCGGCATAAACAAGAAAAATACTTGATACCGAACTTTCAGAAGGGGAAGGAATTATTATGACCTATGTATCATAAAAAAATTGGAAAACGAAAACTATATGCTTCTCCACTTAGAAGGAAATTTGCAACCAGGTGTTATACTGAAAATTTAAATGAAGAAGAGGGGACGAATAAATGAAAAAAGGGGTTCTAATAACACTGATACTCTCATCACTATTCACGTTAAGCTCCTGTTCAAATGAAACTGACCGACAACCGAACTACGCGGAAAAGGGGCAGAGTGTCGTCATACATGTTCTAAATCAACTGCAATCCAAAATTGATCATATCCAGCTTGAAATTTACCAAGAAGGAAAAATGCTTTCCTCTTCAGGGACAGTTCATGCTGATGGTTCGCCAATTAAAAAAGAGGAAGATCTGGAGGTCGAATTTCTCGAGGAAGACCTGCCTTTAGAAGGGAAGGCCGAGATTGTAGTACTAGTCACAGAAACGAATGGAGATTCCACTAAAAAGATTAACAATAGTGTAACTGTTGATCTGTCCAAGGGCAGAGGGCATTTCCTCGTCACCCAAGGAGAGAATGCTGAAAATTCTATTTTAAAAGAAGCAAGGTAGAGAAAACGCAGTTAAAGTTAGAATTCTACCCGCCTTAAAGGCAAGAATCCTCAGCTGACTGGAGTGGAAAAATGAATTACTTTTTAAAACTCAATGGAATCAGCATCATTTATGCTCTAACCATCTTAATTCCCATTCAGCTGGTGTTGAATGTATACAGAATTACACGTATAACAGAGTGGAACATTCAAACTGTTAATAGAATAAGCGGTCTCACATCTTTACTCGCCTTTCTAGTTTTCAGCTTGCTTTTGTTCTTTTTGACAAGGAAATGGCTGAGTAGAGGTAAAGCCCGCTATTTAACCCTCGTTCTTTGGCTTCCATATTATGTTCTGTTTGCTTTCCTTTTCGCAACGTTATTCCCGATCACCCATAACGGTGATTTTCCGAATCCTGCATCCGGCTTACTTATAATAGGGACTTTCATTGTTTATCCTCTTTACATAATGGCCATGAATTTCTTTGCCGGCTTTAATGAATAAAAGGAAGCCAATGCTACAATTGCAGCATTGGAATTTGCGGCTTTTTAGCGATACTTTTTCTCGAAATATTTCTAAGGTCTGCGAATGAAAAAACACAGCTCCTTCAATTCACTATGGTGAAAGGCCTCAGCAATTCCTTTTTCCTTGATATTCTTTTTGGACACCTCTTTATATTTTAAGGAAAGAGGAAACTCTTCTTGAAAAGGGAACGGGTCAACTGTTATTTCACCTCTGTTCAACCACCGAGGGATAAAAAGCTGATTGCTTGGATGCAGTGTTTCTGTATTCATGAATCCTTTTGAAACCAGGGATGTTCGTTTTCTTTACTGGTTCCAGGTTCATTTAAGCAAAGATAGAGGGAGAGATTATCTGAGAATTGAAGCAAGCGGAAATGCTGCATTACTAATTCATCGTTCACTTCCTGAATTTCACCTCTTATCCTTTCTTGCCGTTTCCTTTCCTTCTGTAGAAAGGCTAGACAATCACTATCATTTGAGCGGGCAAAGAAAGAACAGAAGTGCATGCTGCACAACAGAGCTGCATAAGCACTGGTTTCTTCAATCTCATCCAGACCTATTCGGTAGAATGCTAATTTAGGTAACAATGGATAGTCTGAAAACGAATAGGGTTCCCTGGAACGGTCATTCCAAATTGGAGTCTCATCCAAACCGATCCAGCCTCGGTCATGTTCATAGGCGGCATACTGAACATGGGCAAAAGCTTCTTTAGAAAGCAGTGAATTTTCATCAAAATGCCTCACTATTTCTCCTGATAAAAAGGCATGATCATGCTGAAGGATCATGTAGAATGAATGAGAGGTTTCGCGGATGATCATATGTGAATTCCCTCCTTTTCCGTTATATTACTGGTGCATGTTCTATAAAACCATTCCCGGTTTACTGGCACTTTAAGCGAATGGGTATGGGAATATAAAATTATAAAAAAAGAAAAAAAGGGAGTACATACTATGAAAGAATTTCTTGCTGCATTCCTAACCATTTTTCTGGTCGGCATTTACTCTGAAAGAATCACTGAATTTCTGGGGGTGCAATACAAGGTTTTTTCAGATGAATTCAACCTAGGGCTGCTTCTGGCAGATCTCGGCATATTCATTGCTCTTTTCATCCCTATATTTGCGTTGTTAAAAAAGCTGATTGTAAGATAACTGAACCGCTAAAAAAGAGAACCCTCCAGTTTGAAGACAGGGGGTTCTTTACTCACTCTTTTTCCTTTCCTTTTGAACTTCCAATTGCATGATCTCTAACTCAATCTTTCTTTCCTCTAATTCTAATTCTTTCTTTTTTACATCATTCTCTATCTTATGTATATAACCGTAATATATCAGTGAAAGAGCTGTGATTAGTATAACAAAAAACATAAAATCCATCTTCTCCACCTCCTGCTTAGTATACGATCTGACTTCATTAAAGGTTTCATGAATTCATTCTTTTAGTTGATCGATGCGTTAAAAAGAGGGAATTAAGTTGAATATTCGAAATCATTATGAAATAATTACCATATAAAAAAGGGAAGGAGAACGCAATGATCAAAATCATTTATCGAAATCCTTTTGACCATTAACGTATAGTATTTATGTGGAAGCCTCCTTAATTAATATTGATTGATTCAATATTAATTAAGGAGGACCAATACGATGAACAGACAATTAGTGATTTTATTAATAGGAAGAATTTTAACGAATTTCGCCGACAGCTTTTATATGATTGCTACGATTTGGTACGTTAAAACAGTAACAGATTCGCCCCTGCTGATTGGGGTGACAAGTGCAATCGCTATCCTGCCGGTGACCATTCAATTCATTTACGGACCGCTGATCGATCGATTTTCCAAAAGAAAAATTTTAGTGACTGCGATGATGGGGCAAGGGCTGCTTGTCACTGTTATCTCTATTTTATATCTAAACAATCTATTATGGGTTCCGCTGCTACTCGCATTGCTTTTCTTTGCTTTATCGTTTTCTGAACTCACCTATCCTACTGAAAGTGCTCTGATCGAGCGATTGGCCGAGAAAGGCAAGCTGACAAAGGTGAATTCCATATTTGCTTTTTCTTATCAAACTCTTGATATTCTTTGTGATGCAGTTTCAGGAGTGCTTATTGCTTTCGTTGGATTAGGTGTTATTTACCTATCTAATTCTATCATCCTGGTTTTAACAGGACTGTTGTTTCTTCTATTTTTGAATATACCTAAATCGAAAAAAGAGACTGATAGATCGACCCTGGGTTTCTTTAAGCAATACAAAGAAGATTTCAAAGAAGGCCTGATGGTAGTTAAAAAGAGAAGAAGGCTGCTTCATTTTATTTTCGGGATTATCGGAATGAACGTAATGGCAACCATGGGATTAGCTATGCTGCCTGTTATTTCTGATACTTCAGCTCAATATGGATTCTGGTTAACCTCGATGTCGGCCGGTACTTTAACGGGAACGATCCTGTCAAGCAAAGTACAGCAATTTCCGCTAAATCGGATCATGCCGCTTATTTCAATATGGTCAGGCGCATTTTGGCTGATGGCGTTTACCTTGCTTGAGATTCCCGTCCTGCCTTATCTCTTATTCGGTTTTTCCTGGGCTGGAATTGGAATGCTGAGCATCTTTGTCCAAACGATGATTGGAGTGAATCTTCCAAGAGATTACATGGGGATCGGGTTTGCATTTATCAGTTCCCTGCTCGGTTCACTAAGTCCTATAGGGTACCTGCTTGGAGGAGTCATAGGGGAAATGACGTCCGGTCTGTTCCTCTTGAGCACTTCAGGATGTGGTTATCTTCTATTCGCACTGTACTTCTTGATGAATCCATTATTAAAACAACTCAATGAACCGTTGAGTGTTGGTTTTGAAAAAACCAGTTAGAACGAGGGCTTCCCTTAACTAGGGGAGCCTTTTAAGTCTTAAGCCCTTTTTTATAAAGCAAAGGGGGGCGGCCGAAAATAGTTGATCAGGTAGTCAGTTTGAATTCCTTTTGTACCCTGTTATTCCTTAGAAAACAGAATAAAGTTTTTATGCATTCTTATTGAAAGAAGCTGCAAGAGAAGGGAAGCAGCTTAAGGTTTGATAGGACAATATTAGAGAATCCAGCCCTCCACAGACTACTGTTTTAAAAACTGAGGGAGCAGGGGAATGAAGTCACTGATTTATCTCAGCAGTAGAATTAGAACAGTCAGGAATATTCAGGCATTAAGGGAGGTTATCTTATGAAGTTGCTTTTACGAATAACGATTTTACTAGTATTCACTATAGGAAGCTTCTATTATTTAAGCCATCACAGAATAGAGGAAAAAAAGATGGAAGGAGTAAGAGTTACAGATAAAATTCATTCTTCATATGAGGGTGAATATTATATTGAAGTTAAGAATGAGAAAGAAATAGTCACCTTGAGGGTGAAATCAGAAGAAATATGGGAGCTTATTAAAGTTGGTGAAAGATATGATGTGGAATATGCTTGGTATGGAAACGAGAAGGCATATGTAAAATCGATTACTTATACGAAACCATAAGGAGACTAGCATTGGAAATCTTAGTCACGGTGTTCGTGAACCCCAAAAAAGAAGCATCACAAAAGGAAATTCCTTATTATATGGAATCTCATGGAAGGTACATAAATCACTATTAAAGCAAATTTTTTTAAAAAGGAGAATAAAGTGAAGCACGTATATCAGCGGTTACATAATAAAGGCCTCGTTTTAAAGAATACGAAAATGATAAAGGGAGCACATGCCGGGTATATTTATAGAGTTACAGCAGAAAGCGAATACGGTCGTCAATATTCTTTTGTTTATAAAGAATTTGCTAAAGGCAGGGAAAATGAAATAGAGATTATGGAGATGGCCAGTCACTATATTTCTCCTTTTTCTAAAATGAATGAAATCTGGAACGATTCACCACCCGCTATCCTGATGGAGGATCTAGGGAGGCCAGTTAAAACAACTTTTTCAAATGCGACTCTCCCTGAGAAAGAATTAACAATAAAAAGGATCGTGGAAAGATTAGCCGAGCTGCATAGCCTAGAAACCAGCCATATAGATAAGAGGTTTCCAATCCATAGAATCACAGCCGAGTCGCTTGAATGGTGTTCAGATCAATTATCAAAATTACATTTTCATGTGAAATGGGCGGATACGAAGTGGATAAAAGATATCAAATATGCATATGAAAGATTAGGGCTTATTGATTATATAGCGCAATGTCCTTTAGTCTTCACTCATGGTGATCCCCATCTTGAGAATATCTTTTACCACGATAAACAGATGTGGTTCATAGACTGGGAATGGGCAGCAATGAGCTCGCCGTTAAGAGATTTTACCATAATGCTGCAGGATTTATATGATCCTTACCTAATTGACTACGCAGATACATATTATACAGAACAATTAAGAAAGAATAATCTGACCCTTGATATGGAGAGTTACCAGCAGGACTTCTACCATTTTTACATTGACCACACTACAATGATGATTGCCTGGGAGGTAGAGAAGTATTTTCAAGGCTTGCATTCTGAGGAAGAAATCAAAAAAATCCTTTTATTTAAAGTAAGTGAGATTAGTAGAGCTTTGAACAACCTTATGAAAAGAAATCTTTAAAAACGTTTTCTTACTAAAACAGATCAAAGAGGTGTAAGCATGTTCAGATTTGAGGGAACAACAGAGTTAGAAACGAATCGGCTGGTTTTAAGGAGGCTGACTTTATCTGATGCTGAAGCTATTTTCGATCGCTGGCTCTCTGATGAAAGAGTAAGTGATAACCGTGTAAGTCCAGCACACAAATCAATTTCAGAAACAGTCAGGAAGCTGGAGACCGTCTGCGGACAATACGGCCATGAAAAGTTTTGCCATTGGGGAATGGAACTTAAAGCAAGCGGGGAACTAATAGGTGAAATAGATTTGTATGATTTTGATGAACAAACTGGCAATTGTGAAGTCAGTTACTCAGTTGGGCCGAATTGGTGGAACAAAGGCTATGCTACTGAAGCATTAAGGGAAGTCGTACGATTTGCTTTTAAAACAATGAATGTACATAAAATCTCTGCAGCTCACAACACCGACAACCCCTCCTCAGGAAAAGTCATGCTGAAGTCGGGGATGAGACAGGAAGGAGTCGTCAGGGATATGATCCGGAATTCCAAGAATCAATACAAGGATTGTGCTATTTATGGAATACTTCAAGATGACTATGAAAATTATAATACAAGAAGTAATTCGCAAGGAGATTCATAGAAAAATAAAATAGAGATAGTGCAGGAAAATTTCTGTGATGGTCGAAAAAGAATAGGGGCGGGACTCTTGCGGGATCTAGAATGATGCATTATTTTATTGCAGCCGAAATAGCTGAAAGATGCAACTTTCAAAATATAGAGGAGTTCATGGAGAAGCGGGGAATACATGGAGAAAGTTATCGAGGAAATCGTTGAAAATATAAGAGGATACGGAGATCGAATGATAATCTGGATCTCAGGCCGTGGTGCATCAGGTAAAACTAATAAAAACGACTGCAAGGCAGAGATAACAGCCCGCATACTGAGTTTACGGGCCAATGAAACCATTGGATACCGGAGATAACGGCCCGCATACTGAGTTAATGGGCCAACGAAACCATTGGATGCCGGAGATAACAGCCCGCATACTGAGTTAATGGGCCAACGAAACCATTGGATGCCGGAGATAACGGCCTGCATACTGAGTTTACGGGCCAACGAACCGACTGCATGCTAGAGATAACGGCCTGCATACTGAGTTTGCGGGCCAACGAAACCATTGGATGCCGGAGATAACGGTCCGCATACTAAGTTTATAGGCCATTGAAACAACGGGATGACCAAGATAACGGTCCGCAAGAAGGAGTCATCGGCCATGAAATTAAGATAAGCAGTCCATTCAATAAAAAGGTTCATACCCAGGAGGGCAATCATGAAAACCCTTAAAGAAAACAAACTGCTGATTGGTTTTTCATTATCTCTACTAATCAATGTTTTCTTGTTCTTCAACTCGAAAATAGGAAGGAAGTTAAAGAAGCTCAGTTTGATAAAGTGCAAGACGGAGTTGCATACACTTTCCAGTTTGGAGATATTCTTACGAGAAAGTACGCAGAGTTTTCAGAAGCAGAAAAGGCAGAATATTTAACAGCAATGTCATGGAGCTTGGAACTTTCCACTCATACAATGGAAACGATCCAACCGGATGATGATCTATATTCCAGGCTGGCTGATCTATTTTCTCTGTATAGTTTTATTCCGTCATCCGGCATTAATGAGATGCCAAAGGAAGAATTTTTAAATACCTTAAAGGTTTGGGTCTCTGATTTGGAATATATCCATGAGAGAATGGAGGATACAGAACTGGCTTCTTTGGATGAGGCAGAGTTAACAGCTTTCTGGGAAATGATGCTGAGTAACCTACAATCAAAAGACGCTGAATTGACTGAATATAAGTTATCCTTTTAAAAGTGCCAAATTACTTTCTCTGCTGATTTTTCAGACAAGTTTAATTTTGATAACTCAATTTTCCATATATTTCTACTGATGATGGGAGGAAGAGGAAAAATCGGCGATGGAAAAGAAAGCATATGATTACATAGCAAGAGGGTAAGCCCCCGGTGCTAAGGCTTTAAATATATCACTTCCCGTGCGAATGCCGCTGTCCAACTATACGGGAATTTTATTTTGAACAACACCGCAGATCTTTTCTAATACATCCAAAATTGCGACGCCATGACCGAGCTTTCTACCTCAATGGTTGGATACCATTAATTTCAATGAGTTTGAAACCACGGTTTGCGCTTGCCGGCAAAGCTCGTATAGCATTAAAAATAAAACCTTTTTGGTAATGAATTCATCAGAGGTGTAACTGAATGCTTGTATGCGGAAGAAATCTCTTTTGGATTTCTCTTTTTTATGCATCTTGCAGAATGCTCGGTTTCCTCCATATTAATTATTTTTCTTTTAGTGCAACTTACCGGTTGAAGGGCATACCTAGTGCATAATAACCTTGGTTGCGTTTATAATGTCCTTTTCTCAGCATAAGGGGTGCAACATTGCGGCAGAATTCCCAAACAGAATGTACTTCAGCTTACATCAAACAATTTTTTTGACAGAGCACCAATACCCTTGTATCATATGAAAAGTAAATCCGACTAAAACTATCAGGAAAGGGTGGTTGGTGATGTCTCCAACAAAAGTTCAACCCATTAATGACGCAAAGGATCCTGTCCTGCGTCAAGATACAAAGTTAAACAATCCTCAAATGCCCTTGATTTATGGCGGGCTGATCATGAGTGCCATTCTATTAATCTATCTGATGATGACTCAATCAGCGGCACAGCCTTTATTGCTTATCATCGGCTTATTGCTTGGATATACCTTATTTCATGCACGTTTTGGTTTCACTTCCGCTTTCCGCAGATTCATGTCTGTCGGCAATGGGGAAGCGCTGCGCTCTCATATGTTGATGCTCGCTGTTGCGGTTACACTATTTGCCCCAATTCTCGCATTCGGTTTATCTTTTTTTGGAGGTCCGGTGAATGGTTATGTATCGCCGGTAGGGATCAGCCTCGTGGTGGGTGCGTTCATGTTCGGGATTGGAATGCAGCTTGGCGGCGGCTGTGCCTCTGGTACTCTTTATGCAGTAGGGGGCGGACGATCTGTGATGTTCATAACTTTATTGTTCTTCATTATCGGCGCGACCGTGGGTGCGGCACATTTGCCTTTCTGGACTGAAGAACTTCCAACCTTTGAACCGATTTCACTGGCAACTTCCACAGGTTTAGGCTACGGCGGTGCCTGGGTACTTTCTCTAGCACTTTTCGCTCTTATAGCATGGATTTCCATTGTGGTGGAAAGAAAGAAGAAGTCACCTAAAATGGCACCGGTTCCCTCTGCAAGTGGATGGAAAAGAATATTACGCGGTTCTTGGCCATTATTCGCTGCAGCAATTGCGCTTGCAGTTCTTAATGCATTGACTCTGATGACACGCGGTGCTCCTTGGGGAATCACTTCTGCGTTTGCCCTGTGGGGTTCTAAAGCAGCGGTGTTCTTTGGAATTGATGCTGCCAGCTGGGGGTATTGGCAGGGAACCAATGCTGATGTCTTACAGTCTTCTATTTTTGCAGATTCTACCACTGTGTTGAACTTAGGAGTCATCTTAGGAGCTTTTATCGCTTCTGCTGCCGGCGGCCTTTTTAAAGTTTCAAAAATCACTGGTAAGAATGCTGCTGCTTCTGTCATTGGAGGCTTGCTGATGGGATATGGTGCACGACTGGCGTTTGGTTGTAATATCGGAGCCTATTTTGGAGGCATCGCCTCTTTCAGCCTTCATGGTTATGTTTGGGGAATCCTTGCCTTGGCAGGTACCTTTATCGCACTTTATTTAAGGCCGCTGTTTGGCCTTTCAGTTCCAAAACCTAAAGATACCTTCTGTTAATTTTAAGCAAGTTCAGCTAAAGAATTTTTCTTTGGCTGATTTTTTTTGTCTATACATTTTTTAGAAAGGGATAAACCGATCCTCCATCGAATTACCATTGTATGAAATAATTCAGTATGGAGGTACAATAATGGCAGATTTGAGGGTTGAAATAATTGAAAGAGAATTCTTATTAGTCGGGGAAAGTATTACAGCTAATTTCCCGGAGTCTTTTCCAGAAGCTGCGATCAAGGTCCAGCAGGGGTTTGAACGAAAAATGGACAGTATACCTAATGCTGTAGACCGCAAAGTATTAATCAGTCCCTATATGAGGAATGAACTCATGGTAACTTACTTCGCCTGCCTGGAAGTCATTGATCTTACACAGATTCCTGATGGCATGTCAGGGTTCAGAATTCCTTTGACGAAATATGCAAAGATAACCTGCACAAACAGAAACATAGATAAAGGCTACTCACAGCTGTATGATTGGATAAAAGAGAACAGCTTAGAACTAAATCGCTGCGAATCTTCCTCCCCGATTGAAATTTTTCACCTTGAAGCAATTGCACTAGAAGAAAGGGTGGAAATATTCATGCCAATAAAGTCCATAGAACAATAAATGGTCACATTATTCTTAGCATAGTATGTGCCTGCCTCCTTAAAGTCCAGTTCATTCGCCTTCTTTATATGTAAATGTTAGTATAGTGGTATACTATGAAACAGAACGATTCATCTAAATAGATGCATTATTTTAGGATAAATTACAAGGAGTTTTTACATATATGGGCAGTTTAATAATGGAAGTTTTAGAAGAATCCAAAGGGCGGGATAATCACATCCTGTATCATTTCAATAACAAACAGACTTACATTCAAAATGCGGTTGCTTTTATAGAAGCTGGAATCAAAGCCGGCAGTCCTGTACTGCTTGTTGAAAATGACAGACATTTACTCAGCATCAAGCAGCAATTAAAAAAAATCCTCAGTGAGAAGGAAATAGCTAATGTCCACTTCTCCAATAATTTTGATTTTTACTCTGCTACCCAAAGCTTTGACCCCGACTCAATTATTTCCTATTTCAAGGAAACCGTCGAGCCACACCTAAAGCAGGGAGTTCCTGTATGGACATGGGGGCTGGTTGAATGGGGCGATGATGAAAATATACTTGATAAGATAGTTCTTTATGAAACTCAAGTTCAATCCTTTACTTCTGAAAAAGGGCTGGTTTCGGTCTGCGCCTATGACAGCAATTTAACACCTGATGGCTTAGAGGAACTATTGATGAAATTTCACCAAGTTACATTAACGGATGAACTCATCCGCTATTAAATTTCATTCGGCAATATCTCTTTAGAGTGGCTATGGTCTGCTCCTTTGATTGCCCAATTTTTTCACTTTTCTCTATATCATTCCATTTTTTACAATTATCATTGGAAAATCCATGTAAAGAATTTCACAGCTTGTGATTAATACCATTCATTAAAAATATAGTCTTATTATGGATGTCTTTCTTGTTTTTTGGTCAGCCTCATATAATCACAGAGAGGAGGAAGCCCCTATGTGGTGGGTTCCTGTTTTAATTATCGGCTTGTTATTATTCGCTTTACTGATTGATATGAGAAGAAAGAGACGGGGGAACGATCATAATATCAAGGGAATAAATCCTGGAGAAAGACCTGGGGAAGATAAGAATTACAATGCAGGACCGGGATCCGGACCTGGAAATGGACCTTAAATGTAAAGTATTTGCAAATGGGTATAGGAAACATGAATTAACGAATACTACCATTGGAGTAAACTCATAGGAGATATATATAGTCTTCTGTAGAGGTTTACAGTAAAAAAGGAGGTAGTATTCATGAAGAAAAAAGGAATTATTTTGTTGATGGTCATGAGTATATTCATGTCATTGGCAAACAGTGCTTTTGCAGCAGAAACGCCCGGGAGTAAGAAGGATATTATTGATACGGCTGTAGAGGCTGGAGAGTTCACAACCTTGGCAGCAGCCTTGCAGAAAGCCGGATTGGTTGAAACGTTGAAGGGAGAAGGTCCTTTCACCGTTTTTGCGCCTACGGACGCTGCCTTCGAAAAACTTCTAACCAAATTAGGCATCACTGCGGAAGAACTTCTAGCAAGAGAGGACTTGAAAGATATTCTGCTGTATCATGTTGTTCCTGGAAAGGTTCTTTCAACTGACTTGAAAGACGGGATGAAGGCAGAAACTCTCGCCAAGAAAACAGTAGATGTATCCCTTGACCCTGTACGAGTGAATAATGCCAATGTGGTAAAAGCGGATATCGAAACATCCAATGGTGTCATACATGTGATTGATGAGGTATTAATTCCTTAATGATCATTAGAAACGACTGGTCTCTAATAAGAGTTCAGTCGTTTTTTTATTGAGCTCTTTCTCACAGCTTTCTTGCTGAAATGACATGGATGGAATAGAAATCCACTTAGGTAATCAGATGAATACCCATAAAAAGCAATATAAGAGTGGGAATACTATCCCTAAAATCCTCACAAAATAATACAGCTTGCCTATTCGGAAGTCTGAAGGAGCAAAGTAACTCTAGAAAGGAAAGGGGGAGAAAGATGTCTAAAAAGAAAAATAAAGAACTTCAGCATAATCCTGCAATGCCCAAGAATGACGTGGAATTTGCCCAGGATGGACTTGAAACCGTAGCCTTAAAAGCTCAAGAAAGCAAAAGAAAAAAGTAATAAAAGCAGCAATAAGAATACCCTTTTTAAGTTTTAAGGATTAATTCAACAGTTATTTACAGTATAAGAACTAAAGATTTAACTAGAGATAAGAAGGTTGTAATTTATCCCTTTCTGTTCATGGAAGGGATTTTTTAAATGGCTCTATTCGTAAACTTTGTGCTGTTTTATATGAACTTCGTCAGATAGCATTAACCAAAATATTCTGGTGAGCAACAAAAAAAGAGCTGCTCCACCGTTTAGAGAGAAAAAACTTAGTATCTGTGGGGAGAAACCTGCTATTGGGATTTCCCCTAAAGTAAAATATGCGAAAACAGTCTTTCTTATAGTCTTTTCTGAAAAAAATAGAATTCGATTTTACTTTCATTCCCCTTTACGTAGGAGGATTGGAGCGGAAGGCGTACGATCTCCTGCGGGAATAGCGGGACAGGTGAGACCCCACAGGCGAATCCAGTTCCATCGGCCAGCACCTAGCGGATTTCGGTCTCCTTCCTTGCGATAAGTCATCATCGAATCGCTCTCGCTCTTCGTGATTCCTTTATCTCATGCAGGAGCCCTTAAATCCGTACGGTGCTGAACGGCCGCTTCCGCTTTTTATGAAGCCGAGGAGGCTCACCGCCCGCCCGCGGAGTCGTACGCCTGGAGCGGAAATCCATTATTTCTCAATAGCCACAATCTTTGCGAAAACAGCCTTTTAAATGGAATTTTGAGAGTAAAACCGAAACTTTCATTTAGTTCATTCGTATTTATCAAGGAGCGATTATAACAGCCCAGCCATGTTGACCAGCTTTTTTTCTGTTATAACATACGTCTTTCAAACAAAGGTACCATATTAATTGTTTAAAGAAACAATTAAACAAATGGATAATTTAAGTAGTTATATGCACTTTTAACTACATAGATTTCCCAGAAATCGGAGTCCACATAAACGTTAACCAACATATAAGGAGCAGGGGCGGTGAACAAATGAAAAGATATGTCATACTGACAGTCGGAAAAACACATAGCGGGAAGTCTACCTTTGCGAGATTGCTGGAAGAGAAGCAAGAGGACATTTTTGTTATTGACCAGGATAACCATGCTGAATTTATTAACACACATTATAAAAGACTGCTGCCTGAAGAAGGTCCCAACACATTAAAAACAGCCATTACCCAATCTATTGTTGAGTATGCTGTTAAAAATACGGACAGTCACCTTATTCTCTGCAACTCGAATCTAGATCGAAACAGCCAATCAAGGGTTCTGGAGTACTATCACAGAGAGGGGTTTCAAAGTATTCTGGTGTATTTCAATCTTTCAGATGAGTTACTTCATCAGCGTATAGCGTGCAGTGCACGAAGCACAAAAATCTTCAGAAGCGCATCGACTTTTACGGAAGTCTTAAATCGCCAGAATCAGGATTCAGATAGGCAAAATAGCTTCTCGTCAAATAAGGGAGAAGCTGTCTGTCTCTTTACAATAGGAAAGCCTGAGGATGTCCCTGTAGTCATTGATAAGATAATTGAGATACTGAAGTTTGAGTAATAGAAATCAGTCTGTCATCTCTAACATTTACTTTTATCCGGGAAACCAAGAGATATTATAGGTTACTCAAATTAAGGGAACGAAAACACTGTTATTGTGAAATCTCCCATAATCAATTCACCTCCTGCGATTTACATCGTGATGAAGGAAAAAAGCGCTTACCATACGAAAAGGTATTGATAAATATAAAGACGCACCGAATTCTATAATGAATTCAAGTGCGTCCTTCTCTGTGTTTTTCATTTTAGCCCCTCTGTCGTAAATTCGTTTTGTGTATCATTAAGGGGTTCTCAATAGGGTTTCCATTTCTTCCTCGGAAATGAACTGCCAATTTATATTATGAAACAGATCCTGATCTGCCGGTTGAAGCAATTTATCTATATCGTCATAAGAAAGTTTCGTTAATGGTTTATTCATAGGACTTCACCAACCCTTTCACTATATCCTTCGATTCCTTTTAAAGATATGAGGGGGTGAATGCTTTATTTTTTTAAAAAATTGATTTTCAACAGGGAGCAGCAGTAGTCTGGAGAATCACTTCAAGCCCATTTGTGTTTTGGACATTAACTTATTTCTTTTAAAGGAAACGCTCAAAAATGAATTGGGATAGCTGCCGTCCCATATATACATCATATCAGCGTCTCCCTCTTCTGTAGCAGCCTTGCCTTCTGAACCAATAATTTCTTTAACTTCTTCGTAACTCATTCCTTTCTCCAGCTGATTATACATCTCCATGGTTGCAAGAGCAGAGGTTTTTTCCTCTTTAGATTTCATGTCATTTTCTTGCATAGCTTTATTTTCTACCTTTTCTGCGTTTTCATCACTACTTCCACTCTCTATCCGGCAGCCGCCAAGTAATAAAGAAATGGAGATTATTAGTAAAAGACTCGCTTTGCAGTTCATTTTTTCCTCCGGGTTATTCTGATTTGTTAGTGTTATCTGTTAAACTATGAGGATAAGTAAATTGTTTCGAAAAATAAGAAAATTTTTTTAAAAAAAGTGAGGTGCCTTTACTCCAATTCTGAAGAAATTCAGAATATGAAAAAGGGAACAGTAACTTATCAGGAATCAAAGTTTTTAGGAACACTATTGTGTGGTTAGCGCAACTCATAATAACCATTGGTTGCTTTATACAGGTTTATGAAACTAATTATCATGGTAAATCGTCTTATAAATAGGGGGGAAGAAGATTGTCACCAATCATAAAGTATAACTTGCACCTGTTTATTGCATTCTCCGTATTAACTTATTTTACCATTGGAAGCCATTTTGTCTTACCCGAATTCTTACGGCCTGTATTATTTATCCTTATGATATTCTCTTTAATCTTTTCTGTGATGATAGGGGAAAAGTTAAAGAAGGGGCTTAGTGAATATTTAGTAGGACTTTCAAAGTTAGTTTGGACTTGCAGTTATATGGTAATTCTTTCACTTGGCAGTTTTGTCTTTAATGTCCTGCCCAGTTCCACATCTGAAGCCATATTGCCGATTGCAGCCATATATATAATTGTCATCGTTTACAAGATAAACAGGAAAACTTATAGAACAAAAGCATAATCACCCAGCTGCAGAGAGGAAGGCAGCTTGTAAAAGCTAGATAAAATCTTTTGAAATATGAATCTCTGCGGAAAAGCAGAAGCCCCGCCAGCGCTAACTGTATTGGAATTCTATCCTCCGCAGCTGTCCTTTATTATTAGGGGGAAAGCTGGATTTCTAAATGGGGAAAGAACGTTGACGCCGAAGATCAGAAGGGCAGCAATTGGCAGGAGCTATATCGTGAGTCACAATCGCATATGCAAATCAATAAAGACTCGTCAATGACGAGTCTTTTTATTATCTAAATACTGCCCAAACAGGTTTCTGGTCAATCTTGTAAGACACACCTTTTACATAACACCAGCGGCGGATTTTTTAACACATGTTAGGAGGCATCATATCGCTTTTGAGCACCGCTGGCAGCGTATCATGAATATAAGAAGGTGCTGGCCGAAGTGCAGGCTTAGGTCCGAAAGGCACAGGATCTTCAACATAATTGAAAGTGCCTTCTCCATCCATGCTAGGTCCGCTTGCCCATCTTCCCGCAGCACTTTTGTTTCCTCTGGAAAGATTGAATAATGTATAAGATACTTCTCTTTTTTCAAGTTCTTTAGGGAACGTACTTGGAACAACCACGTTTTCTTTTGCTTCCAATTCTTTAATTGCGGCAATCCATTGATTCTGGTGCATGGTATCACGAGCAATGAGCCATGAGAGCATATCTTTAACTCCGCGGTCAGAGGTGGATTCATATAAACGTACCACCTGAAGGCGCCCTTGAGATTCAGCGTTTAAGTTGGCTCTGAAATCTGCAAGAAGGTTTCCGCTGGCAATTATATAGTCAGCTGTCCACCTGTTGCCAACACTGTCAGCGGGCATGGCTCCAAGACCGGAAACGATGGCATGCTGGGGATTCATCCCGCCTAATATGGCTCCGATTATGGGATCCTTGGCCGCCACTTCTAAATCTCCAACAGGTGCACCATCAAGCAATCTGGCAATCATTGTAGCAAGCATTTCAATATGAGCTAGTTCCTCGGCACCGGTATCCATTAATAAATCTTTATATTTTCCATTGCCTCTGACGTTCCATCCTTGAAAAAGATATTGAAGGGCTACGGAAATTTCACCAAACTGCCCGCCAAGCACCTCTTGCAGCTGCTTAGCAAACAATGGATCCGGCCGATCAGGTTTAGCTTGGTATTGCAATTCCTTTATATGATAAAACACAGGACATTTCTCCTTTATAAGAAAGATTCTGTTTATCATATTGGAATAATTAAAATGTGTGTATGTCCCGATATTTTTAAAGTGGCAAGCACTTTTTTTGAAGCACATTTAAACGTTTAACATTACTGGGTTGGGGGAAGATTTCATCATCAAGTTCATAAATTTATGTAATATGAGAGGACTACCGATATTAAAAATGAATCCTGATTTTTATACTAATCACTTTACCAATGTGGATCCAGAATGGCTGCATCTTCAAAAGATAAAACTTGTCTTAGTGGATTTTAGATCAAACACTGGTCTATGCCAACAGTCAGACTAACGATAAGGCAAAAAAGTGGATGAGAAACTTGAATGACAACGGAATCAAAGTAACTGGAATATCTGCGGCCCTCAACGAATAAATCCTTTTAAAAATTAATTTAATGGTAAATATATTTAATAATTGTAAAAAGCCGTCCATCAAGAATTTTCTAGAGCAAGGAGATATTAAGCCAGAGCAGGTATTAATTCTCGGAGACCAACTGATGACAGACATTTTATGCGGAAACAGATTAGGAGTGAAAACTCTTCTGCAAATAAGGCCGTTGAAAAAGAATTCAAGCTGGCTCAAAAAAGAGATTTGGTGGATCCAAAGAAGATTTCTTTCAATACTACTTAAAAATCCTATAGATAGACCGAAAGAACCATTTGGTTTATCAGCACTCGCATAAGGTTCAAGAATTTCACCAAACTTGTTATAATAGAAAGAAAAATTAGGAGCATCTTCTATTGAAACCAAAGATGAACAACCTTATTGAATTTTTAGAAGAGAATAATGAAGATATAGCCAATCAAATAGTCGAATCTGTCCTTGATCTTATGTCATTAGAGATCCCTCAAGTTGAAAAGGACAGGGCTGTCTCAATGTACAAGTCCTTCGTGGAGTTCCTTTGCTCTTCATTGGAATATGAAGGAAAGAACATGCCTGCCGAACTCTTGGAATGGAGCAAGCAGAATGCCTATGAACAGGTGTCGGCTAATGGGAATATTTCTGAAATTATATACCGTTATCCCCCTACAAGGGAAGTTTTGACCGACTTTATAACCAAATGGACATCCCAATTCAATCTTTCAACTGATCAATTTACCCTTCTTTTGAAGAAGGTCAATAAAATGCTCGATATCAGTCTGGAAGAAACGGTAACTGCCTTTGAAGAGTTCAACGCCAAAATGAAAGAAGAATTTAAAGAGGAGATTGATATCATTTCTTTTCCGGTAGTACCTTTAAAAGAGAACATGGCAGTTATACCTCTTGTCGGCAAACTCGATCAGCATCGATCAGCCCATTTAATGGATTCAGTCCTTCCCAAAGTCAATGATTTGAAAATTGATTTTCTGATTGTGGACTTTTCCGGAGTCATCGAAATAGATGACATAGCAGCAGTAAATATTCAAAATATCAGGCGGATGCTTCGCCTCTTAGGAATCCAAATGATTTCGACTGGTATTTCGCCGCACTTAGCCAAGACTGCTGTCAGTATCGGCATCGAAACCAATAGCAGCAGAAATACATTTAAGAGTGTTAAGCAGGCTTTGGAATATATTCAATAAAAACGCACTTTTAGGTGTGTTCAGCTTTCATACAAAGTCCAAAATATGGACTTTGTCTGAAAGCTGTTTTTATAATAAGTTTAGACGCGATTTAGTTCATGTTTGGTTGTTGGTAATCAACTCTTTTTCTACCTCAGCTGGTTTTTGGCCTTGAAAAACAAGTGGGAGATAAATCAGATAAAAAAATATGTAGGAGATCGATTAAATCTAGGAAGAAAATCTCCTGCTTTTCTCAGCTTGTCAATCCGTATCTATTCTCCTTGCCCTTCATATAGTGATGAATAGGCACTTCAATTCATTTGAAGCAGGTGAGAAGAATGTACATTGTTTATTTTTATCATGAACGAAATCTGTTGCTGCAGCAGTTACGAAAGAAAATCCCGGCAGATGGTGATGAATTCAAAATCAAAGGACGTAAAGCAAAAGTGGTCCAAACAACTATTATTGAAGGAAATAAAGTTCATGTTCAGCTCCAACTGGAACAAGTGATTAAAAAGGCAGCAGTTGATCTTTCGAAGAAGAAAAGAAAATAATAAGGGGCTAAGCAGATTATTAGGTGATTCCGAATGATCTGCTTTTTTATTCTCATTTTCAATGAGAAAGGAACTGTATACAGTAATTGTATATGTACATTCTCAGTAATTGGGCATATGATATTCCGTAAAACTTTGGAAGGGAATGAAGAGACTTGAATCAGTATGAATTCACCTATGAAATGAAAGATCAGCAAATACTAAATGAACTACTTACAACCATATCCCGAAATACTGAAATCATAAACCTTTACAGCAGCCTCGCATACGCGGCTCCTAACCAGGAGCATCAGAGTATACTGCTGGATGCGATGAGATGTAAAGATGCTTATTCTAGACCATTCTTAGATTTATTCTCACAAATAACCGGGCAGTACCCTGACTGCCAAGTTGAACAGCTGGTTTTTTCCAATTACCAGGAAGGGCTGGAACGAGTTTTTCAACTGGAGTTCAATCATTCTGAAGAATACAGAAACAGTTTTTATGATGCCTTACACCCTCTAATTCAGAATGTATATCTTCAAGCTTTTGCAGGGCAAAGAGATAATGCCCTGCGGATAAATTATTTGAGAGCGGATGCTGCCAGCAGATTAAAAGACTACGGATCAACTCCCTTTGTCGTAAATATCGAAAATGCAACCATAGAGAATGATACTTACAGGACTGCCATATGGACAGGCGATCATTTGCAGGTGACATTGATGAGTATTGATGTGGGAGATGATATCGGCCTGGAAGTTCATCCGACAACAGATCAATTCATACGCCTTGAAGAGGGACAAGGGCTTGTACAAATGGGAGATACGAAGGATAATCTGACTTACCAACAAAATGTTTCGGCCGATTTTGCTGTTATGATTCCAGCAGGAAAGTGGCATAATATAACGAATACGGGAAATACTCCAATGAAAGTATACGCCATTTATGCTCCGCCTGAACACCCTTATGGAACGGTTCATAACACGAAGCTGGATGCGATGGAAGCAGAGAACTGAGTGATTCATAGGTTTAGATTGCTGCCTTGTGTATGCCATAGGTTCAAGTGCTTTTCATACTGATTAAGTCTTGCATGAAGAAAAGTTCTTAAAGCCTCTTATAAAGAAATAGTGTTTAAAATACAAAAGGCTTGGAAGAGTGCATCCAAGCCTTTTGATTATGTCAGATAAGAATATTAATATTGTTTTTAAGGATTCGTAGACCACATGCCTGAAGACTTAATGAACACTCGGCGGTTTAATTTTAGAGTGGAAACAATCAGTTCAGCCAAGTCTTCCGGCTGCATAACATTTTCAGTGCTGCCTGACAAAAGGTTGTTTTCTTGCGCCAGGTCTGTCGCCACTGTACTAGGTGTCAGCGCAGTCACACGGATATTGTATTTGCGGACTTCCTGCATAAGTGATTCTGTCAAACCTAAAACACCAAACTTTGATGCACTGTAAGCACTTGTAACAGGAGCTCCTTTTTGCCCTGCTGTTGAAGAAACATTGATGATATCACCAGTTTTTCTTTCAATCATCTCAGGGAGAACGGCTCTTGTCGCATTATAAACACCCATTAAATTCACACGAATGATTTTTTCCCATTCGACCGGGTCCAAATCAAGGAAGCCTCCAAATTTAGCTGTACCTGCATTATTAATCAGGATATCAATGCTTCCTAAGTCAGAACGGATATGCTCTGCTGCATGAGTTACAGATTCAAGATCCGATACATCTGCAACAGCTGCAGATACTTTCACATCGTACTCGGCCAGTTCCTCAGAAACCTTTTCCAGGTTTTCCATTGTCAATCCGAGCAATCCTACATTGACTCCTTCCTTGGCTAACGCGATGGCTGCTGCACGGCCGATTCCCCGGCCAGCGCCAGTAATAAGCACCGATTTTCCTTTTAAATCCATATTATAACTTCCTTTCTTATTGGTAATGGCTTTATTCGCATATATTGCTGCTTTCGGAAAAATTCCAAGAGCCGGATATCCTCTATAATTGGGAAGAGCGGCTCTTTCTTTTCATGTTTACCAGCTTACTCAGGTGAACTATGGTTATTTATTGTATTTAGTATCAAATAGCAGCAAGTTTACGAAAAAAGCCTGAGTATTTTTACCTCTTGATTTTGGCTTGTTGCCGATTTGAAAGCAAGAATTTTGCTTAGTGGTTATTCCCTGTTTGTAGTTTGCCGTTATTACAAGGCGAATATCCGGCTTTCTTGAGAGACTCACCTAGAACTGTGCTCGCTGGCAGTCATACAAAACCTGCTACCATTGACATGTCCAACTGTAAATCATATTATTACAGTAAGAAGTCTGGAGGAAGTGATTGCAGTGAATAGTGAATTTACGATTGCCGTTCACAGTTTAGTCTATTTAGCGTATCTGCCTGATCATATGGCGAGCAGCCAGTCCATTGCCCACAATGTAGCAACAAATCCGGTAAGAGTCAGGAAAATCATGAGCTGTCTCAGGGAGGCAGGTTTTGTAAAAACAAAAGAAGGGACCGGAGGGGGATATACCCTTACTGCGGATCCTAAAGATATCACATTGGGACAGGTATATCGTTCCGTCTCTTTTGGCGCCATCAAGCCGACATGGTGCAAGGGAGAAAGAGAAAAATCCTGTCTGATTTCAACCAATATTCAAGAAGTTGTCAATGGTATTTTCTTAGAAGCTGATCAATTTTTTGCGGAATATCTTGATAAAACCACAATAAAATCAGTACTGAATCAAATCAGAGGGAAGACAGAATGAAACGGATGATTTGACAACAAAAACTGTAAGTTATATGATTACAGTAAGAAATTCAAAGTTAATAGCACATTTGATTATATCAGCTTAAGTGTTTAAACCATTTAGGCTTTTCTTTTAACATAACTGTAACTTTTAGAATTACATTTAGAGGAAGGTGAAGGGCATGAACACAAAAAAAATTACCGTTGGAGATTGGGTTAAAGCCAAGTCCTTTGAAGGTGAAATTGTCATTGGCTATATAGAAAATGTGAATAAAAATGGCAAGTCAGTGAGAATGAAAGCTGTCCAAGATGAACAGGATGGAGTAAAAGGCAGTTCCATTGAAACACCTATCCAATCTGTTACACCATTACAGGAATTTCACAAAAAAACGAAAGCGGATATTTTGGAACTAATTGACCTTGCTCTTCTGACACATGATAAGGAATGGTTTGAACGACTGACTGCAGACCTGAAAGATTTTCATGAAGATCGTTCCAGAAACAGCCAGGCAAGAAAGCCATTTCCTGCAGGCAGCCGGTTAAATTTCCATTTGTAAATTAAAAAATTGAACCCTACCCACAATTGAATGGAGTGTTAAGAAATGAATGAAAACTATGATGCTTTACTGAAGACTTTTACTTTTAATAATGGAGTACAATTAAAAAACCGGATGGTACTTGCTCCTATGACAAACTTTGCCTCAAATCCTGACGGGACTGTAACTGACGAAGAAATCAATTATTATATCCGTCGTACCAAAGGTGTTGGAATGGCTATTACCGCGTGCACCAATGTTACTCCAAACGGGAAAGGGTTTCCCGGTGAATTTGCGGCTGACAGTGATGAAATGATTCCCAGCCTGAAAAGACTGGCAGATTCCCTTAAAGAACAGGGAACAAAAGCTATCCTGCAAATTTTCCATGGAGGAAGAGCCTGCCCTCCGGAATTGGTACCTGACGGAGACATCGTCAGCGCCAGTGCAGTAGCTGCAGAAGGAAGCGAACATACTCCAAGAGCTCTGGAGGAAAGAGAAATAGAAGAAATCATCAAAGCTTTTGGCGATGCAACCCGCCGAGCGATTGAAGCAGGATTCGATGGAGTGGAAATCCACGGAGCTAACGGCTATATTCTTCAGCAATTCTTTTCGCCGCATTCCAACCGCCGTTCAGACAAATGGGGAGGCAGTCTGGAAAACCGCTTGAATTTCCCGCTGGCTGTCGTTGATGAAGTTAAAAAAACAGCTGCACAGCACGAAGGAAATTCTTTCATCATAGGTTACCGTTTCTCTCCTGAAGAGCAGGAGACACCAGGCATAACGATGGATGAGACTCTTGTTCTTGTAGACAAACTCGCCGATCAGAACCTTGATTATCTGCACGTATCGCTAATGGACTTCTGGTCTGAACCAAGAAGAGGAGTGGAAGCTGATCAAACAAGGATTCAATATCTGTTAAACACCATCAATGACAGAGCACCTCTGATCGGAGTAGGCGGTATTCATACTCCTGAAGAAGCCCTAAAAGCTCTTAACGCAGGTGTCCCATTACTGGCATTGGGCCGGGAGCTGATTATGGAACCTGACTGGGTCCAAAAAGTTGAAGAGGGCAGAGAAGAAGAGATAGCGACGACTCTGTCTAAAGACGATCAAAAAAAATTAGTGATTCCCGATTATCTGTGGAATGCCATCATCAATACACCTGGGTGGTTCCCTGTAAAAGACTAGAAACAATAAAGCGGCCCCTTTTGGCCGCTTTATCTTTATATGACTACACTGGACAAGACTGAAATGCTTTAAATCTACAGTAGGTGGTTTCATTGTACTGAGGTAGTTAGGTAAAGAATATGCGGAAATAATGGTTGCTGTAACAACTATATAGTTTCAGGTTTGATACTTTCAAACCAGCAATTATGATTCCACTCTAAAATTTTTTACACTTTGGTAAGCCGGGAAATGTATTACCAATAAAATATGGATATTTTTAAAGTGTGATTTATACACACTCGTAACAGTCCCACTACAGATTTCGATTAACACAGGAACAACAGTGCTTGCCTTAACCCCTAAATAATCTTAGTAAAAGTATCAATCTTATCATATATAAGTAAGGAGCTATAACTTTCGGAGGTGAAAACATGGATATTTTTGAAGCAATCAGAACTCGAAGAAGCATGGGACTGGTTAAAGACGAACCGGTTCCGGAAGAAGTCATTCATCAACTACTGGAGGCGGGCAGCTGGGCACCAAGCCATTACCGTACTGAGCCCTGGCGATTCTTCGTGCTGACAGGGGAGGGGAGAAAACCTCTTGGAAGTGTTCTGGCAGAAATTGCAAAGGAAAGCATGGACGACCCATCCAGTGAAACCAATCAAAAGAAACTGGAGAAAACGCTGGTCAAACCATATAGGGCTCCTTTAATAATCACAGTGGCAGTGGAACCCTCTACTGATCATCCCAAGGTAATAGACGTAGAAGAATATGGAGCTGTTTTTGCAGCTATACAAAATATGCTTCTTGCAGCTCACGGACTCGGTCTTGCAGGATTTTGGAGAACAGGTCAACCTGCTTACCACAGGAAAATGAAAAAGATGTTCGGTTTATCCGAAAAAGGGGAAGTCCTGGGATTTCTGTATTTCGGCTATCCCAAAAGAGAGGCTCCCCAAGGCAAACGGAAAGATCTCAGTACATGTGTGAAATGGCTTAGTGCCGAAAAAGATTATGAGAATTTATAATGCTTCTTACATTACTACACCGATTTATATTTTGAAAAGACTATTTTCGCAAAGATTGTGGCTGTTTTAAAGGTATGGGATTTCCACTCCAGGCGTGCGGTGTACCTCCTCGGCTTTGCCTGCTTAAAAAGTAGAAGCGCCTTGGTCAGCCCCGACAGGCAAATGCTCTCAAGAGAAAAAAAAGCGGCCTTTCCTCTTAATCTCTTAAGGTTATTTGACCCCGAGGAGCTAGGCGCTGGAACTAGACGACCGCTAGTCCCGCAGGAGATCGTACGCCTTCCGTTTCAATCCTTCTAGGAATGATAGGGAGTAGGGGGGAGATCGTATTCAATAGCAACTATCTTTTAGAAAAGATCCTTTGATAAATAAACCCTCACCCTCCATTTGAATCGGATAGAAAACCCTGTCAACCATGTTTTCTGAGACAGGGTTTTTGAAATTGTCATTTCTATTCTAAGAATAAATGGATCAAATTTGCTATAATTGGTTTTTAAGCTAAGACTGTTTTCTCATATATGGTTGTTTTCGAAAATCCCAAGTCCTAATTTTTCTCTCTAAAAAAGGAAGAGAAGCTCTTTTCTTTCTTACTAACAGGTTATTCTACTCTACTATGGCGATCATTTTTTAAATTAATATTCAATAGATACAAAGTTTACTAAAAGAGCTAAAGAGAAAGGCATAATTCTCTTACCCTATAACTACACCTAAAAAGGAGGAATCCGGTATGGGAATTGTTGTTGTTGAAATTTGCGATGGCAGTTTGATTAATTCTATAAATCTGGAAGAGATACTTGAATCCAAATATCCGGAAGTATCTGTCCTTGAAAACACTTGTTTATCTTTTTGCGGCATGTGTGCCAAACGTCCTTATGCTATTGTGAATGGCAAGAGGATCTTTGCCAAGACCGCTGAAGAATGCTTGGAAAAGATTGAAGAACATATAGAAAAAGAACTTGCGATTTATGCATAAATGAATGGTAGGGGTTAGCATGAAATTGATTCACATCTATTACAACGCTTTAAAGCTGCCGAACAAAAAGGCACGCAATTTTTTGAATAAGACGAATTTGACTTATACTTTGCTTTATTTGTTTTCTTTAGTCATCATCATCAATCTTCCCGGCTTTGTTGACGTTTTAGTGAACGGAAGTGAAGGGGATGGTCTTTTCTTAATCCAATTCCTTGTTCTTGGACCGTTTTTTGCAGCTTTTGCAGTATTGGCGGGAATATCCCTGATTACCGTCTTGCTGGTTGGAGCTGCATCAGTTTTACAACGGAAATTGAAGTATCAATATTTATGGAAAATGGCAGTATTCTCGCTGCCGCTACCCATTCTGGCAGGGTATACAGCCGATTTGATTTTCCCGGTTGAATGGCTGCCCGCAGCTGCCTTTCTTGTAATTTTCCTCATGATTCATTTGAAACTGATAGTGGATTTTCCTAAACGCAAGCTTAATTAGCGAAAATTTTCAATTTATATGGTAATGTATAATTGTAAAAATAATGAGAATGTTTGCTTTACAGCATAAGAATATTCATTGGGAGGTATTACAGTATGAAGCTTGTTGGCCTATCAGGTGCCTTGGCTGGTTCAAAGACCGCTATTGCGGTTAATGAAACATTAAAGACCGCTGGCAGACTGAATGCAAACCTGGAAACTGAAATGATTGATCTTAGGGACTTTGACGTAGAAATGGTTAAAGGGTATCCTTTAGAAAAATATAATGAAGATACACAGAAAGTTGTTAAAACGATTCTCTCAGCAGATCTGCTTGTCATTGGGACACCGATCTATCAGGCTTCCATTTCAGGGGTGCTCAAAAACCTGTTTGACCATATCCCTCAGGAAGGATTTGATGGTAAAGTGGTCGGGATGGTGGCAACTGCAGGATCGGAAAAACATTACCTGGTCCCGGAGTATCACTTAAAGCCAATTATCTCTTTCTTGAAAGGGACCCTGCCGGCAAGGAATGTTTTCGTTCACAATTCCTGCTTCGACGGTAGCAATGTTATTATCAATGAGGATGTACTGAATCGAATGGAGAAAATGAGTAAAGAAATGATAAAACTTTATACTTCCAATTGAACTATAAGCAAAGACAGACCCCTATTAACAGGAAAACTATTCCAATTAACTTAATTTTGAATTATAATTAATGAAGTACATAAGAACCCGGGGGTTGTTCAATGGTTCATTCAAAAGAAAAACCAATATATTATGATGGAAGCGGGAAGGCCTTTTCATTGAAACAGCCTGTTAGTACACAAACCGTCGTTACCCCTGTCTCAACTAAGGATCTCATCAAATTTCCTTGTTTTCCTTACTTAAAATAATCAAAAAAGTGGATGCCTTTAGCAGGGCATCCACTTTTTCTTGGTTATTATGGTTGTTTACTTACGACCAGCCAGTTCAGCAGCTCTTGCTAATCCTTCTTCAATGATGGTTTGTGCTTGATCCGGATATTGGTTGTGGCCTTCAATAATTACACTTTGAATATCCGTCACTCCCCAGAAGCTCAGCATTGTTTGAACATAATTCACGGACATCTCTGAGTTTTGTGCAGGACCCTCTGAATAAACTCCACCACGTGCATTAAGCAATACAGCCTTTTTCTCACCAAGCAATCCTACAGGTCCTTCTGGAGTATAACGGAATGCTTTTCCTGCTTGTGCCATGTAATCAAGATACGTATGAAGAACGGCCGGGACGGAGAAATTCCATAGCGGGAAGGCAAACACTACTTTGTCTGCTTCAAGAAATTGATTCAGGTATTTGTTGACCGTGTCTGCTGCTGTTTGCTCTTCCTCAGTCAATTCCATACCTTTCGAAAGCTTGAACATACCGTTAATCATGTCATTATTATAATAAGGAAGATTTTCATGAAAAAGATCAAGCTCGGTGATTTCGTCTTCAGGATGTGCTTCCTTGTAGTTTTCTAAGAACGTATGATATAGCTTTACACTGACAGCCTGTTCGATTGGTCTGCAGTTTGCTTTAATGAATAATACTTTTTCCATGATGGTAAAACCTCCGTTGATAAATATACTCTAGTTGTTATAGCAACTTCTCAGGATAGAGAGGATTCTTATTTCTCTCCATGAACATTGGTGTTGATCTTGTTCAATAATCTTTCTAATTCCGCAATCTCTTCAGAAGAAATATTTTTACAAACCAGCGAGTTGAATTCTTCAGCTATAGGAAGCACCTTTTCTCCCAATACTTTTCCTGTTTCTGTCAAGTGAAGTTTTAGAGAGCGGCGGTCATCCTGGCAGCTGGTTCGTTTAATAAATCCCTTTTTCTCAAGATTCGAGGCCATTCGGGCAATATTGGTTTTGTCTTTGCCCAGGTTTTCAGCAAGCTGATTTTGAGCCAGGCCATCTTTTTCCCAAAGAAGCATCATAACCAGATTCTGCTCTGGAGCCAGATTGAAATCTTCCAGCATGGATTTAATATAGCTGGTCAGGTTCAAATCGGTTTTGTGAATTTTGATACTGATATAATCTTTAAATTTAATGTTCACTTGTTTCCTCCGTTAATTAGTTGCTATAACGACTATTTACTTGAAACAGTATAATCGTCTCTAAAAAAGATGTCAAATAACAAGATTTTTGTCTAAAGTCAAAGCTAAAAAGCAGGGATAAGACAAGTTACTGTATTTATATTCAAAGTCTATGGTAGAATCTAAAAACTGATTGAAGCCCTGGATTACCTGTTTATGAAAAGGGGTACGATATAAGAGTAGAATGTATGGTTTTTAGAAAAGGTATGATAAAAAATGAAGAAATTACATAATCAGCCTGTTTGGCTGGGCCGCTTTTTAGCGTCAGACCCCGGCAGAAAAAGATTTCAGTCGGCAGGTAAAACAACAATCAGCATCATCACATCCGTCTTTACTATGATGCTTTTACTTAATGTATTTAATTATGGCACCATAACTCCCGCCATCGTTGCCGGTATGGTGGGACTGCTGTCAATCATGCTGGTGATGGATGACACGCTGGCAAAGAAAAAAGTAACAACCCTTCTTATTGGAATAAGCGGGGCAGCAGGTATTACTATTGGTTCTCTATCAACGGGGCATCCATTTATTCTGAATATTTTAATGGTCATTATAATTTTCAGTGCCTTTTATTTTTCCAAATTACAGATACGGTATTTCTCAATGGGCATGACTGCCTTTATGACGACTTATTTTTCATCGATCCTGGCATTGGATGCAGCTCATTTATCCTGGTTCTACATAGGTATTGTGTGCGGAGTGTTTTTTTCTTTTCTATATAATTTTGTCATCTTCAAAGGATCGGCCCATGGATTAAGAAGGGGATTGCGTTCTTTTCATATTCAGACGAATTTGGTTCTAACTCTTTTAATTCAATGGATATTAGAACCGGAGAACAGAAAGCAGAAAAAGAGACTGCTGGATAAAAATGTTCAACGATTGAACGAATATTCCAGAATGGTAGCAGGAGACATAACCGAGGAAGACTTGAGGAAGCTATGGCCGGGTATCTCAGTTTCCCAGTTACGCCTCTATATTTTTGATGCTGAAATGCTTATTCAAACGCTGACAGCTTCCGTTGAAAAATTGGAGGGGCAGGGAGCTTTCGAACAGAATGATATTGAGGAATTAGTCGTCCGGATCGTTCAATCCTTAAGGGATACTAAAGTTCTTTCCCATAACTACTCATCACACGCTCTTCAAGACGCTGAATCTGCTGTGCAAGAGCTTCGTTTACTTCTTGCTGATGTTCTTAATTCACAGGAGGAACCCCAAAAGTGGGTTTATCCTCTAAGAAGAATTGAATCGATCGCTAACCATGTAGTCGATGCAGCTGTAATTATTCAACAATCAATGAATTCTCCAGAGTCACGCCAGAACGTCGAAAAATACTATAATGCTTCTTCACAAGAGAAATATGCAGATCTGCCGGAAGAAAAGGAAGAAGAAACAAAGACATTAAAACCAACAACAAGGAAAGCCATTCAGTCCATTGTGGCTGGTATCCTTGCCATAATTACGGGGCATATTATCTCACCTGTACAGCCTTATTGGGTACTCCTGACAACCTTTATTATTCAGATTGGAACAGAATCAGTCGGTAGGACCTACGTTAAAGGCTTTCAGCGCTCACTTGGTACAGTAATAGGAGCAGCAGCAGGTTTCATTGCCGCAAATCTTGTGACCGGAAATGCCGCCCTTGAAGTGATATTGCTTTTTGTTGTCATTTTTCTTACATTTTATGTTTTTACCGTTTCGTATACATGGATGAGTTTCTTTATCACAATGCTGATCGCCTTCATGTATGACCTCCTGCTCGGTGGAATCAGTGTAGAACTAATTACAGCGAGAGTAATTGATACCATTGCAGGAGCTCTGATCGCTTTACTCGTGTCAGCGCTTGTTCTGCCAAAGAAGACGACAGATAAAGTAACAGAGTCTTTCGATGATTTTCTGGAAGAGCTCAAAGAGTACACCTCTGATTATTTAAAGACATTCATAGACCAGGAGCCTAAAGAACTTACTGACCAAGCCTTCGATTTAGATCAGAAGCTTCAAGTAATCAAGGACGAGGCACAATCACTTCTGCAAAGGCCGGACTCTGCAACAAAGTCCGGTATCAGCCGATGGATGCTGGTCGTTACTTCTATCAATTATTATGCAAAGCACTTGCTTGCTTCCTCACATAGAAATGTCTCTGCGGGCGTCCCTGGTGATTTACAGGAAGTGTTTGTTTTGACTGAAAAAAAACTTAGAATCAACATTGATTTACTCCAAGATCTTATAAAAGAAAAGGAGAATAAGTCCCTTTTCTGGAGTTTGGATGAAGAAAGAGACAGAATAGAAACTCTATCACCAAGCAGACAAAAGGGGAAAGCCGATTTGATCCACCACATGTATTATATTTGGCGTATTAACCAATCAATCATCGCCCTGGGGAACGAATTAGGGGCAGGAGAGGCTGGGACAAAACCATAATAAATGCTCTCTTCGCAAAGATTGTGGCTGAGTAAAAACAATGGATTTCCGCTCCAGGTGCACGACTCCGCGGGGCGGGCGGTGAGCCTCCTCGGCTGCGCCTGTGGGGTCTCACCCACTGGCTTTGCATAGGTTCCAAAATAAGTAAATAGAGCGGGAGAAGTTATAGACAAACACAAAAAAAGCTCCTATTGTAGATGTATTGACTGTTTGTTCCCAAAAACAAACTATCTACAAAAGGAGCACAAAACCTCTATTATGTTAGCTCAAAAAACAGTCATTAGTCAATGTTTATCTTTATTACCAACAAAGCATTTAGCTTGTCCTCTTATGAACTACGATATGAAAAAGCTTACTAACGAACAATTGGTCAAGCTTTTCATTACTGCAC
>NZ_VTEH01000014.1 GCF_008180615.1 Rossellomorea vietnamensis
AGGAGGAGAATGAGATCCTAAAAAAGGCCATGCACATCTTCACCAAAAAAACCGAGTAAAGTTTGAGTTCATTGAAGCCCATAGAGATGAACATACGGTAGTGAAGATGTGTGATGTATTAAATGTATCCTCCAGCGGCTTCTATAAATGGCTGGAAAGACAGGCTATGGGCGAGACAGAAAGAGAGAAACGTAAGAAGGAACTCCTTCAGAAAATTAGTAAGTCCTATCATGAAAGCCTGGGGACTTATGGAAGCCCTAGAGTCCATGATGATTTAATTGAGTGGAACTATACGGTTTCCTTGAAAACAGTTGCACGTTATATGCAGGAACTTGGGCTGAGAGCCATTCCGGAAACAAAGTTTGTGGTCACAACGGATTCTAATCACTCGCTCCCTCTATATCCAAACGTGGTGAATCGACAATTTACTGTCGACACCCCAAACAAAGTGTGGGTTGCCGATATAACGTATGTCTGGACACTTGAAGGCTGGCTTTATCTAGCTTCAATTATGGATTTGTTTTCAAGAAAAATTGTGGGCTGGAGCCTAGGAAATACAATGAAAAAGGAACTAACCTTAGATGCTTTAAAAATGGCGTTTGATTCAAGGAAACCTGGCGAAGAACTCATCCATCATTCCGACCGTGGATCCCAGTATTGTTCAAATGATTACATTGATTGTTTAAAGGAAAGAGACATTCAGATAAGCATGAGCCGGAAGGGAGATCCATACGATAATGCCTGTATTGAATCCTTCCACGCCACGATTAAGAAAGAGCTAATCTATCGTTTCCGTTTTGAGACAAGAGAACAGGCTGCCAAGGCCATTAATTTCTATATATCAGCTCGTTATAATGAGAAGCGAAAACATTCGACATTAGGCTATCTTTCGCCTAACACCTTTGAAAGAAAATACCAACTGGACTCTTTGAAAAATATCTCATAAATGTACCATTTGCCTGAGGAATGAATGATTCGATTTTGAATCACTCATTCCTCAGGCCCAGCAAACGAAGTGCGGTAGCAAAGTCAGTTACAAAATACCTTTTTAAATTGTCCATTTTCTTGACAGAAGTCCAAGAAAGGTCCTTTTAACGGTCAGAAGTTCAGATAAGGTGATAAATAGAGGAAGAATATTCCCTTATTGATTGAATAGCGTTAAAAATTTCTTAAATAGAGGAAAAAACTTCCCTTAACAGCCTGAAAAGGTAGAAAAAAGGTGTTTTTATATGGTATAAGGGAAAACACTTCCCTTATTCAACAGCCTAATGAGTTTAAATCGTAATTAACGGAATAAAGTTCCTTTATTTTTTTCCGCTAGCTGCTCGATCAGAGGCATGACTTTAATTTTCACTTTTTGTAAAGGCTCTTTTAAAAGATTATTCCTTTTAAATGCTATTCTATCTTCATCCGCATGTTACCGGAGAAGGAGCGGAAATCCATTACTTTTAAATCAGCAGCAATCCTTGCTGTAATAACCTTTTTATCATAAAGCCCAATAAATAGCGGCTCATGTCCGGATCTAGTGAAAATAAGTATCCAGGCTGTATAAGGAAGTAAATCTCTTTTCAGAGGAATTATCGGTACGTAAACACTTTAGGGCCGTCTCCTATGTTTGCTTTAAGTATATTCTTTAAAAAACTTTCGGGTGATACTACTCCACGTGTCTCTCTACATCGTCCTAAGAGAAACTTCTTGCAAAAGAATGAACCAAGCTGTCTTCTCTCCCTTTCAAAGACTGTTTTTGCATCTATTGTTTCTTTCAAACATTTTCCCGGCTCTAATAGGAATGAGTAACCTGCTTACTAGGTTATTTCCGCCCAGTTATGGTTTTCAAAAATTTATTTGAATAGCAACAAAGTTTACACCAACGCAGCAGTTTGAAGAGTGTGTTCCAAAAGTACAGTTCACTCCTCAGCAGGAAAACCTGCCAATATGTAAAAAGCCCATCTCCTTGCAAGGAAATGAGCCTTCTATCAACCCTGGATGTCCCTCCGGCGGTATCCTGCAAATCCTGCTGCAGCTAGAATAACAGCCAGAATTGTTAGAAGGAAGACCTTCAGAAAATTCATTTCTTCAATCGGAAGTTCAGGTATGTGGGCAAACGGTGAAATATTTGCGACCCATTCATCAAATTGGAACAATCCGCCAAGGTAAACGACAAAGAACGAATAGCCCAAATACAGCCAGGCAAGACCTGTCAATTTTGGCGCGAAGCCGACCAGCAGGACTGCAATGGTGATGAAGATCCACATCGCTGGAAGATACACCATCCCAGCCTGCAGGAAAGTACTGAATTCAATACTGTTTTCCAACGTTGCATTTGCTGCTGCTCCAAGGGCGAGGGAGGCGGCACCTTGCATGACGATAGTAACAATAAAGGAAAGAAAGAGGTAGCTGCCAATCAAGCGGGTCCTTGAAACAGCTCGTGCCAGCAGGTGTTCGGTACGTTGAGCTTTTTCTTCCCCTTTTAATTTCAAAACCGTCATCAGAGCTGGTACTGTGCTGATCATTGCGACTATAGACATGATTTTGGCCAGGAATTGTTCTGTTAGTGAAAACCCATCTGCCGAGGGCAGGAGCTTCTGCATCATTTCAATTTCACTGAAGAAAGATTCCAAATCTCCAAATATCGAACCGTAGGATGCCCCTATTAACAGCATCCCGACTGTCCACGAAATCAGGCCAGTGCGCTGAAGACGTGCTGCCAGCCCAAATGGACTCAGCAATAAAGAAGATGCAAATCGCTTTCCGGGACGAGCAGGAAGAAATCCTGATCCTAAATCCCTTATGGAATTCAAGTAAATAGATATTAAAATCAATGCTCCAGATACAACCGCTGTCATGATGACCGGCCACCAATAATTATTGACATATACTTCTGAGCCCAGCACCCATCCCAGAGGGGAAAACCATGACAGGGTTTCGCCGCTGACATCTCCAATTGCACGAATTAAATAGGCGGCACCTAATACCGTGAAGGAATATCCGATTGTTCCCCTTGAAGTCTCAGATAACTGTGCAAACACAGCTGTAATTCCTGTGAAGAAAAGTCCGGTTACCCCAAGAGCTGCACCATATAGAAGAGAGCCGTTCAAATCCATACTCTCTATTTGAAGGGCATATAATCCCAAACCAGTAACAATAGCTAACATAAAATTGGTAAGAATCAAAGAAAAGTGAGCCGCCCCCAAGTTTGCCATCCGCCCGGCAGGCAGGGCCCTGATCATTTCAATTCGTCCGTCTTCTTCTTCAGCCCTCGTGTGCCGGGCAGTTAAAAGGATGCTCATCACAGCCACGACCATCGCTGTAAAAAGAAGCATCTCATGAGCAAACATCGCTCCATACGTATAATTGTCAATGCCATATGCTTTCCCAAGCATAGCGGTCATGGAGGGATTCATCATTGTTTCCGCAATCGCCTCTCTGCTCTCCTTAGTTGGATACAACCCTTTGAAGGATTGAGCCGTCATAAAGGACAACAAGGATAGTGATAGAATCCAAACTGGAATTCTTATCCGGTCTTGTCTCAGGATGAATCGAAACAGCATTTCGGTATTTTTCAAAGGAAGACCTTTCATTACATTCCACCTCCATCTCCTGTGTCAGATGATTTTGCAGAAGTATCGTAATGACGCATGAACAAGTCTTCAAGCGCAGGCGGAGCACTTTCCAGCCGTGTTACCCCAAAGCCGCTGACATACTGGATGACTTCTGACAGTCTTTCTGAGTCGACTTGAAGAGAAAGTTCAGCTCCATTTTGTTTAAGATTGTGTACCCCTTTTAACTCATTTAATGAAATAACCGGTTCCCTGGTTTCAACAATCAAGTTGGTGCGAGTCAAATGTCTGAGTTCCTTCAAAGACCCTGTTTCAATGATTTCTCCCTGTCTGATAATTCCTACTCTGTCACACAGTTTTTCAACTTCTGACAGGATATGACTGGATAGGAGCACACTTTTACCCTCTGCCTTCACTCCAGCCACACAATCCTGAAACACTCTCTCCATTAATGGATCGAGGCCTGATGTAGGTTCATCCAGAATATAAAGATCTGCACCTGAAGCGAAGGCGGCAGCAAGCGCTACTTTCTGCCGGTTCCCTTTGGAATACGTTCTGCATTTTTTTGTTGGATCAAGATTGAACCTCTCGATCATTTCTTCCCTCTTATTCTTATTTGCGGCTCCTCTTAATTTCATGAATAAATCAATCACTTCACCGCCGGTAAGATTGGGCCAGAGATTTACATCGCCGGGCACATACGCAATTCGTTTGTGAATCTCCACCGCATTCTTCCAGGCATCCAATCCGAATATAGCTGCTTCTCCCTTTGTCGCTTTTAACGCTCCCAGCAGAATGCGGATAGTGGTGGACTTGCCAGCTCCATTAGGACCGATGAATCCATAAACCTCTCCTTGATTTACTTCTATATTCACACCATTCAACGCCGTGAATTTACCAAATGTTTTGGTTAAATTGGTTGTTTCTAAAACGGCCATTCCCCATACCTCCCTTTTTTCAATGCCTATTTATAGAATGATTTCTTCAGGACTTTCAAGTACTCTTCCATTTCCAGAATGGTTTCCTCTATTCCTATCTCCTTTAAGCCCATCCCTTTCACTTTTGCCTGCGTCTTGTTTGAAAAGCCTTCCAATGACCAGGTGATAATATCTTTCGCTTTTTCAACATCTATCCCTTCTCTGAATTTGCTGGTATCGATGTCCCCCATCATTTCTTTGTAATTATTGCTGAGAAATTCATTCTTTCTCTTTTCCAATTCCAGATGAATGACAGGATCTTCTTCAAAAAAGATGCCATTAAAATAATCGAACACATGAGGATACTGATGGAACATTTTAATTTTGACTGATGACATTTCCATATGCCGGTCAAAAATATCCTTAATCTCCCAATCCACTTCTCTTTTCATTTTATCAATAAGCATTTGAACAAAATGATCGAATAGAAATAAATAAAGATCTTTTTTATTATTGAAATAATGGAAAATCAACCCTTTTGAGATCTTTGCTTCTTTCACAATTTCATTGGTAGAAGCATTTTTAAAGCCTTTTTGAGCAAATTCTTTTAATGCTGCATTCAAGATTCTGTCTTGCTTCTCTTGTTCAAGACTGAAAAATTTCTCATCCATATGTTCACCTCCACTGGGTCAAAATTCAAGTTGACCAACCCGGTCAATATCATCATACATCCGTTGACCAAACTGGTCAATAAGATTTTTTATTTTGTAACTTTAACTGCTAAACAAAAAAACAACCCGCATAGAGTTGTTCTTTAAAGCTATTTCTACTGCTTATCTATGAATTATAAGACCTTAACCATCCTCCTCATTAACCTCAACTATCCCGGTACGCTGAAAGAAAAGGGCAGTTCTCCTTGTGCATCTATAAAATCAAGTTTTCTTCCCTGCAGATCTCTCGGAAAGTTTTTTCCGATCAGCTGCGGTCGGCGGTTCTTCAAGCCAGCCATTGCTTATCATCATGGTTAGACCTTCATCCGCATACTTTCCAACTCCTGCTGTTAGAGAAATGAATTGGGCATGGATATCATGCCGAAGAATTTTAGATAAGGCCGCTCCATAATTCATAATTCCAGTCGCACTGGCCATTGAAGCGTGTGTAAGCATCAATCTATCAGAGAATGGGGAGCTGGTTGAATCGGTTACCTGGTCATCCAGGACACGGGGACTTGGAAGGTCTTCCCTCAAGAGAAAGGTACTTAGTTCTCTGATTTGCTTGTCTGCCAATTGAGAGCCTTCCCTGAAGAAATTACGCAGTTTTTCAGATGAGGCAACCTGGCTGAATCCCAGCATAAGGGCTTTTCCAAGCGCGTTCGTGTAGATATTCTTCTGCAAATGCTTGATCTCCAATGCGAGCAGAGGCCTGCTTTTACCCATGACGATTGAAATGAACGACTCCTTTTCGACAAAGTCCACTTTTTGCGGATATGGGATTTCAGGAGAAGTAATATCAAATCCTTTTGCCATCAACAAAGCAATACCTTTTTTATAGACTTCCTTTGTATCTTTCAAACACATCTCGAAATAAGTGATCACATCATGACGATAAGATGTACCTAAAGCAGAACCGTAAGCAGCGAAGGCTGCCCTGGCCATCTCTGTAGTATAAAATACCATGAATATATCACTGAAAAGCCTGGGAGATCCCATTCTGATGTCCTGGTCTCCAAACGCTGAAGGTATAGGGATTCCTTCCTGCTTGAAGATAACCTTGATTTGGTGAAGGTGCTTTTGGGAAATGGATTGTGACATTGAAATAAAATTTCTTATTTCATCGTCTTCGATTATGTCCAGAAAATAATTAAAAACACAATTATATACCGAATCTCCTTGATAATTGGCAAACAATTCGCCTAGCTCAGAAGATACCAGCTTCTTATTCTGCTGGTGTTCCCTTATGATTCTATCTATGGTTTCTTCAGTTCCATTTCCCATCAGGTCTCCTCCTGATTCGCTTCAGATGTGATTATGCTATTTTTGACAGCAAAAATAGAGTTTATTTCAAGCTTTCTTCGTACGTACACATGCTATCGGAAACTTCCATTAGGATGCTTTTTCCTGAGCACTTAACATTTTCTCTCGTCCAAGGGGAGCAGTTATTATCTTCCGTTATTTCACAGTGCATCCAGCTAGTTGTCCTTATTCGGCATCCCGGGCGGATAGTAATATGGCGGCACTTTGAGCCATCCCCGTTTTCTCATCAATGTTTTTAACGTGGTTCCAAAATTCGTCCATTCTGTATAAAAACCAAACCACATAAGCCCTATATCATTCCTGACAGCATCTGCCTGGCCCTTCGCGCATGTAAGCATACATGTGACCAACTTAAAGGCTATTCCATTTGTAATTTCATCATCGGTTAACTTCACTCCCATTGGAATGGAATTAGGCTGTGATTCTGGTTTTGATGAGGTGACGTCCGGCAAAGGAATTCCTTCTGTTTTCAGGAAACTGCTCATCTTCTCTACTTGTGATTCACATAGTCCTATAATATCTGTAAGCATCTCTCTTACTTCATCATCTACTGTGGTGTTCAGCCCGATTTCTTCATAACGGATAAACTCTTCCAACAAAGTGATATATTTCCAGCAATCTCCTGCTTCAATGATATGTAACGGGGCCTTAGGTTCATCTTGGTTATCAACCATGGTTTTAATTGTATTCCATACTGCTTCAAACGGGTTTGCCAATGAATACACCTCCTACTCCTTATTGTTTCTAATTAATTGAAAAAAATGTAAATGTTTTTGAATTCTACCTAGTAAATGTATGTAAAGTTCTCTATCAGGAAAAAATAAATTTAACAGGAGGGATACGATGACATCGATTTTCGATTCAATGAAAGAGTTTATTCAAATGAACCTGGATGATGAACCTAAAAATCCCCTGCATGTCGGTGAAGTAATGAGCTGCTGGATGTATATGGCGCTCATGGATGAAGCTGCAATTTACATCCAGATAGGCCTCAACTCTACCATTGATGATGAAGTAAGAACCATGTTGGTCAAAAGCCTTAAACAATGTGAAGCTCAAGGACAGCGCGTTAAGGAGTTCATGAAACAGGAAGGGGTGCATTTGCCCAGAACCAGTGAACCGAGGCCTGACTCGGATCCGAACAGCGTTCCTTTGGGAGTAAAGATGACAGACGATGAAATCATGAATGGAGTAAGCCTGAAGACAGTAGCGGCAGTCATGCATTGTGCAGCTGCAGCGAGCCAGTCCATCCGTAATGATGTCGGCTTGTTATTCACACAATGCATGCTGGAAAAGATGAAGTATGGCACAGAATTAAAAGGTGTAATGAGAAGCAAGGGCTGGATTAAAGTGCCTCCTTATTACTATCCTCCAGGAATGCCCAAAGAGAAATAAGGAAGAAAAATCCACACTGGGTTTTTCTTTTTTCTTTGGCTTCTTTCTGTATGCTAAATTCATGAATTTAGTTTAATTTCCTAATCATGTAAACAAAACCATCAGTTTAAACTGGTGGTTTGCTCTGCGGCTGGAAGCCTTCCTTACCAGCTTCGGGCTGAAAGGCCCAATGAATTATTTTCTTTGTCTATTTATTCCGTCTGAAAAAACGTTGAGAAATAAGCGGAGAAATTCCGCTTATTTAAGTTTCAGCGCGAAAAACAGCTAGAATAAGCGAAGAAATTCCGCTTATCTGTATAAAAGAGGTAAAAATGGTTCGTTTCGCTGTCCTTAAGCGGAAAAATTCCGCTTATATATCCCAAATCACATACAATTCTGAAGCTTAACCGGAAAAACTCCGCTTATTTTAGGCTTTAGTAATGCCCATCAGCAAGGATACCTCCCCCTCCTGCTGGAATGGCATGATGTGAAAGGGAACCGGCGGCTTATTCAATAGAAGGCGGGTATTCTATACCACGCTATAAGCTCTCTGGCCCCCACGGCATGGGCACGGGTTTTCAAGACAATTTAAAAAAGGAGTCTCTCCGTTTTGGAAAGACTCCTTCGGGCAGAATGATCAGCCGCCCATTTTTCTGCGCGTGACGCTCGCTTTTTTAGACTGCTGGCTCTTCATACGCTGATTACCGGCAAACCCGCCGCTTTGTTGTTTGCCATTTCCTTGTGCTTGTTTCTTTCTCTCAAGCTGCTGTTTCATAGCTTCTTGTAAGCTGACTTTCTTTTGATCCTGCTGTGTATTTTCGTTTTGGTTCATTTCATTTGTCATTATGCTTTTCTCCTTCACACGTAATGCATGTGTATAGTTATTACGTACACATCCATTATAATACAACCATCTGAATAAAACACCTTATATTTCACTACACCGCTTCTTCTCCTTACAGGGGACAGTCCCCTGTTACTTCAGCGCAGCAGAGTGATAGCTGATTGCTATACTTCAGATAGATGCCCGATCTGGTTGTATTCTTTAAGATTCCACTTATTATCCTGGAAGTGGATAGTATTGATGCAGGCGTTAACGAGGCGGGTTTCGCCATAGACAAATTCTCCGGGAGAAAGCTCAGCAAGCAGGAGTCCGATCAAAGCTCCATGTGCGACCAGCAGGACATTTTTATCTGGAAACCTTTGCTGAATTTCTTCCACTCCTCTTATTGCCCGATCTACCACTTCTTCTCTGGATTCCTGCCCAGGGCTTCCTCCATTAGGATACTTTCTACGGCTTTCTTCAATTAATAAGCCTTCAGCTTCACCAAAATATCTTTCAGCGAACTCTTCCATCTCCAGTAATGGAAGCTGCAATCTCTCATTAATGATCTCGGCTGTTCTTTTAGCCCTTTTCAAAGGAGAAGTGATTATTACATCCCACTCTTCGTTATGAAGATATTCTCTTGCATCTGCAGCCTGCCGTTCACCTGTCTCATTTAAGTCAATGTCAGTCCTTCCCTGCAATCTTCTTTCCTTGTTCCAATCTGTCTGGCCATGACGTACAATACAAATCTTTGTCATTCCTTCTCCCCCCCGTTGGTATTTCTGCTTTATAGAATACTTAACTTTCACATAGTACACTATCAAAATATATAAATTTTTTGAAGACCTGACCCTGCTCTATCGAAGACCTTATAAGGGTTTCCCCAACAGTCATAATGTGTGTTCTGCCCTCCATTTACTAATCTCTCCTGCCTCTCAATGATCTCATTGTACCTCAATGGCGGAATTTGATAGACACAAGATACTAGTCCACTATTTTTTTTATTATTCACATATAAATATAGTAATATATGAAAATTTGCTAGATTTTCTTTTCATATAAAACTAATTCATAAGGAGTGAAAGATTTATGTCTAAAAAATATTCCTTCCCTGGACACAGTAAAAAGAAACACTGTCAAAAAGCTAAGGTCAAGGATGTTTCCTGCCAAGCCGATTCTTATAATGTACCCGGGGGAACGTATGTCCCTGTCATTTTGGCCTATGTTAATCTGGAAACGGACATTGCTTCGCATGTGACATTGCCTTCTCCGGCTAAAGAAATTAAATCCATCAAGAAAAATGTATCACTTAAGCAATGTGAAGTATTGAAACATCCCGGTGCACGAGGAAAAGCGAAAATCTTTGTTAAAGGAACCATCCACAAGAATATTCAATATGTAGAATCCTGCAATGGATATTTAAGGGATTACAGTGTGGATGTTCCTTTCACTTGCATAGATGAAATATTCATACCTGGAGCTGACAGGGAATTAAAAAGTCAAAAGAGTTCTCTTACGCATGAATATAAATACTCTTCAAAAAATAAGCTTGGCGGAGACCCGCACAAATCCGGTTCTTATACACACGAATATTTCAATGAGCCTATTGAGTGTGTGTTGAAGTCTGCTGACATTATGGAAATCGACCTTTACAAGGATTATAAACATGGCCGATTTACCAATTTAACAGAAAGAATGGAAGTCAATCTATGGTTGATGCTTGTTCAAAATCAAGAGCGATTTGCTTATCATGATGAAGATGCGCCTGACTGCCCCCTTTTAGAAGATGAGGTGGAGGAAATGGAAGAACCCTCCTCAGAAAGAAAACCATCGAAAACGATTCTGGATCTTATACAAGAAAGAATCGATAGAATGAATAGTTAATTAAATGGGTGTCTATATTATAGACACCCTGTTTTATAGTACCAATGAAACCAATTGTTTCTGGACTGCTTCTATTGAAACTTTTGCTGTTCCTTGGACACCCAGCCGTGTCTTCCCTTCTTTCCCCTTTTGAAGTTCATCATGCCAGATTATGTTAAATGACCGACAATCAATTGTTATGGGCTGAGCCAATTTTTCTTCCCATACTCTGTGAGTGGAGGGGAAATGATCCTCTTTTTCTCTGAAATCATACTCGCCTTTGTTTGAATAAGAGAATTCAGGAGGAGATTTCCAATCAATCGTAACCGTTTTATTCAGAGGTATGAGCATTTTCAGTGATTGAAGGCTTCCATCCCTCTCTGAAACAAAATCAACATTTGCGGAAAGAATCAGTTCAAGAAAAACTTTATTGGAAGGAAGAAGAGCACACCCTTTAAAGCTTTTTACACTCCATTCAACTTTTGAAACGGAGGATAGCGGGCGCATAAGGGTAAAACTGTTAAATAGATCAATCTCCACTTCTTCTTGAATCAGAAGGACTGGAAGTATTACCTGTAATGGTTTACTTGGCAGCACATCTTCTGCTAATGGGCATTCTTTCTCTTCAGGGTGTTTTTCTGCTTGAATAGGGCTGTCACTATGAACAGTGGGTTTTTCCTCTTCTTCTCTTTTATCCTGCATTTCACAATCAATATGTTCTTCATCTTCTTCCGGGAGATCATCTTCTTTCAATTTTTCTATTACCGGTGAATCAATTAGACTAATTTCTTTTTCAAAAAGGAATTCATCATCATCTACTGGCACCGGAATAACTTCATCTTTTCTGCTATAATTCTCCGCCTTATGCTCTTCTTCCTTGTCAACCTTCTTCTGCAATTGTTTTGAAACGATTGGAGGCGGCGGCAGGATAAGGGGACCGCCAGTTTTTTTCTGGATTTTCTGTTGAGGTTTTACCTCGGTGTCTTCCCTGTTAACTTCTTTGCTGTAAAATGCACTCGGGTATACCTGGTCTTGCCCAAGTCCTTTTCTATTTCTTCTTAAGAAATGGGGCATCACTATATTTTCCTTGGATTCCAACATTTTCACCTCCTTCAACTAATTTGAAGCCTTCACTTTTTTCTGCCGCACTGACAGCAAAATCAAAATCTATATATTTTAAAAATGGAATAGGGATTACACTATGATCTAGTATAACCCCTGGCACATTTATTCTTAGTAGTGGTCATCCTCATCACAATCATGACGGTGGTGATGGTCATCATTCGTCGTGGAAGCCACACGTATTTGCTGGTCTTGGATGACTCTAAGGGTGAAATCCAGCACCATTTTTTCTTCGATTGTTCTAAAAACTCCTTCTGCCAGCGGAGCATCTTTTCCAATCATCTTTCTATCGATTGCTTCATCCCACTCGATGATTTTGCTTGAAACCAGCTCACAATATGGAAGTTCGTTGTAGTATTGCGTGCTGGATTGATGAAACTGTGATAAATCGCTTGATAATAATTCATCTTTTTCCGGGAATCCAGATGGAAGGGATTGAGATACGAAGAAATCAAACTCTTCCCTGGAATTCATTTGCGGCTGTACCGGAGAAGAAAGATAACGTTCGATCTCTGTGACCAATTGAAATGGAATGTCTACTGTATAAGAATGCAGGTCGGATGCAATTGATTTACTTGTTGCATGCTCGATGTCACCTGAAGGGCTGGCATATTGGATGTTTTTACGCACAAATCCGCTGACAAACAGCTTATTGGATGGAAGAAGGAGACGGCATTGCGTGATTTTTACCCTTTTCTTTACATCTTTGATCTCCAGCACTGGCTCAGGAAATGTAATTTTTGCTGTCATATCCGCAGTTAAAGCAAGTTCAGCCAGGACGACAGGCACCTTTGTAACCAATTTACCAATATTCACATTCGGATGATGATGTTTAGGTTTGCAGTAGCTTTCATTATTCTCTTTGTATGAATCAGACATTTATAGTCCTCCTTAAAAATCAAGATAATTCACATTATGTTGTGCATTCGTCTATGTATAGGCATGCGCCCATGGGCAAGTTGGAAATTTTTAGACGATTGTCATGACAGCAAAATGTTGAAGATTTGGATGAGCCAGGAAATATCATGAAGATGGCATTGAACAGCAATAAATTTTTGCTGCTCGGTAGAGTGTTGAGTACAACGGAAAGCTCACACTTTTACAAAGTGCTCTTCTGCTACATTCAATGATACAGCACAACCAAATGCATTCATCACATGAAAGTGTTAAGGGAAATTATCCCCCATTCCATATAGCTGCTTTTATCATTGTAATAAAAAAACACTATCCCTATTTAGGAATAGTGTTTTTTGATACATATTGCAGCCTATGCGTCGTCATCGTCGCCCGTTTCAATCACCATCTGTTGGTTTTGAAGCACTTTCACTGTAAATGTAACAATCATTTTCTCCACAATTTTAGTGAAGCAGCCTTCTCCTACCGGCCCCTCATTGTATTGATGACGATTTGTCGCCTCATCCCACTCCAGGATTGTACTGGATAACAGTTCACAGAATGGAAGCTGATTGTAATATTGAGTACTGAATTGATGGAATTGGGAGATATCACTGGATAGGAATTGGTCTTTCTCAGGGTAGCCTCTTCCAAGATCCTGCTCTCTATAAAAATCGAATTCACTGCGGGTGTTCGCCACTGGCAGTTGTACCGGAGCATCTAAAGGAATATTGGAAACGCACTCAAATGGTACTCTTACTGTAAGTGACTTGATATCAGAAGCCACACAATTTCCTTCTTTATTGTAAATAGGTGTAGCGTACTGGATATTTTTACGAACATAGCCTTTGATGACAAGCGGGAATGTTCCGTTATCAGAGAATGCCGGGGCTCCTACTGGAGGTGTCAAAAGACGGCATTGTACAATTTCAACTCTCTTTTTGACATCCTTGATTTCCATAACTGGTTCAGGAAAGTGGATATCCGCTACAAGGTTGGTCGTAACTTCTCTGACAGCCAATTGAACAGGAACTCTGATTGTTCTTAGGACGTCATCTGGTACGATTAATGTTTCGCCTTCAGTATTGGCACACTCCCCAACGTTAGCTGACTTGCTTACTTCGACACAATCACGTTTAGGATGATGATGTTTTTCACTCATTGTATTTCCTCCTTATGTTTTTTCCTTCACTTTATCCTATGCGTACGAGTCTATTAAGCTTGGTTATATGTATCAGGACATGCGTGGATTTTATTAGAAACTTCCCGGATTCAATACATTGTGCAAAAAAAAGCCTCTGGGTACTTGCACAGTGTTTCTCACTCACCCATAGGATTCAAGAGAGGAGGAGATAATGATGAAATCGTCCAATTTTTTCGCGGTTGATATCGGTAACAGCTGGTACAAAGTACTCTCATCAGATTGTGGTATCATCTCGGAATACCAAATGCCTAATGCCATTGCCTTATTCGACGACGAATTTTATGAAATGCCTTATGACGAAGAAGATGTGGAATTAGAAGAAAATCTGATCGTTGAGGTAAAGAGTCCCGCCGTCGATAATAAAAGAGAATTATATTACGCTGGAAAATCAGCAGCGAGGCAAAGAAATGTCAGCCTCACCTCTGTCAACAATCAAAAGGTTGATGAAATTCGTACTTACGTATTGCTTTTCTCTATTGCTGCCTATCACGCCCTGCTCATTCACGAAGATGCAACTGATATAGTTTATGAAATCGATCAACTGGCGGTCTCCCTGCCAACTACCCAATATAAAGAAAAGAAAGAGCAGTTGAAGCAGCGGTTAATCGGAACGCACTCCATCATCCTTCATAAAGTGCCGGGAGTTTCCGAGCCTAAGGAAGTATGTGTAAAGTTGATGATTAAAGATGTGATCGTCGGAGCTGAAGGAGCATGCGCTTACCTTGGAATGACCAGGGACCAGGAAACCCTGGGAATTAAAGACGATGAGCTTGTAAAGGATTCTGTTAAAGGAGTGCTGATTGGTGACCTTGGCGGGGATTCAGTCGATTTTGTAGGAATCAAGAATAATAAACCAGTGGCGTCCGTTGAAGGAGAACATTTCGGAATTAATCAATTTCTTGATATCATCATTCAAAAGGTCAGCAAAAATGAGTTGTATAAATTCGATTCCAGGTCAGAACTTGAAGAAAAACTCGCTGCAGGCCAATCGGAATGGTATGTTGAACCTTTTGCAGGAGTTCGTAAAGATATTAGTAAATATATAACTCCTCAATTAAAATCCATGGCCATCAAATATTTGGAACTGTTTGATAAAGTCAGGAGCAGTTCAAATGAAATTAAAGGGGCTTCACGCTATATAGCAGTTGGGGGTGCCGCCAAGCTGGCACAAAAGCAAATTCAGGAAGCAGCCGTAAGGTGGACAGATAAAGGGCGCCCCATAAACCTTTACTTCCCTGAAGACCTTGAAAAACTAAATGTAATGGGACTCATGATCCTGGCGAAAATGAATCATCTCAAAAAACAACATCAGGAAGAAACTAATGACCTAGCAGCCGCAAGGGGTTGATCGGTATGGGAGAAACGTACACGGATTATGTCAACCGAGTGGCCATCACAATTCCGGAGAAATACATCGATATCAAGACCGGCGATAGTCATACTGTTTCTAAGATTATTCAAGAACAGATTGAATACCATGCTCATAATCACACCCTGGCCCACCTTGTATTTTCCGCCCTCGATCAATACTTTAAACCTAATGCAAGAAACGGTACAAATGCCGAGATCCTTCAAGAACTCGAAACTATAAAAACCCTGCTGCAGCAAGGGTATAATCCTGGAACCGGAACCCCTATCGTCCCAGCTAAAGAGCAGCTTACCCCTAAACCATTGAACATGCGTGACCTGAACGATATACTCGAAGCCTTCGGGGGCTGACACCCTGGAGGTTTTTTATTTAGGCAGTTTTCATAAAGCAAGTTGATAGTCTAGCAGCGTTTCAAAATGCCTCGTCATTATTTACCGGCAATACCCCGGTATGAGAAAAAAGAGCTGCTTTTACCCGATGAGCATGGGAGAATCCGGCTCATCGGATTTTCCGAAGCAACATATATGCCAAAACAGCCTAGTAAAAGAACGAGTATTCAACACCTTTTATAGTAAGACACAAAAAAACCGGCTCCCCATCAGGAACCGGTTTTGTGATTGGTGGTAGTATGTAGGCCGCATTTGCCGTAAATCGTTTAAGAAAGTTTTAAACCACCACTCCTCAAAGTGGGTGTTTGCAGAAACGTTCTTGTCTTCCGCTATTCGAGGCGGCATGACATTCCGGTTTCGATGTAAAACTCCCTATTACAGTTTAAAGGTTAAAACTTTATTATCATTACGAACAACGCAGCTTATAGTAGTATATTACCTCATCAAGATTAGAATTTCAAGCACAGTTTTTTCCATTATTCCGTAATGGAATTTCACAGGCAGTTTCTTCATTACTCTTATGTCTCACTCAGAACTTTTTTCTCAAAACTCGGAGCACAGATTCTGTAAATGGGCAAAAAAAACCGGATCCCCATCAGGAACCGGTTTTGTGATTGGCAGTATGTACAGCCACAGTTGCCGTAAATCGTCTAAGAAAGTTTTAAACCACCACTTCTCAAAGTGGGTGTTTGCAGAAACGTTCCTGTCTTCCGCAATCATGGCGGCATGACATTCCGGCTTCGATGTAAAACTCCCTATTACAGCTTAAAGGTTAAAACTTTATTATCATTACGCACAACGCAGCTTGTATTTAGTATCTTACCTCATCCTTCTACGAATATCAAGCACATTTTCTTCCAGGTTTCGAGATGAATCCCTCACTGGCTCCTGGTTTAGATGTAAAAATTTACATGCTTTGGAGACCAATGATTCGAGACACTAAGGTAAGAGAGTTTCCTTTAAAGCGGTATGTCTGGTTTATTAATTACTAGTGCACTCGCCTAGAGACATAAGTTACCCGAAAATTGACTTCCCATGTACCCACCTCACTCTTCTGGGTACATGAGTTGCATGAAAAATGACTACACATGTATCCACCTCGCCCCTCTGGGTACATGAGTTGACTAAAAAATGACTACACATGTATCCACCTCGCTTCTCTGGGTACATGAGTTACATGAAAAATGCCGACTCATGTATCCAACTCGCTTCTCTGGCTACATGAGTTACTTAAAAAATGACGGCTCATGTATCCACCTCGCCCCTCTGGGTACATGAGTTGCCTAAAAAATGACCACTTATGTATCCACCTCGACCTTCTGGGTACATGAGTTACTAAAAAAATGCCGACTTATGTATCCACCTCACTCTTCTGGGTACATGAGTTGCCTGAAACATGACTACACATGTATCCACCTCGCCCTTATGGGTACATGAGTTCTCTGAAACATGACTACACATGTACCCACCTCGCCCCTCTGGGTACATGAGTTGCCTGAAAAATGCCGGCTTATGTATCCACCTTGCTTCTCTGGGTACATGAGTTGCCTAAAAAATGACCACTTATGTATCCACCTCGCCCTTCTGGGTACATGAGTTACCAAAATTGAGCTCTCTCATGTATCCACCTCGCCCCTCTGGATACATGAGTTGCCTGAAAAATGACCACTTATGTATCCACCTCGCCCTTCTGGATACATGAGTTGCCTAAAAAATGACCACTTATGTATCCACCTCGACCTTCTGGGTACATGAGTTACCAAAATTGAGCTCACTCATGTATCCACCTCGCTTCTCTGGGTACATGAGTTACTTAAAAAATGCCGACTCATGTATCCACCTCGCCCTTATGGGTACATGAGTTGCATGAAAAATGACTACACATGTATACATCTCGCCCTTCTGGATACATGAGTTATCAAAATAGATCCCTCTACTGTATCTACCCTACGCTTGTGGATACAAGAGTTACACCAAAATAAAACCCAGCCCTGTAATCTAAGCTCATTCTTTTATAAACGATAAAACTTAAATTCATATGTATAACGGTTATCCACGAGTACTTGGTGCTTTTAAATAATTCAAAAGCGAGCAGCTGCAAGACAATATATGTGACAAACTCATATAAGGAGGATATTCTATATTATATCCCATTGGAATAGTCTACTTTATTCCCTTTTACCTACAAGATAAGGAGGTGTAGTAAATGAAAGTTGTATTGGCCTCACCTGACTTTCATCAGCAGCGGGGAAATACCGTGACAGTTCAAAGGATTGCAGACGGATTGGGAAACGCGGGTGTAGAAACCGAAATTGTTTCAATAACGAAAGAACCTGAAATTTCTTCTTTTCCTGAAGCGGAGCTGATTCATGGTTTTCACGCTTATAAATTCTTTACATTCAAAAAGAAATTGAGTGAGAACCATATCCCCTTTGTCATCACTATGACCGGAACAGACATTAATCATGATTTATATGATTCACAGAAACGAGAAACTGTCCTAACATGTTTAATGGAAGCAGCCGCCATAACGGTTTTTGACAAAAATGCAAAAGAGACGCTCCTCAAAGAAATCGAGGGCATTGAAGCTAAGATTCATGTAATACACCAAGGAACCAGCTCACTGAATGCATCAAATATTTTTATTCCAAAAGAAGAAAACACCTTTTTATTTGTTCTTCCAGCCGGGATTCGTAAAGTAAAGAATATTCCATTCGCCATCCATGCATTAAAAAAGTTACACTCAACCTATCCTCATATCCGGCTGCTGCTTGTTGGACCTATCATTGAACATGACGAAGGAGAACGAGTAGAGGAACTAGTGAGAGAGAATCAAGAATGGATCTCCTATATTGGACAGCTTCCCCACCGAGAAATGGGAGCCGTCTATGAACATGCGGATGTTGTATTGAACACATCTCATTCCGAAGGGCAGCCCGCAGCCATTCTGGAAGCCATGGAAAGAGGTCTTCCAGTCATTGCCTCTAATAATTCCGGAAATCGGAACATTGTAACACATGGAAAGACTGGCTTGGTGTACACTAATGAGATCGAATTCCTTGATTATGCGGAGGATTTGCTCAATAATAACGAAATGAGGAAAGAATTTGGCAGTTCAGCCAAATCTTTCATACTTCAATATCATTCAAGGGAGTATGAAACGCAAACCCTGCTATCGATTTACAAGCAGGTCCTCTCTAATGCAGTACCTATTTCAAATAGAAATGACTAAGGAGTGATTCCGTTATGACAAATAAAGAAAAGATCAAATTAACATCTTTGTCTTCAAAGGGCGGTTGAGGATGCAAAATTGGTCCTGAAGACCTGGCGCAGGTTCTGCGTCATCTGCCTCGATCTGTAGAAGATCCCAATTTACTTGTCGGCCTTGATACTTCCGATGATGCCGGCGTTTACAAAATCAATGAAGAAACAGCACTCGTTCAAACCCTGGATTACTTTACTCCAATTGTGGACGACCCGTATATGTTCGGGCAGATTGCTGCTGCAAACGCCTTAAGTGATGTGTATGCAATGGGCGGTAAGCCCATCACCGTCATGAATATTGTCGGCTTCCCTATTTCCACTTTGGATAAAAGCATCCTAGCTGATATCCTGTCAGGTGCTTCCGATAAAGTCATGGAATCCGGAGCTGTTCTAGTCGGGGGCCACTCCATTGATGACCAGGAGCCTAAGTTCGGGTTATCGGTCACTGGGGTTGTTCACCCTGACCGGATAAGATCTAATGCTGCCGCTCAGCCCGGCGACAAACTAATCCTGACGAAACCGATCGGCGTGGGAATCTTGACGACAGCTATCAAGAACGACAAGCTTCCTCAGAAAAACATTGAGGAAGTCATGGAGACTATGGCAGCCCTGAACAAGGATGCAGCAGAAGTTATGGACTCCTTCCCTGTTAATGCATGTACAGATGTAACAGGATTTGGACTACTTGGTCATGCATTGGAAATCGCTGAAGGAAGCAAGAATGGCATTACAATTGAAAAGGATTCTGTTCCGCTTCTCCATATGACAAAAGAATTAGCTCAACAGAATATCATCCCGGGCGGTTCTCGTAAAAATCATAAATGGCTTTCAGACAGAGTTGATTATGATGAATCCATATCAGAAATCGACCAGTTAATCCTTTGTGACGCCATAACATCCGGCGGCCTTCTGATCTCTGTTCCTGAGGAACACGCAGAAGCGCTGAATAATGAGTTGAAAAACAGAAACTTAAACTCTGCGATTGTCGGGACCGTAACAGCAGAAAGACCCGGCAAGTTGTTTGTAAAATAAAAAGGGCTCCTATTGAGCCCTTTTTTATGGATATCTGACATGAAAAGACCTTTTTCTCATTGTAAATAAGAAGTATATAACTTTTAAAAGAGGTGCAACACATGAAAAAAAGCTTTTTCCTTACATTATTGATTTTCCTTTCCCTGATTATTGCGGCGTGCGGCAATACAAAGGAAAATAGCAGTGGGAATAATGGAAACACCGATAATGCAAACAATGCTAATGAAGCATCAGAAAGTGAAGCCTTTACCATCGGCGTCATCCCAGCCCAAACGGAAGGATCGATGGAAGGTGCTATGGAAAAATTGCAAACGATCCTTACTGATGAAATGGGCAGAGAGGTCAAGGTGGAAGTCTACCCTGATTACAATGGTGTCGTTGAAGCCATGAATTATGACAAAATCGATATGGCTTATTTCGGACCTCTGTCATACGTTATCGCAAATGAAAAAAGCGGTGCAAAAGCCATCATTACACAATTAATTGACGGAGAACCTTTTTACCACTCTTACATCATTACACATAAAGATAATCCTTGGAATTCTCTAGAAGATTTACTGGAAGACAGCTCTGAAGTGAAATTTGCTTTTGGAGATCCAAACTCTACTTCAGGTTCACTCATCCCTTCCATCGAATTGAAGGACCGTGAAGTTTACCGTTCTGAAGATGATTATGATTTTGAATCTGTCCGCTTTACAGGTTCACATGATGCTACGGCATTAGGTGTCTTGAATAAACGAATTGATGCAGGTGCCATCGACAGTGCAATTTACAACCAGCTTGTCGATTCCGGAAAGGTGGACGGTGAACAAATTAAGACGATTTGGGAATCCGAGCCGCTGTTTCAGTATCCATGGGCGGTTCACCAGGATACCGATGAAGAAACCATTGAAGCTTTGCGTTCAGCCTTTTTGGGTATAGAGGATCAGGAAGTACTTGATGCTTTTGGAGCTACAGCATTCACTGAAGCAAGCAATGAAGACTACGAAAGCATCAGGCAGGCAGCCCTTAAAGAGGGACTTATCGAAGAATAGAGTGATTAGGCGTGTGGTTTAAAAAGAGAAGCATCTTTACTTTCCTTATATTGATGTTCTTTGTTTACGTCAGTATGAGGCTGACAGAATTTGATCTATCCAAATTTAGAGATTTTCGCAATATGATTGACTTTTTATCGCAGTGGTTTCCAATGGATTTTTCACTTTTGCCTAAAATGGTTGAAGATGGATTGGAAACATTGGCAATGGCGTTTTTAGGAAGCTTCTTCGGCCTCCTGATCGCCTTGCCTTTGAGTTTTATTTCAGCCAAAAACACCTCTCCTTCCTCCCTTCTCTATCATATAGCAAGAGTGGGACTGAGTTTTGTTAGGTCGGTGCCTGAGATTGTTTTTGGTTTGATTCTTCTGACCGCGTTAGGTCTTGGTCCCTTCCCTGCGGTCATTGCCATCATGATTCATAATATTGGTGTCTTAGGAAAGCTCATTTCAGAACTCATAGAGGCATCAGATTCCGGTCCTCAGGATGCGATGAAAGCTGTGGGAGCAAAGAAATGGTTCGCTTACTTCTTCAGCATTCTGCCCCAAATCTGGCCAAATGTCCTTTCTCATTATTTTTACCGGTTCGAAGTGGCGATTAGGACTTCCCTTGTTCTGGGGTTTATCGGAGGCGGCGGGATCGGTCAAAGACTATTCAACGATTTTAAAACTTTTCAGTATTCATCCGTTTCACTCGATGTACTGATTATCATGATCATGGTTATTGCGGTCGATTTCCTGGGCAGCTATGTACGAAATAAAGTGATATAGGAGGCAGAGAAAATGTTAACCATCAAGGATGTCAGTGTGCGCTACAGAGGATCTGAACAAGCTGCTCTGTCTTCAGTCAACCTCACCTTTTCAGAAGGAGAATTCGTATGTATTCTAGGAAAAAGCGGTGCCGGTAAGTCTACTCTTATCCGCACGATCAATGGCCTGCAGCCTGTCTCAGAAGGAGACGTATTTTGGAATGGAAAGCCGCTTTCCGCTAACAATGAAGAGGAAGCCCGAAAAGCCAGAAGAGAAATGGGCATGATCTTTCAACATTTTAATCTTGTCCCCCGACTTTCTGTCATGCAGAATGTGCTGACTGGCATGTTCGGCTACCGCCCGACTTTAAAAAATCTGGTCGGCTGGTTTACAACCGAAGAAATTCAGAGAGCCAAAGATGTTATCTCAGAAGTCGGCCTCTCCGATTTTTCAGACAGACGGGTGGAGCACTTAAGCGGCGGCCAAAAGCAGAGGGTCGGAATTGCCCGCGCTCTCGTTCAGAATCCCAAGGTCCTCCTGGGAGATGAGCCGGTTGCCAGTCTCGATCCCGGTACGTCCAATCATATTTTTTCCTTAATTAAACAGATGCATGATCAGCATAACCTGCTGACCATCATCAATGTGCATGATGTGTCACTGGCGAAGAAATTTGCCGATCGCATCATTGCATTAAAGGACGGCTCTGTAATCTTTGATGGCATTGCATCAGACTTTACAGAAAAAGAATACATGGAAACCTACGGATCAGAGAATTACCAGCATGTTTAATAGAAGGTTCTTTTCGTAAACTATGTTGCTACTCTATACTAAATCCCAAAAACATGTTAATAGAGGTAAAACTGGTAAATCCAAAGAGAAAAGAGCTTTTATGCTCTCTAAGAGATTAAACTTTTAGTATCCAGGGATAAATCCGGCTTTGGGATTTTTACGAAAGCAGCAAGATAGGAGAAAAAAGCCTAATGGAAAGGAGCGGGCACCATGCATAGAAGTCCATGAGTGGTAGATTCAACCAGGGTCGTGTACGACTCTAATGATAAAAACATCATAACTATGCTTCCACCCGGCGGCAAAAAGACTGTCATGCTGACTTTTGATGATGGACCAGGAAGAGTTCTTCCTGAAATCCTTGCGATTCTTCAAGAAGAAGAAATCAAGGCTGCTTTTTTCTGGCAGTCACGCCTTCTCCATCCAGGTCGGCCATGGAGAAAGGTTCTGGATCACGGTCATATCATTGGCAATCACTCCTGCTCGCACAAAAATCTCGCCCGGCTTCCTTTCCATGACCAGCTTGCAGACCTATCCAGGTGCAAGGAAAAAATTGAAAGCTTAACAGGACAAAAGGTAGATTATTTCCGCCCGCCTTTTGGTCAATATAACAGCGATACTATTGCAGCAGCAAACCAGCTGGGGATGGAAACCGTACTGTGGAGGATTGCCTCGCTGGACTGGGAGCTGAAAGATGATCCAGTAATGATTTTGAACTACGTAATCGATCATTTGGAAGACAGGGCCATCATTCTTCTGCACGAATTGCCGCAGACTGTAGAAATCCTGCCCGCTTTGATACATGAAATCAAGAAAGCCGGGTATGATTTCGGGCTGCTTGATAGATGATATTTCATACTTCCTTGTTTCTCTGAAATGAACAGAAACCAAAGAATCCAAAAAAGCAGTGTAGACTCAGCAAGAGAATACCCTGCTTTTTTTAAAGGATTTCACGCTAGGCAGAACTTTACATATATTTACATAATTCTATTGCAAAGATTTCTATTAATTCGGGTATAATTGTTTAAATTGCAACAAAGATTAAGAGTTTCCATTCCAAGGGCATACCTTCCTCTTCCCCCTGTGAATAGTGAATGAGAGGGAAATAGTATTCGAAACAACAATCTTTTAAGGCACACACTGTTCTAAGAGAGAAAAAATGTTAGTTTTGGCTGTTTATTTCTTTATCCTGAATAGTAATTAGTTGCTTGTTTTATCTTATTTTGCACATTAGAAATTTACATAGTCAGCTCTTTCAGATTATAATAATTTATTGCAATATTTCTTCCTTTAAATGAAAGAGTTAAATCACTTAAAAGATTTTGCTGGGAGGCTATAGAATGACTGCCTATACTAAAAATGTCAATGGCTCTGATTTTCACTGGGACATGGAAAAAGGAGAATTTCATTTCGAAAATGATGAAGTTGTCTTATTCTGGGTCAATACAGCTTTTAAAACCCTGCTTGATTCTATAGAAGAAATAGCTGGAGAAAATGAAGCAAAGCTGGTCTTGGAAACAGCTGGATACCGTACTGGTAAGACTGTAAGCCAATTCTACAGTAATACCCTTGGTGAACCGGAAGAAATCCTTAAAAAACTCCCTAACACCTACTTGACTGCCGGTTGGGGTAAAACAGATATTATTTCCGTTTCCTTTGAAGACAAGCAAGCTGTAATACGTGTGCAGAACGGCTGGGAGTATAAAGTAAATACTGCTCAGAAAAAAGACCATGAAGGTACCTTCCTCCCTGGTCATTGGGCCGGTGTATTTTCAGGTTTGTTTGGGGAGACCGTCTGGTACGAGGTCACCAAGAGCCAGATTGAAGGTGACCAATTCAGTGAATACAGGTTTTTCCCTTCCTCAGTAACTCCTTCCCTGAATGTATCTACCCTTATTCAGGAACAGAAAAAGGCTGCCCAAGAGGAAATTGAGAACGTTACCCGTGAACGGACAGAATTCTTGTCTGAAATGATTAAAGAAATTTCTTCTCCGATTATTCCAGTTATGGAGTCTATCTTAGTCGTTCCATTAGTGGGGCGCTATAATGAACTTAGAGCTGAAGAACTTCTAGACAGAACGTTACTGAACCTGCCTCTCTATAAGGCCACACATTTAATTGTGGATTTGACAAGCCTTAAAGGGGTGGATGATTACACCCTTTCTTTCATTGATAAATTTATCCATGCCACAGCAATTCTTGGGACAAAATGCATCCTTGTTGGAATTTCAGCAGAGCTGAGCATGCAGATTACTAATCGCGGACACAAAATCAACAGGGTCCCTTGCTACTCTATGCTTCAGAATGGTGTCATGCATGCATTGGACGAACTCGGACTGAAACTCACAAAAAAATAAGTTTTTAATCAAGCATTAAATCTTCCTGATTTAATGCTCTTTTCTGTTTCAGAAGCCTTGCATCTTCCTTATCAAGGTATTGAGAGTTTGGACACATATCTATACACAATCTTTTTAAGCACTTTCACCCCTTTCTTTTTGCCAGACCATCCCGATCGTGTGCCAGCGGCGGCTGCTCGAGCCAGCCATTCTCGATTAAAAGCTGGGCTCCTTCATTAGCATAAAGTCCGATTTCAGCCAACATCCGTGTGTAATCCGCTGCAATATCCCTTCTCTGCGAGACGGCCAAGCCTGCACCATAAAAACCAATTGCAGCAGAAACAAGCAAGACGATATGATTCAGCATCAATTTTTCCGAATAAGGAGAGATAATGCTATCCGTTACTTCCGAGGCAAATGTCGGTGGTGAAGACAAGTCTGCTTTCTGCAAAGTATCCCTGAAAATAGAAAAATGCTTTTCACATATATCCTTTCCAAGTAAAAAGAATTTTTGAACCGCCTTGGATTTACATACTTGTCCAAAAGCTATTTCCAAAGTGATCTTTACAACTGTTTTTTGCATATTATAACTGATTCCGCTGATTTCTGATGCAGTTAGCGGGCGTTTTTTACCAAACCAGCCTGCCATATAACGCTGCTGATCGATCATATCCACCCCATCAGCAATGTCTATATTGGGCGGTCTGGTATACAGTCCTTTTTTCAGCATCAGATCGACAATTCTTTTGTATAGCTTCATCGCCGCCAGATTGCATTCCGTAAAATAATCTATCTGGTCTTCTCTTGCTGAATTCCCGACAGCACCGGCATACCCTGTCATTCCATGAAGGGTCATGACATGTATATAAACCAGTACGAAAGTATCCGTAAATAAAGCTGGAGCATTCATATTGACATCATTCTCTATCGTGAATCCCATAGGAATCGGATGACCCTCTCGGTTAAAGAAGTCGGTAATTTTACTTAGATGAGTCTGAGCCATTGAAATAGACTGGTTCAGCACTTCTTTAATCTCTTCATCTTTCACCTTACTGACTGCATGCGTCAACATACAAATGGAAAGAGAGTCATTTATATACTGTGTCCACAGATTGGCTGTCTCTGCTGAGGAAAGCGAAACGATATGAGTACTTTTTTCCACAAAAACCCTCCACCTCTTCATTATTCTTTTCTATATAATTCTCTCCAGCCAGCCTTCTCATTCACTATTCACCTGGATTTTTTCTCTTTAAGTTATAATGAATCCATATGGGGAAAAGTATTGTGGAAGCTTAGCCAAATCGAACAAACTGTTTGAAGCTGGACTGAAAATACGAAAGCAGATTTACAAAGTTAAGAAATGGAGGTCTTTTCATGAAAAAATGGGCATTTGTCTCAGATTTTGATGGTACTATTTCGGAACAGGATTTTTATGATCTTGTTATTGAAAAATATTACGACGAAGGAAAACAGTTATACACTCAATGGAAAAACGGGGAAATGAAGGATATCGAATTTCTCGGTGAAGTGTTTAAAAATATCAATGAAAAAGAAGAAAACCTTATTGACGAAATACGAAAAATGCCGATTGATGAATTTGCTATGGAATTTATCAAAAAAGTTCAGCAAAACGGCGGTGACTTTTTTATCCTCAGTGCTGGAACCGACTATTACATCAAACACCTCCTCGAAAGCTACGGAATCCAGAATGTGAAAATCTATTCGAATGAGGGCTATTATAAGAATGAAGGTGTCCACTTAAACCTGGATGAATCCCATCCTCATTACCATGAACGATATGGAATTGATAAGTCCATAGTCATTCAAGACCTGCAAAAAAAGTATGAAACGGTTCATTTCATAGGAGACAGCGAACCGGATACGCACCCTGCCGAGCATGCAGATCTCGTATTTGCTAAAAAAGCATTACAGGATATGCTTAAAGAAAAAAAGATTCCTTTCGTGCCAGTGAAAACTTTTGAAGAAGTGGATGCATATCTGAGCAAAGAAGGCTGTTTTCACAACTGAAAATGATAAAAGTTTGAGAGATATAGACCGCTACTTTGAAACCATGACTCGTTCAGGTGAAGAGTCTTCTTTTAAAATTGAGACTTAAATGGATGAGGTAAATGAACAACTGGCGTCTGGTTTCAGGCGCCCCCCCCTTAGTTTTAGATATGCAGGATGGTGCTAGTTTCTACATTTCATAAATAGCTTCTTTTTCAGGAAAAGCTTTTTCTATAAGGCTCTTTTCGTAAACTTTGTTGTCATTTAGGATAAAATCGATAGATTCGCCTACTTTGACCTGAAATATCCCCGCAAGAAAAACACCCCTTTTCTCAACTTAGTCTGAGTATAAGAGGTAATCGCTCAAAACACACATATATTCATCTCATCACCTTTATAGTGTTCAACAACAAAAATCCCCTCTTTTCTTTTCAAAAGGGGAAAACAATATGGATTCACTTAACAACCTTAAGGAGGGTCATTTCTTATCTCGATGAGTAAATTCCTTCGACTTTGTATGCGACTGCTTCAGTGAGTTCTGTTGTCATTTCAGGGAGAATCGAATTCAACAAAGGGTTGACCATCTTAGCAAGCGGACCTTCTGCGTTAATTTCCAGGTACCCTGTCATTGTTGATGAATTGGTTCCTATTGCTTCTGCCTGAAAATATCCCTGCCCATGGAACCTCTCATTGATCCCTGTCAGGTTAAAAGTAACCATTGAAGGCTCCTTCCAGTCCGTTATATTCACCTTTAAATGAATTTTCTTCTTCAAGAAACCCACTTCTGTCTTGAACTTCCATGTAGATTCCTTGTCATTGAAAATCTCATGTTCCATATAACCAGGAACCAAGGGTGCCCAGATATCCATCACACTGACAAATTTCCAAAGCTCCTCTACCGAAGCTTCCACTTGCATTTTATGAAGGCCTGACGGCATACGATCTCCTCCCAGATGTCTTCTTGTGCTACTTTATATCATATTAGAAAGAGCGAAGGTTATTACAGAATTTCCTGCCGTTTATCACGAAAACACTGATTACGAATTCAGCTGCGGAGGAAAAGCAGCTGCTGTGTTCCATTGAGGATCTTTTTAATTTGCTGAAAAAATACAATTTGAAGCAGCCAATTTTAAAGAGATAAGTGCATAAAAAAGAGAGCTGAATGGTTCAGCTCTCTTAAGTGTCTTTATTAGTCTTCAATGACAACCTTTTGCATTACATCGCCATTTCTAAGGCTTCTTGCCGTTTCCAGACCGGAAGTGACTTTACCGAATACAGTATGAACACCGTTCAGATGCGGCTGGGGCTCATGCACGATGAAGAACTGGCTTCCGCCTGTGTCTTTACCGGCATGTGCCATAGAAAGTGAACCAGCTTCATGCTTATGAGGGTTTCCTTCTGTTTCACAAGGGATTGTGTAGCCGGGACCGCCAGTGCCTGTTCCTTGTGGACAACCTCCTTGACTTACAAATCCCGGGATGACACGGTGGAAAGAAAGACCATCGTAGAAACCTTCTTTCGCAAGCTTAGAGAAGTTTTCAACTGTACCTGGCGCTTCATTCGGGAACAGGTCAAATTCTACCTTTTCACCATTCTCAAATTGTATGTATCCTTTTTTAGCCATTGTATAACACTCCTATTCATTAGAAATCAATTATTATAATACCATGATTTTCTTCAGAAGAAAAAGATTGTGAAGGATTAAGAGAAATTTGGTGGACAATCAGCACCAATTACTGCCGTATGCTCATTGTCCGCCCATTCTTTTATCCTCTTCAGGCCACTGCTGGGCATCTGCCTTTACCAGTCCGAGAAGCCGTTCTCTTCTTTTCATTAGATTCGATACTGCAATATTGAATTCTGGCGTAGATTTCAAAGGCAACCCTTCATCACGCAGAGGTTCTAAATTTATTGGCGGCGGTGTATTTACAGCAGGTTTAAAAAATACCTTATGAAGGGTCTCCAGGTAATCATCCACACTGGATCTTGCTTCCTTTAACCACACTCTGTTTGGCTTGTATTCCTCTTCAACCCCGAATTCATAAACCGTTAGAGCTTCATCCAATATCGCCAATGCAACAGCAGAGGACTCACTGTTTTTTTCAGAATGGTAATAATGCAAAATCGGATACGCCTTATGCTGCTGTGTTAGAATACTTAATTGCGAAGACAGGTCTTTCAGCAGTAAGTCGATACTGTGATAGTCCTTTCCGTTCCAGCTTTGTTTAAGTACTGTTACCCAGTTCCCTCCTTGACCAGTGACATTTTTAGCAAAAGAGCGTTTCTGGACAACTCCGGTGAGAACAGAAACTACATAGGAAACAGACAAAGTAATAAACAGCATTCCGCTCCCTGTTGCAAGGGTAGTGACTAACTGCCAGACTCCTTTTTCAGGTATATAATCTCCTATCCCCAATGTGAACAAGGTGAAACCAACATAATAGACCCTTTCCATCCAGGATGTAACGGGCGTCATATCAGGAGTAAGAAGAATGGAACCTGCATCCGCTGTGAACACCAGTGTCCAGCCAATCCATAGCAGCAAAATCCATGTTATCAATGTCAGCGACAAAACCATGGGGCCAGCCAGCCTTAACATATTAAAGTGTTTATTGCTTATTCTTCTTAAAATGAACCAGCACATTTTACCCATTCTTCTTGATAAAGGGCCTCCCCCTCCATCAACCCAGATGGTTGTCCATAATAAGTCGACAGCTACTAGAAAAAGGACTGATATGCCTAAGATAAGATAGAGTTCATTCAATTTTGATCTTCCTTTCCAATGACTCGAGTTGTTGCCGATAGTTGTATAAAATACCCGTCACCCTGCTTTCACAAACATAAATTGGAAAGGTAACGATTTCCCCTTCACATGTTTAAATATCTATGTTAGGGTATACTACAGTAAGGCTCCTCCCGAATTCTATTCGCTTGTTGCGGGACACTTAACCACTGTACGGATCGGGAGGGGCCTTTACTGCCATCATACATACGACAGAAAAAGCTTGCAGCCCATGGGCTGCAAGCTTTTTTGGTATAGATTACCTCTTCTCTAATTTCCAATCTCCCTTTATACTGACTAGTTGGAGGATGGTGAACGGAAATGGCAGAATTGAAGCAATTTATCTTTTTTGACTTTGAAATGAAGTGTGATGACAGGGGCATGCCATATGAAAACATGGAAGCCATACGATTAGGCGCAGTTAAATATGATTTACAAACCCGAAGAATAACCAGCTTTGACCGTTATATCCAGCCCGCCTCAAGAGAGCCGCTCAGCCCTTTTTGCAAGAATCTTACTGGAATCAATGACGGAGATCTTGAAACAGCCGACCCTTTCCCAGTCGTATACAGTGAATTTCTATTCTGGATAGGCGGTGTCAAGAAGTCCCGTTTCTTCTCTTGGTCCAAGAGCGATTTATCCAGACTCAAAATAGACAGCCACCTGCATGGACTGCCTGCTGTCACTCTCGAGAAAATCGAAAAACGATATGTGGACTTTCAAGATATCTTCAGCAAAGGAGTCTCCAAGGTTAATCTTTCAGTTGAAAATGCCCTCGCTATTTATGGTTCACCCTTTGAAGGGGAAACGCATCATCCTATGTATGACTCTTATAATACTCTGCGGGTTTTTCTCCATTATTACAGCGAGCCCGTTACTTCTGATATTGAAATGGCAAGAGCCTTTATTCTGAACGGAGAAGAGATAGAACTTGCCACGATTAACGAGAGGATAAAAGAAGTGCTGACCCTCGATATCGCAGAGCTGACAGACAACCTGCATTTCGCATACCGCATGACAAACGCTAGAAAATTTCTTAAAAAAGTAAGTAAAACAGTTGGAAAGTATGACAATATACTACTTAACCGTTCAGGTATATTTTCAGAAGACGTCCAGCATCTCGTTCATCAGCTCCATGCTTTCAACAAAAATCTTCACGAGTCCTTCCAAGAACATCTTGAATGCTCGTCAAGAATAATGATCATCGATGATTACTCTGAAACCGCATTAAAAAACTTGAAGTGAAGCCATAGGCTGCCTTCTGCATATTCAGGCTCTTTGTCTGATAAGAAGCACCATCATCATACCAAACAACCCAACCACGCCAACCAGCGCACCAGTTAAGGCAAACGGCAGGCTGTCCCATCCGCCAAAGAAAACAGCTGACAACAGGGCAAATACCCCTCCTGCCAAGGCTACTATATAAAATGCAGCAAACCGCTTTGATCTCTTCACATTCCGGCTCAAAGCCAAAGTGACGATCAACAGCAAAATACTTCCTATAACGAGCATTGTAACACGACCCTTCTAACGGTTAGTCTATCAATTTCAGAATAGCAGTGGATTTTATGTAAATGAACTAAGAAAAAGGAATGGAGAAATATCTCCACTCCGTTATTGTATCCATGTCACAGCATCTGTGTGATGGTTCTTATCAAAGTGTTTCACTTCCAGGTTCGGCATCTTATCTTCCATCTTCGCGCCCATCTCGACCCACTTCTTGTCGCTGACTACCGCTACTTTATTGAATTCGTGCATGTGGTCCTTACCGAAAAGAAAATCCTCTTTCAGGGCTTTCATGGAAAAGTCCATATCATTTACAACTAACAGAAGATTCATGTCTTCATTAGGTGTCTTCTTTTCATGAAAAGCTTTTTCAAACTGCTGCATATCGTCTTTGGTGTAATCTCCTGTCACTTCTACTTCCAGCAAGTCATTTCTTCCACTTGGAATAATTGTAATCATATTTCATTCCTCCTTAATCGATGTCTTATTCCGTTTATACCCTTCTTTTCCAAGGAGTTAAACTTCACGGGCACACCAAAAAAGGTGCAGTATGCTAAACTGCCTTAACCCCGGCCTCTACGTAACTTCTGACCAGCATCCATTTTCCGTCCACCTGTTTGAATGTATCAAAAAACAAATTAGCAGTCTCCAATGGCTTTCCGTTAATGTTCATGGAAGCCGATATCACTGCCATCACCTCGTCTTCCCGCAATGAAGAGGTCCACATGGTTTTCAGTATCCAGCTTGAATCGCTTTCCTTCACATATTGAAATCCCTGGTCCCATCCTTGAATCGATTCCTCATACCCAAAATCTACAATCTGCCCATTTGATGTAACTTCTCTTGCCTTGTAGTCTTTAGAAATCAAGGCAGCAAGCTTTTCTATATCTGATGACGCCCAGATCTCTGTAAACTCCTCAATAAATGATTCAAACTTCATGTTCATTCTCCTTTCTTTTAATCTCTTAATAAGACTTTTCTTATATACTTTCACGTTGTGATATATGTTAGTTCTATGAGTGCATCTTGCAACTCTGTCAGCATTACCCTTTCCCAAAAGAAAAACACAGATCAACGTTTTCTTTCACTCTTCTTTAAATTCTGGAGAAAATATCGTAAAAGTTTTCACTTGCTATATCAATCAGAAAAAGGGAAGGAGCATTCATACCTCCAATCACGGAATATTATTAGTTGCGGCGTGCTTTTCACATATCCTTCAGATCTAACTTCACTTAAGGATTCATCATTCTTTGACAATCGATAAATTGTTTACCTTGGAATCTCAGCTTATAAATATCCGGCATCTCCAGCCTCTTCCAAAATTCAAAATCATATCTCTTATCGAAATAATTCATAATCAATACCATAAGATTTCCATGGGTTCCAATGACAATATTCTCTCCCTCATAGTCTTCTAGTACATTAAAAAGTGACTGAACTCCTCTTGTCTGGGCAGCCAGATTGGATTCCCCGCCTTCCCAGGAGAAGTTCCAGTCATTCCACACCTTGTTGATGGCTGACTGAAAATCTGCTGCCGGAGTTTCGGTCAACGTCCGCTCTTTAAATCCCTCAATATGTATAATTTCTTTTCTGTAATGACTGGCAGCTCCTTCTATAGTCTGCGCTGCCCGCACATAGGGGCTGGAAAGGAAAACATCAACATCATTTGCCGACAGTATTTCTGTGATTTTTTCTCTGTCTTCCATTCCCTTCTCTGATAAAGGTCTCGCCAGTTCATCCGGTGTATATACAGAATGAGCATGCCGCACCAAGTAAATTGCAGTAACCATAAAACAGCTCCTTTTCTCTCTCAGTTTTCACATACAATACGAGTAGTTATCTGTTTAGTTAGATCGCACAAATTCATATAAATGGTTGATATTAGAGTGCTGATTAAAATGCTTTTATACAGCACGATATCCTTCTAAACTTCAACTTTATTCTGCTTAACATGGATTTACATTGCGATATCCTTTTAACCCACTACTTCATGCTGATTAAGATGCTGCTGTAAAAAATCTCACGGTCCTAATGTCTCTCCAACCTTTTCAAGAAGGCATAATCCACCTTGTCGACAGGCTCCTCTAAGCAGGATTTATCCCATAAGATGATCTTAGTGGTTTCCTCATTTTCTTGGAAGGGATCAAGGGTTTCCATCTCACCAAGGAAGACAGGATTATACTTTACAAACCCGTCTTCTTTTCTTACTTTCATTAAACCTAAAAAGTTCAATTCGTCCGGCATTTGTCCTGTCTCCTCGAACAACTCCCTGAATGCGCACTCTGATATGGTTTCATTCATTTCCCTTTTCCCCGCGGGAAGTTCCCATTGGTTCCTCCAGTTATTAAAGCAGAGAAGAAAATCACCATTCACCTTAATGACAGCATAAGAACCTGCTATAGGATGAAAGCTGTCTACATCTGACTCCTCAATCGGAATAAAATCAAGGAACTCCTGTCCGTTATTCTTCTCATTGATCAATAGACTTCGCTCCTTTTTCAGCATAATAAAAGGATTTAGTTGGTCTGTTTATTAATCCTATCAAAATAACAGCCACGAACAGCATCAGCAATGATGCGGTGATAATGCTGTACCTAAGCGGGAACAACTCTCCTGTAAAACCAATAAGCATTATGAATATGATCTGAAGTATGCTTTGCAGCACTCCGAATAAACTTGTAAACCTCCCCATCAGATCAAAAGGAACATTATTTTGGTAAAAGGTCATAAAGCCTGTCCCCCAAAAAGGATTGAAGAAACCCAAAACAATGAAACCGGCAGCAGCCGTCCAAAAAGAAAAGGAAAAGGCGTAGAATAGGTACCCGGCAGAAACCAATAAAAATCCTGAGCTCATCAAAAGCTTAACAGACAGCTTTGCTGAAACTGCAGAGACAACCATTGCACCAGCAATCGAACCAATTCCCGTTATACTGATCAAGAACCCGTACTCTGCTTCAGTAAGAAGCAGGATCTGCCGGGTAAATACAACTTCCTGCGCATCCATGGCAAGAGCGGCCACCATGAAAAATTGAGATATGAAGTAGACCGCAGCAATATATCGATGAGTGTAAGAGAATTGGTAAATGACCTTCCAATCTTCTTTCAGTACTGCAAGTGTGATTTTCGTTCTATCCAATCCAGCTTCCACATTTGGCAGTAGATAAAGCACTGCTGCTGAAAACAAGAATGATACTGAATTGATCCAGATTGATGCCTCTACTGACGAAACAAGAATGAGAACACCGGAAACAGCCGGTCCTACCAGAAAGGCACTGGAGGTAATCAAGCTTCTGAATGAATTGAATCGTTTTCTTTCAGCTTCTGGTATCAATCCAGTAATGTAGGCAATAGATGCAGGTTCAAAAAAAGCTTTTGACACCGACAGAAAGAACAATATCATATAAATGAATAAGATCGATTCGCAGAAAGGGATAAGAGCAATAAATAAGGCTCTCACAATATCAGTTGAAATCAGTAAATTGCGTTTATTCATCCGATCAACAAGGCTGCCAGACCAGAATTTTGTAAGAAGCGAAGCAGCCGGACCGATAATCCACAGCCCTGCTACTGCAGCCGCAGAGCCAGTCAACTGCAAAACAAGAATATTAATTGCCACCAGGTAGATGAAGTCTCCAAAAGTGGAAATGCCAAGTCCCAACAATAATAGATTATTTCTATAAGATAGAGTGATAATAAATCCCCCATAAAAAGCGTCATTCTCATCAATTCTGCTATTTCATCAAAGATTCCTTTAGCAAAGAGGAAAATTCACCAATTTGCCATTATCATTATTCCTTTTCACTTAAATATAATCCGATAGATAAGTAAAACCTTCTTAAAAAGACATACTATACAAAAAGTCTAGATCCATTCAGGTGGTTTGGTAACGATGAAAAGAAAACGAAAAAGAAGAAATACCCGTTATTTTGTTTTATTAGGTATATTTCATTGCCTTCTGCTGCTAATAGTTTTGGTTAGAAAAAGACAGCGGATAACCTTGGTGCTGCTGTTCACCAATATTGGTTTCGCCTATTTATTCGATTATCTGATTTTAAATCTATTCAATGCCTACACGTACAAGCCTCAAGTCATGAAGAACCGCTCCCTGGATAACATTTTTGGAGCTATTCTATCTCAAGGTGTTTATGTTCCCGTAGGTGCTACATTTATTACGGCTTTCAGAGGGGACTGGAGATGGAAAATATCCTTTAGTCTCTATTTTTACTTTATAGAAAAACTATTTTTACAGCTTGGACTTTATACAGTCCATTGGTGGAGATCTTACTATACACCAATATTTTTATTTCTGTATTTTTATCTTAGTGATGGTGCGTATATCGTGTTGAAGAATAAAAAGAAATGGGCTTTAATGACCGCACAATACTTATCCTCAGCAGTTGTGGGCGTTTCCTTGTTGTACGCTACAGCAGCGGGCAGAAAATTGCGTTTTGGGTGGAAACAGCGCCATTCTTGGAAGGAACACTTCATGATAGCACCACTGTATAGCATGTTTCTTTCCCTGCTCGGAACACTGGTCTCTTTTCAGGCTAAGTTTATCTACAGGCTTCTACTCTTAGTGTGGTGCACATGTTTGGATTTCATCTTAATGAAGACAGGCATATTAAAAATACAAAGCAGGCAAATTTTAATGAATATCCCTTTCCATGTGTTTATGGTTTACTTATCCAGTTTCCTGAACAGAGCTATTTATAGGTGGGGAAAGTAAGGGCTGATTACTGCTTTTCAGCCCCCATTTATTACTCTCACAGTGTTATCGTCCAAAATTCCCGGTCTTCCAGCACTAAATCATAAGGTGATTGAATGCTTGGCCAGCGGACGGTTCTCTTCTTTGCAATTTCTTTATTTTCCTGTCCGCTCAGGGAAGTGAAGTATTCCAGGATACCGCTGGACTGAATAGCTTCTTCCAGATAGGCACGCAAAATTTTCAAACACTTTTCCTCACCCTGTGTTCCTTTTAAGCGGTACTTAAATGGAATATAATTAGCGTTAGCTGCCACTTCATACTCCAAAGAAAAATGAGTACTATAGGAAATTTTCTTTTTTTGAGCAACATCATAATTATTCTCAAAATCCAAATGAACAAAATCCAGTTCAGTCTTAAAGATATTTGGTTTTTCAGGAGAGACAGGATTAGTACCGAAGGATCCTTGAGGCAGTTTATTTGTTGAGGCAATGTATATGTATTGTGTCAATGCATTCACTTCCCCTGTATTGTAGAATAACTCATTTTTGCAGGTGGTAGTTAAGACAGTTATCCTAGAGTGCCCTCTTCCTTCAGTGACTGTTCTAATAGTGATTGAATTCTTCCTGCCATCTCTTGTGGTCTGATGTCTTTTAAAGGAAATTCTTCAATCAAAATCCATACCGGTTCATAGATTCCTCTGTCAGGCTCCTGGAATTCTGCTGCTTTGCCCTCACCAATTCTTCCTGCCGTGATTTTTGCGTGAAAATAATACTGCATTCCGTTAAATTCAATGATGGAAATACAGTCCTTTAGTTCAACGTCAACACCCAGTTCCTCTTTTGCCTCGCGTATCGCTGCCTCTTCCGGTGTCTCTCCTGTTTCTATTCCTCCGCCAGGAAACACGAAGTACTGTTCATGCCTTTTCACCCTTTTGATCAATAGAATCTTACGACCATCAATGATGACAACGGCCCCTCGGTTTCTTTTGTTCCTCATCATTTCATTCTCCATCACATTAATCTTTCTCCTGCAGAAGCTTATCCAGTTTTTCTTCTATTCTGTTCAAACGGCTTTTCCGGTTTCTTATTCCGACTACTACAATCATTATGATAGCTGCAGGTATACCCAGCATGAAAAGGAACATGAACAATTGAAAAGCTATGTCTCCGCCATTAAATTCTGCTTGTAATAGATACATCCTCATTCTCCTTTGGGATTGAATTTCATCCGGACAAATTCAAAACTGCTGCCATTTGTGTCCTGTATGAACGTTTTGACAGGAATAAATCCTGCTTTTTGATACACCTTGATTGCTCTTTGGTTAAAGGCGGCAACTGAAAGGAAAAGTTCTGCCGGTCCATATTGTTCGAGAGCAAACTCTATCCCCTGTTGAAAAAACTCCAGTCCCAGTCCATTTCCAGTTAACTCCGGCTTCATTCCCAATCCGATTTCGATTTCTCCTCTTCCACTTTCTTCAAAACAATAATAACCGATCCATTCTTCTTCTTTTTTCACGGTGTAATACCCTGTTCGATCTGACTGTAGAAACTCTGCCAAATCCTCTTCATCCTCGGTCATATCATAAAAAGAGAATTCGCCATCATACTTCCAGCGATAGGCGATTTCCTCGGCCATTTCTTGATTCATGGGTATAAAGCTGTACATAATCTCACCTCTTTGAGCAAACTATTCAGAAAATATTTCTCTGTATAATCTTACCATCATTCACGTGATTACTGAAGGTAAAATCACAGTATCTCTTCTACATAATCCTTGCTTACTATAGTCAAACTATCAGAAGGAGGTGTTTTTAGATGCGAAGAAAAAAAGTAAGCGCGTTATTATCCATTATGTTTTTGACATTCACCACCTTAACAGGGGCCATCCTGCTGCCGTTCGCTATTATCAAACAACCCTTCAAAGACTGGCTGATTGTGTTCCTTGTAAGTGTGATCGGTAATTCCACGATAGATCGATATCTTGTTACTCAAGGTTATTTAAAATACACCATCAGGCCACTGAGAGAAAAAGTCAAAATTCATCTGCCATTTGACTACATTCACTACCCATTGATGCTTCTTTACTACAACCAGTGGACCTTGAACAGCAAACCTGCCGGCATCATCTTTAAGATGTTTCCATTTGTCATTCCCCAGGTCGTTATGGAAACAATAGCTGAGAGGAAGACAGACTTGATCACTTGGAGGAAAGGCTGGACATGGTATCATTCTTTTATAAGCCTAGTTCTTAAGTTATTGATTTGCAGGGGAATCATTTCGTTGGTGAGGATCATCAATAATGATACTCTTTCTGTTAAGGACACACCTTTCAAATCAGACAATTAATAAAAAAAACGCTTCTCTAAGGAGAAACGCTAATACTCTTTATTTTGAAAGTCCTCTCTTGAGAACCTTTTTAAATGAATGTCTCTTCCGATATGAATGAACGCACGAGAGATCATAAAGAAACTGCCCGCGAGGAAAAAACTGGTGGAGAGTACCCTGTCTGCATCTGTCATGAAAAGAATACTTCCTATCATATATAAGATACCCAGCATTAAGTCATTCATATATCCGATGATTCGATATCTGTTGCCTATCATTATTTTCTTCTTCCTGCTCAAATGAATCTGAAGCCCGCTATCTTCCAGTTCTTCTGCTCTTTCCTTTAATTTTTCAAACATTATATGCCACCTCTTGTTGTAATAATTTCACTCAACCCACCGGCATTTTCTATTAACATCTAGGTTCTTAATTACCCAATTAGTTTAGATTTAAAATAGAATATGTAAAATAATTGTATTTCGTACAAACGACCTAACTTCTTGGAATGTTCTTAATTTGTTACTAGAGGTGTATTTTATTCTCAGGACAGAAACCTTTTTACTGATTATAAAGAAAAGGAAAGATTCAGCAACGTAAGAACTTAGTGGTTTTCCAATGAAATATGGCATTCTATAACAAGCGAATCTCTTTGGAATAAGGGACGTTATGACAACCTAAAAGCAATGTTTCTTAACAACTAGAATGCTGCAATGATTTTCAAAATTAAACGGCCAGAGGATTACTCTGAACCTTAACGTTTTGCCCTGAAATATAAAAAAATGACCTATGCTTTTAAAATGGCGCTTTTCGTTTATTAATATTTCCTTACTTCTCGAGGAAATACTTGATAAACAAGAAAGAAAAAGTTCCCTTGGGTTTTTCATAAAAGCACCACTCTATGCGAAACAGCCTTTAAAAAGAAATGGTTGAGTGATTTCCACTCCAGGTGCGTGACTCCGCGGGGCGTGTGTTAAAATCCTTTCTCCTTTGCTGGTGTAATTAATTTTGTTTTCTGCTGTATTTCAAGATTCCTCGTATAAATGCTATGGATAAGCATTCCCAATACTATAATTATTAGACCCGCCGTTGCCATTCCGTTTGGGAGGGGAGCTGAGAGAAGAATAACTTCTCCTGCGATCACAAATAAAACCTGTGTGGATTGGGTTGCTTCAACGGCTGCCAGTTTTGTTTGATCACCTTTCGCATTGTCTGTGGCGATAAAAAATAAGGTGGTGGCAATCACCCCAGAGGAAACAGCGACAATGAAAGATTGAAAAATTTGATTGGTATCCGGGATTCCTGCTTTTGCCAACCCAAATCCTCCAATGATCAACCAAAACGGGGTGGTCGCCAACGTCATTCCAAGTACCCTTTGAAAAGTGTCCAGCCTTCCTCCACATAGCTCCATCATCTTCCTGTTTCCCAGTGGATAGGCAAAGGCAGCAATCAAAACAGGAAGAATGCTGACAGCCGCCATCTCAGCAGAAAACCCGCCGGACGCCTGCTGCCATTGAATTAATATGACTCCTGCAATAATCAGAAATGAAATAAGCAAAGCCTTCAACGGGAGCTTTTGTCTGACCATTTTCCTATCTTCTCTACCACCCTCTGCCATAAAGAAAAGAGGTGTCAGCAAGACACCTGCCACAATCGTCAATTGCCAAGTGCCTGCAACAAGCCACCCAGGTCCATAGGCAGCGGCATAGGTTAATGGTGCATAAAATAAGACAAATCCAATAAAACTCCAACCAATCCAATGATAAGGTTGTTGTCTCATTTCAAGAAGAAGCGGCTTAAGATTTTTTCTGGCTAGGACAATTACAAAGAGAAACGGCACCATAAAAAAGAATCTAAGGGATGAGCTCCACATCCAGCTGCCGCCTGCCAGCTCCATCGAACGGTTTAAAATGAACGTAACAGCAAAAAACACCGAGGCCAGAATCCCCAGCAATAACTCCCTCATATGAACACCGCCGCTCTTTTAGTTTTCTATAATAACTAATATATGTTGAAATTGATAAAATTTTCAGAACCCTCGCCCCGGATGACTATCTATTGAGTTTCAGAGGGGAGTATCCACTTTTGCCGGGAAGGAGGTAACTCATACCTACAGGCCACTACTCCCGCTGGTAATATCCTTAAAACACAAAGGACTGTTACTCAGTAACCTTCTCTGAGTAAATGTAGCTTTGAATCAAGGGGGGCAGCAAAAAAAGAACAGGAGAAAAGGCAATGATAACAGACACGGTCTCCTTCACAGGCGGGAGGAATAATACGGCGATCCCTAAAAGCAATTCAGGAATGGACCAGATGATCAGCATCAGGCCCCCGTACTTATTGATCTTATACCATGCTTCCTCCGACTGAAAAGACTTTGGAAACCTGACACCATACAAGTAATTCATTTCCACCTTACCTAGGTACAAGGGGATGCTTAACCCTATACATAAAAGGGCAACTGTGATGAGCGTTAATCCCAATCCAACATTCATATTCCTCACCTCATTATGTAAAGCTGTTATCTTATAAATTGTTACTTTCGGAAAAATCCCAAGAGCCGGATTTTTCCCTGGATACTGAGGCATTACTTTCTGAACGGGGAGAACAGCTCTTTTCTTTTCCTAATAACGAGGTTATACCCGTGTATTAGGTTATTTCTGAGGAATTAGTGTGAAATAGCAACAAAGATTACGAAAAGAGCCTTACGTAAAAATCAAGGAACTGAAACACCGTGGGTCAATGTATCAAAATGAGTAATCATATACACAATAAATCCTGCTAGAATAATAAATACAAGTATCTCGGACACATCAAATTTTTTGTCATAGAAGAAAAATTTACAGACCATAAAAATCATCATTCCTGTCAACATCACTCCCATGTATAACCATTCATCCACTTTGTTTTCAGTGTAGAATGTAAGGACGTGAAAAACAGCAAGGGCTATTATAAACAATACCCTTTTGGTTATAGTATAGCGTTCGTTATCAAAGAGAATTTCCTTCATAGCGCCTCCTACTCATCCATCACTCTCTGGTAGTCATTTGAATGATTCTGCATCATAATCAAGCTGTTAATCCAATCCGTTTTGTTAATATTATTTTTAGAAGAAAGAAATGATTCTGTCTCACTTTCCCATTTACCACTCGTATCTTTTATATGGCGTATGATGCGAATGGAATCTCCCTCCAGGCTCAGATTCTCTCTGTCACCTATCTCACTCGTGAGAAGGGCGATTCGATTCTCCATGTACCTGGCTGTATTATGTGTGATGCTATGTAACTGATCGGCATTATCAAGATTCAGCCCCCGGGCTAAATTTTCAACCTGAAGACTTTTCATCCGGATCATTTCCAGCGACTCTTGGATTTCCAACAATGACTCTTTCGAAATTTCTTTATCTTCAAGAGCACCCGATGTCACTAAATGCAGGGTGTTTACTTTAAGGTTAAGCATTTCCAGCCTTTCGTTAAGCTGCTTATTCAAATATTTTCCCATTTTTTGATTTTCCGTAAATTGAAATCCGGCATAAACCAGAGCGAATAACAGTAATCCTGTTAAAACAATATATCCTTTATTTTTCAAAATGTACCTCCGAGAATCTATAATGAACTAATTATAATCACAAAATCCATTATACTCGGAATTTAAATATTCATCTCCATGGTGCTATAAAAATATCACTTTACTTATCGATGAGTGCAGTTTTTTGTTTCGTTAAAAATTGGGTTACCACTCTTGTGAATTCTTGAGGTGATTCATAGTGTGGGGTGTGGCCGCAATCCTTAAATCTATAAATTCTGCCATTCTTCGTTTCATTGAACACGGCTATTTGTATCGGACATGGAACGGGATCAGAGTCTCCCATCAGCAAAAGCATTTCATGCGGCAAAGCCTTTAGCTCTGCCAGCAGGGAATCGAAAATCTTCCCTTCCTCCCTCAACAGGTTGTAATGTATTTCTGAACGGTCATAGAATGTCTCCCACTCCTCATCGCTGTAAAATGAATAATCTACTCCTGAATCTATATCATGCTTGTAGATCTTCATCCGTTCTCCTCCAAGTAAATCACTGTAGGCCATATATTTTTCAGTCAGCTCACGTATGCTAAATGATTCTTTTGTATCAGCCAACTTCCTGCACTTTCCCGCTTCCTCGTATTTCCCAGACTGCTCCAAAAGAAGAGCCGTTTTTCTTAACAGGTTTCTCGAAGTTAATTCGAAATCAAAGGTGGGGCCCTCAAAAATGATCTTCTCTATGGAATCAGGATATTGTGATGCATACATAACACTAAGAAATCCGCCGAACGAGTGTCCAATCAACGACCACCTTCGAATATTCAGGTGCTCCCGCAGAGTTTCGCAGTCTTCGATTATATCCTTCAATGAAAACTCCTCACCAGAATGAATTTCTTCCGACCTGCAGACTCCCCTCTGATCGATAGATACCACATAAAAGTTTTCTCCCAGTTTTTCAGCCTGTTCAAAAGAAAAATCGTAACAGCTTTCACCTGGACCTCCGTGTAAATATAGTATGGCATCCTGGTCTTCGGCTCCGTAAACTTCGACATACAAATCTTTCTCACGGATATTGATTCTACTTCCTTGTATCATTAAACTGCCTCTTTCATTTTGTATTCCATTCCCTTTTCAGTAAGGAATAGGTATAATGGTCAAAATATTCTCCTCTGTAAAAATGCTTTTCTCTGTATATCCCTTCCCTTTTGAAGCCAAGAGATTCAAGCAGACGTGCTGAACGCAGATTATTCAGCGCCACAAAGGCATTGATCCGGTTTAACTTCATATTATGGAATCCTGAATCGATAGCAGCGATCAGTGCTTCCCTCATATAACCCTGACCCCAGAAATCTTTCCAAAGGTCATAGCCGATTTCCGCAATATTATTTTCCTTGTCCCATGAGTCATATCCGCATGTGCCAAGCGCCTCCTGGCTGCTATTGCTCATGATGCACCACCGGTTATTTCCTTTATGTTCCGGATCAGAATTCCATCGTATGAAATCCTCTGCCTCGTCTATGCTCTCATATATTTCTTCGTCATATAGATACTCACAAACCTCTTCATCACTGTAAAGCTTGAAAATGAACTCTGCATCTTCCAATCTGACATTTCGCAAATGCAGCCTATTTGTTTTCAAATTCGGAAATCTTTGAAATACCTTCTTCATTCATTCACCACTTTTCCGTTAAATAGAGTTGGGCTTTTTATCAGAATGAAAGCAGATAAACATAGCAGCAGGGAAGAATACCTCAGGGCAGCAAGGAAGAGAGCAGTCCCCTGTTCAGCAGGCTGTACAGTTAATGAGACTATAAAGACCAGGAAATAGACTCCCATAACCGGCCAGGAAGTTTTTCTATGTGAAAATGGAAACACTGCCACAAACAACATCAGAAGGATAAACACAATCATGGACGCAGGGAAAAACGGCCTGAATTTAATGGCATACAGGAAGAAGTCCAGCTGAGAGATTTCCGACTTCTCCAAGACCTCCCCTTCGTTCATCATCTGCGAGATGACAGCAGTGTACTTCCACTGCTCGGGGTTATCATTTAACGCACTTCCTTCATAAAGGGAAAAGACCCCTGTCATCAAAACAAAAAGAGCTAATATTGAGAGAATTAAACTTTTATAATTCACGCGGAACGACTCCCCTTTTAATATTCTGCACCTTATATGGTTTTTTTGTTGTTTTTGGAAAACACCCAGAGACGGATTTTCTCCTGGATACTTATGTTGTTCACTTTAAACGAAAAATCTTTTTAGCGATTGATTCCTGCTTATTCAAGCACTTTATATCGACATTCATAGCAGTTAGAAAACAGAGCCTTCATAATAAGCTGCTCACTCTATTAATTTTGAACATTCACTTTATTTTAACATAAACCACTTTCTCTTTTGGTTTAAAATTGGTATTCATTTAGAGATATCAATAGTATCTCTTTTATCAAGGAGAACATTGAAGAAGTTATTTATGAATAATGTATAGATAAAAAGAGACCAACTCACTTAGGAGCTGATCTGTGTATCAGGGAAGCTTATTTCATTCTCAAAACAAACTACGCTGACATGGAAGAATTAATGTTCTTTTTTTTTGAAAAGAGCTGTCCTCAAACCGGAGACTCCGAAAATGCCTGATGCTGCAGGCATCTCCTTCATCAGCCTGATTTCTAAAGGCTCAAAACAATCAAAGATTTCTTTCAGCTTTTCTTCAGCATAACCCAGACCGCCCTTCAAGCTTTTCAGTCTGTACACATCCCAGTCGGATATTTCCGATCCGCCAAGTTCCCCGCCTTCCACGAATGTGGTCAAAGCAAAATAGCCCCCTGGCTTTAATGCACTTTCAATCAACTCCAGGTAACTGCTCCTCCGATGCGGGGGAATATGGTGAAAGCAGCCGGAGTCATAAACAAAATCATATGTACCTGCTTCATAATTCAAGCAAAAGATGTTTTCTTTGATAAAATTTACATCTACGTCCTTCGTAAGGGCACGTTCTTCTGCCCACTGAAGAGCTTCTTGTGAAGAGTCCACGGCATCGACAAGGAATCCTCTCTCAGCAAGATAAATCGCATTCCTTCCTGGTCCACAGCCAAGTTCTAGAACCTTTCCTGTCTCGATCACCCGCTCCGTTACGTAACTGACCAGATTCTCATCCGGTATGTCTTTGAAGAAGGGAACTCTCTTCGTTCTATCTTCATAAAAAGTATCCCAATTAAATTTTTTCTCTTCTTGAAGCAGTTCATCCAGCATCACCATGACATCCTCGCTGGTTTTAATCAATTCCTTCATTTTACCCATCCCCGCTTTCTTCTTTCTCTTCTCAATTTTACTAAATGCAGCAAGCAGGGTTGTTACAACAACATTATTACTGTGTTATTTCAGAGAAGATTGAAAGGGTCTTGCTCGCTTGAAACTAGCTGTTTAAGGAGCGTGGAGCCTTAATGGGATAGATATAATTAATTTTTAGCAGTAGTACCTTCAGTGAACTTTTCACTGAATCTTCGGTCGAATAATTACAATGAGACTAAGTATGCCTCATGAAAACCAAAACAAATGTTACGTTTATTACAAAATGATTACAAGAACTGTCGCTTCATCTGTCCCTTTTCACAGATTTTAATATTTATCGTATTCTACGATTTGTTTCAGATAGTCTGCATCCTGCTTGGAGATAGCGTAATAGATTACATCCTCCCAGCTTTCTCCTGATCGTTCAGCAATGACAGCTCCATCACCTCTGAACCAAATTCTCGAGTCGATTAAACCGGTAAATTGCTTAGGGCTTAGCACTTCTAAGTAAATATCAGGTTTTTCCAGATTAACGTCTGGAGCCGCTATTTTCTCTCTTTTCATAAAAATCATCATTATGTTATCCACTGCACTTTGGTTCTCCGTATTCTTAATGATGTTTTTGAAGTGAATCACATCATCTCTGTCTCTGTCCTGATAACCCACTCGAATTTCCCTTGAAACTTCCTCCTTTGAAAAGTAGATCCCTGCCAAATAGCCACCTATGAATATGATCAGCATCATGAGTGCAGCCTGCCATTTTTTCACTAAATCATCTTCTTTCTTTGAGCTAAGCAACCCGCAAAATTCGGTTTCTTCTCTGAAAAGATACTGCACAGTTCTCTTTTAAAACAAGAATTGCAGTCATAGTTCAAGGTTTTGTAATTTGGTTTCTTTTCTGGTGGATACATGTCTTTCCCTTTTGATCCTACACATGTACCCACACGTCCTCGCTGGATACATGTCTCTGCCTTTTTGACGCAACTCATGTACCCACACTCCACCTCTGGATACATGTCTTGGCCTCTTAGACCCAACTCATGTATCCACTCGACACCTCTGGATACATGAAGTTGCCTTTCTGAGCCCACTCGTGTACTCACTCGACACCTCTGGATACATATCTTGACCTTTTTGACCCAACTCATGTACCCACTCGCCCTCTCTGGATACATGTCTTGGCCTTTTTGCCCCAACTCATGTACCCACTCGCCCTCTCTGGATACATATCCTGGCCTTTTTGACCCAACTCATGTACCCACTCGACACCTCTGGATACATATCTTGGCCTTTTTGCCCCAACTCATGTACCCACATGACACTCCTGGATACATGTCTTGGCCTTTTTGCCTCAACTCATGTACCCACACCACACTTCTGGTTACATGTCTCTGCCTTTTTGATCCAACTCATGTACTCACTCGCCACCTCTGGATACATGTCTCTGCCTTTTTGATGCAACTCATGTATCCACAAACTCCTGCAAGTCAATCCGACGGCATAGTGGCCTCTTTTGAAGTTTCGATTCTCCAGGACAGAATGGTCGTACTATCTCTAACATTATTGTCCCTAATGGATTCCAGAAGCTTTTGAACGCCCTCTTGATTAGTGGTTCCTTCAAAAACAGAAAAAATCTCATGAGGCTGGTCAAAATTAGTTCCCGGACATTCGGTTAAGCCATCGGTTGTCAGGAGAATATGGTTTACCCCGGCCCTCAACTCTTTAATGCCCGAACTGTAAGTGGGCACCGCTTTATTAAAGGTGCTATTCCTGCCAACCCATTCATAAAAACTGCGGTGATTTTGCTGATATTCGCCCATCTTTGCCAGGTCGGGATTGTATAGGTGGAGGAGGCAATCTCCTACTGAAAACCAGTATAAATAGTTATCTTTCCTTATGGCAAACAGGCATGCGGTTTCGCCCTGTATGGTTTTGCAGGCTTCCTTAAAGGCTTTCTCATTAAATATAGAGAGAATTAATTCGTTCATTTTTTCAAAGCAATCTGCAATCTCCAAGGTCATGATTTTGGAAATGATTTCTTTTTGTGAATGAATTTCCTTTATTACCAGTTCTGCGCTTTGAGCAGTACTATGCGCATCTAGCAAAAGGGCAAATTCCCATCCCTTCTTTTTATCAACCCAGACCAGGCAGCCGTCCTCATTTTTCGTCTGGCCGGAAGTTGAATTCCCTCCAAAGTGACCGGCAATGACCCCACCAATCTCCTTCAGATGAATTTGATCTACGAAATGTTTATCGCTTCCTACCCATTTATATTGTTCTATCATGTTGTACCTCACTTTTTTCTATAAAATTTAGTGGCGGATCAACCATCTTCAGGTTTCTATCTAACCTGCCCTGGCCTCCTGTTCTCGGGTTGCTTCAGCCAATATCTTACCCCTTTTCCCGCCAGAGGTTCATCATTATATCGTGGAATGAGATGCAAATGGCAGTGAAAGATAAATTGATTTGAGACCTCTCCCACATTCCAGCCAACTGTATAGCCATGCGGAGAATATCTCTCATCCAGGAAATGCTTTGCTTTTTGAAGCAATTCATATGTATCATTCCACTCTTCCCTTGTCAGTTCAAAGACATTTGCATGATGCTTCTTTGGGACAATTACTCCGCTTCCTATGAGTACACCTTGGTGCATGTTATGTTGAAGAAAATAACATCTTTCATTTTCAAAGATTATATTTTGTTCAGGATCATCATCCGGATGGCAGAATGGGCATTCTGTTTTTTTATTCAAATCAGTTACTCCTCCTCCCTTAGTTCTCGAACGAGGTATGGTATCCTAGATTGTTAACTCTTTTGGCTCATCTTTCTATTTACACAGCTGGATTTCTTGCTCATTTACTTCGCTTAACACAGCTCTTCTCTTATATTGTGATGCTAGAAGAATGAATTAGAAAAAACACCGGCACTATTCTTTAAAACATCGAGGTAAGCAAGAAGGAAAAAGCTGCTCCCTCTGTTAAGTGAGACTCTCTCAAGACCTTATAAAACCCAAAGAATACTATTCTTCTAAATAAAAAGGGAGTGCCCTGCTGATATAAAGCAGCAGAACACTGTCCCTCATTTGAGATCTTTTTATCGAAACGTAATCCCTTTAATAGGCTTAATGGCTTTACCTATTTTTCCTTCTCCAAACAGGAGTATAGTCGGTTTAACAGTGAACGTTTCTCCACTTGAAGCTGACCACTCCTCAGTGGAGGCAGACACGAAGACTTCTTGATTCATATAGAGTTCGGAGAGTTTACGGGAATCAGAGTGAATGAGTGTTACCGCATTCTCACGATCATCAGATCCCACCGACACATAATCCGAATCACCGAGCATGAATTCCTCGATACCAGCGTAATACCTTTCAAACACTCCATCCGACGGCACCTCGGCATAACAGGCAGACAGTTCGTCTCCCGGTTTAAAGAAGGCTTCCATGTCGAGAAGTTCTCCTTTGAAAGTACGGCCTGTTTGTTGATGGACTTCCGCGTAGCAGGCAAGCACCCCGACCTCCGGAAGAGTCAAAGCATACTGTTTTAAGATGATGCCTTTCATCTTCTCATGTTCTTTGAACTTTGTCGTCAGGCACAGCCCCGTCCATGTATGACCATTTTGGTCGGTTCTAGTTACGGGTTCGGCCCTTGTTAGTTCCTTCATCATTGAATAAGAGCTGACATTCTGGAAGAAGTACCGTATTCCCCCTCCCCAAGGATTCCACCATGCTTTGGGGCCGGCCTCCGGGAACTGATGGTGAAGGTTTTCTTTTCCGTCGACTATTAAAGAATAAATTCCTGGAAAATAGGAAGGTGAAGATTTGAAGGACAACATTCCGTTATCCACTGTCCATACATCGTTGGTTTCTTCCACCGTTACTTCTTTCTTTCCTTTTACGAACTGAATCGCTTCGAGCGATGCTCTTTGTCCTGGAGCATGAAAGAAACCAGTAATGCGCTTCAAGCCAGGTGAGTTATGTTCTGCCTGAACGCTTATTTTCGTTGCTTCATCTTCTTTTTGGGAGCACCGTTCAAAGAAGTCACCTTCACTTTTCAACTTCAAACTTCCATGGATGTAAGGTGTCAGCATGGATCTTAACGAGTACTCCACCGTGCCGCCTTCTTCAGAAATGAAATCTCCGCCAGAAGCTTCCAGTGCATAAAGTGGAATTTCCTTCAACCTTGGTGCTTCTTCTCCCATGATGAATTCCCGCCAGCGTTCCCAGGTCGGTGCCGTATTAATGCCGATTGAGATAGGACCAAAGCAGACTTCCTGTTGAGGATTAAGGGTCTCAACAGCATATTCGATACCGAACCGCCAGTCATCTTTTCTTCCCTTCGCTCCCTCAGGCCAGGAGAATCCGGTTGTATCTCCATTATTTCCAGAAACAAAGATCCAGCTTTCGGATATCTCCTTGTCTTTTATATAATCCATAAATGGAATGAAGGCTTCCGAACCGATTATGACTCCGTCTTTTTGCGGAATGGCCATGTTTTTCAGCTCAGGATAAACTGGCTGCATAAGGAAGATATCAACCAGTGATTCTGTTCCCTTATTGATGATTTCATGATTGATTTCTATCAAACCATCACCAAACACCTTAATATAGGTATTCAGTGTTACATTAGGAAAAGCATCCGATTCTAGTGAGGTTTTGATCACCAATCCCTCGACAAGTTCGATGAATTCTACATGACTTGCTTCCTTTTTGGAAAATTCTTCACTGAACGGTTTTCCGAGCTTGGGTGAGAAGACAACCAGCGCTTCTCCTGAAGAATAAATTGACCCCGCTTTGACAATATGATTCCGCTTTTCCACCTCAACATAAAATGCACCGTTAAAGCCAAACCAATGTTCTTCTGTTTCTCCTCCGAATTTGCTTCCGTACCCCGGGAAAGCCAAGGACAAATTAGTGCGAAAGGTGAAGTTCCCTTTATTCTCACGCTCTACCCTTACTTCTATTTCCTCTGACAGGAAAGCGTTTTTCATAAGTTTGGCTGACAACGGAAAGGAGACTCTATCTTTTCCTTTTATATCTGCTGCTATCTCTTTACGATCCCACTCCAGCACCGAGTTATCAGGCAGTAATATATGATAGATGCAGTCCTCTTCCATCTGACTTTCGATATCCAAATGGACCAGGCCTTTTTGTCCCGATCTCCAGTCTTTTCTTACTGTGCGGAGATGAACCTTCGCTGCTTGTTTTGGGAATACACCCATGTTCAAAGGAATAGGGGAACCGTCGATTGTCATGACCGCACTTACAGCCGGATGTGTTTTCCAAGGGTTCGGTTCCTGACTCGGAATGGTAACCTTTACCGGAAATTCACCTGTCCATTCACTATCCACCATGCAGGAATGATAAAAAGAATGTTCAACATTCTCATTTTCCTTCCCAGTAAGAGTGACCTCCATTGGACGGCCGGTTTTATTCACCATTCTGTAAGTCACTGAATGAGTCTGATTTTCAAGGAGCTTAAAATCCTGCAAGCTCATATCGATTAGGAAGTCCTGCGTCTCTATAAGACGGATACCGCGCCCTGTCCGTTCTACCTGGACCCGGACATACTCTTCTCCTGCTCTCCAATTGTACTCAAAGTACGTGTAATCATTATCTCTGATTCCATCAGGTTTCACTTCAATGACGCGCTCGCTTGTCGAGTACCAATCATGCTTTTCGAAAAATGGACGAAGGCAGTCGATGCTCATGACAAGCGGAATGAAATTCATTAAATGCGTACTATCATCTCTTTCCTCCCAGAAGAAACCGCACTTCTTGTAGAGCGGGACTGCTTTGGTGTTTCCTGCCCAAGTGAACAAGTCCAGCCTAGGCCAATCCAATTCGATGGTTCTTTCGAGCGCTTTCAATACCAGCTGTTTGCCGATTTTCAGTCCTTGATATGAAGGGTGGACATTCAGCAGAGGAATGTACAATGCTCCTGTATCTTCCCTGTATTGAGACAATCCGCAGTATCCCACTACTTCATCACCGTACATCGCCAGGAAGAGATGAAGATTCGTAGAGTTCGACTCTTTCTCGATTACATCCGATTCGGTCGTTACACCAGAATCTCCTCCCCAATTCTCACGGCTTTCATTCCACATCTTTGCTATACCCTTTGCTAATCCTTGGTGATATTCCACTATTTTCACTTGTTCTGCTGTTGTTTTCATAAGAACCCCCTGAGCTACGTTTTTATCGATCTAACCTCACTTTTGTTACTCTTTTGATCTGCATGGATGACTTTAAACATCATCATCTCCTCCTTTCAAATTATAGGCTGGAAAATCTTACTTCTCCTTCCACAGTTTAAAATGATATGCAGCACATGTAAAGAATATTCTAATTTGACAGATAATTAATTTTATGTAAATATCTCTATTTCTTGGAGATCATTAATAACTAGTAAATAGATTACTAGAGCAATTACCCTTCCTAAAAAGCCATAAGCCATAGATCCTGCAGCCTGCCAGCCCCCAGCGTAGTAAGTACCCAAATCTAAAAGACTGGATGATACGATAAATAGAAGGACCGGAACAAAGTATCCCCAACTTCTCCTTATCATCCTAATTCCAAAGTAGTACAGCCAAGCGGCAGCAGAGACTGAATACATAATAGTAACAAGTGGGGTATCCGACATGAAATCCCCCCGTTACAATAGCAAATTATTCGATCGTGTCACACAATTCAACCGAAAGTCTATCAGGGTCTTTCCAACTATGATACAGTTCAAGATGCCATCTCGCTTTCAACCTCTTATAGCCGCTCGTTTCAATCCATTTGTGCAGATCCTCATATGCCTTCACTATTTCTCTATTCGATCCCTGATGGCGATAAACAGCATACGATTGAGCTGGTACCGTTAAGGTCACCATATCTTCCGGTACATCCTTAAATGCTGATACCTCCATGCAAACCCAATAACCATCCTCGTCTTCCGTACTTTCTTCTACCCTAAAAGCCCCGATTTGCCGGTTGGAATTTGTAATGTGGCTGATTTCTGACCTACGATTCTCCAAACCCAGCGATGCCTTTGGGATTTCCTTGATATATTGATCTCCTGGACAAAGGACCCGAAATCCTACTAACTTGATTTCTTCTATTTTTATCTTTTTAATTTTCACTGGCGCATTTTCCAACTTGAAGCCCTCCCTTATTGATATACTTCAAATTAAATTAATGGCTCTGTTAATAACTATTGTTTTTAATGGGTATGTTGACTTCCATTCCAGGTATACGACTCCGCGGGGCGGGCGGTGAGCCTCCTCGGCTTCGCCTGCGGGGTCTCACCTGTCCCACTACTCCCGCAGGAGGTCGTACACCTTCCTCTCCAGTCAACATATGCGGAGGAACTGAGAACCCAATATAAACTATCGTATTAACTTTTCATAATAAATTTGGATAAAAATTTACGCTAGACTTAAAAGGAAAAGCAAGTCGATTAACCAGCATTTTTCAAGTTTCTTAATTGGATGACGCCTTATTACTGGCACTTGAACCCAAAATACTCTATAACAACAATAATAACTATCAGAGCCAAAATAAAAACTGACTAACAGCTTTCCTCTGGAAATGCCATCCCCCTTTTCTGATTAAAGCTTCCCTTCTTTTATCCATGTAACAATCTGGACGGAACCAAGAACGGAAACAAAGAGCAAGGATAACAATGTAATCACCCAAATGGAAAGGCGGCCAATTTCCCCTAGAGCGTCCGCAGTGAGTACAACAAATATAAATACGCCAATCAACATTAGATAACAAAAACATTTAGCGCAATATAAGAAGTCCTTAATGCTCTATCCTTCATAAACATCTCCTTCATTTCCATTGCTTTCTATGTACCTTTTTAAATCACTGTTATTCTATTAGTATGGGTTGAATACTTTTAAGCATTTTTAAAATAGATCACGTTATCTGTCCACTCCCCGAACTCATAAATATAACCTTTTCTCACACATTCGAAATCCATTCCGACACTTTCGGCTAACCGGATAGAATTATGATTATCAAGATTGATGTGTGCCTCAACCCGATGATATTTCAGGTCAGAAAAAGCCATATCCAAAGCTGCTTTTACAGCTTCCTTTCCAAAGCCCTTGCCCCAAAACTGATTATGTAGCGTATAGCCGATTCTGCCCCATTGAAAGTCTTCCCGGGTCAGAGTTGAAAAATCGATCATACCCAGATGTTTCCCGTCTGTCTTTCGAAACACACCGAAAACATAGGCAGTGTCATTCTTAGCCAGAGATTGATGCTTTTCAACTAAACTTGCAAACCAACTTACCGTACATTCTTCCATATCCATCTTTCCTTGGTCATGTCTATAATGAGATGGCAATCTATCATTGAAGCCCTTAAGCCACGCAGAATAGTCTTCCTGGATTAACGGCCTGACTATCAAACGGTCTGTTTCATTTAAATATGTAAATGTTTCCAATCTCGCACCTCTTATCTTATAACTGCATGTCTCCCCTATGATATAAAAGAAACACCATTATCTCGGTTGATAACCCGTTTGATTACTATATTGCTGTACTATTTAGACGAAGCAATCAGCCGCAATGTTTCAAATTTTTCGAATTCAATTCTATTATAACATTGCTCAAAAAAAGGCCGGAATTATTTAGATTCCGGCCTTCATTTCTTTATTTAGTTACTATTTTTTTAAAAAAATTTTAATATAAAAAGAGGTAGTTCCCTCTTGGAACTCGTTTACACTCTCCTTCCAAGCAGACATCGTTAATGGTCAAGTTTGATAGAATGTTTTTCTCCTTCTCTTAAAACAACCCTTCAACTCTATGACTTCACTCTTACAAAATCAGCCTTATTGACATTGTTTTTAACAGGCTTTCCTGACGTGTCAAGATTCTTCTTAAATTTCTGTCCATAGTATGAATAACCTGAAGCTGCCCTGATATACCCTTCCATCATAAGCGCAACAGCAAACATGACGAGCGCAAAGGATAGGATGGGGGTCAACGGGATCCATGGTGCTCCTTGCAGATACCGGAAAGTGTCACCTATCAACCCGGACCATTCATTGGTTGATGATTGAGGCGGATCATTGACTAACTGGTAATCTACTTCTGTTCCACCCAAAAACAGTTTCAGCAGCCCTAGGTGAATAAAGATAATCAAGGTCTGCATGACCTGCTGCCCAAAGAGGATCACAATTTTTTCACGCATGCGGGGAGAATATGCTTGATGATAATTCTGAATCTTCCCGCACCCAGCGTCTTCGCGCTTGAAATGAACTCCTCTTTGTTCACTCGAGCAATTTCATTACCCAGAAAAGCAGAAAGCACTGGCACAATCAGGAAGATCAGTACAAGTCCTTCAAGGATAAACCTTTCTGTCATAGTAGTAGAAAAACCTTCAGGAGGTTCCCACAGAATCGGATAAAGCAAGAAATAAGCCAAAATGGACATGGGAATATAGTGAAATGAGTCTACTGCTCCATTAAAAATTTTTTTGTATTTTTGAAGATAGATTCCAATCAGAAAACCAAATGGGAGAGCTATAAACACACGAAGAAACCCTATCGCAAATGAAGCCAGAATGGTATATTTTGCGCCAATAATAACCTTTCCCAGCATATCCAAGCCAAGAGGGTCAGTGCCAAAAGGAAAGGCCAATTTAGGCGATATGGGTGCTGATTCGACCGGCACATTATCAACCGAAATGTAATAAAGTTTCCTGACCTCATTGTCCCAGAGAAAGCTGTAGATAAAGCTGGAGATCAAAAACACGGCAATAATGATCAAACCGGAAAGGAAAAGAGGATTCTTCCAAACTCTTCTCTTCATCACAACTCCTCTCCTCTATTGGCTTTATTGGACAGTATCATTTCTCCCAGATTGTAAAATATATAAAGCGGAATGAATATCGAGAGCAGGGACAACACAAATAGGATCGGCTGCATGGTTGACATTAGAAATCTGGTGATTCCAGGAATGTTGAAAAGCAGTTCGATTACAAAAAGATTGGAGAGCATGAACCAAACCGTTTTTTTGGATTGAAAAAATACACTCACGATTGAGTTTCGAAGTATGTGGGAAATCAGAATGACCAACTTTCCAACACCAATCGACCTTGCGAGAAGAACATAGTCTTTCTGTATCTCCGTTTCAAATGACAGAATGGAAACCCTGAAGAGATGGACAGCCGGCAGAATTGCAAGGAGTAAGATGGGCAGAAAATAGGCCTTTTCTTCATACGTTGAGGCTGTATTGAAAAGCAGGAGGCCGGTTTTTTTGTAAAAATACACAATGGTCAATTGTGCCATTAGAATGATTAAAAGATCAGGCAGTGCCTCCAGAAAATAAAGTGCCAATTTAATTCTGCTGCGAATTCGGTCGTTGAAGAGCATTGCTACGACTGTAAATACCAATGCAAGAATCAAAGCTAAAAAGAAAGATGAGAATAGAACAGTCAATGAATACAGAATCGGATCAAAAAGATAAGGAAATAGATCTCTTTCCTTCTGGCCTCCTATCACTGTATAAGTAAGAGATCCTGGATTTAACAAATCATTTATAATCCCCTGGACGACTTGCCAGTATTGTGTGAAATTCAATGTTTTCTCATTAAGGCCGGATAGTAACGCAGGCAGCCCGCCAGCCAGGACGATGCCTGCTAACGATACTGCAAATAAAATCACTCTCTGATATACTTTCACCATTCCACCCCCTTTTATGGCACGGCACTCTTCAAGCTACCGAACATCATTCTCTCCGTGTTTATCAGTTCACGGTCAATATTTCCATATAACCTGAACCCGGTATGAAGTTCCTTATCTTTAAAGTAGTGATATACACCTGCAACCTGGCTGCTGTTATATAAATTTTCACCTTTTCGCCCGATCAGTTTCTGAACAGACTGCTTTTGTGTGTGGGGAAATAGTTCCAATAAGAGCACATAATCCTTTCTTGCTTCAGGAATACCGAAGGAAAGTGAAAAAGCGCCGCCCTTACCAATTAGAATTTCTTCTTCCCTTATAATGGTTTGCAGTCTGGCATCCACCAGGCTGGCTTCCAAAATTGTCCCATTAGGGAGCGAGCTTTCCCCTATTACAATGGCCTCATGCTTTTTCCTCTGAGTCGTCGCTTGAATAACAGGCTCGCCATTTAAGAGAGACGCTTCAATTGATTTGTCATTAGAAAAGGGGTGGACAAGATAGCTGCCTATAATTGGTGTCAAAATTAAAAGGGTACTCAAAAGAGCAAGGTTATATTTCAAAGATTGTGAATATTTCTGAGTCCATTTCTTCCTGTTCGCCTTCCTCCAGATCATTTCAAATTCTACCGAGGAGCTTTCTTTCCTATCTACCTCGCGGAAAAGTCTTGAGTAATCCTTATCCTTCAACTGCATCCTCTCCCTTCTGTGAAAATTTCTCCAAATCCAACCGCCTTAATTGTTTCAGTGCTGTATTCATCCTGGATTTTGCCGTTCCCTCGGGGATTCTAAGCACATCTGCAGACTCCCTTAAAGTGAATCCTAAATAAAAGTGCAGAATGAGAATCTCCCTGCTTTTAATAGACAATCCTTTGACTGCTTCCCATATTTCCCTTACTTCTTCATTGTGCATAAAAATGTCTTCGAGGGAATTGATCCGGTCATCTTCTATATTGTCCGTAAATATCGAGAGCCTGTCCATCCACTTTTGTTTTCTCATAATCGACCTTGTGACATTGATGGTTATAGTATATATCCAGGGCTTGATTGGCTTTGTTTCGTCATATGTATGGTACTTTGTTAAAATCCTGATGAATGTTTCCTGTGTGATATCATCGGCCAGACTTCTTGACTTGGTCAGCAGCAGTGCAGTTCTGTAAACATAATCCCTGAATTCACTAAATAATTCCTCAGCTTGTGATTCATTCAGATATAAGATCATCTCCTCCTCCTTTCTTAGTGCTCATATGTAATACTCCTTTAAGGCTGAAATGGTTCGGTGTAAATTATATATTTTTGAGACTCCTTGCTTTTGAATCTCTTCACTAAATTTCTTCTAACAAAAATACCCCGTAAGAAGCCCCCGGGGTATTAAAGATTCGACAATTTAGCGGAAATCACTCGAAATTTATTAATTTGCTTTTTATCTCTTCTGCAGAACCTTCTTTAAATTGAAGATAATAGATTTCATCTTTTAAAACGGATTCTAACTGCTCCTCTATTGAAATGGTTCTCATTGTATTCATTTTAGTTGCGGCCAGTCCGCTCAGGATTGTAGTCAAATCGGGACTGCTATCTGTATCGCCAAGGAGGGAATCAATACTTTCCGGCTCTATATGGGAGAGCATATTAACCATCACACTTCGGGAAAGATCCAGTTGATCTTCTTCAGTCCAGTTTGTGCCATTCCCATTTGAGACAGCGGAAGTCGTCAGAAGTGCAGCTGCTTCTTCACCATCCAGGTAATTGGTTCCTTTAGGAAGCTCAATTTGGCTGCCATCAAACGAAAATAACGTTTTTTTCTCATTCAGTTTGAAATTTGTTTCGCCTATAGTGTTCAACAAGTTTGCGAAATCATTTTCCTCCAGAGTTACATAGTGATCGATTTTCATATCCAGTGCTTTTGAGATGGATTTTTTGACGGATTCTCCACCACCCCTAAACGCATAAATATTTGTAAGCTTATCCATGTCCGATTCTCCTTCACCTGCAGGGATAACAGGTACATACATGTCGCTTGGAAGGGAGGTTAAGTTGATACTGCCATTGCTCTTGCTGTAACTGATGAGCAGATGAAGATCTGTTCTGTTATCTCGACCTTCCAACAGAAACAATAAAGTCGTCGCATTATTTAGTTCCATTGCAGCCTCTTGATCCGCTTGATCAGCTGCCTGGTTGTTTTCATCCCCGATTAAAGAATAAGCCAGAACAATTGAAAGGGTTATGAGGACAGCCGCCGCCATTAAGGGGGCAGCCCGGCGGCTTAGGTTCGATAGAAATAATTTACTCTTCTGATTATGATGATTCTCTATCTTTTGGAAGACTTTTTCCCTGTCCTCATGAGTAAATTTGAGGTCGGCATTATGAAATTCTTTTAATGTTTTTTCCAATTCTTTATCTTCCATATAATTCAGCCTCCTCCAACTTAATCTTCAACCTTTGCTTCGCTCTCCTTAACCGGGTTTTAACTGTGTTCACCCCAAGGTCTGTCACCTCTGCGACTTCTTCAATATTTAGTGAGTCATAATAATACAGATATAGCACTTCCCTGTATTTCTTAGGCAGAGAGAGCACAATATTTTTTATCTCCTGATTCTTTGCTTCCTTAAAAACAGATGATTCAGCAGAAGGAAGCATAGACTTTGTATTTTCCTGTATGTAATCCATTACCCTGACCTTTTTATGGTTCCAGCTTTTCAAATGGTCTTTGCACTCATTGATCGTGATCCGGTACAACCATGTCTTCATTTTGGAGTCTCCCCTGAATGAATCCAGCTTTTGATAGCACTTCACAAAAGCATTCTGCGTTATGTCCTTGGCAATATCAACATCTTTCACATAGGAATACGCCAGCCGGACCAACTCGTCTCCATACTCTTTCATGATCTGTTCCAGTAACGAATCACGTTTGCTCTTCTCCATGCTGCAGCTCCCTTTTCCCCTCACCTGTCTATGAATTTTATAATTTGACGATTTACCCTGTACAAAAAGTTTCATTTTGGGTGAATTTTTTTACTTTTGTTCTTTTATCTTCTTTTTCCGTTCCACTTCAACACATAGGCAGCCCACAGCCGCCAGCCCTATGAGACTAAAAATAAATGCTGCCAGGCCGGAGGTTGTTAAGGTGAAATAATACAATCCTGACAACGTACTCAAGGCAGTCACAGTCAAAAACAGCCAATGTCCCTTTCGTCTCAAAAATCTCATCCTTCAACCTCCATTACGAGTCAAAATATATCCTTGGATAACCTTTTCTCCAATTATTCCAAAACCTGTTAGTGAATACAATAGAAAAAAGCGCTAATACCCATTTCAGCCACGTCACCTGGAAAAGAAATGGCGGCCTTTTCTTTTCTTCTTCAAGGCTTATATGACACCGAGGGGCGGTGACAGAAACGCTGCTTCCCTTATAAAAAGGCTGATTTTGCCTATATTGCTGCTAACGGAAATCCCATCGATACTAAGGCTTTTCGCTCTATATGAAGCGAGAAGCTCTTTTCTCTCTTGCTTAACAGGATTGCCCCGATTCACTAAGGAGCTGTCTTGCTAAATTTAGATCCAATAGTTACAAACAGAGCCAAAAAAAAGTAAGAGCTGCGCTTATGAACAGCTCTTACTTTAATGCTTTATACTTCCGTGGTTACAACCAAATGTTCACTTAGTGTTTGTTGTAACGTCCCTTTGGTTTCTACATTGGAATCAAATAAAACCCCTGCATTAATCATTTTTCTTACAAGCTCTACCCGCAATCCTGTAATTACTGGTCTGCATCCCATCATTTTAATTCCATTCAGAATCTTTTCAAACTGAACAATCACATCCAGTTCCATTTCGGCAATTCCTGATAGATCAATGATGAGTGTTTGAATACCCATAGAACTGATTCCCATCAACACCTTTTCTTCTAGGGTTTTAACCCGGTGGGAATCAATCATGCCAATTAAAGGGAGTACAGCGATTGCTGCATTAATCGGGATGATAGGAACCGATAAATTCTCTACAAGCTTTCGCTGTGACAATAACTGTTCATCTTTATAATCGGAATAGCTGATAAAGAAAGTATTGAGGAACTGATCGACTCTGTCATTTATTTGTCTTTCTAAATCAAAGAACTTCTGGCTGCAAAACTCTTTATCCCTATTTAACTTTTCGTGTTGATATAGAAAGTACCACAGTGTCCTTCTGATGGCATGGACCCATTCCAGTTTGAACGCCACTGTCAAAGAATGCTGCGCCCATGCCGCCCCTTCGATTTCAGCAAACTCTATAACCTCGTTCTCTCTGTTCTCAGCAATGAACAAAGCCAGATCTTCTGCGTTTTTAAGCAGGTCAATGTTTCCTTTTTCGAGGATATCCTGAATTTTATTTCTTACGTTAATGGCTTCTGAAAGCAGCTTCTCTTTGAAGTTCCCCCTGTTCGCTGAAATAAACTCTGAAATTTCTTCTTTATGGATGAATTCTGTACTCACAAAGAACACGCTCCTTTAGTTTTTCCAGATATATTTTTTTATTCTTTGTACAATATAAAACTCCTTCCAGAAATTTTATTAAAGGCTATTCTTTTAAGAATATCGGTTGGTTCAAAATCAAAAATAGAATCAATCCCTTTTCCGACTTGAGAAGTGAATCTAATTCAAAAAATCTTCCAGCATTCTATTATAAATATCGGGCTGATCCATGTTTGCCGTATGACCAGCATTGGGAATCACCTCGCCCAGCACAGCTTCGTTTGTTTCTTTGAAGTAAGAAACTGCATCTGCTTCATGTCTTTCACTGCTTCCATTAAGTATCAATACAGGTACTGAGAGACTTTGTATATCCTCCTTTGAAATAGAAGGGTAGCGATACGTCATCGAATGAAGTACATAATGCAGCGTCTGTTTCCATTTCGCTCCATGCAGGTCGCTGAAATACTGAACTGCATTGGGATCATTTTTTTCAATGTTTAAGAAATATTCATACTGGGTTTCCATGAGTGGCTTCAAATCTTGGGGTATAAAAGGTGAATATCCTGTCAGAACAATTCCCTTAACTTGCCCGGGAGTCTTTAATGCAGTATGGATGGCCAGAGATGCTCCGAGAGACAACCCGACTAAATAACCAGGCCCCTTTTCCTTAATCAGCGAGATGATAAAGCCTAATGCTTCTTCAAAGTAAGATTCAGCAGCTTCTATGTCGTTTCCTCCATGCCCTGGCAAATCAACCGGAATCACTTCATATTTCTCTTCAAAATGGGAGATTTGATCCCCAAAGTGTGTTTGTGCGGTACCCATAAATCCATGCAGCAAATATACTCTTTCCAACTGCTTCTCCCCCTTGAAAAATTATTGATCTTTCCAAACACGTAATAAATGCTGGCTTGCTTTACAGGCCCTGTGCCCTTATATGTACTTTTCCATTCGGATATCGTTCCACATCCTGCCCTGCCAATATGTGAAATTTTCTATTTGGCCGATTTCCTGGTAACCGAGTTTTTGATAAAGCTTTCTTGCATGAGCGTTGTATTCGAACACACCCAGCTCTATACGTGAATGGCCTTCCTTCTTAATTTCGTTTTCTAAAAATCGTATTGCCTTATTGCCAATGCCTTTACCCCTGCCTTCAGGATGCCCAATAGTAATCCCAATCCAGGCTGTGCCGGGTTCTTTTTTAAAAAGATGAGAGGGATCAACCATGAAGTTCATATCCCCTATCAGCTGTTCATCCAGATATATTAAATATGTAGTGTGATGCTCAACACGCTTTTTCAATCCTTCCACGGTAACAGTCTGCCTGCTCTCGAGGGCAGACTTGCTTTGACTGGGACGAATCAATGGAACTAATTCAGGATCATTTTCCCAGCTATTAATAGCTTCTGCTATTTCAATGGTTGGCTCGTTTAACTTTTCAAAATAAACTCTCATTCTGTTTCTGTACTCCTTCGTCATTTGCTCTCTTCACTATATCTTGAACAAACTGATATTTTCCTTCTGTATAAGCGGATTCATCAGCCGGGTATTGAGAGGCAAGTTTGTTCTTTAATTCCTCATATTCTTTAGCAGCTAAAGGGTGGCTGTTCAAATAATGCCTGAAGGTGAGATGCTCGTTCCACCACTTGCCTTTAAATTCTACAACATGGAGGATATGTGTTTTGGTTAAGGTCTCTAAATCTGAAAACTTAGCAAAGACCTGTTTTCCTTGAAGTTTGACACCCGGCAGATGATAATATCCCTCTGCTTTCATGAGGGACCTGTCGAATTTGTTGAAATCTTCCATTCTATTTACGCCAACCAGGATATCCAGGACCGGTTTAGCTTTTATCCCTTCAATTGAAGTGCTTCCAAAATGCTCAATATCTTCTATTGACTCACCAATAATATTTATTAACAATTGTTTTTCCTTCTGAAAAAGTCTCTTCCAATTATTAGAATGGTCTGTTAAGATCACTTGTCCTTTCTTAACGCCTAACAGGATGAACGCCTCCTTTAGAATGGGTTCTTTCTTAAAGCTGTTTTCGCAAAGATTGTGGCTTTTCAAAAGTAATGGATTTCCACTCCAGCCGCACGACTCCGCGGGGCGGGCGGTGAAGCAAAAGTGGAAGCGGCCGTTTAGCGACGTACAGATTTAAGGGCTTTCGAATGAGATAAAGGAATCACGAAGAGCGATAGCGATTCGATGATGACTTATCGCAAGGAGGGAGACCGAAATCTGCTAGTCGCTGGCCGCTGGAGCTGGATGAGCCTAAGTCGTCATATAAAGGGAGAAAGCAGCAGATTTTACGGAAAGAGCCTAAATAGAAGAATTAGTCCGGCGCCACGATTTCCACCTTGATTCGATCAGGGTCTTCAAAGAAAACAGCGTAGTATCCTTTTCCTCCAGCAAATGGATGTCTGTCTGAATAAAGAATATTCACGCCCTTTTCTCTTAACTTTTCTGTTAGCTGGTCTACGTGTTTACGAGAAAGGGCATGGAAAGCCAAGTGATTGAGGCCTACTCTGCAGCGGTGGTAAGCTACATCAAGGAAGCGTTCCTCCGCTTGAACAAAGACAATATAGGTACCGTTCATGATCCAGCTGCGGCCGCTATCCCACTTTTGGAAGGTTTCGTAGCCAAGCTCTTTCAATAACCAGTCCCAAAAATCAACCGTTTCTCTTAAATCTGAAACATATAACTCGATATGATGCAGCATTATCTTGCTCCTTTCTTATAGCTTCAATTTAATTGAGTGTATAACAGGAGCTGTGTCTCCTTGTACTTTGATTAAAGCTATATCCGTTATGGCGCCGGACACTACTCCGACATTCATAGAACAATAGGTAAAAGCCTCGGCCAGCTTCTTTACAGACAACCTGTTTGCCAGCGTACAATGGGGAACCCATTCATCGGATTCATACAGAGGGTTATTTTTAACCTTGAACTCTTTAAAACCTTGATAATAACTGCTATGCAGATTTGTCAACTCTTCGGTGACGACAGGAGAAAGAAAGAGGGAGCCTGACTTCATAAAAGATCCGAGTGAGTTGAATGTGATATCGACGGGCTTCTGAGACTGATAAACTTCCTCCATCCTTTCTATGAATGCATCCTCCTTAATGCTGCGGCAGCTCGCCAATGTGATATGCGGAATTCGGTCAATCACCTCATAGGCATAATCAGAAATGGATTGTTCTTTCAGTTCTTTCCATATTCCCCTGACAGTTTTCTCTGTATGCTCATCAAGCAGCGCAATCAATCCGTACATTTCAGATCCTCCCTTTCCCTGATTCAGGCCTGGCATATGGACTGTCAAGCGGTTAAATACCTGGCGAAATTTTTTTGTTAATTTATACCAATCTGTTTTTCTCGCAAAAATTGAAACTTTCTGTCAATGACAATCGTACATATAGTATAAGAAAAAAAGGAGTGTCATAATGAAAAAATTCTCAAAAGTTTTAGCAACCGCAGCACTCGCTCTATCTTTGGGTGCCTGTTCAATGACCGCCTCGCCAGAAGATGATGCAAAGAATAAAAGTGATTTGACTCTGAAAGAAGTTTTCACGAATTCCCAGGAGGCTGATTCTGAACTATCCAGCGTACATATGGATATGGAGTTAACGCAAGTCTCTCACGATGAAGCAGCTGAAGAAGGAACCATGAATATGAGCACTACTTCTTCTACTGATCTTGTCATGGATCCGATGACTATGTATCAGACTTCTTCCGTCAATATGACGATGGATGAACTGGAAGGCAGTGAATTACCATTGGCACAAGTTGAGATGTACTTAACAGAGCAGGAGATTTACATGAAAGACAACATTCAGAATGAGTGGACGATAGTTCCAAACGAAATGGCAGACTTATTAAAAGATGCCGCTCTGCAGGAATCCTCTCTTCCTGAAAATCAATTAAAACAGCTGGAGCCTTACCTTGACGACTTTACCTTTAAGCAGGATGATGACAACTTTATTCTTCAGCTTTCTCTAGAGGAAGAAAAAGCGGATCAGCTTCTTAAAGAAGGAATGGCGCTTATGGGTGATGAACTTCAATCTTCTTTCCAAGGAGCAATGGAGGATATTTCCCTTTCAAAAATGGATTTGAAAATGTGGATTGATAAAGAAAGCTTCCATACAGTAAAAATGGATATCACCCAAAAAATAGAAATGACACAGGACGGCAAAAAAGTTAAGGTTGATCAAACCATGAAGAGCGGCTTCTCCAAATTCAATGAAATCGATTCAATCGAAGTGCCTGCAGAAGTTACGGAGTCTGCAGTTGAAATGGAGTCACCTTTTGGGCAGTAATTGACTGCCGGTCAATGTTGTAACTAAGAACAATATAACCTTTATTACCCGAGGGGACGAAGTCAAAGATGACTTTGTCCCCTTTGGTTAGTCATCTTCTAATATCGAATATAGCAGGGAATCTCTCCAGCCTTCTTTTATTTTCAGGTGATCGCGCATTCTTCCTTCCCTGGTCATTCCATTCTTCTCCAATACCTTTATGGAAGCTATGTTTTCAGGATTGCAGGTGGCATATATTCTATGAAGCTTTAACTCCCTGAATCCATAGTGAATCAGCTGTTTAGAAGCCTCAGTTGCATAGCCATTCCCCCATGAATCCGGATGGATGATATACCCCATAGCCCCAGCTCTGTTATGTATGTCTTTAATGGTGAGATCCACAGCCCCAATGACCTTATCATCTCCTTTATGAATGATGACGAATAAGAACCTGGTCCGTGGTATTCTCCTGCAGTCCGCCACTGCTTCTCTAACGAAGTTTAGGGAATCTTCTTCTGTATTCGGTCCCCAAGCCTGATATCTGCTGGAAAGTTCATGAGAGGCATAGCTGTGGACTCCTCTCCAATCGGATTGTTCGAGTTCTTTTAAATAAATTCTATCTCCATCAATTTTCAACATTTATACCACTCTTTTTCAAAGGAAAGTCCCAATGCCTCTCCAAAAGCAGCACCGAATTCGACAAAGCCTCTTCCTCTGGCTGTTATGATATTTCTATCTTGTACAATCAATTCATCAGAGTAATTCTCTTTTTCAAAAACCCCGGTCTGATCACGAGCTTCTTCTACCATTCCAACAGTATATCTTTTTCCTTTCAAAAGACCTGCTCTTGCCAGTAGATAAGGTGAACTGGAAATACCGGCTATGACTAATGCTTTCTCCGCGGCTCCTTTCAGGAAATCGAATAAAGCCGCTTCTTCATCAAGTGACATGACGTCCATACACCCTGGGAGGAGCAAACTATCAATCTCACTGATATCAACCTCATGAAATGCCTTATCAGGAAGGCATGTTAATCCTGACTCACCTCTTATAGGTGAGGTCCTTTCTCCACAGATTAGGACCGGCTTGCCCCCCTGCATTAAAATAGAAAGTGCCACACTCAACTCATATTCACTGAACTGCGGATACAGCACTACCGCCGTCATCTTCTTCAAAGGACTACCTCCTTCCTTTGTCCCTCCCACTCTCTACGTATCATTCCATATATGACTCGATCCTTGAACTCTCCATTTATGTATTCAAATTCCCTTATGGTCCCTTCTTCCATAAAACCCAGGCGTTCAGCCACCGATCTGCTTCTTGTATTCCTGGATGCCATATTAATCTCCACTTTATTTAGCTCCCACACCTTAAAAGCATGATCAATAAATCTTTGACATGACTTTGTAACGAGTCCATACCCTTGGAATGATTCTCCCAGCCAGTACCCGATTTCCGTTTTGCGGTTGCTTTTATCTACATGCAGGTAACCAACCGCCCCTGCCAGTTGGCCATTGAACCATATTCCAGCCCAGAAACCGTTTCCTGCTGAGAATCTATCTAAAGACCTTTCAATGAACCTTTCTGTATCTTCAAGAGATTTTGTTTTGCCGGGAAAAGAAAGCCACTCTCCCAAAGAATGCCGATTCTCAGCAATCAGTTCATAGAGTTCAATAGCATCCTCCGGCTGAAAGAGTGCAGTATAAATATGTTCGTCTAACTTCAGCTTAAACAAGATTTTCCCTCCTTACTAATGGTACGGTGTGGATAATGGGAGCTTCCATTTGTTTCCCTTGCTCCTCTGCCAATTCAATCAATGCAATTGCAGTGATTTTTCCATAGATGGATTCATTCCTTTTCAAACAGTATTGAAAGGCAGCCGCCAATTCCTCTTCAGGAAGCTTGTTGGCAAGAGTACAATGAGGTATCCATTGGTTCGGCATATACAAGGAGTTGGCTTCTTCACTAAATTCCCTGAAAATCTCATAATGGGAATTATGCAAATCCATCAATTCTTTGGTAACTGTAGGCGAGAAAAAAAGGGTCCCGTAGTTCAGGAAAGAACCGAGTGTATTGAAACAGATCTCAACTTGCTTTTTATTACTGTATAGCTCGTTCATTTTTCTTATGCATTGCTCTTTATCCATATTGGTGTAACTGGCTATGGTCACGTGCGGCCTGCCATTCTTAATCTCTTCACCATAGAAAGAAAGAGATTCTTCGCTTAACTCTTTCCAGATTTGTTTGATTTCATTTTCAGTTTTTTCATCAAATAATGCTGCAATCCAGTACATGTCTAAAACCCCTTTATGTCCATTTTTTTGCTGAGATTTTCGGAGTCCTTCAATGTTCAGGAGTGGCCCCATTCCCTCTTCATGTCTTTGGACAAGGCTGTTTTCGTAAACTTTGTTGCTATTGGATACCACTTATAATTCACTAATTCACCTTAATGACCTGGTACTTAGTATCTGAGGATATCCGAAAGCAGTAATCTCTGCGAAAACAGCCTTGTGCATATAAGCTGCAGAAGCAAAAGCCTTCCGCTGACCACTCTACATAAGAGTTTTTTCAAACATGATCATATCCATCGCCCTGATTCCGTATTCGAAGATGGGTTGTGGATATTTCAAAAAGAAATCTTTCTTAATCTCATACATCCTGAATCCTGCTTTTTGATAAAAGGCTATGTTGTCAATGCTGGAGTTTGCTGTTCCCACTATGACTCTATCCTTGCCCTGGTTTTTATAAATAACCAGACCTTCTTTAATGGAAGCTTTGCCGATGCCCCTCCCTCTGAATTCGGGTATCACAGCCAAATTCTTCAGCTCCACCGTACTGTCGTTAACAGAAATGAATAAAATTACGCCTGCCAATACATCTTCAAAATGGATGGCATACAGATCTCCTTCGGCAATATAATTACGGACAGCTTCCTCACTTTCATCAGCCATTAGAAGCAGGTGAAGATAATTCATTCTTTCACCATCATTTATAAGGTGCAAATATGCTGGCGTCATATCGATTCTGCCTCATTAAAAGTATGTACAAAACTAACAGTGTCTGAAAAGCTGTCCAGAATTCTCTTTCTATTCCAAGGGTGCATCTGCAGAGGGAGATTCTCCCTAGAAAAAAAGGCGATTTCTTTAATCTCTTCATTCGGAATGAAACGGCCTTCTGACTTAATACCCGCCCTGAACAAGAGCACTAAATCATCTTTTTCTGGAGCAGAATAAACCCCGACCAAGTTTTCCACTTCCCCTATATAGCCTGTCTCCTCCAAGATTTCTCTTTCGACCCCTTCGATGGGTGATTCATTCTTATCCAGGTGTCCTCCTGGCAAAGTCCAGTTTCCGGACCCGTAATTCAGTTTGACACAAAGAACTTCATTATCCTTATTTTTTACAACAGCGAATACTCCTACCGACGGCAATATTATTCACTTCCTTTTCATGAACCCTTAATTGATGGGAACATTTCACTGAGCATATTGTGATGACTTTAAACCCATTTGTCGTTCTCGGCTGTCAATTCCCCGCCGGCTTCTCCCGTATTGACAACACCCCTTGGTTCCACCAGCATGATGTGGCATTCCTGCTCGGCATACGGTTTGTGCTGAACGCCTTTAGGGACCACAAACATTTCCCCTTTCCGCAGAGAGACCATGCCATCCCGGAATTCAATCATCATCTCTCCTTCAATGACGAAAAACACTTCATCCGTATCTTTATGCTTATGCCAAACAAAGTCACCATGTATTTTCACAAGCTTGAATTGATAATCGTTCATTTCTCCAATAACTTTCGGAGACCAATGGTCCGTAATTTTGCTAAGTTTTTCTTTTAAGTTAACCGGTTCAAGTGTCATAGATTGATAGGCTCCTTATGTCTAAATTCACCGAAATCATTATATCCTAAACCAATAATAATAGCTTAACAGAATGAAGCTTGCCGTCATAATCAGAGTCAAATGCAACCTTGATCTTTTCTCCGGTTTCCTGGTGCCTTTAAAATAAAAAAGAAATGACCCTGCTATGAAAATGATATACGCTGCCCACTTGAGAACCATCATTCTCTATTCCTCCCATTTGTTAAGTTGTGGTTTGCTTTTCAAAAAATAGTTCCTGAGATTTACACCAAGCCTGTCAGTTTTCACTTGATGGAGAATCTGCTTTATTTATTCGTCCTTGCTATAAAACTGTTTCAATTCTTTTTCTTTTAAGAACCAGGCATGAGTGGTGTTTTCATCACACACAATGCCTTCCCATCCTATATTTTGACATAGTCCCTCTATATCTCTTTTGCCAATGATGAATGAATAGGGTTCATCAAAATAACAAGTAAAAATATAATCCTCTTTCTCATCATATAAACTGATTGGCTCTTCGCACAAATAAAGCATATCTTCAGTGGTCATCTCATCAATTACTAAAGAGCCGCTTCCATCAGTTATTTTTTCGAAATGTACGGTCCTAGATCCGCTGCAGCGGATGACCTCTAGGAAACTCTGAATCACTAATTCAGAAAGCTGATCCTCTTTAGGTGGAAACAAAGATATTCCTATGACGTCCTTTAGCTTTTTATAGATTTCCGGCTTTGCTTTTTCGTGGTAAATCCCTCCTATCCACATGTACAATCCAATAGCCAGTTCTTTAATAGAATTCATCCCCGTCTCTTTTCTTACTGCTTCCCATGAGACCGGTGTTCCGAACAATAAGGTGTCTTCTTTAACAGGAAATAACATATGGGGTGTATGACTCTTTTCAGGCTTCCAGTTTAAAGGCATTCTGACAAAAGGATGGAACACTATAGCTGCCGAAGTGTACCCGGGGGGCAGAAAGTTCTTTATTGGTTTATCGGCTGCCGGAGAGGGCTCCGAAGGAAAAAAGTATTTTTTACTCATCGTTTCATCCTTTCTTTGAGTCTATTACTTACAGTGCATAACGAATTGCGACCTGCTCCTTTTAAATCCCGTTTTCTCATAAAAAGGAATGTGTTCTACCTCACAGAATAAGCTGATAATATCAATGTGCGCCAAATCATCCAGCAGCCGGCATACAAGCCTTTTCCCTATCCAGCTTCTTTGCCAGTTGCTATGTATGACGACATCTTCGAGATACGCCCTGAAAACTCCGTCCGACACTGCCCGGGCAAACCCGATTAAGGTGTCTCCTTTCCAGGCTCCCACTGATATTTGTGCTCTCAGCATCTTTTCAATATCTCCGGTACCTCTTTCTTCCCACCAACCGGCATCCTTGTAAAGTGATGATATATCACAAGCTTTTATCTCTTTTTCTTGATAACTAAGGATTTTGATATTCATATTTTCCCTCCTTCCATTATTGAATCGGAACATACCCTGTTTTCTGGATAAGTTCCTGCCCCTGTTGAGAGGTGATCCAATCGATGAAAGAATCTGTCTGAGGATTATCTGTTCCATTGGTAATCGCGTAAAATTCTCCTGTAAGAGGATATTTCCCAGTTTGTATGCCTTCAATGTCAGGTTCAACATTATCAATCTTCAATAATTTTATCCCCTTGCTGTCAAGCATCTCTGTTGCAAAAAATCTGTAGGAAAACCCAATGGCATTGCGGTAATTTCGGTAATCGGAAGCTTTTTCGATCACTCCCCCCATGCCGTCAACCTGCTGGTCGGTCGGAGGTCTCATGATCGGAATCTCACCCATCATGTTCTGCAGGCCAGTCTGGCTTCCGCTCCCTTCAGGCCTTTGAAAAGCGATTATTTCCTTGTCTTTGCCTCCGACTTCATTCCAGTTGGTGATCTTTCCTGAATAGATCCCCTGAAGTTCCTCAATGGTGAGGCTTTCCACAGGATTGCTGCTGTGAACGAAAAAGACGAATGCTTCTTTGCCGATCGAAGTCATTTCCATGTTTTTCAGCCCTGATTTCTGCGAATCGGATGGACCTGCAGCGAAGATTAGGTCCACATCCTGCTTAGCAAGCCTTCCATATGCCTCATCAGTTTTGGAAGCCACCATTGGACTTTCAGCAGGGTTGTCGTGCGGGTATTCACCCTCTGGATAAACCGCCTGGACGAATGAAGCCATCACTGGATATAAAGCTGTTGCACCGTCCAGTGAGTGAACATTGCCAGAGACAGAAAAAAGGCTGGTTTCATCAAGTGAAGCAGCTTTGGAACCGCTTTTAAATGGTTCGTATGCTGTCAGATCTACTTCAGCATTTTTTATTTCTATATGACTTATATAAGCCTCATATCCTCCATACCCTGCTAAAGGAAGAGCAAGGATCAAGACTGGAACTAACACCCCTGCTTTTTTCGGCAGCTTTGCAAGAACTCCCAGAAAGTACAAGTTGCCTGTCACCAGTAAGGCGATCAGTATGATCCACGTATACACATAGCCATTTTGGCTTGAAACTAAAGTGGAGAAGGCACCGATGAACAAACTTACTATTCCGAAGAAAACGGTAAACATCCCTGCTGTTATTATTCTATTCCACATGAATATTCATTACCTCCCGCTGATACTCCCTATGTATTCATCTATCTTTTTCATAATAGAAAAGGCTCCGCTGCTATGATTGCAGGGTATAGCATACCGCATATCCACTTCCGGGAAATAACCAGAGTGAAAACTCACACCTGGGTCGTATCCCATAACATGATACTTGGTTACAGCCTCTTCATTGTTTATCCATACGCCATATCCGTAGTGGACTCCCTCTTTAACTTTTATTTGAGGACTTAAAAGGACCCTGGTCAATTTTTCATCCAAAATTCTGTTTTCAAATAGGGCTTCCCAAAAACGGATCATATCCCCAGCAGTTACATAGGCACCCCCATCTGGCCCCCCTTTTACTGGCAGGGAATAAACATTGGTGTTGTACTGACCACCGCTCTTTTCAACATACCCAAAAGCGGTATTTTGGGGCAGTTCATCCATAGGAAAATAACCAGAGGATTGCATTCCGGCCGGTTTAAATATATTTTCAGCCACATAGTCTGGAAATGGCACCCCCGTCAGCCTTTCTACAACCAGTCCAAGCAAGATATATCCTCCGTTATTGTAATGGAAAACCTTCCCCGGTTCGTTCTTCATCGGCTGATGTTGAAATAACGGTAAGAAGTCGGAAGGCCCTCTCAGCAGATACATCGGCGTTTCCTTCCAAAGCTCTTCAAAATCATTCATTACTTCTTCATCAAAATAATCGGGGATGCCGGAGCTGTGAGTCAGCAGCTGGTGAATCGTGACTTTTTCATCCCAATTTACAAAAGAGATATCCAAACAATCTATTAGTTTCGTGTTGAAACCAAGAAGCCCTTTTTCAACTAATTGACATATAGCTGTGGAGGTAAAGATTTTGCAGCCGGATGCAATGCCGAAACGTGTGTTAAGTTCGTTGGGCCTTTCTTCGCTTTTATTTGCAAAACCTGCTGCTATTTCCAGTAGGACTTCTTCTCCCTGCTTTATAATAGCGGTTCCCGAATAGTTTTCTTTGTCTATTACGTCTTGAATTGCCTTTAGCAGATGATTGAACTTCACTATTTACAACACCTTATTCATGATCTTTTTTAGTAGTATTTCTCAAGAAGCTTATAATCTCTTGTCTTTTTCACAGCAATACCATTCTCAGCAGCAAAAGACTCTAATTCCTCATAGATCTCAGCAGGCTCATAATATATGACCCAAATGTTATGCCCTCTCCTGTTAATGACCGCCTTCTTAGTTGACCACCCTGTCCTTTTGAATATAATAGATTTTATGGATTCACTTTTGACAATTTTTTCATATAATCGGAAGCGAAAAAAGTATATCCCATATCTTATTCTGCCCTCTTCAATAGTGAGTTTATAGCTCAACCACAATGGCAGAACCAGAAAAAGCAAGAGCAGCGACCTGAAGCCCTGCAGGATCGAGCTTTCTGTGAAGAACAGCGATGTTATCAGAAAAAAAATGATCAGCATCTTAGTCGTTTTCCCTTGTTCGGCTCTGGTGTAAGTCATTTTACGTCAACTCCGTTCCCATTCCCGGCAATCTATATCACTTATAGATACACCGGCTCATATTGTAGAAGAGGGTAGTGATGTCTGAAAAAGGATAGATAAGGAATCAGCCGGGTTTCGAAGGATATGTCCTTAAATACCTTCCACCAGTACAGCCGCAATCCGCATTCACCGCATTGTGGCAACCCCACTTTTCTACCTCCTTGTTCATTCACGTGAGCCGTTCTCCTGTCTGGATATCTCCTCTAATTCCTTCTCAATTTCTTTATCTGAAACCGGGGCAGCATTCTTCATCTGTTCCATGAAAAACCGGCGGATCATCTGTCCGGTTTCGGAATTATCGATTCCCTTTCTTACTCCGGATTCGATGATGGCAAGGAGGATAATCAAAAATAAAACAATGAGTAAAATTCCAATAATGAATTCCATTTTATCTATTCCTCCCTCTGGTCTTTTGAAGATTTTACCACATTCTTACTTCATTGTGGGTGAAGATTCTGAATATACAAATTAGAGAGTGGCTATTTCTTAGACGAATGCTCTCGTCTCTAAGTTTCAAACTCAGCGTCCTCTTGTTAACACAAGATTGCTCTGTTTAAGTTATGATAAATTAAAGGTGCTTAAAAAAGAGGAGAAAAAGGCAGGAATGCGGATGAAAAATTGTAAAGCAATGATATTCGACTTAGATGATACATTGCTTAATAGAGATGAAGCAGTGGAAAATATTTTTAACCTTATTATAGAGAAGTGCTATGAGGATGTTGAGCATTCAGCTAAAAATGATATGCTGCAAAAGTTCAAAGAGTATGACAAAAGCTGCTATGGTAATAACGACAAAACAAAAGTTCTGCACTCTTTTTATGCAGATTTTCCACCAAAGCATTGATTGGCAGACCACTGCATCCAAGAGTTTTGGAATGAATATTTCCCTCAGTGCTTTCCCATAAACCATCAGATTATTAATATTGTAAACACTATAAAGGAGGACTTGAAGGTTGCTATTATAACAAACGGCTCAACTCAAAGACAGAAAGCAAAAATCAGGAACACAGGATTACATCACTGCTTTGAGATCGCAGTTATTTCTGAAGAAACTGGATTCAGCAAACCTGACATACATATCTTTGAAACAGCCTTGAAAAAGCTTAATGTGAAACCCGGAGACGCACTATTCGTTGGAGATGATCTATACAAGGATATTGGCGGCTGTCAAAATGCCGGTATAAAGGGTATTTGGTTCAATCCACATAAAACGAAGAACGATACAGATATAAAACCATATGCTGAAATCCATTCTCTTGAAGAATTAGTGCAATTTTAAATTTTACTAGTATCGGGTTTACTTGTAAGGTGCAAAACAGTAAATAATACTGCCTCTTACCAGCCCAGCCTATACCCTTTATTGCATTAAAGCAGTAAAAGGGACAGTCCCTCTTACTGCTTTAACGATGAGACGTATTCTTTTAAGCGTTTTAGCCACCAGAACTTACGGCTGGCCGGGATAGGTTTTCTGCAAAAACTCCACAGATTGGTTTATCAAATCTTTTAATACTTCCTCATCAATATCGGCTACTTTATTGATATACACACATGCCTTACCTGAAGTGTGCTTACCGAATTTCTCCAGAAGTTCTTCCCTATCAGGGTCTCCGGTTGCAAAATAGAGACTGATTTTCGCTTTTCGCGGAGAAAATCCTACAAGAGGTGCATCTCCCTCGTGACCCGTCTTATACTTATAGTGGTAAGAGCCGAATCCGATGATGCTCGGACCCCACATCTTAGCCTGATATCCTGTTGTTTCTGTAAAGATATCCAAAAGTTTATAGGAATCTTCCCTCTTTTTCTCACTGTCTACGTTTTCGATAAATTCAATAACACTGCTGTCATTTTCTTTGGTTTTTAATTCATACATTTCATTAGCCCCTTTCCAGCAATAAGTTCCACTATTCAAGTATAACCTAACGACTATTTAGGCCGGCTTGAAAATTTGTCTCCACTTTTATTGTCTTCGTTACTCTTATTTAACACCGGCTTTACTCCACCTTTTTAAGTTGGACTGTCCTATTGATCATCTCGACTATTTCTTCAATCACTATAGACGGCTTTTCTACATGAACAGAGTGCCCGGTATCCACTTTAATCTGCTTGGTATGTTGAGTAAGCTTCACCATCTCTTGTTGGTTTTCATTCCACTCTTTTGAAGGATTACAGGCACTGATGACAGTAACGGGTAAGTCAGCGGGCAGCGGTTCGGATTTCAAGATTTGTTGGGCCGATTTGCCAGTATCCCTGAATTCAAAGTAAAGAGACTGATAGGCTTCCGGAGTATAGCCAATGTATTTCAATGCTTTTTCATGTTCTGGACCAAGATATTTCCGGCCGACTCTGTGCTTCATCAGTCTTGGAATACCCATCCATGATGTCAAATAACCAAATTTGGCGAGAAGGTTGAACTTCTTTGTTCTGTTTCTATTAGAAGCATTCTCGATATATTGATTTTCATGAGCTGCGTCCACTAATATCAAACCCTTAGTCTCATTAGGAAAGGAACTTGCGAATAATCTCATAATCATGCCACCATACGAGTGACCAACCAGAATATACGGCGGCTTCACCTCCAGAAGATACAACCATTCTTTCAGTTCTTCTACTGAGTCACCGGCTGAACTCGTCTGTCTCTTAGTTCGGCTCCATCCATAACCTCCCCTGTCATAAGAAATGACTCTGGCAAGCTTGGCAATCTCCGGCTGCACGAAGCACCAGTCAATCGACACAGAACTCAAACCAGCCTCCAGGATGATAGTGACTGGACCTGAGCCTGAATCTACAACATGTATAGTAGAATTCTTAGTTTTAACCAGTTTACCCGGCGCCGGAACTGTTCTGGTTTTGTTCATGAAAAAGTTCCAGGCAGTAAGGGGGAAACCAGCAGCAGCCAATCCCACTCTAGTAATATGATCTAAGTTCATTGTCTGTTTCCTTTACATTTGTTTTTGCCGAAGGGAACTGGTATATCCTGTAATTTCCGTTGTCGCTAGAATATTTCAAGATGTTTCGATTCTTGGGAATGCCTTTAAAATAGGCCCCTATACCACCCGTCGTGCATCGATGACCAGAGATCAATATGTTGATATCACGCCCACTAAACCTGTTTTCCAGTTCGGAAAGGAATTCGAAGATTCTTGAAATAAATACCTCTTCTTCCTCTACTCCCTTATATACCGTACGGTCAGGAAGCATGCCTTTAACTATTACTTCTTCTTTCCTTAATCCGTCCGCTTCACCCAAATCAAACACATTCAGTCTCTCATCTATGACAGGTGGTACCCCTGCAGTTATTTCTGCCGTCTGTACCGCCCGACCTTGTGGAGAAGAGTAAACGCAATCAAAGTTAATGTTTCTTAAGACAGAGTTCAGCTCTTTGGCTTGGTCCAGTCCCCTTGAATTCAAAGGAACGCCATTTCTTCCTTGAAGCCTTCCTTCCCTATTCCAGTCTGTCTCACCGTGCCGAATAACATAAATCATGCAAAGCCTCCAATTTAATAAAATCCTAAAATTTCCAAGGGCTCTTTTCAACTTTGTTGCTATTTCATATGAATTTTGAAAGATAAGACCCTAATTCACTTACAATATCTTGGCAGGCAAAAACGAAAAGAGATGTTTAGTATCCGGAGAAAAATCCGGGTCTTGGAATTTTTCTGAAAGCAACAATTTTTGCGAAAATAGTCTTTTCAATAGAGTGCTCAGTACCATTAAAGTCTTTACTGTTCGTGCTTTTCCCATGTGCGGGCAATTATAAATAGATTCGTTTAAACTTTTCGTACTTTGTAAAAACCGGTTCCAGCCAAGCCTCCATTGCTCTATAATCTGTTCCCATCGAATGAAGAATAAAGACCGGTTTTCCCTTGCCAATTATTTTGTAATGTTTTTACCCATAAGGAACTTCACCCTCCATTTATTCCAGCACCTTCCTATTCTCTTCCCTTCAGTAATTTCGACTCAGGTTGGATTTCTCCTCCTTCTATAGAGAATCTGATAAAATGAAATTACCTATTATATGACAGGAGGAATTTCAATGACTGAACATATCTTTCATTTAAAAGCGAACTGGCCGGGCTTGCGGAATGACATAGGAGATATCGAAACAAAGAATATGAAAACAGCCATCTCGATTCCAAAGGAGATGGATGGACCAGGAATAGGAACGAACCCAGATGAAATGCTTCTGGGGGCAGCCGCCACCTGCTTTATTATCACCCTTGCCGCCATGATGGAAAGAAGCCGCCTGGATAAAAGTGATCTTACGCTTGAATCTGAAGGAATTGTGGATGTCACCAAAGGGATCATTACATATCAAAAAATCATCCATAAACCCCTTATTACTTTAAAAAAAGAAGCATCAGATAAAGATATTACTCTAGCCAGAAAACTAGCGGAGAAAGCCGAGTCATCCTGCATGATTACCCGGGCACTAAAAGGGAATGTGGAGGTAGAACTTCAAGCTGAGGTAGTGAGAGATGAAGAATGAAAAAGGAAGGCAGCTAAATGAACTGCCTTCTCTATTTAAGAATTTTTAGTTTTATACTTAGTTGTTGAAAGTGAAGACAGCTGTCTCAGTTTAACTTTGGAAACAGTCATTGCAATGAGGCATTAAAATGATACTTCTTCACCATACTCTATAATGATGGCTTTGGTTTTCTTGCACTCCGCCAAATGAGAGGCCAATTCTGTATCACGGCCAGCCATGTTGGCAACAACCGGGAATGCATCCAATAAGATATCCAGAGTTTCTTTTGAAGAGGCTGTTTCTTTTGTAGGGAATGTATGGCTCGGTATTACGTATTCCACGTCCAATAAATGCTCAACTGCATATGCCGCTTCTTTTGGCCCCATAGTAAATTGGCCTGATGAAGAAAGTATCGCAATCGTCGGCTTATAGAAATCCTGAATCAATTTCATATCAATCATAAGTGCGGTATCACCGGAATGGTAGACAGTATGGTCACTCGTAAAATTCAGAATATAGCCTGAGGATTCTCCTGCGTAAATCGGGGTTCCCTCTGTTTCACGATAACTTGATGTATGCTTTGCCTGGACCATGGTCAATTCCATATCATTAAAAACGAAGGAACCACCAAGGTTTAAAGGAAAAATATTCTTATGGCCTTCCTGAGTCAATATCATCGCCAGCTCATATTGGGCAATAACAAGACAATCAGGATTCACTTCCTTGATTTTGGATAAACCGCTTGTGTGGTCAAAGTGGCCGTGAGTCAGAAAGACAGCATCGATACTCTTAAAGAATGAGTCAGTCTGGAACTCTTCCGGGCAGCCCGGATTCATATCAAAGAATGGGTCTACCAAGTATTTATTCCCCTGCTTCGATTGAAATAAATACATAGCGTGTCCTAAACGAGTAATTTTCATAGAAAGTCCCCTTTACAAAATAGAATCAGTCAATTTTACTATATTTACAAAATAAAGGAATTATGATAAAGATTGGCATGTTTAGTATCCATTCTTGTCTGCAAAAGGGTTGCTTTCTGAGCTTTCAACTGACAAACTTAAGGAATAGTATTTAAAAGTCTCTTATGATAAACTTTGTGGCTATTTTATATTAATTTTGAAAGATAGCGTCATATTGAACTGGATAAATCCTGCTAAGCAAGAGAGCAAAATGCTTTTCTCTTCGCTCTGAGCGAGAGCTCTTAGTATCCAGGAGATATCCGAAAAAAACAGACACATAAAAAGACAGAAATGAAGGTGAAATCATGATTGAAGTACGTACGTCCAAAGTTAGTGACGGAGATTTAAATAGAGGGGTATTTGCAACCCGTGATATTAAAAAGGGAGAATTAATCCACGAAGCTCCGGTACTTCCATACCCGAATAAGGAACATGAATTGATCGAGAAAACTCTTTTGGCTGACTATGCCTTTGAATATGGTATAAATCATACAGCTCTGCTGCTGGGTTACGGGATGTTGTTTAATCATTCCTACAAACCCAACGGCACCTATGAAATCAATTTTGATAATCACACGTTTGATTTTTATGCCTATCGTGATATCAAGGCAGACGAAGAGATCTTTATTAATTATAATGGTGATGAAGAAGACCAGGAGCTACTCTGGTTTGATAAGGAAGAGTAAACATATCCACCAGAAAAACTACAAATTGGAAGCTTCCTGAAATGGGGGGCTTTCTTTTTACATGGAGGTACCATGAGAACCAGTTTGATTCTTTCACAGATTTTATTCTTTATTCTATCTCCCATTTGGCTGAAGCTGACGAACTATCTGCATCCCCTCGTAATAGCCGTCGTCTGGCTCTGCTACACCTTCCTGGCTCTTTATATAATCTGTCTGGTAAAGGGAGTTGTAATTTCTTTCCGGAAAAATTGGCTACATACATTAACAGGCTTATATAGTTGCAGCTTACTTGTCTTATTATTCTCTAGGCCCAATAACCAGGAATATAATCAGGCGAATTTCACTCCTTTTGAAACGATCTCTTTTTACTTCTCAGGAAAAGCAGAAATTCTTGTCGCTTTTTATAACCTGGGAGCCAACATCGCTCTTTTTATCCCTTTTGGAGTGTATTACCGCTATATCAAGGGGAAACCCGAAGCAGGAAAGCTTGCAGCTTTGGCAGCTCTGGGTATAAGTATGATCGAAGGAGGGCAATTTTTAACACGCCGCGGCAGTTTAGATATCGATGACTTTATTCTGAATATAGCAGGGGTCCTTATGGGATATCTTCTGTTTCCCCTATTTCAAAAAGTGTTTACTATAAAAAACTAAAGTTAATTATTCAGCCTTGATCATGAACTATTTTTAATATGTTTTATAAAAATATATAATCCTGCGGGAAGAAGGATGATCAGCAGCAGCAAGATGAAACCTGATAATGTCTTATTCTCATCAACCGGCTCTCGTTCCTTGTACTTATTTTCCCTGAGAGCCTTTTGATAAGTTCCGCTATGTACCTCAACCGCGATAGCCTCCTCCGTGCTTATGTTAGTTATTGAAAAATACTTTGTACCAACACTGAACTCGTTAGAAAAGCTGCCCGGAAGTTCCTCCATGTCCGAATAGGCTGTCACCTCGCCTATTTCTTTTTCAATATCCGTTACAATTTCATCGGTCATCACATACACATAATCATTCCATACAATAAACGAGAACGCCCATGAAGTGGCCATCGCATTGAACGGACTAATGAGAACAATCAAAATTATTCCTATCCCTTGAACTACCCACCACTTACCGCCCTTACAGGTCGCTTGAAGTGGGGGATTCCTAAGAACACAAACCTATTGGTTCATTTTTGATTAGGCTATCTCCGCAGTCCCTGCGGTTAATCGCAAAGCTTCTTTGCGAAGATTTATACTTGCGTTAAGATCCCTTTGATGGTTGCTGTTACAAGTTGGACACGTCCATTCACGCAACGCAAGATCTTTAACGGCTTTATACTTATGATTACATACAGAACATAGCTGGCTGGAAGGGAAATTTTTCGCTGCGGCTATCACCTGTTTGCCGTACCATACTGATTTGTATTCCAACATAGACCTGAATTGGGCCCAGCTTACTTCGCTGATTCCTTTTGAAAGGTCTTTGTTTTTCAACATATTTTTGACAGACAAATCTTCAATTCCGATAATGTCGTGGTTTTTGACTATTTCGGTAGAGATTTTATCCAGCATATCTTTTCTTGCATTAGCGATTCTTTCGTGCAGCCGGGCAACTTTCTTTTTTTGTTTAGTCCAATTCGAAGAACCCAATTCTCTCCTAGAAAGAATGCGTTGGGCATTAATTATTTTCTTTTCTAGTGTACGGAAAAAGCGGGGGTTTTTATAAGTTGTGCCATCTGAAAGAGTTGCGAAATCCTTCAAACCTACGTCGATTCCGACAGAGGTGCCGGTTTTCTTATAGGGTTGAACTGCTGATTCAGCCAAAATCGAAACGAAGAACGTACCTGAAGGGTTTCGTCTAATGGTGGCGTTCAATATTCGGCCTTCCACCTCTCGACTCTTGGCAAAGCGAACCAGGCCGAGTTTTGGCAATTTGATGTGTTTATCTTTCACTTGTATATTCCCGTTCACAAACTTTGTGGTATAGGATTGAACGGGGTTCTTCTTCGATTTGAAGCGAGGTAAACGATTTTGTTTCTTGTAATATCGTGTGTAGGAATCATGAACGATTTCAACTGATTTCTGAAGGGCAATACTATCGACTTCTTTCAAGAATGAATAGGTCTTCTTGAGCTCTCGAACAGCTTTAATGGATTGGTACTTGTTGAAAAATTCACCTTTCCAATTGTTCTGTAAAAGCTGCCCATTCTGTACCATTTCATTTACGATAGACCAATAAGCGTCTTTGTTCTTTTGTTTCCCAACAAAATAGTTGTAGATGAACCGGCAACAACCGAACGTTTTATTGATTAATTCAATTTGTTGGTGATNACTGATTTCTGAAGGGCAATACTATCGACTTCTTTCAAGAATGAATAGGTCTTCTTGAGCTCTCGAACAGCTTTAATGGATTGGTACTTGTTGAAAAATTCACCTTTCCAATTGTTCTGTAAAAGCTGCCCATTCTGTACCATTTCATTTACGATAGACCAATAAGCGTCTTTGTTCTTTTGTTTCCCAACAAAATAGTTGTAGATGAACCGGCAACAACCGAACGTTTTATTGATTAATTCAATTTGTTGGTGATTTGGATAGATCCTGAATTTAAAGGTTTTTTTAACATTCAAATGGTTTCACCTCCTTGTAGTAATTATACCAAGAAAGATGGTACCTTGGGAACGTATGTTTCTTTCAAAGTTTTTTTAGTAGAGACCAAAGGCAGGCGATTCATCTCCCCCTTACCGTTGGGCTATGCCCTTCACACGCTTGAAGAGGGAGTTTTCTCGCCATTTTTAGATAAAAACACCTTCTGCACATAACAGTCATCCCTCCTTTTCAAGTCTTTTCAGATTTGACGAAAACTCTGAGAAAAAGGTTTCTGTTCGTACATACTTAATTCCTTTAAAGCGCTAAGAGGGACTGTCCCTCTTAGCGCTTTAAAGGAATAAAGGAATCATCACGAAAAAAACGAATCCATCCTCATGAATCCGCCTCTTCGCTATTATTTTTCCATCATCCGTGTCTTATCTTGATTTAATCACTGCATTTATCAACCTTGATCCACCCTGGCCTGATGTAACCTGGTTCTGTCACAAACTTAGCTCTCTCTCATTAGCAGCTCTCTAAATACCCGGTCCATTGACTCTGCAGAAAAACTTTGACGTTCCTTGAACTGCGGTGATTCTTCTGAAAGTTTTTTCATATGTAAATCTATAAATGAGTATAGAAAGCCGGCAGTCTCTTCTATTTTCTGTTCACCGCTTTTTTTCAACTCCACTACTCTCTGAATTTCTTCTTTTATCTTTTGATCATGCACCATCTGGTGAAAAAGATCGTTGAATGGAACAGGCGGGAAGGACTCTCGTTCTTTTATCCATAAGCAGCAAAGAAGCCCTCTCAGTAAATGAAGAGTCAATTTGACCGATTTAACGGAATCTCTCTGCCACTTCTGCCAATTTGTTTTCGACATATTAAGATAATGATGATAGCACGAAGAGGGAGAAAAAATCTCCTTTTGCAATGGAAAAATCTTCGTACAGAAGTACTTGTCCACGATAAGCCTGTCTTCTGTTTGCAGCCATTCCAGCATCGACGGGTTGGATTTTTTCAACAGTACCATTGCTTTCTTGAGGTCCCATCCGCTTAATTCCAGCTCTTTTCCAGCCTTCGATTCAATGACATCTCTTTTTTTGTTCAGAGTTAGATACCAATTCAAATGATGCTTGTATATAAACCGAATATCAAAATCACTGTCTGGCGAGGGAAAGCCCCATGCCCTGCTTCCTGCTTGTACAGCAAACAGGATCTCAACTTCATGTTTCTGTTCTAGTTTCTTTAGCTCCGCCAGAATATGCACCTTCATAATCTCACCTTATTCTGAAAGATTTTCAATCACTTTTGCCAAAAGAAGTGTCCTCTCAGTAAGAGAAGAGATTTCAAGATATTCCTTATCACTGTGGGCATTGCCCCCTACTGGTCCCATCCCATCGATGGTCGCAATCCCGGCAGCCGAAGTGAAGGAAGCATCTGAACCTCCGCCTGTAGAGGTATCGGTGATTTCGATTCCCATCTCTTCACCCACTAGCATGATTTTTCTCAGAAGCTGTCTGTTACGCTTATTCTTTTCCATAGGAGGTCTGTTGATTTCGCCTTCAAGAGTGATCTCGGTACCTGGAACATCTGTCCTGGAACAGATTTTTTCCATTTTTTCTTCGACCCTGAGACCTTGATCTGTTTCTGCAATTCGGATCTCCATCTGAGCACTGGCATGATCGGATACCGTGTTGACAGAGGAGCCTCCCTCAATCAAGCCGACATTGACACTGATACCATTTTCGTGATCGTTCAATTCATGCATCTGGATGACTTTATGCGCCAGCTCTTCAATAGCACTTCTTCCTTTTTCCGGTTCAATACCGGAGTGGGCGGCTCTTCCGATGACATTTAGGGTATAATTGCCTTTTCCTCTTCGTGAGGAAACAAGTGAACCATCTTTTCTGGCCGGCTCCATTATGAGTGCATATTTTTTTCCTTCTGCTGCATTTATGATCAGTTCTTTAGATGAAGGCGACCCAATTTCCTCATCACTATTCAAAATAATTTGCACATTTTTGTAATGTGGTGAACCTTCTTTTATTAATGCTTTCATTGCATATAGAAGAGTAACCAGGCTGGACTTCATATCAATGACTCCCGGTCCATAAGCTATGTTCCCAATTCTTTTGAACGGCCTCTCCTCAGCAGTACCAAATGGGAAAACGGTATCCATGTGGGCAATGGCAAGGATCTCCGGTACATCTGCTTTCTTGTGTTGAATGATCAAATGGTTTCCATATTCTCTTTGAGGAACCTCATGAATCCTAAACCCGATTTTTTCATACTCGGCCTTCAATCGATTTCCAACCATGTCGACTCCCGCTTTGTTTACAGAGCCACTGTCGATATTGACCAGCTCTTCTATCAGATTCAGCATTTCATCTTGTTTAAACCGTATATATTCTTTCACCTTTGTTCTCTCCCAGCTTTCTTCACGACTCTTTTACGAACGTTTTTTCAATTACTTACCATTATACCATTTTGTTCAAGAAAGGTTGGATTTCCAGTTATAAGAATATATTCCACTAAACCCGCAAGCATGCGGATAGCCGGCAGTTGGGCCGGCTGCACTCTTAACTTATGGCTGGTTTCGCATAAATTGCTGCTTTCGGATACCCCCGAATATTAATGGGTTCTCTCGAGTCAGGGAGAACAGCTCTTTTCTTTTCAATATCAACGGATTATTGGAGTGTTTTATGGTCTTTTTTTTTCGTAACTAATTTCAATTAGCAACAACGTTTACGAAAAGAGCCTAACGTATAAGGTGAAACTCTTTTTGCCGCTTTGCCAGATAAACGACTCTTCCATCGATAAAGGAGATCGGTTCCTCCAGGTAAATCGGCACTTCTTGATTCCACTCGGAGATATACTTCCTGATGTTGAACTCTAGAGCATAGCAAGTATTGTTTTTGATTAGCAGATCTCCCCGGCCAGGTATTTCTTCCTGCTTGTCGTACAAACCGATTAATGGCCCTGCTCCATGGCAGTGGACACCAAGCGGATGTGAATAGAGCATAGCATTGATATTTTTTTCCCGGCTGACTCTCATGCTGTCTATAAAAACCTGGTTCCCGCTTCTTCCTTCACTTATAGACGTGGACACAATGTCTTCAAACCTTAAAGCTTCTTCCAAGGCTTCCGTCAAACTGTTCGGGACTGTTTCTTCTCCGTTCTTCAGCACATATGCCAGCTGCTGTGTGTCTGTAGCCAGCCCAAGGTAATGTATTCCGAAATCCAAATGGACAATGTCGCCAGGCTTGATGATTGTATTCTCCAATCTGTCTGTACCTGATCCTTGTCTTTGAATATCAACGGTCGGATAAAAGGAAGTTTGAAGTCCTAAGTCCAATACTTGTTGCCGAATCCATTCTACTGCATCCTTAGTAGAAGTCACGCCTGGATGAATTACCCTATTCGACAGAGCTTCTTCCGCAATCTCCCTGGCCAATTCACATATGTGAGGATACGCAGCCAGTTCAAGTGAGCTTCTTGTTTGAAGCCAGTCCACCAATAGTGATTCAGAGCTGACAAATCTTTCTTTCCCCACCTTTGCTGCTCTCAGCAACTCGTTGAAAGCATTTACTGTCAGACCGTCACTTACAGAATGAAGAGAGCCTGCATTCACAGCGATTTTTTTAGGAGCTCTTTTATGGATGAGTCGTGCTGCACACTGCCATTGAGTTTCAGTTTTATCCTCCCAGACATTTTGATAGAAAGGCTCTAACGCCGGATTGGAATTTAATACGAAGCGCTGAACCCTTCCTTCATCATCCTTGCAGAACATAAAAATCGTAAGCCTTCTTGAACTGTCGACAGCTGAAGGAAAGAAAGTATGAATCACAGGGTCTTCATTGTATTCACGGCCGATAGTGATCCACATATCGATTTCATGTTCGTTCATGATAGCCGGCAAAATAGTATGTAATCGTTCCTTGAGAACTTTGTCCCTGAATTCGTCTCTATCTTTTAATCGCAGAATTCTTGAAAATGCTTCCTTCATCTGAACGCCTCCCTTTTGTATATTCTTCGCTGTATTATATGCTGTTTCCTTTTTTACTGCTTTAAGTGATGTTCAACCCAATTATTTCCCTCTCTTCAAGAACCTGCCTAAGAGAGAATGCTGAGAAACTGAGGCGGCTGCAATTAAAAAGGCAGAACCGCCCTCTACAAGAAGCGATTCTGCGTTTTTCACTTGGGGTTTTATGAAAGATTGTTGATTTCCGTTACAGGTACACGACTCCAATCAAGATCGAGAAAAAAACTATCCGCTAATAAATCCAGACTCCATACTAGAATCATTTTTATTTATCGGGGAATTCCAATGACACAGCAACAAACAATGTTGTTCAGTTTGTATAAGAAGAAACAGCAACAAAGGTTAGGAAAAGAGCCTTGTAATAAAAGCTTTCAAAACAAAACCATCAGTTTAAACTGGTTGTTTTCTCTGCGGCTGGATCCTTACCAGCTTCGGCCTAAAAGGCCCATTGAATTATTTTCTCTGGCTATTTATTCCGGCTGAAAAAATGTGGAAAATAAGCGGAGAAATTCCGCTTATTTAAGTCATCGCGCGAAATACAGCTCAAATAAGCGGAGAAATTCCGCTTATTTGTATAAAAGATGCTAAAATGGTTCGTTTCGCTGTCCTTAAGCGGAAAAATTCCGCTTATATCCCCAAAATCATCTACGATTCTGAAGCTTAACCGGAAAAATTCCGTTTATTTTAGTCTATTAATGCCCATCAGCAAGGATGCCTCCCCTCCTGCTAGAAAGGCATCAAGTGATAGGGAACCGGCTTATCCTTAAGAAAGAAGGTGTTTTATACCACGCTTTAAGCTCTCTGGAACACCCGGCATAGCCAGGGGTTCCAGAGAGCATCAAAAAAACGGCCCTAAAGGACAAGCATTAACTGTTTTGTTTTGAGAACCATCGTGATAACGGATAGACCAGTGGACTTTGGATGAGCAGTGAAAGAACAATGGCACCGTACGTCAACGACAAAATTGTATCAGTCTGTCCTGCTTTTTCAGCTGCCAGACCCAGCAGCAGCGCCACTGACATAGTCCCTTTGATACCAGACCAGGTAATCAGGGAGATATCATCCCATAAAAATTCCTGCCTCCATAAACGAAACATCTTTAATATCCCTGCGAGTACAATGAATCGGACTATGAGTGATAAACCAAAAATGATGAAAATGAAGCCGATGTTTTGGAAATCAAAGTGTTTCATGAACTCAATTCCGATCAGTAAAAATAGAATAGACAAGATGCTGGGTTCGATAACTTCCCAAAAGGAGTCCAGGTAATTACGAAGATCCTCTTCTTTATTGGTAGTATCCAATTTCCAAGAAAGCATGGCACCTGCCGATACCGAAGCAAGCACCCCTGAAACACCAAGATGTTCGGCAAGATAAAAACTTCCATAAGCCAGGACAATGCTTAACATGACCTGATATTGCCGGTGATGAGTAAAATGAAGGACTTTGCTGGCAATCCAGCCAAAGACCATGCCGATAATCAGCCCTCCTGCAGAAACCAGCAGGAAATCTCCCAGGGCAGAGGTAAGCTGAAACTGCTCACCGGAGATATAAAGATGAGCAATGACAGTAAACAGAACCACACTTGTCCCATCATTGAGCATCGACTCCCCTTCCACCACATCAGCTATTTTGGGACTATTAGAAGATTTCTTCAGAATTGACACGACTGACACGGGATCTGTCGGTGTCAATATCGAAGCAATTAATAAAGCTCCCATAAAAGATAATGAAACCAAGCCGACGAAATAAATAGAAACTCCTAAAATGAAAACAGTAAGCACCAAACCAAGCGTGCTCAGGACACTTATAACTCCAATATTCTTTCTTAAGCCCGCAGTTTTAAATTGATAGGCAGATATAAACAGCAGCGCCGGCAGAAATACATTAAAAATCATATCTCTTGTAATAGCTACAGAAGAAAAGAAAGGTGTGAACGACAATCCGATCCCAATCAAGAGCAGAACCATCGGCACAGGAAAGTTTTTTTGTTTTTTATCGATAGTAAAGACAACATATCCTATGAACAATAATAGGAAAACATGAATATAACCCATGACTGAACCTCCAACTTTTAATCTCTTTCTTTTCTTTTTCCTTCTCCACTCCACCATAAACGGAATGCAAGAATAGAGGATTTTTCACTATGTTTAATTCACCAGCCTGCAGGGTAAATATATTTCTACAATTGTTACAAGGAGGAATAAGGGTATGAGACTAAGTTCAACCTTGATGTTAGGTGCTGCAGCAGGAGCAGGGCTTCTGATGCGCAAAAAAGAAAACCGAGTGAAAATCCAGAATATGATGGAAAGTGCAAAGCAAAAATGGGAGAACCGCAACAAGAAAGACTTTACAGTTGAAAAAGCTGGAAATCCTGATCCTGCTGATGTAGAGGATAACAAAATGGTCAGTGAGGGTGCTCAAACGTCGGTTCAGTACTATAATTCCATTAAACAATAGACCTCTTAAAAAACAAAAAAAAAAAGGATCGTGCATTTTTTTAAAGATCCTTGAGCTTGGATTTAAAGTTCCCTAACGGGGCTTACAATCCAAGCTTTTTTGTTTTAAGTGTTCATGCAGATTCCTTCTTAGTCGGACATTTGAAAAGGGATGAGCACTCTTCATTTTGAAGTAACTATAAGCTTTACTTTTCTGCTCAATGAAAAAGGGTCTTACCATAAACTCTGTAAGACCCTCTCTTCTAGTTATTGGGCAATAAGGAAAGCAATCTTTCCTAAATTCTGAGAATCCTTCAACCGCGTAAAGGCTGCTGCAAAATCCTCTAATGAATATACGCTGTCCACCACTGGTGTAATTTTGTGTTTTTCAATGAACTGAAGCATAGCAGAAAACTCCTCGGCACTGCCCATTGTAGACCCGAGTAAATTTAACTGAGAATAAAAGAAGTGGCGGATATCCACTTCAATTTTATCCTCTGTTGTCGCTCCAAAAGTGGCAACCGTTCCGCCTTTTCTAACTACTTTTAACGATTTATCAAAGGTGGCCTTCCCGATACTTTCAATAACGATATCAATGGTTTCATCCTTCAGTTCCTCATTCCAGTCACAGTTTGTGGAAATGCTGCGATCGGCTCCCAGTTCCATTGCTTTATGCTGTTTATCATTGCTGCGAGATGTCACAATTACTCTCGCTCCTGCTGCTTTAGCGAATTTCAGTAAGAAAGTCCCCACTCCGCTGCCTATACCAGGTATCAGGACGGTGTCACCAGCTTTTACTTTTGCCCGCGTGAATAACACACGGTAAGCTGTCAATGCAGCCAAAGACAATACGCCCGCTTCTTTCCAATTCAGATGAGCGGGCTTCTTTTCCACATTGACTGCAGGAAGTATAATATACTCCGCAAATGTACCATGATCAGGCAGTCCGACGATTTCAAACCCTGCCGGCGGTGCTTCGCTGTTCTGCCTCCAGCCCAGTCCTGGGTTAATGATCACTTCATCCCCTACAGCTGCATTTGTTACATCTTCTGCCGCTTCCACTATAGTGCCCGCTCCATCAGACCCGACAATCAGCGGAGGCTGTTCTTCTTGATGTCTGGTTAAGACCATAAGATCTCTGCGGTTCAGTCCAGCAGTCTTCAATTTGATTTTCACCATGCCGCTTTTCACTGCCGGCTCTTGAAAGTCTCTAAGTGAGAGTCCTTCCATTCCTTGTATTCCCTCATGAATGATGGCTTTCATAATTCTCCTCCTCTTTTTCTATAACTCTTTCGCAAAGATTGCTGCTGTGGAGAAATGATGGATTTCCGCTCGAATCCCCCTGTCTGAAAGGGAAGGAATTTAAAACAAAACCCATAACCAAGAATCTTTTAAAAGTCTGTTTTTCTATATCTTTACTTTTGACAATTCTCCTGAAACAATTTCTCACTAATAAAAAGGAGCAGCTCTTTACTTCCTTGCTTACCCGGTTTTTACCAGTGAATGATGGCGTTATTTTATGAAATGCCTATAAATAAGCAGCAAAGTTTACGAAAACAGTTCTATAGGGAATCATTCTTATCTGCTCTCATGGTTACAGGCTTTTGACTACCTTGATGCTGTCTTCGTCCACAGGATCTACTGACTGTGGAATATCAACTAAAGTTCTTAAGAAAGTTTCTGTTCCTTTATCGGATATTGGATGATCTTTAGACAAAGAAAATTTGAAAGGGACCCTCTTCACTTCTTCTGCCTTTACGATACCTATCTCTTCCAGGGCAAAGCCATGCAGCTCTTTTTCATGATAGGAAAAGTCACTGTCTTCCCGATAGTCCTCTTCCCTGATAAAGATGGTCAGGACAATTTTGTTTACTTCCTGGTCAGACATGCCTCCTTCTATTACTACTTCACCCTTCAGCTCGCTTGCCGGTGTCAAGGTAGGATTTTCGACGATTGTATCCACCTTGATATTGCCGATTCCGATACTCGATAAAAACTCTTTCCACATAAAAACTCATCCTTTCCCGCCCTAGTGTTTTAATCACCTAATCTTTCGTTCAATAACTGGTATGTATGGTGCTTTTGGTGAAAATGATACTAACTAGAGAGGGGAAAAGCAAGAAATACCATAAGGAAGCGGAAAAAAGAGATCACTCTTTAAGAATGACCTCTCAATTTTTTAATTTTCAACAAGCTTTTTGACGACAGCAATCGTCTTTTCGATATCATTTTTGCTGACATCAAAGTGGGTGGTAAAACGAACGAGTGACGGTCCAAAGGTCACGGCAAGTATCCCTTCTTTTTTAAGCAGACTGGTGAATTCTGCTGAAGTCATTCCGAGTGCAGAAACTTCTGCGACGACGATATTGGTATCAACATTGTTGGCGATTGTCAAAGAGGGGATCGAGCTCAATCCTTCAGAAAGCAGGACAGCATTTTCATGATCCTCAACGAGTCTTTCTCTCATATGGTTCAGCGCATACAATCCAGGTGCTGCAATAATCCCTGCCTGACGCAGTCCGCCTCCCAAACGCTTTCTCCATTTCCGGGCTTTTTTGATAAACACCTCGCTTCCCGCTGTGATGGATCCAACTGGTGCTCCTAGACCTTTTGATAGGCAGACCTGGACTGTATCACAATACTGAGTGAATTCCGTCAGGGGAACCCCTAAAGCCGAAGCAGCGTTGAACAGCCTGGCACCATCAACATGGACAGGAATGTGATTCTTTTGGGCTACAGCATAGATTTCTTTCATATTAGAAGAGGGTACAATTGCTCCTCCGGCCCGGTTATGGGTATTTTCAATGCATATTAAGGATGTCTCTGGAAAGTGTTGATCATCTTCCCGGACAGCCCCCTCCACCTCTAATGGATCCATGACACCGCGAATGCCTTTGAGCGTCCTTGGCTGGACACCCGCAAAAGCAGATATTGCTCCGGATTCGTAATAAAAAATATGAGACTCCGCTTCCATAATTACTTCATTTCCCGGATTACAATGTGTCAGAACAGCTATTTGATTTCCCTGGGTACCGCTTGTGACAAACAAAGCTGCTTCTTTTCCCAGGAGTTTAGCTGCCGTTTGTTCAAGTTCATTGACAGCAGGATCTTCACCGTACACATCATCCCCCACTCTTGCATGCAGGGCAGCCTCTCTCATTTCCTTTGTCGGCTTAGTCACTGTGTCACTGCGTAAATCGATCAAGAAATCCACTCCAATCTATATGTAATTTAACCTTCATAATTTCTCTCTAAAATTATAACACTACTTATAATGTACTGTATTTTTCCTGTTAATTCCAAGTAAACGCATCAAAAATATAATTATAGGAATATTCGGACTATATGCAGAATTTATGTGGTAATCTTATTATGATTCAGAGCTGCTGCTTAGGAAAATTTTCATGAAAACACATGTATTTCAAGCATTCTTTAAGGGGTCGCGGGGCTGATTTTCCCAAGCAGCCAAACTCGTTCTAATTACGGGATTATTTTATACTATTACTATAGATAGAGAGGAGAAAAGAATCATGACGATCGGAAGTAAGATCCGATATCATCGCATGAAAAAGAACTTAACACAAGAAGAACTTGCAACAGGAATTCTATCCGTCTCTTATCTTTCCAAGATCGAAAATAATCAAACCACCGCTTCTACTGAAGTCATCGAGCTCCTATGCAGCAGGCTTGGAATCTCATTGATACAGAATGATGATGAAACTCTTAAGAAAACATTTTCTGAATGGAACAGAGCGCTATTGAAGAATGATTGCAAGGAAGCCATACGCCTATATGAAGTGGTCTCCCCGCAGATCATTGATATTGATGACGTCACTCTTCTTAACAGTTATCACATCCTTATGATCCGCTATCATATTTTACTTAAAGATTACGAGAGTCCGAGAGATTTCATCAGAGCAATTGAAAAAGGCTATAAAAATCTTTCTGATAAGCTGCGATTCTACTTCCATAAGTTTGTCGGGAACCTTCACTATGCAAGAGGAAGTTATGAGGAATCCAACCAGCACCTGAAAGATGCGGAGCATTATTTTGTTCTTGGAAGCATTTTGGACACCGAAGAGAAAGCCGATCTATTCTATCTGAAGGCACTCACTTTTGTTCAACTGAGAAAGCATGCCCTTGCCATCCATTATTCTGAAGAATCCCTCAGCCTCTATCAGAGCCTCTATCATAATAAAAGATGTGCAGAAATCCACCTGCTGCTCGGAGTCTGTTACAGGCGCATCCAAAACATCAGTGAAGCCATCATCCACTATGAATGGGCGAATGAAATCAGCAAGAATATTGAATATGTTGTGATGAGAGGGAAAGTCGAGCAGAATCTGGGGTATCTTAAGTCTATGGAAAACAGGACAGAAGAAGCCATTGCCCACTATTTAAAAAGCCTGCAATTCAAACATAATGACCATGACAGCAAACTTACGACCATTCTTGCTCTTGTGAAAGAATATTATAAACTCAAAAGAATGGATGAAGCTGCAAGCTGGCTCCAAGAAGGCATCTTCTTGTCAAAGCAGCAGAAGAATATAGAAAAATATTACGAATTCAGGATTTATGGTTATGCTGTTGAAAAACTTGATGAGGAATTCGAATGCTTCATGAAAGATGAAGCACTTCCCTACTTTGAAAATACCGGAAACCCTCATCTTCTGGCTCAGTATTCTAAATTTCTTGGTAACTACTATCAAGAGATAAGAAAATATAAATATGCCGCCCATTACCTTACAAAGGCTAACGTGGCATATGAAAAAATAATAGGTTTATAGGAGGAGATTTATATGAAGAAGCTTAAAAGAATCACAGTAGCAGCACTGGTACTTATCGCACTATCAGCAGCAGGAGCATCTGTAAGTGCTCAAGAAGAAGACCTGCCGCCGGCCAATGGAGTTTCCCCTCTTGTTTCTGGAAAATAATTTGAGAAGAGAAAGCCTCTGCCTCCACTCTGGAAGCAGGGGCTTTTTGCGCTGTACAGCATTAAAAGGGACAGTCCCTCTTAACGCTTTAAAGTATGAAAGCGCTTCATATGATTTGGTGAATTTACTCATCACATAGTATATTTATCTTGTAAGCTACTTAAAAGGGGGATTTCAACTTGGCTTCAAAAGAAACAAAATTAGAGAGATATGCCGATTTATTGATTCGGGTGGGAATCAATCTGCAGAAGGGGCAGACACTCATTATCAATGCTCCTATTACTGAAGCTGACTTTGTGGCTCAATTAACCGAAAAAGCCTATGAAACAGGCGCGAAGAATGTACTTGTAGAATATTCTGATGAAAAATTAACAAGAATGAAAATGGAAAAGGCTCCAGAAGAAGGGCTGAAGGACTTCCCGGTTTGGAAAGCTAAAGGAATGGTGGAGATGGCGAAAGAAAATGCCGCTGTACTCAATTTGACCTCTCCCAATCCTACATTGTTGAAAGGCATTGATTCCAAGCGGGTGGCCATGGCCAATAAAGCAAGCGGTGAAGCGTTCAAAGACTTTCAGCCGTTTATTTCCGGGGGCCGTATCAGCTGGCTGATTGCGGCTGTTCCTTCTAAAGCATGGGCCAGAACAGTTTTCCCTGACCTGCCTGAAGAGGAAGCTGTCGAGGAATTATGGGATAAAATCTTCTACACAACCAGAGTCGATCAGGAAAATCCTGTCCAGCTTTGGGAGAAACACATTGAAAACATGACAAAGAATGCTGATTATCTTAATGAGCGTGCGTTCCGTAAACTTCACTATAAAGGTCCAGGCACAGACTTCACAGTTGAACTGCACCCTAAAAGCAAATGGATTTGCGCCCTTTTCACCAATGACCAAGGTGTTCAATTCGTTCCCAACCTGCCGACTGAAGAAGTATTCACCATACCAGTCCGAAACAGTGTCAATGGAACAGTAAGCAGTACAAAGCCTTTAAATTACAGTGGAAACCTGATTAACAATTTCACCCTGACTTTCAAAGATGGAAAAGTTACAGAATTCAGTGCCGAAGAAGGCTATGACACGTTAAAAAGTCTGCTTGAAACGGACGAAGGTGCCTCCTTCTTGGGAGAAATTGCATTAGTGCCTCATGATTCACCGATTTCAAATACCGATATTATTTTTAACAACACATTATTTGACGAAAACGCTTCCTGTCATATTGCTCTTGGCAATGCCCTTTCAATCTGTGTGGAGAACGGCAAAAACATGAGCAAAGAGGAACTGAAGGAAATTGGATTCAATGAAAGCTTGACACATGTGGACTTTATGATAGGTTCTGAACATCTGGATATCGACGGTGTCCTTGATGACGGATCTATTGAACCAATCTTCCGTAAAGGAAACTGGGCGTTTTAATCGACTGGCCATTTATAAGCCCTGCTTAATTCATGGGTGAATCAGCAGCTGCTGCCCCCCTTGATACGTGTATAACATAGCTATCAGTTGTCCACAGAGTAACATTACTTAACCAACAACAAGAAAGAGCTGCATCCAGTTGAACGGATGCAGCTCTTTTCTCTTATTTTCCAGAAGAATCCTTTTCTGTTCCACTGCCTTGTTTGGTTCCTTTGCTTGTATATGGTTTGGCAGCTTTTTTCTTCGCACTTTTCTGCCAGCGGTTCCAGCCTTTTTTCCCGGTGCCTTTTCCTGTTCCGCCGCCTTTGCTCTTGCTCACACTATCAACTCCATTATCTGGTCGGACTTTTCATTTTGATTGAAAGTTCATTATATCAAAAATTCACCTATTTTAACAAAAGTTGAAGGAATTTTCTTCTTGGCCCCTCTTCCCTCTCTCTAACTAGGATAACACTTTATGGGTTTTACAGTTTTAAAATAGGGAAACAAAATAAAGAAGACTTAGAAAGGAGCGATACTCATGAAAGAATATTATGTAGTACCAAACAAAGACGAAAGCGGCTGGTTTGTAAAAATAGAAGATGTTGCTCCAACATCATTATTTAATGGCCAGTCAGAAGCCATCGCAGAAGCTGAAAAACTTGCTAAAGAGAATCAGCCGGCTAAGGTGCTTGTTGAAAACGAAAACAATGAAATAGTAAGCGAAAAAACGTTTTCATAAAATGCATAAAAAAAGAAGCCATTTCAACCGTTTTTATTGGTTGTAACTGGCTTTTTCTTTTGCTTTTATTTAATACCAAATATTACACTTTATATTACAGAAGAATTTCAGATAAAACATTTTCAAGTCATACATAATCGTTTATGATTAGTATATCAGGAATTAAAGGAGAACAACTTCCCATGATAAGCAACTTAAATAGAAAGAAGGCTTTATCAGTCGGGGCTCTGCTCCTGCTTACCTTCTCATTAACTTATATCACACTTAAATCTCAGATAGCCGAATCCAAAGAAAGTTCTTCAGAGGTGTCTGCCGGCATTCCAACCGTGTTCGTACATGGTTATAAAGGCACCTATAATTCTTTTAAAACCATGCTGTACCGTTTTGAAGAAAAAAAATGGGGTAAAAGAGACCTCGTTGTGTATGTTTCTGCAGATGGAGAAATCACATGGAGAGGTTCTCTGAACTCCTCTTCCGGCCTGCCTCCTTTGGTACAAATCGTTTTCGAAAAGAACAAAGCTTCCATTTCGGAAACCTCTTCCCGTCTACAAAGCGTTATGAAAGAATTGAAAATCAAGTTCAATGCCAATAGAGTGAATCTTGTCGGACATTCGATGGGTGGCCTTGTTTCAACAAATTATCTGCAACAAACCAATGGAAATTCCGAGTATCCTGAAACCATTAAATTTGCTGTCATCGGAAGCCCTTTCGACGGGATTTCTAAAGAATCCTACCACAGAGTCAACACCGGAGAAGCTCTTATTGACTTAAGACCTGATTCAGATACTTTAAAGAATCTGGTGAAAAACCGAGGCCAATTTCCGTCCCAGCTTCAGGTTCTGGCCATTGCAGGATCAGGCGATCAAGTTGTGGACGTTGAAAGTGCCTTTGCCATTGGAGAAATTGTCCCGGAAAATAATCTTGAAAAGCGCCTCATTGAAGATGAAAAAATCGATCACAGCGGCCTGCATGAAACAGAAAAAGTGGATAAAATCTTAAAAAAATTTCTTTGGGATTAACAGAAAGCCTGGTCGTTCATCGATCAGGCTTTTTCTATTTGTTCTTAGCTTCTGTATAAAAAGGAAAATTCCCCTCAACACTCTCTAGTTCAGTAAGCCAACAACAAGGTTTTTTGCTGCTCTTGTGAAGTCCGTAGTGCAAGGATTCTTCATAAACCACTCCGGTGTTGCCAGATAGCGGTATTGACGGAACGGATTCCTGGAATATATAGATTCATGCTGTCAGATTAAATATCACTTAGTTCTTCCAAAATATAAACTAAAATCTAAAGGGAAAAATCTTTACTTTACATAATAAATTTACTATCTACCCACATTAAAGAGACCGCCACTATCGCAGCAGTCCCTTTGATAAATTATCGATTAATACCCTTTAACAACTGAATTTAACTAAAGGCCATATTTTTATTTTTGCCTTTAAGAATCTGAAATACTCCATAAGCTGCCAATCCGATTGCAACCAACCCGAGCATCCATTGACCAAAAGGCTGCTGAGCAATTTCAGACAGTGCTGCATCGAGCCCTTTTGCATTGTCGGGGTTCGTTGTGACGGCGGTTTGAATCAAGAAATAACCAGTGATGCAGAATACAACACCTCGTGCCATCAAACCGGCTTTTCCTGTTTTCTTTCCAAGCTGATATTCTTTCTTATCCATTTTGCTTCTATGAAAGGAATCTGTAAATTTCTCGCTGTATCCTTTATAGATTTCATAAAGACCATACCCTATCACTGCTGCGCCTGCTGCGCCGACCATCCATTGACCGAACGGCTGTGAAAGGATTTGAGCAGTGATTGTCTCCCTGCTGCCTCCTCCTCCCCCGCTGCTTCCTGCATTGGTTGCGAGTTGAAAAGCTCTGTACGCAAGTCCTGCATAAACGATCGCACTAAAAACAAAACCGATTCTAATTATAATTCCTTTTGCATCGTGGCCTTTGTTTTGGGGATCGGTGATGGCTTCGACAATTTTCCATAAAACATACCCGGCAAGACCTATGGCCAGCAGCCATAATATGATTTCACCGAAAGGTTTGCTTGCAATGGAAGCCAAAGCTCCCTGGGTTCCAGTCGTCTTTCCTCCTCCGACACCGATGGCTGCCATGAATGCCAGTACACCAATCAAGACGTATACGCTTCCTTTAGCCAGGTAACCTGCGCGACCAAGGCCTTTTACCCATGGCTTTGCTTCATGAGCACCTTTTTTGGCATGTCCTTTCGCCTCATGTTTATTCATCACTATTGCTCCTCTCGTTATTGATTCTTTGTCTACAGCTATTGATTCCCTTATTTTTTAGAATGAAAACTTCTCTCGCTCCATGTGTCATAGTTTTAATACAAAAAGAAAATACTAAAAGAGGAAATCTATTCTTCCTCGTGGAATTATTTCCGACTATTTCCCCGGAAAGCGCAGGATGCGACAATTATTTGGGTTATACGGTAGAATTTTTATACTATTAAGGAGAATTTAAATGAAAAAAGCGGTATTTTTAGATCGAGATGGAGTTATAAATGAAGTTTTATCGAAAAGAGTTAAATTCGTCAATAAACTTTCTGATATTTACTATCTTGAGAAGGTTCCTGAGGCTGTCCGGCTGTTAAATGAGGCTGAATATAAAATTTTTGTTGTCACGAATCAGGGTGGAGTGGGACTTGGCTATCTGACTTCTTCCAATTTAGACAGAATTCACGAGAAAATGAAACTAGATATAGAAAAACAAGGCGGAGTTATCGAAGAGTTTTCAAGCTGTATACATAAGCCCCATGAAGGATGTTCATGCAGAAAGCCAGAAGCGGGACTTCTGTTTGAGCTTGCTGAAAAACATGAAATTGACTTATCACAGAGTTACATGGTCGGCGACAGGGAGCCGGATATTGAGGCAGGAAAGAAAGCCGGCTGTACAACGATTCTGATTGCGGATAAAGATACTGAAAAAATCGCGGATTATCATTTCCCTTCGCTTTATTCAGCTGCTAAATGGATTTCCTCCAGGAAACAAGCTTAACTTCAGGAAAGATGTTATAACCTTTCTTTCAATCTCCTTCTCAGCTCCTGGTTCCTTGGCCCCTCAAGGCAGAAATCTTCCTTGCTTATATGCTAAACTTTCAAGCACATCTTTTAAACTTATGAACGATACTAATATTTGAATCTGCGAAACTATAGAAGTAAACTATATTAGTGGAAAAAATCGGAAAAACTGTAAATAAGCTGATTTTTACTTATTGGAGCTTTATATCTAAAGGGTCAGTCCAAATTTTACTTGATAAGGGACCAAAGTTCCCTTATTAAGTAAATTCTATGAATAACTGTAAAAATAGCTGACTTGTTTACCGCTATTCACTTAAAAAGCTGTAAATAAGCTGCCGGGTTCTGTTTTGAAGTACAAACTTCTAATTAGTCAAAGAAATGGTTGAGTTATTCGCACCCCAAATATGTCTATTGATCTCCACTCCACGTGCGTGACTCCGCGGGGCGTGCGGTGAAGTAAAAGCGGAAGCGGCCGTTCAGCGACGTACAGATTTTAGGGCTCTCGTATGAGATAAAGGAATCACGAAGAGCGATAGCGATTCGATGATGACTTATCTTTATAAAGTGGAAAGGCCCAAGAGAAAAAAGGCGGTCTTCCTTTTTATCTCTTGGGGTTATTTGACCCCGAGGGGCTAGGGGCTGGAACTAGACGCACGCTAGTCCCGCAGGAGGTCACTCACCTTCCGTTCCAATCAAATCATTGCTAGATTTTTCATTATTTACAACTCTCCTTCATATTAATATGGGATTTAGAGTGTCCAGGAAATTGTGCGACATGTTTTGAATAACCAAAAGTTCTGTCATTTGTAATTAGGGTACATTTTATATTACAAATTAAACAGATTAACCAGTAAGGCTATCGTTAAACCAAGAAAAAAGGAGTGTCAAAATCGAGGCGACTTGTCACTCCTATTGATGTGTAATTTTTAATTTTATACTCGAGAACAGAACCCGTTCTAAAAAAACTGACTTTTTTTGATTTAAGGGAAAACATTTCCCTTATTTTTCAAAGCCATGCAAAGCAGCTGAATAGTGGAATTTTTTTCTGCTATGCGCTCGATCTTTATACTTATGTGAAGGAGTAATATAATGAAGTTCATGTCTAATAACATAACAAAGTTTTATAAATTATTCCTGGCCTTATGGATAATGATTGCACTGGGACTTGGATATTTTGCTATTGGTCTTCCCAGCATATTGGGCGGCGACGGTTTCAGGACGGATGGTGAATTTGAAAAGGTCAATGAAATTCTTTCAGATGACTTCGACTTTCCCGAAAACTCCCTTCTCCTCCTTTTTCAACAAGAAAATAAAAGCGACACAGAGTTTGAAGAAACTATTAAGTCCATCCTAAGTGAAATTGATGAATCTGTGAATATCAGCGGCATTCAATCCCCTCTTGGTGATGAAGCTTTACGGGATGGCGGTACTGCCTATGCAGCCCTCACCTTCGACCAAAGCAGCATTGATGAAGAAATCGACTCCATTGAAGAGATCATCGCCGAGGAGGACAATGTGGTATTGACCGGTGGACCTGTGATTTCCGCTGATATTAATAAAGCCAGTCAGGATGACTTAAAAAGGGCTGAACTCATAGGTCTTCCTGTGGCATTGCTTGTACTTCTTTTCGCTTTCGGAAGCATCATTGCATCTATCGTACCAATTATCATCGGAGCAATCACCGTCATTTCTTCTTTCGGGATATTGACCCTGATTGGAGAAAACGTGGAATTATCTGTATTTCTGCTGAATGTCGTTCCGATGATCGGACTTGCATTAAGCATTGACTTTGCTCTGCTTTTCATTAATCGTTACAGAGAAGAGCTGTTGAAATCAGATAAATTGGCGGCGATAGAGACGACCATACAGACTGCCGGCAGATCAATCATCTTTTCCGCTGTCTGCGTATTCATTGGCCTGGCAGCCATGAGCGTCATTGACATCGATATCTTCCAAACTATTGCGATTGGAGGGATGGTAGTCGTATCCATCGCTGTCATCTCTTCCCTGACATTACTTCCAGCTGTTTTGATCATACTTGGACCTGCCATAAACAAGTGGATGGTGATAAAACGGAAAGAGGATTCTTCAAAAGGATGGCGTACTTTTGCCCGTTTTGTTATGAAAAGACCAGTGTTGATTTCTGTTTCAGCATTCGCAATTTTGGTTATTGGAGTCCTCCCTGTTGGTAATATGAACCTCTCGATCCCTGATATTGACTCTCTTCCGGAAAGCTATGAGTCCCGTCAGGCCATAGAAACGATCCAGGATACCTTTAATACCGATGAAGGAAGCCAGGTCTATATCATTGCAGAACGTTCCGGCGATTGGACGAGTGAAGACGGATTAAAAGAGATAGAGCGATTGACAGCCGAGCTTCGAGAAGATGAAATTGTTAATTCCATTACGTCTATCTACACTGAAAGCGGCATTGATTCACCTGAAGCTTTATCAGAAGCACTTCAACAGCCCGAAACCCAGTCTTCACTTGCTCCTTTGCTGGATTCTTTTATCAGCGGTGAAAAGCTCTTGCTTCCCGTCACATTGTCAGAAGAAGAGTCTTCAGAGGCTGCTAAGGACTGGATCAGAGACTGGTCATCCAGGAATTGGGATTACTCTCTTTCCTTTGGCGGAGAAGTGAAATTCAACCAGGAAATTTTTGATGAAATTTATGATAAAGCAGCACTGAGTATCGGGATCATCTTGATTTCCACCTATATTATCCTGATGATCGCCTTCCAATCGGTAATTATTCCTCTAAAGGCGATTTTGATGAATGTCATTGGGTTGACATCCACCTTTGGAATACTTGTATGGCTGTTCCAAGGCGGCCATTTTGGACTGCAGCCCTCTGATATCGCTCTAGTCTTGCCCGTCCTTGTCTTTAGTTTGGTTTTTGGATTGAGCATGGACTATGAAGTCTTCCTGATTTCGAGGATCCATGAAATTTATCTGCAGACTGGCGATAATACACATGCAACCATCGAGGGACTGACTTCGACAAGCAAGATCATCACTTCAGCTGCCTTGATCATGATGGTCATCACTGGGGCATTTGCTTTTACAGGTGTCATGCCGGTCAAACAAATCGGTGTAGGGATTGCCATTGCAATATTTATCGATGCTACAATAATAAGAATGCTCCTTGTTCCATCTCTTATGAAGCTTCTCGGGGGTTGGAACTGGTATATGCCATTCTCAAAGAAAAATAAAAAAGCAGGAAAAAGCGGGGATTTTTCTGCTTAATGAAGATGCTAGTACAGAGCTGCTCTCTGTACTGGCTTTTTTTCTATTAAATATTGCAAAAGCATGAAAGACCTTCCACGACTATGTTAAGGTTACCAATAGAAGTGTTGGAATGGCTGAGATCATACATAACTTAATTACTGCGGGCAGGATGAAATCCAGATGGACAAGGAGGCTGACGGATGAAAAAAACCGAATTTTACGACATGATCAAAGCTTCGTATCCTTTTAATCACTTATCGAATGAACAATTGGAATACCTAGTATCGCAAGCACAATTTCAGAAATTTGCTAAAAATGAATTCATTTTTCATGAAAAAGAATCACAGGAAGAGCTGGACGTCTATTTCTTAATGTCTGGAACCGCGAAGAATGTTCTTCACCGGCCTTCAGGCAAGCAGGTGTCTTTACGATATTATTACCCTGGAGACCTTGTCGGATTGATGATTTTGTGGACAAGCGGTGATATGAGTTTTTCCGTGCAGGCCATCGAAGAGTGTACTCTTTTTCGTTTTAATAAAAAAGTCTTCTTCGATATGCTCACCAATAATAAAGAGTTTTCACAGATTATTTTTGAAAGTGTCGGAAACCGGATGAAAACTCTTTATGATGAGATTAAATATAAGGAGTCACAGGAAGAATCCGCTGACTTGTCCCTCTTCAGAACAAAAGTTAATATTTTGATGGAACCGCCTGTAATTCTTCCAAAGACTTCAACGATGGAGGAAGCAGCAGAGAAAATGCTCGATGAGGCGGTAGAGGCCATTGTGGTTTGTGATGATGAGGGTGCATTAAAAGGTCTTGTCACCCAAACCGAAATCCTGCGCTATCTTACCAGCTCAAGGGAAGCTCCGACACTAGAAGTCTGGATGAACAAGAAACCCTATTGGGTAAGGGATGAAGCTTTTGCCTATGAAGCCCTCTCCTTCTTTAAATACGAAGGGGCGAAATATGTCCCGGTCCTTCGGAATGGCATTGTCATCGGCCTGCTGACAGGACTGTCTTTTGTCAATATACATGATTCAAGCTACTTGGACCTCTCGTACAGTATCCAGTCCGCTGCAAGCACCGATGATCTTGTTCCACTATCACCGGTTGAAAATACAACCTTTACTTCCTTCATAGGCGGACTGCTCCTGCAGGACAGCTTTGCTTATAATGTGAGTGAAGTTCTGACGAATTACAACGACCGGCTGTACCGTAAAATCATCCTGCTTTCAGAAGAGGAAATGCGGGCGGAAGGATTCGGCTCACCTCCTGTCAACTACTGTTTTATTGTAATGGGCAGCCAGGGCCGCGGTGAACAGTCCTTCAATACCGATCAGGACAACGGCATCATCATTGCTGATTATGATCATCTCGATAATGCAAAAGCAGTGGACAGGTACTTTGAACGTTTCACTGAAAAAATCAATAGAAAACTAGCGCAGTGCGGTTTTCATGAATGTACAGGCGGAATCATGGCAAAAGAACCTAAATGGCGCAAATCATTCAGCCAATGGCAGGCGGCGATTGATGACTGGCTCCATGAAATCGATGCAGAAGAAGTTCAAAGCTTTACAATGTTTTACGATTTCAGACCGATTTTTGGTGACTACAGCCTTGCCGAAGATACCCGGGCCTATATTGCGAAAAAGGCCCAAAAATCCCTGAATATGCAACAGCTATTGAGAAAAGATGCTATCCGCTTCCGTATACCTATCAATGCATTGGGCAGGATCAATCTGAAAGGAAGAAACAAGTTTTTCAACATTAAGAAAGCCGGCTTGATGCAAATCGTGAATATGGTGCGTATCCATTCCATCAAGCACGGATTAAAAGAAGTAAATACTGTTCAACGTTTGAATGCTCTGAAAGAATTGAAAGTCTTTCATCCCAGAGACGCAGAGAATGCAAAAACAGCCCTGCACTATCTGCTCTATTACCGCTTGAACCAAAACCTTTTGGAATTGGAAGAGAACCGGGAACTGACAAATGAATTGGAAGTAGAGCAGCTTACTAAAGAAGATAAACGAAAACTAAGAGAAGCGCTTCAAATCGCAAATCGGATGCAGCAAGTCATGGAGATCAGCTTCAATCGCAACCGGGTGGTTTAGACTATGAGTGATGCTCGATTTAATGTAGGATATCGAATCATTAAATATTATTTTTGGCATAGATACCTTTTTAAGAAACAAGTAGAAAAAGAAAAAAAGAATCTCTCTTATCAAAAGTTGAAGCGGATGCTGAAGGAATTTGAAGAAGAAAAACCGCTTCTGCAGCAACAAAAACTGACGAACTGCACCTTTACCATTTTCGATCTCGAAACCACGGGATTTTTTCCTGAAATCGGGGACGAAATTGTCTCAATCGGAGCAGTCAAAATGCAAGGAGAAAAGCTTCTTGAGCAGAAAACATTTTATGAAGTCATTAATCCTCTGCAAACCGTATCCCTAGAAACTAAACAGTTTACGGGCTTAAAGCGTAAAGACTTTATCAAAGCGAAAACACTCCCTGTTGGGTTAAAAGAGTTCCTTGATTTCTGTAAAGGGACCATTCTAGTGGCACATCCTGCCTCTTTTGATATCAATTTTCTTCAAAAGAGAATCGGGAAATGGGGTCTTCCAGCTTTTGATCCCGAATTCATCGACTCTTATACTCTGGCCAAAGAACTCCTGGGTGAAGAGGAATGCTATTTAGATGATTTAGTGAAGAGGTTTCATATAAACAAGCGAGCCCGCCATCATGCCTTGAATGATGCCATCATGACAGCGGAGATTTTTCATGAGCTTTTAAAAATCTGCGAAATGAAAGAGATTGGTACTATACGGGAGCTGCATGAAGTTGCGGGGATATAAGCGAAAGAGGCAGCCGGCTGGCTGTCTCTATTTAGTTTGGTGATTTTTTTGCACGCTTGCGGGTGGACTAAAAAAGAGCCTTCTAAAAAATGCCCCTTGAATAAAAATCAAGGGACATTTTCTATTAACACTTATCGAATTTGACCGTTACCAGTCATCATATATTTAACTGTCGTTAATGCAGGCAGTCCCATTGGTCCGCGAGCATGCAATTTTTGTGTTGAAATACCGATTTCAGCGCCGAATCCAAGTGCTCCTCCGTCAGTAAAGCGGGTGGATGCATTATGATAAATGGCTGCTGCGTCTACAAGTGTCATGAACAGTCTGGCCGTCTCTGCATTCTCAGTGATGATGGCTTCTGAGTGCTTTGTACCGTACTGCTCGATGTGATTGATAGCATCAGCTGTGGCTGAGACTGTTTTGACAGCAATGTCCAAGCTTAGGTATTCATTCGCCCAGTCTTCTTCTCCAGCAGGCGTGCAGCCAGGAATTGTTTCGCAAGCATGCTCATCACCATGAGCTGTTATATTATGATTATTAAGGGTCTCAATAAAACGGTCTTTATTAGCTGCCAGCCAATCACGATGAATGATGACTGTTTCCGCAGCATTACAAACAGCTGGACGGTCTGTTTTTGCATTCACAAGGATATTCAGCGCCATTTGGACATCTGCATCTTTATCAATGTAGATGTGGCAGTTACCTACACCGGTTTCAAGAACAGGAACGGTTGCATTATTGACGACTGCATTGATCAGTGCTCCGCCACCACGTGGAATCAATACATCTACATGTTCTTTCATTGTGAACAGCTGCTGAGTCGCTTCACGATCTGTGGTATTGATGAACTGAACTGCTTCTTGTGGTATTTTAGTTTTCTCAAGGGCATTATGCATAACATCCACAATGGCTTTGTTGGAAGTTATAGCATTGGATCCTCCCTTAAGCACGATGCTGTTGCCTGATTTCAAAGCTAATCCTGTTGCATCAACTGTAACGTTTGGGCGCGCTTCATAAATCATTCCGATAACACCTAGCGGTACTGTGACTTTTGCGACATCCAAGTCGTTTTCCAGCGTCCACTCGCTGACAGTCAAGCCAGTTGGGTCATCCAGCTCCGCAACTTCACGTAGACCATTTGCGAAGTCAAAGATACGTTCTTTCGAAAGTGACAGGCGATCCATGAATGCTTCATCGAATCCTTTTTCTCGGCCTCTTGAAAGATCATTTTCATTAGCTTCCAAAATGGTTTCAAACTGTTCTTCCAATGTTGACGCGAGAGTCATCAAAGCTTCATTCTTCTCTTCAGTTGTTAGCAGTGAAAGTGATTTCGCAGCTTTCTTTGCTGCGATTGCTTGTTCTTCAACGTTCGTTTTGATTGTCGTTAATGTCATCCAATTCCTCCATAAATTATATTTATTGTTTCTTTCTATGTTTACTGTGTTTTCTGTTTAGACTCCGGCAGAAACTTTAGCACAGGAGCATTTCTATATTTGGCTGAAAGATCTCTGCTAGACACCGACTGGAATCGGTACTTCTATGTGACATACCAGATGATCAAATTCTACCGCTGCATTTTCATATTTTTCGAGCTCTTCGTCTGTCAGCCCATTGAACTTTTTCAATTCTTCGGAACCATAATTGACGACACCCAGACCGATTTCTTCACCGCTCAAATCGGCAATCCGAATAACTGAACCGCTCTTAAAGCGGCCTTTGACGGAATAAATCCCCGAAGCATCAAGGCTTTTCCTGCTTTTAATAATAGAGTCCCTTGCTTCATTATCTATGGTGATTTCGCCTTCTGGTCCGGAATTAAAGGCAATCCATTGCTTCTTGGTATTAAGGTTCACTACATCTTCTTTTGTTTTAAAATAAGTACCTTTAGCATCAGTTTGGACAGCATCATAGATAATGTTAGCTACACCTGATTTTCCTAGGAAAGATGGTATTCCTGATGCCATGGCGATTTTAAACGCATCGATTTTGGAGCGCATGCCGCCTGTACCTACTGAACTTCCTGGTTCTCCTGCCATATCTTCAATGTCCTGCGTAATCTCATTAACTTCTTCAAGAAGTTCAGCATTCGGATTTTTACGTGGATCATCATTGTAAAGTCCATCGATATCGGAAAGGATGATTAATTGATCGGCATTTACCAGTCCTGCAACTTTCGCAGATAACGTATCGTTATCACCAAATTTCAGACGATCAATGGTGACTGTATCATTTTCGTTGACAATTGGAATAATTCCGCGCTCGAGCAGAACATTTATTGTGTTTTTTGCATTGTTATATCTGCTTTCATCAGAGAAATCGCTTCTCGTGATGAGTATTTGAGAAGCCACATAACCATTTGATAAGAACAAATCAGAGTAAGCTTCAATTAACAATCCTTGACCGATAGATGCGGCTGCCTGCTTTTCCGGCAGCGTGCTGGGACGGGTCAGACAGCCTAACTTTCTGTATCCTGCGGCTACTGCCCCAGATGATACAAGCAGCACTTCATGACCATCATCTTTCAAGCGTACGACTTCGTCTGTAAGGCGCTCCAGCTTTCTGCGGCTCATCTCCCCGTGAAGACTTGTTAAAGAACTGCTTCCAATTTTAATTACAATTCGCTTCTTCGTGGTGTCCGGAGACATCATATCACTCCTGTAAAAATAGTTTTTATAATTTCTTTATTGCTTTAACGCACTAAGAGGGACTGTCCCCTACAACGCTTTAGTGCGTTAATTGGTTAAAATCAGTTTGCGTTTTGAACCGCCCTCTGCTGCCTTATTAAGCAGCAAAGGTAATGGCTGTTTTACATTTATTAGTTGGCAACAAGTACCTTTTTGAATTGGGAACTGATTTCTTTTGAACGTTTTTCAGCACCTTTAACGGCTTGAGCGATAGCTTCTCCTCCGCCAAATTTCTCTAGTGCATCCAGTCCTGCTGCTGTGGTTCCATTCGGGGATGTTACATTTTGTCGTAACTGTGCGGGTGTCTCTTCACGTTCCATGATCATCTTCGCTGCACCTAAGATAGTTTGAGCTCCGATTTGACGGGCTACTTCCGGTTCAAGGCCGCTGTCTTTACCGGCTTTTTCGATATGTTCCATTAGATAGTAGAAGTAAGCAGGTCCACTTCCGGCAATTCCGGTGAAGATATCCATTTTTTCTTCTTGGATAGTATATACTTCGCCGATGGAATTCAATAATTCTTCAGCAAGTTTCATGTCCTCATCAGCTGTATACTCTCCTGCTGCAATGGCTGTAGCGGATTCTCTCATCATGCTGGATGTGTTAGGCATGACCCGAATGACTTTTTGTCCTTGAGGCAGCCCTTCTTCCATATGTTCTGTGGTAATCCCCGCCAAAACGGAAAGAACAACTGTATGCGGACTGACAAGATCTCTAATTGATTCCAGTACAGCATCAATATCCTTTGGTTTCATAGCAAGGATCAGCATATCTATTTCTTCAAAATTTAATTTATCTTTTGTCATGGCTGTTATATCATATTTTGCTTTCAGTTCCTGTAAACGCCCTTGATTGCTTCTGTTTGATACGATAATTTGTTCTGTTGGAATTGCATTTGATTCAACCATTCCTGAAATCATGGCCTCTGCCATATTACCTGCACCTAGAAAAGCAACCTTTTGTTTGTTTAGCAAATATATCCTCTCCCAATAAGTTCTTTGTGTTCGTATTTTTGTTCGCTCTTTTTTCAACGTTTACAATCGTAACACGTACAAAATCATAATCAAGTGTTATGAACAATGTTTAGTGTATATGGTTGAATTAATGAGTGAAAGCGCTGCCATCTTCCAGTGGACTATTCAAACCGTGAATAATCCCTGATTTTCCCACGAGAAGACGTTATACAAGGATTTTTCTTTACTCTTTTTTTCCAAAAGCCTGTACTTACAGGCTTTATACTAAAAGAAAAAGGACCAGGGCTAAGCCCCGATCCTTCATCAATCATTCATTCAAAAACTCTTGTAATTCTGCTTTATTTGTTTCAAAGTCAACTTCCAATACTGCACCTGCCTGCTGGTAATAGCCATCCGTATATGAATCCGCCACCGGGATTGTCAGCTTATTGATATCACTGCTGCTACCCAAAAGGATATCTTTAACGATTCCAACTTGATCCAGCTTGCTCATGTTTGTTTCGATATAAGGCTGAGCTGCTCCAATCATCTTTGGAAGCTTCGTGACACTTCCTATGCTGAGCGCTTCGTCTTTGACAGCTGTGATAACCTCCTGCTGCCTTTTTACCCGTCCATGGTCACCTTCTGCATCTGCACGGAACCTTGCGTAACCGAGAAGCTCCTTGCCATTCAGGTTTTGGAGCCCGGGTTGGAGCGAAACCCCGATATTTTCCGACATAGCTTTTTCGACATTCATTTGTATTCCTTCAGGAGCAAGAATATCAATCGATTGTTCAAACCCTTTAAAATCGACAATCATATAATATTGAACATCGATATCAAAATTCTGCTGTAATGTCTGTCTCAGCAGGTCAGGGCCTCCAAGGAAGAAAGCCGTATTAAGCTTATAGTTCTGGTATCCTGGAATTTCAACATACATATCTCTCATGAACGAGACCAATTTCGTTTCATTTGTTTCAGGATCAATTTGGGCAATCATCATTGTATCTGTCCGGGACTGCTCTTCTCCACGGCTGTCCACTCCAAGCAGAAGAACATTGATTCTGCCGTTTTTATCCTTAACACCATTAAAAGTATAATCCTCTTCTTTAGGCATATTTCCTTCACCAGAAGCCATTTGAGTTCCTTGATAAAATTGAATACCTGCATATCCAAGCAGTGCTGTTATCATAAATAAGAGGAAAAGAACAAGTTTCAATCCTCTTCTCTTCTTTTTCTTTTTAAATTCCATTCGTGAATTCATATATACACCTTCTTTACTTAGCTTTTATCCTAAAACTTATATTATTTCATTTGGCTGTTTTCTCAAATATTGTGGCTGCTTTAGAAGAAATGGATTTCCGCTCCAGGCGGACGACTCCGCGGGGCGGGCGGTGAGCCTCCTCGGCTTCCGCCTGTATAAAAAGTGGAAGCGCCCTGCTCAGGCCCGACAGGCAAATGTTCCAAAGCGAAAAAAAGGCGGTCTTTCCTTTTATTCGCTTTGGGTTATTTGACCCCGAGGGACTGGGCGCTGCAACTGGATTGGGGGTCTCACCTGTCCCGCTAATCCCGCAGGAGATCGTACGCCTTCCGCTTCAATCCTCCTACGTAAAGGAGGATTAAGGTATAATCGCATTCTGAATCACTAATTAATTAGAAAAAACCTAGACTGTATTCGTAGTTAATTTTGCTTTTGTTAGAATTAAACTCCGGATACTAAGATTTTCTCTCTAAGCAGGGAAGCAGAAGCAGTTCATTTTTCTTTTGGCTTAACAAAATATAATGCCGAAACCTTATGAAGATAAAATAAAATAGCAACAAAGTTTACGAAAAGGTCTTTTCACTTTAGAGGCCGTCCGGCAGGTTGAGAACAAACCTCCCTTTTCTAAGAGAAGATTAGCTATCCAAAAGCAGCATTATTGAAGAAATCAGCCATTACTTACGCCCTTTTCATTTCTCTTATACAAGCCGCAGTGTCTCGCATAAATTTCAACCGTTTTATGTTGTGCATGATTCTAGTATATTAGACGAAATTCGGCACTAAAAGTTTCACTATTAAACTACTAAGTGATTGTATAGTATAAAGATAAAAATAACAATACTAATTTTGTGGCAGGTTTAAGAGGATCCCTCCTAAAATAACGACATTTTTCTTCCTTATTATATAATGCTGTCTGTTAACTGTTTTTGAAGAAGGCTGTTTTCGCTAGGGATATTCTTTCTAATCGGATTCTGACCAGATTTTTACGGTGTATTATGGTTATTTTGCTCAACTAGCAACAAAGTTTATGAAACAGCCTTAAAGAACCCCCCAAAAAAATAGACACCAGTTACGATCTGATGTCTTAGATTCACCTATAATAAACTTTTCAAAAGGGCATCTTGCTGAAATTTATATCAATGAAAACAGGTGGGTTTATCTATCCCCCCAGGCTCTATAATGATCAGATTATGCATGTACCACATCTTATTATGACTAAACCAGTGAACGTGTAGGAAAATCTGATACCTAAGTAAGCTCTCTGGAGACATTGTCTAATCGACTCTCTCTTATTTTCAGGGTACCAAACCAGGCCCCTGACTAAGCCCTGCTCCTTCTACCCCAGCACCTCTTCCCTCTTTAATACATTCCCAAGCTCCTCGATAGCGTTAATAACGATATCAGCCTCATCAAGCTCCCCTTCAGAGGCAAATCCCCATGCACAGCCTACTGTATATAGACCGTTTTTCTTCCCGGCTTTAATATCTGAAACCCTGTCTCCAACCATAACAGCAGAAGAAATTTCATTTTCCTTCAAAATCATCTTCACAAGGTCCTCCTTTCTTCCGGATGGACACCGTTCGATGCTGTACACTCCACTGAGCAAGGAATCCAGCGTGAAGCAGTTAACAATTTCAAGAAGATAGGAATTTAACCCGTTGCTAGCGATAAAAATTCTATACTCCTTTGATAGTTCTTCAAGAAACTCAAGTATTCCGGAATATAGTTCGCCGCTGCCATTCCTTATCTCCTGAAAGAGATGAACATGAAACATGCGGTTGACCTTTTCATGAAGAGCCTCCTCGTGCATAGGCAGCAGGCTCCTCCACACCTCAGGCAAAGGCACACCCATAATATCCAAATACTTCTCAATGGGCGTTCCTCCTTCCCACTCATCAACACTTCTTAAGCAATCAAAAGTTTTATCCAATGCAGACAAAAGAACTGTGTCCGTCTTAAATAGTGTTCCGTCCATATCAAAAATAAGCGCTTGTTTGATCAACATAGTCTCCCCCTGTTTCTTTATAAATTTCCCATTGAAAATTCACTACAGAAATATAGTTCTGTATCACTACAAATTCTTTGCGGCTTGCTGTTGTCACTAAATAGTGTTATTACCTTTGTAATCTGCCAGCTGAAGAGGATCTCTAATAAACATCATTCTTAATTGTTATCCTCGATTATTTGGCTGGCGTTCATGTCCTGAAATACATCATAGGACCCAATGAGGTTAAAATCCAAGATAGAGAAAATGATAGAAGGTATAATAAGCCATTTCTTCATGATTAACCACCTCTAATACATAGTAATTCTATGTATATTGATATATCAACGGATCTCTAAATCCTTTAACGCTTCCCTCGCTTGTTTTTTCACGAGGTTGCTCGATTGCCAGCTCTCTTTGTAGTATTCAGCATTCTCCATTTCTTTGACCAGTGCTTCCCTTAATCCGGAAACATCAGGATTTTCTTTATACAATTCAATCAACCCAAGTATTCCAGCAGCAGATAGCTGTTGGAAATAAAACACGTCGACCCTCTCTGTCTCCTGGTATCTATCCAAATTTTTCTGCACAATCAACCCGTTGAGGTCGACAATATTAAAAGCACTATAGAAGACGAGTGTACTGATAATATAAAATCGGCTTAGAGAAAGTGTGTTATACCATATTTTGATAAAGGTAAAAGTAAGAATGACACCAATCCATACCATAAAAGCATGAGCAAGAATTCTTGCCATCGTAAAACCGTATGCTTCCTCATACAGGGTCAGTCTCATTCCTGCTGAATAAAGCATGATGCCGCTCATTCCCACCAGTAATGATAGCAGGGCATTAATCAACACATTCATCTTTTTGGTTTCCATATCCATTGTTTTAATGACAGCAACGACAATGGTCCAATTGATCAATGTAACAACGATTAACTCAAAAAAGCCTCTTCTTGCGTAATCTGCATAGGTCAATCCGGATATAAGTGTATCGCTGAAAAAGTATTGAAACTGAACAAATGTAAATAAGGCGTACAATCCATTTAAGAAAATAAGAACGGTTATGACTATAATACCTTCCAACTTCACCTTCTTGTTTTTCAGCAGCCTGGAATAAGATGTGTGGTCCCTCCTCAAAATCCTCACGAAAGTATATAACAACAGTGAAACAATCAAGATAAAACCAAGACGTAGCAGCTCATCTCCTATAGAAAGATCCAGCATTTGCAAAGGAAACAGTTCTACTAATTCCGCAAAATGGCGGTCCGCAGACATAAGAAGAAGTCCGGTAAAGAAAACAAGCGGCAAGGATATGAGAACTCCGAGCACTATCATTTTCAGCGTTCTATAGGATTGGGCCTGCATCCTGCTTGCAAATATTTTTTTAGGAACAAGCAGCCTGCTTATCGCGAACGTAATCCATTTGCCTGTGAACGTGAACATATATCCGATAAAGCCAAAGCTGTTCCAGTCTACCCTCTTCTTTCTTGTTATGAGTACGCAATGGACGATAATGAGCCCGGGAAGGATAATAAGATTCAATAAATAAAGTACCATATTCCAATACAGAAAATAATTTAGTGCAAGAAATAAAATGGAAAACATGAGCAGAAATCCGATTTTTCGATTCATCAGACGTTTCCCTTTCATTTGCCAATAAAACAAACTGTAGTAGAGCGTGGCAAATAAGAAAACATTCAAACCAAACGTGTGGTCGATAAATAACCATTCTGCCATAATTCCCACCAAGAGGCAGCTTGCGATCAGTGATAAATTTCTTTTTTTCATTCCCTAACCTCCTATATCGTAATTCTATTTACATAGAAATTCTATGTACTTATTCAAAAAAAAGAGCATTTTTATATGGAGGCTCTTCTTCCCCATCTGTAACCTGCCCAGCTTATCGGCAGTAATAGGATGGTAAAAACGATACAACTCAATATGAAAGGTGAGCTCAAAAGCGGGTCGAACCATTCATGAGGTATAAGATGAAAAAGGACAAGATTCATAAGAATCAGATTGGGAATCAAGCCGATGATAAGGGTTTTCATTAAAAGGCTCTTCCCTTTGGATCCGAATTCCTTCCCGATCTCATAACCAAGCAGTACCCAAAATACGATATAAACCGCGATGATGATGGCAGGGATGCTGGTCAATTTAAACCAGAAGTCCTGAAGCCACTCCCAAGGATAGATATTATAAAGAACCGTCAGCAGACTTCCGCCGGCAAATAAAAATATATTAGCACATACGAAAAGCCATTGTGTCCTTCCTGGTGTCAGTGACCATTCATCATTCCATATTGATGCTATTTCCTTTGGTGTACCGATTCTGGTATGAATCAGATCGGTCAATTCCTCGCTTCCGAGATCCTTTGCCTCTTCCAGAAGATGCAGAATGTGTCCTTCATATTCCTCTAAAACATCCTCTTTATCCTTATGTGCAGCCAAAAGGGCATCCAGTTCTACAATGAATTTCTCTTTAGATTGAATCATGTTCCGGCTTTCCCATCATCTTGTTCATCATCTTAACAAAACGATTCCATTCCTTTGTCCGTTCTTTCAATATCTCTTTTCCTTCATCTGTGATTCTATAGTACTTTCTTGCCGGCCCTTTTTCTTGCTCCTGCCAATAAAACTCGATATAATCCTGTTTCTCGAGCTTATGCAGAGCTGGATACAACGTACCTTCCTTCACATGAAGGTTGTTTTCGGACCGCTTCTCCATTTCTTTGACAAGCTCATAGCCGTACATGTCTTTTTCATTTAATAGCTGCAGAAGCAGCAGAGATGTACTTCCTTTTACCAATTCCCGATTAAACATTCCTTCACCTACCTAGAATTATGAGGTATGGTATTATCTTAAAAAATATCCTGTGGTTTGTAAAGTGATTTTTTTAATTTTTTTCCGACAGAAGCTTCTTGTGAATCCAGATTGCCGCGATTGATCCATCCCCCATTGCTGTGGAAACCTGTTCGGAGTGTGCAACAATATCTCCCGCTGCCCATACATCCTCTACATTTGTCTCTTTAGAACGGGCATTAGTATTGATATGCTTATTATCCAGAATTTCCACACCAAGCTGCCGGGCTAGTTCCGTATGAACCTTGTTTCCTCCAAAAGCGATAAATCCTTTCTCACCTGTGATTTCCACCCCGTTATCAAGAAGTACGCCCTTAAAGTCACTATCTCCCTCTACTATTGCTTCTGATATGTCCCCTTCCACTAACCTTATATTCCTTTCTTCAAGCTTTTTTCTCGTTGCATCAGTTACTTCCTTGCTGCCATGATTGATAAAAGTGATTCTGTCTGTCCAATATTGAATGGTCTGCGCCATCTCTGCACCCGCTTCGCCTGAGCCCAGTATCACGACTTTTTTATTCTTCACTTCATACCCGTCGCAGTCAGGACAGACATAGACAGACAGCCCTAGACACGGAAGAAGGTTCTTAATATCCGAGATGTTATCCATGACTCCGGTTGCCAGCAGAAGTTTCCTGCCGACATAGTGATATCCCTCTTTTCCGTCTAATATAAATTCCCCTTTATCTTTTCTGGCAGTAACTATGCGGTCTGATTGGAACTCGACGCCAACTGATTCTGCCTGCTGTCTTCCCAGTGCACGGAGTTGTTCTCCGCTGACTCCCTCCGGCCAGCCCAAAAGATTGTGATAAGACCTGCAAATGGCAGAACGGCCGTCATTGGAGTCTACAACCAATATGTCATGCTCATATCTCCCCAGCTGAATCGCTGCCTGAAGTCCGGCGATTCCTCCTCCTACGATGATGCAGTCATATGTTTTTTTCACGAAAGTTCCTCCTCCATTGCATTTATTCTTGAGCGCAAGTCTCAGCTGCAAAAGCAGATAATAACCTATTCCTGCCAGCCTCTCATCCAATCAATAGTTATCATTTTGCTTGTCCTGATATATTATTCTTCCCTATACTTCCTTTTTTCCTTAGAATCAACGATTGAAACTCCAACTGAGATCCCACTGTATGCGGAGGAAGCACTACAACGTTTTCGATTGTAAAATATGTGGCAACAAGCTGCTGGATAGCTGTTGAGGAATGGAACGAGAAGAATCGCTTTGGTTCATAATGATCATCTTCCCATACTCCTTCCTTATTATCCCCTCCATACAAACCAAGATAAAAAAGACCTCTCTCGTTCAGTAAGTCATGAATCTCACGGAGCACGGTTTCAATGTCCTTCTTTTGAATATGCAGCAGAGAGTTCATCGCCCAGACAGCATCGAATTTCCTGCCAAGCTTATTTACCTCATCACAGCTCAGCACCTCTGCCTGTACCTCTTTTTCTCTGCAGAGACTGATCATTTCAGGGGAAATATCTACGGCAAAAGGATGAATTCCATTCTCTTGAAAAAACAGGCTGTCCTTCCCAGGCCCTGCGCCTAAATCAAATACAGAAGATGTCTTCTCTTCAATCATCCAGCCAAGAAAAGTTTCCCTTTCAGCATCTTTCCATTCTGGTGTTACATCTTCATTCCGCCGGTGTGCTTCAGCATCATAACTTTTTACGAGTTTCTCTTTTAAAGTCTGATCCATTTCATACCCCTCCAACTTCATTGCTGATTAGCATCCATGACTTTTACCTTTTAAAAATGAACTTAAACATCGCCGAGTTCAAAAAAATACTGCTTCTCAAGATTTTTTTATTGTCGGGAAAAATAATTGGTGATAAAATTCTTTTATCGTTTACCACTTTAATAGACGAAAGTATAAATTCTGGGAGTGTGCTCTTACTATGAAACAAACTGAAATAGCAACATTTGCAGGCGGCTGCTTCTGGTGTATGGTGAAACCTTTTGACCAGCTTCCCGGAATACAAGCAGTCGTTTCCGGTTATTCCGGCGGTCATGTAATAGATCCTTCATATGAAGATGTCAAAAGGGGAGACAGCGGTCACTATGAGGTTGTTCAGATCACCTTTGATCCTGCATTATTTCCATACAAACAGCTTCTTGATTTATATTGGCCGCAAATAGATCCTACCGATGACGGAGGACAATTTCAAGATCGAGGAGAATCTTATCGCACCGCCATCTTTTATCATAATGAGCAGCAGCGTCAAATGGCAGAGGAATCAAAAAGAGAAGTTGAACAAAGCGGACGCTTCAAGAAGCCGATTGTTACTAAAATCCTCCCTTCTGCACCATTTTATCCTGCTGAAGATTACCATCAGGATTTTTACAAAAAGAATCCTAAAGAGTATAAAGAAGACCGCGCTCAGTCCGGCCGAGATGAATTTATTGAGTCGAACTGGAAATAATATCTATATATTTTTAAAAAAGAGGGAGAAGCTCAGGCTTACTCCCTCTTTTCCTGTTTTCATTGACACGCCTTCCGAACTTGTCTCTTCTCTACTGACCAGAAACCTTGAGTTGAGAGAGAAAATGAGGGTCATACTAAAAAACAAGGGGTGATGTCAAATGAAGAAAAATCAGCCGTTTGAAAAAGAGGGAGATCAGCGTGCGGGTGCTTATGCAGGTCATGGTGCTTACTTGGATGTAAATGAACCTTATCCAGGGGACTCAGTAAATGAGCACCAGGACCTCGAGTTTGCCAATGAAATCATTGGCAGGGAAGAAATCAAACAGCAAAACGACAACCTTTAAAATTATGAAAAGACCCCCGCTCACCGCGAGGGTCTTTCAATTGAGAATACCGTCATTAAACGAGAATGGTTTTTTATCTATTTTACTTCTTGTGGTATTTGCAGCTGAAGTCCTTCGGCAACTCTTCTTCCATATTCAGGATCGGCCTTATAGAAATGCCCGATCTGCCTCATTTTGATTTCATCACTTTCAACAGGACTCATCGCTCCGACAACTGTTTCAATCAGGCGGTCTTGTTCTTCGCTGCTCATCAATCGGAACAGGTCACCTGCTTGAGTGTAATGGTCATTATGATCATAGGAAGTGCTTTCTGCCACCCCAGAGACAGGGAATGCAGTTTGGTTATCTTGTGGTGACTCCTGAGGGCCTCCTGCGCTGTTCGGTTCATAATATACTGAACTGCCTCCGTTGCTGTCATAGCGCATTTGTCCGTCACGCTGATAGTTTCTTACTTCATTTTTCGGCCTGTTGATGGGAAGGGTGTTATGATTTGCTCCTACACGATAACGGTGAGCATCGCTGTAAGCAAAGATTCTTCCTTGCAGCATCTTATCAGGTGAAACTTCAATACCTGGTACAAGTGTACCTGGTGAGAATGTGGCCTGCTCCACTTCGGCAAAATAGTTTTCCGGATTTCGGTTCAGGACCATACGCCCCAATTCGATTAATGGATAATCCTTATGAGACCACACTTTGGTTACGTCAAATGGGTCAAAACGGTACGTGTCTGCATCTTCAAGCGGCATAATCTGCACATACAGCTTCCAGGCAGGAAAATCTCCCTGCTCTATGCTGTTGAATAAATCTTCCGTGTGATAATCAGGGTTAGCCCCCGCTATTTTCGCCGCCACTTCATTCGTTATATTTTTTACACCCTGCTCGGATTTAAAGTGATATTTCACCCATACTGCTTCACCTTCTTTATTTACCCATTTGAAGGTATGGCTTCCGTAGCCGTTCATGTGGCGAAGGGTCGCCGGAATCCCGCGGTCACCCATCAAATATGTAACCTGGTGAAGAGATTCAGGAGAAAGTGACCAGAAATCCCATACTGCATTAGGGTTCTTCAAATGAGTCTGCGGATGGCGTTTCTGTGTATGAATGAAATCTGGAAATTTAATTGCATCACGTATGAAAAAAATCGGCGTATTATTACCAACCAGGTCGTAATTCCCCTCTTCTGTATAAAACTTAACAGAGAATCCACGAGGGTCGCGTACAGTATCGGCAGAGCCATTTTCACCTGCTACCGTAGAAAATCTTATAAACATCGGCGTTTGCTTGCCTTTCTCAGACAGAAACGCTGCTTTCGTGTACTTACTAAGATCATTGGTCACTTCAAAGTACCCATGGGCTCCAGTCCCTTTGGCATGAACGACACGCTCAGGTACACGTTCCCGGTTAAAATGCGCAAGTTTCTCAAGCAAATGAACATCTTGAATCAATGTTGGTCCGCGAGAACCAGCCGTCATAGAATTTTGGTTATCACCAACAGGGGCGCCCCAGCTGGTTGTTAATTTATTGTTTGTCAATTTCATTCACCTCTTGTTTTTTATAGATGATAATGATTACAATCTAATAATAACATCAATCAATTTAAAATCAATACTTTTTTATAATTATTATAAATAAAAATTGATTTTAACCTGAAATCATCCTTTTAATTAGGCTCTTTTCGTAATCTTTGTTGCTATTTTAAATGAAGCGAAAATAATGCCATAAACGATCGATAATATCCTGGTAAACAATTAAGAAAAGAGCTAATTTTCCTGTTTAGAGAGAAAAACTCCGATTACAGGGAAAATCCAGCACTTGAAATTTCTCCGAAAGCAGCAATTTATGATAAAACAGCCTTTTATAGACTATATGAACGTTTGTACTTTATTTAGAAGTAAAGTTTTGATATAAAGGCCCCCGAACATAAGCACAACAATCATTTTGGATCAATCGGTACCTTAAAAAGAATGCTTATTCATGCATGTGTTAATCTATTTTTCTCACATGAAGATCTCTACCAGCGGGCGATATGCTCAGACCCAATCAGATGTACGAAGAATGAAATTAAAAAGACCCGGCAATTTACCAGGTCACTGAAAAAGTCCAACGAAGACTTAAAATCACAGAATCTTACCTTTTTCGCTTGGGGTATTATGAAAGAGAGTTGGTTTTCGTTCAAGGTACCCGGCTTCGCAGGACGGGCACCTGATAGAGTAGACAAAATAGCGAGAGCGGCCTGTTATTTTCTTAATTAAGTCCCAAGCGGAAAAAATAAAGGAAGTTTTTTCCCTTAACTGCAAATCCCAGTTCATATTGGGATTAATAAAGGAAGTTTTTTCCCTTATATGATGAAACAGAACATTTTTTCTAGTGTATTAGGTTATATAAGGGAAATTTATTCCCCTATCTTTAGCTTTTTTAATGTTTTTTAGAAAATAAGGGAACTTTTTTCCTCTAATTACTATCCGAAATACTGATCACAGTTATAGGTGCCACCGGTCACTGCGCTGAATCAGCATCTTTCCCTCGACTAGTTGAAGAAGGACCCTTCCAGCCCGACAGGAACATGTTCCAAAAGATTAAAGGATTCTAAAGCTGATTAAGTAAAGAGAGCAGCATATTTAATTTATTGCTTTCAAAAAAGTCAACTTTTCTTCCTAATATAGGAAGTGAAGTTGACTTATTCTTTGTTAATAACTTTTCAATGTCCGGCAATTTGTCGAGTCATTTCAATATTATTTTAATATCCTCCGCCGTATGCACCGGCACCTACGACAACTAACAAAATGAACAACACAACGATCAATGCAAATCCTCCTGCATAACCACCTTGACCTTTACTCAAATGGATGACCTCCTTAAAGATAGATTCGTATTTAACATATTCAGTTGAGAATAATCGGTGCGGGCTAGCCCCTAAACCCTTCTATAAAGGAAAAATTCTCACCCCATAATTACTACATTATGGTAATATATATACAGATAAATCAGAGGAGGAATAAACATGTCAAAAACATTTACTGCAGTTCAAACCCGCCAAGGAGGAGTGAACGGTTAATTCTGCTGTCAACATACGGTTGTCCCGGATACTTAACGGACATTTTATCCAAAAAATCCGGACTGATTAACAGCACACTCCTGCCTTCTATTTAAAAACTTTTAATAGAAACAGGAGAATGTTAAATTGAAAAAACAAACGATTGCATCACATAATATCCGCGCTTTATTCTGGGTTCAGTTTTTTGGCACCATCAGCTTTCTGCAGCCGGTCATCACTCTTTTTTATATGGAAAGAGGATTAAATTCTTCCGATATCCTGATTGTACTCATGTTTTGGAGCGGAGCAGTTCTGCTCGGAGAAGTGCCGACCGGTATTTTCGCAGACCGGTTCGGAGCCAAAGCATCTTTCATAACAGGGACGATTTTGAAGTTCTTGAGCATCGCCATGCTGCTCTTCGCTTATGAACCTTGGATGTTCTTTCTTTATAGTGCTTTAAATGGATTTTCGGTAACATTCTTTTCTGGTGCTGATGAAGCGCTCATCTATGATTCTCTAAAGGAGAGTAAAGAAAATGACTTCATGGACAGGGCCATGGGAAAAATTCAGTCTGCAGGATTCATTTCTTCTATCTTTGCCGTTCTTTTTGGGTCATATCTTGCGAAAGATCTCCAGGATGACCAATTTCAGTTTTTGATCCTGCTGTCCCTGGCTTTTCATGTAGTCGAAATTATTTTTGTCATGACCGTCAAAAATCCTAAGACTGAAACTTCGTATAGGGAGAATCCTTTTTCTCAAGTTAAACAAGGATTGACTGTAATTCGGAAGGCACCGCAGCTTTTGATAATGTTCCTGAATGTCACACTGGTATTTATTCCAGCAGGGGCAGTCTATGGGTACTTTGATCAGCCGCTGATGACGGATGCCGGACTTCCCGTTTATTTGCTGGGTGTTATGTATGCTTGTTCCGCTTTACTAGGTTTCTTCGCATCCAATTCGATTGGATGGCTGACTGGAAAGTTCTCAAGGATTATTCTTATGCATGCGACCGGTCTTTTCGCTGTGGCAGGATTGCTGATCTCTGCCCTGCTGTCCGAGACGCTTTGGGTCGTACTCGGTGCTTTCTTCCTTTTAAGGTATGTCAGGGCGATCCGATATCCTATATACTCTCAGCTCAGCAACGACCTTATTCCTTCAGGCATCAGGGCAACGACGATTTCTCTGCTCTCGATTGTTGATTCTGCACTTGACCTGCTTGTCTTTGGAATCCTGTCTTATGTGGCACTGAGTGGATTTGAAGCCGTGCTTTATGGGTCTGCTGCTATAGCGCTGATCGGGACGCTGCTGCCTATAAAAAAAGTGAAACGGCAAGATTCAAAGGCAGCATTGTCTGCATTAAAGAATGATTGAATGAGAAAAGAAGCCATTGATTTGGCTTCTTTTTTATAATTTGCCTAGAATCCAATAGAGCCTGTGTAAATGACCGGTACGGACCATCATACTCTCTATTTCTCTTCTCGTTGGGCCGCATTTCCCTCTTGCGGGCATCTTCCTCTCTATTTTCTTTTCTCATTAGGCCGCAAACTGGCCCACAATAACCTGCTCATTGGACCGCTTCCATTCTTACAGCCAGACTTATCTCATCAGCTCTCGGCTAACGGAACAAATGAAGAAAAAGATTAGAAACGTCAAAACTTATTATCAAACTGAATCTAAAAATGGCGCAAAGGCTTTTCGCCCCTGCGCATACTCTTATTACTTTTTATAATAGGTCCATCCTTCTTCCTGGTAGACCCTTCCTTCTTTCATCAGCTTACCCATCGCTCTTTTAAAAGAAGCTTTACTCAAACCCAGCTTTTCCTTGATTTCTTCAGGCAGGCTTTTATCCCATAAAGGCATCGAGCCGCCTCTGCTGTCCATATAGTCTGTGATGATGTCTGCATCTTCGCCCATTTTATCTTGTTTCAATGGAAGGAAGGAAACATTGAGGCTGCCATCATCTTTAACATCTATAACACGGCCTTCAACCAATTCACCCAGTCTCGGCTCTTCTCTTCTTTCGTTTTCGTGGACAAAGCAGCGGTATCCCTGCTCAGTAAGAAAGAACGTCCCTACTTTCAGCAGACGGTACACGCGCCCTTTTACAGTTGCTTTCAACATTTCTTGTGATGCCCGCCTTGCGATTTGCCCGATAATATTTTCAGTTGCCAACTTTCCATATAATCGTCCGTTTTTGTCTGGTTTCAGTGACAAATAAAGCTGATCTCCCGGCGCAGGCCATAAATCCTCGTAGATGGGAAGATCATCGGATGATACAAGGATATCCTTCATCAAGCCGATATTCACAAATACTCCCAGTCCCGAATTAACGTCCACTACTTCTGTCCAGCCATAAGAGCCGATTTGTATCTTAGGTATATGCATTGTAGCAGTCAGCCTGACTTCTTTGTCATGAAAGAGAAAAACTTTCACTTCATCCTCCACTTCAATTTCTCCATCAACCTGACTATGATGAAGCAGAACATCTTCCTCTCCATTTGTCAAAAAATACCCAAAATCAACTTCTCTATCTACCGTTAAAACCTGGACTGTTCCAGCTTCCAATTCTCTGAACATTACCTATTCCTCCTATATAACCTGTTCTTTACTTTTATCTTTACCCAATGGTTTTTACCTAACTCTGTTTTTGCAGATAAAAAGCACTTAGCTCCGTTTCTATTCGTTTCAATCGATGTGGATTGATACCCAGCCTCATGAAACACTCTAAATGAAAAGCATAGTCACTCATTATCAAAGACTGTTTTCTCATACCTTGCTGCTTTCAGAAATATCCCAAAGTGCCATTTCCCCTTTAAAACTGGAGTGTTCTCTATAAACAGGGAGAGCAGCTTTTCCTTTCTCGTTTAACAGGTGTTCTGCACAATTATGGGATGATAGTTTTTGATTTTTATAAAACAGCATAAAAATTTCACTGAAAAAAATATACCAAAAACTCCGATGAAGGCACGGCCGCCACCATCTATAATAAAAAAGCTGACATCATTATCCTCAATGTATACGTCCGGTTCCAAGAGGCTGAACTTTTTCATACAAAGAGCCCTATCGATACAACATTTTTTTCCACAGACTAAATAGATGTTCCTCTTCTTTCACAACTTCCTGCCGCGCAGAGTTTTAAGGGATTTCCTTTTACATGGCATGGTAGTTCCGTATTTCTTTATCTTTAGGCAGGAGCCACGTCAACACTCCAACAAGCGGGAGAAAGCTGCAGAGAATCATGACAAAGCGGATACTGTATAAATCAGCCAGGCTGCCGAATAGGACAGACCCTACTGCGCCCATTCCAAAGGCCAGTCCGACCGTCAATCCTGATACCATGCCTATCTTCTGAGGAAGCAGTTCCTGTGCATAAACAACAGTAACACTGAAGCTTGAGGAAAGGATGAATCCAATCAGGAAAAAGACCGGTATAACAACGTCCAACGGCAAGTACGGTAAAAGGAGTGTCAATGGTGCAGAGCCAAGCATTGACAGAAAAATGATGTTTCTCTTGCCAAACTTGTCTGCCAGAGGTCCTCCGAAGAACGTTCCCAATACTCCAGCAAACATAAAGGTGAAGATATACAGCTGCGCCTCCCTTATGGTAAGCCCATAATCTTCTATCAGATAAAATTGATAGTAATTCGATATCCCTGCACCATACCATGATCTTGCGAATACAAGGAAGACAACCAGAAGCATGGCTATCTTAATTTTTTTATGTATCCCATTATAGGCTTTCTTCTTCTGATTCTGTCTTTTCTTGCTAAACACGTCTTCGCCAGCCAGCCTTTTCTTATACCATTGAGACACCCGGACGAGCACAATGATGCCGATTCCTGCCGCCAAGGTGAACAACAAGGCACCTTCTTGGCCTAAAGGCACAAAAATGAAGGCAGTTATAATGGGAGCCAGTGACTGGCCTGTATTTCCCCCTACCTGATAGATGGACTGTGCCAGTCCTCTTTTATTACCGGCTGCCAGGTAGGCTACCCGTGATCCTTCTGGGTGAAATATGGCAGATCCGAATCCAATGAACAACACGGATAATAGGAGAAAAATGAAATTGTTAGATAAAGCAAATCCGATTAATCCTAAGAGACTCGACACCATGCCAAGAGGAAGCAGAAAAGGACGGGATTTGATATCGGCATAATATCCAAACACAGGCTGAAGAAGGGAAGAAGTCATATTTAAAGCAAAAGCAATCCAGCCAATTTGTGTGTAACTCAACCCTAGTGATCTTTCTACAATTGGAAACATGGCAGGAACAACGGCCTGCAATGTATCATTGATAAAATGGCCAGAACTGATTGCCAGCAGGACTCCATACATAGTGGCCGTTCGCCTTGTTTCTTCTTTGCTTAGAGTTTGCCCCACTAGATTCAACTCCTGTCAAAAGTTTAAAAGTCTTCAATCTTTGATAGTCAACCTTTCAAGTATATCTTAATTATGATGAATAGAAAATAATAACATGTTGTTTTGACAAGGCTCTTTTCATAAACTTTGCTGCTATTCTATATAAATTTCAAAATCAATAACTATAATTGAGCAGAAATACCTTGTAAAGCATCATGAAAAACAGCTTTACAAAAAAAGGTCAACTGTTCCTAACAAATAGACGGAACTCCATTGCTCTTGCTTAAAGAGCAGTAAGATTAATTAGGTTTAAAACACAACACCAACTAAAAAGACCCTTAAAATCAGGTTCAATCAAAATTGAAACTAACCATTTTAGTGAGCGATTTAGCCAAAGAAGAGGTTTTAGTGATAGAGAAAATTTTGAGTGTTAAGACATAAAAAAAACTGGTGACAGGTTTCCCCGTCACACAGTCCTTTGAGTTTCACTACCGTTTATTGTATTGATTGCCTGTTTCAAACTGGAGTAAGTTTGGATCTTTTTAAAGTCAATCCCGAGATTCACCACTGTTTGGACTATATCCGGAGTCATTCCGGTCACTTTTGCTTCTACCCCGATTAATTCTAATGAATCAATCAGCTGGAAAATGATTTGTGCCACATACGTATCAATAATGGGAACACCTGATAGATCCAGGATAAAATATTTGACTTTCAGTTTCGCGCTCTTCTCGAGTGCTTTTTCCAGCATCAATTTTGCCCTGCCTGTATCGATATCCCCTACGAGCGGCAGCACCGCTATCTCATCTGAAATCGGAATAACTGGAACAGATAACTCGAATAATGCTTCTTTTGAATTTCTTAATTGATCTGCTTGATAATCGACGAATGGCAGGCTGAAATAACAAGTAACATCTCCAATATCCGTCTCAAGAATATTTAACATATTGTAGAAGCCGTCGATCGTCAGGTCATTTTTTTTCGCATGCATTTTCAGCAAGTCACCCAAAATAGTACGATATTCAGGAAATTCATTCAACATTTCCTCAAGACTGGCATTTAAAGTAGCGCATTGGGTTCCCGCTTTCTTTCCCCATGCTTTGAAGTTTTTCTTGCGATCTTCATCACTCATCACAAAAGACTTGGCGAATAAGCTGACCAATTCCTCCCGCATTGAGAGCAAGTCATTTGATATGGACTGCATTTCTGGATACTTCTTTGTTTGGATCTCTGTAACCTCATGAGCAAGTTCACTGCTTTTCTCAAGTATCAGGCTGCAGAATTCTTCGTAAACTCTTTCGTTGGACATTAATACACCCTCTTTGCCTTTCTCGTTAACAATTTAATTACAATTCGTTCTCTATTAAATTGTATATTAAGTTTGCACGAGGATTCAAATAATAATGTTCGAAGTGAGCTTCTGTTAATTAACCAAAGTCTGATAATTGCTGAATTTTTTACACAGCAGGGTGAGGATTTCAGTGAAGGGTAAATGCAAAATCACTCTTATTCTTATTCAGGAAGGCTGTTAAGCCTTTCTCTAATTACTACTATTTACGTTAGATAGCGCCAATTTATTCATGCCCTGGACTCACTGCTTATCGAATAAGAAGGCTCTTTTCGTAAACTTTGTTGCTATTTGATATTTCTTACAAAAAATATGACCGTAAAACGCTCCAATAATCTGTTAATAGTGAAGAGAAAAGAGCACTCCCTGATTCGAGAGAAAATCCTACTATTTGGGGATATCCGAAAGTAACCATTTATTCGAAAACAGCCAATAAGAAAAACTAAGAATTTAAATTGCCCTAAATGCTGTTAAATCAATAAAAACGCACGTTGAATTTGAGTTCAAGTGCGCTTTTATATTTGTTATTAGAGACCCGCACCTCTAGAGTAGATACGTTCACTTTCAGAGGGAAGAACTTTATTTATTCTATTGAGCATTAGGAAATAGCTTGGAAGCTCTTTCTCCAATACGTTCTCCCAGATCTTCTACAGGTCTTCCGCTATGGACCAAGTCACGGTAGGTTTTCAAGTCCCTTACTAAATCACGGTCATTTGTGACATAAACCTGCTGAATATTACTGTTTACACTTTTAACCGCTTCCTCCACTTGTCTTTGTAGATCATCATCAAGATTTTTTTCAAGGCGGTTTTCCAACACTACACCTGCGTAGGCATCAGCACCATTGGTATATACGTAAGCTCGTTCCACCTCATACAGCTTCATTACTTTATTTGCCATGCGGTCTGTCATCCCAAAGGCAGGATCGGCTGGATTCGCTTCACCATAGATATTGTTTGATCCGGTATTAGTAGTGTTATACCGGACCTGCTGCACTCCCATTCCGCCGTCTTCTCCTTCTTGTCCCAGGTTCTCGTCGTTATTCAATGCGCATCCTGCCAGAAATATCATCAATACCTGTATTGAGCACAGTAATTTTTTCATACCCTGACCTCCTTTATCTTCTCAACCTAGAGTTCCCAAATCGGATAAAAAAAATACCGATTGGAAGTCAGAGTTACTAAAAAAGCAGCCAGAGTAACAAGACAGGGAACGTGCACACCTCTCAATGAAAAAGGCAGAAGCCCGGGGCTTCTGCCTTTCATTGATCACCTTCCAGCACACCTATTTCATCGAGGAAGATATGACCTTGTGGTGTCTTATCAAACACAAATTCGATTGTCGTGACTTTCTCAATTGGCAGATCGAATTTTTCAAAAGGAATCATGAAGGTTTGACGTACAGGTTCGTGTGAATCTCCATATCGAGCCTCCTGATAAAACACTGTTTTACTTTGCTGTATATGGAGAGCAGGTGCAAGTTTTATTGATTCTCCCAAAGACACCTCCGAGGCTTTGCCATCTTCTGTTACGAGACGGATAGTAAAATCGGATGCTTCCTTCATGCTGTCCATGCTTGCAGCTGAAAAAGTGAACACATCATTGTCCTTGATAGATGCTCTTTTAGAATAATCCTTCGAAAACTCCAATTGATATTTCCCGGGGGCCGAATAGCTGTCATCCCACTTAAGGTAAACTCCATGATTTCCCCTGTCAGCATTTTCTCTCGATTTCAGGATACCTTCACTCCAGTATCTAAGCCTGGAAGCCTTGAAGGTAACTCCCTCACTATTGCCGGTTGTTAAATCATAGTCATTTTCAAAGTCATTGATCACCTGAAACCGGGCATCACTATACCGATTGATATAGATGGTCTCCGGCAGCCAGTTCAATGCATGACTGTAATCCTGAAACATAGGTTTGTATTCTTCCTTGCCTTTCAGCGTGGCATCCAGAAATCCGGAAATATAGGTTTTGGCAATTTGCCTCTGCTCCTCCCCTTCTAGAAGAGGTTTTTTATTGATGAACAAGTTCATAGGGAATGACGTGTCGTTATCTCCCCATGAGGTGTTGAACTGTCCATGATTGGCACCATGAATATAAAGGGAAGATTTAAACCAATCGCCATCCTTGCTGAATGTCAGTCCATCATATTGGCGGTCGCCGCTGAATTCAGAAACATCACTATCGTATGAGCCGTGAAGAAGCAGATAATTGACATCTTCAAGCTCGACCGGCTTATCTCCAAGTGTAAAATAATCGGTTGGTGCTATCGATATAACCGACTTGATCTTATAATCAAATCGGAAGGGCACCATTCCATTATTCGGATAGCGGTCCAATTCATTGAACTCTGCAGCCACTGCGGCTGCCTGTCCACCCCGGGAGTGGCCCAGCAAAGCAATATTATTCATGTCAATCTTATTAAAGAGTTCTGTACCTTCTGCATTATTAAATTCTTCAAATTGATTCAGATGCTTTAACATCAGCCAAGCCCTTGTACTTATTTCATTGTTCAAGCTGCCCGACCATGAGGATGTATTTAGAAAATTCTCATCCAAAGAAACCGCAATGTACCCCCTGCTAGCCAGGAGTTCTCCCAAATAAGCATAACCTTCATCAGAAAAATCCTCCATAGCATGATTGCCATGGACCATCAAAACAAGCGGAAACTTTCCAGGACCTTCAGGCATCCAAACCGTTCCATTCAAAGGCAGCTCCGTCCGATCGAACCCCCAGAACCATGTCCTGTATTTATTCCAGCCGCCTGTAATAAAGGAAGCATTCACCGGATCTGTTTCATATTCTGCTTCATTTGCGAAATGCGGCCTCCTTTTATCCGTCCCGCTTCCATAGGTAAAGGTGCGAATATCATATCTTCCCCTTTTAGAAGGATCTTCTGCATTTAGGGTTTTCGGTTCCGTCTCCACAGCTGCAGCCGGATATCTCTCCATTCCTGGATACCATAACCACAATGCGAATCCCGTGGAGCAAACGAGACCCAGCAAAAGTACAAGCAAGGAAGTGAGCTTGGTTCTAGTAGATTTCCACCAGAAACCGATGGCTCCCCCGGCAAATATACCAATTCCGATGATTACATAACCCAAAGGCATGATTTGATAAGCTGCCCTCACTTGGGATAACAGGACAATCAATAGAATCGTTGACGATAAGACAACAGCCAAAAATCGATTATTTATTTTTTTAAGCAGCAAAATAAAGGGGTATAAAATATAAGGACTCAGAATTGCTGCAAGCAAACCAGGGATGAATACAATCAGGAAGTCAATAACAGGATTCAATCCTGTTTCCAGGCCGATGCCAAAAAAAGCTAAAAAGAGGATCAGCATAAAAAACGCACCGGCTGCAGCACCCTTCCATGCCTTCTTGCAAGATTCCTCAACTGAATTCCAAGAAGATTGAGCACGCTTCTTCATTCGATGAATGGCGGATTTCTTTTTCTTTATGTCAACTGGTTCATCTAACTTTTTGTACGGTTCCATCAAATTTCCACCTTTTTTTATCTTCAACGTCATTATAACAAATTTGGCGCTCCATCACGGTTTAAAATTATGTAAATTCCCTGAGCGGCATCCAGGGCCATTGGTTATTTTTCGTAAGATAACTCTATAATTCACCCTAAACTTCCTGGTAAGCAAGAAAGGAAAGAGCTGCTCCCTCAAGAGAAAACCTTCATACCAGGGTATATTCCACAGCAGCAATAAAGAAGCCGCCCCTAGGTAAAGGAACAGCTTCTCTCAATCATTTATGCTCATCTTGATAAATCACTGTCTCTGCATCATGGCGCCTGTTCATTTGATGGCTCTTTTTCCGATAATCTTTTGACTTGAAAACTATATCAAAGTCATAGTCTTCCGGATATAACTCTTTTGCCGATATATAAAGCTCCAGGCGTTTATGGTTGACCTCTCTCTTTTCACCCTTTACCCAGACAGTGTAACTTCCCATTTTATCAGGTCCCTTTTCCACTATTCCAATTTCGCCTGCCGGACTGACTTTCACATTGTCACCCATTACAAACTGAGGGGATTCTGTTTTGTGTGTTTCTTTTTCGATGCGCTCTCTCTTCGCATAGCGGTTGACAGCCACCTGTCTTTCTTGTTCCTTCCGCATATGATCATCATATGAAACACCATCGTATCTCCTGTTCTCTTTATATGTCACTCTATGGGCAGCCTCAATGATTTCAGGATGCATTCCTAACTTGAGAGCAATCGAGAATGCCTGGCTCTCGCCGCCTCTTCCCACGATAAGACGATAAGTTGGTTCCAGTGTCTCAAGATCGAACTCCATTGAACCATTGATGAATCCTTCTTCTCTGTCTGCAAAATCTTTTATTTCACTGTAATGAGTAGTCGCCAGCAATGTCGCTCCTTTGTCATACAATTTTTGCAGAATGGCGGTTGCAAGGCCCATTCCTTCTCCAGGATCTGTTCCAGAACCAAGCTCATCCAGAAGAATCAAACTTCTGTCATTGGCTTCTTGCAGTATTTCAATAATATTCTTCACATGAGAACTAAATGTGCTTAAATTTTGCTGCAGGTTTTGACCATCCCCGATATCCAGGAGGATTTTCTGAAAAATGCTGATGTGACTGCCTTTTTCCACAGGAACATGGATACCGCATTGAGCCATAAGCGTGAGAAGACCCACTGTTTTAATCGAAACTGTTTTTCCTCCTGTATTCGGCCCCGTGATGACCAAGGCGTGAAACTTCCCTCCCATCTCAATATTCAGGGGAACCGCATCTTTTCTTAAGAGAGGATGTCTTGCATTCTTTAAAGAGATATAGTGTGACTCGTTAAGTTCAACCGCATTCCCGCCTATAGCCTTACTGTACTTGGCTTTGGCGAAAAGATGGTCATAATTGATCATGATTTCGACTGCCAATTTCAATTCCTTTTCGTGCTGCTGCACCAGCCCTGTCAGATAAAGTAAAACACTCTCCACTTCAGATTCTTCTTCCATTTTCAGATACAACAGTTGATCTTGCTGTGCACCTACTTCTTCAGGTTCGATATACAAAGTGGAGCCGGAAGCAGATGCATCAAGCACAGCTCCTTTGACTTTGCCTTTGTATTCTTTTTTGACGGGTATGACATAGCGCCCTGCCCTTTGACTGACGATTGCTTCTTGAATATACGTTTTATACTTATTGGATTTGAGCATACTGCTGACTTTCTCTTTAAGGCGTTCTTCCCCAATGCTGATTTGTTTCCTGACCTTAAGCAGCTCCTTTGAAGCATAATCATCCACCTGGCCATTACGTATACAGCGGCTGATTTCCTCATATAAGCCTGGAAGGTCCTCAATCGAATAGACATACGACGAGACTCTAGGGGCTATGAATTCTTTATCTTTCATGAACCTTTTTAGTTTCCCGCAGCAATCCAGGAATAAAAGGAGCTTTTGAAACTGCACCGCCCTCAATGCCGTTCCTTTATTCATCCCACTAAGAATAAGTTCAATTCCGTCGAGTGCATGAATCGGCACACTCTCACTTTTATTTAAAATCTCTACTGCTTCTGTGACTTCATCCAGCCAGGCAGCAATTTGCTTCTTATTAAAAGAAGGTGAAAGAGATTTCACAAGCCCTTTTCCTGAATCCGTTAGTGCATAGCTTGCTATCTCTTCTTTGATTCTTTGAAAATCCAATTGCTTAAATGTATTTTCGTTCAATTTTTATTCCTCCGTATTTAATTTATTTTTGCTGATTTCTGGTCTAAGCGCTCTCTGACATCTTGGTTAAGTCATTTACTGAATGTTACTTTTCAATCTCTTCTGTCACTAAAAACCATCTATTTAATGCTTATTTCATCCCATAGAATTCAACTAATCCGTAAAAACAACGCAAAAAACCGTAATGAACAATGTCCATTACGGTTCTCGATATCATACAAAAGTCAGGTCTTCAGCAGTGAAAGATTGCACAAAAAAACCGTGCTTGATCGTACACAGTGCTGCAGACGAATGTTTGCATGCTATGATCATTGTTCTTAACTTATCAGACATAAAGGCATACTTAAATAAGCATTGAGAACAGATATTTTTCTGTCCAGCCTTGATGAATGACCGTATAAAATTACGGATTAGTTAAGAACGACACCTAACATACTACATTTCCCCTTTTGAGAGATTCATTATTTACAACTACATATTATTCCAAATGAAGTGCAATTGTCAATCAGTGATGCAAATTTTACAATTTGATATCATACTTGTTTTTCAGTTCTTCAGGTGCCATCTTGATCATCTGCTGGAGAATCAGCGTAAATACAGCGATGTCATCCACTATTCCAAAAATGACGAGCCAGTCAGGTATCAAATCGAATGGCAGCAGAATATAACCAAAGATCAAGCCCACAGACAATAATTTTTTCCACACCTTTACCGATGGTGATTTGAAAAATGCCACCAAAAATGGAACTGACCTTCTGATGTTAAATAAAAATTTCAATCTGCTGATAAATCTGGTCAAAATTCCTTCCCTCCTTCTAGAACACTCACTATTTATATACCACATTTTGAAACGTTTATCTTTCTATTAATTATATTCTTTCATTTCATATTATAATGGTTCTTTCCAAATCTGTCTCAATCGGCCTTAGATAAGGTTGACACTAGCTAAAAACAGCCTTATTTCAGCCAAATCCACTAATACATGTGAATTTATTCTCTGAACATGTTATAATCTCTTAGATATGATTGATGGAGGTAATTACTAAATGATTCAAGTATCAGATGTTAGTCTGCGTTTTGGTGACCGTAAATTATTTGAAGATGTAAATATAAAATTCACTGCCGGAAACTGTTACGGCCTTATTGGTGCGAATGGTGCCGGTAAATCCACTTTCCTAAAGATACTTTCCGGTGAAATCGAATCTCAAACCGGCAATGTTTCCATGACACCTGGAGAGCGTATGGCTGTCCTGAAACAGAACCACTTTGAGTACGAAGAGCATGAAGTGCTGAAAGTAGTTATCATGGGCCATTCCCGTTTATATGAAGTAATGCAGGAAAAAGACGCTATCTATATGAAAGCGGACTTCTCTGATGAAGATGGCATGCGCGCAGCCGAACTTGAAGGCGAATTCGCTGAGTTGAACGGCTGGGAAGCAGAGTCTGAAGCCGCAATCCTTCTGAAAGGCCTGGGAATCGGCGAGGACCTTCACACCAAGAAAATGGAAGATTTAAATGGTGGGGACAAAGTAAAGGTATTGCTTGCACAGGCACTGTTCGGGAAACCGGAAGTTCTCCTACTTGATGAGCCTACCAACCATTTGGACATCGCTGCCATTCAATGGTTAGAGGAATTCCTGATCAACTTCGAGAACACGGTAATTGTGGTATCACATGACCGTCACTTCTTGAACAAAGTATGTACTCATATTGCCGATCTTGATTTCGGAAAAATCCAAGTCTATGTCGGAAACTATGATTTTTGGTATGAGTCCAGCCAGCTTGCTACAAGGATGGCTTCAGACCAGAACAAAAAGAAAGAAGAAAAAATCAAAGAACTTCAAGCATTCATTGCACGTTTCAGTGCGAATGCTTCTAAATCCAAACAAGCGACTTCCCGTAAGAAGTTATTGGACAAAATCACTCTTGATGACATCAGACCGTCATCACGCAAATACCCTTACGTCCACTTCAAACCTGAACGCGAAATCGGAAATGACCTTTTAAGAGTTGAAGGGATATCTAAAACGATTGATGGTGTAAAAGTTCTGGATAACGTAAGCTTTATCATGAATAAAGATGATAAGATTGCATTGGTCGGAAGTGATGAAATCGCGAAGACGACTCTGTTCAAAATTCTTGCTGGTGAAATGGAGCCTGACAGCGGTTCATTCAAGTGGGGTGTCACGACTTCACAAGCCTATTTCCCTAAAGATAACTCCGACTACTTTGAAGGCAACGAGCCTAACCTGGTCGAGTGGCTGAGACAGTACTCTCCTAACGATCAAAGTGAATCCTTCCTGCGAGGCTTCCTGGGCAGAATGCTGTTCTCTGGTGAAGAAGTTATGAAAAAGCCGAGTGTTCTTTCCGGTGGAGAAAAAGTCCGCTGCATGCTTTCGAAAATGATGCTGAGTGAAGCCAACGTTCTTCTTCTGGATGAACCGACGAACCACTTGGATCTTGAGTCCATCACAGCGCTTAATAATGGCCTTGAGAACTTTAAAGGTTCCATGATCTTCTCATCTCATGACCATCAGTTCATTCAAACAATTGCAAACCGTATCATCAAGCTCGACTCTGAAGGCATCATCGACAAGCAGATGACATATGACGAATTCCTTCAAACGACAGCGGTTAAAAACTAATACTTCCTATAAAAAAAGCAGCCTTCCCCCGGGAAGCTGCTTTTTTTGTTTAGTTTTGTCAGGGAAAATCCAGGATGCATGCAAACCGCCCTTACCGTTCTAAAGCCGCTAAGTGCCGCCAGCTTACTGCGTATCTCCTCCTTATTAATAAGAGCCCCATGGCTGGCACCTTCCGATCTTCTTGCGATAAGTGATATTTACCTATGAACAGCGTACATTTTGCCTTGCTTAGGAAAAAGTTTCCCCTCTTTTAAATTTTCCGCTTCATTCAGATAGTAGAGGTTACTTCTTTAAGGATTCCAACACAAAAATATTTTGCTCGGCCTAAAAGGCCACTGAATGATTTAGTCCAGCGATTTATTCACTTTGGAAACAATAAGGGGAGAAATTCCGCTTATTTAAGAAAAAGCTAAAAAAAACAGCTAAAATAAGCGGAGAAATTTCCCTTATTCTCGATAAAGATGCCAAAAAGGTTCATTATGTTGTGTTTAAGCGGAATAATTCCGCTTATTTACCCCAAATCAAATTCTTTTCCACAGCTTAACCGGAAAAATTCCGCTTATTTTAAATAGGATTATTCATACCCTTCTCAGGGCATGTCTCCTGCTACAATTGAATGAAGTGATAGGGAAAACTGCTATCCTATGTTGAGAGACAGTTTTTATACCACGCTATAAGCTCTTTTGACCCCCTGCATAGCCAAGGGGTTTCAGGAACAAAGTTAAATTGGCTGGAATGAGTTCTGTTGAATATCGAACTCACTCCAGCCAATCAGCCTCATAATATAACTCTAACTTTCGGGGGGCGACGGCAGATACCGTGAATTATTGTTTTACTTTTTTTACTTCCCTGAAGTAAACCTGCAGCTTCTTACAAGACTCATTTTACAGACATGACCCGCTCATGAAGAAAAACCTTTATTTGAAAATAACTAATTTCATCAGGAAGCTCTTCCTTGATGGGCTTAAGCTTTTCTCCTCCTGTTTTTTCCACTGCAAGTTCAATGAGTTTTCGTTCTTCGACAGAAAGAAAAGCTTCGGTGTCTACTTCCATTCCTTCTTCAAAGCATTGCAGGATATGGTTCTGGACAGTGGTCAGAGACAAGTTGCGCTTTTCTGCTACCTCTGCCAATCCCAGCCCCTCTGTAAACATCTTAAAAGTTATTAAACTGGAGGGCTCATCTGTTTTCTTCTTGCCTTCCTCAGCTTGGGCATTCTCTTCTTTATACTGAGAAATCGCTCGAAGGAAGCGAGAACCATACTTTTCACTTTTGTGGGCGCCGACTCCTTTAACATCGAGAAAAGCAGTATTATTCTCAGGGAGCTTTCTGCACATGTCCCTGAGCGTTTGATCTGAAAAAATGACAAACGGAGGCACTCCTTCTGAGTCAGCCAGCTCTTTTCGTATTGCTCTTAGAATTCCAAACAGCTCATCGTCTTCTTGATGAGAAACTTTTTCTGCTCTCATGGTCTCTTTCCGCATCACTTTTTCTTTTCCCTGAAGGACACTCTTTCCTCTCTCATTAACCCTGAGTACAGGAAAAGTCCCGCTCACCACTGTTATATATTCTTCAGAAATCAAAAAATCAATGAACAAGCTGATCTCTTTTTGTTTCTGTTCTTTCATCAATCCGTAGGTAGAAAGTTTCTCAAATCCAAATTCTTTGATTTTCTTATTCTTTGAGCCAGCCAGGACCTGACTGACCAATGAATTCCCAAATCTCTCGCCCATCCTGATCATGCAGGAAAGCACCATCTGTGTCTCTTTTGTCACATCGATTGCTTGACGATTGTCTGTACAATTGCTGCATTTCCCACACGGAACTGCTCTTTCATCACCGAAGTAATGAAGGATGAATTCCTGCAGGCAGCCTTCTGTATGGCAGTAATCAACCATTTGTCTCAACTTAAGAAGTTCCTGTGTATGGCGGGCAGGATCCTGAGAGTTTTGTGAAATCAGGAATCTCTGAATCTGCACATCCTGAGGAGAATATAGCACCACACACTCACTTTCTCCACCATCCCGGCCGGCTCTTCCTGCCTCCTGATAATAGCTTTCCATATTTTTCGGGAGCTGGTGGTGAAGCACATATCGCACATTCGATTTGTTGATCCCCATCCCGAAGGCATTTGTTGCCACTATTACCTGCAAATTGTCTTTCAGGAACTCTTCCTGCATTTCGTTACGCTGGACATCACTCATTCCTCCATGATACTTGCCCACTGAGAAACCCTGTTTGTTCAGTTTATTATATAGTGAGTCGACTTCTTTCCGTGTTGCGGCGTAAATAATTCCCGATTCATTTTTATTCGCTCTTACATAGTTCATGGCATACTGGCTGCGGTCCTGGCCCTTGATGACTTTAAAAGAAAGATTCTCCCTTGAGAAGCCGGTGATATAAGTATTCTCCTCCTGTATTTCAAGAGAGGCACAAATATCATTTTGCACCTGCGGAGTTGCGGTAGCTGTCAAGGCCAGAACAACCGGGTTACTCGGGAGTCCCTTCAGTAGATCCTTGATTTTGAGATAGCTTGGACGAAAATCGTGGCCCCATTGAGATATACAGTGTGCCTCGTCTACAGCGACCAGAGGAATCGGCAGGTTTCGCAGGTATTGTACAAAATAGGGTGACTCCAATCTTTCCGGAGCAATATAGACCAGTTTATAAACCCCCAGTTCTGCCTCACTCAATCTTCTTTCAATCTCTGCATGAGTAAGGGAACTGTTAATAAAAGTTGCCGGGATACCGGTTTGGTTCAAGGCATCCACTTGATCCTTCATTAATGAAATCAAAGGTGAAACGACAAGTGTTATTCCTTCCAGAAGGAGTGCCGGAATTTGATAGCAAATGGATTTCCCACCGCCTGTCGGCATGATTCCTGCTGTATTTTGGCCAAATAAGACACTCTGAATAATTTCATCCTGTCCTGTCCTGAAATTTTCGTATCCGAAATATTCTTTTAAATAATTTTTAGCATGATAAATATTCATTGCTCAATAACTCCTTATAAAAACCAATAGGCTTGGTCATATGCTTCTTCCTTCTATTATAAACCCCATATACTCTGAGGTCGATGAAAGCCCTTGGTTTTACAAGGAATTTTTTCCGCTTGGAGATTCCAGAGGCAGCGTACTGTTTTTCTTCATTAAGAATCTTAGTTTCTTAACGAGTAGAGCTGCTCCGGGCTCAAAAAAAAAACCCATTGACTGCTCAACGGGTCTCCATTCTTTATTCCTTATCAAAAGGCTGTTTCCGCATATATTGTTGCTTTCGGATATTCTCTGATACTAAGAGTTTTATCTCTTATCAGAGAGGAGCAGCTCTTTTCTTTTCGATATTACCGAATTTTTCACTTCCAGATAATGATATTTCTTCGGAGTTAGAATCAAATAGCAACAAATTTTACGAAAAGTGCCTATCAAAACCAGCGGAAGCCGGGCTTTTCTTCTTTTTCTTCTTGTTCAACTTGTTCCTCTGCTTCTGCTGCAGGCACACCTCTCCAAAATACATCCCACACATTATGTTTTGGCTTTTCTTCGACAGCTTGCACTTCTGCTTCTATATCAACATTTTTCTTTGACATGGAAATACCTCCTTTGAATTTCTTCCGATTGTTGCCGTAAGTAAATCGACATTACATACTATTCAAAGAAAGGCACATCGTTTAGGCGGATTGCCCACTTTGTCATCAATTTTCTTTAATCTCGCCCATTAGGCGGCGCAGGATATTTTTAATGAAATCTTCATAATCGAAGTTAATATTGATGAAATGGTTTGCTTCCGGATTGTTCTCCATGTCCCTGAAATCAGCATAGGTAAATCCTTGAGTGAGTTTTTCGGTAGATATCTGCACGTTTTTTTGGACAATGGTTGTTTTATCAGGATTGGTTAAAAAGTATAAGGTATAAAGATCATGTAAAGGCACCCCCTCCAGGCCGGGCTGCAGTTTTTCGTACGCTTTCTGATAATATTGAAAGATTGGCAGAAAGATCGATCGGAATGGATTTTTACTATTTTCAGCCAACAGTCTGACATGTTCCTCTTTCAACTGTGCATATTGGGTTACATTAAGGGGAGCCAAATAGACCGGCAGACCGGATTCAAGGACAAAATTTGTGGCAGTCGGGTCACCATGAAAGTTCGCTTCCGCCACAGGAGTGACATTGCCGGGCACTAAGAAGGCACCGCCCATCAAATACACTTCTTTTATACTATCTTTAATGAAAGGATAAAGGTTAAAGGAGAGGGCCATGGAGGTATTTCTCCCAATATCCACGAAGTAAAGGTCATCATGCTGGGAAGTGACTTCGAGGATATGGCTGAATGGTTTAGCTTCATAGGTAAAAGTATCTGGTATGTCGATTGGACCGATTCCTTCTTCACCATGTATTTCAGGATAATAGGGTTCATACTCTCCTGTAAGCGGCTGAGATGCTCCAGTGATGACAGGGATGTCTTCCCTTCCTGCAACGTGCAGTATAAATGCCGCATTTTCAGTGGCATCTTCTTTACTGACATTTCCAAACCCAGTGACAATCGCCTTGACTTCTAACTCCGGGCTGCTTAAAGCATAAACGATCGCGAATGTGTCATCTATGCCAGGATCTGCAAACAAGACAACTTTTTTCATTGGAAACACACCTTTCGGAAAACTTCATGATGATTGAGCTTATTCAAAGGCTGTCTGTTTTCTCATATATTGCTGCTTTCGGATATCCTCGGATTCTAAGGTTTTCCTCTCTAATCGGAGGGTGCAGCTCTCTTCTTACAATTATTTTCGGTGATTCGGGGTGATATCTTACGCATTTCATGTTAAATAGCAGCAAAGTTTTCGAAAAGAGCCTATTCAAATGAGAAGGATTTCAGCCTTGAAATCAAGGCCCTATCACTTTTCATTCTATTTACCATGGTATGCACGATAGCCGGGAGAGGCACTTCAACACTTTAAAGGACTAAAAGGGACAGTTCCTTTTAGCCCTTTAAAGTGTTGAAAAAAGTAAAAAACTTCCTACTGAATAGGAAGTTGAATGATCACGGTACTATTTAGTTGTTGGATGCGGGTTATCCACAACTTGAAGAACTTCTGATGAAGGGACCATTTCGCTTTTGCAAAGCGGACAGTGAGGTGTTTCTTCACTTTTGAAGTTATCTCTCATCCAGCCTTTGCAGCCTTCAGATGAACATCTCCAAATTTTCGTATCTTCAGTTTTGATTTCTTCTTCATTTCTTCTTCCAAATGCCATCGTGTCATTACCTCCTTTGATATTACAACAAGACCGATTCCCGGCTTAAAACTGCCGAATTCTAGACCGGTCTTACAAAAATAGCTACCCTCTTGCTGGTGGGGCAGCTATTTTTTAAGCGTCAACGCACTAAAATTATAATTTTACAACGTTAGCTGCTTGTGGTCCGCGGTTGCCTTCAACCACTTCGAACTCTACACGCTGACCTTCGTCAAGGGATTTAAAACCTTCACCAGTAATCGCACTGAAATGTACGAATACATCGTTTTCGCCTTCAACTTCGATGAATCCAAAGCCCTTTTCTGCATTGAACCATTTAACTGTACCTTGTTTCATGAGTAGAAACCTCCAAGCAATAAAAAAATTAATATGTTACTTTTTAAATATAAAAATTCACATATTATAAAAAGTACCGGCGAAGAAAGGCGATCACTTTTTATAATATGTGAATGGCTTTCGATCTTGCGGTGTTCCGTTATTAAATCTGATAATCCTATTATAGTACATTAATTGATTTTGTCAAATATGTAAATGGTAATGCTTACCGGTTTTAGATGGAGCAGGAGAGCCTCCTCGACTCTCCTTTGCATTATTTCTTATTTTTTTTTCCTGGAAGAATCAGCTTTTATTCCGCCTGGCAGTTCACTTGTTGTGGTACCCTGCCCTTCAACCTGCGCGGATCCCAGACCCGTCTTAGAAGGATCTTGTTTATTCTTTGCCATACTTATCACCCCGGAAGTTAGTATGGCTGAAACTGCTGTATTCTATGTTCATTAATTTTCGATTGGACTTCTCATCTGCCATCCATCAATAGAAAAACCGCCCATTTGGCTAAGAACATATTCACTCAGTTTTTCATACATATCTGCCATTTGTTCTGTTTCTGATAAATTCATGGCCATTTTAAATAATCGGGAAAACTCCTCATCAGGAAAAGGGGGCTTCAAATATTTCTTAAGGTATCTCTTATCACTTAAATAAGCACCTATTTGATAGTAAGGGATCTGTTCCACTGAAAGGTACCGGCAGTATTGATCAAACAGCAGGTTTAGGGAGTTATGATAAGCAAAAGTGATTCCTTTCTCTTCCTTCTCGTGCATGTCCTGTAGGTTATCCAGGGTATCCCAAATGCCATACTTCATAAACTCCATTTCCGTATCGCCGATTTCTTTAAACGGTTTATTCAGCCATACACCTGCCTCTTCTTTCAGTCCTGCCACGCTTCCCTCCTTATCCCAGAGAATTTCCCCTGTAGCGAATTGAACTGCTGCATGAGTAGTCCTGCTGTAATGATCTTCCTCAAAATACTTCCTTATTTGAACAGGTGGGTTGCAGAAGTACTCGATAAGATAACCGTCCACAAATTCATTTCCCCTCTCCCTCCATTCCTTTCCTTCCTTCAGAATCAAGTGGACATCGATATCTGAACGTGCTGAAGGGTTTCCTGTAACGAAGCTTCCGCAGACCAATACACCAGCAAGGTCGGATGCATATTGAAAATCATTCAAAAAACTTTCCAGTGCTTTTCTCCAATTCTGCATAATGATCACTGCTTTCTTTACTGATTCCGTCAAAAAACGGTAATAATTCCACATTTCCAGGACAAAATACTAGAAAATATAGGTTAAGGATGTTTGGGCATGGTATTCAAATGGCGCGAAAAGAAAAGAAGAGAAGAAGAAAAATCAATAGCCCACAGCCTAAGCTTCGAAGGCTTGAAAGAAGAGATAAAAGACTCATTGAAACAGAGTGCGGATATCGCCTTTCACGAAATCGAAAAAGAAAATCACAGCATACTGATTATCTATTTAGAAAATATCATAAATACAGATCAACTTCATCAACATATCATCAAACCACTGGAAAGAACTTCAGAAGAACTGGATCCTAGATCGATCGCAAACAATATTAATATTGGCAAAATTTCAATCACAAATAAACTTCTGGATATTACAGAGGCCATTCTAAATGGCCATGCTTATATTTATGGAAAGGGCCAAGCGTGCGGTGTGCTTGCCGATATTGCTGAGAAAGCAAGCCGTTCCCTTGAAAAAGCCGAAACCGAATCCCTTGTTTTCGGACCAAAAGTCGCTTTTACTGAAGATTTATCAACTAATATGAATGTCATCAGAACGAACATTAATGATCCGAATTTATGCGTTGAAGAATTCATTCTCGGTTCGCGGGTGAAAACCAAAACCTATCTGATCTATATAAAAGATATTGCAGAACCAGAAAACGTAAACACCTTCAAACAAAGAATGAAAGACCTTGAAGTAGACAGCATCATAGACAGCTCTGTTCTGGCTCAAATGATAGAGGATAATTCATATACGGTTTTTCCTCAGCTCATTACCACAGAGTTGCCTGACCGCTTCAGCATTTCACTTTTGCATGGAAAATTGGGCATTCTTGTAGACAGAAGCCCTCAAGCCATCATAGGACCATCTACCTTCCTGAATTTCTTCGAATCTACAGAAGATCTATATATGAGATGGAATATGGGTACTTTTTTAAGAATGCTGCGCTTTACCGCCATCATGCTGTCTGTTTTACTGACACCAGCTTATGTATCCGTTCTTACTTACCACTATGAAGTCATTCCATCTTCATTGCTGGTTTCACTAGGTGAATCCAGGTCAAAAGTACCTTTCCCTCCAGTGTTTGAGGCTCTCCTTCTGGAGTTCATCATTGAACTGCTTCGGGAAGCAGGTGCCCGGCTCCCTACAAAGGTCGGCCAGACCATGGGTATCGTGGGAGGTATCGTTATCGGGCAGGCAGCCGTTGAAGCTGGGTTCACAAGCAATATCTTAATCATTATCATTGCTATCAGTGCCCTGGGCTCTTTTACAGCTCCCAGCTATGCTATAGGGACGGCTGTAAGGATCATCCGTTTTCCAATCATAATCTGCGCGGGGCTTTATGGCGGAGTAGGAATCGTTTTCGCCTTTTCGTTTTTGTTGATTCATCTCTTAAAGCTTACGACATTAGGAAGACCTTATCTGTCTCCCATCTACCCGCTTACCATTTCTGACCTCAGATACAGTTTATTCAGGATGCCATTTCAGTATATGGGAAAAAGGCCGGAAGCCAACTCCCCTGTGGATTCTGAGAAAATGAAGGCCAGCAAAAAAGCTGAAAAGAAAGATGTAGACGAATAAACAAGCCCTGCTTGCGGCAGAGCTTTAAATGCCAGCAGGAATATTTATGAGCTTTTCGTCTAAGGGGCCGTATGCGGCTGCCTATTTAAATTCCATCAAATTGATATGAATGATAAAGGATTGTGTCCATGAAAATAAATGTTGATCCTCCAAAAAGCTTAATGTTCAGCTCATTTTACATCATGTTTGTTGTTCACGCGGCACAAACAGGAGTCGGTATCGCGGGCCTCCCGAGAATCGTCTTCCTTGAAGCTGGGCAGGACGCGTGGGTTTCCATCCTGCTTGCCGGTGTCATGACCTCAATTGCAACAGCAGTTATTGTGTTGCTTTTGAAGAATTATGAGAGTGCAGATCTTTATGGTATTCATAAGGATCTTTTCGGAAAGTGGATTGGCAGTTTTTTCAGCATGATTTATATCGGATACATGCTGGTAATCGCCTATCTTGTCATCATGCATTATACCGAAATGGTTCAGGCTTGGATTTTTCCGCAAATGCCCACCTGGCTGCTGTCTGCTCTATTAATTTTTCTAGGGGTTTACGCTGTATTGGGAGGAGTCAGAATCATAGTCGGAGTAAGTTTTATGGCTTTCATACTAACAGCTTGGCTGATATTTGTTATTTATGCCCCTTTGAAGTATATGGATTATACACATTACTTCCCTATGATGGATCATAGTTGGAAAGAATTGGGGATGGGAACGTATAAGACGGCATTTTCAGTCATCGGATTCGAACTCCTTCTCCTTCTCTATCCTTATGTAAAAGACAAAAAGAAAGTCTTGAAGTTTTCTTTATTTGGCATTGCCTACACAATATTCATCTACTTTGTGGTCACCTTTGTCTCCATAGGCTTCTTTTCCGAAATGACACTTGAGAAGACAATCTGGCCAGTTCTTTCAATGTTCAAAATTGTTCGGATTCCTAACCTGGAACGTTTTGAATTTATCGCCGTGTCTTATTGGATGCTGGTCATCCTGCCGAATATCTGCTTATATCTTTGGGCAGCCACAAGAGGTGTGAAAAGAGTGTTCGGTTTTCAGCAAAAGAAGGCAATCTATATATTTGCCGTAATTTTATGGGTAAGCACATTTTTCATTGACCAGAGAATCCAGATGAATACTTTTACCGATAAGGCTGCAACCGTCAGTTTCGTCCTTGTATTTATCTATCCTGTGCTGCTATTAATTTTTGTATTTATAAAGAAGTTGTTCAATAAGCAAAAGGGGGAATCCATGTGAAAAAACTTCTTATGGTAACAGTATTCCTAACCGCTTCACTTCTTCTAAGCAGTTGTGTTGAAACAAGATATTTGGAAAAACAGGGGTTGATCACCGGTGTAGGATATGATCAATCTGAAAAAGAAGGGAAAATTAAAGGGACCATCGTGTTCTACCAATTCAATCCTTCTATGAAAAACTTATCCACCGTCATTTCAGCCGAAGCAGATACAAGTAAAGGAATCCGAATGTCCGCCAATATGGAAACCGACCATAATCTTGTTTCAGGCCAGCTGAGGGTTGCTCTATATGGGGAAGAAATCGCTAAGAAAGGAATAAACTCTTTGGTTGACTCTCTTTCAAGAGATGCCTCTATAGGAAATATGATTTTTTTAGCAGTGGCGAGTCCAAATGCAAATGAAATTCTTTCCTTCCAGCCAAAGAGCCAGCCAACCAATATGGGAACCTACCTTTATAATCTCATGCAGCTGAATATTCAGAACGAAATCATCCCTAACCCTACCCTGCAGGAATTTATGACGAGTTACGGGTCCGTAGGAAAAGATGCTATCCTGCCCTACCTCGCTATTGTTAATGGCAAGGTTGGAATCACCGGGTTCGCCCTCTTTTCCGATGACAAGCAAGTGGGAATCCTTGATCGCGAGAAAATATTTTATGTCCGCTCCTTGCTGGACTCCATAAAAACCGGAAGCACTGAAGTGGAGGTTCCTAAGGAAGTTTTCAAAAAAGAGATCGAGATGGCTGAGCCGGAAAAAACAGAAGCAAAAGAGGAAGATAATGAAGAGAAGATGATGCACATTACCATGGACAATATCAAAAATAATTTCAATATCGACTTGATTGACAAAAGCAAACCTTCTTTTCAAATCACTTTAGAGTTTGAATCCAGAATCCTTGAAATGACTGTCCCGCTTAATTTATCAGACGCAGAAGTTCTCAGGAAGCTCGAAAGCGAACTAGAAAAATCGATGGAAAAGAAAGGGATGGAAGTAATCCAGGAGTTACAAGAATACGGAACTGATCCTATTGGTTTCGGCTCATACTACCGGGCATCCAGCAGAGGGCAAGAAGTGACAAAGAAAATGTGGGCTGATAAATATCCTGAAGCCGAATTCGACCTGAATATTGATTTGAAAATCGTCCGGACAGGAATCATTGATTGACGTGAAGGGATTACTGAGGACTAAGAGTAGAGCTATTCTCTTATTAGTATCCGGGAAAAATCCGGCTCTTGGAATTTTTCCTAAAGCAGCATTTTTATGTGAAAACAGTCTTTTTTATAAGTTATATACCAAAGCTGCCTATTTTGCATTATAATGTCATCATTAGCAGGATTATGGAGGTATGCATGGCTGTTTTCACTCTTTTCCAAAGAAAAATGTTTTACAATTACATATTAGGTTCACTGATCGCCGTACTTGGTGTCGGCTCTGTCTTTATCTTTCAGACACTGGATCTCCCAAATGGAGAGTATCAGTATATGATTTTCACCATTTTCATATCTTTAATCACCATGTTTTCAACTGAATATTTTGTATACAGCAGGCATATCAATCCGATTAAGACCATTTATATAGACCAGCTGTATTCACTGGATGCCCTGAAGAAAGCCTTCAACCACAGCTTAAATTTTCCTGTACTGACGGTCAAAAGAATCATGCTGCCTCATTTCCTTGGACTCGCTGTTCCGGCAACAGTACTCACTTACTTCTTTATAGAGTCAGAACTGCTGGACTTGCCTTATACTTATATAGGCTACGCCTGGGCAGGAGCATTCCTCGTCGCTACAATGCATGCACTTATTGAATTTTATTTAACTTTTATCACTGCTGCTCCTCTCCTGACAGATTTAGCTGATAAAGCCCAGAAATTATATAATATCGATCTTTTTAAAAACAAGCCCTTTTATCTCAGCTTAAAGAGGAAGCTCTTGGCAGGTTCGCTTTTCCTTGCCCTCTTTCCGGTACTGCTGTTTAGTCTTGCATCACAAATCCGGCTTTCGATCACCTCTGAACCTCAATCGGATTATTGGAGCTGGGCCGGGCTTCTAATACTGATCATCCTGGTGCTCGCTCTCTTAGGAACCATCCTTCTCTTCAGAAACATTGAGCAGCCGGTAAAAGAGCTTCAAGCTGGATTTCAAAATATTGAGCAGGGTAACCTGAAGCAGTTGACAAATCCTTATTCTGACGAATTTTCTGACCTGGTCAACGGTTTTAACAATATGGTGACTTCCATTGGGGTAAAAGACAAGAAAAATGAACAGTTGATCGCCAGCTTCTTCGATGTCATTGCAGGAGCATTGGATGCCCGTGATCCTTACACTGCCGGCCATTCCAAGCGTGTCGCTCACTATTCTTCCGAAATAGCCGAAAAAGCCGGGTGGAGACCTGATAAGATCGAATTGCTTAGAAAATCTGCACTCCTGCACGATATCGGAAAAATCGGGATTCGTGATGACGTTTTGCTGAAAGACGGAAAACTGTCTGAAGATGAGTTTGCCCAGATCAAACTGCACCCTGTTATCGGAGCAAATATCCTGGAAGGGATCGACCTGACAGAAGAACTCCTTCCCATCCTGCCCGGAATAAAATATCACCATGAACGGCTGGACGGCAAGGGATATCCAGAAGGGCTGTCAGGTGCTCAAATACCTGAATTCGGACGGATGATTGCTGTCGCCGATGCCTTTGATGCCATGACATCCGACAGGCCTTATAGAAGAGGTATGAGCCCCATGAAGGCTTTGTCCATTCTTCAAGAAGGAAAAGGCACTCAATGGGATTCGGAGTTCGTCGATCATTTCATCTCAATACAGTCATCGCAAATTGCTGCGAAAGCTTCTGCCCACAGGTAGGAGCTTTTTCATTGTTTAGGAAACTACACGTTTCAAAGGAAAAAATAAAGAGAATATATAGAGGAGAGGACTGTATACAGTCCTTTCAGTATTTGTAAGGAGTGAAATGTATGCCTGAGGTAAAATGGTTTCGCAGGGGCTATGCCGTTGCACTAATTTTATTAATCATCTATTTAGGGACACTGGTGGACTTTATTTTCACCCCCCTTACCGTGTTAGTTACAGCCTTGTTCGGACCAATCGTGCTGGGAGGAATCTTTTATTACCTATTGCGCCCGCTGGTCAATTTCCTGGCTAAGAAAATGCCTAGACCCGCAGCTATATTCATCATCTACTTGGTCGTCATTGGTATTTTTACCGGAGTAATCTTCTATATCGGCCCGATTCTGCAAAGACAAATCAACAGCCTGATTGAAAATACACCGCAGCTGATTGAGAATTTCCGCGATGCACTGTTGAACTTGCAGCAAAATGAATGGGTCTCCCGTTTTCAGAACGGAGAGAGGTTCTCCCTGGAGGATATCACCAACCGCCTGACAGACTACCTTAACGAAGCAGCATCCACACTGGGCAGCAACCTGATGAATATTATCAGCACGGTAACCAATATTGTTGTATTGGTGATTCTTATTCCGTTTGTTCTTTATTACATGCTGAAAGACGGCGGCAAGCTTTCCGGCAGAATCCTGCAGCTCGTTCCACATAAGCATGAAGATGAAGGAAAAAAAGTATTGAGTGACATGGATGAAGCATTGAGTTCTTACATCCAGGGACAAGTGATTGTCAGCTTCTGTGTAGGTGTCCTTGTATATATTGGATACTTGATAATCGGTTTGGAATACTCACTCGTCATTGCCTTGCTGACAATGCTGACAAATGTGATTCCCTTTGTCGGTCCTTTTATCAGTTCTGTGCCTGCGGTCATCGTTGGATTTCTTCAAGAACCTATTATGGCACTATGGGTTGTCATTGTCATACTGGTTGTGCAGCAAATCGAGGGAAATCTTATTTCCCCGCAAGTCATGGGCAGAAAATTGGATATTCATCCGTTGACCATCATTCTGCTTCTTGTGGCGGCAGGAAGATTTGCCGGCTTTCTTGGATTGCTTCTTGCAGTACCAACCTATGCGATCTTGAAAGTAATATTCACGCACGTTTACCGATTTATTAAGTTACGGACAGATTTATAAGGTGCTGGCTCCCAATAATTTGAAATGCTCTTTTCGATCAGAGAGAAAACCTTTAATATCCGGTGATATCTCAAAGCAGCAATAGATGCGAAAACAGCATTTTAAAAAAAGCAGGAATGAAGGATCCCCTTCCATTCCTGCTTTTTTGTTGAACCTGTATCAGACCAGGTTACAAGCAGTGCGATTTAAGGTTCTTCACTGCTTTTATAGGCTGTCGCCATGCTGCGGAAAGAGCCATACTTCAAGAGAATGGTTCTTTTTTCAATACAGCTCAATAAGGTGATACCCTTCTATATTGACCGAAAGACGGTCATCTTTTAAATGAAGAGTCAAACTTCTTTTTTTCTTCTTCAGTAAACTCTTTTAACTTTTCATCTTCCATTAGAATTAGGCCATGATACAGCTGCAAGTCATCGTCACACGCTTCACAAAAAACCTTTTCGTTCTCATTCCAGAAAGCGGCAGTATTCTTTTTATGCTTTGCATGCTGAAAGGCCTTATTGTATTCCTCAATAAGGTTGATATACTGCTCAAATGCTTCTTTTTCAGTACTATAGTGTAGTTCCTCTTTTATATCCTTCTTCCAATCAGGAAAAAACCACCACGGTTCTGCTTCTCCTGACATTTTAACTATTTTCCATGATGTCATTGCAAAACACCTCCGAATCCTACGGGTAAATTGTACAAAATTTCCGTCAGGATAGAAAATCATCTGCTTAGTTTCACCTCTGAGACAAAGTTCATTCACCTTTTAGACAAGTTTTAGAAGGACAAGGCATATATTTGTACAAGATAAAGGAGGTTGTACCATGAAGTTTGTTGTATTGAAGAAAGGGTCTCTTATTCTTTTTATTATCGGTTTTATCGCCCTTTCACTGGGTGCCGTGTGGATGATGTTTCCAAAAGAATCCTATCCGACTGTCTCAATGAATGGAGAGAGCTCCAGCGTTCAGGTAATTCAGATGGTTACCGGGGAATTCTCTTCCGAAACTGAAAGCGGTGAGAAGATTGAGTCTTATAGATGGGATCCGGGCACAATCGTAGTGGACAAAGGCAAGGAAGTACAATTCCGCATTTTAGGCGTCAATGGGATGGCCCATCCCTTTTACATTGAAGGTACAGATGTAAGGGGGACTGTTAAAAAGGGAGAAGAGTCAATTTTCAATGTGACCTTTGATAAGAAAGGAACCTACAGGCTCGTTTGTGAAACTCATGAATCTATTGAAAACGACGGGCCAATGATCGGCTATATCGTGGTCAAATAAATAAATTAAGGCTGTCTCATTATGCGTCTAACCAGATAACTTGTCTGGATAGACAGATGAGCCGGCCTTAATTTAACAGATTTATTCCCGCAGCAAGTCCTAAGAAAGCTGAAGACAAGCCGCCTGCATAACTCCATGCCAGATATAATACCGCTCTCCTTCTTTTTCCTAATATTTCCAGTCTCCATACCTCCACCATAAAAGTAGAGTAGGTGGTGAATGCACCAAGAAATCCAATACCGAAAAATGCGTATGGTCCCCCTTCGATTCCCAAACCGAGAAGCATGCCCAGCAGAAACGAACCTGCCACATTTATAGACAGTGTGCCTACAGGAAAACTTGAAGGGAATCGGCGTTTGACTGCATTTCCGATTACAAAGCGTGAGACAGCCCCCAGAAATCCTCCAGCTGCGATCGCCATTAGAATCATCCTCTCACTCCTTTCCTCTTCCCGGCTTTAAGTCCGCCGAAGGCAAATAAGAGTCCACCCAATGCACTTAAAATAAAATATAAAAATGCCAAGTAAAAGTGTCCGCTGTACAAAAGTCCGATTGTTTCTGCACTAAATGCAGAAAAGGTTGTAAAAGAACCAATCAAGCCTGTTCCCAGAGCGGCCGACACTTCAGTAGAAATCCTGCCAGTCTTCATCGATGATTCTGTTAAAAGCCCCAGCAAAAAAGACCCCGCCAAGTTGGCTGCCAGTGTTCCATAGGGAAACGCAGAAGGATTCAAGTCCAGCAGTAAATTTCCCATCATATATCTTAGCAGGCTGCCTGCCGCTCCGCCTAATCCAATAAGAATATAATTATAGTTCATAAATCTCCCTCACACTATGTAGTAATATATATCCTGCCTTTTTAAATATTCACATAAGAAAAACTTTGATATGAAAAACACACTCCCCTTTATTGTAACTCTGAACAGTCACAATAAAAAGAAGTGTGCATCTTTTCAAGTCTTACTATATTTTTCCCTTGGGTTTGTATGATGTACACACCGGGTTCAATCATTGATAAATTGCCCTAAGACAATGAAAGCCCTTCCTCTCAATCATCCTTATGGCTCCTAGGCCATGCCAGTGAGAATTAGGGGAAAATCTAGCAATAACATATATCATACAACTCTCATTCTGTTTGCATCGGATAATGTTGAGCCTTTTTAGCTGGATTTGAAAAAGGCCTCCTTATCTACTCCGGATCTAATCGTCCGGTCAGCATAAGGATCAAAAAAATCGATCAAGCTGTAGTTGATCTGCAGAAGAAAATTTTTCGATGTACTACTACGGAGATTAGTAGTCAGTAAGACCTGACTTATGGTATTTCATTACCACAAATATTAACTATACACTTTTCTGTAAGACTTGTCAACAGGTGAAGAAGGAATGGAACTAGTCTGCACGATGGCCTCTACTCTTTCTTTGAGAAAGCTCCCTTCTTTACACATTCTTAATGCCCGCCTTCCTCATTCTCATTAGCTCATATTGGGCCGCCTCATGTTGATCGTCAAGCACCGATCCTTATTTACAGTGAATGTATCATCACTTGCTCAGTCGTTGCACCAAAAGTAAAGAAGCCCAAAAACCGTTCAAGGAAGTAGCCCTTGAAGGTTTCTGGTTTTCTTAAAAGCTGGTAAGCTGCTTCAATACTTATACAGATTTATACGGAAGTTATTTTATTTCTTACTGCTGCGGCGCCTGCAATCAACAGCAGTCCAAAGTAGAGGTAAACAGGATATAGAACAAGCTGGCTCTTAACAGAATCCCCAGATTCCTCCTGGTCTCTCTCCTTCTGCTTTCCCTCCGATTTTTTCGGGATGGCAGGCAGCTTACTCAACAGCTGTTCCTTCCCATCCAGTGTATAAATCAATCCCCCGGTATCATCTAAGGAGATTAGGTCTTCCTCTCCCATAAGACTTGTATAAATGATCTCCCTATCTGAGAAATATTCCTTCCCGCCGTTTGCATATCTCTCTCCTTTTGGAATGACGTTATGCTGGAAATGGGTTAATCCATATTTCAGTAAAGCATCAGTATCCTGGTATATGGCCGTTTTGGATTGCGCTTTTAATAGAACTACTGCAATTGAAAGGTTTTCATTTGAAGCAGTGGTGACGAGAGTATGTTTCGATTCATCTACATAGCCATTCTTTCCGCCGGTCACCTCAGGAAAAACCATTTCTCCCTTGACCATCTTGTGGTGGTTAAATAATGTTGTTTCCCAGCCTTTCCCTTTCCATTCTACTTCTTTCAGAGAAAATAAATCTTTGAAATCCTGATTTTTCATGGCATAAGAGATGATTAAGGCCATGTCCTCTGCTGTTGTATAATGTCCCTTTTCATAAAGGCCATGAGGGTTGGAAAAATGGCTGTTTGTGACGCCGGCTTTTTCTTCTAAAAATAGGTTAAGGTTCTCACTGAATTTTTTAACTGAACCATCCAAATGTTCTGCGATAGCCACAGAAGCATCATTACCTGAATTAATCATCATTCCGGTTAAAAGCTGCCTGAGGGACATCTGCTCTCCTTCCAGCAAGTATACAGAGGAACCCTCGGTCTCAGCAGCCTCTTTGCTGATTGTCACCATACTGTCTAAATTTCCCTTTTCAATTGCATAAACAGCTGTGGCTACTTTGGTTATACTGGCAGGAGACATGGGCCTTTTCGCATTTTTAGAGTACAGGATTGTCCCGGTATCCGTATCGATCATGATCCCACTTTCGCTGAAGAGCATAGAGGGCTTTTGGTTTTCTTCTGCTTGAGCAAATACAGTTGTGACGGATGAGAAAAATAAGATGATTGCAATAACATACTTTTTCACAGAAGGGTCTCCCTCCTTATCATTATTTAAGATGTTTTCGTATATATTCCTGCTTTCGGATAATCCAATACTAAGGGTTTTCTCTCTAATCGGGAAGAACAGCTCTTTTCGGACAGGATCACCAGGTAATTCCGATGAGTTATGGTTATTTTTTTGAAATTAGTACCAATAGCAACAATGTTTACGAGAAGAGCCTTATTTAAAAAGACATTTAACATTTTAACAGAAAATTGCGCTTCTTAACCGTTGAAATCAAAACTTAATAAAGTTATGAAGAGTATGCCCAATGTTTGAACCAGGATTCTTTCAAAGAGTATAAGGTTAACCATTTCTTTGTTAGGGAATAAAAGAAATGACGATTTTACAGGAGGATTAAAATGAAGAGAAAAGTACATTTATTTGTAGAAGGGCACGTACAGGGAGTTGGATTCCGTCATTTCACTAAAAACAAGGCAGACGAAATGGGCATCTCAGGTTGGGCAAAGAACCTCGAGAATGGTTCTGTTGAAATTACTGCTCAGGGAGATGAATCTGATATTGAGAATTTCGTCACCTTTGTCAAGAATGGAGCGAGTCCGTCTTCCCGCGTAGACGTTTGCCATATTAATGAGCTTGAGGCGGATGAACACTCCCGCTCGGCGGATAGTTTTAAAACATTATAATATGTAACCGGATGAAAGCTGCAGGGCACGGTCAGCGGGATTTTTGCCAGCTGAGTCAGGTCAGCTGGCAAAATAAGACTGGCCCAATAGTTGGTCAGATTTTATTTGATGCGATGAAGTTATCGGGCCATTGAAAAGAGAAAATGCCCTAGGAATAAAGTGTCGCCGAAATTCATTTATATTTAATTCCTCTATATTTGCAGGATTTTTGAAACTTTTATAGTATTGAATCGTAATAAATAATAATAAAGCTATCGCTTTTAATACAGTACGATTTAAGGAGTAGATCATATGAAATCAATACCTCTGACATTCTTAAAGTCATTTTTAGGAATTAACGGGTTTTTCATCACTTTCCTTGTCATGATATTTGGATTTGACCAATCCGTTCCTGCAGGAGCTTTAGGCGGAATAGCTGCTGCCTTTCTGGCTTCTACGCTTGGAAAATGGGTGTACACAAGGAGATTTCTTAAGAAAAACGGCATTTCCTTACAGGATTACCGTTATATAGATAAAAACTTGAAGGAAGCCAAGGTGAAAATCAAACGCCTGCAAAAGGCTCAATTCCAAGTCCGCTCCCTTGGTGCTTTTAAACAAATTCTGGAATTGAACAGGCTCGCCCGCAGGATCTATGCAATTGTCCGTAAAGAGCCGAAAAAGTTTTATCAGAGTGAACAATTCTTCTTCTATCATCTGGATTCTGTGGTGGAGCTTTCGGAGAAATATACTTACCTGGCTACACAGCCAATTAAAAATGATCAAGTATTTCAGTCTATAAAAGATGCCAAGCGCACACTCCAGTCCCTGGAGGATTCGCTTCAAGAAGACCTGATGAGTGTACTTTCCAACGACATCCAAACCTTGGATTTCGAGTTGGATGTTGCACGCAAAAACAAAAAATAAAAGGAGCAATCTCATGAACTCAAATCATTCTACTGACTATAAAAATGATGATTTAGAAAGTCTTTTGGCAGAACCTTTTGCCGGGAACAAATCCGAAGTAAATGAGGTCAGCAATACACCCGTGATGCTTGCCGACCGCCTGACACCTGAACACAGGCAGAAAGCTCAGGATATCGCCAAGCAAATCGACATCGGGAACAGCCAGGCCATACTGGAGTATGGGACAGCCGCACAGACCCAGATGTCTAACTTCTCTCACTCCATGCTTGATCATGTCAAAAAGAAAGATGTCGGACCGATCGGAGATGTCCTGAACGACTTGATGAAGAGATTGAAAGAAATGAACCCTGAGGAACTTTCTGATGAGAAAAAAGGCTTCGTCAAAAGATTTTTCGGCAAGCTCTCCAGTTCTATTCAAGAAGTACTGTCAAAATATCAAAAAATCGGCAGTCAAGTGGATCGAATTTCCGTAAAGCTCGAACATTCCAAAAATGTTCTTATAGACGATAACCGGTTTCTGGATGAATTGTACGACAAGAATAAAACTTATTTTCAGTCTTTAAATATTTATATTGCTGCAGCTGAACTGAAGCATGAGGAACTAACGACTGTTACCATCCCTGCTTTAAGGCGGAAAGCAGAATCTTCTCAAGATGACATGGGCTACCAAGAAGTCAATGATGCACTGCAATTCCTTGACCGCCTGGAAAAGAGGATTCATGATTTAAAAATCAGCAGACAGATGACGATTCAAACAGCACCGCAAATACGTCTCATCCAGAATACGAATGGAGCATTGGCTGAAAAAATACAGTCATCCATACTGACCAGCATTCCCCTTTGGAAGAACCAAATTGCCATCGCTCTCACTCTTTTTCACCAAAAGAAAGCCGTTCAGGCCCAAAAGCAGGTTTCAGATACGACCAATGAGTTATTGTTGAAAAATTCTCAAATGCTTAAAACAAACAGCATAGAGGCAGCAAAAGAAAATGAACGGGCCATCATTGATATGGAAACACTGAAAAAAACACAGGAAAACCTGATCTCCACTATTGAAGAAACACTGAGGATACAGCAAGAGGGCCGTTCGAAGAGGCAGCAGGCTGAAAAAGAATTGATTTCGATGGAAAACGATTTAAAAAACAAACTGCTTCATCTGAAATAGAGCACATAAAAAAGGCTGAATCCCAGCCTTTTTTTGTTTCTCACCCTCTAGGGTTCAATGCCTGCCTTCAATTTCAACTATAACATTCGTGATTCGCTCGCGTTCCCTATCTGCTGTTTTCGTGCTTCTCATTTATGCACTACTATTACTACATTGAACGGAAACCGACTTGAAAAGCGGAAACTCTGGTGTCCTAGAGATTGGCATGCCGATCTCTATTAAGCTTTTTCTTGTAAAATTTATTTTGAAATAAGGAGGAGAAACTCCGCTTATTTCTTAGATGCTCTATTCGTGAACTATGTGGCTGTTTGATATTCATTACTAAAGATAGCGCCATAATCAACCAGGAAAATCCTGTTAGACAAGAGAGAAAAGAGCTTCTCTCTTCGTTTAGAGCAAAAAGCCTAGTATCCAGTGGGGAAATTCGGCTTTTGGGGTTTTTCCGAAAGCAACAATGTATGCGAAACAGCCTTCTAAAAAAAAGCAACTAAGACCGCTTAAATTATTGGAGAAACTTCCCTTATTCTCTTAAATGATGCGCAAATGGGTCGTTTTTCTGTGATCAAGCGTAAAATTTCCGCTTATATACCCCTTTCGAATTTTAATGCTTAACCGGATAATTTCCGCTTATTTTAGATGTAACTGTACTCAATTATGTATCCAGCAGGCACCAACAAAAACGCCTGCCACGTTATGTGACAGGCTCTGCTTAAATACTTTTAATCAATAGGCGTCTCAGCAAAGGAAAGAGGACATCAGGAAGCTCTTCCACATCGGATACAGGAATACTGAATTTCCCATAGATATTCTCAATCATTTTCCGCTGCGCTTCAGTAATGTCATCATTTGAAAGGAAAACATTGATCACTTCAATCCCCTGTTTTCTTGCTTGCAAGACCGCTTCATGTGTATCCACGATCCCATTTTGCTCATACCCGAAGGCTGCTGGTTCACCATCTGAAAATACCAGGAGAAACTTTTGTTTTTCACTTCGCTGAAGCAATCTTTCTGTCATCAGCCTGATTGCAAAACCATCACGATTGTCTTCCTCAGGCTGCAAACTCATAATTTCAGCACCCGTTCCCGGCTTCAGGCTGGTCCTGAAGTCCAGGACAGCTTTCATATAGTTGGGCTGCTTTGTTTCTGTAGCATGGTTAGTATCTTCCCAGAATCCCACTACTTCATGGGGAACTCTGACTGATTTTAAGGATTCATGAAAAAGTGTGATTCCAAGCTTAGTTTGTTCCATTTTGTCATACATGGAAGCGGAACAATCCACCAACAGGGAAAAGACAGCATCAATCTCTGTTGAAGGATTCTGTTTCTTATTAAAAAGTCTTGGATTGTCATCAGTCAGGAACCTTAATAATTTCTTATTCAATCTTCCAAAATGCAGGTCACTTCTTGGCTGGATTTTTTTATGTTCCAACGTTTTTTCTATCATCTTCTGAAGCTTCTTCTGATAGGGAGAAATCAACCCTTTATTATGATCATAAGCCTTTAATTCCTCATAGGTGGGGATATCGGGCTTTAGGAAAATCGGATAGGCGAATCGGTTTTCTTTTCCGTACTCTGTTTCCCCTCCGCCTTTTTCCTCTTCACGATCCTGCCGGGCTGCTTCCATTTGAGAAAAATCCTTGTTAGCTGTCTCTTGTGAAGAGCCTTGCACCATACCAAGTGCCTGGTCGCCTTCCTCTCCTTCTCTCACTCCATTGCCCATTAAATCGGATTTAGAACCTTGATCGAGATCAAACTGCAAAAAGGAATCCCCTTTATCACTCGTTTCTCGATGCCAAGTCCTCATTTCCTCCTCGAACACTTCTTCTTCTCCAGTACTCTTTTCTTCAAGAGTATCATCATTTTGAAGTGGATCTTTTCTTTTGAGATCTTCAATGGTCATTCCTTGCTCATCCTGGGTAAAGACTTTTTCCGGCAAATGAAAATACTCATTAAGCATATCTTTTTCTAGAATCTCCTCGAATACTTCCATTAATTCCAGACAAATCCGGCTGACATCTCCGGTCGAATCAGTTTCATAGAACTTGGAAAGAGTACTGGTTACATAAGGCATGGCAAGGTCTATCCGCTCATTGATGGAGGCAGCTTGTTCCAATGGGGATTTGGCATTGAGAATAAGATAAATACTGTTAAACAAGGAGTCTGTGAACACACTTTTCACTAGATTTACTTTTAATTGTGATTGAAAATGCTGCCGGTACAAGCTCCTTCTCGTTGCAAAGGCTTTTTTTGTCCCCGGCCTCTCTCTTTTGCAAAGCTCTTCTAAGCGAATGTCTTCTCCCAGAACAAATAATTGCTTGCCCATGCTTGGAAGCCGCGTCTCCTTGACCTTCTCGATGTAATCAGCCGTTTTAGAAACATCAGTATATTTGAGGTTGCCGATTGTCCTGAGAAAGATATCACTCTTTAAACCATGAAGCTCTTCCACCTTGCTTCTATGATCCCAAAAGTGTGTAACAAAGACTTTTTCGTTTTTATAATCCAAATAGGAATGTGGACCATACTCCAGCTCCATCCCGCTGTTTTTAGAGAGGGTCCTGGCCAGGTCGGAAAGTTCCATAAAGAGAAATGAATCGATCGTTTCATCGTTAAACTGAATAAATCTCTGCATACAATCAACCCTTACTCAAATAAAGTTTCTGCAATATTCAGGATGGCGGCTTTTTCTCTATCGTCTTCGAGCTTGTCGATGATTCCACGCTGAATGGCTCTCAATGGAGGAAGGTAAACGGCAAGGTCGCAGGCATCTATCAGCGCCCTGATGGAGGCAGCCTCTTCCGAAATCTGCCCGTTCCGCACCTGTACCAGCAGATCTGAAGACAAGGAGATGAACTTCTCTACAAGCTTCTCATCCTGCAGTTTGCTTTGTGCCATAAGTACGGACTTTAAAGTATTCCCGCTGATATAAGGAACATCGATGACAACAAACCTGTTCTTCAATGCTTCATTTAAAGGAACAGTACCCACGTACCCTTCATTAATTGCAGCTACAACTCCGAATGTCTCAGATGCCTTAATGACGTCGCCAGTGAACGGATTTGTAATCATCCTCCGATAATCCAGCACCCCATTTAGAATCGGAAGAGTTTCCGGCTTAGCCATATTAATTTCATCAATGTAGAGAAGATGTCCTTTTTTCATCGCTTCGATTACAGGGCCTTCGATGAACTCTATCGTATTCCTGCCCTCTTTTTCGGCAATTGTTTTGTACCCAAGCAGGGCTTCGGCATCCATGTCGACTGAACAATTGATGCTGTGCATCGGCTGTGCAAACAGCGATGAGAGGGTCTCGGCAAGCTTTGTTTTTCCGGAACCCGTAGGCCCTTTCAGTAAAACATTCTTCCCCATCGCGAGGGCAATCACTGCATCCTCCAGTACCGCGGCATCTTCTGCGGTATAACCCCCTCCCCCTATCAGTGTCTGGTCTTCACTGTTGGCAAATTGGTCTTTTCTATTAATTAAAATACCTGAAATAGCACTAGGTAATCGATTTTCAATCGTCATAATTATACTTCCTTCCTAAAAACGTAATTCTGCACTAGAGACCATTCTACATGTAAAAACGTTTTCACTGCAACGATTGTAGTTTTAACGTGTTTTATAGCGTCTGCGAGAAGTAAAGACGAAAGTGAATTTCTTTAAACCAGCCATTATCCTTGATGGTTCTGACTTTCTTCCTCTAGTGTTCGCGGGTCACGTTGCGGAATGTTTTCAAGCCTGAGTCGGAGCAGCAAATCCAGAGGCCGCTTTTCTAAAAATACTCCAAAGAGAATCGCGTTTAGTATTGCACTGGTATTTTAAGGTTCATTCTTCTATAGGATATCGTAATTCTTATTTGCAAGACGTATCTTACCATCTTAGTAAGATTGAAACGTTTTTCATTTATTACCCTGCTGCTAAACAAAACTACAATAAATATACGCACATAAGTTGTCCTGTATCTCCGGCCTGAGAGAATCAATCATACTTATAGTTTACCCCCTCATTTCAAAAGCTTTTTCCTCATAGATTGTGGGTATCGGAAAAATTCCAAGTGCCGGATTCTCCCCCCTGGAATTTGTATATTTCTCTTACTAGGAGAGCAGCTCTTCTCTTTCTTGCTTGTCAGTTATTTCCGCTCATTTATGGAGGTAGTTTTCGATATTCTTATGGAATAGCAACAAAATATCACGAAAGGAGCACATCAAAAAAGGAGTGGATTGCCTATGCAATCTACTCCTTCCAGCTCACCTGACCTTATTTCGCTTCCTCAAAATAGTCTCTATAGAAGCCGCCCATTTTGCCGCTGTCATCAACAACAAACAGATAATCTTCTGACTCGTTTTTTACCTCGTACGTTTTTCCAGGTGTTAATACGTTTTCTACCTTATACTTTGCAGCGTTTGTATGTATACATTTTACGGTCTTGATGGAAGGACGGGTTGTCCAATCGCGATGAATCATTTTGGGATTCTCCTTTCATTATCTTTCCCTCTAGTATATTCTCCCCGGACACAGACTTCAATAGCCCGGTTTGGTCATGGAACAGTTTTTTTAATTCCCCGGGCTGTCTCGGTAACTTATTAGATGTTATAGTAGAACTATACATTTTTTGAGAGGTTGTAAGCAATGAAAAAACTATTAAACCGACTGCTGGCCATGTTGCTTTGTGCGACATTAATTTATTCTGCGGCACACCGCCCGACAGAACAAGATTTTAATAGGTGGCTCAAAAATGAATACGGTCTTTCCTGCGGTCCCGCTTCTTGTACGATGAAGGACCAGGAATCAGATAAATACCGCACTCTGATTATAACCGGCTCTAGAACAAAAGACGGATACCTTCTGTTTAATACAATTTCAAGGACGTTCGAAGGCAAAGAAGGAAAGCAGACAGTCATCAAGGCCATCGGTTTTTTGGGGAGCTATTATACGCTGGTTGAAGAAAGTGACCATATCCTGCCCAGCGGTTAATTTCATTCTCCTCGATTCATGATGGTTCTCGAAGATTGTTTCCTCCTTTTAAAATAAAAAAACCCAATCAATGCGAAGAACACAATCACAGCCGCTGCCGCAGCGACTAAGGAAAGATGTTCAATGATAATTGTAAAAGTGGATGGAAAAAGCCTGCCTATCTGGAAATAAATCATGCACCAAATAAATGCAGCAGGATAAGCAGCCATCATGAAGGTGCGGAAAGATATTCCCGATGCACCCGCTATATAGGGCATGACCAAGCGGACACCTGGTACGAAATAACTGAAAGATATCCCGATTGGACCGTACTGCCTCAACCAGGTTTGAGCCTTACGGTAGAGCGATTGTGATTTGGATGTTTCCATTTTATGCAGAACACGTGCCTTTGCCCACCTTCCAACACCATACCCAAATGTGCCTGAACTTATAATACCCAAGTAGGTTGATGTAAAGGCGAGGACAGGCGAATACCCTCTCGATTCTGTAAGCACACCTGAAAAGGCGGCGGCTGCTTCGTTGGGCAGCGGCAGTCCTATAAAAATCAGCCAGCTGAATATAAACATGGCAAAATAGCCTAAATCATTTACGAGTTCTATCAAGAAAGCCATGCTCTTCCTCCTGTCTTAAAAGCTACTAGGTTGTTTATCTATTATACACCCAATAGTCATATTCAGCGTATTGTTTAAACCCGAGCTTCTTTAAAACAGGTGAGGAGTGGCCTTGTCTGGCTTGGCAAGTTGCAAGGATAGCTCCCTTACTTCTGGCATGATCCAATCGGAAGTTGACCATTTCAGAATAAATTCCTTGATGCCTGAATTCAGGAAGCACCCCTCCTCCATTCATGAACATCGTCCGGCCGTCACTGCTGAACCTGTAATTACTGTACCCTGCCGGCTTGGAATTCTTTCGAGCCAAGATATATCCTCCTTTCCTATAAGGAGAGGTAATATAACTTTTTCTTTCGTCGAAAAGCTTTTCATGCTGATCTTCCTGGTACCCCCAAATTGTTGAAGACACTTCTACCAGACTTTGTATATCTTCTTCATCCTCAACATCAGTTAACCGGATTTCTCTATTTTGAGGCAAGGCTGCAGGCTGATTGTTCAACATGCAGGCAAGCCCGTCATATCTGTCTGTCACTTCATATCCATCAGCTTTTAATATTGGGGACAGCAAGCTGCTCTGAGATCTCTCCAGCCAGAGACTGAAAGAATTCTCTCCAAAAAAGGTCTTCACCTTCCTCCATTTATTCATTCTGCAGTCAGGATTCGAAGCGGAAAACTCCACTACTTTATTACTGAAAACATTGTTCATTCGTGGATTCTTTATCGCTCTCAATCCGTCTTCTTCTAAAGTTTCAATATAAGAAGGGATCCATTCTTTTTCATAATCCCAATGGTGGGCATCGATTGCCTTGACTATTTCATTAGTGTTCATTCTTTTCACCTTTATAAAATTTTCTTTTTGCTCTAAATGGTGAGTATTTCCGATCACAACTTTCTTCAGTGGGTCTGCAAGTCTCCGGCACATTATCCAGGAGTCGAGCCGCCATCTCACTTATTCAGACAAAAGCCCTTCAACTTCCTGTTCGGACATTCCCAGCATTAACAGCTGTTTTTTTAACTTTAAATGATACTCCCGGCTGACGAAAGGCCGGGCCCCCCTCAAAATTTCTCTCGCATAATGAGCCGGCGGCCGGGTTTCTTCACCTTTATGATTTACAATGAACGTCAGTACATTGGGTATCACCACATCATTGACTTCTATATTCACGAGTGCAGCCCTATAATTGCCGGGTACCACACCTTCTCTTTTGTAAAGATAATCAACAGCCTCGAAGGGAAGTCTGTATACTATGCCTTCTGTCACACCTCCATCTTCAAGGATATCTCCCCGTCCTCCATCTTCCACAATAAAGGTATATTTCATTGAGTAACCGTTCAAAATCCCTTTACCCAGAGGTTCCCGGAAATGCTGATCAACCCCTGCAAGTTTGAATCGTTCAAGATCCATGCATGAACCATATGCAAAATAAAGAAGAGATTCCGGTTTTTGCTGCATGAAAGTATGTAATGTCCAGTCGCCTGAAGCAATATGCTCCTGGAAAAGCGAGGATTGAAATCCAGTGTAATATATGACATCAACCGGGCCATTATCAGTTTGGGCAGAAGCCGACTGTCTTAAATAAAGGTTATGATCTCTGTTTTCCTTATAATCTTCTAATTCATCGATGTTCGCCAGCACAGCTGGATTTATTTCATATATTTCTCCAAATACCCTCTCGATTCCTTCTTTAAGAGCAGGATAGCCTTTACCAGTGTCATACAGCTCACCTTTCATCCAGGCTTGCTCTGACACCAGGCTGGACTTTTCCAAGTAGTAATGGTATTTTTGATTTTTCCTTAAAGATCCATATACAAACAGTTTCATTGTTTCTATGTAACCCCCTGTTGAATTGATTTAAAATGTAATTCGTTAACCTCTGACCCAGCACATCATTATTTGTCTTTCTACACTATATGAATAAACTTCTTTTTTCAACCATGGTCATATCCCAATATATCTATTACTCTGAAGGTTCGTCTTAGAAATTTTAAATTAGAGAAAATGAACTGCATTTACATGCGGGGAGCTTTCCTCTCAATGTGTGTAATGATAAATGTCCCATCTATCCCTATTGCTTCCACGCTGACATATGCAGCCTGCCCAGCAGCATTACATACATACTTAGGTGCCTTAAATTAAATTACATAAGTCTGCGTTACTGAATAAATGATGCCGGCTGCTAAAACAGCAGACCGGCTTCATTTCATTTAACGCTGCAAGGCCTTCCTTTCAGCCTCTTCTCTTAATCTGAACTTTTGGATTTTTCCTGAAGCTGTCATAGGATATTCGTCTGTGAACTCAATATAGCGCGGAACCTTATGACGGGAAATTCTTCCTGTGCAATATTCTCGCAGTTCCTCCGCCGTGGCTGTTACACCTTCTTTAAGGATGACCCATGCCATGACCTCTTCCCCATATACCTCATCAGGAATCCCAACAACTTGGACATCCATGACTTTGGAGTGAGTATATAAGAATTCCTCTATTTCCCGAGGATAAATATTCTCCCCGCCCCTGATAATCATATCCTTCAGCCTTCCAGTGATTCTGCAGTATCCATTTTCATCCATAACGGCGAGATCCCCCGTATGAAGCCAGCCATCAGAATCAATGGCAGAGGATGTGGCTTCTTTATTTTTATAGTAGCCTTTCATTACATGGTACCCTCGTGTGCACAGTTCTCCTTGTGTCCCTGAAGGCACCTCTTCATCTGTGCCGGGGTTTACAATCTTCACTTCCACATTCGGCAGTGCACGCCCTACTGTTTCAACCCGAAGTTCAATTGGATCATCCGTCCTGGTCTGAGTAATAACAGGAGAAGCTTCTGTTTGACCATAAGCAATGGTTATCTGATCAGCACCCATCCTTTCTATGACGCCCTTCATTACTTCAATGGGACAGTTGCTGCCTGCCATGATTCCCGTCCGAAGAGAAGAAAGATCAAATTGGTCAAATTCGGGGTGGTTCAGCTCTGCGATAAACATTGTCGGCACACCATGCAGCCCCGTACATTTTTCATTCTGAACTGTTTCTAAAACCGTTCCCGGATTGAACTCCTGTACAGGAACCATAGCAGCACCTACCGATACACATGCCATGGTTCCAAGTACACACCCAAAGCAATGGAAAAAAGGAACAGGGATGCATAAGCGGTCCTGCTCGGTTAACTTCATACATTGCGCAATATTGTAAGCGTTATTCACTATATTGCTGTGGGTGAGCATTACCCCTTTAGGGAAGCCGGTTGTTCCGGAAGTGTACTGCATATTTATGACATCATGTGGATTTAGGCTTCCCAAGCGTTCATCCAGCTCTGACTCTTCAACTGAATCAGACATATTTAATATATCCTCCCAATTGTATGTACCGCTGTATCTATTCTCACTTAGGACAATGACATTCCGTAAGCTGGGCAGACGTTTGCTCTCCAGGTTCCCCGGCTGAGAATTTTTTAATTCAGGACATATTTCATAAAGCATCTCAATATATGAAGCATCGCGATATTGGTCCATCAAGAGAATGGTCGTTGCGTCTGACTGTTTCAGCAAATATTCCAATTCAGCCGTGCGATAATTGGTATTGACTGTTACCAACACAGCGCCCATCTTCCCAGTAGCAAACTGACTGGCAAGCCACTCGGGAGTATTAGTCGACCAAACAGCCATATGCTCCCCTTTCCGCAGTCCCAGTCCCATTAAGCCCCTTGCCACTTTTCTGCAGTGTTGATCAAACTCTTTATAAGACATTCTTAAATTGCGGTCACTGTAAATGACTGCATCTCTTTCCCCTTGTAATTCAGCCTTCTCTTCCAGTAATCTTCCTACAGTGACATTCAATAAGTTAGTCAAAGTATATCCCCCATTCAAGCAAAAGATTTTTCCTTTGTGGATTGGAAGCGATCTGTACTACTTGAAGTTCTCCACATCTCCCGCTCTTATATTATCATAAATTTTAGAATATTAAAAATACAACACTGTATACTTTGTTATCTTTCTTTCTTAGTGTGTAAATCAGCAATACATACTCCTTTAAAGAAGGCTGTTTTCTTATAAATGTTACTTCCAGAAAATCCTTATAAATGGATTTTCCCCTTGGAACTCGAGTTCTTGCTTACCAGGGTATTTCCGCTCATTTATGGGGATCGATTTTGATTTTGAAATTAACTTGAAATAGCATGAAAGTATACGAAAGAGCCTAAAAGAAAGAGTTATATTTAGCTAAAGAACTTTCGCTTATCTGTAAGCGATGCAACTTTTAAGAAGTGGACGCTTTTTCTTAATCATTGAATGTCCTGATCTACTGTAATTGCAGCTCTTCGGTTGATGGCAAAAACTTCTATAAATTTTTCTATAATACCCCTTTTCTTCTGGCAAAATTAGTTGTAAAATAAATAGAAAATATAGAAAATTCTATATTTTAATTTTCCTAGGAGGTTTTCCATGAAGATTATGAGTAATGAACAATTGGTTGCAGCTTATCGTGACGCGGAGAAAACCGGAACTGATCGTGACTGGATTCAAATGTTGAAGAAGGAGATTCATAGTCGAGGAATAAGGCCAAACAGGAAGATATAAGTCTAAATTTGATACTTAAGAACACCGATTATTTCTGTAGTACCCCCTGAGTGAAAGATAGTCTGAGAGAGCCTGTTCTAAGGCTTTCTCTTTTTTTATGTTCTTTTCAATCACAGTTAAAATATATGACTCAATGCAGGGACTTTTTAGGAAAGGGTGTATACGCATATATTGTTGCTTTCGGGAATATCCTTAGTGCTGGATTTCCCACCGTATCCTAAGGGTTCTCTCTCAAATCTGAGTGAGCAGCTCTTTTCTTTTCCTGTTTACGGGATTATTCCGGTGAATTAAAATTATTTTTTCATAATTAGTCTGAACTTGCAACAAAGTTAACGAAAAGAGCAAAAAACACCAGCAGAATTGCTCCTGCTGGTGTTTTTTCGTTTCTATTCTATTATCCTTCAAGCAGCAAGTCTTCAGGATTTTCAAGAAGATTCTTGATTGTGGATAGGAATCCAACCGCTTCTTTACCATCGATGATACGGTGGTCGTAAGAAAGGGCAATATACATCATTGGACGATTTTCCATTGTATCTTTATCAATTGCAACTGGACGAAGCTGGATTGTATGCATTCCAAGAATACCTACTTGAGGTCCGTTCAGGATTGGCGTGGAAAGCAATGATCCAAAAACGCCGCCGTTTGTAATAGTGAATGATCCGCCTTGAAGGTCGCTGAGAGCTAATTTGTTCTTACGTGCTTTTGTAGCAAGCTCCATGATTTCGCCTTCGATTTCTGCGAAGTTTTTCCTGTCACAGTCTCTTACTACCGGTACTACAAGACCATCATCAGTTGAAACCGCAACTCCTACATCATAGTACTTCTTAAGCACAACTTCATTGCCGTCGATTTCAGCATTTACATATGGATATTTCTTAAGTGCCGCTACGACTGCTTTAGTGAAGAATGACATGAATCCTAAGCGTACATCATGAGACTCAAAGAATTTATCTTTTTTGCGCTTGCGCAATTCCATTACCGCTGACATATCGATTTCATTGAATGTCGTAAGCATTGCAGCGTTTTGCTGAACTTCAACCAGGCGTTTGGCTATCGTCTGGCGTCTGCGTGACATTTTTTCACGTACAACCGGTTTACCATTATCTTGCTTAGGCGCAGCGGCTGGTTTGCTTTCAGATGCGGCAGGCTTAGAAGGAGCAGCCTGAGGCTTATTCTCATAAGCTTCAATATCTTGTTTGCGAACTCTTCCAAGCGGGTCTGTAGACACCTGTGATAAGTCGATACCTTTTTCACGAGCAAGCTTGCGGGCAGCAGGTGATGCGATTACACGCTCTTTTTTGCTGTCTTGATCATCCTGCTTTGAAGAAGCTTCTTCCGGTTGTGCTTCTTCTTTGGGAGCTTCAGCTTTTTCCTCTGCTCCATTTCCAGAAGACGCCGGCTGCTGTCCGCCTTCACCGACTATCGCAATGACCTGGCCTACTTCTACCGTATCTCCCTCTTCAGCCTTTAACTCCTGAATAGTTCCCGCTTCCTCAGAAATGACTTCCACGTTGACCTTATCTGTTTCAAGTTCAACAATGTATTCCCCTTTTTCAACATAGTCTCCCGGTTGCTTCAGCCACTGGGCAATTGTACCCTCTGTAATGGATTCTGCTAATTCTGGTACTTTAATTTCTGCCACTTTGTCTTCCTCCTCCTGTTTATCTTGTCAACGCTTCACTGATGATTCTGGATTGCTCTTTTTTATGGACGATCGGCTCGCCTTCTGCCGGGCTTGAACGCCTTCTGCGGCCGGCGTACTTGACAGTTACACCTTCAGGCGCTATATCACGCAAGCGTGATTCCGCAAAAGTCCAGCCTCCCATGTTCTTAGGCTCTTCCTGAACCCAAAGCAGTTCATTCAGATTAGGATACCTTTTCATGATTTCTGTAATATCCGACTTCGGGAATGGATACAATTCTTCCACACGAAGAATGTGAACCCAATCCAAACCTTCTTTCCCCTTCAGGTTTTCTTCAAGGTCGATGGCCATTTTTCCGCTGGTAAGGACAATTCGTTCCACCTTTTCAGCGTTGTCCCCCAGCCCTGGCTGTTCAAGCACTGAATGGAATTGTCCATTGGCAAGTTCTTCGGCTGTTACTGCCGCAAATTGATTCCTCAGCAGGCTTTTAGGTGTCATGATGACAAGCGGCCTTACCTCTTCTTTTTGAAGGATCGCTGCCTGCCTGCGCAGGATATGGAAATATTGTCCTGCAGTAGAGCAGTTTGCTACTGTCCAGTTAAATTCAGCGGCACTTTGAAGGAAACGTTCAACTCTTGCGCTGGAATGTTCTGGTCCCTGCCCTTCGTACCCATGAGGCAGAAGCATGACAAGACCTGATTTCTGTCCCCATTTTGCTCTTCCGGCCGATATAAACTGGTCAAACATCACTTGAGCAGTATTGGCAAAATCACCGAACTGGGCTTCCCACAAGACAAGGGTCTCAGGAGCAAATACATTGTAACCATATTCGTAACCAACTACAGCCGTTTCCGTCAACGGACTGTTAAACACGGAGAAGGATGCATTCGAATCTTTCAACTGGTGCAGCGGGATCATTTCCTTGCCCGTTTCATGATCGTGCAGCACTAAGTGGCGCTGTGCAAACGTGCCTCTCTCGGAATCCTGCCCTGTCAGTCTGATTGGCGTTCCTTCTTTAAGAATTGTCGCAAATGCAAGCGTTTCCGCATGCGCCCAATCAATTTTCCCCTTTCCTGCAAAAACGCCTCCGCGTCTTTGAAGGATCTTCTCCAGTTTCTTGAATGGGGTAAATCCTTCCGGCCATTGAAGCAGCTCGTCATTCAATCCTCTGAGCTGGTCAAAATCAACACTGGTGTCGATTTTCGGGAAGCCGTTCGTCACGTCTTCCGGCGGATTCATCACGATATCAGGGTTTTCATCTTTTGTCGGCACTTTTTCATATGCCGCTTTCAGTGTATCTTCAATATCCTTCTCCATCTTAGCCGCCTCTTCCTGGGTCACAATACCTTCTGAGATCAGCCTTTCTTCATAAATCTTGCGTGGAGTTGGATGATTTGTAATTCTGTTATACATCACAGGGTTCGTCACCATTGGTTCATCCATTTCGTTATGCCCGAAGCGTCTGTATCCAATTAAATCAATCACGAAGTCCTTACTGAATTTATTGCGATATTCATAGGCTAACACAGCAGCAGCGAGACAAGCTTCAGGATCATCTGCATTAACGTGGACAATCGGGACCTCAAATCCTTTGGCTGTATCAGATGCATACTTGGTCGAACGTGAGTCATAGCTTTCTGTCGTGAATCCTATCATATTATTTGCAATAAGGTGAATGGATCCGCCGGTATTGAAGCCCCGCAGCCCGCTCATATTGAACGTCTCTGCCACCACTCCTTCACCTGGGAAAGCAGCATCTCCATGAATCATGATCGCGTAGGACGTTTCAGGATTCTGTTTCGGGGAGCCTTTTAGTTCTCTTTCTTCTTGTGCAGCTCTTGTATATCCAGCCACAATCGGGCTGACAACTTCCAAATGACTTGGATTGTTGGCAAGTGTTACTCTTGCTCTTGCTGTATCACTCACTCCGATTTTACGGTCGGCACCCAAATGATATTTTACATCACCCGTCCAGCCGTAAGTAATTCCGATTGATCCTTCTGAAGGAATCAAGTCCTTGCTTGGTGCGTGCTGAAACTCAGCAAAGATCATTTCATACGGCTTGCCGATCACATGGGCTAGTACGTTCAGGCGTCCACGGTGAGCCATCCCGATATTTATCGTTCTTGCACCATTTTCAACAGAATAGCGGACAAGTTCGTCAAGTAAAGGAACCATGTTATCAAGGCCTTCAATGGAAAAACGCTTTTGTCCGACAAAAGTGCGGTGAATGTACTTCTCAAAACCTTCCACTTCGGAAAGGCGCTTCAAGAGGGCAAGTTTCTGCTCCTTGTTTGATTTTGTCAAAACGGATCCAGACTCTATCTTTTCTTTCAGCCAGCTTTTTTCTTCCATTTCATGTACATGAGCAATTTCATAAGCCAGCTTGCTTGTGTACACCTTTTTCAAATGGTTGATTGCATCAAGCCCGTTCCGTACCTCTGAAGGTGCTTGAGGGCAGATGAATTCAACCGGGATCCCCTTAAGGTCTTCTTCAGTCAAATTGTATTCTTGCAAATCAATTCTTCTTGTGTCCTTTTCACGGTCATTCAATGGGTAGATATCCGCGGCAAGATGTCCATATGTACGAATATTGTCAGCAAGATTGACCGCGGCGACAATTTTCCCCAAATCTTGGTTTCCAGCTGGAAGAGAGGTTACAGGAGATGATTGTCCTGCTTCTCTTTCGACTGCTGCCGGCGGCCCCCATTGATCAAAAAGTTCTTTCAGTTCAGGGTCGATTTCTTCCGGATTTTCCTGATATACCTCATACACTTCCATTATATAACCGAGGTTTGGGCCATAAAAACTTTCCCATGGTCCTGCCTGGTTTGTTGATTGTCTTTTCACTTTGAAAAACCTCCAACCATTTCGCCATTCTAAATTTTTAATTACATTATTGGAATACTATGTAAGTATAGTATTTTAAAAGAAATATAAAACGCTTACAGCAACATTTTATCACTCTGAAGTAAAGAGATAAAGCATTTGTGACAAAATCTTTAAAATTTCGCCAACTTTTCGAAATAGTGTATAACCGGTAAAATTATCCACTGTTTGTTCAATTGGTATAGTATTTAGATTATTCTGAAATAGTAAAATGCAATGAGTTATCTTTTGAAGCCCATCTCTGTCCAACATTACCATTTTTCATAAACCATCTTACTACTGTTACCTAAAAAAACCAAATATTTTTTTTGATTTTATTCACTTTTTCGTATATTTTTTTAATATCCCTCTAAACAGGGATTCCTTGCCCATTTTTCTCTTCTTATTTAACACCGCTCCTTTCCTGAAATCGAGGTATTGTCTCCCTATTTTTCTTATCCCTTCTTGCCGGAAAGTCAAACATGAACCAAAAGCGGAAGCACCTTGTCCAGACCCGACAGGCAAATGTTCTCAAGAGAAAAAAGGCGGTCTTTCCTTTTATTTTCTTGGGGTTATTTAACCCCGAGGGGCTAAATCCGTTCCAGCGGGTTTGGACCATCAAGCGCTGAAGCAATTTAAAGGATATTCATTTTGCAATCTCCTGGGCAGTGAGGATTTCGAAATCATCTGAGAACTGATGGGCATCCGCCTGCATATGATGTAGGAGAGTATCTCATTCACTTACCTATAGTGCTTTTGATTAATACCTTTCATATAAAAGATTTCATTCCTGCTATCCTCCGTTCAAATAATTTTAGAATACTGAAGAGGTGATAAGACATGTTTCCCTGGAACTCATTTTTTCCACTAAACAAGAATATGAAAGAAATGATGAAAAGTATGAATCCCCAGGACGTTGATCAGTATGTTAAGGGGGTAATGAAGCAAATGTTCCCGAGTGACTGGCAAGGGACACAAGATCCGGGTGACTTTATGAAGAATATGAATAATATGATGAGCGGAGGCCGGAATGATTCTGAGAAAACAAATACTCCGCATGAAAGTGCCGAGAAAATACCGGTGAATATATTTGAGGCCCTTGAGAGCATTTATATCCAAATAAAGATACAGGATGAAGACCTGGTCAAAAGCATGAAAGTGTTTCATACTTCCAATCAAGCCATCTTAGAGAATATCCCTTCCGCTGGAGAGCGGCAGGTGATCACTCTTCCTTGCCTTGTTAAAAAGAAGGGGTCTTCCGCACAATACAAAGATGGTATTCTTGAGATTAAAATCCCTAAAAGCATAGACCTTCAATATACAGAGATAGATGTTTCTGAACGAAAATAAAACCACCTTCAAATTGGCTTATTCCTTAAGACTTTAAAATCATAAGAAAAAAGGCTGAGGAAAGGAAGAAAAAGATGAAAGAGTTTAGAATGGAGACAGACAATGACCATGAAGCCGTCCAAAGACTCAATGGGTCTGGCTTTCGGCCTGTATGAAGAGAAACTGATAGATTGCATCAGAAGTTCAGAATAGTTTGTCCCACTGCTATCTCTATGTGCAGTCAGCAATAAAGGGACCGTTGTCGGACACCTGCTTATGAGCGCAGTATTGATTGATGGCGGCAGGGAATACTTTTCCATCCTGGCAAGCTTGTCAGGGAGGCCCTTGAAAAGGGGGAAATACAGGGCACTGGGGCATGCTGTCGTATTGGGCCATCCTAACTATTATCCCCGGTTTGGATTTAAAGCAGCTTCGTCATAATAAATCCCCTCTCCTTTTACATTTACGGATGAGGATTTGATGGCCATTGAGTTCAAGCCTGGTCCCCGGAAGGAATGCGGGGAACAGTCAGATACCCTCCTTTTTTGATTCCATTACATAGAATGAACATTTGAACATAGAGTGTTTCACCAGTAGTTTAAGCGGGGTCCATATGCAGAAACTTTTCGTCCAGGATCTGCAGCGGGGAAAATCCCAAGCTTCGATTTTCCATGGAAATTCTGCCTTTTATATTTGAAAAGGAAATCTAATATTTAAATCAAAATATGGCAGCCGGATCTCCTCGATATGCAGCTTTTATCTTTCCTTATGACAATGGAAGACAGATCTAGTCATTAAACGCGGTTGGACAAGGATGCCGCTTACAGAATGGCTTGTTTCATTTTTCTTATTGCTCTTTCGCGAGCTGCTATTTAAGTATCCAAAAAATGACTTCTTGCCATTGAATGAATTCCTTTTTTTTGAAGACAATAAACGAAGTGAACGAATTTGTCTTTTGGAGGATCGACTATGGAACAAAAAAAGAAATGGGACTTATTTGCTCTCTCTTCAATTCCGCTTGTAATGACACTTGGCAACTCCATGCTGATTCCTGTTCTTCCGACCATGGAGAAAAAGCTTGGAATCACCGGCTTTCAATCCAGCATGATCATTACAGTATATTCTCTTGTAGCTATTCTTTTGATTCCCATTGCAGGGTATCTATCTGACCGATTCGGCCGAAAAAAGATTATTATCCCAAGCCTTATTATTGCAGGGATAGGTGGAATCATTTCCGGATGGGCTTCTTGGCAAATGAAAGATGGCTATTGGATTGTACTGCTGGGGCGCTTTGTCCAAGGCATCGGGGCTGCTGGTGCTTTCCCGGTTGTTATCCCTACTGTAGGCGATATGTTCGAGGATGAAACAGAAGTGACAAAAGGATTGGGGTTGATAGAAACCTCTAATACCTTCGGAAAGGTACTCAGTCCTGTTCTAGGGTCACTGCTTGCAGCTTGGATCTGGTTTATTCCGTTCTTCTCAATTCCCCTATTTTCGATTATTGCGATTCTGTTAATGTTCTTCTTGGTAAAAGTTCCGAAGAAGGAGAAAAAGGATGAAAAAACTCAGACAATAAAGGAGTTTACTAAAGAAATTAAAGAAATCCTAGGCAAGGAAGGGAAATGGCTTTCCGCTATCTTTGTCATTGGGATCGTCTCCATGTTCATTCTTTTTGGCTTTTTATTCTTTTTATCAAATGTATTGGAAACCAAATACAAAATCGATGGTGTCCTTAAAGGGCTTTACCTCGCAATGCCTCTGTTATTTTTATGTGCAACCTCCTTCCTGACTGGGAAGTTCATTGGAAAAAACAGGACAATGATGAAATGGGCGATTGTAGCCGGAATGTTACTGGGAGCTGGAGCTCAAGTACCGATTTTTTTTACAGAGGGAAAATGGATGCTTCTGATATTCCTCTCGTTAGCCAGTATTGGCATCGGTGCAGCATTGCCTTGTTTAGATGCACTTATAACAGAGGGTATCGAAAAAGAGCACAGAGGCACAATAACGTCCATCTACAGCAGCATGAGGTTTATCGGGGTGGCAGCAGGCCCTCCCATTGTCGCTTTGCTTTCAAAGGGAGTTACTTTCATGATTCTAATCGGCATTAGTGCCGTTTCAGCATTCTTTGCCTTGTGGTTGATCAAACCTGAACCCCAGGAAGAGGGAAAGATGCAGCCAAAAATTACGTAGGTTTATTGAATGGATAGACTCACAGCCTGTTCTGACTTTAACGGTCAAAAGAGGCTGGCAAGTGGTTTGCTATTTATACCAAGGTTAAAATAAAAATACCTGGCTCAAATCTCGACTCTTGAGCCAGGTACTTTCTGTGTTTCCTCCTATATTGATGCTTAGGGGTCTCACTGTTTGTTACCAGGTAATCCAGTGAATTATGGTGCTTATTTCGGAATTTGCATCAACAACTAGCCACAAAGTTTATAGAGTAATTACAAAAGTATCGAAATTTGTTTTTTCAAGAGACCGAAGTTTTTACGTCCGCCGCTTTAATGAGTTCTTTTATTTCCTCTAATTTGTTCTCCTGTAGAAGCTGAATGATTCTGCTTCCCACCACGACCCCATCGGTTATTTCAAGGAAATTCCGGACATGTTCTGGTGTTGAAATCCCAAACCCTGCAAGCACGGGAGCATCGCAGACTTTTTTCAACTCTAAGAGATGGTCTTTCAATGAAGATTGAAACTCTTTGACAGTTCCAGTAATTCCATTGATTGTTACTGCATACAGAAATCCTTCCGTCGTCTTTGCTATTGTTTTCAGCCTTTCCTTGGAACTGGTCAATGATGCAAGCTGTATTAAAGCTATATCCTCTTTCTGTATATGAGGTTTTAAAATCTCTGTATGTTCCAAAGGCAAATCTGGAATAATCAGGCCGTCCACTCCGGCAGCAGTGCATTCTTCAGCAAATTTATCCAACCCGAATTGCAGTATAGGATTGAAATAGGTCATGAAGATGATTGGTATGCCGATCTTCCCCCGGCTCTTTTTAAGAGTTTCAAATATCCCGGTCAAAGTTGTGCCTCCTTGAAGAGCTCTCTTGCCGGCTTCCTGTATGACTGGTCCATCCGCAGCAGGGTCGGAAAAGGGGATGCCGATTTCTACGGCAGATGCCCCCGCATTTTCCAGAAACGACACCTGGTCCACCAGGTTTTCCAGCCCCCCGTCTCCAGCCATTAGATACGGGATAAATATTCCCTGTTCTTCTGTTCTTAATTTTTCCAGTGTTTCTTCAAGAAATTTTTTACCCATTGTGGTTCCCTCCTATTCTCGATTTAACAGTTTCTACATCTTTATCGCCTCTCCCTGATAAGCAGATGACAATGCTTTCCTCCGGACTCATCCCGGACGCCAGTTTAACTCCGTAAGCAACAGCATGAGAGGACTCTAGTGCAGGGATAATCCCTTCTTCTATTGAGAGCATCTTGAATGCATCGAGAGCCTCCTGGTCACTCACCGCCGTATATGTCACACGGTTGATGTCTTTTAAATGGCTGTGCTCGGGGCCTACACCTGGGTAATCAAGACCTGCAGAGATGGAGTGGGCCTCCTGGATTTGTCCATGTTCATCCTGAAGGACATACATCATAGCTCCATGAAGGACACCAGATGATCCCTTTGTCATGGTCGCTGCATGTTTATCCGTATGGACTCCGGCACCTGCTGCTTCCACTCCAAAGAGCTTGACCTCTTTATCCTCTATAAAAGGGTAAAACATTCCCATCGCATTGCTTCCACCACCTACACAGGCAACCACTGCCTGGGGAAGAGCGTTTTCTTTCTCCGTGAATTGGACTTTTGTTTCCTTACCGATCACGCTTTGAAAATCCCGTACCATCTTAGGGAAAGGATGCGGCCCCAAGACAGACCCGATGATATAGTGAGTATCCCCGACATGTGAAACCCAATAGCGCATGGCTTCGTTTACAGCATCCTTCAACGTTGCACTTCCCTGCTTGACGCTGATGACCTCCGCCCCGAGAAGTTCCATCCGGAAAACATTCAGTTTCTGGCGTTGTATATCTTCTTCACCCATGAAAATGACACATTCAAGATTCAGCAGTGCACAGACCGTCGCTGTTGCAACACCATGCTGTCCCGCACCGGTTTCAGCAACAATTTTCCTCTTGCCCATCCTGATGGCGAGCAGCGCCTGGCCGATTGTGTTATTGATTTTATGTGCTCCCGTATGGTTCAGATCTTCCCTTTTCAGATAAATTTTTGCCCCTCCTGCATGTTCTGTGAGATTAGAAGCCAAATAAAGCGGCGTTTCTCTTCCTATATAAACTTTTAAATAATACTGTAGCTCTTTCTGAAAGTTTTCATCCCTGATTGCTTCTTCATACGCGTGATCCAGTTCCTGAACTGCTCCCATGAGGGTTTCTGAAACAAACTGTCCTCCAAATCGACCGAAAAGACCTTTTTGGTCCGGCTGTGCATAAATCATTTTATTTCCTCCTTCTTAGTGGTTATGTCTTTTGCTTTGTTTAAGAACTCAACCATTTTTCTTATATCTTTCGTTCCTTCGGTTTCCACGCCGCTTGATACATCAACCATAAAAGGGTTTACTTCCTCTATCGCTGCATCAATATTACCTGCTGTCAATCCTCCTGCAAGGATGATGTGGTGAGGAATGGAAAGATCTTTCAGATAGGACCAGTCGAAAGTCAAACCACTCCCCCCTTTTCCTGCTCCATGGCCGCTGTCCACCAGCACCAAGCTCCCAGGGTACCTTTCTATTCCTGCTAAATCAGTTTCCTTTTTAATCGATATCGCTTTATATACAGGAACTGCGAGTGATTCCATAAATTCCGGAGTCTCGCTTCCATGTAATTGAACATAGTCCAGGCCTGCAGTCTCCGCTGTTTCTTCTATTTCTTTTTTGGTTGCATCGACAAACACACCAATTTTCAGAACAGATGCAGGAATGATCTCTCCAATTTTTTTTGCCGTTTCAGAAGAAATCCTTCTCCTGCTTTCTGCGAATATGAACCCTACTGCATCCACCCCGGCGTGAACGGCCGCTTCAGCATGTTCGACTGTCATAATTCCGCAAATCTTAACCTTAACCAAACCGGACAGCCTCCTTATCTACTGCAAAGTCTTTAATGGCTTTTTCGGCATTTACACTTCTCATCAAAGACTCTCCTACGAGTATTCCATCCGCACCGGCTTTTGCCGCCCGGATACTGTCACTTCTTACCTTCATTCCGCTTTCACTGATAATGATCCTGCTTTTATCATTCAACAGAGGTGCCAGACTTTCTGTATGAGAGAGATCAACATCAAAAGTTTTCAGGTTACGGTTATTGATTCCGATGATAACAGCCTCAATTTTCGCAGCTCTCTCTGCTTCTTCTTTATTATGAACCTCAACAAGCACTTCAAGATCCTGAGATAGTGCGTACTCATACAGCTCCTTCAACCGTCGCTGTGTTAAGGCGGCAACAATCAAAAGAATGATGCTGGCTCCGGCATCCTTCGCCCTGTCTATTTGAATCTCATCTATAAAGAAATCTTTGCATAACAGCGGCAGATCCACTTCCCTTCTCACTCTCTTAAGGTCTTCAATAGAACCTTTGAAAAATTCTTCATCTGTCAAAACAGAGATGGCAGCCGCTCCTCCGCTTTCATAAATTTTCGCCTGCTGAACAGGATCTACAACAGTGGCAATATCACCTCTTGAAGGCGACGCCCTCTTTATTTCAGCAATGACTCCCATTGCAGAGGAGGAATGCAGCTTGGTGTAGAGCTTCTGCCCATTATCTCTAAACAAGTTTTCTTTTTTATACCCGAACTTTTTCAAACGGGTTACTTCCTGCTTTTTTCTATCGATTATCTTGTCTAAAATATCACTCATGTCACATAACCTTCTTTCTGACGAGCTGTGAATACGTTATTGTTTTCTGTAACTTCTCAAAAGCTGCACCGCTTTGTACTGATTCTCTTGCCAATTTGACTCCTTGTGCGGCCGTGGCCGTTTTTCCATTCGCAAATAGGGCAATCCCAGCATTGAACAGAACAGTATCTAAATAGGCACCTTCTTTGCCTTTAAGGACCTGGAGAAGTATTTCTGTGTTTTCCATGGCATCACCGCCCCGTATCTCTTCATTTGAATAGACCGGCAGACCGACTTCCTCAGGTGATAAAGAGAACTCTGTAACCTTTCCATTTTCCAGCAGAACTAAATGGTTCTCTCCTGCTAAAGAGGCTTCATCCATATATCCTGCGCCATTTAAAACAACTGCCCTTTTTCTTCCCAGTTCATGAAGAACCATTGCCATTTTCTTAAGCATATCGCGTCTGTAAACCCCTAAAAGTTGTGTATCGATCGGGACAGGATTGGTGAGTGGTCCAATCATATTGAAAATGGTCGGGATTTTCAGTTCTCCCCTCACTTTCATAACCTTCTTCAAACGTGTATGAACATAAGGAGCATACAAGAATGCAAGTCCATTGCTCTCAAGCATTTCTTGAATTTCGGAACTGTCGAAATCAAGCGATATTCCTAAGTGCTCCAGCACATCAGAGCTTCCGGTTTTACTCGAGACACTTCGGTTGCCATGTTTGGCAACTTTAACTCCCGCTCCCGCCAAAACAAAAGCAGTCGTTGTACTGATATTAAAGCTCTGGGATCCATCTCCGCCCGTTCCGCAAATGTCCATAACATCCGACGCAGGAAAAGGCTGAAAGTTTGCACGCTCACGCAGCAGTTCCACCAGCGCGGATATTTCCTGCACGGTCTCGCCTTTCATTTTCAGAGCGGTCAAGAAAGAGGCTACTTCACTATCGCTGGTTCCTTCTTGCAGCAGTAAGTCAACTGCCGATTTCATTTCACCCTTTTCAAATGAGGTTCCGTCAAATAATTTTTGTAGAAACTCTTTCATTTTCCGATTCCTCCTTCAGTAGAATAAAATTTTTCATTATTTTTTTCCCAAGCTTTGTTCCGATTGATTCCGGATGGAACTGGACACCGAACACCGGGTATTGGAAGTGTTCTAATGCCATGATTTCTTGATCATCCATCGAGAGAGCAGCAGTCGATAAAACTGGCGGAAGTGATTCCTTCTTAACCACCAAGGAGTGATACCGCATCACTTCAACAGGCTGGGGGATATATTGAAACAATGCAGAATTATTATGTCTGATCAATGATGTTTTTCCATGTTTGATATTTCCTGCTCTGACTACTTCTCCCCCAAATGCTGCTGCAATAGCCTGATGCCCAAGGCACACTCCAAGGATCGGTTTTTTATTATAAAAATGTTGAATGACTTCAATGAGTATTCCAGCATTCTCAGGTCTACCGGGACCAGGAGAAAGGACGATAGCCGACGGATTGAGTTCTTCAATATTTTCGATGGTCAATTCATCATTTCTTTTAACGAGCACCTCTTCCCCAAGCTCGCAAAGATATTGATATAAATTGAACGTAAAAGAATCATAATTATCAATTAACAAAATCATTTTGCCACCTCGATTAATGCTTTCGCTTTATTGATGGTTTCCTCGTATTCCTTTTCAGCTTCGGAGTCGTATACGACACCTGCTCCTGCCTGTACATACGCGTATCCATCTTTGACAACCATTGTTCTGATTGCCAGTGCCATGTCAATGTCGCCGTTTACGGAAATGTAACCGACCGTACCGGAATACACCCCCCGTTTACAGTTCTCCAATTCGTTGATGATTTTCATTGCGGCTATTTTAGGAGCTCCGCTGACTGTCCCTGCTGGAAGACTCGCTGTGATGACATCCATGCTGTCAACCGATGGATGAAGCTTTCCTTCCACTTCCGACACCAGATGCATCACATATTTGTACCGCTCGACCATCATGTACTTAGTCAAAGTAATACTCCCCGGTTCACAAACCCTTCCGAGGTCATTTCTGGCAAGGTCCACAAGCATGCGGTGTTCAGCAAGCTCTTTTTCATCCTCTTTCAGCTCTATTTCCAATCCTCTGTCTTCGTGATCATCCAAGCCCCGCCTGCGGGTTCCGGCAATCGGATTGGCCGTAACCGTTCTCCCCTGCACCTTGATGAAACTCTCAGGGGAGGTGCCAAGCACCACATAGTCTTCAAAATCGATAAAAAACATATAAGGAGACGGATTGCTTTTTCTTAATTTGCGGTAATAAGTAAAGGCATCTCCGGAGAATTCAGACTTGAATCTTTGCGATAACACAACTTGAAATATTTCACCGGCAAGTACTTGCTCCTTGGCCTCGTCTACCATAGCGAGGAATTGTTCCCTCGATAATTGAGATTGGAAGGAAAGCCGGCCGGGATCACACTCATCCTGTACAGTTTCTATTTGGCGGATGCTCTCTTCCATTTCATCCAGCTTCTCCTCCGGCTTCTGATTTGCCTTTTCATCGAAGCCTTGTGCAGCAAGCATGATCACTTTGTTTTCCAGATGATCGAATACGATAATCTTTTCGTAATACATAAGATGGATGTCTGGCATTTCAAGAGCGTTTTCTGGTATCCGGCCGATATTTTCAAAATGACGGATGTTATCATAACCGATATAGCCCACCGCTCCGCCCTCAAAAGGAAAGTCCTGCTTAATGCCTGATGTTCCGGAAAACATCCTTTTCAGCTTTTCGAAAGGTTCCCCTTCCGAATAGGAGATTTCGCCTGAATGAAAATGAACTTCTGTCATTTCACGGCCATCCGCCTTGAATTCGAAAAAAGGATTGCTTCCAAGGAAGGAATACCTTCCTGACTTTTGATGCTTCAGTGAACTCTCCAGCAGGAACTTTCGCCGCCCCCTCAACTTTTTAAAAACACTGATCGGCGTCAGTTCATCCGCATTTATTTCTCTGGTATGAAATCGGATATCTTTCATATGTTTCATCCTCCTGTTTCTTCCGTGACAGTCACGCCCCGGAATTTGTCGATTTTCTTTCCTAAATAAAAAAGTCCCCCATGAAAACAGATCAACTGTTTCATGGAGGACGATTGAAATCGCGGTGCCACCTCGCATTGAAGCTCAAAAAAGAACTCCCTCTTTTTCAGGTACGGGAAACTAATCCGATACCCTATCCTTTTAACGGCGGAATCCCGGACTGCCCTACTTCTGTTCAAGCAGCCTCTCACAAGTCCATTCAATAGTGCCCCTCGTGCCGGATTCTCATCTCCGCCGGCTTTCTGTAACGATTTCGGCATTACCTACTACTCTTGTTCAATGATTTAAATTTATGGAATTTTTTCAAATAAAAAAGGGTTTCCCGTCCTAAAATAAGGACGGGAAACCCGTGGTACCACCTTCGTTGACTGTCTGACAGTCCGCTTAGCCATATCGGAGAAGAACCTCTAATATGTGTCTCTTATATCGATGAGACGTTCGTCAAAGCCTACTCTCGGCACAAGCCGATTTCGGTTTGAAGGCTCGGAAGTCCATTCACATCCATGATTCACACCAGTTCACACCATCCACTGGCTCTCTTAAGTGATCATCGGAAGCTACTCCTCTTCGTCAGCGCCGATCCGTTTTGTAATTGTTAATTATCATAATATGAAATGAACTTGTAAGTCAATAGGCTTTTATCAGAATTTTATATTTTATCGAAATGACTTGAATTACAAACCATTTCGGGACAGGAATCCTCTTTTAGGTCTGCTTTCTTTCTCCTTTTTCAAAAGATTTTATTTCGTCTTTATTTCTTAATGAATTTATATTATTATGAAAAAATTTCCAATGGCCCTTGGGAGATTGCTTGATAGTAGACGTGTCTCAAGCTCCTTAGTCAATTTTTTCTTTTTGATCCCCAAAGACATAATCAGGACAATCATATAGGCATCGGTCATTAAACTATTTTCATAACAGCAGTGCCAGGATCCATCACTTTGCTGTCAGGTTGTCAATCTGTCCGTTATCCTGTTAATCTGCTCTTCTATATAGTTTTCATGATTACACGGCCTTTTCAGGAAGGATATCTATTAATATATTGGAGCTTTTCGCCACATGCCGTAGAGCTTATTTTCAAGAAGTTCAATAATTCTACATATCTTCAAGCGGAAATAATTCCCTTTTTTTATATACTATAGATAACAAAACTTTTCCCTGGGGGGAATCTGTATGGTGGGAGCTATACAAAAACCAAAAAAGAAATGGCTGCTTTTTCTTTCGCTAACAACTTTGATACTATTATGTAACTTTTTCGTTTACCGCCTTGAAGAAGTACCAGAAGGAATGGTTATTGGTTCAATTATTGACCTGATGATCGTCATTCCACTTTTGGCTTACATTTTTATCAACCGGAGAAGGCACTCTTTCAAAACATTATCGCTTGTCATTGCAGCAGGATACGGAGCTGCTTGGATTATCGTCCCAAACGACCAGTTATCTTCACTCTCATTTTTTAAATACTTGCTCTTTGCAGCCGAGGGAGCCTTCTTACTTCTTGAGCTGTATATCGCCTTTCATATCATTAAGAGAATTCCTAAACTATGGACCTATACAAAGGAACTCAAAGCGGTTGATGGAGATTTTTTCCCACACAGGCTGGAGACAGCCATCCAGGAAAATATGTCTGCTCCCCTATTTATCAAGATCTATCTGACTGAGTTGTCTCTGTTCTACTACAGCTTGTTTTCATGGAAGAAAAAAGCTTTAGTGACTAAAGACTCGTTCACCCTTCATCATAAAACAAGCACTATGGCCCTTTATATAATGGTTATTCACGCCATTCTTCTTGAATCGGTCGGTCTTCACTTCCTGCTTCACCAGTGGAATCCTATTGTTTCATGGATCCTGCTCATATTGAATATATATACTGTGTTTTTCATTCTTGCCCAAATACAAGGTTTCCGCCTCAATCCTGTAAGGATCACAGAGGACCAGCTCATCATACGAATAGGATTTGCCAGCAGAATCAATATCCCTTTGAAAGCCATTAAATCTGTCAAAGAGTATGAAGGACCTGAAAAAATGGAAAAAGAAAAGGCTAAAACAACCTTTCAGGCAATCGCCCCTGATTTCATTGAAGAAAAGCCTCAGCTTGAGATTCTTTTAAATGAACCGCAAAAAGCCTATTTACTTTATGGTCTCACAAAAAGTGTGTCACAGATTCATATCAGGCTGGATGACCCTTCTGCCTTTAAACTCGCGCTGACCAGAAAAATCACAACATGACACCCAGGTGCTGCTCTTCCAATTAGGAGAGCAGCCTTTTTTCTGTTCCGAGTTCTCTGATTGTCCTTAACCATCTTTCCTATGGATTTATGTTAGAATTGATATTGAATTCAGAATGTTGATGAATGGATGTGTTGACAATGAACTATACAATTTATCCCCTTGGAGATTCTGCTCTTATAGTAGATTTTCATATCGCGGATGAAGAAAGACTATTGAATATATTAACCTCTCTTACACAATCTCTTCCCTCGTTCATGCATGAATCCTTCATTGAGGCGGTGCCCTCCTACAACACGGTAACCGTTCACTATGATCCTCTTAAAATAAAATCTCATTTCCCCTATCAATTGATGAAGGCTGCACTGATTGAATTAATCGATGGGTTGAAGGTGAAGGAAAGCAGGAAAAATAGAGAAATCGTTACCATTCCAGTTCTTTATGGAAATGGCTATGGACCCGACCTTCCTTTTGTTGCACAACACAACGATATTTCTGTTGAGGAGGTCATCAAGATCCATACCGAAAGACTTTATACTGTAGCTTTTCTGGGCTTTTCCCCGGGTTTCCCTTTCTTAAGAGGAATGTCTTCTTCTATTACCGCACCAAGGCGGCAAAGTCCCCGGATCAAAATTGAAGAGGGTTCTGTCGGGATTGCAGGCAGCCAGACTGGTGTATACCCTGTTTCCTCACCAGGAGGCTGGCAAATCATAGGCAGGACACCCTTGAAGCTGTTCAACCCCGGCGATCCTGATAACCCTGCCCTCCTCTCCCAAGGGGACCTGCTGAAGTTCACTTCAATATCTAAAGAAGAATTTCATAGATTGGAGGAAAGCTGACCATGGGTTTCTCAGTAGAAAAGAGCGGCTTGATGACGACCATCCAGGATAAAGGCAGGACAGGTTACCGTAATATCGGCATGCCTGTCAGCGGTCCCATGGACACAACGGCATTCCGCCTGGCGAATCTTATAGTGGGTAACAGGGAGACTGAAGCAGCATTGGAAGTTACCATGCAAGGACCCGTATTACACTTTACATCGGATACTGAACTCGCCCTCTGCGGTGCAGATTTGAATCCGTCCATAAATGATGAACAGGTATCCAACAATAAACCTCTGCTAATCAAAAAAGGGGACGTCCTTCGATTCGGTCCCGCTGAAAAAGGAATGCGCGTGTATATCGCTTTCAAAGGCGGCATGAAAATAGAGAAACAACTTGGAAGCTGCAGCACCTATCTGCCCGCAGGAATCGGCGGCTATAAGGGAAGAGCATTAAAAGCAGGCGATAAGATTGAGTTGAATTTACAAGGTCATTCAGAAAGAAAAATTTCCTGGTCTGCTTCTCCCCTCTTTTTCACCTATCTCCAAAAGAGAGAAGTGAGAATCCTCAAGAGCAAGCAGTGGCAATGGTTTACTAAAGAAGCACAATCAAGCTTCTTGTCAGAAGAGTTTACCATTCAGCCAGAGTCCGACCGCATGGGGTATAGGTTGGATGGTCCTAAGCTCACGACGATTGAGAAACAGGAGTTATCTACAGAAGGAATAGTAAAAGGGTCGATTCAAGTGCCTGCAAACGGCCGGCCCATTATTCTCATGGCCGACAGCCAGCCCACAGGAGGCTACCCAAAAATCGCCAATGTCATAACGGCCGATCTGCCTGTCATTGCCCAGCTGAAGCCTCTTGAGAAAATTCGTTTCAGGGAGGTAACCATGCAGGAAGCTTATCAAGCTCTAGTGGATAAAGAAGAGGATTTTAAATTAATCAATGCCGGAATCCGATTGAAAAACAGAAAATGAAACAAACAATATAGGTATCCGTTCAATCAATTGCAGTGAAACGATCAGCAGAGTTCACTGAATTCTGCTGAATTACCGGGATACTGAGAGTTCGTCTAAAAAGCTAAGAACTGGAGGAGATCAGCATTAAAATTGATTTAAACTGTGATCTTGGAGAAAGTTTTGGAAGCTATCTCAAAGGAAATGATGAAGAAATCCTGAAAAAAATCACTTCGGCTAATATTGCATGCGGCTTTCATGCAGGCGACCCGCACATTATGCTGAAAACGGTTCAGATGGCGTTGAGAAATAGCGTCAAAATCGGAGCCCATCCAGGTTATCCGGACCTTCAGGGGTTCGGCAGGCGCCATATGGAAATTCCACCAAAGGAAATCTATTCGCTGGTCCTGTATCAGATTGGTTCACTGCACGCCATTGTAAAAGCGCAGGGAGGAGAACTATCTCACGTAAAACCGCACGGCGCCCTCTATAACCGGGCAGCAAAGGAATTAGAAACAGCACGTGCCATCGCTAAGGCAGTACATGATTTTGATTCTTCCCTGACGTTATTCGGCCTGGCTAATTCCTGCCTGCTAGCAGCTGGTGAGGAAATCGGCATCCCTACCGCAAGCGAAGTCTTTGCTGACAGGACCTATCAAAGAGATGGCAGTCTTACCCCGCGCTCACAGGAAGGAGCCGTCATCCTTGACGAGCAGCAGGCAATAGACCAGGTAATCAGAATGGTAAAAGAACACAAAGTTGCGAGTACAGATGGGATTGACATTGAAATAATTCCTGATACCATATGCTTGCACGGAGACAATGAAAGAGCTCTTATGTTTGCTGAAAAAATAACAGCTGCCTTAAATGACCTATAGTTTTACCTCTGCACTGAGCAGCTCAGCGAGTCCGTCTAGTGATGATTTGAAGATATAAATTTTACTTCTAATCAGAAGGGTATCTTGATATGTAACTGGTTCTGTTCTGAAGTACAAACTTCTAATTAGCTAAAGAAACGATCGAGTGATTCACACCAAAACACAAAGTCTATTGATTTCCACTCCAATCAAATTATTTTTAGATTTTTTATAATTAATTACTCTCCTTTATATTAGTATTGGGATTTAAAGTGTATAGGAAATTGTGCCACGAATTTTGCAGATCAAAAAGTTCTGTCATTTGCTATTTAGTGTTCATTTTGAATTACCAATTTGAACAGATTCACTAGCAAGAATACCCTTAAAATCAACAAAAAAGGAGTATCAAAATTAATGCGTTTTGACACTCCTTTTGATGTGTAGTCGTTAATTTTGCACTCAAAAATTGAACCCGTTATTTGATATTATGCCCTTCACCGGACTAGCGCGGTGCATCAAAGGTTTTTTACTCTTAACATTTAGATTAGCTTTTTGTTTTTTTGCCAGAATATTACCGATGAATGTGTATGGGTATTCATATTAACTCAGCAAAAACATAGTAGAATTTCATTAAAAAAGCTTTTGAAATTTAAAAAAGAAGCGGTTTCTCATCGAGACCCGCTTCTTTTTGTTACTCTCCTTTTTTGTCTGCCATCACATTAAAAGGCAGTTTTTCGGCTGCAGCTTGAAGGATTTTGTGGTTTTTCACATTTTCCATTAAGAATTCTGTGTACTCATCATCTTTGCACAGAGCAGCAGAATATTCTTTTTTAATATGATTTTCCGCATCCAGATATGTTGGGAAATCACCTTCGAAAACTCCATTATACTCGACTTTCCACTCTTCACCATCGATAGGATAGACAAACAATTGGTCTTCCTGCCTGTTTTTATAGAGAGACCCATTTGGAGATTCTTTTAAGTTGTAACGATTTTTTGGAGCATCGATCGGAAGTGGTTCGATGGTAAATACATCCGTCACAAAAAGCTTGAATGCTTCCGTAGTCAAATTGCAGCCTGAAGCTTTGGCATGGCCGCCGCCTTCAAATTTTCCTGCCACTTCAGAAACATCCACGTGATCATGAATGGTTCTTAAAGATATCCGTTTTCCTCCAACACTGATGATGGCAATGTAGTCCAGGAAAGGATAGTCTTTGCCGAGCTCATTCCCCAATTCAGAATGATAGGATTCTGCATGTACTATACCGACGCAATATTCATCAATAAACGATTTGGTCAGTTCCCGTCTTTTTCGGCGGATGTACCTTTCAATTTTAGCCTCTTCCATTTCAAGAAGCTTCTGTTCGAATTCATCAAAGAAAAACTTTTCATGATTTTTTATCCGTTTCAGCATTTTTTCTTCAAACTCTTCTAACGTTAGCAGGAAGAACAAATCATTCAACCTCTTGGCGGTAGTGTTGTTGTTTACATCCCACTCCCATGTATCATATTGGCGGACTAGTTCAACGAACTCTTCAAGAATAGGGGTCGACTCAATCTCGCCTCTTTCTTTAAGTTCTTCATAAAGAAGGGATGTTGCTGAAGCAAGCCTGCCATCTTCGTATTGGACCGTCACGGCTGCCCACTCGTATGCATTTAAATGTTCTGCGCTGCGGTGATGGTCAATCAATTCCACTTTTCCATCTTTTTTAAAATAGCTTTGCAGAGCTTCTTCATTTTCTTTATTCACTGATAGATCAGTAATGAACAACTTTGTGTTTTTTTGCGGCCTTTTTAAGAACCTTGCCACCTGGAAGTTTAAACCGCCTATCGAATTGTAGCGTACTTCCGCCTCTTCTCCCCAGGCTATTTTTGCGATGATGCCGCATCCGACTCCATCTAAATCATTATGAGATAGTAAAAAACGTTGCATGTTTGGCCTCCTAGGCTTCTCTATGTATTAATGGTTTTAGGTTTTGTCATTTCCTTGCTAATATACAGGAAAAAGCTCCGTCTGTTAAATGATACGGAGCAATTTTTCATTGTGATATGCTGTAAAACGAACGGAAACAGATTGTTTGAGCAAGAACAGCTGGATAACAGAAAGGTAAAAACCTAAACTCCCCTTTTATTTCCCCATACATAGGTATGAAGCTGTGGAAGAACTCTAACGTCATTCAGCCGTTCACTATCCGTCACTGCGTCAATAAGATTTTCGTAGTCGGTAATTAACTGAGATAGAAACCCCTCGCCTTCTTCTGCTGCAAGGTTGCCGTTACCAACTTGAAGAAAGAAAGGAACACCAGGATATCTTTCATGAAGGTTTGCTGCATATTCGAGATCGGCCGCATTGAAAATGACGACCTTTAAGCTTCGGCTGGTATGATTCTTTAATCGTTCTATTATATAGTCCAGTTTATCAAAGTCTGTTTTCATTCCCGAGCTTGGCGGCTTAGGTGAAAGGGTTAGTTCATCAATATCCATAAACCAGTCCTGCCATCTACTGCCCTGTGTTTCAAGTGCGGATGATATCCCATTTTTCTTAAAAACGTCCAACAGCTCTTCTATTGCAGTGATGAGCGCCGGGTTTCCACCAGATATCGTTACATGATTAAAACGTCTTCCGCCAATTTCATGAAGCTCCTGCCAAATTTCTGCTGCGGTCAATAAACGGATATCTTCTTTGGCTGACCCATCCCAGGTAAAAGCAGAATCACACCAGGAGCAGGAATAATCACAGCCAGCCGTGCGCACAAACATCGTTTTTTGTCCGATGACCATTCCTTCCCCTTGAATGGTCGGACCGAATACTTCAAGTACCGGTATTTTTCTCATAGCTCTTTGCCTCTTCTCGGCCGAAAAATACAGTAGCTTGTCGGAGTCTCGCGTAAAAACACCTGCAGGCACTGAGCCTTGTTGCCTTGTTGATCCAAATGCTCTTGAATAATGCTATGCATTACCTCCGCCATAACTTCTGTCGTTGGGAATCGCTCTGATTTACCTTTGAATAACGGATCGTCATTTAACAATGTGTGATCGAACCGGTCATGAATAAGCTTTTTGATCGTTGCAAAATTGATGAGAAAACCGGATTCATCGAGGGTGTCACCGCCGACTGTAATGTTTGCAAAATAGGTGTGCCCATGAACTCTCTGGCATTTCCCCGCAGTTTCTGAAGGAATCCTATGGGCGGCAGCAAATTGAAAATCTTTGTTCAACTCATAGGAATAGGAGTGCTGTGGTACAGGATAAATTTGGCCAATCATAACTCTGCTCCTCCATTTTCAGAAGATAAATAGGCTGTCAAACCTTTGCTTCTTAACTTGCAGGAAGGGCAGGTACCACATCCGTCTCCCCGGATACCGTTATAGCAGGTAAGCGTCTTCTCCCTGACATACTGAAGCATTCCCATTTCATCTGCCCACTTCCATGTGGCTTCTTTATCCAGCCACATAAGAGGGGTGTGGACGACGTAACCCTCATCCATAGCCAGGTTAAAGGTAACATTAAATGATTTAACGAACATATCCCGGCAGTCAGGATAGCCGCTGAAATCTGTTTCACAGACTCCTGTGACAATATGCACGGCACCTATGTTCTTTGCAAGAACCCCGGCGAATGATAGGAATAGAAGGTTTCTTCCCGGTACAAAAGTAGAAGGAAGTTCCCCTTCCTTTTCCGTGATTTCCTCATTTCTAGTAAGGGCGCTTGGGGAAAGCTGATTCAACAAACTCATATCCAAAACATGATGAGGCACCTCTAATTCCTGTGCAATCTCGCTTGCACAGACCAATTCTTCTGAATGTCTCTGGCCGTAATTAAAGGTGACTGCTTCGACCTCTTTAAACTCTTTTTTTGCCCATATCAAGCATGTCGTGCTATCCTGGCCGCCGCTGAAGACGACCAGCGCTTTCTCGTTTTTCATTTTCCATTCTCCTCTCTTTTTCAGGCTCAATGCCATTAAAAGAAGAAGGAAGTTCATGGCGTTACTCTATAATATGTGACTAGTTTACTTTGTACTTATGAAAGCAAACAAAAAAACGGCACCCAAGGAGATGCCGTTTCCTTAGTTTTTTATAGAGGGTTAAGCTAGAACCTCTCCTGCGTTTCTGCAGCATTCTTCTATTGTTATTTTACTATAACATAACAGTAGTGGGATGTCATCTACTTGCGCAGTACCGGCATGGAGCAGCACCTGAATGAACCGCCGGATTTGATGATTTCTGAAAAATCGACTTCAATCACTTCATAGCCATGCTCTCTTAATGCTCCGTTAACTGCCTTATTTTGCGGCAGGCTGAGTACTTTTTTATCTCCGATTGATAAGACATTCGTGCCCATAGTGAACTGTTCTGCATCATTTACTTCAATTAAGTTGAAGTGTTCTGCAAGCATCTGTAACTCTTTCTGTTTGAAAGCTGGAGCAAATACAAGTGCTTGATCAGGTGAAAGAATGTTGAACACACAGTCCAGATGCAAGTATTTTTTTTGAAAAGGGACTGGTATAACGGTAAATCCATCTGCAAGTTCTCTCAGCTGATCGATTGCACCCGTATTGGTGCGATGGCTGACACCAACGAATACTTTATTCTTATCAACAACAACGTCTCCGCCTTCTATAGTCCCGTAATCCAGCTTTTTATACTGATGTCCATTCTTTTCCAGCCATTTCTTTAATACTTCATCTTCTCCAGAACGGATGTCACTACCCATTTCAGAGACATATATCGTATCCCCGATTGTGAATCCAATGTCCCTTGTGAAGACCTGTTCTGGCAGTTCAGGGTCCGGTGTCATTTCGATTACATCTGTACCATTGTCCTTTAATACCTTCACAAAATCATTATGCTGCTTTAGAGCTGTCGTGATATCTATATTTTTATCAAGAAAATGTTTTTGAGTCTCGTTAATGACTTCATCTATCTTCATGTATCGCGGCTGGCAGACAATCACCTTTTCCAACCTGTCATATTCGCTGTCACAATACTCCGTTTGGTTTTTCCTAATGGTAGTTGCCATTTTGAACCCTCCATAATATAATGCCTTTTACGGGAATATTCCCATAGCAGCAATGATATTAAACCTAATAGACGAGGCTGAAAGAGGGTCTCTGGTTTTCATTTTTGCATAAAGATGAGTTTTTTAGTGATAATTTGTATTTTTATTCTCAAACCTGTAGAAATCCATCCTTTTTTTGAATGAATATTTATATAGATTTTTTTCTCTTTTTTCAAGATAGACATTAGAACTATTTAAGATTCTTTCTGAAAGCATAGCTGTATTTCCCATATTCCAAGCCTTCATAAAAACGATGAGCATCCTTTCTATGTAATCCAGAGTCCAATCCTGCCGTCTCACATCCTTGTTCCTTTCCCCATTGTTCTATAAATTGAAGGAGTTTTCGTCCACAGCCCTTTGACCGGGCAGACGATTTAGTGACAAGGTCATAAATAAATACATGGCGGCCCGCATAAAAGTTTGTCCGGATAATAACACCCGCAAGCGAAACCAGCTCTTCTTTGTCATATAAACCGAACACCCGGTACCCTTCAATTCTCATTTCCTCTGAGAGTTTTATGAATGTTCCTTCCTCCAAGTTTGTCCTTAATTCAATTAATAACTGATAAACCTGATTCCATTCTTCACCCGTTACGGCTTCCCTTATCTCCATAGTCATCTTCCCCTTTACACTTCCAATCATTCACACTATTAATTCTCGCTGAATGATTGGAAGTCCTTCTTTACCGCTTTCAAGCGCTGAGAGTGACTATTCCTGTTAGTGTTTTAAGGTAAACCTCCCTGCCCATTTTAGTTTTCAGCCCATTCTTTGGAACTTTGTCCTGCATATTGTTAGGAAGAGGAAAATATCAGGAGGTATGTTATGTATCAGTTTAGAAACTACCCGCAAAATGAAATGGTGATGTCTATGCCTATGAATCAGGGAAACATGCAATCTCAGCCTATGTTCAACTTTGAACCTTATGTCTATGAAACGTTACGGTCTGTCATTGGAAAGGTACTGATTGTTTCTACTGTCAGGGATACACTGCGAGGTAAACTAATGGACGTAAAGCCGGACCATGTCGTTCTGAATATTGGAGATGAGACTTTCTTTGTTCGTACTTGCCAGATTGTCAGCGTCATGCCGGATTAACCCCATCCAGCAAGGAGCCTATCCGGTCTGCTTCTTATAAAGCACTGAAATGAGGGGTTTTGTTTTAATTTTGAACTAGACGTAAAAAAGAGCGCCGGTTCTACTCGGCGCTCTTTCTATTATTCTACAACATTTCCTTCTGCAGGGATGGGACGTTCTTTCAGCATTCTGGCAAAATGAATCAGATTGTAAGCCATGATTTTCGTGTTTTGTTTAGTAAAATCATTATCGAACCCTTCTGCTTCCAGGAAGGAAGGTCCCGGTCCTGCTTCACCCACCCAGTAAACATCCACATTAGGAGGAATGGTAAACCCAAGATGGGACATGCCGTAAATGACGTCTTTTGCTGCGCTTTTTGCACCGTCTTCATTTCCTGTCACAACGGCTCCTGCCACTTTATTATAATAGAGGTACTGTCCTTTATCGTTAGTCAAGCTCGCACCTCCATTGATGCGTTCAATGACACGCTTGGCAATACTGCTTTTCTCACCAAGCCAGATCGGCGTTCCGATTACTAGAATGTCTGCCTCTTTGACCTTCTCGAAAATTTCCGGCCACTCATCGCCGATCCCCTCATCCGGTGTCATTCCGGGTGCAACATTATAATCAGCAATCCGGATCGTTTCAGTATCAACACCTTCATTATTCATGATATCGATGACTTTGTCCATCAACCCTTGTGTATTAGAAGTTTCCGGACTTTTCTTTAAACTGCAATTTAAATACAAAGCTTTAATAGCCAAAACAATTCCTCCTTGATTTGATTACATCTCACTTCCCTTTTATCCTGATATGCGGTAACTCAAACAGATTAAAGAGAGTTCATTTTCTTAATAGAATAATCTATTGTTAACTCACTGCTTATAGGTTACTGTCATCCTTCTTCTCATTTCTTCCTTAATTAAAGAAAGATATTCTTCGGAAAGATCTCTCTTCCTGGCATGCCTCCAAACAGTCAGCAGCTGCTTATTGGTAAGATACTTCAGCGTTTTGGGTCTCATGGATTCCTCCTATCGAAAAGAAAGAACATCAAAGCTTGACAAATGATCTCATAGGTTTTTACCCTTTTTCTAATGATTTATAACCCGAACGGTTAAAAACTGTAGAAATTCCATTCTGGCCAGGGGATCTCTTCCCTTTTAACCCAAACAGGTGCAAGTCACCAACTAAATCTTTTTCTTTTCTCACTCCGAGCCACTGCTGCTCTCTCGATACAGCACTCGGAATGAAAGACTGCTTTATGAAAACAGTCCTTTCAGAGGTTTTCGCTGACTGGATCAGCAGCTCTTTTACATTCTTGCTTACCATTTATTCCGCTCCATTATGTCGGTGTATACAAAATTCATATGGAATAGCAGCAAAGTTAACGAAAGGCTGTTTTCGCAAAGATTGTGGCTATTTTAAAAGTAATGGATTTCCGCTCCAGGCGCGCGACTCCGCGGGGCGGGCGCCCGGCCTCCTCGGCTTCGCCTGTGGGGTCTCACCTGTCCCGCTAGTCCCGCAGGAGGTCGCACGCCTTACGCTCCAATCCTTCTACGTAAAAATGAGGAGGGGATAAAATGGCATTTAAAAGCAACAATCTTTTAGAAAGGCTGTTTTATCTAAATTGTTGCTTTCAAATAATTCCGGATACTAAGAGTTTTTTCTCTTTTCGGTGTTACCAGATTTCACCCTCTTAGTGTGGTTAATTTTCGGAATTAGGATCAAATAACAACAAAGTTTACGAAAAGAGCCTAACGAAAAGAACCCTGCCTGCCTAAAGGGAAACTCTTGGTGTGTAAACGCGGCTTAGCACACTGAGCAAAACAAAAAGCCGCTATAAAAGAGAAAAAAGTTCCCCCTTGCATTGCGGCTTTTATAATATATTATTTAAATTTTCTGTCTCCTGCACCACACGGCACTTTCAGTTATCGCTTCAGCTTCTTCAAGCGCTCTAAGACCGATTGATACTGAGCATCCAGTTCTTTTACATCATCGGCAGGAGACGGCAGGCTTAATCTTCCTATCAATTCTGTGAGCCTTGTCTCCAGTTTCAGCATTTCTTCTTCATTTTCATCTAATGAACAGATTTTTTCTTTCGAAGCTTCTAACTGCTTCAGTCCACCATCAAACATGCTGATCGTCCCGTCTCGGAATTCCCACAGCTTATCAGCGACATTTTCAACGAATTTCCGATCATGGGAGATCAGCAAAACAGTGCCAGGGTAATCTTTCAGTAAACCTTCCAATGCTTGGATTGTATCAAGATCAACATGATTGGTCGGCTCATCCAGGACCAGAAGGTTATAGTCTCCAACAAGCAGTTTAGCGATGGCTGTTTTCACGCGCTCTCCACCACTTAGGACTGAAATCGGTTTATGAACATCTTCTTCAAAAAACCTTAGGCGAGCGAGTATGATTCTAATCACATGCTGCGGGAGAGTGCTTCCTTCTGTCACAAATTCCAAAACACTGGAACTGTCAGGAAGAGTTTGAAGGCTCTGCTCAAAATATCCGGCTTTGACATTTTGGGACATATCTATATCTTCAGAATCCTCCTCAAGCAGTTGTCTGATCAAGGTGGTTTTTCCGCAGCCATTCCTGCCGATGCACGCAGTCTTACTGCCTGTATTTAATTTAAGGTGCGTTGTTTCATAAAGCTTTTCGCCTTCTATATACTTTGTTATATCTTTAGCGGCAAGTAATGTTTTTCGATGAACTGGAGATTGCAGGACATACTCCATTTTGACCGCATCCCACTCAAATGGTTTTTCAACCTTTTCCATTCTTGCGATCCGGTCTTTGATCACGGTTGAAACACGTTCGACTTTTCCGCGTTTACCTGCAGCTTTTCCTTTATACAGCTGCCATTCCGAATTACCCATCCTTGACGGGGGTTTATCCATACTCTGGGCCTGCCTCTGTTTCATATCGACCCTTTCAAGTAGACGCTTCTTTTCTTTAGTATAGCTTTCATATTTAGCTTCCTGTTCCTTTTTTTCACGTTCTTTCTCTAGTAGATAATCTTCAAAATTTCCTTGGTATTCTTTTAACTGACCCTCATCCAGGTCCCATATTTTCGTACAAACCGAATCCAGGAGGCTGCGGTCATGAGAAGCCAGCAGGAAGCTCCCCCTAAACCCCTTCAGCCTTTTCTGTAATTCTGCAATTCTTTCCCAATCAAGATTATTGGATGGTTCATCCAGGAATAAAAGCTGATGTCCTTCAGCAAGCAAAGAATTCAGCTTCTTTATTGTCCATTCGCCGCCGCTTAAATAGGGTTTATCTGAAGAAATATCTAACTGCTCCATATATCCTCTGCTGCAAAACCATTCCACATCAGGATGGGAAGCTGTCAACCCCTGCAGATATTTCAAAAGCAGTGATTTGCCTTCACCATTCCTTCCGATCAACCCGATTTTATCTCCCTGATAAATCGTTAATTGCTTTTCGTCAAAAAACTTCTTTTCACCGATTGTATATTGCACATTCTTCGCTCTCATGAATAACATAAAAAAACCTCCCCGAAATGCTCCGGAAAGGTTAGTATATAGTCTATGCTCAATATTAAGAAAAAGTTACACGCACAGAAAACATTCATGAAATTTCTTCATGAAGACTGAGTATACTTTTTTGAGCAAGAGTCCTTATTTTATAAAAGTGCTGTTAATAAAGCGGTTGATCCTCCCATTGGTGAGGGTTTAGATCCACTTCAATTTGCGTAAACAGAGCTTTATAATAAATGGACATACTTATCCTATCCGGAACGAGTCTAATTATTTCATATGCATTTTGCACTTCTCGTTTTTTGTGGGATAGGTAAATTACTTCATTGCTCAAAAGTTCAGTCCTTTCTGTTTCGATTACTGATAGTATATTGGAAATCATTAGAAAATGCAACTGTTAATGAAATAGTTTTCTTGCTTTTCATTGACAAAATTTCCTTATGTAAAATTATGCAAGAGTAAATACAAAGGTTGTGGCTGTTGTAAAAACAAGGGGATTTCCGCTCCAGGCGCACGACTCCGCGGGGCGTGCGTTGAGCCTCCCTCTAGAAATGTTGGAGTATCAACGTTTAAAGCAGTTTTTAACAACTATAAAATTTTTTTCTTTGTTACTAATAATCAGGATTTTCTAAATCTATAAGAATTTGTAAAATCATCCTAACGCTTCGCTAGAGCTAATTGGAAATCATTAACTCTCATTACCTATGTGATGCACCTTGGATCTCTGCTATTCTTATGATGACGTACCCTCCCATGTCTCTTGGCGTCTAGCGCGTACATTCCTTCGTTCGGTCTATTCATAAGGCAGAGGCTGGCGATGCTCCTCGAGGGACTCTTGGTCTAATGGCTCATTCGGTGCCGGCTTCTCCGTGTCATCTTATTGTTTAGATATCAAACTACTAAGAAAGTGCTCAAGCCGCCTCTTGGAGGCAATGAAGGTCTGCGATCATAAGGCTTTCATTAAAGTGCACACGTTTGGTACACAAGGCGTGTAGGATTTTCAGTAACTTGCCACATAATACAACCATAGCTTCTTTCTTCTTCAGTGGATTGACAGTACGAGTTGTGTAGTAGTGATATAAA
>NZ_VTEH01000015.1 GCF_008180615.1 Rossellomorea vietnamensis
GTTAGTAAGCTTTTTCATATCGTAGTTCATAAGAGGACAAGCTAAATGCTTTGTTGGTAATAAAGATAAACATTGACTAATGACTGTTTTTTGAGCTAACATAATAGAGGTTTTGTGCTCCTTTTGTAGATAGTTTGTTTTTGGGAACAAACAGTCAATACATCTACAATAGGAGCTTTTTTTGTGTTTGTCTATAACTTCTCCCGCTCTATTTACTTATTTTGGAACCTACGCAAAGCCAGTGGGTCTCACCTGTCCCGCTAGTCCCGCAGGAGGTCGTACACCTTCCACTCCAGTCAACATAAGCAAGGAACTGAGAATCCAATATAAACCGGCGTATCAACTTCTCATATAAATTTGGTTATAAATTCACGCTAGAGTTAAAAGGAAAAGCAAGTCGGCTAGCATGTTTCAAGTTTCTTAATTGGATGACGCTTTCTTACTTATTTAAATAAAATTTCCCCCTTTTGCTCATACTATTTCTGAATTGGATTCAATTACAGAATGGAGAGTTGAGCAAATGGAAATGGATTTCAGAAATTCTACAGAAGCTGCACTGCACCATTATAAGCAGGGATTAGGTGTATTTACTAAAAAAATGCCGGAGTTGGCTCACCATTATAATGCGTTCACAGAAGAATGTTTCAAAGAAGGAGTTCTCTCTAAAAAAGATAAACAGCTGATCGCACTGGGCATCAGCTTGTACTCACAAGATGAGTATTGCATCATCTATCACACCAAAGGATGCATCGATCAAGGATGCTCAGAAGAGGAAATCCTTGAAGCTGTTGGAGTAACGGCTGCATTTGGCGGTGGAGCTGCCATGAGCCAGGCGGTCACACTTGTTCAGGAATCAATTACAGAACTGAACCAACTAAAACAATAGTAACTACAAGGCTGACAGAATCGATTTGTCAGCTTTTCTCATTTTATAGATAGGTTTTGAATTAACATTAACTGCGAAGAGGGACAGTCCCTCAGCTGATAAAATAGGTGTATAGTGTCCCTTTAGAGTAGTTTGAAGACCATCAGAGCCGGTGAAATATTCCTTGGTGTCCAGGTAATATGAAGTTTGGTATCACTTATGGCACTCTGTGTCATTCTCACTAAAGCCAATTTGTGCTACACAAAACTTAATTTTAAAAGTTCAAAACAGAAGCATAGCGTGGGAATATTGTGAAAATATAAGGTGGAGGGGTTTCAGTGTTTTTAAAACAGCTGACAACTCCGTTAAAAACTGGAAATCAGTTTATATGCGTTTTGTTTTTAAAATACGGGGGTAGTAACATTATATACGTAGTTAAAAACCTGAAAGGAATGATTCATTATCAACGACTCTCTAAAAATGGAGTATACGAATGAAATGGAAAAGGCGATGCATGGAGCCCATGGAGTAGGCTATGAAACCTATAAGAGAAAACATAAAGTTCGTATGCAAGTGGAAAAGAGAAGAGAGAATGAATACGTCGAAAGCAGAAGAATGATTGCCGATTTGGATCGTAAAGTACACGCTAATATATAATAGGAAGAAACAAGGAGAAAAGAGGCTGGGACATAACTAGCCAAAAATCATGAAAAAAGGGCTTCAATCATCATTTCGGATGATTGAAGCCCTTTTCTTTCACTACTCTCGTGGATTAGGTTGCGTTCCTGGCAGTCAACTTTCTCAAGTTAACCGCCATCAGCGCGAAGCCCATTTCATTTTGCACGCGCTCCTGGCCTCTGACCGACAATCTTGTGAAACCTAAATTAGCTTTCAGAAATCCAAAAACTGGTTCTACGTCGATTTTACGTCGGCCGTAGATTTCACCCGTTTTCTCGTCTGAAAGCAGTGTTCTTATCTTCTCTTTTTGTTGTTCCCATTTTACATTTAATAATAGTTTTCGATGATTTCCTTCCTTGGCTTTCGTGCACTCAGAACGGAAAGGACATCCCGTACAGCTTTCGCACTCGTACACCTTAAACTCCCGAGAAAACCCGTTTCGGTCTGTCTTGTGTGACAGGTGGCGGAATGTGAGTTGTTGATTATTCGGACAAGTAAATGAATCGGTTTCTTCGTCGTACTTCCAATTGGCCGTATTGAATTTATTCTTTTGAGCCCTTTTCGTTTTCTCTTTGCGGTACATGTTGTAGGTAATCAGTGGCGTAGCGGTTCGATTTTCAAAGACATCCTCATAATTTTCTTCACTCCCATAACCAGCGTCAGCCACTATGTATTTTGGGAGTGTAAAGAAGTGATTTTCGATCGTATTCAGAAATGGAATGAACGTCCGTGTATCGGTCGGATTAGGGAAAACATCATAGGCAAGAGCGTGCTGCCCTTCGCTCGCAATTTGTACATTGTAGCCAGCTTTTAGTTGTCCATTCTTCATGTAATCGTCCTTCATCCGCATAAAGGTGGCGTCGCGATCTGTCTTAGAATAACTGTTGCGCGTACCGAAAGTGGCCATGGCCTGTTCATACTTTTGTTTGCGTGCGACAAAATCCTTAAACTGTTTGAGGAGCTGCTTGGGCATTTTACGTGCTGAGCGAAGCTGTTTTCGTTCGCTTACGTCCTTACTGGATTCGATGGTTGTAGTGAGTTCATCAACGGTGTCTTCGAGTTTCCCCACGACTTTAGCCAACTCTTTTGTAGAGAGCACCTCCGGACTTTCCCGTTCTATTTCAGGTATGATTTCCTTTTCCACTAGTTCATCATAGAGTTGATTCGATCTTTCAATGAGACCAGCACTGTAGTTCTCCACCGTTTTCCGCCAAACGAACGTGAACTTATTGGCATTAGCTTCAAGTTTGGTTCCGTCAATGAAGATCGCTTCATCATCAATATGCTTTTGCTTAACGAGATGGCAGCGAAATTGAACAAAGCACTCACGAAGAAGCGCTTTTACTTCTGGGCAGACACGAAACCGGTTAATCGTGCGGTAGCTCGGTTCATGCCCTTAGGCAAGCCACATCATCCGGACACTGTCGCCGAGGAGAGCTTCAATTTTCCTTCCTGAGAAAACGGATTGGGTATAAGCACATAAAATAATCTTCATCATCATACGTGGATGGTAAGCAGGGCAGCCTGTGCTTCGTATGAACGAATCGAAGGCTTCGTGTGGTATTTGCTCAACGAGGTCGTGCACGGAGAAGGCAATATCATTTTTTTGAAGTTTGATTTCTAAATCCAGGGGCAAAACCACTTGATTCATGATATAATTTTTAAACATAAGGACCCTTCTTTCAGATGGAATTTTGTGTGGTAACTTTATTTTATCAGAAGAGGTCCTTATTTTAATTCAAAAATAATCTAAGCTGGAGAAATTTTACTCGTCGTAAAATTTCTCCAGCTTTTTCATCTTAGAGGAGGGTTTTGTCCCAGCCTCTTTTCTTTGTTTATAGACGTAAAAACAGCAGCCCGCCTTTTTTTCTCTTTGGAACATTTGCCTGTCGAGGCTGATCAAGGCGCTTGCGCTTTCGTTGCGTCCAGCTGCAGCGCCTAGCCCCTCGGGATCAAATAACCCAAAGAGAATAAAAGGAAAGCCCGCCTTTTTTTCTCTTTGGAACATTTGCCTGTCGGGGCTGATCAAGGCGCTTCCGCTTTTGTTGTGTTTACTGATAGGGAATTCTTTGTTAATCTTATTGGAGTAGAGAAATATAAGGAAAGCCTCATAATCCTTTTTGTTGGGAGGCATCTTTGTACATGTTTAAAGCTGGGGAAGCAAACAATATGAAAGGTCAGTATAATGCAGTTTTATGTCCTTTTAACCTCGGTTTAAACAGTTGCTTATAACTTTTATTTGTTATAAGATTGGAATGAGAATAAATTGAGAATGGTTAAAAATAAACTTTCTTATAAAGTCGCGGAGGTATAATAATGGCAGGTTCAACTTTAACAATCACAGATCTTCATGTTGAGATCGAAGGAAAAGAAATCCTCAAAGGTGTAAACCTTGAAATAAAAGGTGGAGAAATCCACGCAGTAATGGGTCCGAATGGTACTGGTAAATCAACTTTGTCTTCAGCTATCATGGGACATCCTAAGTACGAAGTAACAAAGGGCAGCATCACTTTTGATGGTGAAGATGTTCTGGAAATGGAAGTGGATGAGCGTGCGCGTGTAGGTTTATTCCTAGCGATGCAGTATCCAAGTGAAATCAGCGGCGTAACAAATGCCGACTTCCTTCGTTCGGCTATCAACAGCCGTCGTGAAGAAGGACAGGAAATATCACTTATGAAATTTATCCGCACAATGGATGCAAACATGGAAGAGCTTGAAATGGATCCGGATATGGCTCAGCGCTATTTAAACGAAGGCTTCTCCGGCGGTGAGAAGAAACGTAACGAAATTCTTCAATTGATGATGATTCAGCCAAAGATTGCAATCCTTGATGAGATTGACTCCGGCTTGGACATCGATGCTTTGAGAATCGTTTCAAACGGTATTAACAAAATGCGTGGAGAAGAGTTCGGCTGCTTAATCATTACCCACTATCAGCGTCTTCTTAACTACATCACACCGGATAAAGTACACGTAATGATGCAGGGACGCGTTGTGAAATCGGGTGGACCTGAGCTTGCGAAACGTCTTGAATCAGAAGGATATGACTGGATTAAAGAAGAGTTAGGCATCAAAGACGAAACTGTCGGCCAAGAAGCGTAAGCGTTAGGGGGATTAAGATGACTGTAGAAACGAAACTACCAGTAGAAAAGGAATATTTGGACTCCTTTTCAAAAGGTCTTGGAGAACCTGAATGGTTTTCAGGCCTTCGTACCCAGGCTTTGGCTAAAGCGGGGGAATTGGAGCTTCCTAAACCGGATAAAACGAAAATCACTAAGTGGAATTTCACTGAGTTTAAACAGCATACAGTAGAAAGCAAGCCTTTTGAGAACTTAAGCGAGCTTCCTGATGCTGCTAAAGCGTTAATTGATACAGAGAGCAGCAGTAATAACTTATACGTTCAGAGGAACAACACTCCTGCTTATTTGACGCTTTCACAAGAACTGCAGGACCAGGGTGTTATCTTCACGGATATTCTGACTGCCATCAAGGAACATGGCGATCTTGTGCAAAAGTATTTCATGAAGGAAGGCGTCAAAGTGGACGAACACAAATTGACTGCCCTTCATGCTGCGCTTCTTAACGGCGGTGTATTCTTATATGTACCTAAGAACGTAGAGGTGAAACAGCCGATCCAGGCTGTCTACATCCAGGACAATGCAGACACTACTCTTTTTAACCATGTACTTGTTGTAGCAGATGACAATAGTTCTGTCACATATGTTGAGAATTATATCTCCACTACAGATGTAGAAGAGGGAATCTACAATATCGTGTCGGAAGTGTTCGCTAACAACAATGCTAAAGTGACTTACGGAGCAGTGGACAACCTTGCAAGCGGGATTACAACTTACGTTAACCGCAGAGGGACGGCTGCAAGAGATGCCCGCATCGATTGGGCTCTAGGCTTGATGAATGATGGAAATACCATTTCAGAAAATGTAACGAACCTTATGGGCGACGGTTCTTATGCTGATACAAAAACCGTGGTAGTCGGACGAGGGAAGCAAAAGCAGAACTTCACGACGAAAGTGGTACACTTCGGAAAGAACTCTGAAGGATACATCCTTAAACACGGTGTCATGAAGGACGAAGCATCTTCCATCTTCAACGGCATCGGAAAAATTGAACATGGAGCTTCGAAATCCAATGCAGAACAGGAATCACGCGTTCTTATGCTTAGCGAAAAAGCACGCGGAGATGCCAACCCGATTCTATTGATTGATGAAGATGATGTTACAGCAGGACATGCTGCTTCCGTCGGCCGTGTTGACCCGCTTCAGCTTTACTACCTGATGAGCCGCGGTATCCCTCGTCAAGAGGCAGAACGCCTTGTCATCCACGGATTCCTGGCCCCGGTTGTTAACCAGCTTCCTATCGAAGGAGTTAAAAAGCAGCTGACAGAGGTCATCGAAAGGAAAGTAAATTAATGAATGCAAAAGAGATTCGTAAATATTTTCCGATTCTCGACCAGGAAGTCAATGGCCATCCGTTAGTTTATCTGGACAGTGCCGCTACTTCACAGAAACCTGTGCAGGTTATTGAAGCTATGGATAAGTACTACCGTGAATATAATTCAAATGTCCATCGTGGTGTCCATACCCTTGGGACCCTTGCGACAGACGGGTATGAAGGTGCCAGGGAAAAGGTCCGCAAGTTCATCAATGCGGAGTCAACCCAGGAAATCATCTTCACCAGGGGAACAACTACAGCGATTAACACGGTAGCTGCAAGTTATGGCAGAGCCAATGTGAGGGAAGGCGATGAAATCGTCATTTCCCATATGGAACATCACAGCAATATCATTCCTTGGCAGCAGCTTGCCAGAGAAACCGGCGCTTCTTTAAAATATGTTCCCCTTCAAGAAGATGGAACGATTTCAGTAGAAGATGTCAAAAATACAGTAACATCCAAAACCAAAATCGTATCGATCATGAAGGTTTCGAATGTCCTCGGGACGATGAATCCTATCAAGGAAATTACGAAGGTCGCCCATGAAAATGGCGCGGTCATGATGGTCGATGGGGCCCAGGCGGCACCTCACATGAAGGTCGACGTCCAGGACCTAGATTGTGACTTCTTCGCTTTTTCCGGCCATAAGATGGCTGGTCCAACCGGGATCGGTGTCTTATATGGTAAAAAACATCTTCTTGAAAAAATGGAGCCTGTTGAATTCGGCGGCGAAATGATCGATTTTGTCGGCATGTATGAATCGACTTGGAAAGAGCTTCCTTGGAAGTTTGAAGCCGGTACACCTATCATCGCGGGCGCAATCGGTCTTGGAGCGGCCATCGATTTTCTTGAGGAAATAGGTATGGATCACATTGAAAAGCATGAACACCGCTTAGCGGCCTATGCAATGGAAAAAATGTCCGAAGTAGAAGGCATGACCATTTTTGGAACGAAGGATCCTGCCAAGCGGGCTGGCCTTGTCACCTTCAATATTGATGATGTCCATCCTCACGATGTTGCTACAGTACTAGATGCAGAAGGGATCGCTGTCCGTGCAGGACATCACTGTGCACAGCCATTGATGAAGTGGCTGCAGGTATCCGCTACGGCGCGCGCAAGCTTCTACATTTACAATACAGAAGAAGATATTGACAAACTTGTTTCCGGACTAGTGAAAACAAAGGAGTATTTCAGCGATGTCTTTTAACAATTTAGATCAATTGTACAGACAGGTGATTATGGATCATTATAAAAATCCTCGCAACAAAGGCACACTTGAAGACGGCAGCTTTACAGTAGATATGAACAACCCTACGTGCGGCGACCGTATCCATCTGAACCTGAAAGTGGAAGATGGGAAAGTGACAGATGCCAAATTCGATGGAGAGGGCTGTTCAATCTCAATGGCTTCCGCTTCAATGATGACTCAGATTATCATTGGAAAAGACATTGAGACGGCAATGAGGCTTTCTGAAGTTTTCTCGAATATGATGCAAGGAAAAGAATATGATGAGGATATTGACCTTGGTGATATAGAAGCCCTTCAGGGAGTGGCAAAATTCCCGGCACGCATCAAATGTGCCACACTTGCCTGGAAGGCGATGGAAAAAGGAGTCAAGGAAGGGAACTAACCCTAAAGGACTCACACTAGAATGGAGGAATCAACATGGCGAAAAAAATGCCTGAGATCGGAGATTATAAATACGGTTTCTCTGATAAAGACGTATCAATTTTCCGTTCGAAACGCGGCCTTACTCGTGAAATTGTTGAAGAAATTTCACGCATGAAGAATGAGCCTCAATGGATGCTTGATTTTCGTTTGAAATCTTTGGAGCATTTCTATAACATGCCAATGCCGCAATGGGGCGGAGACATGGCTGGTTTGAACTTTGATGAAATCACTTACTATGTAAAGCCTTCTGAGAGATCAGAACGCTCTTGGGATGAGGTTCCAGAAGAGATCAAACAAACATTTGACAAGCTTGGTATTCCTGAAGCAGAGCAGAAATACCTTGCCGGTGTTTCAGCGCAGTATGAATCTGAGGTTGTTTACCACAATATGCAAGAAGACCTTGAAGCGCAAGGTATTGTTTTCAAGGATACAGATTCTGCATTAAAGGAAAACGAAGAAATTTTCCGTGAACATTGGGCGAAAGTCATCCCGCCGACGGATAATAAGTTTTCTGCTCTGAACTCCGCAGTATGGTCAGGTGGATCTTTCATCTACGTACCGAAGGGGATCAAAGTGGAAACACCTCTTCAAGCGTATTTCCGTATCAACTCTGAAAACATGGGACAATTCGAGCGTACACTAATCATCGTTGATGAAGGAGCAAGCGTACATTATGTTGAAGGTTGTACTGCACCTGTTTATACAACGAACTCTCTTCACTCAGCGGTTGTTGAAATCATCATCAAAAAAGATGCTTACTGCCGTTATACAACGATCCAGAACTGGGCGAATAACGTATACAACCTTGTTACAAAGCGTGCAGTTTGTGAAGCAAACGCAACTATGGAATGGGTGGATGGAAACATCGGAAGTAAGCTGACGATGAAATACCCTGCGGTCATCCTTAAAGGAGAAGGCGCAAGAGGCATGACCCTGTCAATCGCTTTGGCAGGTAAAGGCCAGCATCAGGATGCAGGGGCGAAAATGACTCACCTTGCACCTAATACTTCTTCTACAATCGTTTCTAAATCGATTTCTAAACAAGGCGGTAAAGTAACATACCGCGGGATCGTTCACTTTGGACGTAAAGCAGATGGAGCGCGCTCGAACATAGAGTGTGATACGCTGATCATGGATAATCAGTCAACTTCAGATACAATTCCTTACAATGAAATCCTGAACGACAATATTTCATTGGAGCATGAAGCAAAAGTTTCAAAAGTATCTGAAGAGCAATTGTTCTACTTGATGAGCCGCGGAATTTCTGAAGAAGAAGCGACAGAAATGATCGTAATGGGCTTCATCGAGCCATTTACAAAAGAACTTCCAATGGAGTACGCAGTCGAAATGAACCGTCTGATCAAGTTCGAGATGGAAGGTTCTATCGGTTAATACAGAAATCCCGTATGCATTATGCATGCGGGTTTTTTGTGTGTAAGGCCCGTTGGTTGTACGCACGATTAGGATTTTCCGCCCCTCTGATAACGAAAAATTTGCGGAGTGCGAGTAAATTAGCTGGTTTGCTGATAAATGAGGGATTTCCGCCGATAAACTAGAAGAAATCGCCGATAAAAGTTATTATCCGCCGATAAACCTACCGGAAACGCCGATAAAAGCAGCCAAATCGCCGATAGAACAACCCTTCGACTGCATTAAGGAGCTGCCTATTCGAAAGTCATCCATATTGTTCAGCTGAAGAATGGTGAGTATCAATACAAACCTGAAAATAGTACGGAGGGAAATTATTTATTTTGGTGATAACATCTTCAAGACAGCCGGCAAAATCAACTGTTTGCCCAATAACCGGCAACAGTGGTATGTTAAATAAAGGCTGAACTCAAATAAATTGCTGCTTTCGGAATAATCTTAAAACCTGATTTAACTCCTTGGTCCCTGAAGATTTTAACAGGGAGAGAAACTCAGTTCTTTCAGTAAGCCAGTGTACTATGGCGTTATTCCTTGAAAGGTATATTAGATAGCAGCAAAGGTTAAAACAAGAGCCTGGATAAAAGCATACTGCGAAACGGGGTGCTGTTTTGATATATATCGGATTAACCGGCTGGGGTGATCATGATTCACTGTATACCAATATCTCACAAAGGGATAAGCTGAAGGAGTATTCAGCGCACTTCCCGATTGTTGAAGTGGATTCTACTTTTTATGCTGTCCAGCCATTAAGAAATGCAGAAAAGTGGGTGAGAGAGACGCCGGCTTCTTTTCAGTTCATTGTAAAGGCGTATCAAGGAATGACTGGACATAACCGAGGGGATATTCCATTCAGCAGCAAAGAAGAAATGTTCCAGGCATTCACATCCTCGCTGAAGCCATACATCGAAGCAGAAAAACTTGGTATGGTGCTTCTTCAATTTCCACCCTGGTTCGATTGTAAAAAAGAGAATGTGGAATACTTAAGGTATTGCAAGGACAGGCTGGGAGATCTGCCGCTGGCCTTGGAGTTCCGGCATCAATCATGGTTCTACCCTCAATATAGGGAAAGGACGCTTTCGTTTATGAGAGAAGAGGGCTGGATACACAGCATATGTGACGAACCCCAATCAGGGGAGGGATCGGTGCCGACTGTGCTTGAAGCGGCCAGGGAAGATATGACGCTGGTCAGGTTTCATGGAAGAAACGTACATGGGTGGCAGAAGCCGAATGGAGATAACTGGCGTGAGGTCCGCTATCTTTATCGGTATAATGAAGAAGAATTATCAGATTGGAAAGAAAAGCTTGAAACGCTGAAAGAGCAAACGAAAGATATTTTTATTGTTTTTAATAATAATTCGGGCGGAGATGCAGCAGACAACGCCAGGCAGTTCCTGGACATGCTCGATATACAATATACGGACCTTGCTCCCAGGCAGCTTGATTTATTTTAAGCCTGCCTGGAGAATTTTTCGGTTCATGGCAAACTAACGAAGTAAAAGATTTGGAGATGACAACATGGAATGGATACTATTAGTGCTGATCGGCCTCTTTGCTGGAGCGCTTGGTTCATTGGTCGGGTTAGGAGGAGGAGTGATTATCGTTCCTGCCCTGGTTTTCTTTGGGGGATACACCGCTTTACTTGATGACTTAGGTCCGCAAGTGGCGGTTGGAACTTCACTGATTATCATGATTTTTACAGGCCTTTCTTCAACTCTGTCCTATATTAAGCATAAGACGGTGGATTACAAGAGCGGACTGTTATTTTTTATTGGTGCCGGTCCTGGCTCCATTATTGGTGCTGTTGCAAATAAGTCTTTTAGTATGGAATCCTTCAATTTATATTTTGGTTTTTTTATGATTTTAGTCTCCTTTATTTTGATGATCCGCAACAAGATTAAACCAATTGAAACTTTTAAACAGAGCAGTTACCAGCGCAGCTTTACGGATGCTTCGGGAAGACAGTTCTCCTATGGATTTCCGCCTGTGCTTGGTGTGGCAATAGCCTTTTTTGTCGGTTTTACTTCCGGCCTATTCGGAATCGGCGGCGGATCGCTGATGGTGCCGGCCATGATTCTGGTATTCCTGTTTCCCCCACATGTCGCGGTGGCTACCTCCATGTTCATGGTGTTTTTATCCGCCTTAGTCAGTTCCGCCACACACATTTATTTAGGAAACATTAACTGGCTTTATGCGCTTGCGATTATCCCGGGAGCCTGGTTTGGAGCAAAAGGGGGAGCGTATTTGAATTCAAAGCTTCAGTCAGGGGCACTTGTCAATATTCTGCGAATCATATTGGTCCTGATCGGGATCCGGCTTGTTTATCAAGGATTTACCGGGTGAATTTGAGGGCTTCATGTTTTCATTCACTATACATAGGTAAAATGAAACGTAATAGTACCAGCTGGACTTTCAATCCCTGATTGAGTTTTTTAGTCGGTACTCTGTCTGGGATTCAGTGTTTTAAAAGGAAGTGGGTGAAAGAGTGAAAGAAACAATTCATATTTATCATACAAACGATTTACATAGCCATTTTGAAAATTGGCCGAGAATCCGCGACTTTCTGAAATTGAGAAAACAGTGGCATCTTGATGCTGGAGATGAAGTGTTTCTCTTTGATATCGGGGATCATGTCGACAGGTGGCATCCTCTTTCGGAAGCCACCTTGGGGAAAGGCAATGTCGAGATGCTGAATGATGTTGGCTATGATGCGGTTACAATCGGAAACAATGAGGGAATCACGTTCTCATATAGCGAACTGAATGACTTATATAGTGATGCCCGGTTTGAAGTGCTGCTTGCCAATTTACATACGAAGGATGGCAAGATCCCTGCCTGGGCAAAGCCTTACAGCATTTATGAAACCAAAGCAGGAACGAGGGTTGGTGTCCTGGGTTTGACCGCCCATTTTGCTCCTTTTTATAAACCATTAGGATGGAATATATATTCTCCGATGGATCAGCTGGACTTCTGGATGAAGGAGCTGTCGCCTCAGACTGATATGATTGTCCTTCTTTCTCACTTGGGAATAAGGGACGATGAGTGGATAGCGGAATCGTACCAAGAGATTGATATCATTTTGGGAGCTCATACCCACCATATTTTTCATGAAGGAAAAGAAATCAACGGAACGCTGCTGGGGGCGGCGGGAAAACATGGACATTATGTGGGCCATATTATATTAGAGTTTGATACTGATCAAAAGATCTTCTCTACACGAAAGGCTCAGCTTTATGAGCAAGATGGACTTCCTGTTTCAAAAGATGAAGAAAAGCAGATAAAAGGGTGGCATGACGAAGGGGAAAAGATGCTGAATGAAACGGCAGCCGTTTTGGAAAGGGATCTAAAAGCGGACTGGTTTAACCCTTCAGAACTGCCTCAATTGCTTTCGGACGCCCTGCTTCATTGGTGTGAAGCAGATTGCGCTTTCCTGAATGCCGGACTGGTACTGGAAGGACTGCGGAAGGGCAAGGTCAGCAAGTTTGATATACACAGGATTCTGCCTCATCCGATCAACCCCTGTGTGATTCACTTGACTGGGGCGGAATTGAAAGAAGTGATCAAGGCAACAAGAGATGAAGAACTTCATCATCTACAAGTAAAAGGGCTGGGTTTCCGCGGGAAAGTCATGGGGATCTTCGCTTACAGTTCGATCACCTTTGGAAAAGATATTCACCATATATTTATCAATGGAGAGCCTATTAATCACCGTCGTACGTATAAGCTGGCAACGACAGACATGTTTACTTTCGGGCACTTCTTCCCTGAGTTGCAGCGGAATGAAAAGCAGTATTATATGCCGGAATTTCTTAGAGATGTGCTTGCCTGGAAACTTAAAGGAATGAATTCAAGATAAACTGTAACCTCTCCTTGCCCCCTTTCATAACATAACAGTTGAAAGGAGAGGATGACATTGATGAATCTTTCCCCAGTGGAGATAGAGGGTCACACTTTTCTGGCTGTATCTGTGCAGCTTCCCAAAACAAACCTGCTTGTCGTCACAAGCGACAAGGGATATATAATGTGCGGTGCGCTTGATGTCGGCCTGCTGAATGAAAAGCTGAAGGACAGGAAAATCATTGCAGGCAGAGCTGTAGGGGTGAAAACAATCCAGCAGTTGATAGACGCTCCCTTGGAATCGGTGACTCATGAGGCAGAACAATTAGGTATTACTTCCGGGATGCCTGGAAGAGAGGCGCTATTGAAGATGATATAAGTTAGAAATCCTGAGCCCGTTCTGGTTCAGGATTTTTTAACTCATTAGCACATCAAGAAGTGAATGTTACCAAGAAAATTATAGAACAATTGGAATATTTATGTTTCAAGGTGAAAAAAGAGGGTATATAAGTAAGTGGAATTAATGGTATTTTTCAAAAGAAGCGGGAAATCCCTTATAGAGATAGAAACTGGAATACTCTTACAAGGAAATTAGGACGACAAAAGGATTATTGAAAAATAATAATCGAATCAATTATGGTTCTCTTGAAAATACCTTTAAATGCTTTATAATGAAGATATTAGTAAAATTTGTCGAAAATGATTAAGTATACATAGGAGAATTCGATGAGATTTATATCAGCCAAAACTCTAAAACCAGGTATGGTCATGGCATCAACCGTTTATAATGGTAACGGACAGGCCCTTATCAAGTCGGGTGTCTCCGTTACAAACCGGATGGTCCAAAGATTAATCCAACTGAATATCCAGTATGTATACATAGAAGATGGTTTATCGGCAGGAATTGAAGCGGCTGATTCCATTCCTGCTAAGGTCAGGCAGGATGCGGTCAACAAGATAGATTCAACCTTCAGCCATTTGGAAAAGAACTCTGTGTCCAGCAACCTTGTTGCCTTGGAACAAAGTGCCGGCAGCTTTAAGGAAGTCATAGATACGATTCTTAACGAAATCAAAGGCAGCGGCGATTTGCTGACGTTACTGACAGATGTCTTTACCTATGACTCTTATGTATTTCATCATTCGTTCAATGTCACTCTTTATACCCTCGCGATTGGAATCGAGCTTGGGATGCCTCCGAAGCAGCTTGATATGCTTGGACTCGGAGCCATCATGCATGATATCGGAAAGATGAAGGTACCGGAAGATATCTTAATGAAGCCGGATAAACTTACATATGAAGAATTCAATGAAGTACAAAAACACTCAGAATACGGGTTTGATCTTCTGAGGCAGTTACATAATGTATCTCTTCTTGTGGCCCATTGCGCCTTTCAGCATCATGAACGCCTTGATGGATCTGGATATCCGCGCGGCCTTAAAGGGGATGAAATACACCCTTTTGCCAAAATCATTGCCGTTGCGGATGTTTTCGATGCTCTGACTTCCAACCGGGTTTACCGGGACGCCATGCTGCCGCATGAAGCTCTTGAGATTTTGTACGCTGGTTCAGGCACTCTGTTTGATGCCAATGTGATCCACGCTTTCAGAAAGTCTGTAGCCATCTATCCGAACGGGATGGTGGTCGTCCTGAGTGATGGCAGAAGGGGAATTGTCGAGAAGCAGAATAAAGGGCTTACCCATAGACCGATTCTCCGCATCATTGCGGAAAACGGAGAAGAGCTTTCACAACCATACTCTCTAGATTTGGGAAGAAGCCTGGATACAACCATCACAGGATTCGATTCCGAGTTTGAAAGCAGATTGATGGAAGTATAAAATATTTTGTTACAGTGTTCCCCTGCTTAGAAGCATATATTGCTTGTAAGCAGGGATTTTTTTAAGACTTTTTTCTAAAAGATTGGCTTTTTAATATGAATTTATTAAGTTAAGGCCATTATTCAAAGGGAGTATTGCTATAGCAAGAAGAAGAGAGCTGTTCTCTTGTTTAGAGAGAGAAAATCTTTGTATCCGGAATGGAACCTGCACTTAAATTTTTCCTAGACAACTCTAAATGCTAAAACATTCTATTTTGATGTTAGAATCTGATTTTACCTTCATTCCCTTTACGTATGAGGATTGGAGCGGAGTCCTTCCCCTGGAGCGGAAATCCATCAATTTTCATAAGCAACAACCTATGCGAAGAAGACCCTGCATGAAAGAGGATATTGCCTGCAGCACTAAGCCTGGTGGTAGGAGAACAGCCCCTATATTCCTGGCAGTAATCTATCGGAAAAGGAGAAAGAAGTACCACAGTATGTTACCAACAGCTGTGATGCTGTAAAAGCTGAGGTATAGAGTACAGTGGAAATTCACGGAAAAGAACAAAATATTCTTGTCAGGAACCGATATACCTGATATATTAATCAAGTGAATTTAATATTTACTCAATCATCTAAATCCGATGGGGTAGAGGCTGCACCTATTCATCAGTAAACCGAGTGAGAATGACAACTGTGATCTTGGTTGAAAGGGGATATGTGCCGAAGCAGAATGGGATTGGTCGGAATCCTTGCTGCTGGGGTTACCTTGAATAAGGGTAACACTGTCATTATAAGTCTTTCGAAGATTATAATGGGGAGCTACAGATCGAGATGGAGAAATGACTATATTACAAAAGGTAATAATAGGATTCTCTATTACTGCCTTTTTTTATTTTCTTCTATCATTCTGCAATTCCCTCCCTGTCATTATAGGAGGAGAAACAATGGAAAACTCTATTTATTCTTTAGTACCACCACTATTAGCCATTTTAATGGTCATTCTGACAAGAAGAGTACTTCTTTCACTTGGTGTCGGAATCCTCTCTGCCGGGCTGCTTCTGGCGGAATTCTCTATCACGGAAACATTCTCTATCATTTGGGATGCATTTAAAGGCATTTTCGTAGATGGCGGCGAGCTCAATACATGGAATGTTTATATCATCCTTTTCTTATTGATCCTTGGGGTCATCACTGCATTTGTGAATATCTCAGGTGGCAGCAGGGCTTTCGGGGAATGGGCACTGAAACGTGTTAAAACAAGAGCGGGCGCTCAAATCCTGACTGCGGTTCTGGGTATCATTATTTTTATTGATGATTATTTTAATGCGCTGGCAGTTGGACAGGTTTCAAGACCAATTACAGACCGCCATAGAATTTCAAGAGCTAAATTGGCTTATATCATCGATTCTACATCTGCTCCGATTTGTGTTGTTTCACCAATTTCAAGTTGGGGAGCATTTATCATCGCACTCATCGGCGGAATTTTAGCAGACCACGCGATTACAGGATATACGGCGTTCTCTGCCTTTCTCCAAATCGCTCCGATGAATCTTTATGTGTGGGCTGCCATCGGACTTGTCTTCATTACCTCTTACAGAGGAATTGATTTCGGAAAAATGCGTGAACATGAACAGCGTGCAATCAATACTGGCGAAGTTTACGATCCTGAAAAAGACATACCAGGCGAGTTGAAAAATGACCTGCCTGTGAGTGAGAAAGGGACAGTAGGTGACCTGATCTGGCCGATTATTGCGCTGGTTGCCGGTACAGTCAGTGCCATGCTTTGGACAGGATATCAGGCTGTTGCTGCTGATGGAGGAGAGGCATCTCTCTTAGCTATCTTTGAAAATACAGACGTATCGACTTCTCTGCTTTATGGTGGATTATTCGGACTTCTAGTCTCTCTGATTTTCTTCTTCAGACAGATGTCTTCATCGACTGCCATTACTGGAAGTGCATTGGGAACCGGGTTCATTGAAGGAATCAAATCCATGCTTCCTGCCGTTTATATCCTGATCTTTGCGTGGACGATCGTGACACTGATCGGTTCACTTCAAACCGGAGAGTACTTGGCAGGTCTAGTCGAAAGCTCCAATCTGAATATCGGATTGCTGCCGGTCATCCTGTTCTTAGTGGCGGGAGTCATGGCATTCGCGACAGGTACCTCTTGGGGATCATTCGGTATCCTGCTTCCGATTGCCGGAGAAATTGCAGCGGCTACAGATGTAAGCATTCTGCTGCCAGCCATGGCGGCGGTACTTGCGGGGTCAGTTTTCGGTGACCACTGTTCGCCAATCTCTGACACATCGATTCTTTCCTCTACAGGTGCGGGAAGCAATCACATTGACCACGTTATCACCCAGCTTCCGTATGCAATTACTGGAGCTGTCATCGCATCAATCGGTTTTGTGGCCCTTGGACTGACAGGAAGCACTCTTGCGGGTCTTGGGGTAACGATTATCCTTCTGGTTCTATTCGCTGTATTTGGCAAGAAAGCAGCCAATGCAGCAGCCGGAAGCTGATTATACTTTTTAAAAAAGAGAGGGTTTCGCTATTTAGCGGACCCTCTTTTTTTTATAAAAAGAAGGCTGCTTCGCAAAGATTGTGGCTATTGTGAAAGTAATGGATTTCCGCTCAAGGAGCGCGACCCCGAGGGGGTGGGCGCTGCAACTGGATTAGGGGTCTCACCTGTCCCGCTAGTCCCGCTGGAGGTCGCACGCCTTCCGCTCCAATCCTTTCACGTGAAAATGAAGAGCATCAAAAGCAACAATCTTTTAGAAAAAAGCCAAAAAGAAAGAATAGAGAGCGTTGATAGCAATCTATAAATAGTCGATAGAAGAAGCCTCGAACCCGTTGATAGGAAGAGCAAAGTCGTTAATAGAAGCCCTAAACCCGTTGATAAGAAGAGCAAAGTCGTTGATAGAAGCCCCGAACTCGTTGATAGGAAGAGCAATATCGTTGATAGAAGCACCGAACTCGTTGATAGGAAGACCGATTTCGTCGATAGATACGCCGAACACCTCGTTGACCCGTTGTGAATTGAAAAAAATCTGCCAATCGTTTTGTGTATAACTCAATGTCTGGCGAAGGAGAATGCCTGATAAGTTTGTTGAGTTTAGTGATAAAAATTAAAAGTTATATCAAGATAGCATCCAGACTTGTATACACGTATAGAAGGGGCTCTATTTTAAGAATAGAAATAACAAAAGTGAAAATTCAAATAATACTTTGACATTCGTCCTATTACTAGCTATACTGTTTTTAGATTATCCAAATAATCTGAAAATACTAAACATTTAAAACGAATTCAGGGGGGAGTTATCATGGAAAATCGTTCACAATGGGGCACGAGAGCCGGATTCATTCTGGCGGCGGTCGGTTCTGCAATCGGCCTCGGAAACATCTGGCGTTTCCCTGCAGTAGCTTATGAGAACGGCGGAGGGGCATTTTTTATTCCTTATTTATTTGCTTTGCTGACTGCAGGAATTCCACTTTTGGTCCTTGAGTTCACTCTTGGCCATAAGTACAGGGGATCTGCACCGCTTTCATTTTTCCGCATGAACAGAAAATCAGAATGGATTGGCTGGTGGGCTGTATTTGTTTCGTTTGTCATATCCACCTACTATGCAGTCATCATTGCCTGGGCTATGTCCTACAGTGTATTTGCTTTCAAACAAAGCTGGGGAAGCGACACACAGGGATTCCTTTACGGGGACTACTTAAAGCTTGCAGAAACACCAGGGCAAACTGGAAGTCTTGTCATGGGGGTATTCCTGCCATTGGTCCTAGTCTGGATCATTACGCTTGGAGTTCTCTTTAAAGGCGTTAAAAAAGGTATTGAGGTTGCCAACAAAATCTTTATTCCTGCACTGGTCATTCTTTTCTTAATCATCGTTGTCCGTGCTGTTACATTGCCGGGTGCGCTGGATGGATTGAATGCCTTTTTCCAGCCTAACTTTGATGTGATTATGGAGCCAAGTGTATGGATGGCTGCATACGGTCAGATTTTCTTCAGTTTATCCATTGCATTCGCTATTATGATTACGTATTCAAGCTATTTGCCAAAGAAATCTGATATCACAAATAACGCATTCATCACCGGATTCAGCAACTCCGGTTTCGAATTGCTCGCTGGTATCGGAGTATTCGCAGCCTTGGGCTTCATGGCAAACTCTCAAGGTGTATCTGTCCAAGAAGTGGTAGAAGGAGGAGTAGGGCTGGCCTTCGTCGTCTTCCCGCAGATCATCAATGCATTCCCGGCTCTTAATGGACTATTTGGTTTCTTGTTCTTCGCTTCATTAGTTCTGGCTGGTTTGTCTTCGTTGATTTCGATTACAGAAACGTACGTTGCAGGTTTCTCGGAAAAATTCGGTATCTCCCGGAATAAAGCAATCGCTTTCGGAGGAGGGGCTGCAGCTCTTATCTCGATTCTTTTCGCTACACAAGGAGGTCTTTACTTCCTTGATGCAGCAGACTACTTTATCAATCAGTTCGGTGTAGCATTCGTCGGACTTGTCGAAGTTGTGGCCATCGCTTGGTTCCTTCGCAAGCTGAACAGCTTCCAGGAGCATGCAAATATCGCTTCCGACATCCGTCTAGGCGGCTGGTGGAAAGCTTGTCTAGGAGTCATCACACCAATCGTTCTTGGCTATATGATGTTCGGACTGTTCAAGATGAACCTGCTTAAAGAGTTTGATACTGAAACGGGTAACTATGAAGGATATGCCGATTCATTCATCTTATTCGGCGGCTGGTTCGTTGCAGCATTTGCGCTGCTTGCAGGATTTGCTTTAACATTCAAACGCTGGCATGCAAAAACAGAAGCTGAAAGTTATAAGGAGGTAAGCTAATATGACAGGCAGTGCTATTTTTATGATGATTCTCGGTATGGTAATCATATGGGGCGGCTTGGCAGGCAGCATCCTTAATGCAATGAAAAAATCAAAGTAATGAATATTGAAGAGCCTTTGGGATTCCCCAGGGCTCTTTTTTATGTGGGGAATTAAGGTGGAATTGAGCCTGGCTCAAAAGGGTAAATCTGAGCCAGGCTCAAAAGGTGAAATCTGAGCCAGGCTCAAAAAGGTAAATCTGAGCCAGGCTCAAAAGGGTGGATCTGAGCCAGGCTCAAAAGGGTGGATTTGAGCCAGGCTCAAAAGGTGAAATCTGAGCCAGGCTCAAAAGGATGGATCTGAGCCAGGCTCAAAAAGGTGGATCTGAGCCAGGCTCAAAAGGTAAATCTGAGCCAGGCTCAAAAAGGTGGATATGAGCCAGGCTCAAAAGGGTAAATCTGAGCCAGGCTCAAAAGGGTGGATCTGAGCCAGGCTCAAAAGGGTGGATCTGAGCCAGGCTCAAAAGGGTGGATCTGAGCCAGGCTCAAAAGGTGAAATCTGAGCCTGGCTCAAAAAAGTAAATCTGAGCCAGGCTCAAAATAAAAGGTAAAAATCCCAACTAGCTCTTCTTCTGACGATCCTGTCTTTCCCACACTCTCAGGTATGGGTAAGGATCAAAGGACCACTCAGTGTATCCATTGTCTTTGTACATTCCATAATGCAGATGCGGTGGGAATTTTCCTGACGTTCCCGGCGGTCCGTAGCCTGAGCTTCCGACGCCTCCGATCAGCATGCCGGGTTCAACGGTCTGCCCGACTTCGATATCTTTAGCAAAGCCGCTTAAGTGGGCAAAGTAGTGGTAGGTATTATTGATATCACGTATACCGATGCGCCAGCCGCCAAAGCGGTTCCATCCTTTCATTTCAACGATTCCGTAACTGGTTGATCTGACGGGGACACCATAATCCGCAAAAAGATCGGTGCCTTCATGAATCCTTCTGCCGCCATATCCCCGGGCATCTCCCCATGTATTTTTATAGCTGTAATTAAATCTTGAAGGAAGGGGAAATGCTTTTCCTCCAAGGTCAAGGTGGCCATATGTTTTATAAAGTTTGGCTTTGCCCATGATCATACTGACGGTTTTATCTCTTTTATAATAGTTCCATAAAGCTATCCTGAAGTTATCTTTATCTATTCCATAATTCAGAATGAAGTGAGAGAAAGCGGCCAGTACATCTTCATCGTTGTTCCGGTCTGCAATTCCATCGCTGTTGCCATCCGCCCCGATTCCTTCAAAGAAAGTGATGGTTTTAGGATTCTGGTCTTCCGGATTCGGGTTGAGAGGACCTGCCCACTCTGATGCAGGGAAGTAGATGGAGATAGGATTCTCTGGTTTGGGTAAGTCTTTTCTGGCAAAACGCAGGCTCCGTTCATATTGGTCCACAGCAGCAAGGTAATACCAAGGGATCTGCGTGGCTGCCTCCATTTTTTTGAAAAGCTCCATTCTTTCCTGCAAGTGCTCTTCTTCTCCTGCTGCCTGCACTTTTATGTTAAAAGATGAAAGGAGAAAGCTGCATAGAATAAGGGCGATTATTTTTCTGGACAATTGATATCTCCACCTTTTCTTAGGGATGGTTTATTGATGTGGCAAAGCCTGTAGGGTGAACCGGCAATCACCTTTAGCAGATGCTGCCTTGATTTATGTGTAAACACTCTTTTTAGTCCTATCATTATTGTGTTACAGTCTTCTGTTTTCATAAATATCAATAATTGGTAATCGGGGGAATGAAGGCTTGTCTTACCAAATTTAGTGTGATAAAGTGACAAAGGAACACCTTGTTTACTTCAGTATTTTTTTACATAAATATAGGCATACGCTATAAATAGCGTTTCACTCTGTTTGCATTAGACAGTGACTTCAATGAATGGAGATGAAATTATGAGTAAAAAAGAAGAGCACATTCGTAAACCCGATTGGCTTAAAATCAAGTTAAACACGAACGATAATTATATGGGCTTGAAAAAAATGATGCGTGAACAAAATCTTCACACAGTTTGTGAAGAGGCACGCTGCCCGAATATTCACGAATGCTGGGGAACAAGACGTACTGCGACATTCATGATTCTTGGGGACATATGTACACGTGCTTGCCGTTTCTGTGCGGTTAAAACAGGTCTACCGAATGAGCTGGATCTGGCTGAACCGGAACGAGTGGCAGATTCAGTTCAGTTAATGAACCTGAAGCATGTCGTTATAACGGCTGTTGCCCGTGATGACCTGAAAGACGGAGGTTCTGCTGTATTTGCTGAAACCGTAAGAGCCATCCGCAGAAAAAATCCATTCACCACGATCGAAGTACTTCCTTCCGATATGGGCGGTGTTTTTGACAACATCAAAACATTGATGGACTCTAAACCGGATATCATGAACTACAATATCGAAACGGTTCGACGCATGACACCGAGAGTCAGAGCGCGCGCAACGTATGACCGTACTCTTGAATTCCTTTCCCGTGCTAAGGAACTTCAGCCTGAAATACCGACTAAGTCCAGCATCATGGTCGGACTTGGGGAAACAAAAGAAGAAATCATTGAAACCATGGATGATTTGAGGGCGTCAAATGTGGATATCATGGCGATCGGTCAATACCTCCAGCCATCGAAAAAGCATCTGAAGGTCCAAAAGTATTACCATCCAGACGAGTTTGCCGAACTTCGCAAAATCGCGATGGAAAAAGGTTTCAGCCATTGTGAAGCCGGCCCGCTTGTGCGTTCTTCTTACCATGCAGACGAACAAGTTAATGCCGCTGCCAAAGCCAGACAGGAAATGGGCGAAGCAGAAGTTCAAAAGGCATAATACATTAGAAAGGACTGATCCTTTAACAGGAGTCAGTCCTTTTGCATTATTTAACTGGGTTCAGCTACAGCTTAATATGTTATTGAGTGGAATCGTGGCCGGTGTGATCATATCTTTTTTGTCTGTCACGGTTGATTCGGTGTACATCATCTTCGTTGGTTTCATCCATTTCGTCATACATTTCACCATTGGCATTTTCACCTGCGTCAACTGCCCTTCCTTGCGGGGAAGCCTGAAGCATTTGGTTGATTGTATCGTCAATGGCTGTGTTGACATTAGCCATATCGGTATCCATCGAAGCAAGGTTTTCAACGTTTTGCATTAGGTTTGGATCATCGGTAACATAAACATGATACCAGCGCGGCACCGCGGATAATCCTGATTTTTTGACCTGATCAGCCACTTCAAAACGCAGATCTTTGTCTTTGACATCCGTTTTGTATGAAATCAATACTTCTTCATCCGTCACAAGGGTTGAAGCATCCTGGACTTTTGGTAGTGTGACGGCCATGCGGCTGATATAGTCGGCGACCTTTTCGCGGTCAACGGTGTACATATCTTCTGTGGAAATGGTTCTTCCGGCAATCGGGCTTTTTTGATGTCTGACATAGCCAAACTGCTCTCCCCGGGCATGTTCGGAATTTTCAACTTCCCTGTAAATGTCTTCATCTTCAGTAACATTGATGGTGTTCCCGCTGTCATGGAAAATCTCATCGCCGTCTGAAGCCAGGTCACTGGCACATCCTGCCCCTAATAGGGAAAAACCGATGACTCCTGCTGCAAGCATTTTCTTCTTCAAATAAAACACCTCCTCATTTGTTATAATGACCAGTAGAATTGTATTTTTCTCTTAGTAATTAATGGACAATCAGTTATAATTTAAAGTAGAGGTTTTTTAACCATCGGATAACGGTTTATTTATGGAAAGTAGGTGAAGTAAGATGGTATGCATTAATAACGTGTGTTACGAAGTCATCGAGGAATTCCAGGAGGGCTTCAACGAAGAAGCCTTTCGTACACGCTACAGTGATATCCTGAATAAATATGATTACATTCTTGGTGACTGGGGTTATGGTCAGCTTCGCCTCAAAGGATTCTTTGATGATCAGAATCAAAAAGCAACCTTTGATACCAAAATCACCACAATCAAGGATTATCTATACGAGTTCTGCAATTTTGGATGTCCCTATTTTGTTGTCAAGAAAACAAAACAATGACTTTAGTACGTTAAAGCACTAAGAGGGACTGTCCCTTTTAGTGCTTTAATGTGAGAAAGCCGGCAGATTCCATATCGGGATGCCGGCTTTTAATTTATTTATTTTCCATATAAGGGGGTTCTTCATTGCGGTCCGGATCGGCATGGACCGGATGGGAACCGGGGTCCTGCCGAGGAATGTCCTGATGCAGGGACTTGAACTCATAGTTGAAGGCGCTGTAATAACGCTGTCCTTCCTTCCATGGAGTTGATTTATTTTCAACAGGTGTATATTTTCCCCTGGGAGCACCATAGGGCCCTTCAGGAGTTTGTTCAGGCACCAGGAAGTTCCGCATGGTCTCCACGTTGGAAAAATCCGAGTACACTTCTTCTTCTTCTTTATCAAGGGTGCGTTTTTCCTTGTTAAAAAACATATTAGCCACCTCCGATTAGTATTTAGTATATGGAGGTGCCGCTGTATCATGCTGGTAGTATTATGGAGAAGAATTTTGCAGGAATATGTTACACTATAAGTTGAAAACTAGACAAAGGCTGTCTTCGTATAAGGGTTGCTTTTTATCCGCAGAGAAGGAAAAAGCAATGGTGATTGCGGGAGGTCCTGTCATTACTAGGCGAGGTGCTGCAGAATGTATTTTGTTGACCGTGAAAAAATTGAAGAAATTCTGTTATATATGGAGAGTCAGCTGGAGTTATTTCAGGCTCAGTCCGAATGGACGTCACCGCTTGAAAAGCTTGCGCTGGAACGTATTTCACACACATTGATCGAATCCATCCTTGATACAGGCAATGCGATGATCGATGGATTCATCATGAGGGACCCGGGCAGCTACGAGGATATTATTGATATTCTTCTCGATGAAAAAGTCATTACTAAAGAAATGGAATCAGGCTTGAAAGAAGTTATTCTTTACCGCAAAATGATCGTGCAGGAATACACTAGAATCGATCATGAAGCGGTGGAAAAAACCTTCTCGAACCAGATGGAATCACTGCAATCATTCCCTGGCCGCATAAGGGAGTATTTGATAAATGAACTGGGTCCGGTTTCTGCTTTTAGAAACTGAGGAATAAAGCACGGAGCTCAGGCAAGACCTGAAATGAAACAGCGGATACTAACATAACAAGACATACATGATGCTCTTTTTAAAGAGAGCCATGCTGGAGGTAATTATGAAGAACTATCAAGGGTACTTAATCGATCTCGACGGAACGATGTACAGAGGAAAAGAAAAAATTGAAGAAGCAGGAGATTTTGTGAACCGCCTGATCCAAAAAGGGCTGCCATATCTTTTTGTAACGAATAATTCATCGGCAACTCCTGAGAAGGTTGCGGAAAAATTAAGGAACTTTGATATTCCTGCCCAACCACAACAAGTATTTACAACATCAATGGCTACAGCAAAATTCATCTCAGAGAAAAAGCAGGGAGCCACGGCATATGTTATTGGAGAAGAAGGCATCCGTTCTGCATTGGAAGAAAACGGCTTGTCTATCGTTGAAGAAAACCCGGATTTCGTCGTGGTCGGAATCGACCGTTCCATCAATTATGAAAAGCTGGCACTGGCATGCCTGGGCGTCCGGAATGGTGCCACCTTCATTTCCACAAATGGAGATATCGCGATTCCGACAGAAAGAGGTTTGCTGCCAGGTAATGGATCATTGACATCAGTCATCACCGTTTCAACGCAAACGCAGCCGATCTTCATCGGTAAACCAGAGTCCATCATTATGGAACAAGCGCAGGAAGTATTGGGGGTACCGAAAGAGAACACGCTGATGGTCGGGGACAACTATGATACCGACATTCTGGCAGGGATCAATGCGGGACTGGATACGCTGCTCGTTCATACAGGCGTCACTACAAGAGAGATTCTGAGTGAAAAAGAAGTACAACCCACGTACACCATCAATTCCCTTGATGAATGGGAAGTTTGATTTTTGTTTAAAAGGAAGGCGGATAGCCTTCCTTTTTTTGTTGCCTGGAATAGAAGACTGTCATTTGAAGGTGCAGATTAGAAGCAAGGGGATGTTTGACGTGGGTATTACCAAAAAGATTATGGGGGGGCGCAGAAAAGTAAATCAAGGACACCTGATGTGGGGAAATTTGAGGCTGGTGTCCCTCGAGGAGCGTGTGAAGGACACCAAAGTCCAAAAATCGAGGTCAGGTGTCCCTCGAGGAGCGTGTGAAGAACACCAAAGCTCAGAAAACGAGGTTCAGGTGTCCCTCGAGGAGCGTGTGAAGGACACCAAAGTCCAAAAATCGAAGAGTAGGTGTCTCTCGAGGAGCGTGTGAAGGACACCAAAGTCCAATAATCGAGGTCAGGTGTCCCTCGAGGAGCGCCTGAAGGACATCAAAGCTCAGAAAAGGAGGTTCAGGTGTCCCTCGAGGAGCGCCTGAAGGACATCAAAGCTCAGAAAACGAGGTCTAGGTGTCCCTCGAGAGCGGTCGAAAATCCATCGGGATGAGGTGTCACCCAAAAGGCCATAGAAACTCCAACAAAAAGGATATCTCTTCCCAAAAGAGATTTCGAACACCAAATCACAACAAACCCAATCTCCAAAATAAAAAAGAAGGCGGAGAGCCTTCACATGAAAATTAGTTTATTCAGCTTCTTCATACCGGTGTGCAAGCCTGGAAGAGGCGGCAGCAGCGATAGCGCCGACGATGTCATCAAGGAATGTGTGGCATTTGTCTGATGACTTGTCATTTAATTTTTCCAGGATACCGGGTTTTTGCTTATCGATATAGCCGTAATTGGTAAAGCCGATAGACCCGTATACATTCACTATGGAGAAGGCGAGGATTTCATCGACGCCATACAGGCTTTCGTCGACTTCTATGATGGATTGTAAAGGCTCTTCAAGCATTCCTTTTTCGGCAAGTCTGTCTAATTGAATTCCTGTAAGGATAGCGTTTTGGACTTCCCTTTTTGATAATACCCGTTCAATATTATCCCGGCATTCTTGAATCCCCAGATTTGGATGGTACTTTTTTTGCAGGAACAGGACAAGTTCAGCGATATCATCTATTTCGACACCGCGTTCATGCAGCCATCTGCGTGCCGTTTCTTCTGATAATTCTTTGGATTCTTTATCCTTCATCTACGTCACCTTTTTCTGAAATTTTTTCATGAAACCCTATCCATTCAAGTTGTTATTCATTCCGTTATTATTGCCCTTATCTTGTCAGGATAGTGATGAATCTGCAAAATCGCAGGAAATTCAGGGTGTACTTATATTCATATGACACATGCTGCAGTTTTAGAAGTGCGCAGCATATTTTGATCTCTACACATTTTCCCATCATGAATAATCCTTTCTGTTACATATACATAGGATAAAAGGAAATTTTGGGGGAGAAATCGATGGAGGATCTATTAACAAAGCATTATGGACTTCAGCCGGAAAGGTCATTCAAGGACGGAAGAGACCAGAGATATATGGCGGATGGGTCAATATATACTATTGTGAATGTGACGAAGATGGAACAGGATGCCCTGTTGGAGCTATATAAGATTACGGAACATATGAAAAAATATGGCGACCGTTATGTCTCTTCGTTTGTACCCACAACGGAAGGCAGGTTTCTGGTTTCGGAAAACGAACAGGATTTCACGGTCCTGAAGAATGAATACCACAGCGGTGATCCAGGTGACAGGCTTGGAAGGAAGCTGGCGAAGTTTCATCAGAGAGGGCTTGCGATTGAAGAAAAGGTCAGTCATATCAGCCGCATCGGCCAGTGGAAATCCCTATGGGAAAAACGGATTGAGCAGATGGAGAAGGCCTTTCAATTAGTTATAGAAAATCGTCCGGGAGACGAATTTGAGAGGATCTTCATTGACAGCTGTCCGTATTACTTGGGGCTCGCTGAAAATGCCGTGCAATATTTGGTGGATACTGAAATGGATGATAATCCCGTATACACAGATTCAGGCACAGTCTGTCATGAACGTTTCTTAGAGGGAGTATGGGGAAGGGAGATCAGCATACGCAATCCTTTTGACTGGGTATTCGATCATTGCGGAAGGGACATTGCGGAAAGTGTCCGCGAACGGTATTTTAAAAGACAAACCACGCACCAGCCTGACATCCAGAAATTTTTCCGTGAATATCAGTCTGTAGCTCCTCTGTCTTCTTTCTCATGGAGGCTGGTATATGCAAGGCTCTTGTTTCCGCTCCACTACTTCGAAACCATTGAGAACTACTATCTCTCTAATTCTGAAGGGCAGCACTTCCAGCTGGAAGACAAACTGCAGGGATACTTGAATTCAACCCGTCAATATGAGCGGTTTCTTGGCAGTTTTTATCAGATTGGGGAAGTTCCCGTTAAGTCCTACGGTATTCCGGCAGTGACCTGGCTCGGGTGAAACGAGTTGCTTTTCAACACCCCTGGATATTGCTAAAATATAGAGAAAAAGCTAACAGGGGTTGAAAGCATGAAGCCGTATATCTATATAACACGAAAGCTGCCAGAGGAAGTTTTGAAGCCTATTCAGGATCAATATGAAGTCGATATGTGGGAGGATGAAAATATCTCTGTTCCACGAGACGTCTTACTAAAAAAAGCACAAAAAGCTTCCGGGATCTTATCCATGCTGTCCGATACCATTGATAAGGAGCTTTTTGAACAGTCACCCAATTTGAAGGTTGTGGCGAACCTTGCTGTAGGATATGATAATATCGATTTGGCAGCGGCAAATGAAAAAGGCGCGGCAGTCTGCAACACGCCGGATGTACTGACAGATACAACGGCTGATCTGACGTTTGGCCTGATGATGGCAGCAGCACGCCGTTTGATTGAGGCTGACCGGTATGTGAGGGAAGGAAAGTGGAAAAGCTGGTCACCGCTTTTGATGGCGGGAATGGACATCCATCATAAAACGGTAGGAATCATTGGAATGGGAAGCATCGGGGAAGCCTTTGCCAAGAGAGCAAAAGGTTTTGATATGGACATCCTGTATCACAACCGCTCCAGAAAACCCGAAGCAGAAGAGACACTCGGAGCAAAATATGCGGATCTTGATGAACTGCTGTCCCAATCGGACTTTGTTGTCTGCCTCGCACCGTTGACACCTGAAACAAAAGGTCTTCTGCAGAGAGAGCAATTCCAAAAGATGAAATCATCGGCAGTCTTTGTCAATGCTGCCAGGGGGCCGATCGTGAATGAGAATGCATTATACGATGCGCTTGTGAACGGTGACATTGCCGCAGCCGGGCTGGATGTTTTTGAAAAAGAACCGATTGATGAGAATCATCCATTACTCTCCTTAAAAAATGTCGTCGCACTGCCTCACATCGGAAGCTCCTCCGTCGAAACAAGAATGGAAATGATGGAGCTCTCTGTCAGCAACATCAGAGCAGTTCTTGAAGGAAATATACCGAAAACACTGGTGAATAAAGAATGGCAAAAATAAAAGGATGACCTGCTTCTGCAGGTCATCCTTGTTAATTAAAAGACTTGTTCTACTTCAACAATCCCTGGAACCTCTTCCAATAGCGCGCGCTCAATACCAGCTTTCAAAGTGATGGTTGAGCTCGGGCAGCTTCCGCAAGCACCAAGAAGACGAAGCTTTACAATGCCATCCTCGACATCGACCAATTCACAGTCCCCGCCATCACGAAGCAAGAAGGGACGCAATTTATCTAACACCTCTTGTACTTGAGGCACTAATTCTTGTTGTGTCATGTAAAATCGACTCCTTTCCTTACTCTCTATTATAATAATATATGCTGAAAAAATCTATCCGTTGAACCGATTTCATGTGTTAAATTTTGCCTTGGCGGTTTTTCTGTAAGCGGTTATCCTGTTTTCCCTCATTCAAGGATTGAAAGCTGCCTTAAATTTTACTATCTTCCGCCTGTGCTCGATAAATAATATCTAAAAACTTTTGATTTACGATTAACGGGAAAGTTCTGTAAAATAAGAGATAGGAAGATAAAGGGGTGTAGTCATGGAAAGAAAAGAAGCGGAAATCATCGTCTACGGAGCAGAGAAGGTTTGTGCAAGCTGTGTCAATCTGCCGACATCCAAGGAAACCTATGAGTGGCTGGATGCCGCTATCTCAAGGAAATTTCCTGAGCAATCATTTACAATTAAGTATGTTGATATATTCAATCCTCCGGAAGAAGAGGAACTGCAGGAATTTGCTTCCCGCGTCATCGACGAAGATATGTTTTACCCAGTCGTTTTGATATCGGGGAAAGTGGTCGGTGAAGGAAATCCGAAACTAAAAACGGTATTTGCCGAGCTGGAGAAATTCGGATATCAAGCTGGGTGATAGTGATCCTGGATAGACGTAAACTGAATATGACTAGCAGAACGCACTGATAAGCTCTCAGTGCGTTTTTTTGCAGGATATCGAATCCAATTAACTAAATATGTTAAAATAAGGATAAAGAGATCCAGAGGAGGGACATAGTGGGATTAACCTTAACATTATTAGGAATTTTAACTTCTGCAGCGGTTCTTTATTATATGGGTAAGGCAGGATTTGAATGGGGCAAGAATATTGACGAGGATGAAACGGACAGCAAGTAACGTGGCTTCGAGTCTTTGAGAGACCACATTCAGTCATTCAAATAAAAAGGCTAAGAGGGATTCTCTTAGCCTTTTTGATATTCAAGTAAATGAACTTACCCATTATGGTACTTATACATCCAAAGCACACCTGACTTCAGGAGCCTTGCTACTCGTCCGGTAATGGAGCGTTCGTTCACCAGGCCAAAACCGTGCTTCTTGCCAAGAGATCCGAGGATTCCCTTAAGCTTAATGCGAGGCAGTTCTTCCGGAAGCTCTTCGCCTTTCCAGCGTTTTAGGAGGACCGTGACGATTTGTTCCGCTTGTCCTTCAGCAAGCTGTGCACTTGGTGCCTGTGAGAGGCTTGCACAGTCTCCGACGACATAGACATGTTCATTTTCAGGGATGTTATGATACTTCGTCAGCACGACTCTGCCTTGCTTATCTTTCTCAACTTCCATTTCACGGACAATTTTATTAGGCTGTATGCCGGCTGTCCAAACGATGGCATCACAGTGGATGCTGTCTTCATGGTTGAAGAGGGTATTCGGTTCCACTTTGGTGATACTGGAGTTATTAACAATTTCCACGTTATTTTCCTCGAACCATTTGTGGACATAGGAGCTTAGCCTTTCAGGGAAGCTGCCCAGGATTCTCGATCCGCGGTCGAAAAGTTTGATGTCCAGATCGGAACGGCTTTCGCGCAGTTCACTGGCCAATTCAATTCCACTCAATCCTGCTCCCACGATGCCGACCACAGACCCTGCAGGAAGATTGCAAAGTGCCTCATATGTTTTGCGGGATTTTTCGATAGATTGAATGCTGTAAGTAAATTCATCCGCGCCGGGTACACCATGGTATTTGTCTTCACAGCCGAGGCCTATGACTAAATCGTCATAGGTGACCGCTTCTTCACCATCCAAATGAACCAGCTTGTTCGCTACATCAATTTTGGTGACGTCACCATATTTTACAGTCAGCCGGGAGTGTTCCGGGAAGTCCACTCGGACATGCTGGTCGGATATCGTTCCCGCAGCAAGGGCGTAGTATTCGGTTTTTAGGCAGTGATAAGGCACCCGGTCGATAAGGGTGATCGAAACATCATCGGGAAGCTGGTTAGGAAGCAGGCGAAGAAGCACCCGCATATTTCCGTAGCCGCCTCCGAGCAGGACTAAATTTTTCATAAAATAATTTCCCCTTTTAGCATTTAATGTTGAAACTCATTTTCGTAACACTATGCAGAAAAGCCCGGCTGTTTCAAAATGCGGGGAGATGCAAAGCTATCGAAATGAGGGACAGGTTTAGTAAGCACTTTCAATAATAGACATATATTCTTCTTTTTCTCTATATAACAAAACGTAATCACTAAAAAGTATATCGAAATAATAGATTTTTCACAACAGAATTATGACAAATTATTCACACAAAAGAGCTGTTTTTGGCCCTTGACCCCCTAATGGATATCTATAAAAAGCCAGCATTGGCTCAAGAGTATTCATTGACGTTGTACAGGAAAAAAGGTAGCATAATCTTGTAGCATTAGCGAGGTGAAGAAAGTGAAACCAATCATTGAGTTTTGCATTAGCAATCTTGCAAGCGGGGCCCAAAAGGCGCTGGAAGCTCTTGAAAGGGACCCTAATCTGGATGTGGTCGAATATGGCTGTTTGGGATACTGCGGAAAGTGCGCTTCAGCATTCTTTGCGCTTGTCAACGGTGATGTGGTAACGGGAGACAGCCCGGATGAGCTTGTGGAGAATATTTATCAATTCTTAGAAGAAAATCCGATGTTTTAACGCATAAATCTATTATTCAACAACGAACAGGCAGAGAAGAAGTCTTCTTTTGCCTGTTTTTTTATTGTAAAACCAAACTTTTCTTAAAGGGGATAATAATCATGGCTTACTTTACAGGACTGCTGCAAACAAATTTATATGTGAAAGATATTAATCAGGCATCAAAATGGTATCAGGATATTCTGGGTTTCACCATTGCTGCTGATTACGGGACGACAGTGATTCTGGCGTTCGGTGACTCACCTTCCTATGATGAGGGGAAGAGCGGGATTCCTGTTCTATGCTTGATTGAAAGTAAGAATGCTGAGGCTGGAAGAAATACGACCCATCCAGTATTGGGGATCTCAAAGAAACACTGCGGGGATCTCTATAATGAATTGAAAAAGAATGATGTAGAGGTGGAAGAGAGTCCTTCTCATAAAGGCCACTTTAAATTCTATGACTCCGATGGAAACATGCTGGAAGCTTTTTGCCCGGGAATTTATGATTGATTGAGGAGGAGGAGCCTGTAATCCGGCTCCCCTTGTCTTTATGTGGCTTTTCTATAGTCTTCTCTCATCTCCTGCCAGCGGTCTCTGGCCATTTCAACGATCCTTGGTTCAAGGGAGTTTTTTTGTTTGGAGAGTACCTTAGAAAAGTAAGAGGCAGCCTCGCGGTATTTTTGCAGCCTTAATTGCAGTTCAGCTATCAGATATAGTATTTTAGTCTCTGACATTCCCATGCCTGTAAAATCTTCATTGGTATAAGCTGTTGTATAGGTATTCATGGCAAGCGTCATGAATCTGTTTTCTTGTTCTTCATTTTCAATAGATCGGTACAGCCAGGCGGTCCTCAGGTAAAGACCGGCCATTGTTACGCTCTTCTCTCTTTTTAGCGTGCCTGACAGAATCGCGAGCTTGTAAGTGTTGATGGCCTCCAGGGTTGACCGGTTTCCGCCAAAATTCTGTTCCGTCCACTGGGCCGAAAGTTTTTCCTGGATTTCGGTTTTGATTGCGGGAACAATATACCTGTTGAAATCATCCGTAAATGAAAAGCCGCACGCCGGGCAGACATTTACGTTATATAAGAGGGGATTGATTTTCTCGTCTTGATATACAGGGCGAAAGTCAGTCTCGTGACAGCGCAGTTTGATGAAACGGGACCGGATTTTTGTGGTCCGAAATGAGTTTTTGCAAGAGAGGCACTCTATATTTTTTTGATAAAAAGGTGTAATTTCAGTCATCGTTCACCCTCCACTCATGTAGTTCATTGTACTCATATTATAACTCATAAATAAGGTATAAAGAACTATTAAGTTCTAAACTGCCCATTTTGCAGATTGGTTGAGGATAAGGGCGAAAAAGTATATACTGAAAACATAATAGTCATAAACTATAGTGAGAAGATAGATTTTTAAAATCTTTAGACGGAGGTGATTTTACATGTCAGATGTGGTAGTTATCACAGAAGCCGCAGCTCTGCAGATCAAGGATATGATGAAACAGAATGAAGAGGAAGGTGCATTCATTCGTGTATCAATCAAAGGCGGTGGCTGCAGCGGGCTTTCATACGGAATGGGATTTGAACATGAAGCAGCCGAAGATGACATCCAGCTTGAAATCGAGGGCATCAAGGTTGTCGTAAATAAACAGGACGCTCCCATCCTGAATGGAACCAAGATCGATTACAAACAATCCATGATGGGCGGCGGGTTTACGATCGATAATCCGAATGCGATTGCGAACTGCGGATGCGGATCGTCGTTCAGGACGGCGACGAATACGGGTACACCGGAGAATTGTTAATAACTTCATCATAAAAAAAGCCCCTTCCCAGCAGAATGTTTTCTCGGAAGGGGCTTCTTTTTATACTCTTTTCAATGCTTCCTGGATAGGTGTAGCTCCATTAAGGATCTCGAACGTTTTATGGTAGGTTTCTGTTTCGTTCAGGCATACGGTCAGCACTTCAGCCACATCCTCACGGGTAATGCTTCCGCTTTTGTCTGGTATGGATGGAGAAGCAATGATTTTTCCTGTTTTCTCCCCGTCAACAAGAGCTCCTGGACGGACAATGGTGTAATTCAGTCCGCTTTCAAGCAAGTGCTGGTCTGCACGGCCTTTTGCTTTTAAGTAATGCTCCATAGCATCTGGGGCGATTGAAGGGGTGTCGGCTCCCATAGAGCTCAGCATAATGAAGCGGTCCAGCCCTTTTTCCTTTGCAAAATCGATTGCTTTGATTGCTCCGTCTTCGTCAACTGCTGTTGTTTTATCAGGCCCGGTCGAGCTGCCTGATCCTGCTGCAAAAATAACGGCGTTCACTTCATCGAACACATAGGAAAAGTCTTCTTCCAGATCTCCGACAAGCGGTTTAGCACCGAGTTCTTCCATTGCATCAATCTGTCCAGCCTTGCGGATCATCGCCTTTGCAAAATGCTGGCTGCTATTGACCAGTGAGGAAATGACCAGTTTCCCGGTTTTTCCGTTGGCTCCGATAACTAATACATTCATGAGAATCATCCTCTAATTTAAAAGTATTCTTATTAATGGGTCTACCCGGATCAGCGGTTAATAAACGCTCGCTGTTTACCCTATATAGAGTCACACCTTGAAGCTGTTTTATTCTCAGAGCTATATAAAAAAAGCTGATACCGTAGACGAATGTCTTTAGGTACCAGCTTTTTGAAGAGCTAAAAAAGTATAAAACTTTAGAATTGAAAATTAGGGAGCGTTTCTGAATCCAGCTCCAGCGCCYAGCCCCTCGGGGTCAAATAACCCAAAGAGAATAAAAGGAAAGACCGCCTTTTTTTCTCTTCGGAACATTTGCCTGTCGGGGCTGATCAAGGCGCTTCCGCTTTTGATCCGTCCAGCTCCAGCGCCTAGCCCCTCGGGGTCAAATAACCCAAAGAGAATAAAAGGAAAGACCGCCTTTTTTTCTCYTCGGAACATTTGCCTGTCGGGGCTGATCAAGGCGCTTCCGCTTTTGAAATTAACTGAATAAAGAAGTACTGTGCAGCGGCTGCACGCGTGCGTCCGGATCCATGTACGCTTTCGCATTATTCACAGCTGTTGGTGCTTCACCGAAACCGCTGGCAATCAGCTTAACTTTTCCATCATAAGTGGAAACATCGCCTGCTGCGTAGATTCCAGGGATGTTCGTTTCCATTTTAGAGTTCACGACAATGGAGTTCTTTTCGATGTTTAAGCCCCAATCCTTGATCGGTCCAAGAGAAGAGACAAAACCGAAGTTCACAATCAATTCATCAAGGTCCAGTGCCTCTTTAGCATCGCCGCGGACCTCTTCCAATACTAACTGGTTTACTTTTTCATCGTCGCCAATTACTTCTGTTGGAACGAATGGTGTTTTGATTTCAACAGATGATTTGTTTAATTCATCTACACTGTGTTCATGGGCACGGAATTTATCCCGGCGGTGAACAAGCGTAACTTTTTCAGCGATCGGCTCAAGCATCAATGCCCAATCGACTGCAGAATCTCCGCCGCCGCAGATGACGACTTTCTTTCCTGCGAAATATTGCATGTCGTCTATGAAATAATGAAGATTTTTTCCTTCATATGTAGAAGCGCCTTCTAAATCAAGTCTTCTAGGCTGGAACGCACCGTTTCCTGCAGTGATGATGATCGTCTTGGAATAATGTACTTCTTTATCAGTTGTTAATTTAAAGACACCATCTGCCTGCTTTTCGACATTTTCGACTGCTTGCTCTAAGCAGACAGTAGATTCGAACTGTGCCATTTGTTCTTTAAGGTTATTGACAAGATCCTGTGCTTTGACTTTAGGGAAGCCCGCAACATCATAGATGTATTTTTCAGGATATAGGGTAGACAATTGTCCACCAAGCTGCGGCAGGCTCTCGATGATCTTGACGCTCGCTTTCCTCATGCCGCCATAAAAAGCAGTGAACAGTCCGGTTGGACCTCCACCGATAATGGTAATATCATATACTTTTTGATCCTCTTTCAAATGAATTCCCTCCTGTTTGTTTTGCAATATAGTATCTATTCTACCACATGAGCTCACTTCTTCACAAAATATGTATTAAAATTGCGAATAATCAGTTATATAGAATGCGCTTCCATGGCTGGCGGGTTTAAAGACCCGCCTTTGTCTTATATTCTAAATTTTCTTAAGTTTTATTCTTTAAGGTTATATCTTGAAAATAAAAGGTAAAAAGAATAATATGTAGTGTAGGGCATTATGTTAAGATTTTATGACATTTTTCACTCTTTTTCTATTCCTTATCGTGAAATGTGTCACATACTTATTTATTTTCTTTATTTATTTACTATTTTTCAAATAAAAATCTTGCCTGCGGTGGATGCTAATCTTATTATTCATCGTAAATTCTAAGAAAAAGGTGGATGTGATTTAGTTGAGAAAGCCAAGAATAGTTGTATTAGGTGCCGGTTATGGCGGTTTGATGACAGTGACTCGACTGCAAAAACAATTCAGTAAAGACCAAGCGGAAATCGTTTTGATCAACAAGAACGATTACCATTACGAAACAACATGGCTGCACGAGGCCTCCGCAGGAACATTGCATCATGATAAAGTTCGTTATGATATCAAAGACGTTATTGACAGCCACAAAGTGAATTTCATGCAGACGACGGTGGAAGATATCCAGACAGATGCGAAGAAAGTCATCACGGCTGAAGGCGAAGTAGAGTACGACTACTTAGTTGTCGCTCTTGGCGCTGTATCGGAAACATTCGGAATTACTGGCCTTCATGAGCATGCTTTCATGATTGCCAACATCAATTCTGCACGCCAGCTTCGTGAACACATTGAATATCAATTTGCTACTTATAGAAATGAAGAAGACAAAAAAGACGAGCGCTTGACTATCGTTGTCGGCGGTGCAGGCTTTACAGGAATCGAATTCCTTGGAGAACTAGGAAACCGTATCCCTGAGCTTTGCAAAGAATACGATGTGGACTTTAAGAAAGTCAGAATCGTATGTGTGGAAGCTGCACCAATGATCCTTCCTGGTTTCGATCCGGAGCTTGTTAAGTATGCGCGTGCCAAACTGGAGAAAAAAGGTGTGGAATTCCGCATCGGCACTCCGCTTAAAGAAGCTACGGCAAACTCTGTCATCATCTCAAAAGGTGAAGATGAAGTGGAAGAAATCCAAGCTGGAACAATCGTATGGGCGGCGGGAGTCCGCGGAAACCCTGTCATCGAGAAATCCGGTATTGAAAACATGAGAGCCCGCGTTAAAGTCGGTAAAGATCTGCGAGCTCCGGGTCACGACAACATCTTCGTCATTGGTGACTGTTCATTGATGATCAACGAAGAAGTTGACCGTCCATACCCGCCGACTGCTCAAATCGCGATGCAGCAGGGTGAAACTTGTGCGCGCAATATCGCTGCATTGATTAAAGGCAATGATGCTCTTGAGCAATTCAAGCCGGACATCAAGGGAACCGTTTGTTCTCTTGGCGAAGACGATGCCATCGGCCTTGTTTTCGGCAAGAAATTGATGGGTACCAAAGCTTCATTCATGAAGAAAATGGTCGATAACCGTGCACTTTACATGGTAGGCGGAGCAGGCCTTGTCATGAAAAAAGGTAAATTCAAGTTCTTTTAAGGTATAAACACAAGCAGAGCGATTCAATTCGTTCTGCTTTTTTTGTAGAAAGATTTAGAGATTACTCTTTAAATGAAGCTGGATTCAACCTTACTGGCTCAAGAGGGCGGTACAAGAATAATAAGATGTAGCAGCAGGGAGATTAAGAGTTAAACACCCTGCTAAGAGGGTAGCGAAGTAGCTGGAGCAAGGTGATTAAGTGCTAAACACCCTGATAAAGCGATAGCGAAGTAGTTGAAGGAAGATGATCACAGGAAAAACACCCTGGCGCTTGAGCTAAACGATAAATATACAGCCACTATAGGATAGGAGGAGAATCGGGTGAAGCGAGGAAACGTCTGGCTTGCTGCTGCAGGCTTGCTGATTGATGAAGACGGCCGCTGGCTGGTGGTCAAGAAAAGATACGGAGGGCTGAAGGGGATGTGGTCCCTGCCGGCAGGATTTGTGGATGAGGGTGAAACTCTTGAAGAGGCAGCACAGCGTGAAGTAAAAGAAGAAACGGGTCTCGATACCTCGGTTGACGGAATCATAGGAATCCGGTCCGGAGTGATTAAGGACAAGATCAGCGACAACATGGTGCTGTTTCTTTTGAAGCAAAAGGATACCGCTCAAATGCCGGTTCCGTGTGAAGGAGAAATTTCTGAAGTCGCATGGAAGACAAAAGAAGAGCTTCTTCAATGTGAGGAAACGTCGGTCATGATTCATGAGATGATTAAGTATGATTTCAGCTTGTTAAAGTCCGGGTTGGATCCGATTGACCCTGGAAAACAGTTCGGTTATACCAGCTATAAACTATTTTTTTAATTTTCTGAAATTTAAAGAAATAGTTAGATAATTCACGAAACAAGATGATGTATTCGCTTTCATGGCTGTACACGCGTGTTTTTGTCCCTTTTCTAATAAAACAATCGGTGTTATATTATCAGAAATCACCAAAAACTTTTGAATAAAGGGGAGATAAGGACGATGAGATCAGCGATTGAAACGGCATCAAAGAAATGTGATTATTGCTCAGGTAAAGGGTATTTCCAACTCGTTCTTGGCGGCTCTGAGACATGTCCATGCTGCAGCGGCAGCGGTAAAAAATAATAAATAAGTGCACTGTTTATCTATATTAGGAGCTGGCCATTGGCTGGCTCTTTTGTTTTTCTTAAATGCTGTTTCATTGGTGATTGGATAAAGTTGGAACCGTCTGTTTTGAAAAGTCTACTTGTAGATGAAGGAGTCAACGAATGTCATTTCCTTATTTGTAGTCAGCGGTAAAAATAAGGGGAGATTTTCCCTTTAAGTATAGATTTAAAGCTCATTTAAGGTTGAATAAGGGGAATTATTCCCTTTATATTAAAAAAAGTACTTATATTTTAGAGCTTTAAGGTAAATAAGGGGAATTTCTCCCTCTATTTTAGCAATTTCAGATGCTGAAAATAAAATAAGGGGAATTATTCCCTCTATCACTTAAAGGCTGTTTTCGCAAAGATTGTGCCTGTTTTTAAAGTAATGGATTTCCACTCCAGGCTCACGACTCCGCGGGGCGGGCGTTGAGCCTCCTCGGCTTCGCCTGCGGGGTCTCACCTGTCCCGCTAGTCCCGCAGGAGGTCGCCCGCCTTACGCTCCAATCCTTCTACGTAAGAGGGGAGTAGGATAAATTAGCATTTAAAAGCATCGATCATTTAGAAAGGTTTTTTACAAATATTGTTTCTTTTAGAAAAATCCTTAAAACACGGGATTTCCCCGGTTACTAAGGTTTCTCTCCTTAACATGGAGAAAGTAGCTCTTCTCTGGTTTGCTTACCAGGATAGTTCCAATGAATGTGACGTCACCTTACGAAATTCATATCAACTAGCAACAAAGTTTACGAAAAGAGCCTATTTAAAAATGTATAAGCTGCAGCACTCCCCCCATCATGGCAACGCAGAAGATTGAACACCTTCCACTGCACCCCTCATATAAAATGGGAAGGGGAATTAACTGGCTTTCTAAGCAGCACTCTTCTAGGCAAGTCTTAAAAAATTCGCTGTTCTCAGGATGAAAATATGTTCATTTTGTGAAGAACCCCCAATTCGTCCCAATGTTTATTGACGGTAGATTAAACATTGAGTACACTAAACTTTAGTGTCAATGGAGGTGCTTCAGGAATGCAAATGGGAATTCCGGTTGTAATTATATCAATGTTATTATTTTTTATTTTGTTCTTTGGCATCGGTTTCTTGCTGAACATGCTGCTGAGAATGACATGGATTATGGCGGTCATCTATCCTCTTATCACCATTTTTATTGTGGATGAGATAAGATTCATAGAATATTTCAGAAACGCAGGAGAATCATTTACTGCATTGGGAACAAAATTCGGAGCACTTACTGCGGTGGATGTGCTTATTCTTTCTTGTGGACTCGCCGGTGCGATTGTATCGGGGATCACCATGAAGATACTTAGAAAAAAAGGCTATCAAATGTTTTAATTTCAAAACTCTTTGCTCATAGGCAAAGGGTTTTTTTTATGCCTATTTTCAAAATGCTATTTTTAAATAGCTGTTTTCGCAAGGATTGCGGCTTCATTAAAAGTAATGGATTTCTTCTCCAATAAGCCTTGGAAAACCTTAAAGCAACAATACTTTGGGACTATCAATTCATTTCAAGACTAGAGTCTTTCTTCAATTATTTTAAGTTCGCCTCCTATTCAGAAAGTTGAAACTATTAGACTTTTTAACTAATTCCTGAATATATTCTTTTCTTTTGGGAAAGTAATAGTGATGGGAGGAGTGATTCTTACATGAATATATTAAAAAAATGGTCTAAAAGGCTGGTTATGGCACTATTGTTTACAGCAGCGCTGCTAGTCACATTCCAATCGATTTCTGGAGTCAAGGCTGAGACATTTTCCGGCTGGCTGACAGAAGAAACAGGCGCAGAGAAAGCAGAAAGCACTTTGAAAGAGCATTCATATAAAACTTTATCATTAAGAGAAAAGTTATTTAAAAGGGCAAAAACCCTTACCACATTAATATCAGCTTCAGAACCGGTAGTTGCAAAGCCAAGGCCGCTTGAAGAAGCTGTGGATTGGTCTCAGTATCCGAAATCCACTGTTACAGCAACAGGTTACACAGCTGGAATTGAGTCAACAGGCAAGGTTCCAGGGGACCCTGCATACGGTATTACATATTCAGGTGTAAAAGTGAAAAGAGATCTGTATTCGACCGTTGCCGCTGATCCGGATGTATTTCCGATAGGAACCATTCTTTTCATTCCGGGATACGGATATGGTGTGGTAGCGGATACGGGGAGTGCCATTAAAGGACATAAGCTTGATTTATATTACGATACAGTTAATGAAGTGTACGAGAATTGGGGCAAGAAGGACCTTGATGTTTATGTTGTTACGAAGGGCACAGGCAAACTGACGGAAGATGAGCTGACAGCCCTCAATGAGAATGAGAGCATGCAGGTTTTCAGGCAGCAGTATATTCAGAAGAACCAGGAATAATAAAAAAGAGGAAGGGCCGCGGCTCTTCCTCTTTTTATATTAAAATTTGATGCGGGAGTACTGGTCAGGATGCAGAATATGACCGAGCTTCAATGCACCTTCCAGCAGCCGAGGGGAGGGCCTGCAGTACAATTCCTCTTCAAGCACTAGGATTCTGTCCTCCGCAACTGCCTGAAGGGTATCCCATCCGGCTCTCTTTTTGACGACAGCCGGATTGACTTTTTCCCGCCTCACGCCTACCCAGGCGAGACATATGTAATCGGGGTTTCTGCTATGAACGTCTTCCCAATCCGTCTGGATGCTGGCAAGTTCTACATCTCTATAAATATTTCTGGCACCCGCCAGTACGCTTAATTCTGTCAGCCAGTTTATTTTCCCCGGGGTAAAAACAGGTTTGGGCCACCATTCCCAATACAGCTCTGGAGCCGATTCCGTTTTGGCAGCTGCTTCTTTCAAAAGAGTAATTTTCTCCCTGAACTCTTTCTGCATTTCTTTTGCCTTAGCTTCAATTCCGCAGGCCTTTCCAATTGTCAGCAAATCATCGGCAATATCATCGAAGCTTTGCGGGTCAGTTACAATATAAGGCAGGCTTCGCTTTTTCAGTTCCTCAATATTTTTTTCCATTCCGGGTACACTGAGAGAGGCAAGGATCAAGTCAGGCTGAAGTTCCTCGACCTTATCCATATTAATGCTGAGGTCAGGACCAAGCTTTGGAAGGGATTTGATTTCTTCAGGAAAATCAGAAAAGTCATCGACGCCGACCAGGGAAGAAGTCAGCCCCAAGTAATCAGCGACTTCGGTATTGCTGGGGCAAATTGATACAATTCTCATAACAGTTCCCCCTTTTATAGCGTGTAATAAATAACCAGCGTTAACAGGATGCCGGATAGACCGCCGAAGAAGACTTCAATCGGCTTGTGGCCGAGAAGTTCTTTCAATTCTTTTCGTTTTACTTCTTCCGGTTTCTTTTGCCAGCCTTTTGCTTCGCCTACAAACTTCTGGAAATCGCCAACCAATTGGTTAAGGACAATGGCCTGTTCTCCAGCCTGGCGCCTGACTCCGGTTGCGTCGAACATTGTAATGATGGCAAAGATGGCGGAAACAGCGAAGATAGGAGAGTCCAGGCCTGTTTCAAGAGCAACACCAGTAGACAGTGCCGTAACAGCTGCTGAATGGGAGCTTGGCATTCCGCCGGTCGAGGTGAGCAGTGACCAATCGATTTTCTTTGTTGCCATGAATTGAATGGGTACTTTAATGAATTGGGCGAAAAAGATTCCGAATAATGCGGCCCAAAATGGGAAGTTTGTAAGTAGTTCCATTGCTGTCTAAAAACATCCTTTCCTATTGGTAATAGTAGTTATATTCCCGTTCTGACTTATAAAATGTATTCCCAATTATACCATAGAAAATCATGGAAATAGAAATTCTGCACATAATCGGTCCTGGTGGTCCCTCTCATTCGAAATATACCGAAAATTTATATATAATAAAATCGGAGGTGCTTTTAAATGAAATTTACAGTTGATAATAATGGTTTTTTAAACAATGAACAGGAATGTATCCTTGTCGGTCTATTCAATGCCCCAGAATTTTCAGGAGAGCTTGCCGAATTGGATGAAAAGTTTGAAGGACAGTTAACGGGCTTAGTAAAATCCGGAGACCTTTCTTCTAAACTGAATACTGTTTCAAAGGTACATACTTTTGGTAAAATTCCTGCAAAGCGTCTGGTGTTTGTAGGACTTGGAAAAGCGAAAGAGCTTTCCTTCGACGAACTGAGAGAAGCAATTGGTGCTGCTTCAAAAGCAATTCAGGAAATGAAGATTTCTTCTTTCGCAGTTGCAGTAGATACATTGACGACCGAACAGCTTGATGCTTCTGACATTGCCCATGCTGTCAGCGAAGCGTTTACCATGGCCACATACAGATTCCCTGGGTATAAACATAAGGGAAATATCCCGGACACATTCATTAAAAACCTGACTGCCTTTTCAAAAGGTGACAGTGCTGAGATCGAGGCTGCTCTTCAAGTCGGCTATGCACATGGAAGAGGAACGAATTCTGCCCGTGCTTTGGTCAATGCGCCGGGAAATATCATCACAGCAACAAAGCTTGCGGACTATGCGGCTGAAATCGGTAAAAAGTACGAGTTTGAAGTGGAAATCCTTGAGAAGGAAGAAATGGAAAAGCTCGGAATGGGTGCCCTGCTGGCAGTCAATCAAGGTTCTGTAGAGCCTCCTAAAATGATCGTCCTGAAATATCAAGGAAGAGACGAATGGGACGATGTTATTGGTCTTGTAGGGAAAGGGATCACATTTGATACCGGCGGCTATTCCCTTAAGCCGAAGGACGGCATCGTGGGCATGAAAACCGATATGGGAGGCGCGGCAGCTGTTCTAGGTGCAATGGAAATCATCGGTGAACTGAAGCCGGAACAAAACGTTGTGGCTGTCATTCCTTCAACAGACAACATGGTAAGCGGAAATGCATTCAAGCCGGATGATGTTATCACCGCGATGAGCGGCAAGACCATTGAAGTCCTGAACACAGATGCAGAAGGACGCCTTGCCCTTGCTGACGGTATGACGTATGCCAAGCATCATGGAGCCAACTATCTGATTGATGTTGCCACACTGACAGGCGGCGTCATTGTAGCTCTTGGAACGGACAAAACGGGTGCGATGACAAATGACGAAGCCCTGTTTGAACAGGTGCTGGAGGCATCGTCAGAAGCGGGAGAGTTCATCTGGCGCCTTCCTTATACGGAAAATGACAAGAAGAGAGTCAGAGGCAGCAAGATCGCTGATTTGAATAACTCGCCTGGACGCGAAGGGCATGCCATCATGGCTGGTGCATTTGTAGGGGAATTCGCTGAAGGCACTCCTTGGGTCCACCTGGATATCGCGGGAACTGCCACTTCGAAGTCCGACCATAACCTCGGACCGGCCGGTGCAACAGGTTCCATGGCACGTACACTTGCTCTGCTTGTTGAACGATTTGAGCCTGCAGAAAAATAATTGGTTTAGAAAGCTTGTCTCTTATGGGACAGGCTTTTTTTTGTGGCTCTGAATAGAAAATTTTGATGAGCAGTTGACTTAGTAATCCTTTTTAACGGTTTACATGAGAGGTGCAAGATCGGTAAATCGCAGCCCAAATCATATAAAATTTACAGTGAAAAAGGCTTAGAGATATCAATATCTCTAAGCCTTTTTCAAAAGATAATTATATATAGAAGTTTCAGATGAAAAAATATGAATCCAGCTCTGGGGCTATCGGTAAGCTTAAAACTTAGATAAATAAGGGAAGAAAGTTCCCTTATACAAGAAATAGACCCAAAAATAGCGTAAATAGAGGAAATAGTTTCCGTTATTTACTAAAAAAACGGGCAAATGAATCATTTTGCTTTGCTTAAGGGAAAAATCTTCCCTTATTCACCCCAAAACGCTTTCCATTCTTCATCTTAAGGGAAAAATTTTCCTTTATATATTCTGAACTGTGTTGAATTCTAAGTTTAACTAGAAAATCTTGCTTATCTTAACGGGTATTCAAGAAAGGCAGAAGCAACGAAAGGTTAGAAAATATTGGAGCAGGGTATCTTAGTAATTTACCAGACTAAAGCATTGACAGCTGTGACTCTCTCTGATAGATTAGTAAAAGTATTTTAGTTCTCTACCAATTTAGCGCATTAAAGCGTTTTGTGATTCTATACTTAAAGTGAAAAAATAAAAACATCAAATGAAAGGAGTTTTTCAACATGAATGCAGTCATCGTGGCTGTCCTGGTCATGCTGATCCTCAGCTTGCTCCGCGTGAATGTCGTGTTCGCATTGGTTGCCGGAGCACTTGCTGGAGGAATGACAGGCGGTTTGGGAATAAATGAAACAGTCAGCGTATTTACGGATGGATTAGGAGGAGGCGCGAACATTGCGATCAGTTATGCCTTGCTTGGAGGATTTGCTGTCGCAATTTCATATACAGGCATTCCGAACCTGCTTGTCGATTCTGTTATCCGCTTAGTAGGCAAAGAAAAGGATTCTAGAAAAAAAGCGTTGTCTAAAGCACTAATTGTTTTTTCTATATTAATAATGGCCTGTTTTTCACAAAATCTAATACCAATTCACATTGCTTTTATACCGATCTTGATACCGCCATTACTAAAGGTGATGACAGAGCTTGAAATAGACCGAAGAATGATAGCGTCGGTTCTGACGTTTGGATTGACGGCACCATACATCTTGCTGCCGTATGGATTTGGGTTCATGTTTCATGAGATCATTGCCCAAAACATGGAGGCGAGCGGGCTGGCCATCTCAATGGCTGATATCCCGAAAGCGATGCTATTGCCTGCAGCAGGCCTTGTCGCCGGTTTGTTGACAGCCGTATTCTTCAGTTATCGAAAACCAAGAGAATATAAGAGAGTGGCCGAGACGAAAGCTGAAGACACAACAACCTATTCTAATAAGGCAATAGTGTTTGCACTCATTTCGATTGTGGCTGCTTTGTATGTGCAGCTGGCATTGGATTCCATGATTTTTGGCGCATTGGCGGGTATTGCCATTCTTTATGCTTCAGGATCTGTGAAGTGGAAGGATGCTGACGGTGTCCTTACTGAAGGAATGAAAATGATGGCATTCATAGGGTTTGTCATGATTGCCGCAAATGGTTTTGCAGCCGTTGTTCAATCGACTGGCCACGTAGATACTCTTGTAGAAGCAACATCGGATATCATCGGAGGCAATCAAGCGCTTGCTGCCTTGCTGATGCTGATAGTCGGCTTGCTTGTTACAATGGGAATCGGTTCTTCATTTGCGACAATCCCAATCATAGCCGCTATATTTGTACCGCTTGCACTAGAGCTGGGCTTCAGTCCGTTAGCTACAATTGCATTAGTAGGTACAGCCGGAGCGCTGGGTGATGCAGGATCACCGGCATCCGATTCGACGCTCGGGCCAACGGCTGGGTTAAACGCAGACGGGCAGCATAACCACATCTGGGATACCTGTGTACCGACATTCCTGCACTTTAATATTCCAATGATTTTGTTTGGCTGGATTGCCGCAGTAATCTTATAGGAAACTAGATCCCTTGAGAGAGTTTCCGCTATAATATTGATAAAAGACCTGTCTGTTGACGGGTCTTTTGTTATGTTTTAGAGTGCGAAAACCAGGCAGCGTATATCTTATTTAAAGTCTTTGGGACCAACACAAAGTGCTAACCCGTAGAGTTGGTTTGCGGCCCAATATCCAGAGGCAATCCTCATCTCACTGGCCCGTAAAGTAGGTTTACGGCCCACTATCTAGAGCCAATCCTAATCTCAACGGTCCTTAAAGCAGTTTTAAGGCCCAATATCCAGAGTCAATCCTCATCTCACTGTCCCGTAAAAGTGGTTTGCGGCCCACTATCCAGAGGCAATCCTCATCTCAATGGCCCGTAAAGTAGATTTGCGGGCCATTATCCAGAGCTAATCTAGATCTTACTGTCCTCTAAAAGCCCAGCCGCCACTGCCGATCTCCATAAAGCTTGCTTTCAAGAACCTGATAAACGAATTATCCCTAGTAAGCCCATGCGGATGGGATCATGTTTGCATACATAAATAATGAAGCCTTAAATAGATGAGGAGGTTTTCAATTATGATGCATCCAAGATTTCAACCGAGGAACCAGCATTTTGGACAGAGCCGGTTCGGATGGGGGTTCGGCCTTCCTTTTCTAGGAGGGGTGTTAGGCGGTGTGCTGGGCGGTGCACTTGTTAGACCCCGTTATTACAGACCGCCATTTTACGGGTATGGCTATGGATACGGATACGGCGGCCCAGGAGGCGGCTATCCTGGATATGGTTACCCGGGGTATGGAGCCCCAGGGTACGGCGGCCCAGGAGGATACCCTTATTAATATGAGAAGGAGCTGCTCTGGATATAGAGCGGCTCCTTTTTTGTTTGTGAGAATAAAATTCGGCTGCGGTACTGAAGCTGGCGGTTCCTAATGTAAAGAGAATAAACAAGACCATTTATTTTTCACTTTTGAAACATTTACTGGCAGGGGCTGAAAGGACCACGCCTCTTTTTTATTTCCATCTGAGGATTATCGTCAAATGACAGCAGTCGATGTTGGCTGTCTTATTGCTGAATATAAGGGTGAACCCATCTGGATCAAATTTAATGCCTGGTGTATGTTTGACCCCGGTTCCCTTTATAATGCGGTTGAGTTCTCCCATGTTTGATTTCTGAGCTGCATCCATCAGCTTCTCTGAAAAATCTTTTGATTGAGATACCTTATCCATGATCATTTTGGCATCATCCAGGAGCGGTGTCATCTTACCGGCAGAATCCATGAATTGCTGAGGCTGGATTGGCGGATACTGGATGGGGTAGCGATTCATTGCATAGTATGGGTTAACAGGCGGCCATTTCGGCGTTTGCGGACGTTGAATGGGAGTATAGAAAGGATGATATCTATTCATGCGTTTCCTCCTTCCAATCTGTGTACAGGCAGGTGGAGATTTTTACAGACATTTCCTGCTTCCTTAAAAATCTATATGCTTGATATTTTGTCTGTATTCTATAGCATTTATATTAGGAGGCTGAGATGCCGGTTAGAAAATTTTCCGCCTCAAGGCAGCTGAATTTCGGAAACCAAATTTTAAAGAATCCTGTGATAAAAGAGGATTTTTATATAGAAGTAGAGAAAGGTAGCTTAAACAAAGAATTAGCAGGGGTGAAGAATTTGAATAACGAAAATACGCTGATCAGTGCATTGGGAATGGAATTTATTGAACTGGGAAAAGGCAAAGTGGTGGCGACTATGCCTGTGGATGAAAGAACAAGGCAGCCTTTCGGGTACCTGCATGGAGGTGCTTCGGTTGCATTGGCCGAGACGGTTGCAAGTGTAGGGGCAGTGGAACTGATTGATTTGGAAAAAGAAATCTGCTTTGGCTTGGAAATCAACGCCAACCATATCAGGGCGAAGAAAGATGGAATTGTGACAGCGACCGCTGAAGTGATTCACCAGGGAAAAAGTACGATGGTTTGGGATATCCGCATTACAGACGAAGAGGACAATCTGATTTGCGTATCACGTTGTACAATGGCGGTTGTACCGAAAAAATAAACACTTTAGTGCGGTGAAGGGGAATATCCCTTTCACCGCTTTTACGTATGTAAGAGCATGTTTACCTTCTCAAGAACGGGGAATTTTAATAAAAAATACGTTATGAGGAGATGATCGCATGCCTTGGTCAAAGAACGACTATCCGGCTTCATGGAAAAACCTATCGTCTGATGTCAGAAATAAGGCGATCGAAATAGGCAATGCCTTGCTTCGTGAGGGATACGATGATGGAAGAGCCATTGCTATAGCGACAGATCGGGCTGAAAAGTATGTCGATGGCGATTCTGAGGATAAACCAACGTTTCACGTGCAATCCAATGGAGATGGATGGGAATTGAAGAAGGAAGGCAGCAGCAAGTCAATCTATACGGAAGACACAAAAGAAGATCTGCTTGAAAAAGCCAAGCCTTATGTGAATGATCATGACGGCATCCTTGTCGTCCACAAGTCGGATGGCGATGTCTCGGACACGTTATATGACAACTGATTAAGAAGGGCTGCAGAACAGGGGGAATGGTTCTGCAGCCCTTTTTTATGGTCTTGAAAGCCCTGGCTATGCCGGGGGCTCAAAAGAGCTTATAACGTGGTATTAAACAAACCTCACTTCACAAAAGAATAAAGTCAGTTTCCAGACCACCTCATTCCATCATAGAGAGAGGTAGGCCTTTTAAGGACATGAATAATTCTATATAAATTATGTGGAAAATTACCGCTTAAGCTGCTGAATAGAAATCGATATGGGTAAAGAAGCTGGGTTTTTCGCTTATGAGCAGTAAAGCCAACCCTTTTTCGTATCTTTTAAGAGAATAAGCGGAATTTCTCTGCTTAAATCTGTTTTTTATCGAGCTGCTTCTTGGAGCCTCGCCTTCGGACATGAGTGAGCGAAAAGAAGCCTTCTTCGCCCGGGGAGCAAGGTACATCAAAGCGGGGAAACTGAAAGATTATGTACCTCGCCCGGGGAGCGAGGTACATCAAAGCGGAAAAACTGAAAGATCATGTACTTCGCCCAGGGAGCGAGGTACATCAAAGCGGGGAAACTGAAAGATAATGTACCTCGCTCGGCAAGCGAGGTACATCAAACCGGAAAAACTGAAAGATAATGTACCTCGCCCGGCAAGCGAGGTACATCAAACCGGAAAAACTGAAAGATAATGTACCTCGCTCGGCAAGCCAGGTACATCAAAGCGGGGAAATTGAAAGATCATGTACTTCGCCCAGGGAGCGAGGTACATCAAAGCGGAAAAACTGAAAGATCATGTACTTCGCCCAGGGAGCGAGGTACATCAAAGCGGGGAAACTGAAAGATAATGTACTTCGCTCAGCAAGCGAGGTACATCAAACCGGAAAAACTGAAAGATAATGTACCTCGCTCGGCAAGCGAGGTACATCAAAGCGGGGAAACTGAAAGATAATGTACTTCGCTCAGCAAGCGAGGTACATCAAACCGGAAAAACTGAAAGATAATGTACTTCGCCCGGCAAGCGAGGTACATCAAACCGGAAAAACTGAAAGATAATGTACTTCGCTCAGCAAGCGAGGTACATCAAACCGGAAAAACTGAAAGATAATGTACCTCGCCCGGCAAGCGAGGTACATCAAACCGGAAAAACTGAAAGATAATGTACTTCGCTCAGCAAGCGAGGTACATTAAACCGGAAAAACTAAAAGATCATGTACTTCGCCCGGGCTGTCAAGCGAGGTGCATTTACTGTCCAACAGAAAAGATTTCTATATCAACACAACAAAAAAATCAAGCAGTGATGGAAAGAGGAGAACCCCCTTTCCATGCTGCTTGATTTTTGTTTGGTACCTACATATTTCTTTTTCTTTCTTCGTATTTCTGCTTTCCTTTTAGATCATCTCGTACACTTTTATCCCAAAGGGGGACGCCGCTGTTATAGGCGGCTCTTGAAATCAAATGTCCGGCAACAGGCGCCGTGATGAAGATAAAGATAATACCCAGGATCAGCCTTGAGTTGAAATGCCCTTCTTCCAGATAGAAGAAGAGGAAGGTGGCCAGCAGGATACACATCACTCCAAGCGTGGCGCTTTTGGATGCAGCATGGTTACGTGTGTAAACATCCGGAAGGCGGATCAGTCCGAAAGCGGTGACCAGTGTAAGGAATGATCCAACAATCAGGAAGAACCCAATGAAAAATCTAATTATTTCGGTCATGTTCAATGATCTCCCCTTTCTCTAAGAATTTAGAGAACGCAACTGTCCCGATAAAAGCTAGTATACCAATCAGCAAAATGACTTCAAGAAATGAGTGAGATCGCAATACCATAGACACAAGGGCGACTATGGCAATCAAGTTAATTCCTAAGGCATCCAGTGCAACGACTCTATCAGGAGTCGAGGGACCGACGATAACCCGATATACAAGTCCAACCATTGAAATGGAAACGGCGAGCAATGAAATCTGGATGATTGTTTGAAGCATCAGCGGCTCACCTCCATGATTGCTTTTTCAAAAGTGTTCTTGATATCGTCGATGGCTTCGTCTACATCAGGAATATCCAGTGTATGGATGTAGAGGATTTTATTATCAAAAGAAATATCCACCACAAGTGTTCCTGGTGTAAGAGTAATCAAATTGGCAAGCAGGGTAATCTCCCAATTTTTTGTAAGATCAGTCGGCAAAGCGAAGATACCCGGTTTAATATCCAGCTTTGGTTTAAGCAGAGTTTTCAGCACTGAAATATTGGAAAGAATCAACTCTTTTAAAAACAATAAAATCAAGCTTATGATCGCAACGACCCGTTCCATATAAAAACGGGAGTTAAAAAACCTTCTGAATGCAAAGGTAACGATCAGCCCAAGAAGATACCCAATAATGAAGGATGTTGAAGTAAAAGAAACTTGCAAGAACATCCACAGAAAAGCAAGAAAGAAATTCAACAATATTTGAAAGGCCATTCTACATTACTCCTTTAGTACTGCTTGTATATAGATTCCCGGATCTGAAAGTGCCTCTGACGCTTGGGAAATCAGCGGACGGACTGCTTCAGCACCTACTCCATAGCCAACAGCAAGGATGACCAGAAAGACGGTAGAGCCCCAAAGATAGAACGCATTGTGTTTGTTCTTTCCGTGGTACTCCTTGGGAACTCCCCATACTCCATTCAAGAAAATTTTAATTACTGAATAGAGAACGAAAAGGCTTGAAAGCAGAATCAGAGCCCCGCCGACATAAGCTTCTGCTGCAAAGCTGCCTCTTACAAGGAGCACTTTCCCGATAAATCCACTGAATGGCGGGATGCCCGCAAGTGTCAATGTTGCAATCAGGAATGTCCATCCAAGCCATGGGTAATCTTTTATAAGGCCGCCCATCTTCCTTAGATTGCTCGTTCCGGTTATAGCAATCATGACACCAACCAAGAGGAACAAGGCTGCTTTAATAATCATGTCATGAATTAAGTAGTAGATGGACCCTTCAAGAGATTCAGGAGACATGACTGAAACTCCAAAGAGAATGACGCCTACAGCAATAATGATGTTGTAGATAAGGATTTTCTTTACATCCCAATAAGCTATGGCGCCGATGCATCCGACAACTATTGTAAGAATCGCCAGCCATGCAAGGATGGTGTGTGTGTAGCCTGTATCATGATAGAAGAACAGGGTGTAGGTCCTGATGATGGAGTAGACCCCAACCTTTGTCAACAACGCCCCAAACAAAGCCAGCACCGGTGTCGGCGGTGCATTATAGGCACCAGGAAGCCAGAAGTACAGCGGGAAAATGGCTCCTTTTAATCCATACACCACAAGGAACATTACAGCTATGACTGTAAGAATACCTGGCTGGTCGACTTCAGCGATTTTTACAGAGATATCAGCCATATTCAAGGAACCAATCACCGAGTACAGGTAGGCAACCATCACGACGAAAAGTGCCGATGAAATAATATTCACCAGAATGTATTTAATGGATTCCCGCAGCTGAACCTTTGTTCCTCCTAACACGATAAGCACATATGAAGACATCAGCATGACCTCGAAGAATACGAACAAGTTGAAGATATCCCCGGTTGTGAAAGCTCCGTTTACCCCGACCAGCAAAAACTGGACTACAGGGTAATAGTAAAATTGTTCTCTCTCTTTTCCAATGGAGCGGAATGAATAAAGAAGGACAAAAAACGTAATGATGCTTGTTGTTGTAACAAGAAGGGCAGACAGCATATCAGAGACCATTGTTATACCGAATGGAGCATCCCAGCTGCCAAGATTGACAGTCTGTATACCTTCCGTGCGTACAACATTTACCAAGACAATGGAAGCTGCAATGGTTCCACCTGTTGCAATGGCACCGATCCATTTTTGTAAGGTAATGTTCTTTCCTAGAAACATGAGTATTATCGCGGCAAATAACGGGATTAAAATTGGCAATATCGGTAAATTAATCATTTTCTTCGTTTCCTCTCATTTGATCCACGTTATCAGTTCCAAGTTCCTGATAGGCACGATAAGCCAATACAAGGAAAAAGGAAGTAACACCGAAGCTGATAACGATTGCCGTCAATATTAATGCCTGCGGCAAGGGATCAGCATATGATGCGGCTTTTTCACCCAAGATAGGAGGTGCACCTGCTTTCAAACCGCTGATGGAAAGGAGCAGGAGATGTGCTCCATGACTTAGCAGTGCTGTGCCGATAATGATGCGCAGCAAGCTCTTGGAAAGCATCAAGTAAACGGCACATGTAAATAAAATGCCAACTACTATGGCCATTAAAATTTCCATTATTCGCTCACTCCAATCGTTTGAATAATGGTCATGGTGATTCCGATAACAACAAAATAAACACCAGTATCAAATATCACAGCTGTATGCAGTGATGTTTCCCCAAGCAAAGGGAGGTGGAAGTAATCATAGGCATGGGTCAGGAATGGAACATCAAACAATAATGCTCCCGCCCCGGTCCCTACGGCCAAAAGCAAGCCTATGGCCGTAAGCAGCCTGTAATCGATAGGCAGGATGGTATTGACCGTTTTGATATCAAACGCCAGCAGCAGCAATACCAAGGCACCTGAAGTCATCAATCCGCCTATGAAACCTCCTCCGGGGGTATAGTGGCCCGCAAAGAAAAGCTGGATTGAAAACAGGATAATAATAAAACTCACTATTGTGGTAACCGTTTGGAGGATTACATCATTGGTTTTCATTCTTCCTTCCTCCTTGTCATCCTGAGTTTGATCATCGCGAAGATGCCGAGGGCAGCGATAGCGAGAACGCAGATTTCAAATAATGTATCAAATCCGCGGAAGTCAACTAGGATTACGTTAACCATATTCTTTCCTGCAGCTTCTTCATAAACATTTTCAATATGATATTCCGATATGGAATCGAACAGCTTATTGCTGTATGAGGCAATGGTAATAAGTGTGACAACCACCCCGACCCCGATTGCGATCAGTGCATTCCCAAGCTTAAAGCTCATTCTTTCTTCATGCCTGCTTAAAGGAGGCAGATGATAGAAGCACAGCAAGAACAGCGCGACAGAAACAGTTTCAATTACGAGCTGTGTCAATGCGAGATCAGGTGCGCGGAAAAGGACAAAGAACAGTGCAACGGAATATCCAACAGCTCCCAAAGCAATGATCGACGTCAGACGGGATTTCGCGAATAGTATAGCTATGGCGCTGACCACCATGACTATAGCGATCAACACTTCATACACCCCGATGGAAGCAAGCTCGGAGGTATCCACGGTAAAGGCATCTTTTACTACCAGAGTAACAGCCAGAATTCCGATTAAGAAGGTAAATATATACACTAGATAACTCCTGATGAAGCCGGTCATATAGGAGCTTGTCAGTTTATAGGCTCCTCTTTCACCATTAAGCAGTCCATTGTCATAAAAGGAGTTCAATGTCAGCCTTTCCGGCATTCTATTGTAGATGCTGATCCACTTTGGAAGCTGGGTGTACAGAAGGACACCGAACAGGAAGACACCCAGGGTCATGAATAATTCAATCGTGAATCCATGCCAGAAGTAAATTTCTGTGTCTTCTACATTTAGGTTTGTGATTGCTGAAAAGGCCGGGTCAATCACCGTCCTTGTCAGGATATTCGGGAAAAATCCGAATACGATCACAAGAGAAGCCAGGATTACAGGCGGAATCAGCATTCCAAGCGGTGCCTCATGAGGCGTTTTGTCAAGCTTTTCCGGATGATGCTTTCCGGTGAATGGCTTAAATACAACAATCATACTGTAAATGAACGTAAATACACTTCCTACCCAAGCAAGAACAGGGAATAGAATACCCCATGTTTGGAGATTGAAAATATCCATTTCAAGGACCTGAATCATACCTGTAAAGAACATTTCCTTACTCAGGAAGCCGTTGAATGGAGGAATTCCTGCCATTGAAAAGGCACCGATCACCGCTATTGTAAATGTAATAGGCATGAAGTTCATGAGTCCGCCAAGTTTGCGGATATCTCTGGATCCCGTTTCATGGTCAATAATACCAACAACCATGAACAGGCTGCCTTTAAAGGTCGCGTGATTAATTAAGTGGAAAACCGCTGCCATTGTCGCAACACCGTAGATATTTTCATCCAGGTAATCGTAATGCAGGGCAGCAGCACCGATTCCCAGCAGCGACATGATCAAACCGAGCTGACTGATGGTCGAATAAGCAAGGATCGCCTTCAAGTCTGTATGTTTTACAGCATTAAAAGAACCCCAGAACAAAGTGAAAATCCCAAAACTGGCAACCAGCCACAGCCAAACACCCGACTCAGCAAAAACCGGACTCATACGCGCAACGAGATAGATACCCGCCTTGACCATTGTCGCAGAGTGTAGGTAGGCACTGACTGGTGTCGGAGCTTCCATTGCATCCGGCAGCCAGATATGGAACGGAAATTGCGCCGATTTTGTAAAGGCTCCAAGAAGGACAAGAATCAAGGCACCAAGGAACAAAGGCTCTGTAATAAGTACATCGGCCATTGCAACGAGTTCCCGTATACTGAATGTCCCGGACATTAAATAAAGAAGCAGAAATCCTCCGAGCATGGAGAGGCCGCCAAAAACGGTGATAAGCATCGACTTTTGCGCCCCGTAACGGGAGCGTTCGCGGTGATACCAATAACCAATCAACAGGAAAGATGAAATGGAAGTGAATTCCCAGAACATATAAAGGACAATCAGGTTATCCGATAGGACAACCCCAAGCATTGCTCCCATAAAGAGGAGTAAATAAACGTAGAAGTTGTGCAGCTGTTCTTTTTCCTTCGACAAATAATAAATGGAATAAAGAACAACCAGGGCACCTATTCCTGTAATCAGCAGTGCGAATAATAAACTTAAACCGTCCACGTAAGCAGTGAAATTGATTCCGAAAGACGGCATCCATTCTGCCGTTTCCTTAATTGTATTTCCATCTGCAGTTATTGCGAGAAACTGGAAAAAGTAAAGAAAGAGCACTGCGGGAAGAATGAGGACAAACCATCCGGTATGTATCGAACGCAGCTTTTTATACAAAAGCGGTACAAGAATAGCTGCTAAAAAAGGTGAAATAATTGCCCAATGTAATAATGTCACCGAAAAACCCCCTTATAAAATTTTATTTATCTTCAACACTTATCATCTTCCACGAGTTAATATCTTTCTGCTCATAGTTGTCCATCGTCCTAAAGAAACCTCTTGAGAAATTATAACGTAAAAAAATGAGGTGTGCATTTATGAAAGGCTGCCTGGTCGAAAAGGTGAATTTTGATATTAAATATGAAGAAACACGGCATAACAAGAGCTAATTTTTTTTATGAAGATTTCATCATTCTATTTCTGTAAGCGTTTTTACCGTGATTCCATATCCCTTGAAATGTCCATTTCTGCGAATAGTATGAGCCAAAAATGCACAAGCTATCCCTAGGTGGTGATGTAGTATGAAAATGAAAAAAACTGTCTCAGCCATGATCTTTTCCAGTATGTTCATTGGAGCCTGGTATGTGCAGGAGCAGGAGCACGAAGAAAAGAGAAATCAATGGGCAAATAAGAACCTGCTGCAGCCGGCTGGCATGAATGGTGAAGTCGTCGACGCGGAAGCCGCAATTGAGATAGAACCTGTTGCGGACCTGCAGAAAGAAGTCACCCGGGAGCCGTTCAAACCGAGAGAGTACATTAGGCTTGCAAAGTGACAACAAATAAATAGAAGGCGCCTATGATGCACTGCTGCCCCAATTGTTTATTTAGGCGCCCGTCTCCCCTTTTCAATTTTGCCGTAAAAGATTATGATGGACATGCGGTAAATTAAATCAAGGGGAGAACTGCGTGCGAAATACATATTTAACAGGCTATCTGCCTTTATTCTCTATACTTCTGTTCAGTTTGACGTTTTCTGTCTATGGTGTTGATGTGTTTGTGGATCTTTTTAAAAAAATCGGTATTTATCCTGGAATGCGGGAGTTTCTTTCTGATCTTGAATTGAAAATTATTCTCCTTATTCTCCTGATGATCGTCTGTTTCATGGTGTTTGCAGCCTTGAAACTCATCGCCGAAACGATAAATGAAGTATCGCTTCTGTTTTTCTCGCAGGATAATGAAGGGGAAATCCTCCACAGAGTCCGTTCTGGATCAATGGTGTATTTCATTGGAGCACTCGTGTCGGTCATAAGCCTTAAATCCTTCTTGGGGCTTCTGGCGATTTTTGCATTGACATCCATCGCCTACTTTGTTTATTTCATTTACAAGATAAGCCCGTCTTTGACAAAACCGGGATTATTCGGCGTCATCTTCTTTCAAGTGATTACGTGGTCTTCACTGTTCCTGATAGTTTTCTTAGTTCTCTTGAAACTGTATAACGGACTGATGGCGAGTCTGCCGATCATGTCGGAGGTTAAGCTGAACTGACCTGTTTGTTTTGAATCTAGCAATCTCAAAGGTCCGTAAACTCGGTTTGCGGGCGGCTATGATGTGTAAATTGTAATTTCAATGGCCCGTAAGCTTTGTTTGCGGGCCGTTATGATGTGTAAATTGTAATTTCAACGGCCCGTAAGCTCCGTTTGCGGGCCGTTAAGCTGTGTAAATTGTAATTTCAACGGCCCGTAAGCTCTGTTTGCGGGCCGTTATGATGTGAAAATGAGAATTTCAATGGCCCGTAAGCTCCGTTTGCGGGCCGTTATGATGTGTAAATTGTAATCTCAATGGCCCGTAAGCTTTGTTTGCAGGCCGTTATGATGTGAAAATGAGAATTTCAATGGCCCGTAAGCTCCGTTTGCGGGCCGTTATGATGATGTGAAAATTGTAATTTCAATGGCCGGTAAGCTTTGTTTGCGGGCCGTTATGATGTGAAAATTGTAATCTCAACGGCCCGTAAGCTCTGTTTGCGGGCCGTTATGATGTGAAAATGAGAATCTCAATGGCCCGTAAGCTTTGTTTGCGGGCCGTTAAGCTGTGTAAATTGTAATTTCAACGGCCCGTAAGCTCTGTTTGCGGGCCGTTATGATGTGAAAATGAGAATTTCAATGGCCCGTAAGCTCCGTTTGCGGGCCGTTATGGTGCGAAAGTGGGAATTTCAATGGCGCGTAAGCTTTGTTTGCGGGCCGTAATGATGTGTAAATTGTAATTTCAACGGCCCGTAAGCTTTGTTTGCAGGCCGTTATGATGTGAAAATGAGAATTTCAATGGCCCGTAAGCTCCGTTTGCGGGCCGTTATGATGTGAAAATGAGAATTTCAATGGCCCGTAAGCTCCGTTTGCGGGCCGTTATGATGTGTAAATTGTAATCTCAATGGCCCGTAAGCTTAGTTTGCAGGCCGTTATGATGTGAAAATGAGAATTTCAATGGCCCGTAAGCTTTGTTTGCGGGCCGTTATGATGTGTAAATTGTAATCTCAATGGCACGTAAGCTTTGTGAATGGTCCATTATCTTTTATATATTAGAAAATCACCACCAAGAGCTGGTGATTTTCTCGGCTTATCGGCTTATCGTACCAGTAACTTCTGATTTACTCTGCTTAATGGTATCTTTCCCCGCCAATCACGCCGTTAACCTTGAGATTCGCTTAGTTAATGCCCGGGTCTTTTGTAAACCAACACGAACTGATAGAGGTATCAAAATGATTTGTTATTGGTACCTTTTCCTTTTCTGGTAATTATTGAAACTTTCTGACGAATCAATCGTATAGTTATGTAAGAGGTGATGACAATGTCAGCGACAATTATTTTTATGTTTCTCCCATTACTCATTATTTTTATAGCGGTCGGTTTATCTCAGCCTGCAAAGCGGAGAGGAACTGGAGGGGACGCTTCTTCTCCGTTTTTTATGGGAAGTTACAGTGATTCCAATAACTGTGACAGCTCAGGCGGTTTCGGAGGAGGAGACGGCGGTGGATGCGGAGGGGGAGAATAGCCTTTACTTCTGTTAAATTTCTGGAGGTGAGAAGGGTGATGGGGAAAAGAAAAAAGCTTCGGATTCTCTTTAATATTTTCTTGATATCAGTGTGCTTGATTGCTGGATGGTACACCTATCCCTCAGCCTTCTCCAACTTTACGCTATTCGCTGCGGGGATCGGAGTCTTTATCACTCTGGGGCTGCTGGGGCGGTCTTCAAGAGAATGAAAAGTAAAGAAGCCGGATTGAACCTAACAACATTTTTACACAAAAAGTACCTGCAAGCTTAGCAGCAAGCAGGTGCTTTTTTCATGCTCTTTTCTTACTCGCGGTCCTGGTACGGCCTTGTCTGTTCTGCTCGCCAGGATTTCCATGACCTCATGCCGATATCCAAAATGAAGATTAATCCTGCATCAGAAACCCCGGGAGTTCAGTCTAATTAGATCACTCCGCAAAAAAAGACCAGAAAATCTGGTCTGTGTTAGTTCATAATATCTCTCCAAATCAAATGACTGGGACGGTCGCCTTCGATCTTTTCCATGTTCTTCGGGATATCGGACCCGATCCATACGCCTGTCGTGTACTGGTCAGTCAGGCCAAGAACCCAGTAATCATGATAATTGTTGGTTGTTCCGGTTTTGACACCAGCATAAGGGGCGTTTATTTTTGCCCATTTTCCTGTTCCGTTCTGCATAGAGTTTGTTAACATTGCTCTTACTTTCTCGGTTGTACCCTGCGACCAAATGGTTTCTTTGGGTTCATTCCATTCGTACAGTACCTTCCCATTATAGTCCGTCACTCTTGTGATCGAACGCGAAGGCTGATAATTTCCATCTATGAAGGAAGTATAAGCGTCCGTCATCTCAAGCGGCGACATGCCATGGGTGAAGCCTCCGATGGAAGCCGCATAGGTGTAGTCTTGTTCCTGGACTTTTTCGAAATTAAACTTTGTAAGGAAAGCAAACGCTTTGTCAATTCCGACTTTTTCAAATAAACGAAGTGCCGGTGTGTTATAGGACTGTGAAAAAGCCGTGTTCATTGTCACCGTTCCGAACTGTCTGCTGCCGTAGTTGATCGGGCAGTAATTACCGATGCAATAATTATCTGCGTTAACCCTCTCGGCAATAGACGCCCCGGTCTCTTCGATATATGGACCGTACACAAGCAGCGGCTTTATGGAAGAGCCCGGCTGGCGGAAGGCTTGATAGGCATGGTGGAAATTATACTTTTGGTAGTCCTTTCCGCCGACCATCGCAACAATTTGCCGCGACTGGTTATCAACCGTAATGCTGGCACCTTCAATTTCTTGATAATTTAACCTTTTCTGGAAAGCAGCTTTGCTCTTTTCCTGCATTTCACGGTGAAGTGAGGTGTGGACAATGATGCCTGAATTGATCACTTCACTCATCCGCCTATCAAAATCATCGTAAATCTTCTGCTTCTGTTCAGGGCTGGCGGCTGCTTCCACCTTTTTTAAATACCCTTCCTGGGTGGCAACGAGCTCTCTCAATTCAGATTGAGCATACACAGCGTAATCGGGGTAGTGATCGACTTTTTTCCGTACATTCAATTTGATCGGAACCTCTTTTAGCTGGGAGGCTTCTTTTTCTGTCAGCTTTCCAGTTTGCTGCATGATGTCCAGCAGCCGTTCCTGCCTGATCTTTGTCTGATCAAAATGGTCGACAGGGTCATATTTATTTGGGTTGTTGGGAATGGCTGTGATGAAGGCAAGTTCTGCCTGGTTCAGGTCCCCAAGATTTTTTTGAAAATAGTATTGTGAAGCTGTTTCGATACCATATACGCCGTTGCTGAAGTAAATGATATTAAGGTACAGTTCCATGATTTCTTCTTTGGTCAGACTCTTTTCAATTTCATGCGCGTAGAATAACTCGGTTAGTTTGCGGTTATAGGTTTTTTCTTGTCCAAGATAAAGGTTACGTGCCAGCTGCTGGGTGATCGTACTTCCTCCCTGCTGAATGTGGGTGAAGACCAGGTTTTTAACAAGTGCCCGGATGATGGCGCCTGCATCAAAACCGACATGGTCATAGAAGTGCTGGTCTTCAGAGGCGACGAGAATCTCTTTAACAAAGTCAGGAATATCCTCGTCGTCCGCATACAGCCGGAACGGCCTGTTCATCTCGGAAAAAATTTTGCCGTCTTTATCGGTCAGCAAGCTGGTTTTCGAGATATCAAAGTTGTCTTCACTGACAGCCTGCTCAAGAGCCCCCTGAAAGCCTTGAACTTTATTAATCTCTTTTACCGTGGAAAAAAGGATGAACAGAAAAAAAGGAAACAATGAAAATACTAATATATAACCGGCAACGGTTCTCATGCTTTCAACTCATCTCATGCTTTAGTAAGGATTTGGAAGGCAAAGAACTAATATTGTTCTTTTACCTGGCTTTCGGAATGACGCATACTCCACCATAATAATCCAAAAGCCGCTAAGAATAAAGCACCCGTAATATAGAAAATAGAGGAAATCCCTGCAAATCCTGATAAGATGCCACCTAATACTGGACCGGCAACATTTCCCAGGAAGCGAAAACTTTGGTTATAGCCAAGTACCTCCCCCTGCATAGAAAGGGGTGCTTCCTGCCTTATATAGGCCGTGACGCTTGGAATCATCCCGCCAATCGCTATTCCGAATAAGAAGCGGAAAAGGATCAGCTGCCATAGTTCATCGGCCAAAGCCTGTGGAATAATGAAGATACATGCCAGGATCAGTAAAATGGACAGAACTTTTTCATATCCGATTTCATCCCCAAGTTTTCCCCATTTTCTCGTGGCCAGCAGGTTGCCTACACCTGTAGCAGAAAAGGCCAGGCCGGCAAGAAAAGCAATATTCGTCGTGGCGGTCAGCTCATCCACATACAGGGCTAAAAGCGGCTGGACGCTGAAATTCGCTACCTGGATGATGAAAGAGATGACCATCACTGTAAATAAAAGTTTGTGTCGCAAGATATGCTGAAATACCTGTTTGCTGGAATAGCGGGTCGCCTTGGTCTTACCCGGACTTTTTCTGACTTCCTGAATCCCGAACAACACACCGGTCGCCGCCAGGGCAATGGCAATGGACGTGATGATGAACGTATAAGAAAATCCGAAAGAATCGGCCATCACTCCTCCAAGGACCGGTCCGAACAGTCCTCCTGATACGGTCCCCATCTGCAAGGTGCCGAGGGTCTTGCCGGCAATCTCCTTAGGGGTTTGAGAAGAAATCAGAGCAAGCGAGGTAGGGATGAACCCCGTCACTGCTCCCATAGCCATCCGGAGCAGAAATAAGCCCATGACAGAATCGACAAAGCCCATCATGAAAATCGAGAGGGAGATGCCGTAACCGGTTATCAGCAAAATCGGTTTGAATCCATACTTGTCCCCGACTCTTCCCCATACAGGAGAAATAAAGAATGCGACAAGAAAGGTTATGCCGAAAACATAGCCTGACCACCGCTGGACAAATGCATTATCATAGTTCCCAAAGGTCTCAAGATACAAAGAGAGAAACGGCAGGACCATAGTGGCACTGGCTGCGACAAGGAAGTTGGCGAACCACATGATCGTTAAGTTTCTTTTTTCTATAGAGATACACAACACCTTCTTTAGTTCGTAATAATATTATTATATATTTCGGTTTACTAAATATTAATAGTATAAACTATACTCCTGTCTATGCAACCATTGACACTTGTTGGTGATTTGGAAAATATAAATCAACTTTCATATCTTACTTTTAACTATGCCACCCATATCCTGTACCAGCGCCTGAGGATTCGTACCCAATGGAACGGGCCCAGCCGCTCGGGGTCAAATAACCCCAAGAGAATAAAAGGAAAGCCCGCCTTTTTTTCTGTTGAGTACATCTCCTTGTCGGGGCTGAACAGGGCGCTTCCACTTTTGTTTCGACATATTTCGGGGAGTGACTGTCACTAATTAGTACCCGAAAAGCCTGTACATCAGTCATGATTCCTTTTTTGACAAAAGTTTTTAAATTGTCATAATTTTTGGTGTAATCATGATATAATAAATAGAATAAAGATGCAGAGGTATTTGACAGTTTGTTTTTCTTGAAGGATAACCGAATGTCGGGAGGGAAATCAGTTGAAAGGCAGTCAATTGATCATCATTGATTTTGAATTTTCGATGCCGGAGAGGCACCAGAACCCGAGGGGCTTTTTTCCTGAAATCATTGAGACGGGCCTGGTAGCAGTTCAAAATGGAAAAGTCACCGATAAGTTTTCATCCTATGTAAAACCCGCAGCGTTCCCGGTGTTAACGAAGCGATGCAAGCAGTTTTTATCGATCTCTCAACAGGATGTGGATAACGGGATCCCGTTTCATTCATTGATTCAGTACCTGAGTGAACTGAACCGGAGAGGAAAGAACAAGATTATCACCTGGGGCAATATGGATATGAAGGTGCTTCGGAATAACTGCAGCAAGGCGGGAATCAGTTTTCCTTTTACAGGGGAATTCATTGACTTATCGATGGAATACAAGCGGTTCTTCGGAGACCAGAACCAAACCGGCTTATGGAAAGCCGTCCAGGAATATGGGCGTGAGGGTGTAGGCAAGCATCACAAAGCGCTGGATGACGCCTTGACCACTTACCACATCTATAAATTAGTAGAAAAGGATAAAAAGTACCTGGATAAAGCGGAGCCCACAACAATCGGCGATCGTATAGACTTGTCCAAGCTTTTTAACCAGATGGCATGACAAAACCCAAATCAAAAGCTGATTTGGGTTTTAACTTGTTCTAAAGCTTGATAGAATACATCAACTCATATTCCCTTCTAATGCTCTCAAGGGTTTCAAGGCTCTTAGCTGCAAATGCCGATTCCTCAGATGCCAGCTGTTTCTTCAATTCATTGAACGTGCTGGACAGGGACTCATTGTATTCTGGGATATCTCCTTCAAAAGGTTTGACCATTTTTTCCGGGATATTGGCCCTTTCTCTGAAAGCCAGTGCTTTTCGTTCATGAAATAGAGGGACATCCACCTCTTTGGGATTATGCAGGTCACCTTGCCGCGGATGTTTTAAAACCGCCAAAACTTTGACCACATAAACCCCCGGCCGTGAATCTGTTACTTCCCCTATGTATTTTCCTGTTTTATAGAGAGCTGTTACGATGTCTCCGTTTTTGAAATCAGACATGTGCCGTCCTCCTAGTATTTTTATTAGACTGCTTTCGCAAAGATTGTGGCTGCTTTAAATGAAATGGATTTCCGCTCCAGGCGGACGACTCCGCGGGGCGGGCGGTGAGCCTCCTCGGCTGCGCCTGTATAAAAAGTGGAAGCACCTTGGTCAGCCCCGAGGAGCTGGGCGCTGAAACTAGACGACCGCTAGTCCCGCAGGGAGTCGCACGCCTTCCGCTCCATTCTTTCTATGTCAAAAGGGGAGTAGGTTAAAAAGCATTAAGAAGCAACAATCCTTTAGAAAAGAGCCTTTTATTTCGGCTGCTTCTTGCTGAATTCTTTTTAAAGTTGATTGGGTTCATCTACTTCAACTGGAAGCCAAAGCCCTTTTAATAAAACAATATAGACGAAAACAGCCTTAATTACATATAGCATTTACTTTCATTCTAATTCATAATAGAGAGTGTTGCCATATAAAGGGACTATCAACTATTATACATACAAAACAATTTTTAAATGATGGAGGAATTACGATGAAAAAGTACTTAGCAATCGCCGCTGCAGCATTCCTTTTGTTATTGTCAGCCTGCGGGACTTCGAATGAACAGGAAGAGAACCAGAATACCGGCAGCAGCCAGCCTGAAGAAAGTGAACAGGAAACGGCAGAAGCGGTGGATGACAGTGATGTCGTCTATCCACAATTGACAGACGAAATTCAGGAGAATGAAAAAGCTGTAAAAATGGTGACCACTATGGGGGATATCACTATAAAATTATTCCCGGACCAAGCTCCTAAAGCGGTAGAGAACTTCATGACCCACAGCAAGGAAGGGTACTATGATGGTGTCATTTTTCACCGTGTCATCACTGACTTCATGATTCAGGGAGGAGACCCGCAAGGCACCGGCACAGGCGGGGAAAGCGTCTGGGGTGAACCATTTGAGGACGAGTTTTCTAAAGAATTGTTGAATATCCGCGGTGCCCTTTCCATGGCCAATGCAGGTCCGGGCACGAACGGCAGTCAGTTCTTTATCGTCCAGAATTCAAGTGTTGATCCTTCATTGGAACAGCAGATGGTTCAAGCAGGCTTCGGTAAAAAAGCGATTGAAACGTATATGGAGCGCGGTGGAACACCACACCTTGATAACAAACACACAGTCTTTGGACAAGTAATCGAAGGCATGGACGTTGTCGATGAAATTGCGGCAGTTGAAACTGGTGCCAACGACAAGCCTGCCGAAGATGTCGTCATTGAGAAGATAGAGATCGTTAAAGAATAAGAAAAGTTGGGAGCAGCTGAGCCATAAGGAGCAGCTGCTTTTGTTTGGTTTTTGGACATGGTTTTACTCCAGAGGAATTGATATAATAGCTACAGTTTGCAAGTTTGAAAGGAGACTACTATGCTTCAAGCATTTATCTTGAATCTGTTTCTATATTTTCCAGAAGACAAAACAGAATATATCCCAGCTGCATTTTGGATGATTTTATTCGGCACTGCTGCCGTCCTGACATTCCGCTGGATCATTAAAATATCGAAAAAAGAAGAAGAAAAAACGAAACAGGCCGAGGAAGAAGCGAGAAAGGCTGCGGAGGAAGATCGCAGGGGTTGAGTATTTGCGGTCGACTGCTCTTGGTATTATGGTGGAAAGTAATTCTTCCTTGGCAGTCTTGGTGAGGACAAGAGCTGCTTGTTTAAGAGTGATATGTGTCCGAAGCAGAGCCAACGTTGGTCAAGGGCTGCTCGTTTGAGAGTAAGATATGTCCGAGGCAGAGTCAACGTCGGTCAAGAGCTGCTTGTTTGAGAGTGAGATATGTCCGAAGCAGAGTCAACGTCGGTCAAGAGCTGCTCGTTTGAGTGTGAGATATGTCCGAGGCAGAGTCAACGTCGGTCAAGAGCTGCTTGTTTGAGAGTGAGCTATGTCCGAAGCAGAGTCAACGTTGGTCAAGAGCGTCTAGTTTTAGTGCGAGATGTGTCCGAAGCAGAGCCAACGTCGGTCAAGTTCTGCTGGTTTGCGGTTGAGTTATGTTTGAAGCAGAGTCAACGTCGGTCAAGCGCATCTAGTTTGAGAGTGAGATTGTCCGAAGCAGAGCCAACGTCGGTCAAGAGCGCCTGTTTTGAGAGTGAGACGTGTATGAAGCCGAACCTCACCATATAAAATTCCTTATCCTTGGTAACAGCCGGCAAAATCGCTGTATGAGAATATTTTTTTCCAGCAAAGGCAACAATGGTATAGACGATTTTGTTGTTGGAGGAGATAGGATGCATACAAAGTTAGCGACAGGGCTGCTTGCTTCAGTCGTACTGCTGCAAGGCTGCGCACTGGAGAACCCAAAGAAAACAGAGGTTGATATAAAGAACCCTGTTGGTGATTCATTAGGAATAATCACCATCCAGGAGCAGGCTTCGGGTGTGGAACTGGACATGGATCTCGTGGGTCTCCCGCCGGGTGTTCACGCCATCCATATTCATGAGCTTGGAAAGTGCGAGCCGCCTGATTTTGAATCGGCAGGAAATCATTTTAACCCGGAGGATAAGGAACATGGCCTGCTGCATCCAAAAGGAGCTCATGCAGGAGATCTGCCTAATTTGATTGTGGAAGATGATGGATCTTTTAAAGGGCAAATCATGGCTCCATTAGTGACGCTTTCCAAAGGGGCCGCTTCTCTTTTCACTAAAGAAGGAACATCCATTGTTATTAATGAAGGACAGGATGATGGAATGTCCCAGCCTGCCGGAGATTCGGGAAAGAGGATTGCCTGCGGAGAAATTACGAGTGAGAAAGAAAAAGAATGAAACTGATAACCAATTGGTTGTCGGTTTTTTTATTTTTATTAAAATCTTGACCGGAATAAGATGCAGAGAGTGAGTTTAGTTGAGTCGTGGCTGTGAATTCAAGGGGGCACTCAATATAAACAAGCAAGGGTTTCTGCCCCTTGCTTGTTTTTCAGGATAGCGCTTTTTTCAGCCGCTCTAATCCGTCTCTCAGTGTGTCCCTTGTACAGGCAATATTCATTCTGAAAAAACCTTCTCCGTCTTCACCGAATTTACTGCCAGGTTCAAGAGCCAGCTTTCCTTTATTCAGGAGCAGGTCCTGAAGTTCTGTTTCTGTTTTGCCGGTATCGCGGAAATCAATCCATAAGAGATAAGTGGCTTCCGGTTCCATGACGGACAACTCAGGAAGTTCCGCTTTTACAAAGGTTTTCACTTCCTCTATATTATCAGCTAGATAGGATATCAAGCTGTCCAGCCAGTCTCCTCCATGTAAATAAGCCGCTTCCATGCCGACAACACCAAATGTATTCAGAGTGAAGATGCCTTGCTTTTGGTGCTCTTCAGCAACCTTTTCCCGAAGTTCCTTATTGGGAATGATCATTACAGAAGCTTGAAGGCCCGCGATATTAAAGGTTTTACTCGGAGCAGCAAGTGTAAGGGTAATATCTTCAATCTCTTTTTTTAGTGAAGCGATCGGGATGTGTGTATTTGGCTTATGAACAAGGTCAGCGTGAATTTCATCCGAGATGATAAGGACACCATACTTTTTACAGAGTTCTGCCATCTTCAACAGTTCTTCCTTTGTCCAGACACGGCCGCCCGGGTTATGGGGGCTGCAAAGCAGGAAAAGTTTGACGCCTTGTTTCAAAGCCTCTTCAAATGCATGAAAGTCCACAGTGAACTGGCCCTTTTTAATTACTAATGGAGCTTTTTTTGCTATGCGGCCATTACTCTCGGCAAGGCTGAAAAAAGGGGTATACACCGGGGAATGCATTAGGATGCCATCACCTTTCTCTGTGAAGGCTTTGATAATGGTGGCGATGGCCGGTACGATGCCGGAACTGTACAATAGTGAACTTTCCTTGACCTCCCAATTGTGCCGCTCTTTCATCCAGCTGCTGACTGCTTTTCCCAGTGAGCCGCCGGTATACGTATAGCCGAATATTCCGTGCTCGACTCTTTTATGGAGTGCATCCAGCACTTCTGGCGGGGGAGGAAAATCCATATCAGCCACCCACATGGGAAGCACATCATCACGGCCGAAAACCGTCTTGGTTAGATCCCACTTTACGGATGAGGTTCCTTTGCGGTCGGGAGAACTATCAAAATTATGCATCATCATCACATCCTTCTTAAGTTTAAGCTGGCTTTAGTATAAGTCCGTCTTTGGGCCAAGCAGGTTGATAATCGTTATTCAAAAAAGAAGTATAGATCATATGGTAAAACAGGAAGAAGCAAGATTAAAAACATATGCTTGAAATATACTTCATCCAGGTGAAAATGATGAATATTACATGTGAGAAACTTTCAAAAGGGCTATATCTTCTTTTACTGAACAATCCAGAAGCTCGGAAGGTTATTGTAAAGAGAGCAGGCAGTAAGTACCTCGTTGTGCTTTCTCTTCTGTAAAAAAAGGATGTTCATTCAGAGGAAAATACTGCCGGTGAAAAGCGGTATTTCTCCTATGTGAACATCCCTTTTCCTTAAAAGGTGATTTCTTGATTTACATAAGGCTTCTGTTCCAGTGGCTGATCTGCATAGGCACCGCCATAACCACTCAATGTCTTGAATGCTGTTCTTTTAAACAGTACTTAAGTGACGGGCAAGGTGTTTGAAATCGGTTTCTTGCTTTTCATTTCTGCTTTCTGTTCTTCGTACTCCCGGTCAGTAAAAGAGCGGATGTAATTGAAAACATCTTCCGGTCGTTCTTCAGGTACCAGGTGACCTGTTTTCTCAAGCACTATTAATTTAGAATTAGGCAGGTCTTTATCCAGTCTTTTTCCAATGCTGAGCGGAACAACCCGGTCATGCTTCCCCCACACTAGAAGACAGGGTGTCTGTATCTGCTGAAGATCCTGCTGGCTTAAATCGCCTTCGCGGTGGCGGATCATCCTTGTGAGTGCCCGGAAAATATCATCATCCAGGAATGGCTTCAGATAGCCGTACATCATTTCATCATTAATCATCTTGGCATCGTGGACTACATTTTCGAGGTTTTGGCGCACGCCCGATTTTGAAAGCCATAGTTTTACATACACATGGAAAAAAGGAATATAGCTCAACATCATCACAGGCCAGTTCATTTTTTTCAAATAACCTGAGCTGCAAAGCAGAATCCCTTTCTCCACAAGATCCGGCTTTTGTTGCATGACATTGAGAGCGATCTGCCCACCCATCGAATGGCCGATGAGATGGATGTTGTCTATTTCAAGCTTTTCCATAAGCAGGACAACGGTCTTGGCGAGATTTTCGTATGAATAAATAAAATCAGTTTTCTTGCCGCTTTGTCCAAAAGGGGGAAGATCTACGGATATGACATTATATTGCTCCTTCAGCAGCGGAGTCAGATGCCGGAAGCTGAAAGTAGAGGAAAGAAACCCGTGAAGAAGGACAAAAGTTTCCCGGGCAGACGGATGGCGGTGGTGTTCATAGAATATTTCTGCTCCATTAATGGTTTCCTTGTAAGTGATATCATTCATTTTACTCTCACTCCTGATAAGAATACGTACTTGTATCTTACCCTGCATAAATAAAAAAACACCATTAAATCGCATTATTGGCAAGTTGATTTAGGAGTTGTTTAAAGAAGGTTGCAAAGGGGGGACGGAGGAGCAGTGCTGTTAGCCTTAGCTTCTTTAAAACGCTGGGTCTTAAGTGAAGCAAGATAAAGAAGGTCTGCTTCAGGGAGGAGTTAAAAGAGAGCCGCTGAAACACAAAAAATAGGACGATAATAAAATATCGTCCACAATGAAAACAAAAGGGGGAATACTTAAAAAGCTTAGTAAAAGCATTGCCCCTTGAAGTGAAAATTATACATATTGTTTAAAAGTTTATTCTACGGTTGAACCGTATTTGATTTCATAAAGCATCTGCATGACCCGCAAAAAGTCATCTTCAGAGAATTCTTTTGCTTTTCGCAGGATGAGCTTTGCTTTTTTCGTGCCAATCTCGCTGATCAGCTGTTCGATTTCATGATCGATTCCTTGGGGATGGTTTTCCAGCAGTTCTTTTTCCAGCATTTCAGAAGCCGGAACATCAAGGACGGTAGACAGCTTCAGGATGGTTTGGGTATCAGGTATTTGGCTGCCGCTTTCATACTTTTCAATCGTTTTCTTTCCAAGTCTTGCCCGCATGGCTAATTCTTCTTGGCTGATATTCCGTTCTTCACGCAATAACCTTAAATTTTGACCGAAATGAGACATATAGATCCCTCCATCAAATTAACCTTTATACTATTATATTACCATGTAAGCACCATTATCAGTCATAGTATCATTGAACAAAATGTGAGGAATCTGCTTTGCTGATTTAACGCTTCAACGCACGATAAGGGACAGTCCCTTATCGTGCTTTAAAGGGTTAAAGGATGTTCATTGAGTTCAGAAAGACGGCTATAATGGCAATCGGAACGGCGAAGCGGATCAGGAAATAGAGCGTTTCAAACTGACCGTCAGACATGCCGGATCCTCTCTGCAGTTCTTCTTTTACATCGGACTTCTTCAATACATACGCAGTGAAGATGCTGATAAACAAGGCCCCGACTGGCAGGCCGATGTTGCTGGCGATAAAGTCGGCGAAGTCAAAAAATGATTTCCCGATGATTTGAAAATCGGTTAAGACTCCGAATGAGAGAGCACTTGGGATCCCGACAACAAATACAAGGGTACCCGCAAACCAAGCAGACTTTCCGCGCTTCCGGGGATTGCCTCTTTCCAGGACGGCAACGATGATTTCAAGAATAGAGAAAGCGGATGTCAATGTAGCAAACAGCAGCAAAACGAGAAAGATGGCAAGGAACATCCCGCCGAACGCAATTTCGTTAAAGACCGCAGGAATGACGACAAAGACCAGTCCTGGTCCTACATCAGGCTGAAATCCCAGAGCGAAAACGGAAGGGAAGATGACCAGTCCGGCGAGTAATGAGATAAGGATATTCAATCCAGCGACACTGAAAGCGGAATTTGGCATGTTTTCTGTTTTAGGCAAATAGGAAGAGTAGGTGACCATTACAGAAATCCCGACGCTTAGGGCGAAAAAAGCTTGTCCCAAAGCAAGCAGAGCTGTCTCAGCCGTTAGATAGCTCCAGTCCGGCTGCAGCAAATAGCGTACTCCTTCCATTGCACCGTCCAATGTCAGTGAACGGACAACGAGGATAAGGAAAAGAACGAATAAAGCAGGCATCATGAATTTACTGGCTCGTTCAATGCCTGCTTTTATGCCTCCTTTTACGACAAAGACCGTCATAACCATGAAAATAAATTGAGCCAGCAGGACTTCCCATGGCCGGCTGATAATGCTTTCGAACAAAGCTCCATATCCTTGCTGGGACATGCCGGTCAGACCTCCTGACAGGCTCCTCACCAGGTAAGAAAGAATCCATCCTCCTACCACACTGTAAAATGATAAAATAACCAATGAGATGAATGTACCGAAATAGCCTACCAGCGGCCAGAGTGAAGCAGGAGCAAGAGCCCGGTAAGAAGTGACCGCATCTCCGCCGCCGCGTCTTCCTATGACGAACTCAGCCAGCAGAATTGGGGTACCGATGAGTATAGTAAAAAGAATAAAGAGCAGGAAGAATACCCCGCCTCCATTGGTGCCGGCCATATAAGGGAATTTCCATATTGCGCCAAGTCCGATAGCGGAACCGGCTGCGGCCAGAATGAAGCCTAATTTGGATGACCACTGATCACTGTTTTTCAAAGTTATTCTCTCCTTCCTCAAGATGATTTCACCATGTTACTATGATTTCCACTCAGTGTATAGACGATTTCTACTAATCAGATATATTTCCTTATAAATTGAAACAATTATTGGAAAACAAGCGTTAAATGACAAAAGAAGAGAAAAGGAGGTCAGGAAATGGAAGATGCTTTTCTTATTGGGGAGGCTCAAAATGGGAATTTATCTGCTTACAGCGAGCTGGTTAAGAGGTTTTCACCGGTTGTCGAACGCTTTGCGTTTCAATTGGGGGCTTCCCCCAGAGATATTCAGGACATTTCTCAAGAAGTTTTCATAAGAGTTTACCGATTTTTACATCAATTTACTCATTCAAAATTCACTACCTGGCTGTATAAAATCACATTGAATGTAACGAGGGATTTTATAAAAAAAGAAAACCGCTACCTCTTCAAAGCAGAAAAGCTGGCTAAGGAACCCTTTCCCGCTGAAGAGCTTCCTGAAGACATGCTTTTCAAGGAAGAGGAGGAAAGGCTTCTTCATGAATGCATAAAAAAACTAGATGAAAAGTACCGAATCCCGATTATTCTCTATTATTTTCATGATAAGAAGTACGAAGAGATCCAAGACATCCTTTCGTTGAATCTCTCGACTGTCAAGACCAGGCTGCTCAGAGGGAAGAACCTGCTGAAAAAAGCTCTTACAGAAGAAGAAAAGAAGGAGGGGAAGAAACATGGATGATCAATCATTGAAAGAACGGATGAACAAGCTCAATGATCAGTATGAGAGGATGCCTGCTAAAACAGATGTATCTCAAGTTATGAAGGCCATCGAAAAAGAGCAAAAACCCGCAAAACAGAACCGGCCTGGCATTCATTGGCCATACGCTGCAAGCTTTATCGGTGTTCTGGTCATTGCCTCTATCCTGATGGTTCAATTTATTGGAGGAGAAAGCGCTGGATTGCTTAATGACAGGGAACAGGCGGAGATGCCGGCTTCAGACCCGGAGGAGATTGCCCATGAAATAGAAAGCCATTACACTATCCGAAAAACACAGGCGGTTGGAAGCCTTGGCATGACGGGAGAAGGATTCCGGCGATCAGAAATGGGAGGAGTTGCAGAAGAGTATGTTTCCTTCAATCTGCAGCAATTAAAAGAGGGAGAAGTGCCAGTACAGGACGGTAATCACTTGAAAAGAGTGAAGGAAAACCTGGATGATATGTTAAGAACACCTCAGCAAATTCTGTTTGATATAAAAGGAAAAACACTTACGGAAAAAGAAGCAGGTCAGTGGGTAAAGGAGTATCATAAGATCCAACAAGGGCTTTTGCCGATATATGAAGATGAAATGCTGAAATACAGAAAAGAGTGGGAGGAAGAGGCTTCAGATGGGAGCCTTGAGAGCCGCGATCTTTTGATGGATAGAGAGAGCAGCTACTCGGAGGAATTGATTCGATTGGTGGAAGGTGCAACGGACAATGGAATTTTACTAACTTACTCAGAAGTTTCCGGGCATTTCCAGGCAGAAACTGATCTGGAATATATTTCATTCATACTTTCATCTTCTGAACTTCCCGATGCCTTTAGAAATGTCCTAAGACTAAAGAGTTTACCGGAAAGCCTGAATGACGGCATCATTACCACGAACTGGATGAGAGCGGGTGGAGACCTTCTTCTTTATGAAGAAACGCTTGAAGGTCTTCCTGAAGGCTCTGAATTTCTTGAAGAGTTCGAAATGGAATACAATACCTTGCTGAGGGCCTATATTAAAGGATCCCCTGCGCAGCCTCTTTTTCATGGAGATGGAACGTTGAAAGAGGATATAAAAGAATCCTTTGAGAAAATGATTGAGCTTCATCCTGATTCAGAAACTGTTGGACGAATCATGCCTTACTATCAAAAGTTGAAAGAGAATGGTTTTACTGAACCTGCTCACTGGGATGAATTTTATTTGCCTTATGAACGTTAAAATTAAGGGAAAAAACTGTTGTGATGGATGTTTTATGATAGGTAAAACGGGAAAACTATCTAATAAGAAGTAGAGAACTTTTGCGTAAGCTTGCCAACTGTGATATAATTTATAATTGCGTAAAAAGGAGAAAATTTATATATAATTAGGAGTTGTTCCCATGAGTACAAAATACGAAACAGGAAACGTTGTAACAGGTAAAGTAACAGGCATTCAGCCATACGGTGCATTTGTTGCTCTTGATGAAAATACACAAGGACTTGTTCATATTTCCGAAATCACACACGGATTCGTTAAAGATGTCAATGAGCATCTAAGTGTCGGAGATGAAGTTAATGTAAAAGTTTTATCAGTTGATGAAGCGGCAGGCAAAATCAGCCTTTCTATCCGCGCGACTGAAGAGCCTCCTGCAGAAGAGCCAAAAGCTGCAGCTGCTGTGAAAAAGCCTAAGCGCCGTCAAGGAAGCGTAAAACCTGCTCCGGCAACTGAAGCTGCTCCAACGGGCTTCAACACTCTTAAAGACAAGCTTGAAGAGTGGATCGAGCAATCCGAGCGTCAAGACCTTATCAAGAAGTAATTTTTGAATGAGAACCGGAACCGGCTTTTTGCAGCCGGTTCTTTTTTTTGTGTAAAAAAACTCTTCTTGTGAGTTTGGTTGTTATTTTTTGTGTCCCTTTTTGGCTTTTTGAGTGACACCAGAATGCACTTTTTGGGTGTCAGGTGTCCCTCGTCGTTTTCTTGAGTGACATCAGAATGCGCATTTTTGGTGTCAGGTGTTCCTCGTCGTTTTCTTGAGTGACACCAGCGTGCGATTTTTACGTGTTAGGTGTCCCTCGTGGTTTTCTTGAGTGACACCAGAATGCGATTTTTACGTGTTAGGTGTCACTCGTCGTTTTCTTGAGTGACACCAGCGTGCGATTTTTACGTGTTAGGTGTCCCTCGTGGTTTTCTTGAGTGACACCAGAATGCGCTTTTTGGGTGTCAGGTGTTCCTCGTCGTTTTCTTGAGTGACACCAGCGTGCGATTTTTACGTGTTAGGTGTCCCTCGTGGTTTTCTTGTGTGACACCAGAATGCACTTTTTGGGTGTTAGGTGTCCCTCGTCGTTTTCTTGAGTGACACCAGAATGCGCATTTTTGGTGTCAGGTGTTCCTCGTCGTTTTCTTGAGTGACACCAGCGTGCGATTTTTACGTGTTAGGTGTCCCTCGTGGTTTTCTTGAGTGACACCAGAATGCGCATTTTGGGTGTCAGGTGTCCCTCATCGTTTTCTTGAGTGACACCAAAATGCGCTTTTTTGGTGTCAGGTGTCCCTCGACGTCTTCCTGAGAGACACCAGAATGCGCTTTTTACTTGTCAGGTGTCACTCGTCGTTTTCTTGAGTGACACCAGAATGCACTTTTTGGGTGTTAGGTGTCCCTCGTCGTTTTCTTGAGTGACACCAGAATGCGCATTTTTGGTGTCAGGTGTTCCTCGTCGTTTTCTTGAGTGACACCAGAATGCGCTTTTGGGGTGTCAGGTGACCCTCGTTGTCTTCCTGAGAGATCTCAGCGTGCGATTTTTACATGTGAGGTGTTCCTCGTCGTCTTTTTGAGAAACACCAGCGTGCGTATTTTCTTATGTCAGGTTTCCCTCGTACAGGATATTGCGGAGTGAATCATCAGGCACCAAAATCCTCTGCTCACTATAGTCTTTTGAAAACCAAGTTTTTAAAAGACGGGGAAAAGGGTATAGAGTAATAGACACAAAATTGAAATGGAGGGTTACCATGAAAAAATCGACTAAGGGTCTGATCGTGGGATCACTGGTTTCAGCAGGTGGAGCAGCACTGGCTACGGCAGCCATCAAGAAGAAGAAAGGTGATGATCCTGAAGTGATAGAGGATACAGATATGAGAAACAGCAAGAAGATTGATCAGAGGGAAAGTCCCGATGCGGATAAAACAGACGAGGAAAAAGGCCTTACAGAATTGGACCACGCTTACCGAGCTGAATGGTCGGCAAATGGCTTTCCTCAGACACACCAGGCTATGGAAGAGTTGAAAGAAGAAGACGAAAAAGACGAAGAAGATAAAAAAGAGTAAAGCAGCCCTGCCATTATTAGCAGCTGACTAGTCTAAATCTATAAGCAAGGAATCCCAACAACCAATAAAGCAGCTGGCCCATTTCGGTCAGCTGCTTTATTTTTATTCTTTTTTAATCTGGACGCCCAATATCAAATTTCTTGATTCGGTATTGCAGATTCTGCCTGCTCATCCCGAGGACTTTTGCCGTTTTGGTGACATTGTAGTCATGATGTAAAAGAGCTTTCTGAATGTAGTAGATTTCCGCCTGCGCCATGTACTCTTCCAGTGGTTTGATCTCTTTGTCTCCGTCAAACAGAAAATCTTCAGCATTCGTGTCCAGCTCCTTCTCACTTGAAAGCTGTGTCCGCTGCCTGAAATGGACTGGCAGCTGGGTGTAGCCGATGGTGTCTTCAGTGCCCATCAAATTAAAGGCGCCTTCAATGACATGTTCCAATTCGCGAACATTCCCGGGCCAGTCATAGTTTTTGAATCTATCCAGCACGGAATCTTCCAAGCCCTTGATTTCCATGCCGAAAAGCCCGTTATATTTTTCGATGAAGAAATGAATCAATGTTTCCAAATCACCCATTCTTTCCCGCAACGGTGGAATAAAGATGGAAACGACGCTGAGCTGATAGTAGAGTTCTTTCCGAAGTCTGCCCTCCGAAATGGCATCAATGGGATCTTCGTTTATGGTGCATATCATCCTGCATTCTATGGGGCTGCCGGCATCCGAGCCGAGCCGGCGGACTTTCTTCTCCCGCAATGCTCTTAACAGCTTTGTTTGCAGCGGCAGGCTCAGCGTATTGATTTCATCAAGAATCAATGTTCCGTTTCCAGCCTGTTCGAATAAGCCGGGGCTTTCAATGGTCTCTTCAGAAACCTTTTTATGAACACCGAATAACAATTCCTCCATTACAGAGTCGGGCAAAGCTGAACAGTTTTGATTGATCACAGGTTCCTTTGCCCGGGGGCTGCCGTTATGGATGCTCTGGGCGAAAAGTTCTTTACCCGTTCCTGTTTCACCTGAAATCAAGACAGGGGAAGAAGTCCTGGAAGCACGCCTGCCGTTTTCCACCACTTCCCTGAATCCGGAATCCTCTCCGATAATATGGTCAAATGTATAATGAAAATCTTCTTTCTTGCTGCGATTCTCGCGGATGAGTTTTTCCAATTTGGTAACATCGCGCGCAATTTCCATCGCCCCGGAAAGCACGCCGTCATGGAAAATAGGATAAGTGTTGTTAATGGTGGTGATCTCGCTGCCTTTTACATTAAAGTAAGTCTGCTTGACATTCAGCGCAGGGATTCCCGTACGCAGTACCTTCAGCAGGGTGCTCTCTTCGCCATAGTGAAATTGAAAGACTTCTAGAAGGTTTTTATCGAGTACGTCCTCGACATCCATTCCCTCAATATTCATCATTTTTTGGTTATATATTATCGTTTTTCCTTCTGAGTTAATAACATGAACGCCTGCATCGATAGAGTCCACTACTTTTTCATAGAGATATACTAACTCCTGCATCCCGTTCCCAAGCATATGGTTTCTCTCCTTTTTGTCTGCTTCCTCTGTAAAAGTTTCAGGAAAATTTCAAAGAATCAGGTTTATAAGTTTGAAAGGCTGTTTAACAGTGTAATAGTGTAATGTGCAAGATAGTTTTTCAGCAAGCGTTTGAAGCTTTTCATGAATGGACGAAAATCCACCTTCATACATATGAAGTTCAACCGTTTTTAAAGAATTGTAAAAAAATTAAACAAAAAGCTTGAAAAACGCAACTATCTTTTGCATTATTATATATGTAAGGGTTTTCCGAATGCAAATATTTTTTGCGCTTCTAATCCTTCATAAAATGAAAATACTAATTTTTTATTCTAGATAAAGGGGGAAATGAATTTGATTCCGTACAAACATGAACCATTCACAGATTTTTCTAAAGAAGAAAATCAGCAAGCTTTTAAAGAGGGCCTAAAGCTGGTGGACAGCTATCTGGGTCAAGATTATCCTTTGACAATCGGCGGAGAAAAGATTACGACTGAAGATAAGATCGTTTCTGTGAACCCGGCAAACAAGGAGCAGGTTGTCGGACGTGTTTCAAAAGCAAGCCGTGAATTAGCTGAAAAAGCAATGAACGAAGCATATGACACGTTTCAGACTTGGAGAAAAGTAAAGCCTGAGACTCGTGCAGACATTCTATTTAAAGCAGCTGCGATTGTACGCCGCCGCAAGCACGAATTCTCGGCTATCCTTGTAAGAGAAGCAGGTAAGCCTTGGAATGAAGCAGACGCAGATACAGCGGAAGCAATTGACTTCATGGAATACTACGGCCGCCAAATGCTGCGCATCGCAGAAGGCTTCAAAGTGGAAAGCCGTCCTGGCGAATACAATCAATTCAACTACATTCCACTGGGAGTAGGTGTAGTCATTTCCCCTTGGAACTTTGCATTCGCAATCATGGCTGGTACAGCTGTTGCGGCAATCGTTTCCGGTAATACAGTCCTTCTGAAGCCGGCATCAACGACTCCTGTTGTTGCAGCCAAGTTCATCGAAGTTCTTGAGGAAGCCGGACTTCCTAAAGGTGTAATCAACTTTATTCCAGGAAGCGGATCTGAGATGGGCGATTATATCGTCGATCATCCGAAAACACGTTTCGTATCGTTCACAGGCTCACGCGATGTAGGAACACGCATCTATGAGCGTGCATCTAAAGTACAGCCTGGCCAAATCTGGCTGAAGCGTGTCATTGCTGAAATGGGCGGTAAAGATACAATTGTGGTTGATAAAGAAGCAGACCTTGAATTAGCGGCTAAATCAATCGTGGCTTCCGCATTCGGATTCTCAGGCCAAAAATGTTCTGCATGCTCCCGTGCAATCATTGTGGAAGATGTCTACGATCAAGTTCTTGAACGTGCCGTTGAACTGACAAAAGAATTAACAGTCGGCGATACCACAGACCGTGAAACATTCATGGGACCTGTTAATGACCAGGCTGCATTCGATAAGATCATGAGCTACATCGAAATCGGTAAAGAAGAAGGCGAATTGATGATCGGCGGAGAAGGGGACGACTCTAAAGGTTACTTCATCAAGCCAACGATCTTTGCACACCTTGATCCGGAAGCACGCATCATGAAAGAAGAAATCTTTGGACCTGTTGTCGCTTTCTCAAAAGCAAAAGACTTCAACCATGCCATCGAAGTAGCGAATAACACAGACTACGGCTTGACTGGTGCCGTCATCACGAATAACCGTGCACACATCGAGCAGGCTCGTGAAGATTTCCATGTCGGTAACCTATACTTCAACCGCGGATGTACAGGAGCAATCGTTGGATACCAGCCATTCGGCGGGTTCAATATGTCCGGTACCGATTCCAAAGCGGGCGGACCAGACTACTTGCTTCTTCATATGCAAGCTAAAACAACATCAGAAATGCTATAAGACTGACAATATAATGGAGCCTTCAAGCGGAGGCTCCATTGATTATAAATGGCTATTTTCTTAAAGATCGTTGCTTTCGGGAAAATCTCAAGAGCCGGATTTTTTTCTGGATACTAAATTTTTCCGCTCAATGGAGAGAGCAGCTCTTTTCTTTCAGGCTTACCAGGATGCTTCAGGTTAATAAGAGATATTTTTCGAAGTGATAATAAACCGCAACAAAGTTTACGAAAAGAGCCTTATAAATAGACATATTTTCATAATTTTTTTTTCATACTTACTAAAACTAATTGATCAGGAGGAAATTCGAATGTCAAAAAACTCTCAATCTATCATTGATCAAACCCAAGAATATGGTGCAAATAACTATCATCCACTGCCAATCGTCATCTCTGAAGCTGAAGGTGTATGGGTGAAAGATCCTGAAGGAAACAAATACATGGATATGCTCAGTGCGTATTCCGCGGTGAATCAAGGCCACCGCCATCCGAAAATCATCCAGGCCCTTAAAGATCAAGCTGACCGTGTGACACTGACTTCACGCGCGTTCCACAATGACCAGCTTGGACCATGGTATGAAAAAATCTGTAAACTGACAAATAAAGATATGGCACTTCCGATGAACACGGGTGCTGAAGCCGTTGAGACAGCTATCAAAACTGCTCGCCGCTGGGCCTATGACAAGAAAGGTGTGGCAGATAATCAGGCTGAAATCATCGCTTGTGTAGGAAACTTCCACGGCCGTACAATGTCCGCTGTTTCTCTTTCTTCTGAAGAAGAATACAAGAGAGGCTTCGGACCGATGCTTCCGGGGATTAACCTGGTGCCGTACGGAGACATCGAAGCATTGAAAGAAGCGATCACTCCAAATACAGCTGCATTTTTGATTGAACCGATTCAAGGGGAAGCAGGAATCGTAATCCCTCCTGAAGGATTCTTGAAAGCAGCATATGAGCTGTGTAAAGAAAATAATGTCTTGTTCATCGCGGACGAAATTCAGGCCGGTCTTGCGCGTACTGGAAAAATGTTTGCCTGTGAGTGGGAAGATGTTGAACCGGATATGTATATCCTTGGCAAAGCCCTGGGCGGCGGTGTTTTCCCAATCTCCTGTGTTGTGGCTGACAACGAGGTGCTGGGTGTATTCAATCCAGGTTCCCACGGTTCAACTTTTGGAGGAAACCCTATGGCATGTGCCGTATCGGTTGCGTCACTGGAAGTGCTGGAAGATGAAAAGCTTTCCGAGCGTTCCCTTGAATTGGGAGAGTACTTTATGAACAAGCTGAGGGAGATTGATAACCCTAAGATCAAGGAAGTCCGTGGAAGAGGATTATTCATCGGTGTTGAGCTGACTGAACCTGCCCGCGGCTACTGTGAGCAGCTGAAAGAAGAAGGCCTGTTGTGCAAAGAAACTCATGAAACAGTCATCAGGTTCGCTCCTCCATTGATCATCAGCCAGGAAGACCTTGATTGGGCGATTGAGCGCATCCAGAAAGTCCTTTCAAAATAAGGTTTCTATTTTCTTCAAGGTTTAATCAGCTGTCTGTCATCAGAAGCTGAATGAGACATGTAGGTTGAATGGGTGTAGTGAGGCCGGCCGGTCCTTGGCTCTTCACATAGTAAGGCCCCTGATTTGAGTAGAATACCCTATATTAAATGTATTGGAAATCGTCCTTTCATACAGTTTTATATTTTTATGGGTGTTTCCAAGGAATATAAATATCCAACCCAATGTTTTAACGAGGTATGATTGGAGCGGAAGGTGTGCGATCTCCTGCGGGATTAGCGGGCGTCTAGTTCCAGCACCTAGCCCCTCGGGGTCAAATAACCCCAAGAGATAAAAAGGAAGACCGCTTTTTTTCTCTTGAGAACATTTGCCTGTCGGGGCTGACCAAGGTGCTTCCACTTTTGAAGACAGGTGAGACTCCACAGGCGAAGCCGAGGAGGCTCAGCGCCCGCCCTGCGGAGTCGTACGCCTGGAGCGGAAATCTACTTTATACTTGGGATATGTTTACGAAATATAGCATTTAATATCCTGTAATATATTAAGAAATAGTAAGGTTGTATGTTACAATAACAACGGTTTAGACTACACAATAAAGAGGCGAATTTTTCAATGGGAGAAAACCTGAATCTGTTTACATCTACTCAACATGTCATCAACGATGCTCTTGGCAAGCTTGGCTATAACGAAGAAATGTTCGAGCTGCTGAAAGAGCCGATTCGTATGCTGACTGTACGTATCCCTGTACGTATGGATGATGGAAGCATTAAAGTTTTTACAGGTTACAGAGCTCAGCATAATGATGCAGTCGGCCCTACAAAAGGCGGCGTCCGCTTCCATCCTGAAGTGGATGAAGAAGAAGTGAAAGCATTATCGATGTGGATGAGCTTGAAATGCGGAATTGTCGATCTGCCGTATGGCGGGGGAAAAGGCGGTATTATCTGTGATCCGAGAACGATGTCCTTCACTGAGCTGGAGAAGCTCAGCCGAGGCTACGTCCGGGCAATCAGCCAGATTGTCGGTCCGACGAAAGACATCCCGGCCCCTGACGTTTATACAAACTCACAGATCATGGCTTGGATGATGGATGAATACAGCCGTCTGCGTGAAAATGATTCCCCTGGATTTATCACAGGAAAGCCATTGGTTCTGGGCGGATCGCAAGGGCGTGAAAAAGCAACAGCTCAAGGCGTCACAATCTGCATCGAGGAAGCTGCCAAGAAAAAAGGCATCGATATAAAAGGTGCCAGGGTTGTCGTGCAGGGCTTCGGTAATGCGGGCAGCTTTCTGGCAAAATTCATGCATGATGCAGGCGCGAAAGTCATAGCAATATCAGATGCACACGGAGCACTTCATGATCCTAAAGGCTTGGATATTGATTATCTGTTAGATCGCCGTGACAGCTTTGGAACCGTCACAACCTTATTTGATAACATCATCTCTAATCAGGAATTATTGGAACTGGACTGCGACATTCTTGTCCCTGCGGCCATTTCCAATCAAATCACTGAAAACAATGCCGATAAAATCAAAGCATCCATCGTAGTCGAGGCAGCGAATGGCCCAACAACGTTTGAAGCAACAAGGATCCTCTCAGAGAGGGACATTCTCCTAGTGCCGGACGTATTGGCGAGTGCCGGAGGAGTAACGGTTTCATACTTTGAGTGGGTGCAGAATAACCAAGGTTATTACTGGACAGAAGAAGAAGTGAATGAAAAACTTCACTCCAAAATCGTGGATGCGTTCAATAATGTTTATGAAACGTCTATGAACCGCAGAGTCAACATGCGCTTGGCAGCCTACATGGTAGGAGCCCGCAAGATGGCGGAAGCTTCCAGGTTCAGAGGCTGGGTTTAAAAGAATGCCGATCAGGTTTTGTGCCTGTTCGGTTTTTTTAGTTTTTAAGGAATGGCGGCTCACTGGCGCTGGAACCTAATAGCTACAGCTTTTAGAGAAATGTCGTTTCGCCGATAAACACGTGTTTTTCGCCGATAAATTTTAAATAATGCCGATAAACTTAGGGAACCGCTGATAAAAGAGCGGCTCTCGCCGAAAAATCCTCTTTTACCGCCGATACTCTGCCCGGCGGCTCCAGCACGGAAGTTGAATCACCTGAAACCAATTTAGAGAGCAGGACAACCGAAGTTTAAAAGTAAATACTCGGGTAAAGGTATATAATGATACTAAATCACTCAATTCAAGGAGAGTTTTTAATGAGCGGAATAACCATACCAGAGAAATCAAAAGAGGAAGTGACGGCAGCGGTTGACCTTCAGAAAGCCTATTATGGGTCAGGCAAAACAAGACCGCTGGAAGCAAGAAAAGCTCACCTCAAGAAATTGGGTGAAGTGCTTCGTGAGAATGAATCCAAAATCCTGAAAGCTTTGCATGATGATTTAAATAAATCTGAAAGAGAAGCCTACACGACGGAAATAGGGATCTTACTTGAAGAAATCAACTTTACATTGAAGAATCTGGACTCTTGGGCAAAGCCGAAAAAAGTGAAAACAGCGGTGACCCATTTTGGTTCTAAAGGGTATCGTATACCGGAACCATATGGCGTTTCTTTAATCATCGCGCCGTGGAATTACCCTATCCAGCTGGCGATTTCACCGTTAATCGGGGCTTTGGCGGCAGGGAACACAGCCATTTTGAAACCATCTGAAATCACTCCGAATACCTCCAGGGTTCTGGCTGAAATCTTTGATGACTTTGAAAAGGGATTAATTCATGTCTTGGAGGGCGGCGTCGAAACGAATCAGCTTCTTCTGGATCAGCCATTCGATTATATATTTTTTACAGGAAGCGTTCCTGTAGGGAAAATAGTGATGGAAGCAGCATCGAAGCGTTTGATTCCTGTCACGCTTGAATTAGGAGGAAAGAGCCCTTGTATTGTGCACGAGGATGCAGACTTGTCTCTCGCGGCGAAGAGGGTGGCATTCGGAAAACTGGCCAATTCCGGACAGACCTGCATAGCACCGGATTACCTGTTCGTCCATGAAAATGTGAAAGAATCATTCGTAGAAGAATACAAGAAAGCGGTTCATGAGTTCTATGGGAACGAGCCTTTCCAAAGTGATCAGTATGGTAAGGTAGTGAATGAGCGTCACTATACACGCTTGAAAAGCTATTTAAGTGATGGAGAAGTGATTTATGGAGGAGGTTTCAGTGACGAGACTCTTCAGATTCAACCTACTCTGTTGAAGCCCCGTTCAACCGAAGTCCCTGTCATGACAGAAGAGATTTTCGGACCGATCTTCCCGGTGCTTACCTATGGCAGCCTGGAAGAGGTTAAGTCTTTTGTTACAAGCAGGCCTAAGCCGCTTGCTCTTTACTTGTTTACTGGAAGCGAAAATGTAGAAAGAGACATTACTGAAAATCTTTCCTTTGGGGGCGGATGCATAAATGACACGCTCATGCATATCGTGACTCCTCATCTTCCATTTGGAGGTGTAGGGGAAAGCGGGATAGGCAGCTATCATGGTGAGAGCAGTTTCTCGACGTTTTCACATTATAAAAGTATCCTGAAGCAAACCACGCGTTTTGATTTTTCGTTTAAATACCCCAACTCCAAAAATGGGCTGAAAATCCTGCGCAGACTTCTAAAATAGAAACAAAAGCGTAAGCGCCTTGCACAGCCCCGACAGGCAAATGTTCCAAAGAGAAAAAAAGGCGGTTTTCCCTTTTATTCTCTTTGGGTTATTTGACCCCGAGGGGCTAGGCGCTGAAGCTGGACGAAACAAAAGCGTAAGCGCCTTGAACAGCCCCGACAGGCAAATGTTCCTCAGAGAAAAAAAGCGGTCTTCCCTCTTATTCTCTGAGGGTTATTTGACTCCGAGGGGCTAATTCCGTTCTAGTGGGTACGGACCCTCAGGCGTTGAAGCTGGATGTGGTTAACGCAGTAAACTTAGCTCCCAAAAAAAGACAAACTCCCTTTTCCGGAGTTTGTCTTTTGTCATTTTTATCGAGTTGGACGGGCTTCAGGAGACTGCTCTGCTTCTTCAGAAGGAGCAAACAGAAGACCAATATTGATTAAGCCGGCGATCCCGACCAAACCATAAATCAGACGGGCAAGCGCTGAATCTTGTCCGCCGAAGATAGCGGCAACAAGATCAAATTGGAAGAACCCTACAAGGCCCCAGTTGATAGCTCCAATGATAGTAAGGACCAGTGCAATGCGTTGAATTGTACTCATGTTGTTACCTCCTTATTGAGTAGGCGCCGGTTACGATAGAAAGTACACTCGGCACTTTTTATTTAATGTTTCACTCATAGCTTGTTGTTTTTCCTGTTTTATTATGCATTCCCTTTTAAAAAAATATCGCTGTGCATTTTCTTTGCAATAAGGGAACATTATACTCGATAATAAAGACAAGGTAAGGAAACCCAAGCTTTTACATATGGGGTATCCCTTATAAACAAATGAGAATTAAAGATGCTGCATAGTAAATAGAGGAGGCAACTAAATGAACAGTTTTGCTTTTTATAATCCGACGAAATTGATCTTTGGTAAAGATGAAGTGGAAAAATTAAAGGAAGAAATTCCTCAGTACGGGAAAAAGGTTCTTCTAGTTTACGGAGGAGGAAGCATTAAACGCAATGGTCTCTACGATAGAGTGACTGGCCTTTTAAAAGAAATAGATGCTGAAGTCCATGAACTTTCCGGTGTGGAACCGAATCCGCGTATCTCCACTGTAAGAAGAGGAGTGGAAATCTGTAAAAACGAAGGCATCGAGGTATTGCTGGCAGTAGGAGGCGGAAGTGTCATCGACTGCACCAAAGCTGTTGCTGCGGGCGCTAAGTATGATGGCGACGCTTGGGATCTTGTGACAAAGAAAGCTGCTGCTGAAGAAGCCCTTCCGTTTGGAACCGTTCTTACACTTGCTGCGACAGGATCGGAAATGAATGCTGGATCGGTCATCACCAATTGGGAAACACATGAGAAATATGGCTGGGGAAGTCCGGCTGTATTCCCTAAATTCTCGATTCTAGATCCGCAGAATACCTTTACAGTACCTAGAGACCAAACCATATATGGAATGGTTGATATGATGTCGCATGTGTTTGAACAGTACTTCCATAATGCGACGCATACTCCTTTGCAGGACAGATTGTGTGAATCCACATTGAAAACAGTGATTGAAACAGCGCCACAGCTTCTGGACAACCTGGAAAGCTACGAGCATAGAGAAACTATCCTTTACTCCGGTACAATTGCCCTGAACGGAATGCTTCAAATGGGCTATCGCGGTGACTGGGCGACTCATAATATCGAGCATGCCGTATCAGCTGTATACGATATTCCGCATGCAGGCGGTTTGGCAATTCTTTTCCCAAACTGGATGAGACATAATATTGACGTCAATCCAGCCCGTTTTGCACAAATGGCTGTTCGTGTTTTCGATGTGGACCCTGAGGGTAAAACAGATAAGGAAATCGGTTTGGAAGGAATCGATAAGCTCTCCGCATTCTGGAGCAGCCTCGGAGCTCCTTCAAAACTTGCCGATTATGACATCAATGACGAGAACATCGATGTAATGGCGGACAAAGCAATGGCCAATGGAGAATTTGGTTATTTCAGCTCCTTGAAACATGAGGATGTAAAAGCTATCTTGAAAGCTTCACTATAAAGATTACTATGGGACTGTCCTTTAACGGGTGCAGTCCCCTTTGTTCATCTTAGTCCCATTACAGGAAAGGATTTTTAAATGAGACCTGTATTTTATGCGATTTTGGGCATCTTTGCGGTTTCTGCTTTATTGGGCTGGGCACACTATGAGTCAAAGGAGAGAACCATCGTTGCGTTTGGAGATTCCCTGACCTATGGCTTGGGGGATAAGGGAGATGAAGGGTATGTTGATAAGCTTGAATCTGTCCTTAACCAAAAATACGAGACAGGGCCGATTGAGATTGCCAACTATGGAATTGTCGGGCAGGAAACCAACGGCATACTGAACCAGCTCGAGAACCCGGAAACCCGTGAAGAAGCAAGTAAAGCCGACGGAATGATTGTATTTATTGGCACCAATGACTTGATCAACAGCAACGGAGGCGACTTGGATAATCTTCAAGAAGCGAAAATCCACGAAGGAAAGGAAGATTACCGCAGGAATTTGACTTCGATTTTGAATACCTTAAGAGAAGAAAATCATTCTGCGCCCATTCACTTAATCGGTCTATATAATCCGTATCCCGGTAGTTCGGAGATAGAAAGACACATCGACCAATGGAACGACTTGAATAAGAAGCTTGCGGCAGAGTATGAGGGAATATATTTCATCCCCCTGAACGGAGTTTTTAAAAACAAGTCCAAAGAGGAATATTTCAGTGACTCCCTGCATCCGAATGAGAAGGGATATAAGCTGATTGCATGGAGGATTCTGAACGATTCACGGCTATTTCGTGAAAGTTTATAGAAAAAACCATTTGGTATCGCTTTCACATCAGTTCCTTTCTTGATTATCATCACGGCTTTCGATAAAGTGGATTAAGGAATAATTTAATAGGAGGTAATAGATATGACACATGTACGCTTTGATTATTCAAAAGCTCTTTCCTTTTTTGGAGAACATGAAATTACATACTTGAAAGATGCTGTAAAAACGGCGCACAACTCTTTACATGAAGGAACAGGGGCAGGAAGCGACTTTCTAGGATGGGTCGACCTTCCGGAAAATTATGATAAAGAAGAGTTTTCCCGCATCCAGAAAGCTTCCGAGAAAATTAAAAATGATTCTGATGTCCTTCTTGTTATTGGAATCGGCGGTTCGTATTTGGGAGCAAGGGCAGCTCTTGAAATGCTTAACCACAGCTTTTATAACGCGCTTTCCGGTGAACAGCGCAAGACGCCTCAAGTCCTGTTTTTAGGAAACAATATCAGCTCCACTTATATGACTGATTTGATGGATCTTCTTGAAAATAAGGATTTCTCCATCAACGTCATTTCCAAGTCAGGAACAACAACGGAACCTGCCATCGCATTCCGTATCTTCCGCAAAAAGTTGGAAGAGAAATACGGTGCAGAGGAAGCGAAAAAACGTATCTATGCAACAACGGATAAAGCTAAAGGCGCCCTTAAAACATTAGCGAACGACGAAGGATACGAAACATTCGTGGTACCTGATGATGTAGGTGGACGCTATTCTGTTCTTACAGCAGTGGGGCTTCTGCCCATCGCTGTTAGTGGAATCGATATTGATGCCATGATGAAAGGTGCAGCTGCAGCTCGCCAGGACTTCAGCACGGACAACTTAGAAGAGAATCCTGCGTACCAATATGCAGCAGTAAGAAATGTCCTTTACAATAAAGGAAAAACAATTGAAATGCTGATCAACTATGAGCCGGGTCTTCAATACTTCTCAGAGTGGTGGAAGCAGCTGTTCGGCGAAAGTGAAGGAAAAGACCAGAAAGGAATTTTCCCTGCATCAGCTAATTTCTCCACTGATCTTCATTCTATGGGGCAGTATGTCCAGGAAGGAAGAAGAGACCTGTTTGAAACGGTCATCAAGGTTTCAGAACCACGCCATGAACTGACCATTGAAGAAGCGGATAGCGATCTTGACGGCTTGAATTATCTGGCAGGCCAAACAGTCGACTTTGTGAACAACAAAGCGTTCCAAGGAACATTGCTTGCTCATACAGACGGCGGCGTGCCGAACCTGATTGTCGAGATACCGGCAATGGATGCCTACACATTCGGATATCTTGTTTACTTCTTTGAAAAAGCTTGTGCAATCAGCGGCTACCTTCTGGGAGTCAACCCATTCGACCAGCCTGGAGTAGAGGCTTACAAAGTGAACATGTTCGCTCTATTAGGTAAACCAGGATTTGAAGAAAAGAAAGCAGAGCTTGAGAAGCGTTTGAAATAAGAAATAGAAAAGCTGACATCCACTGGGTGTCAGCTTTTTTGTATAAACTCAATCTCCACTTTGTTAATAAATCAAACAGAGTAAAAGTAGTAACTAATCTGTAGAAGGATTTGCGGTCCAATGAGCTCCCCATTTTTGAAGGATAATGGCCCGTAACCAGGATTTGCGGTCCAATGAGCTCCCTATTTTTGAAGGATAATGGACCATAACCAAGATTTGCGGTCCAATGAGCTCCCCTTTTTGAAGGATAATGGCCCGTAACCAAGATTTGCGATCCAATGAGCTCCCCTTTTTTGGAGGATAATGGCCCGTAAGAAGAATTTGCGGTCCAATGAGCTCCCCTTTTTGAAGGATAATGGCCCGTAAGAAGAATTTGCGGTCCAATGAGCTCCCCTTTTTGAAGGATAATGACCCATAACCAAGATTTGCGGTCCAATGAGCTCCCCTTTTTGAAGGATAATGGCCAGTAACCAGGATTTGCGGCCCATTGAGCAGCTCTCTTTTGGAGGATAACGGCCCGTAAACCAGGATTCCAGAGGTGGCTGATGGAAATGGTTTGCCCGCCAGTTCAACAACAGGCGCTTAGTAATTATCTGAACTGAATGTTTTATACTCCAGACGCCTTCACACTTCTATTCACTCAATGCTTTTTGTTTTTAATGACTTATTCCATTCACTCTGGGAAAAACTAACGTAAAAGAAAGGAGTGTTTGGGATGATTGAACTTCCTTCAAAACTGGAGGGGCAGCATTTTCAGTTGTATAAGCTGGAGCAGCAGCTGAAGCCGTTAGGATATGATATTGGCGGAAATTGGGATTATGATCATGGATATTTTGATTATAAAATCGACGATGAGGTCGGGTATCAATTTTTGCGCCTGCCGTTCGCTGCCGTGGACGGGCAGCTGGATTCCCGCGGAGCCACAGTGGAATTCGGAAGGCCGTTCCTGCTTTCTCACAAATATCAGCGCGGGTTGGATGACCACGCCTCCACCGGAACATTTTCTGGGACGACCAACCAGTTCTCGGAGCCGCAGGATCCAGACGCCAGTTTTCCAGAAGAATATATTTCTGTTGGCGTGGAGCTGGTGAAAGAACTGGAAGACCAGCTGCTAACTTGATTTCTTTTTGGACTTTTCAGTGGAAATCACCAGTAGTCCGTCGTCAGCATAAATGATTGTTTCCAATGGAGGGTTCACAATTGTGCGCTCTCCTTTTTTTAATCCCAAAAGGATAATATTCCGCTCCAGGAGCAAATTGCTTATTTCTTGAAATGTTTTATTATGGCATTCTTCTATGGGATCGATCACTTGAAGATTATTTCCCTTTAGATGATTCAAGAGCTCAAGAATGGTTGTGCTCATTCCTTTGGATAAAATACTGTCCATAATAATATAACTGGTCTGTTTATTCGTCTGGATGACTTCATCAGCACCTGCTCGTTCAGCATTGGCGATGTGATCTCCTGTCAGAATTTCAGCTACGCAGTAAAGCTTCGGGTTGATTCCTTTCATTGCCAGCAGTGTCATCACTGTGTTCATGTCTGCGTCGATTTCATTTTTATTCTGATCGGCGGTGATGACTGCAATTTCAGCAGTATCGACTCCTGCCTTTTTTAAAATATCATCCCTAAATGACTGTCCTTTTATAAAATGGATGCGGGGATTTTTATAAGGATTCTCCGTTAAGGAATCATCGATTAAGGTAACCAGATTGCTGCCGTCAAAGGAAAGCAATTGATCAATGATTTCTCTTGACCGTTCGTTCCAGCCAACAATGATTGTATGTTCCTTTCCCATAAAAGAAGCTTTCCCTTCTAAGTAAGCATTTTGCGTGGTAACAGTAGAGGCAGCCAGCGTGACAAAATAGGTTGTCAGAAAACCGGCTCCCAGAAAAATGAGCAGCATGGCAATGATTCTCCCCAAAATTGTTAAAGGGACGTAATCTCCATATCCGACTGTTGAAGTCGTAATCAACGCCCACCATATGCCATCAAAAATAGTAGGGAAATTGACAGGTTCTATAATATGTATTAGGATTCCAAAAGCAGAAATGGCTGTAAGGGCTATGACCAAAGTTCTCACAAGGATGGGCCACCTCAGAAATCTCTGATAAAAAGAAACACTCATATGCAAAGTCTCCTTTCCGCATTGCTATCCATTATTGCCTTTATACATAAAAAATAGGCTAATATTGTAAAAAAAGTTGTAGTGGTTTTTATCCTATTTCTATGAGCAAAGATTTTTCAGAGGTAAAATAAATCCGTAAATATGAAAGAGGCTGGGACAAAACCATAATAAAAAGCTCTCTTCGCAAAGATTGTGGCTGAGTAAAAAGAATGGATTTCCGCTCCAGGTGCACGACTCCGCGGGGCGGGCGGTGAGCCTCCTCGGCTTTGCCTGTGGGGTCTCACCTGTCCCGCTAGTCCCGCAGGAGGTCGCACACCTTCCGCTCCAATCCGTCTACGTTCAGGAAAAATCGATAAATAACCTTAAAAGCAACATCTTTCAAATAGAGCCAATTAAAATGAAAGAACCGCATGAAATCAACTCCCATTTTAGTGAAGTCATTCAGTTTGTAAGCTTGAATCTGTTCAGGAGAAAGGGTGTAGAGATTTTCTCCGATATAGAGCATCCGCTGCACCTGATGCTCCCAGCGCTCATAGATCTCATCTTCTTCAGAATTCGTTATCTGTGCCTTTCTGACGATTCCATTTTCAGGGGTGATTTCGTAAACAAGAGAGCCTTGGTAGTCAAAAATCTGTTCATACATACTTCCTTCTTTATCCTGGTAAACGGAAACTGGGAATCCGAACAAGCTTTTCTCTCGATGCTGAAAGAGAGCTTTATGGTCCTCCATTAAATAAGAATGGGTTCCGCGGCCGCCGATGATCTCGGTATCTTTTTCCTTTGGATTATGGAAATCAGAGACATCAAACAGAGAGATTTTCATGCCGCCTGTCAGGACCAGTGGCTCTGTATTAGACGATTTGTCATCCTTTACAAGCTTGGTGTCATAGCCGAAACCGATTAGATGGTTTTCATCCAATGGGTGGAGGTAGTTGCTGAACCCGGGGATCTTCAACTCTCCGAGAACTTCAGGTGAGTAAGGGTCGCTTGTGTCAATGACAAAGAGCGGGTCAACCTGTTTGAATGTTACCATATAAGCTTTGTCTCCCATAAAACGGACCGAATAGATCCGCTCCCCCTTGGCGAGGTCTTCGACTTTTCCAATATGCTTCAAATTTTCATCAAGGATATACAGGTTATTGGCCGAGGGGCTGCGGTCGTCTCCCCATGTGTTTCCTTTGGTTGTGGCAATCCGGAAATTCCCTTCGTATTCATCCATAGAAAACTGATTGAGGACTGTTCCTCTTACATTCGCCATTCCTGCGAATTCGATGTGGGATTGGTCTATTGAAAACTTATAGACTTCCGTGTCTGCAGATGCCAATGGATTTTCCCCTGCAGGGTTATATCTGGATAATGCCATATAAAGATTTTCTTTAGACATATAGATTTGATGGCCGCTTCCCAGATAAGATTCGACGAGAATGTCGGAAGTAACCTCATCAAGATTGATTGCCGCAAGCAAGGTAAAGTTGGTTTCAGTGGACTGGGGCATATACTTTATGTTCTCATATTGAAGGAAAGAGGGTGATTCACCGTTTAAGCTGTCTGAAATCCGAGGTCTCAGCTCAACATTATCTTTCTCCTCTAGCATCCAGTAGTCCGGGTGGTGGCTGGCAGCAAGGTATACGTAAGAACCTGCTTTACGGGCTGCAACATAATTTCCTTCCATGCTGAACTCCCTTAACAGCTCTGGTTTTGTCTTGTCAGAGATATCATAAATATGGGTTTTCATCATGCTGTGCATCGGCATGATGTGAGCTTCAACCGAGCTTTTTTCGGCATGAGGTCTGTCCTGGTATTCGTCATTCCAGCTGTTTCCGATGACAACCAGTTTGTCATCCTCTAGAAACAGGTGCTGAGGGGAGAAATTATTTCCATAGGATATGGATGAAACAATCTCCATATCACTGACTGGCTCAGCCTTTGTTATGACCAGCTGCTGTGAGGCAATCTGATAGATGTAGGTGCCGTCCGTTTTGACGATGTCAGCTTCGTCCACTCCCTGAACCTGGTTATTGGTCGTGCTGTGCTCATTGGAAGAAGACTCCTGCTGGGTCTCCATCGCTCCTTCAGCTCCGGAGCCGCTGTCGTCTGCAGAGTCTTCTGAGACACCCCTGTCAAATATAGAAAACTTCGGCCTGTTTTCTTTTTCTCTTTTAATGGCGTACTTGAAATACTGTTGAAGGTCTTTCTGTGATTTTACTTCCGGAAGGGCAGGGACAACTGCAAATTCTACTGTTTTATTTCCTCGGACCGGAAGCCCCAGAGAAGATTTAACCGCAGAGGAAATATGCAGGGTGAAAGATTCTGTTTCGGTAGAATAGCCTTCTTCGGGCGGATGGATGAGGACGCTTTTACGGTCATCGCTGATGGCGATGTTAACAGGGACCTTTTCGCCATTTTGATTTTTTACATAAATAGCATCTTTGCTGAGTTTCTTAAGGGGCTGAGAAAACTCGAGGTTCCATGTTTTATCAGAAAGGACAATATTTCTATCGTTGTTTTGAGCGCCGGTTTTTACAGCAGGCTGCTTAAAATAAACAAACACGAGTGCAGCAGCGAGCAGGAGGACCCCAGCTCCGATCCATAGCTTTTTCATCTTCATCACTCCAATCATTTCATTTGTTACTGAAGTAGACGAAGATGATATGAAAATGTTACATAGGAGGAAAAATAAACCTTATCGAGCTTTTGCAATGATGCCATTATGAACCTTGATATAACCGGAATTTACTATATCCAAGCCGTTTTCATACATATATAAACCCATCTGTTCGACCGTCATCAGCTCACGGTACGTGTGATTCATCACATCAGCAAAAATATTATAATAAATTCGCGACCGCAATTGATTACGCGGCGTCGTCATGACCACATAGCCATTCGGTTTGAGAAATTTCCGGTGCCAGTCCACTACTTCCGGTTTATACTCGTCAGGAAAATGCTCAAGCAGGCCAACCGATATGACAATGTCAAATTCCTTTCCATAAGAAAGATTGCGAATATCGTCTATGACATACTCAATATTTAATTCATCCTTATAATAGACTTTGGGCTGGCCGGTTTGCGGATTTTCACCAAGGAATGGATAGGAATCCGGGAAGTGTTCATACCTCGTAGTCTTGCAATACTCATCATAATCCACCATCGTCACTTTTGACCCAGGGTACATGGCGGCAAGCTGCATTGCTTCATACCCCTCGGCTGCACCGAGAAATAGAATACGCGGCTTGGACACATCAAGGCCCTCAAATAATGCCCGTTTTCCACGCGGATCCCAGATGCCGTCCTGTATCCGATGTACATAATTCCAAAGCTGAATTCTCACAACATCGCCAAGGGCAGCCTTTACTGTCCCTGCCTTGAAGGACTTGAGGCTTTCCAGGAATTTTTCTTTTTCTCTCTGCTTTTCCAGAGGAACATCCTTCGAAAACCACTCATGAAAAGATCTGTTGAAATACTGCCAGGAAGTATGAGCACTCATGGGTTTGCCATGCTCTTCTTCATATTGATGTCTATCCACAGAATAGTTTTTAACCTCAAACGGACGGCCGACATCTTTCCAGGACAGCGGTGACCAGTCACTGACTGTGTTCACTTTGACGAACTTGTTATACTCTTTCTCAGAAAACGTGCGAAGATCCACTCGATAGCTTTTCTGCATCTCACTGGTTCCTATATGGGACTCGTTGAACGGCTTTTTCTGTTCTGGCAAAACTTCAGCTTGCAGCATAAAATCCCCCTTAAAGAAATCTGAATTTTCTTTCATTATAGAAGGTAAAGAAAACGTTTACAACACTTTCGAGAAGAAGAGGAAATAAAAAAAGAAAATTTTCACCAAACTACTTGCTAAAACAGAATAATCTTTATATAATAAAAAACGTCGCAACATTCTATTGCGGGGCATTAGCTCAGCTGGGAGAGCGCCACGCTGGCAGCGTGGAGGTCAGCGGTTCGATCCCGCTATGCTCCATACTTGAAAAACGCAACCTCATGGGTTGCGTTTTTTTATTTTCTCGCAGAGATTGTGGCTCTATTTAAGTATTGAATTTTTACTTTATGCACAGAATTCCGCAGGTGTCTTAAGCTGATTGCTGCTAATTACAATTGGATTTTTTATAGTAGATAACTAGAGAAGTTATTATCATGCGTGTGTTATAAAAAGATTTAACATAAGTGGTGTAAGCAAGCTATAAAGTGAATCCTGAAGGTGAAAAGGAACGAGCGCTTGAGGTTATATTGCAGACAAAAAAGAGATGCGCAAATTATGTGCATCTCTTTAGATTTATACAATTAACTTTTCTATCAATTCTTCCAGCTTATTAAAATGGCTCTCCTCAAATAATTCTTCTCCTTCTTTCAAAGAAGCGAAAGCACTTTTAATAAGAAACTTCCGTGGAGATTCGCTGTGGAGTAATTCTTCCTGGATAAAATCCAATAATTCCTGGTATTTCACCTGATCAGTGGTGTCGGTGATCTGCTGCTTCAGAAATAAAACAGTATGCTGTAGCTCTTGTTTTGTATTCTGGATGCCGCACTGATGTTCAGGAAACCAGACCTTCAGGAGTTCAGGCTGAAACAGCGGTTTATGTCCTTTACCTAGTTCCTCGGCGATATTGACGATTCGATCAACACTGTAATGGACTACACGGTGAAGGCCGGTTGTCGTGTTGTTGACCATTGAATAATATCTAAGGTTGTGATGGAGGATGCCGAGGAATGTGATTGCACAGTCCAAAAGGTATGGTCTCTTGCTCTCGCCGAAAATGTCCAGGAATCGGCCGTGAAGCCAATAGATCATCTTCAATTGCCCTCTTTTGACCGAGTTTTTCAAGTCCTCGTCATTCGACATCATGACTTCCTCATAGAGCGGGATCAGTTTATTTTCCTTATTTTCAATCATTTGTATTTCGATTTGTTTAATGAATATTTCTATATTGGAAGGATCCTGGCTGATCAGCAGGTCATTTCGCTTTTTTTCAATTTCACTGTAAATGGATTTGAACAGTTCTATCAATAATTCATTCTTTGAGGAAAAGTAATTGTAGAAAGTTCCCTTCGAGATGCCGCTGTAATCCAAGATGTCTTGTATGGATGTCTGCTGAAATCCTTTTTCGATAAACAGCCCATGTGCTTTGGTGATGACATGCTGCTTTCTTTTATTCATGATTTCCTCCTTGACTATACTGACTGTATAAAGTCGATGATACCCCAATACCGCTATTTCTACAAACTTTTATAGGGAAAATTAAATTTCCAATTGAAATTTTTGGACCGATGGTATATGATATATCTTGTTTAAAATGACAGTATAAAAAAATGGACTGTTAGTATAAGGGGGAGAATGAATGGAGAGTACAAAAAAGAATGTACGTCCTCAATATGGGATATTGGCAGTTTTAATGGTAGGAGCTTTTATCGCATTTTTAAATAATACATTATTGAACATAGCACTTCCGTCTATAATGGTGGAGCTGGAGATTGAAGCATCTACCGTTCAATGGCTGACAACCGGCTTTATGCTGGTTAACGGAGTCTTGATCCCGACAACCGCATTTCTAATTGAAAAGTATTCTGTGCGCCGGTTATTCCTGGTGGCAATGGGCTTGTTTACAGTTGGTACCCTGCTAGCAGGGATAGCCCATGTGTTCCCTGTCTTGCTTGCCGGCCGAATGATTCAGGCATCCGGGACTGCGATCCTTATGCCGCTGCTCATGAATGTCATGTTAGTCAGCTTCCCGGTTGAAAAAAGGGGAGCGGCAATGGGGATGTTCGGATTGATCATGATGGCGGCTCCTGCCATCGGCCCGACACTGTCCGGCTGGATCGTAGAGAATTATGACTGGAGAATGCTGTTCCACTTTGTCACACCGATTGCCATAATCGTCTTTTTAATCGGCTTTTTCCTATTGAAGGATAAAAAGGAAAAGGTGGATATCCGCCTGGACTTCATTTCAGTGATTTTGTCCAGTGCCGGTTTCGGAAGTGTACTGTATGGCTTCAGCTCGGCAGGTACAAAAGGCTGGGATAGTCCTTGGGTTTACGGGACGATTGTTCTAGGGGTTGTTTCCTTAGTGGTATTTATCCTTCGTCAATCAAAAATGGAAAGACCAATGCTGAACTTCGGAGTCTTCAAATATCCAATGTTTGCACTATCATCATCCATTACGATGGTATTGAATATGGCTCTGTTTTCCGGGATGTTAATGATCCCGATCTATGTACAGACAATCAGGGGGATTTCTCCTCTGGATGCCGGTTTGTTGATGCTGCCAGGTGCTCTTGTGATGGCATTCATGTCACCAATCACTGGGAAGCTGTTCGATAAATTCGGCGGCCGGGTTCTGGCGACAAGCGGATTGATGATTACGGTCGTGACTACGTACCTGTTCAGTAAACTGACTCAGGATACATCCTACACGAACTTGGTCGTTTTGAACTCGATCCGGATGTTCGGGATGTCCATGGTCATGATGCCTGTTTCAACAAATGGGTTGAATCAACTGCCGGCCCGTTTTTATCCTCATGGAACAGCCATGAATAATACATTGAACCAGGTATCCGGTGCGATAGGGACAGCATTGCTGATCACGATAATGTCAAACCGGACTGTCACTCACACCAAAGAATTGATGCAGGATGCTATGAAGAACCTTACTGGTCAGCCGACAGAAGCTGCTTTGGCTCAATTGCAGCAGCAGGTTGGCATGGAAGCGATGCTCCAAGGAATAAATGATGCATTCCTGGTAGCAGCTTTCATTGCTGGCGCAGCACTGGTTTTATCTTTATTCATTAAACGCTCGACACCAGCAGAAGATCCGTTGGAGGAAATGCCGGTGAATAAGAAGGTTGCGGCAGAATTGGCTCCTGGGAAGTAATTTTTTCAGGATTACAAATCGGGACGAAATCAAATTGGTTTCGTCCCATTTTTTTGAGTCAAGTTGCTTTTAAAAAGAAGGCAGGCTTTTGTATAATGACAATAGGCCGCATGGTGATGGCTTGAATAAAGAAAGCGCACGGAGTAAACCTTATAATTGTTCAACTCTTATAAGGAATTTATGAAAAAGGAGAAATGTACAATGAATTTCGTGACTCTAAATAACGGTCTTAAGATGCCGCAGCTTGGGTTCGGGGTATGGCAGGTAGAGAATGATCAAGCGACGGCTGCAGTCTCAAAGGCTATTGAAACTGGTTATACATCTATCGACACTGCCATGATTTATCAAAACGAAGAAGGTGTTGGAAAAGCCTTGAAAGAAATGACTGTTCCTCGTGAAGAGTTATTTATCACGACGAAAGTCTGGAACAGCGATCAAGGGTATGAGAATACACTGCGTGCTTTTGATGAAAGCTTAGAGAGACTTGGACTGGAATACGTAGACTTGTACCTGATTCATTGGCCGACTCCTGAATTTGATGAGTATGTGGATACATATAAAGCACTTGAAAAGCTTTATAATGACGGTAAAGTTAAAGCAATCGGTGTCTGTAACTTTGAGATTGAACATTTGGAGCGCCTGATGAAAGAGTGTGAAGTCAAGCCTGTTTTAAACCAGGTGGAATGTCATCCACACCTTGCCCAAAATGAATTGAAGGAATTCTGTGAGAAGCATGACATTTTTGTTGAAGCCTGGAGTCCGCTGGAGCAGGGCGGTGAAGTACTGCAAAATGAAGTAATTACCAAGATTGCTGAAGCTCATGGCAAGTCGCCTGCACAAGTGGTGCTTCGCTGGCACCTGCAAAACAATACGATTGTCATCCCGAAATCAGTCACTCCATCCAGAATTGAAGAAAACTTCAATGTCTTTGACTTTGAACTTTCTGCTGAAGAGATGAAGCAAATTGACGGTCTTAACAAGGATCGACGCAAAGGTCCTCATCCGAATGAAATGAATGTAAGATAACTTATATACGGAAAGCAAACCCTCAATTAACTCATGTTGATTGAGGGTTTTTTTGATTGAAAGGACTTAATTGGTTAGAGCGCTGAAGGGACTGTTCCTCTTTAATCACCCTGCTTCATTCTGGCTCCAGGGGCCATTGGAGGAATATGGACAAAAAGAATGATTAAATCAGCACCTGAATTTCAACACATCGGAAGGGATATGCGGAAGTATAAGAGAATAGAACTATATGATAAAGCTAGAATAACAGAAAATGAAATAGTTTTTTTAAAAGTGAAAGTACAGGGGGAGACAATGATGGTTAGTAAAAAAGCAGCAATAAGTATGGCAGGAACAATTTTTGCAGCAGGACTAATAGGTGCTGAAGGGGCTTCAGCAGCAGGATCTGAGGAAACAGCAGAGATCCAAGCTGAAGATGAAATCAGCCCATTGTATGTTCCGATAGGAGAAGGACACACATGGACATACGTCAAAACGACCTACACTTCTACCGGGTATATAAAAATATACAGCGACAAAGACTCTCACTGGTACTATATGAAAGAAGTCTTCTACAACAATAGCGGTAAATACATTAAAACGGTGTATGATAAATTCGCTATATAAAGGATAGGCAGGACGGTAAGGTATTTTACTGAATAAAGGAGGGATAACATTTTTTAGGTTGAGAGGAAGCTTTGTAATGATTAGAAGAGGATTTAAAATGAGACTATATTCTGGTGTGATTTCCTCTCTAAACATTCAATGTATCAAGTGCCTGGCTTTGGATGATTTGAAACATAAGGAACTTGCCTCAATGCAGCCCCGCCCATTAGTACGATTGAAAACACTCATGTATCCCGTAATCCCCCTACTAAAAAGATGAATAGCCACTATAGTATGGTGTTTAGGCGGTAATCCCCCTACTAAAAGGATGAATTGGTGTTTTAGTATGTTGTTTAAGCGGTAATCACCCTACTAAAAAGATGGATTGGCGTTTTAGTATGGCGTTTAAGCGGTAATCCCCCTACTAAAAAGATGAATAGCCATTTTAGTATGGTGTTTAGGCGGTAATCCCCATACTAAAAAGATAAATAGCCATTTTAGTATGGTGTTTAAGCGGTAATCACCATACTAAAAAGATAAATTGGCGTTTTAGTATGGTGTTTAGGCGGTAATCCCCCTACTAAAAAGATGAATAGCCACTTTAGTATGGTGTTTAAGCGGTAAACCCCCTACTAAAAAGATGAATAGCCATTTTAGTATGGTGTTTAAGCGGTAAATAACCTAGCAAAAAGATGAACTGGCACTCTAGCATGTTGTCAAAGCAGCCGACACCTGCTATAAAGGTGATTTCGCATTCTAGTATGGTGTTTATCTCCCTTATACTTCAATCAGTCCTTCATTAAGTACAGCCTTCTTCAAATACAATAATGTTCGCAAAAACCTCCTAAATAAAAAAGGCAGGCACGTTATACCGTGCCTGCCTGGAAAAACCATTTAAGATAGAGAATAAAACTTCAGGTCCTTCAGTGCCTGGTGAAGAGTTCCTTTGATCGTCAGGTGATTCAGATCCACTCCCAAGGTCACCATAGTATGGGAAACCTCAGGGCGGATACCCGTAATAATCGTCTTCACCCCGATGAGCGACAAGGCTTCAATTACTTTGAATAATTGATCGGCTACCATGGTATCGACGGTCAGGACCCCTGACAGGTCGAGGACGAGGGTGCTCAGTTTTAAACTTTCGGACTGCCTCAGGGTTTCTTCCATTAAAAGCCTTGCTCGTTCCGTATCAATATTTCCAATCAAAGGCAAGATGCCGACTTCCGGTCCAAGCGGAACAACAGGTACTGATAATTCCATAAAAGCAGAACGGGCATTTTCCATCGACCGCTGAAAGCTGTCAACGTAAGTGAGACTGAAATAATAGACGGCACTATCCAGTAAAGGATCAATGATAAATACAATCTCAAAAAGAGTGTCAGATGAAATCGGACTCTCTTCAGCTGCCTTCCTAATTGCCTTCCAAATATACTCTCTGTAAAAACTGGTGTCTCTCAGTGCTTCTTTCAACGGTGCACCCAAATGGAAAAAATACTCCCCGTTCTTGGTTCCCCACTCACGGACCCGCTCCATCGCTTTTTGTTTATCCTCATGTTCAGCTAAAGCTTCCCCAAACAGACTGATGAATTCTGCTCGTAATTCAAGGATCTTCGGTTCAATTTTTGCAAAATCGCGCTTTTGTGATTCAGTCAACGGCACATCAGCCATTCTATCTTTATGTATCTCTAATGAAATTTCGTGCTTCTTTATTAATAACATTTTACCCAATGCTTGAATTTCAGTCGTCATTTTTCTTCCTCCAGCAATATAATTACGAGCATCTCTCGTATACTCAGTTGGCTATCGATATTATATTACCACATGAAATAGATTAGTAACTGCTAACCTGACCATTCTAGTAAAAAAATCCATATATTTCAAAGGAGGAAGCAGGAAAGTGATTTTATGCTTCAACACTCTAAAACACTAAAAGGGACAGTCCCTTTTAGTGTTTTAACATACTAAAGTTAGAAACAAAAAATAAGCCTCCTCCAAAATCTGGAGCAAGGCTGTTATGGTAAAGTTAGTTTGGATGTATAATCTGTGTTAATAAATTTATATCGTCCTCTATAAACGCTTTTAATTGAATGTCAGGACATCTTTTATAATCATCGAGCAATCTGCCCAGCTCTTTGATAAACATCAGGGTTTCAATGTCTTTATTCATATATAACATCTCCGTTCCTATAGGTATTATAGCCTAAATGAGACAAATTTAAACAGTTTAATAAGAAGAAAATGGAATTAAAATATTGCGAATTTTTATTTTTTTGCAGGAATATGGAAAAGTTTTTAGAAAGACTAGAGATGGACTGGATGTCTATAGAAAACTGAGGTGGAACATGAAATTAAAAATTTTGCATACAAACGATCTGCATAGTCACTTTGACCACTATTCGAGAGCTGTATCACTGATAAGAAAGCTTAAGGATGAACATACATTGCTCCTGGATGCGGGCGATTTTGCTGACTTTAAAAGTATTGAACTTCAAGGAACACGGGGAGCGGCTGCGATTGAACTGCTGGAGTCCGCCGAATATGATGCCATCACCATCGGCAATAATGAAACGTTCAATGGAGTGGAGACACTGCAATTTATGGCAAGCAGAAGTTCAGTTCCATTTATCAGCAATAACCTGCTAAGAAAAGATAAGTCTGTTCTGGATGGAGTGGTCACTTCAACCATTATAGAGAAGAATGGCCTCCGGATATTGATTACGGGATCTTCTCCGGATCTTGGAGATTTTAATGATGGATTGGGAGTCCATATCAGTCCTTATAAAGAAGCACTTCTTCAGGAACTGGATCGGAATAAAGGTAAATATGATGTCAGCATTGTGCTGAACCATGTTGGCACCTTTGCGGATGATGAACTCGCAAAGGAATTAGACGGCATAGATATCGTCATTTCTTCTCATGATCATCAGCTTTATACAAAAGCCAAAGTCATCAATGATACGATTTTGAACAGTGCCGGCTGCTATGGAGAACATGTCGGTCTTATCGAAGTGGAAGTGTCAGCAGAAGGAGTGAAATTAATTCACTCTGAAACGCTGCCGACCAGGGGCGAACAAGAGGACGAGGAAGTGGTCTTCCTTTTAAATCAAAGTAAAGAAAAAGCCATCTCAGTACTAAGCGAGCCGCTCTACCCTCTGCCACGGCCGCTTTGGCATGATGTAGTGGAGGAAAACCCAATCAGCAACTTAATCGCAGATGGATTAAAAGATATATTGGACGCTGATATTGGGTTGATCAACAGCGGTATCGTGAATGCAGGGGCTTTTGATTATCTTTCTAATAAAAAACTAATAGAGATTTGTCCATCGCCTTTGAACCCGACGATCTTTGAAATACAGGGGAAACATTTGAAAGCAGCGATCGAGCAGTCGCTTGATGCACAAGTCTGCCTGGCGGATGGAAAAGGGCCGGGGTTCAGAGGAAGATTTGTGGGAAGGCTGCACGTTTCCGGAGCAAAAATAGAGCATGACGGTACCAAGGTTAATCAAATTCTGATTGGGGAAAAGCCGCTTGAAGAAGATAGGTGGTATAAAGCGGGCTCATCGGATTACTTACAGAGAGGTTCAGGTTACCCGGATCTGGCTCATAATCGAAATGAGAAATACCTGCCAGAGGAAATTAAAGATGTTATCCGCTTGTACGGCCAAAACAATTCTTTTATCGAGAGTGCTTTTATCAATAGGTGGCATTCATCAAGTCCGGTCACGGTTCATAGCTGAGGGGGAAGGTTTGTTGAAAGAGTCTTTTTATAAAGTTTCCGGCTGTTAGCTAATGAAAACGGAAAAATCCTCTTAAGCAAGAGAGAAAAACACTCTCTGTTGGTACAAGCAAAAACCAAAGTATCCAGGGGGAAATACGGATTCTGGGACTCATCTGAACCAAAATGCAGGATCAACCACTATACATGTATCACACCCTTTTCTATATTGTTATAATGAAAAGAAATAATTTTCAGCGAGAAATGGGTGAGAAGAATTGAGAGATGGCATAAAGCTGCTGGGCAGAAGCGGTGAATGGACTTCATGATATTTTGATTAGAATTTCCAATGATGTACTGGGGCTTAATTTAACAGACAAAGAACTGCATTTCTGGATTATGGGAGTTATCGGGATCGGTGTCTTTTTCTTTATCTTTGCGGTAACGAAGTGGCTGTCAAAAATGCCTTTTGGAATTACGATGATATCCTTTTTATATACGATGACTTTCATGTTCGTACTAGTGTTTGCAATCGAGATCCAGCAGGCCATCACAAACAGGGGCAATATGGAATTTGCAGATGCAGTCATCGGGTTATGGGGATTCCTGGTTCTGTTTATGGTATATGCAGCGTTAGCGCTGCTCGTCATTGCAGGAAGACAGTTATTTAAGAAGTATGACAATGACCGAAACACGAATGTAAAAATGTAGCCTTCCTTATTGGGGAAGGCTGTATTTTTGAACTGTCTGATTGTAGCTGCCTTTGAAGAGCCGCCTTTTTTTACACGATTTTCGTTTTGCCGCATTCTCTGCACTTACGGTAAAACATGCCGTCTTTAACGGTCGATTTGAACAGCTTGTTTCCGCATTCACACCTGCCGCTGACTTCATCAGGTTCGTCTTTATAGTAAACAATGTTTTCGTTTTGGTTCTCGTCATTGCTTGTCATATCACAACATCCTTTCGTTGCTTGTCTACCTTTATAATATAGCAAGATTTTAAGGGTATTTCTATTCCTGAGAAATTATAGCATAGGATTCTTAATAGGAAGTGCTTCAGATGAAAGGAAGAATTTTATGGATAACATAATAATGGGGGCGTTGTTTCTTCTTCAGGCGATGGGCATTTTCTATATTTATTCCAGGTCCAAAACAGACGAACCTAATATTCTGCTGAAATTAGCTGGCTACAGTACTCTTGGGGCATTTTCATTTGGCTTTAATACTATAAAGCTGCCCCTTGGCTTCATCGTTTTTATATTATTTTTCAAGCCTGATACAAATTTTAAAAGAAAGCGGGAGGCTGCCTTTCTCGGTTTTGCAGTCTTTCTGATCTCTCTGGCGATTCCCCTTCTACAAAAAACAGCTTATGAATGGCCGGCGGTTGTTGAGTTGGAAAGTCATCATTTGAATAGCATCAGTTTTGAAGAAGAGTGGAAGAAAGTGCAAGAGGAGCTGGGAATGGGAAGTTATTCTGTCGTTAAAAGATTTGAAACGACTTTTGACAAGGACGGTGAACTTTATTCTCTGGATATCAAGCTGATAGAGCCGTCTCCCGATGGTTATGTCAATTACCATCTTCAGCTTGACGAGGAAAAAAATCTGAAGATAAAGAGGTACCGGCAGGAAGAAGGGATGATGATCTCTGAAGAATCAGAAGCTATCTACTTCTTCAGCCATCTTGATGCTCTATCTTCAGAGATGTTTAACCAGTCGGGAATTCAGTATTACACCATCAGTTCTGAAGGAAACCGGCACGGATATGCTGTCAGGGAAGCGCAGAAATTCTTAGTGTCTGCTAACGGGCTGGAAAAGATCGAAAACCATCAACTTCCGCTTGAGGGAATTATGCTGGATGTATGTGGCTACGAGGGAAAGTACAGTGAAAAAAGCCAAGAAACCTGTGCGTTAAATCAACATTTTCTCTTGGATGTTTCGTTTCCGGAACAGGAAGTGACCGAAGAGAATATCATTGATCTCGCTAGGAGAGACAGGGAGATCAATGAATGGTTCGAAAATCATACCGGGGAGTCTGTGGGTACCGAAGAGAATGGTGTATACATTTTGAAAAAGGATGGAAAGAACGTAGAAGTGAATCAAGACGAGTATGTCACTGCATTCAAGGAAACACCCTATGTCACTATCAATCAGACTGAACATTTTTGGATAGCAGAAGTTGAACAGCCCTATGGCTATGCACCTCACAGGATTGAAATAAAGGTAAATGCTGAAACAGGAAAAGTTATAGACTATTTTTTCCGGTAACTCTATAGCATCTATTTACCGGCATGCCAAGAGCGCTTTCTTGATGAAGCGCTCTTATTTCTTTGGTAATGTTCTAATCTGACCTCTCTTTCTCATATTTTAGAGTACGGGCCCTTATAAGGATTACTACTATTATAGGAGAGAGGGGATTGACATGTTAGGATTTTTGCAACGGATCGGTAAAGCTTTGATGCTTCCAATCGCTGTCCTTCCAGCAGCTGCATTGCTTTTGCGGCTGGGACAGCCTGACTTATTGGATATTGCCTTTGTTTCTGCTGCGGGTAAAGCAATTTTTGACCATTTGGCCTTATTATTTGCCATTGGTGTTGCGATTGGTCTTTCCAAGGATGGGAACGGTGCAGCCGGTTTAGCGGGTGCCATTGGATTTCTTGTATTAGGAGAGGGAACGAAAGCGATTAGTGCTGATATTAATATGGGGGTTTTAGGGGGGATATTGTCAGGGGTCATAGCCGGCCTGCTTTATAACCGATACCATGATAAGAAGCTGCCTGATTACCTTGGCTTCTTTGGGGGCCGCCGTTTTGTTCCTATTATAACCTCACTGGTGATGATCCTGTTGGCCGGTGTATTTGGTTATGTGTGGCCGCCGATTCAAGATGCAATCAATGGGATTGGTGAATGGATTGTCGGAGCAGGTGCACTGGGGGTCGGCATGTTTGGCTTCTTGAACCGATTGCTTATCCCGCTTGGTCTGCATCATGTTTTAAATACTTTGGTATGGTTTGAGTTTGGGGAATTTACGAACGCAGCCGGTGAAGTCGTCAAGGGCGACTTGACGCGATTTTTCGCCAAAGATCCTGATGCAGGTGCCTTTATGACCGGCTTCTTTCCTGTCATGATGTTCGGTCTGCCTGCAGCTGCTTTGGCCATGATTGCCGCAGCGAAAAAAGAAAGGCGTAAGTTGATCAGCGGAGCGATGATAGGAATTGCGTTTACTTCTTTTCTGACAGGAATCACCGAACCGATTGAGTTCTTGTTCATGTTCTTGTCGCCTGTCCTTTATCTTGCTCATGCCGTGTTAACAGGAGCTGCCATGTCACTGGCTTATGTTCTCGATATACACCACGGATTTGGCTTCTCAGCCGGAGCGATTGATTATATCCTAAACTTTAATATTGCCCAGAAGCCTCTTTTGCTCCTGGGACTTGGTCTCGTATATGGAGTCCTTTACTTTGTGATTTTCTACTTCATGATCATCAAATTTAATTTAAAAACACCAGGCCGCGAAGTCGAAGTGGAAGGAGAGTTCTCTCCAGGTGCAGGCGGGAATTATAAAGAGCTGGCTGAAAAATACCTTGCTGCACTAGGCGGGAAGGGGAATATTATATCCATCGATAACTGTGTGACCAGGCTGAGGCTTTTGGTGGAAGATACAGGACTCGTGAACGAACCGGAGCTGAAAGGCCTGGGTGCCAAAGGAGTCATCAAACTGAATCAAAAAGATCTGCAAGTGGTCGTCGGTACAGATGTAGAATTCCTTTCAAATGAACTGAAGAAATTATAGCGGAGAAAGCGGAGGTGATTTGCAGCCTCTGCTTTTTTGGGGTCTTTTTGCCGAGTTAAAAAAAGCCTTAGGATGGTATAATAGAGATACAGTGAAATACAGGATGGGGCAGCGGCTCATACTCCCGGATGAAGGGAGGTGATACGCTTATGGTTGCTATTGGAGACGTTCTTCAGATCATGATTGCGTTTGGTACTCTGGTTGTCGCGATTATCGCGGTGACAGAAAAAAAGAAGTAACCATCCCATCCCCGGCCAAAGGTTATAGATGATTACTTCTTGGATTCAGCTTAAAGTTGAGCCGCTGCATGTCCATGCAGGTATTCGCTGTAAGAGAGTCCTGATTGCCGTCAGGGCTCTTTTTTTATTGTATGATGTTATGTTCATTATATACTTACCTGAATTTTTCGTAAAGCAAACTAAAATAATTGGGTTCTCCCTGGTTAGTTAGTAAGAATGCTTTTAGTAAACGTGCAGTGGTTAATAGTACGCTTCCTTTGCAACCGCACCAATATCTTTGAGGTGCCCAGACTTAATGGTACGTTACTCTGTTAATCATACCAATATCTTTGAGGTGCCCAGACTTAATGGTACGTTTCTCTGTTAATCATACCAACATCTTTGAGGTGCCCAGATTTAATGGTGCGTTACTCTGTTAATCATACCGATATCTTTGCGCTGCTCATACTTAATGGAACGTTTTCTGGCTTAACGTACCAGTACCTTGAGGTCCCTCTGTCTGAACGGATCCATACCAAAAAGAAAAAGACATAAAAAAAGACCCCCAAATTGGGAGTCCTTTATCATTATTACTTAGTTACGTTAGCAGCTTGAGGTCCGCGAGCGCCTTCTTCGATTTCGAAAGAAACTGTTTGACCTTCATCTAGAGATTTGAAACCTTCGCCTTGGATAGCAGAGAAGTGAACGAATACATCTTCTTGACCTTCAACTTCGATGAAACCGAAACCTTTTTCTGCGTTGAACCATTTTACTTTACCTTGTAACATATGTGTTTCCTCCTGCGTGGCTTTAGGCCACAATGTATTACCATTCTTGCTCTAAACAATCTATCAAGACGAATCTTTCAGTGTTACCGAACAAAAACAATTAAGTTAATCCTATCACCCTTGAATTATTTCGTCAAGAGGGTTGGATGTGGCTGTTTTGCTGTGATTTTTAAGGCTGAGGCCCTGTTGGAGAAGGCTTTTTATTCCTCCTGGCTGCCAGATATGGCAAGGAAATGGATGTTTCCAAATATTCTCAGTCTATTGCTTGTGAAATATTCTCTATCTGATTTAAATGGAGGGAAAGGACCGTTTTTGTATCGTCATCATAGAAAATGACTATTCGGTTTGCGGGGGAGTATTGAAGTAAACGGCCGGTCAAGGAGAATTTCCCCTTTCTTTCAATGAGGTATTCTACATTCAAGAGCTTATTTTCCTGCTGCCATTTTTCGAAAAGATTCTGCCACTCTTCCATAAAGCCCCCTTATATATTTCGAAATAATTTTAATGAAGACGGGAGATCTGCATATAAATAGTAAAGACAGGTGAACAGCTCTTCCGCCGCGCATTTCGAGTATTCCCTCTCAGCCAGCTGTTTAATCAAGCTTCTTTTAGGTTAAATAATATGAAAAAATGCAGAGAACAAAAGTGAAAGTGTAAGGGAGAGGCAGGAGAATAGATGTCTTTTTTTACTGATGAAATGTTAACTTCTACTATAAGGTTACTGGTTATTGTACTCTTGAGCGGGCTCATTGGTATTGAGAGGGAGGTCAAGAATCATCCCGCGGGGTTGAGGACCCACATTGTGGTTGGGGTGGGGTCATGTATGCTGACACTTGTGTCACTCTTTGGATTCGAGGATTATATCAGAGCCCACGAGGATATGAGAGGTTTCGACCCGAGCAGGATCCCCTCTTACATCATTTCCGGAATTGGCTTCCTTGGAGCAGGGACCATACTCGTTCAGGGGGGCATAACAGTCAAAGGACTGACCACGGCTGCGAGTATTTGGGTTGTGGCCGGTCTCGGGATTGTGGTTGGAATAGGTATGTATTATGAAGCAGTCCTGGCGACAATCATCATTATAACCACATTATTCTTTTTAAACAGATTTGAAAAACTCTACAAAAAAAAGGTAGATACAAAAGAACATATGCTTATGACGATTGCCTTGAGCAGAGGGGAAGGGCATATCAAGAGGATTAATACTGAACTTTTTTCGCACTCTATTGAGATTACCCAATTTAATCTTGAAGAAGATAAATCGGATGATAAAGGACTGTTGAAATATACTCTTTCTTTATCCATTAAGCAGAAAACCGATTTAGCTGATTTACTGGAGAAAATGCAGGGGATGTCATTTATCACTTCGGCGAATATAAATAAAAGAACTTGAGAAAACCGGCCAAAATAAGGTCGGTTTTTTGTGTTCTTTTGCAGCTTAATAACTCTTGTATCCTGATGAGGAAGAATCAACAATGTTGAGCTTACGAATTCACTTTTCTGAAGTTCGTGAAGGACATTTTTATTTAAGGGTAGAATTTAATACCTCCTGAGAGTAGACTTGGGTAAGATAGGATACCGCAGTGTGAAAGGAGACGTGGAGATGCCGGAAATCCGCATGAATCCCTATTTCATTCTTATGATTGGGGTAATATCAGTTTCAACATCAGCCATCTTGGTAAAGGTGTCCAGCGCAGATGCGGGAACCATCGCATTTTACAGACTGTTATTCACCATCTTGCTGATGTCTCCAGTGTTTTTATTAAAGTATAGAAATGAACTAAAGAACATTACCATAAAAGATTGGGGATCCACAGTAGCAGCCGGATTCTTTCTGGCTTTTCATTTTATTCTTTGGTTTGAATCATTGAATTACACATCCGTTGCCAGTTCCACAGTACTGGTCACGCTGCAGCCTCTCTTTGCTTTTGCGGGGACTTATCTTTTCTTTAAAGAAAAGTTCAGCAGAGCAGCACTGCTATCAGCCCTGCTCGCTATTGGCGGAAGTGTCATCATCAGCTGGGGAGATTTCCGTATAAGCGGAATGGCTTTGTGGGGAGATCTGCTTGCGCTTTTGGCATGTGCATTGGTAACGGCCTACTTATTGTTCGGCCAGAATGTTAGAAAACGGCTGTCTTTGATTACTTACACATTTATCGTATATCTAATGAGTACAATTGTGCTGTTTTTCTATGTACTAATTAAAGGAGAAAAACTTGGTCCTTATCCAAAAGAAGAATGGATTTACTTTATACTGCTGGCTATCATACCCACCTTGCTTGGGCATACCTTGTTTAATTGGTCTCTGAAATGGCTTAGCACCTCAACCATTTCAATGGCGATCCTGTTGGAGCCGATCGGCGCTTCGGTACTAGCTTATTATCTTTTGAGTGAAGCGGTTATTATGTCTCAGGTAATTGGCGGTGGAATTATCTTATTGGGGATCTTCCTCTTTGTGCGGGAAGAACGGAAAATCAAAAAGCAAACAGCCTTAAGGTTGAAAGGAGGATAATAACAATGGAGAAGGCCTTTAGACAGTTTCCGGGTCTGGAAACAGAGAGATTGATGTTAAGAGAAATCATACCGGAAGATGCAAACGCCCTATATAAAAATTTTTCCGATGACCGAGTAACCGAATACTATGACCTGGAAACTTTTACGGAAGTCGCTCAAGCGGAAGCGCTCATAAAAAAAATTGCTGCGGGTTTCAAGACCCATACCCAATTGAGATGGGCGATCACTCTTAAACCTGAAAATGAATTAATAGGAACCTGCGGCTTTCATGAAATCGAAAAAGAACATTATAAAGTAGAAACTGGATATGAACTTAGTCCCGATTACTGGGGCAGAGGAATAATGAATGAAGCGTTGAATGCCATATTTACATACGCCTTCAAAGAGATGGGAATTAATCGAATCGAAGCCTTTTATGACCCTGCGAATGATAGGTCCAGAAACGCTCTTGAGAAGTGCGGCTTTGTATATGAAGGAACACAGCGAAAACGTTTCTTCGAAAAAGGTAAGTTTGTCGATGCATCCCTGTCTGCACTATTGCAGGAAGACTATGAAAGATAATGAGATAATACTATTCTGCTCAATATAAAAAATGGAGGAAGGGTACCTGGCGGGCCTTCCTCCATTTTTGTTTTATTGAATAAAAACATAAGTGAGTCCAGAGAAAACAAATGCCATGACCACTGAGAAAATAAATGTTCCTCCCCTGACCTCTGTTTCAGATTCACCAATTTGGATAGCTTGTACAAAAGAAAAGGCAAACAAATATATAGCCATGATAAATGAAAGAATAAGGGCGGCTTGTACGACCATTAGATTAATAGGACTCCTTTCCTCTATATGTATACAATGAAATCTATGCAGGAAGGAAAAGAATTATGATTTTCAAAAAAGATTTCAAAAAAGTATTGCACGAATAATATTATCATGATATATTATTATTCGTCGCTGCAAACGACAAAACAAAACACACCGCTTCAAAAAAACATTTTAAAAAAATGTTTGACATTAAGGGAGTGCGGTGTTATGATAATAAAGTCGCTTTTGAAACACAGCGAACGAAGCTTGAACCTTGAACCTTGAAAACTGAACAAAACAACAAACAAAACGTCAACGTAAATCTAGTAAGAACATGTTTCTTACAAAGTTGCTAACACTTTAATTAGCAAATGAGCAAGTCAAACTTCTTTCGGAGAGTTTGATCCTGGCTCAGGACGAACGCTGGCGGCGTGCCTAATACATGCAAGTCGAGCGGACTGATGGGAGCTTGCTCCCTGAAGTCAGCGGCGGACGGGTGAGTAACACGTGGGTAACCTGCCTGTAAGACTGGGATAACTCCGGGAAACCGGGGCTAATACCGGATAGTTCTTTTCCTCGCATGAGGAAAAGTGGAAAGGCGGCTTCGGCTGCCACTTACAGATGGACCCGCGGCGCATTAGCTAGTTGGTGAGGTAACGGCTCACCAAGGCAACGATGCGTAGCCGACCTGAGAGGGTGATCGGCCACACTGGGACTGAGACACGGCCCAGACTCCTACGGGAGGCAGCAGTAGGGAATCTTCCGCAATGGACGAAAGTCTGACGGAGCAACGCCGCGTGAGTGATGAAGGTTTTCGGATCGTAGCTCTGTTGTTAGGGAAGAACAAGTGCCGTTCGAATAGGGCGGCAC
>NZ_VTEH01000016.1 GCF_008180615.1 Rossellomorea vietnamensis
GCTGGTGTACCAGTTGTCTTGCCAAAGGCATCGCTGGGTAGCTATGTGCGGAAGGGATAAGTGCTGAAAGCATCTAAGCATGAAGCCCCCCTCGAGATGAGATTTCCCATCACTTTATGTGAGTAAGATCCCTGAAAGATGATCAGGTAGATAGGTCTGAGGTGGAAGCGTGGCGACACGTGCAGCTGACAGATACTAATCGATCGAGGACTTAACCACGAAATAACAGCGAAACTCGGAATACTTTCTTCTTTCTTCTGATACTTTATCTAGTTTTGAAAGAACAATGTTCTTTCAACAAAATATGTCTGGTGACTAAGGCGAAGAGGTCACACCCGTTCCCATGCCGAACACGGAAGTTAAGCTCTTCAGCGCCGATGGTAGTTGGGGGATCTCCCCCTGTGAGAGTAGGACGTCGCCAGGCAAACCAAAGAGTACCCGAAGAGGTGCTCTTTTTTTGTATTCAAAAAAGGGGGAGATCCCCAAAATAGATTCTCATTCCCCGCAGGAGCGAGGATGGGGAGGAGCAAGAAGGTCGAGGACGAGAGGGAGAGAGCACCGCAGTGGGCAACCGCCCATGAGGATGTGAGCGAGCGAAGCGGACGAAGAGATTCGCCGCTCATCGCCATCCTCGCCTTCAGCGCCGATGGTAGTTGGGACTCCCCCTGTGAGAGTAGGACGTCGCCAGGCAAACCAAAGAGTACCCGAAGAGGTGCTCTTTTTTGTATTTAAAATAAAAAGAGAGAAATGCCTTTCCCTCCGCAAAATCCATAAGACGCAGGAGCGAGGACGGGGAGGAGCAAGAAGGTCGAGGACGCGAGGGAGAGAGCACCGCAGTGGGCAACCGCCCATGAGGATGTGAACGAGCGAAGCGGACGAAGAGATTCGCCGCTCATCGCCGTCCGAGCCTTCAGCGCCGATGGTAGTTGGGGCTCCCCCTGTGTGAGTAGGACGTCGCCAGGCGATCCAAAGAGTATCCGAAGAGGTGCTCTTTTTTTGTATTCAAAAAAGGGGGAGATCCCCAAAATAGATTCTCATCGCCGATGGAAGTTGGGGCTCCCCCTGTGAGAGTAGGACGTCGCCAGGCAAAATTAAAGAGTACCCAAGGGGTGCTCTTTTTTTAGAAAAATTCCCCTAATAAATCTTCTCCGGTTACATGAGTGACTAGTTTAAGGAGTAGATAGATCCTCGCGTTGGGCCGTTGGTTACATGAGTGCCCCCTTTTCGGCATAGATATGTAATCACGCTGAGTCTCTGAGGAGATGAGTGACTTGTTTTGGAATAGATATTTCTTCACGTTGCCGCTCTAGATACATGAGTGACTCGTTTTTTGAGTAGATATGTCCTCACGTTGCCGCTCTGGATACATGAGTGACTCGTTTTGGTCGTAGATATGTCCTCACGTTGCCGCTCTGGATACATGAGTGACTCGTTTTTTGAGTAGATATGTCCTCACGTTGCCGCTCTGGATACATGAGTGACTCGTTTTTTGAGTAGATATGTCCTCACGTTGCCGCTCTGGATACATGAGTGCCCCCTTTTCGGCATAGATATGTCCTCACGTTGCCGCTATGGGTACATGAGTGACTTGTTTTTGGCAAAGATATGTCCTCACGTTGCGTCTCTGAGTATATGAGTGACTTGTTATTGGAGTAGATATGTCCTCACGATGCGTCACTGCATACATAAGTGCCCCCTTTTCGTATTAGATATATGTCTTCACGTTGTGGAATTCAACGAAAGAGCTAAGGGTGGAGAGGAGAAGGAAGGTCGAGGATGAGAGGGGGAGCACCGCAGTGGGTGACTGCCCATGAGGATGGGAACGAGCCTAGCAGACGAAGAGATCCGCAGCTCATCTCCAAATAATTTGATGAAAAATAAGGGATGACAAATCGCTTTGAAGTTGTCACTGCTTTTTTGATTGTAAAACAGCCGATTCGAGTTGGGAATCGGCTATCTTCGATTTTACTATCTTATATTCTCTTCAAATAATTCTTCAAAGTTTTCTGGTATGGTGTGGCCCATTCCTTCGATAACGATTAATTTACAAGGAACATTGTATTTTTCAAAAATAGGCATTGCTTCCAGGACGTTAGTATAGTAATAATCTTTATCACCAGTAATAATTACAAACTTCACCTTTGTTTTTTGATGTGTTTTTATTTTTTCTTCAATAATGTCCAGGTTCGCTAGGGTGGGTAACAGCGCAATTACTGTATCGTAATCTCTAGTCGGTTCAAAATACATTTGAATGGCTGTATCTGCTCCTTGGGAGGCTCCGAATATAATTCTATTTTTGATAGCCGATTCAACCTTATCATTGAATTTAACGTCCGAATTCTCAATTTCATTCTTAGCCATATCGTAATCATCCCAATGATAGCAGCCATGACTAAACAGTTGAGAAGATTGAATAAAGGAAAATAAATATCTGTCTCTTAGATTGTCAGTAACTATTTGCTGAGAAAAGTCTAAGGCATTTGAATTTTTCCAATGTAAAGCTGTGATGGTAGTTTCAGATTGACTATTTCCTACCGTATGAAGCAGCGAACTTGAGTTTCGTTTATGAAGATTGTATAACTCCTTGCTTTTGTGGATGATTTCTGCAAATTCTTCAGAGTCCTGAATTAAGGATAAGTCAGTATCGTTTGTTAATATATTTGGATTCCAGTATAAACCTTTATGCAGTACTTCTTTTAGTTCTTTGAGAGCGTCTTTTTTATTATTTTGGATACAGTAAATACCTGTAAGCCAATGTCCTATTCTGTCCACTTTATTAGGAAAAATGGTTTTCGCGTCTTCTAAGCTTTTAATTGCGTCTTGATATTTTTCTTCTTTAATTAGATCGATAGCGGATCTTTGTAAAACTAGAAAGTCTAAATATGTATTTTTCATATTCCCACCCCTTTATCTATAAAGTAATTTATATTACGTTCTAATGCAATGCCTGTTTTTGCTTTTAAATAAGCAAGGGGTAACGGAAAAACAGGTTAGCGAAGTGCGATTTTTTTTCGGATGATAAAATAAAGAGGTTATTTCGAAGTAATGAAGAATTCTTAGGGTATTAACAGCTGTTTTTGAAAAGGAGAGAATCTTATGGAGATTAAAGTGGATGATCTAACGGGGGATGCTATCCAGGAGCTGATTAGGGACCACCTTCGTAATATGGAAATGCATTCACCGGCAGAAAGCAGGCATGCGTTGGATCTGGAGGGTTTGAGGAAGCCTGAGGTCACTTTTTGGAGTGCGTGGGAGGGTGGAGTGTTGGTCGGGTGTGGAGCTCTTAAGGAGATGGATTCCCGTCATGGGGAGATTAAATCGATGAAAACCTCTCCATTTCATTTAAGGAAGGGAGTTTCACGTGGGCTTTTGCTATATATAATGGATGAGGCGAAGAAGCGGGGGTATATACGGCTGAGTTTAGAGACGGGTTCCATGATGGCTTTTGAACCTGCCAGGAAGCTGTATGAGAGTTTTGGTTTTCACTATTGTGGGCCATTTGGTGGTTATATGGAAGATCCGAACAGTTTATTTATGACAAAGGAATTGTGAGGCCGTGCTGGCTGGTAAACGGCGAAAAGTTTAACCAGCCTATTTAAAATTGCTATTTCTCTCAATATGTGTTTGACTTTTCTGTCTTTTTAGCATACCTTTAAATTATAATTCAGAGTTCGAAATAGTCGTTTTTCTGCGGAAGGAATCCCCACCTATCTTCAAACCAGTTTTTCCTCTGTATAACTCTTTATAATAGACTTTGTTTAGTTATACCGCTCTTTTTTTAAATCTATCACTATAAAACTTTTAATATCGAAAGGGGGGGAAGGCGTGAATACCCCGACCGCTGTTAGTAAGGAGATCCATGCCCTTCTTGCCGCTTTTTATGAAAATACCGATGACGCTGTATTGATTACGCAGTTTGCCTCTGATGGTTCCAGGGATTGCTTCTTTATTGGAGCCAATCCGGCTGCTTGTGATCTACTGGGATACGAAATGAAGGATTTATTGAAACTAAATCCTGACCAAACCCTTTTCTCCAATATAAGCAGCATGCTGTTGGACCTTATAAAGAAGCGTCTTATAGAGAAAAAGCGGGCTATGCTGGAAATCGAGCTTTGTATAAAGGATCGAGAATCGGTTGTGGTTGAGATGAAGTCAGCTATGGTTGAGGTCAATAGTAAGCAATATGTTCTCCATATAATCCGAAATATCGAGACAAAAAAAGCTGTGCAGGATGAGTGGCTGGCTGAAAGGAACAGAACGATGGAGCTGCTTGATGGGATACAGGCTTACATCATTATCATGGACCGAAGCGGACGCATTATCAGCATGAATACATTCACTGAGGAGAAGACAGGTTATACTGCGGATGAAGTGAAAGGCAGGGTGATCTGGAATTTCCTTGTGAATGAAGAGCAGCAGATGTCTTTTAAACGAACCTGCCAGGGAGGCTTGAAACCGGAGGAGAATCATGAGAGCTGCTGGATTTCAAAGAAGGGTGAGAAGCTTTTTGTTCAATGGTCAGTTTCCTTTATGAAGGAAGATGAGACCGGAAAAGGGTATATCATTGGTTCTGGAATTGACATTTCAGAGAGAAAGCAATATGAAGAAACGCTGTTGGAGAGTACGCAAAAATATCGCAGCCTTGTAGAAGATAACCCGGATGGCATCGTGGTTTTTTCAGAGGAAAATATGATGTATTTAAATAAGGAAGCCCAGAAGATTTTAGGCTACCCTTCTGAAATGGCCAGGAGGGATTCCTTATTCTCGAGAGTGCATCCTTATGACAGGGATAAAGCTCTGGCTTACTACAAAGGCATGGTCAGCAAGGAAGATTTTTCACATAACATAATTGATGTTGAGGTCATCAGGCCGGATTTCAGCAGAGTGACGGTGGAAGTGAAGGGGATAACGAGGAAGGTGCAGGGCGAGACGTTCATTCATCTTGTGATTAGAGACGTCAGCTTGCAAAAGAAAGCGGAATCTGACCTGAGGAAGATGAACGGGAGGATGGAAAATATCCTGAGTTCCACAGACGAGATCCTCATTGGATTATGTAAAGAACTGCGGGTGACTTTCGTGAATCATTCCCTGATTAAATTGATGGGACAGAAAGAGGGTCACTTGGTGGGAATCCCTGGACAGGCCCTGTTCGATCAGCTGTCTGAAACCGGGGGGAATCAGAAGCCAATTGACCTCCTTAAATTGATGAGTGGATCTGATCCGCAGGAAATTCATGTGCTTCAGAACGGAGTAAGAAAATATTTTGAAGTGAAGGTTCTTTCTCTTGGGTTTGATGAAGGTGCATTGGTTACAATGTACGATATTACTGACAGAAAACTGCTTGAGCAGCAGAGGGGAAAATATTATGACGCAATTGCATGCGGCATTACGGTGCAGGATAGCAGCGGCAGAGTAATTTTTGCCAACCAGAATGCTGAGGAGATTATCGGGCTTCCCAAGGAGAAAATCATGAAGTTAAGCTTGGAAAATCACAAGTGGCTGCTTTTAGATGAGAATGGTGATGAACTCAGCCTCAAAGAGCATCCCTGGAGGAAAGCGGTCAGGACGCAAAAGGAAATCAGAAATTTCATTATGGGCTTTCAACATCCCCAGCATAAAAGCTTGAAGTGGATCCTTGTGAATACGAGGAACGTGCTCATGGAGGAAGAAGATAGGGTTGAAAAGGTGATAGCGACTTTTCAGGACATAACGGCCAAAGTAGAAATGGATAAAATGATTAAAGAGAAGGAAAAACTTGCGCTGGCAGGGCAGCTTGCAGCAGGGGTTGCTCATGAAATCAAAAATCCTCTGACCAGCTCCCTTGGGTTTCTTAAATTAATGCGAAATGAAGAAGTGATCAATCATGATTATCTCAATATTGTTTTGGATGAGCTGGAGAGTATCAACCTAGTCACAAGTGAGTTCCTGGTTTTGGCTGAGCCAGAAGCAGCTAGAGAAGAAGATATCCTGCTGTTCGAGGATGTCCTCATTCCCCTGGTTTCTTCCTTTAAGCGCCAGCTCAGAGAGTGCGGGGCTGAAATAGACTTCCGCATGACCCCTTCCCGGCAGGAACTTCGGGGAGTGAAGGAAAAGATCCGCCAGCTGTTCTTAAATATCTTCAGAAACAGCCTGGAAGCTATGCCTGAAGGCGGGACCATAGATGTGTCGGCTATCCGTGAGCATAAGCATATAGTGGTACGGATCAAGGATGAGGGAGTAGGGATTCCCCCTGAGCGTTTAAAGCGTCTTGGTGAACCTTTTTATTCTATTAAGGAGAAGGGTACGGGCCTTGGGCTTCTGCTTTGCAAGAAGATAGCTCATGAGCATAGAGGGGCGATCGTCATAAAAAGTGTTCAGGGCAGGGGAACAATTGTCGAAGTCAGCCTTCCTGTAACTAATAGAAAATAACCAGAGAGGGTGGATTCCACTCTCTTTTTTTATGAGGTAGAGCTGAAGTAGATGTTTTGCCGATAAAAAGGTGGTTTCCGCTGATAAAAAGGGAAAAGCGCTGATAAAGTATGCGTTTTCGCCGATAAATCTTCACTTTCCGCTGATAACCAGTTCGTTTCCGCCGATAAATCTGTACATACCGCTGATAACCAGCTGTAATTCAATGCCAGCGCAGTCGCCCCTTTTCGCAATTTATCGTAATTTGCGGATTATCTGTTCACAAAAGGGGAAAATTCTAGTAGAGTAGGTAGAAATCCAGGAGCAGCAGGCGGGTTTCAAGTTTGTGCTGTTCCAATGATCAGAGGAGGAGAACGGATTGCTAGAGAATAGTTATGTCATGGTTGCCATCATTCTGATCATTAATATCGTGTATGTTTCGTTTTTTACGATCCGGATGATTCTCACGCTGAAGGGCTACAGGTATGTTGCCGCGTTTGTCAGTATGTTCGAAGTGGTCATATATGTCGTAGGACTGGGTCTTGTCTTGGATAACCTGAATGAGATTCAGAATCTCGCTGCCTATGCCATTGGATATGGGCTTGGAGTTATTGTCGGGATGAAAATTGAGGAGAAGCTCGCCCTGGGTTACATCACCGTCAATGTAATAACAGCTGATTATGATAAAGCCCTGCCGGACAGGTTGCGGTCAAAGGGGTACGGGGTGACCAACTGGGCCGCCCATGGCCTGGAAGGAGACAGGATGGCCATGCAGATTCTGACTCCAAGAAAATATGAAATGAAGCTGTATCAGACCATTAAGGAACTGGATCCGAAAGCATTCATCATTGCGTATGAGCCAAAAACGATCCATGGAGGCTTCTGGGTGAAGGCTGTTAGAAAAATCAGAAAGGAAAATTTACCTGACAATGAGTAAAAATAAAAAGATGTTTGAAGTTGTAGAAAATGAAAGTATTGCTCAATGCCTCGACAGGATGAAACAGGAAGGCTATTCACCTGTAAGGCGGATGGAAAAGCCTGTTTTCAACGAAGAGAAGAAGAATGGCAAGGTGGAATACGTCCCTGCCAGACAACAAATAATATTTGAAGGAAGAAAAAACGTCTAAAATACGAACATTAATTTTCTGAATTTTATTATCGTTCGATTTTTCGTTGACAGTTGCGTTGTGCTGTTGTTATGATGAAAACAACAAGAAAACACCCTCATATAATCTTGGGAATATGGCCCATAAGTATCTACCCGGTTACCGTAAATGACTGGACTATGAGGGAAAGTAGCTGTCTGGTAAACAACCCGGCCATAGGTCTATCCTTTCAGGGGACCGTGCCCAGGCTGTTTGAGCCCGGATTAACTGCTTTCTCTCATGAGAAGCGTTAATCCGGGCTTTTGTGTTTTTAGTGACCTGGTGCCAGGTACACAAAAGTAAACCCAAAAGAGTTTTATAGGTTGATTGAATGCAGCGAACCAAAATATATATTCCAGGAGGTAACAATATGCAGCCAAAAGTAGGAGTTGTCATGGGAAGTACTTCTGATTGGAAAACAATGAAGCAGGCTTGTGATATTCTAGACGAGTATGGCATCATTTACGAAAAAAAAGTTGTCTCTGCTCACAGGACGCCTGACCTGATGTTCAATTATGCAGAGGGTGCGCGTGAGAGAGGATTGAAAGTGATCATTGCCGGTGCTGGCGGCGCTGCGCATCTTCCAGGTATGGTAGCGGCGAAGACGACACTTCCTGTTATCGGAGTACCTGTTCAATCGAAGGCGCTTAATGGGCTGGATTCACTTCTGTCCATCGTTCAGATGCCTGGCGGTGTTCCGGTAGCCACAGTGGCGATCGGAGAAGCGGGGGCGAAGAATGCAGGCCTGCTTGCGGCACAGATTCTTTCCACCCAGGATGAGGAATTAGCCCGCAGCCTGGATGAAAATAGAGAAGCTTTAAGGCAAAAAGTGGTGGAGAGCAGTGATGAGCTTGAATAACAAAGTGATCTGCCCAGGACAGACAATCGGCATTATCGGCGGCGGCCAGCTTGGCAGAATGATGGCATTGGCAGCAAAGGAAGCGGGTTTTAGAATCGCTGTTTTAGACCCGGGCAGCAACGGTCCTTGCGCACAGGTTGCGGATGAAGTGATCTTGGCGGACTATGAAGATCGTGAGGCCCTGGAAAAACTGGCAGCAGTCAGCGATGTGATTACATATGAATTTGAAAATATAGATTATGAAGCACTGAAGGATCTTTCGGAAAAAGCGTATGTTCCTCAGGGAGCCGAATTGATCCGAATCACGCAGAACCGGATCGCGGAAAAGGAAGCCCTTGTATACGGAGGGGTGGAAGTTGCTCCTTATGAAGTCATCACCAATGAACAGGAAATCGGCGGTAAGGCGGATAAGCTTGGCTACCCGGCTGTCCTGAAGACAGCAAGAGGCGGGTATGACGGGAAGGGGCAGGTCGTCCTCTTCAATGAGGAAGATATTCAAAAAGCTGCAGTCCTGCTGGCCAACGGACCTTGTGTTTTGGAAAAGTGGATGCTCTTTGAAAAAGAAGTATCCGTCATTGTGAACCGGACACCGTCGGGGAAACTCAGTGTTTTTCCGGCCGTTGAGAACATCCACAGAGACAATATTCTTCATCAGACGATCGCACCTGCCAGAATAAGCCGCACAGACAATGAGAAGGCTGTTAGTATAGCGAAAAAAGTCGCAGAAACCCTGGATATGGTTGGGACGCTGGCGGTTGAAATGTTTTTAACAGAATCAGGTGAGATTTATGTCAATGAGCTGGCGCCGCGCCCGCATAATTCGGGCCACTTTTCCATCGAGGCCTGCGAGACGTCGCAATTCGCCCAGCATATCAGGGCGATCTGCAACTGGCCGTTGAAAGGCACGGAAATCATCAAGCCTGCAGTCATGGTCAATATATTGGGAGAGCACCTTGAGGCAGTGGTCGAAAGCATCCCGAATCAGCCGGACTGGAGCATTCATCTCTATGGAAAAGATGAACCGAAAGCGAAGCGCAAAATGGGGCATGTGACCATTCTGACGAGTGATATCGAGACAACTTTACAAAAAGTAAATGAAACAGGCATATGGAACAGTAAAGAGATGATCGGAGGAAAACTATCATGATTGAACGTTATACCCGCCCGGAAATGGGAGCGATATGGACAGAGGAGAACCGCTTTCAGGCATGGCTTGAAGTAGAGATTTTGGCCTGTGAGGCTTGGGCTGAAATAGGAGATATTCCTAAGGAAGATGTTGCGAAGATCAGAGAGAACGCCGGCTTTGATGTAGAGAGGATCAAAGAAATCGAAGAAGAAACACGCCATGATGTTGTTGCTTTTACAAGAGCGGTTTCTGAAACACTGGGCGAAGAGCGGAAATGGGTTCATTACGGGCTGACTTCAACGGATGTCGTTGATACAGCGCTGTCTTATGTGCTTCGCCAGGCAAACGAAATCATCATTAAGGACCTGGAGAACTTCATTGAGATCCTTAAAAATAAAGCGATCGAGCATAAGGACACTGTAATGATGGGGAGAACGCATGGTGTGCATGCGGAACCGACCACGTTTGGATTGAAGCTTGCCCTTTGGTATGAAGAAATGAAGAGAAACCTGAAGCGTTTTAAAGAAGCGGCTGAAGGAGTAGAGTTCGGTAAAATCTCCGGTGCAGTCGGGACTTATGCGAATATAGATCCTTTCGTCGAATCTTATGTGTGCGAAAAGCTCGGATTGACTGCAGCCCCTGTTTCCACACAAACATTGCAGCGCGACCGCCACGCCCACTATATGAGCATGATCGCTCTGATTGCGACTTCTATTGAGAAGTTTGCGGTTGAAATCCGCGGTCTTCAAAAAAGTGAAACACGCGAAGTGGAAGAGTTTTTCGCTAAAGGCCAAAAAGGGTCTTCTGCAATGCCGCATAAACGCAATCCGATTGGATCGGAGAATATGACAGGAATGGCCCGTGTCATCCGTGGATACATGATGACGGCGTATGAGAATGTGCCGCTTTGGCATGAACGTGATATCTCTCACTCTTCCGCGGAACGTGTAATCCTGCCGGATGCGACCATTGCCCTGAACTATATGCTGAACCGTTTCAGCAATATCGTTAAGAATCTGACCGTTTATCCTGAGAATATGCAGCGAAATATGAATGCTTCGCTCGGACTGATTTATTCTCAGCGTGTCCTGCTTGCTCTTATCGACAAAGGGATAGCTCGTGAGGAAGCGTATGATACGGTCCAGCCGAAAGCAATGGAAGCATGGGAGCAGCAAGTGCCATTCCGTACTCTTATAGAGGGCGAAGAGAAAATCACATCCAGGCTTTCACCTGCTGAGATTGACGACTGCTTTGATTACCGTCACCACCTGAAGCATGTCGACACGATCTTCGAGCGCTGCGGATTAAAGTAATTCTATAAAAGGAAGAGAGGGGTCTCTTCCTTTTTTTACAAAACATAGACTGAAGATTGCTAATATTCGGTTTTGATTTAGTGCTTTAAAGCGTGAAAAGGGACTGTCCCTCTTAGTGCGGTGAAGCGGTAAAGCACACACTTCAGTATAGAAAAGGGGATTTGTGGGGATGCAGAAGCAGGGTCTTTTATACGAGGGGAAAGCAAAGAGGATCTACAGTACGGAGAACAACGAAGAGGTTTGGGTGGAATATAAGGATTCGGCGACTGCCTTTAATGGGGAGAAGAAGGCAGAAATCGTCGGCAAAGGGGTTTTGAATAACGAGATTAGCAGTCTGCTGTTTTCGAAGCTGAAAAACAAAGGGATTGAGAGTCATTTTATCAAAAGGATTTCAGAGAATGAACAGCTGGTGAAGCGGGTGGATATCATTCCTCTGGAAGTTGTGGTCAGAAATGTTGCGGCCGGAAGTTTAGCAAAACGACTTGGATTGAAAGAAGGAACTGCTTTAAGGCACAGTATCGTCGAGTTTTACTATAAAGATGACGAGCTCGGTGATCCGCTGTTGACGGATGCCCATATTGACCTGCTGGAGCTGGCAAGCCGAGAAGAGGTTGAGTTCCTGAAGATCCAGGGGTTGAAAGTGGATGCAGTGTTAACGGAAATTTTTGAGGAAATAGACATCAAATTAATCGATTTCAAACTGGAGTTCGGAAAAGACAGTGAGGGGCGGATCGTGCTCGCTGATGAAATCTCGCCTGATACCTGCAGGCTTTGGGACATGGAAACAGACCAGAAGCTTGATAAGGATGTATTCCGCAGGGGATTGGGCAGTTTGACAGAGGTTTATTCTATTATTCTGGAACGATTGGGAGGAAAAGAAGCATGTACAAAGTAAAGGTATTTATCACGTTAAGAGAAAGCGTATTGGATCCACAGGGGAAGGCTGTCCAGAACTCACTTCACAGCATGAATTACAGCGGTGTGGAAGATGTGCGCATCGGTAAATATATGGAACTGACAATCTCTCCTTCTGACAAGAGTGTGGAAGAAACCGTTGAGGATATGTGCAGCAAGCTGCTGGCCAATCCGGTCATCGAGGATTACAGCTACGAAATTGAGGAGTTGACGGTTCAATGAAGTTTGCTGTAATCGTATTTCCGGGCTCGAACTGTGATATCGATATGTACCATGCCATCAAAGATGAAATCGGGGAAGAAGTCGAATACGTCTGGCATGACGCTGACAATCTGGAAGACTATGATGCTATTCTTCTGCCTGGGGGATTCTCTTATGGAGATTATCTGCGCTGCGGATCGATTGCCCGTTTTTCCAATGTCATGAGCGAAGTGGTCAAGGCAGCTCAAGCGGGAAAACCGGTTCTTGGTGTCTGCAATGGATTTCAAATTTTGCTGGAAGCTGGACTGCTGCCGGGAGCGCTTCTTCGTAATGATGGCTTGAAGTTCATCTGCCGCACTGTGCCGTTGAAAGTCGAGAACAATGAAACGTTGTTCACAGGAAGCTATGAAAAAGGCGAAGTCCTGCAAGTGCCTGTAGCCCATGGGGAAGGCAACTATTACTGCGATGAAAACACCCTGCAGGAATTGAAAGAGAACAACAGAATCGTATTTTCATATGATGGCGGAAATCCTAATGGAAGCACAGCGGCCATTGCGGGAATCACGAATGCTGCGGGTAATGTCCTTGGAATGATGCCTCACCCTGAAAGAGCAATGGATGACCTGCTGGGAAGCGCGGATGGCCTTAAATTATTTCAATCAATTGTAAAGCACTGGAGGGAACAACATGCCGTTAATGCTTGAGCCGAACGAAACCAGAATCAAGACTGAGAAAATCTACCGTGAGATGGGACTGACGGATGAAGAGTTCACAATGGTGGAAAACATCCTCGGAAGAACGCCTAACTATACCGAAACGGGGCTCTTCTCTGTTATGTGGTCAGAGCATTGCAGCTACAAAAACTCAAAGCCGGTCCTGAAGAAATTCCCTGTGACAGGAGAGAGGGTTCTTCAAGGGCCTGGGGAAGGAGCAGGAATTGTCGACATCGGAGATCAGCAAGCAGTTGTTTTCAAGATTGAAAGCCATAATCACCCGTCAGCGATCGAGCCTTATCAGGGCGCGGCAACAGGTGTCGGCGGAATTATCCGAGATGTATTTTCAATGGGTGCGAGGCCTGTCGCATTACTCAACTCTTTACGCTTTGGAGAATTGGATTCTCCTCGTGTTAAGTACCTTTTTGAAGAAGTAGTCGCAGGCATTGCAGGCTACGGAAACTGCATCGGCATCCCGACGGTCGGCGGAGAGGTTCAGTTCGATGCTGCCTATGAAGGAAACCCTCTTGTCAATGCGATGTGTGTCGGGTTGATCAACCATGAGGATATCCAAAAAGGCATCGCCAAGGGCACCGGCAACACTGTGATGTATATTGGTGCAAAAACAGGACGTGACGGGATTCACGGAGCGACATTCGCATCAGAGGAACTTGGGGAAGAATCCGAAGAGAAGCGCCCGGCAGTCCAGGTCGGCGATCCGTTTATGGAAAAACTTCTATTGGAAGCCTGCCTTGAATTGATCAAGTCGGATGCACTTATCGGAATCCAGGATATGGGCGCAGCTGGGCTTACCAGTTCTTCAGCCGAAATGGCGAGTAAAGCGGGATCTGGTATCGAGATGAACCTCGACCTTGTGCCGCAGCGTGAAAGAGGCATGACGCCTTATGAAATGATGCTCTCTGAATCACAGGAAAGAATGCTGATCGTCGTGGAAAAAGGGCGCGAAGCTGAAATCGAGAAGATCGTTTCCAAGTATGACCTGGATGCAGTGGCCATCGGCCGTGTAACAGAGGACCGTACACTGAGACTTCTTCACAAAGGCGAAATCGTTGCGGACGTGCCGGTGGATGCTCTTGCTGAAGACGCTCCTGTCTATCACAAGCCTTCTCAAGAACCTGCTTATTTTAAAGAGTTTCAAGAGATGAATGCGGAAACTCCGGCTGTGATCGATCACCAGGAAACTTTGGTCAAGCTGCTTTCACAGCCGACGATTGCCAGCAAAGAGTGGGTCTATGACCAATATGACCACCAGGTACGCACGAACACGGTTGTAAGTCCAGGGTCAGATGCAGCAGTCATCAGGATCAGAGGGACGAAGAAGGCATTGGCGATGACTACGGATTGCAATTCCCGTTATCTCTATCTTGATCCGGAAACAGGCGGGAAGATCGCGGTTGCCGAAGCTGCCCGCAATATCGTCTGCTCGGGAGGCGTTCCGCTCGCGATTACGGACTGCCTGAATTTCGGGAACCCGGAGAAACCAGAAATATTCTGGCAGATCGAGAAAGCGGTCGACGGGATGAGTGAGGCTTGTAACATGCTTTCCACACCTGTCATCGGAGGAAACGTTTCTTTATACAATGAGTCAAAAGGCAAAGCCGTCTATCCAACGCCGGTTGTCGGTATGGTCGGGCTTGTAGAGGACCTTTCCCATATCACGACTCAGGAGTTCAAGGCTGCAGGAGATTTAATTTATGTTATCGGCGAAGCTGCAAACGAGTTTGGCGGAAGCGAGCTGCAAAAGATGATGTACGGCAAAATCTTTGGCAAGTCGCCGGCCCTTGACTTGGATGTTGAAAAGAGAAGACAAGAGTCCTTATTAAATGCCATCCGCAAAGGGTATGCCGCATCGGCTCATGATATCGCGGAAGGCGGACTTGCTGTCGCAATGGCAGAATCCACATTCGGTACAACAGGACTTGGCGCTACTATCTGCGTCGGAGCGGATTTGACATCAGAATTATTCAGTGAGACTCAGTCCCGCTTCATCGTCTCCGTGAAGAAAGAACACAAAGAAGCGTTTGAAGCAGAAGTGCCTGACGCGAAGATGGCAGGAGAAGTAAATGATTCAGCTTATCTGAAATTCGTCGATGGAGAAGGCAAAGTCGTTCTGTTATCCCCCGTGGAAGAATTGGAATCAGCTTGGAAAGGAGCTATCCCATGCTTGCTGAAATCAAAGGCTTAAATGAAGAGTGCGGTGTGTTTGGCATTTGGGGCAACAGCAATGCTGCCCAAATTGCCTATTATGGACTTCATAGTCTCCAGCATCGCGGCCAGGAAGGTGCCGGAATTGTTGTCTCGGATGGAGAAAAACTCACAGGTGTGAAAGGCGAAGGGCTGGTAACAGAGGTATTCCAGCAGGGAGCGATCGACAACTTGAATGGTAAAGCAGCCATCGGACATGTGCGGTATGCAACAGCAGGAGGCGGAGGGTATGAAAATGTCCAGCCTCTCCTTTTCCATTCCGGAAACGGAAGCCTCGCTCTCGCTCATAACGGAAATTTGGTGAATGCCAATGCCTTGAAGCATCAGCTTGAAAGCCAGGGAAGCATTTTTCAAACCAGCTCTGATACAGAAGTGCTCGCTCATTTGATCAAGAGAAGCGGATTCCCGACTTTGAAGGACAGAGTGAAGAATGCCTTGACGATGTTGAAGGGAGCTTACGCCTTTATCATTATGACGGAAACGGAAATGATGGTGGCGCTGGATCCCAATGGGTTAAGGCCTCTGTCACTCGGGCGCATCGGAGATTCTTACTGTGTGGCATCAGAAACATGTGCATTCGACATTACGGGCGCGGAATTCGTTCGTGACGTCGAGCCTGGTGAATTATTGATCATCAATGATGAAGGAATTACTTCAGAAAAATTCACGATTTCTTGCAACACGTCTGTTTGTACAATGGAGTATGTTTATTTTTCAAGACCGGACAGCAACATCCATGGCATCAATGTTCACAGTGCCCGAAAACGGATGGGCATTCAGCTTGCGAAGGAAGCCCCGATTGAGGCGGATGTGGTCACAGGAGTGCCGGATTCGAGTATTTCCAGCGCCATCGGTTATGCCGAAGCATCAGGCATTCCCTATGAAATGGGCTTGATCAAGAACCGGTATGTCGGCAGGACGTTCATCCAGCCTTCCCAGTCGCTTAGGGAGCAGGGTGTGAAAATGAAGCTTTCCCCAGTAAGAGGCGTAGTGGAAGGAAAACGCGTGGTGATGGTTGATGACTCGATTGTCCGCGGAACGACAAGCCGCAGGATCGTCACGATGCTGAAGGAAGCGGGAGCGACAGAGGTCCATGTGGTCATCAGCTCGCCTCCGATCAAGAATCCATGCTATTACGGAATTGATACCAGCACTCATGAAGAACTGATCGCCAGCACCCGTTCAGTGGAAGAAATCAGGGAGATCATTGGAGCAGATTCGCTGACATTTTTAAGTGCGGAAGGAATGGTGGAAGCTGTCGGCCGGAAGGATTCTTCTGAAAACCGGGGCCACTGTCTTGCCTGCTTTACCGGCAAATATCCGACTGAAATCTACCCGGATACCCTTCATCCTTATGAAAAAGAGCTCGTACGCTAGGAGGAACGAAAATGGCTAATGCTTACAAAAATGCTGGTGTCGACATCGATGCCGGTTATGAATCGGTAAACCGGATCAAGAAGCATGTGGAACGGACGAAGCGCAAGGGAATGCTCGGTTCACTTGGAGGCTTTGGCGGAATGTTCGACCTGTCCGAACTCGGATTGAAAGAGCCTGTTTTGGTTTCCGGAACAGACGGTGTAGGAACGAAGCTGAAGCTTGCTTTCATGGCAGACAGGCACGACACAATCGGCATCGACTGCGTGGCGATGTGCGTTAACGATATTATCGTACAGGGCGCCGAGCCTCTCTATTTTCTGGACTATATCGCTTGCGGAAAAGCGGTACCTGAAAAAATCGAAAGCATTGTAAAAGGGATTGCCGATGGCTGTGAAATGGCAGGAGCCGGACTCATAGGCGGCGAAACAGCAGAAATGCCGGGTTTATATGAAATAGACGAGTATGACATTGCCGGTTTTGCTGTTGGGGCTTGTGAAAAAAGTAAAATAATCACAGGCGAAGAAATTTCTGAAGGAAATATGTTAGTCGGCCTGGCTTCGAGTGGTATACACAGTAATGGATACTCTTTAGTCAGGAAGATCTTTTTCAATGACCATTCATATGAAATGAATACGTATATACCTCAGATAAATTCGACACTGGGCGAGGCGCTGCTCACTCCAACCAGGATTTACGTCAAGCCGGTTTTAGCGGCCATGAAGAAGTTTTCCATCAAAGGCATGTCCCATATCACCGGCGGCGGGTTCATCGAGAACATACCAAGGATGCTGCCTGAAGGCTTGGGAGCCAAAATCAATGCTTCAAGCTGGGAACTTCCAGAGCTGTTTAAAGTGATGGAAGAATTGGGAAGCATCAAACGTGAGGAAATGTACAACATTTTTAATATGGGAATCGGATTTGTCATGGCTGTCGATGCTTCTGAAGCAGAAGCTGCAGTAGATTTTTTCAAAGAAATCGGGGAAGAGGCTTACCTCATAGGAAAAGTAACTTCCGGCGGTGGAGTCCGGATCATTGAAGGAGAAGGGCAAGAAGATTAAAATGGGAGCAAAGACACTCTATCCAACTGGATGGCATGCAGGTTCCCATTTTGGCTTTCGCCTTTTATATTAAGCTACAGCAGAAATGGGGACTAAAGATGAAAAAGATAGCAGTATTTGCTTCAGGAAGCGGAACGAACTTTCAATCGATTGTCGACTCGGTACATAGCGGAAGGCTGCAGGCAAAGGTGGAAATCCTTGTCTGCGACCGCCCGGATGCCTTTGTTATAGAAAGGGCAAAAGCGGCAGGGGTCGCGACCTTTGTCTTTAATCCAAAAGAATATAAGTCAAAACCGGATTTCGAAAGAGAAATTGCTGCGGAGCTGATGAACAGGGAAGTTGATTTCCTTGTCCTCGCAGGCTACATGAGGCTGATTGGAAACGTTCTCCTTGAGAGTTTCCCTGGTAGGATCGTCAATATCCATCCATCGCTGCTGCCTTCTTTTCCCGGCAAAGATGCGGTCGGGCAGGTAATTGAAGCGGGCGTCAAAGTGACGGGGGTGACCGTCCATTTTGTCGATGAAGGAATGGATACCGGACCCATCATCGCCCAGGAAGTTGTCAGGATATCTCCTTTTGATAACAGGCTGACGCTTCAGCAGAAGATCCAGGATGTCGAGCACAAGCTGTATCCGGAAACATTGACTCATGTATTCATGACATCGATCCACAACGTTTAAGAACGGTACTGCACTACAAGGAGGAAGATCTTTATGAAAAAACGAGCACTGATCAGCGTTTCAGACAAAAGCGGCATTGTCGAGTTTGCGAGGAGCCTTCAAGAGCTGGACTATGAACTCATTTCGACTGGCGGGACTAAGAATATCCTGTTGGAAAACGGCATTTCAGTCACCGGCGTTGAAGAAGTGACAGGCTTTCCGGAAATCATGGAAGGCAGAGTGAAAACCCTTCATCCAAAAATCCATGGAGGTCTGCTTGCGAAGAGAGATGTCGAAGGACACCGCAGACAGATGGAAGAACAGGATATCTTCCCGATTGACCTCGTATGTGTTAACCTCTACCCATTTCAGCAAACAATCGCTAAACCGAATGTCTCTGAAGAAGATGCTATCGAAAATATCGATATCGGCGGGCCGACCATGCTTCGCGCGGCTGCCAAGAATCATAAATATGTAACTGTCGTGGTCGATTCCCAGGATTATGATCAGGTCATCAATGAAATCAAGGCAAACGGAGGAGCCCCGGAGGTTTTCCGGAAAAAGCTTGCGGCGAAAGTGTTCCGCCATACAGCAGCCTATGATGCGTATATCTCCCAGTTCATGACAGATCTTGCAGGGGAAGAAAATCCTGAGGCCTTGACGGTGACATATGAACGGAAACAGACATTGAGATACGGCGAGAACCCTCATCAGAAAGCTGCTTTTTATAAGCAGCCCCTTGGCTCGGAATACTCCGTTGCGATGGCGAGACAGCTGCATGGCAAGGAATTATCGTTTAACAATATCAATGATGCGAATGCGGCCCTTCAGATCATCAAGGAGTTTGATGAACCTGCTGCTGTAGCCGTAAAGCACATGAATCCGTGCGGAGTCGGAACAGGCGAAACGATTGAAGCCGCTTTTGCAAAAGCCTATGAAGCTGATTCGACATCCATTTTCGGGGGAATCATTGCCCTGAACCGAGCAGTAGATGAAGAAACGGCTGCACGCCTGCATGAAATTTTCCTTGAGATCATCATCGCGCCTGCCTTCACAGACAGAGCAATGGAGATCCTGACAAGCAAAAAAAATATCCGCCTGCTGACGGTTCCATTCGATACTGCCAGGAAAGTGGAAGACAAATTGGTATCCATTGAAGGCGGTCTTCTTGTCCAGGAAGACGATACGTTTACACTGGAAGATGCCGATGTAAAAGTCGCAACCAAACGCGAACCGACGGAAGCGGAATGGGACGCAATGAAACTTGGCTGGAAGGTCGTCAAGCATGTGAAGTCCAATGCGATCGTCGTGGCCGATAAAGATATGACGCTCGGAATCGGAGCCGGCCAGATGAACCGGGTCGGTGCCGCAAAGATTGCCCTTGAGCAGGCAGGAGCGAAGTCCGAAGGTGCCGCAATGGCTTCCGATGCATTCTTCCCGATGGATGACACCGTTGAAGCAGCAGCAAAAGCGGGAATCACTGCCATCATCCAGCCGGGCGGATCGATCCGTGATGAAGACTCGATCAAGAAAGCAGATGAGTATGGAATCACGATGGTCATGACAGGAGTACGCCACTTTAAACATTAAGGATTGAAGGATGGGATTCAGCGGCGGTTCCTTTTTTGAAGAATGTTCGGGCGGCGAAATCTGAGTTTTGCCGCCCCTGCTTTATAAGGGGGTTGCTATTCCCGTTCACTTTGAAATAATTTAAGTGTTTGATGCTGGTTGGTTATTCGTGATTCCTTTATTTCATGCGTGAGCCTTGAAATTTGTACGTCACCGAACCGCCGCTTCCGCTTTATAATTTACCGCTCGCCATGCGGAGTCGTGCGCCTGGAGTGGAAATCAATTGCTTTTAAACAACAGGTGTCCCTCGAGGAAGTCACGAGAGACACTGAAAGGGTGAAAGGGCCCTCCAGGTGCCCCTCGAGAAAGTCACGAGGGACACTAAAAGGGTGAAAGAGCCCTCCAGGTGTCCCTCGAGGAAGTCACGAGGGACACTAAAAGGAGTAAAAAGCTCTCCAGGTGTCCCTCGAGAAAGTCACGAGAGACACTAAAAGGGTGAAAAGGCCCTTCAGGTGTCCCTCGAGAAAGTCACGAGAGACACTAAAAGGGTGAAAGGGCCCTCCAGGTGTCCCTCGAGGAAGTCACGAGGGACACTAAAAGGGTGAAAGGGCCCTCCAGGTGTCCCTCTAGAAAGTCACGAGAGACACTAAAAGGGTGAAAGGGCCCTCCAGCTGACCCTGGAGGAAGTCACGAGGGATACAAAAAGGAGAAAATACTTCCAGATTCAGAAAAAAGCATGGAAATAAAGGCTTATACATAAAAAGGGGTGTCCAAATGAACGTACTTGTTATCGGGCGGGGCGGAAGAGAGCATGCGCTTTGCGATGCCTTGCGAAAAGGTCCCAGCGTGGAAAGAGTATTTTGTGCTCCAGGCAACACCGGGATTGCAGGAATCGTCCAAACAGTCGATATTGCTGAAACAGATTTTGACGGACTGATTTCATTCTCGAAAGAAAACAAGATTGACTTGGCCGTGGTAGGTCCCGAAGTTCCGCTTTTAGAAGGAATTGCCGATGCCTTCAAAAAAGAGGGAATCAGGGTTTTTGGTCCCGATAAAAGAGCTGCGGTTATTGAAGGAAGCAAGTCGTTTGCCAAAGAATTGATGAAAAAATACAGCATCCCAACAGCTGCCTACGAAACGTTCTCTGATTTTGAGAGCGCTAAAGAGTATGTATTAAAATCAGGTGCTCCGATTGTCATCAAAGCAGACGGTCTTGCTGCAGGAAAAGGGGTCGTGGTTGCCCAGACAGTGGATGAGGCGCTGGATGCTTTGGAACAGATGCTCCTTCAATCAAAATTTGGGGAGGCATCCGCGAAGGTTGTCATTGAGGAGTTTTTAGAAGGAGAAGAGTTTTCCCTGATGGCCTTTGTAGACGGAGAAAACGTTTATCCAATGGAGGCAGCGCAGGATCATAAGCGAGCTTATAACGGTGATCAAGGTCCCAACACAGGCGGCATGGGTGCTTATTCTCCTGTACCGCATATCAGCACCAGCGTTATTAACGAAGCTGTCCAAACTATATTAATTCCAACGGCAAATGCGATGAAAGCTGAAGGTCGGCCATTTAAAGGGATCCTTTATGCGGGGTTAATTGTAACTTCTCAAGGCCCGAAAGTCATTGAATTCAACGCGCGTTTCGGTGATCCCGAAACACAGGTGGTCCTGCCGAGGCTTCGGTCCGACCTTGCCCAGGTGTTTTATAATATCTGCGAGGGCAAAAAAGTCACATTGGAATGGGATGAGTGCGGGGCTGCTGGTGTCGTGCTGGCTGCTGAAGGCTATCCGGAGGCATATAAAAAGTCGGTGCCCATCCACGGATTGGATCTGCTGAATGATGAGACACTCGTATATCATGCGGGAACCTGCCTGGATGAAAATGCCCGATTGGTATCCAATGGAGGAAGGGTTCTGCTGATTGCTTCGAAACAGCCTCAATTAGAGGAAGCACTGAAAAGAGTCTACAGTGAGATTGGGAAATTGGACATTGACGGACTTTTTTACAGGACAGATATCGGCAGAAGGGCTATCGAACGCGCTTCTTCCGCCCTTTCCGAATAAATGCATAAAGAATGGCAATGATGCCGCCAATGACAGAAATCAGCACATAAGCCATATCGGTCACATATTCCAAGAACATCGTGATCACTCCACTTCTATAGATTTGTAAACAACAGGGTGCCCAAAGAGGACACCCTGTTTTAATTGTATAGTCTCGTTTAACGTGTTAAAGCACTGATAGGGACAGTCCCTTTTCGTGTGGTAGAGCACTAAAAGCAAATCCCTTATGATGGGTTATACGGCAGGTCTGGTGTATCTGTGTTTCGTTCGTCGCTGTCGATGTCTTGGATTTTTTGGTGGGAATCATTCTCTCCCTTTTTCCCTTTCAGCATTGAAGCAATGTTCAGCATGCTTTTGCCTTCTTTTGCTTCGGAATCGCTGTCCATCTGATTTTCAAAAATGGCCGTGATGGGGCAGAAGCGAAGGATTCCTTCTCCCACTTTCATGCCGCCAAGAAGAGCCATCCATAGATAAGAGTCTCTCCAAGGCATTTTCACCAATTTTGCCGTTGCCCAGGATAAAACGGTAAACCCTACCGTAATTCGAATTAAAGCATTCACAATACCTATGTTTTGTGTAACCTTCATGGCAATTCCTCCTTACAAAATATTTACAATTTTTCTGTAAACCTTTAATGCGTTAAAGTCCAAACTATGATAACATTAGTAATTAATACATTGAGCTAATGCTGAAAGAACTTGTTCATTAGTGATCTCTATCAAGAGGAGTGTTCATAGTTGGTACAACGTTATCGATGGAAAAACAAGCAGCTGCGTGAACATATAGATGTTTTAAACGGCGAAGTGCAGCCGACCAAGATATTGAAAAATGCAGTATACCTGCATTCCGTTCTAAAGAAGTGGGTATCCGCCCATATCTGGATTTATGACGACCGCATCATCTACTGTGGCGATAAACTTCCTGAAAACCTTGAAGGGTGTGAAGTCACGGACTGCAGCGGCTACTTTCTTGTCCCTGGCTACATAGAACCCCATGTTCACCCGTTTCAACTTTATAATCCCCATTCTTTTGCACATTATGCATCCCAGACCGGAACAACGACCTTCATTAACGACAACCTTATGCTGTTTTTATTAATGAATAAAAAGAAAGCGTTTTCTTTTTTGGGAGAGCTGAAGAAACTTCCCTTTTCAATGTTCTGGTGGGCTCGTTTCGATTCGCAGACGGAAATGCAGAGGGAAGAGACGGTATTCTCCCACAGTGAAGTGAAGGCTTGGCTGGGACATCAAGATGTGGTCCAGGGAGGGGAACTGACTTCGTGGCCGAGGCTGCTGGATGGAGATGATATGCTGCTTCATCTTATGCAGGAGGCCAAGAGGCTGAACAAAGTGGTGGAAGGCCATTTGCCTGGAGCTTCTGAGAAAACGCTGGCTAAACTCGCTTTGCTGGGAATAGACGGCGACCATGAGGCCATGACGGGAAAAGATGTATACATGAGGCTCATGCAGGGCCTGGCGGTGACACTGAGAAATTCATCGATCCGGCCGGATTTGGATAAACTCCTGGAAGAAATAAAGGAATACAATATAGGTAACTATGATGAAATGATGCTTACCACTGACGGCTCAACACCTGGTTTTTATGAAAATGGTGTGCTGGATGACCTTATCGCAAAAGCCATTGCCAGCGGAATTCCGGTAATCGATGCCTATCATATGGCGAGCTACAATGTGGCCCGGCACTACCGGATTTCCCACCACCATGGAATGATTGCCGCGGGAAGGGTCGCAAACATCAATTTTCTTGAAAAGAAAGATCAGCCCGCTCCTCTAAGCGTTATGGCGAAGGGGCAATGGGTGAAATCGCTGCAAGGTGAACAGGCGGATGTCCCGGCACCGGATTGGGGAAGATTTGGCCTCGCCCCGCTTGATTTACAGTGGGAGTTGAGCTACGATGACTTGCAGTTTTCCATGCCGTTTGGAATCGAAATGGTAAATGAAGTGATCACGAAGCCTTATTCAGTCAGTATTGATGCCTCTGAAACATCCTTATCAGAAGCACATGATGAATGCTTCCTGATGCTGGTGGACAAAGGCGGCAAGTGGAGGATAAGCACCATGGTGAAAGGCTTTGCCTACAGCGTCAAAGGTTTCGTTTCTTCTTTTTCAAATACAGGCGATATCATTTTGATCGGCAAGGATAAAAGAGACATGATGAATGCTTTTAAAAGGATGAAAGAGATCGGCGGAGGAATTGTACTGAGCGAAAATGAAGAGATTCTTCATGAAATTCCGCTGAAGGTCGGCGGCATCATGTCAGACAAAGGGATGGTAGAGTTGATTGATGAGGAGAAGAAAATGAAAGAGCTGTTATTTGCAAGAGGCTACTCTTTCAATGATCCTGTTTATACCCTGCTGTTTCTGCAATCCACCCATCTCCCTTACATCAGGGTCACCCAGCGCGGAATATATGATGTTATGAAGAAAACGGTACTCTTTCCTACGATAATGCGTTAAAATGTTAAAGTGAGAGATAAAAGACAGGTTTAGGGGTGTAATACTTAGATGTGGAAGAAAACTGCGATAGCGGCAATGGCCGCGTTTCTGCTGACAGCATGCAGTTCAGATAATGAAGCAGCCGATAATAACGATAACACGGCAGACAACAATACAGAACAAAAAGAACAAAATCAGGATAAAAGTGATGAAGCGGCTGAACCTCAGTTTCATCATCCGCTGACTGGAACCGCTTCTGATGAAGAATCACAGCAGAGAACGGTGGCCGTGGTTGTCAATAACCATCCGAAAGCACGCCCGCAGTCCGGCTTGGATCATGCGGATATAGTCTATGAAGTCCTCGCGGAAGGAAATGTGACACGGTTTATCGCACTTTTCCAAAGTGAGCAGCCTGAAACGGTCGGGCCGGTCAGAAGTGCCCGCGACTATTTCATTGAGCTGGCAGAAGGCTATGACAGCTTCTTCGTGGCTCACGGGTACAGCCCTGAAGCGAAAGACTTACTGGCAAGCGGTTCTGTCGATAATATCAATGGCATGGAATACGACGGCTCATTATTCAAGAGGGCCGATTTCCGAAAGGCTCCGCACAATTCATATATATCATTTGAGAATATTGAAAAAGGTGCTGACAAAGTAGGAGCCGAAATGGATACTCCGCCGGAAGCGCTGGAGTTTGCTCAATCAGCAGAGGCTGAAGGAGAAGAGGCGGCATCTGTAAAGCTTTCCTACTATGATAATCCGTCATTTTCCCCGGTTTATAAGTACGAGCAGGCTGAAGGAAAATACACAAGAGTCTCTGATGGTGAAGTGCTGGAGGATTATGATACTGGAAATCCGGTACTGCTGGACAACATTTTTATCATAGAAGCACCTCATGCAGTCGTCGATGATGCCGGACGCCGGGACATCGACCTGTCCTCTGGAGGAAATGCATATCTCCTGCAAAAGGGGAAGCTTTTGAAAATAAAATGGGAAAACCAAGATGGAAGAATCGTTCCCGCTGGTGATGCAGGTTTGCTGCCGGGGAAAACATGGATCAATATCATTCCTGACAATCCAGGGCTGGAAGAATTCATCACAGTACAGTAATTGAATAAAGGCTCTTTTCATAAGCTTGTTTCAAAAGCAGCAATTTATCCGAAAATATCCTTCAATAAAAAGGAGAAATGAACATGCAGATCAATAAAATCAAAGGTAAAGAATTGGACCAGTTGTTTAATGCGATCTTGTCACTTCAAGATAAAGATGAGTGCTATCGTTTTTTTGACGATCTTGCTACAATCAACGAAATCCAGTCTCTTGCACAGCGCCTGGAAGTAGCGAGAATGCTGGAAGAAGGCAAAACCTATCATAAGATCGAGGCCGAAACCGGCGCCAGCACAGCAACGATTTCCCGTGTAAAGCGCTGCCTCAATTACGGAAACGACGCCTATCATATGGTATTGGAACGTGTCGGCAATCAGAAGGAAGAAGAGTAATAGTATTTCATAGTGTATGAGCGGAACCAGGCTTGAAGTAGAGTCCTTTCCGTAGAAAACCAAAAAGACTGGCACAGAGCAAAAATGTGCCAGTCTTTTTGGTTTTTCTTACGAATTATAAGATTATATTTTTCCTCGGTTAGTTCAGCGCCCAGCCCCTCGGGGTTAAATGGTTACGTCGGTCGGGCTGGGCTGGTTTGCGATGAGATGTGTATGAAGCGGCGGGAACATCGGCCGGGAGCAGGTGTTTTTTTGTAGAGATGTGTATGAAGCAGCGGGAACATCGGTCGGAAGCGGACGTTCTTTATAGAGATGTGTATTATGCAGAGGAAACCTTTCTCAAAATAGGAGTAAATATAGGCCCTGCAGAGTCTGAGCCAGGCACTTGCGGTTTGGGAATAAAATCCATACTCTCTCTGCACGGCTCCCTCGTTAATTGGTGATAGGAATGGTATAATGTTTTAATGGAAATGAATGAATTGGAGGATGTAAGGATGTACGATGTCAGAGAGTGGCGCCATGTATTTAAGCTCGACCCTGCCAAGGAGATCAGCGACGTAGATTTAGATAGAATCTGTGAATCGGGAACGGATGCGGTAATTATTGGCGGGACCGACGATGTCACCCTTGAAGGGGTTCTGGACCTGATGGCGAGAGTCAGGAGGTACACTGTGCCGTGTGCTCTCGAGGTCAGCAATATGGAATCTCTCACCCCGGGATTCGATTTTTATTTTATCCCGACTGTGTTAAACAGTGACGACCCCTTGTGGCTGAAGGGCCTGCATCATCAAGCGGTGAAGGAATATGGGGAAATCATGAACTGGGACGAGATATTCGTAGAGGGATATTGTATCCTGAACAGTGACTGCAAAGCAGCCAAGCTGACAGGCGCCAGCACGGATTTGGCTAAAGAAGATGTGGCAGCCTATGCAATGATGGCAGAAAAAATGTTCCATCTTCCTATCTTTTATCTGGAATACAGCGGCATGTACGGTGATATCGAGTATGTCCGCGAAACAGCGCGGGTGCTTGAAAACACAACCCTGTTTTATGGCGGGGGCATCCAAACACCGGAACAGGCACGCGAAATGGGAGAGCACGCAGACGTCATCGTCGTCGGAAATATTATTTACGAAGATTTAACCGCAGCATTGAAAACAGTGAAAGCTGTTCAAACAGTATAAATTCATAATATTTATCCATCTTTGAGAGTTAATCATGATTAATTTTCAAGAGGGTGCAAAATTGAAGCGAAAATTAATCAGCAGTTACCCTTAATTAATCCTTCATATTAAATGGTAAAAATTGATATAATAAGAACAAATGTTCGTTATGGTGGTGGAATAGGAAAATGCAATTTTTAACAGATCGATTACTGAATGGAATGAACCCTCCGCAGGCTGAAGCGGTGAAAGCGACGGAAGGGCCCCTATTGATTATGGCAGGTGCCGGTTCAGGGAAAACCCGGGTCCTGACACACCGCATCGCTTATTTGATGGTTGAAAAAGGAGTCAATCCTTACAACATCCTGGCGATTACTTTTACAAACAAAGCAGCACGGGAAATGAAGGACAGGATCAGCAAAATTCTTGGAGGAGTAGCGGAAGAAATCTGGATTTCGACCTTCCACTCCATGTGTGTGCGCATCCTTAGAAGAGATATCGACCGCATCGGTTTTACCCGAAACTTTACCATCCTTGATTCCACGGATCAGTTATCCGTGATCAAGTCCATCCTGAAAGATAAGAACATCGACCCGAAAAAATTCGATCCAAGGTCGATCCTTGGTTCTATTTCTTCAGCGAAAAATGAATTGAAAACACCTGAAGATTTTGAAAAGGAAGCAGGCAGCTACTATGATAATGTCGCTTCTGACGTTTACAAAGAATATCAAAAACGTCTCAGGAAAAATCAGGCGCTCGATTTTGACGATCTTATCATGATGACGATTCATTTGTTCGAGCGTGTGCCGGAAGTGCTGGAATATTATCAAAGAAAATTTCAATATATCCATGTGGATGAGTATCAAGATACAAACAGAGCGCAATATATGCTTGTGAAAATGATGGCATCCCGCTTTCAGAATCTCTGCGTAGTCGGTGATTCGGATCAGTCGATTTATCGCTGGCGCGGTGCGGATATCGCGAACATCCTCTCTTTTGAAAAAGACTATCCAAGGGCTAATGTGATTCTGCTTGAACAGAATTATCGTTCAACAAAGACGATTCTGCATGCAGCAAACGATGTCATCCAGAAGAATATGAACCGTAAAGCCAAGAATCTCTGGACCGAGAATGATCAAGGAGAGAAAATCACCTATTACAGAGGGGACAGCGAGCAGTCAGAAGCACAGTTTGTTGCAGGTAAAATCAAAGAAATGACGGACAGCGGCAAGAGGAAATTCTCTGAGTTTGCCATCCTTTACCGTACCAATGCACAGTCCCGTGTTATAGAGGAAGTACTTCTGAAATCAAATATCGAGTACAGCATCGTCGGCGGCATCAAGTTCTATGACAGAAAAGAGATCAAGGATATCCTGGCTTACTTAAGGTTGATCGCCAATCCTGATGATGATATCAGTCTCCGCAGGGTCATCAATGTACCGAAACGGGGAATCGGCTCGACATCTCTTGATAAAATCGCTAATTACGCTGCGATGAATGATTTGTCCATGATGCAGGCATTAGAGGAAGCGGACTTTATTGGATTGAGCCCGAAAATAACCAAAGCGGTTATTGAATTTAAGGAACTTTTGAAGGGCTATACTGCAATGCAGGAATATCTTTCTGTAACAGAACTGGTTGAAGAAATTCTTGAAAAATCAGGTTATAGAGAAATGCTGAAGGTGGAGAAATCCATTGAAGCGCAGAGCCGTCTGGAGAATATTGACGAGTTTCTATCTGTTACCAAAAGTTTTGAAGAAAGCAATGATGATAAATCACTGGTTGCTTTTCTTACCGACCTGGCGCTTGTGGCAGACATCGACAAGCTCGATGATGATGAACAGCCTTCGGACGCTGTTATCCTGATGACCCTGCATGCGGCCAAAGGCCTTGAATTTCCGGTCGTATTCCTGATGGGGCTGGAGGAAGGTGTCTTCCCGCACAGCCGGTCGCTTATGGATGAAGAGGAAATGGAAGAAGAGCGCCGCCTTGCCTATGTAGGGATAACACGGGCAGAAGAGGAATTATTCATGACCAATGCCCAGATGCGGACATTATATGGCCAGACGAAAATGAACCCGGTATCCAGGTTCATTGCGGAAATTCCTGAGGATCTCATCGATAATTTTGAGCCGCAAAAGAAAAGCCCATTCTCATCAGGTGGCGCAGGAGCTGCGGCTTCAGCAAGGCCTCAGCCAAGGAGGAAACCTGTTACCCGCCCTGTGCCGACAACAACTGGAGGCGAAGGGATCTCCTGGCAGGTTGGCGATAGAGCCGCTCATAAAAAATGGGGCACTGGGACAGTTGTCAGCGTTAAGGGAAGCGGAGATGGCATGGAGCTCGATATCGCGTTCCCGAGTCCGACTGGCATCAAGCGCCTCTTAGCTAAATTTGCTCCAGTCGAAAAAGTTTAATTTGTACACGAGAAAGGGCTGTTATTGTGGATATCAAAAGCGCAGAACAAAAAGTTGCAGAACTTCATAATCTCCTAAATCAATACAATTATGAATATCATGTGCTGGACAAGCCGTCGGTGCCGGACGCCGAGTATGACCGTGTCATGAATGAACTGATTGCCATCGAGAACGAATTTCCTGAGCTGAGGACGGCAGACTCACCGACTCAGAGGGTGGGAGGCAACACTCTGGAGGCTTTTCAAAAAGTCGAACACAGAACCCCGATGCTCAGTCTCGGTAATGCTTTTAATGAAGAGGACTTGAGAGACTTTGACCGAAAAGTCCGCCAGGCAGCGGGAGATGACTATTCATACGTGTGTGAATTGAAGATCGACGGCCTCGCTGTTTCCCTCCGTTATGAAGACGGCCTCTTCATACAGGGGGCGACACGGGGAGATGGCACGGTTGGTGAAGACATCACGGCAAACCTTAAAACCATCAAGTCTATCCCATTGAGAATTTCAGAGCCATTGACGATGGAGGTAAGAGGAGAAGCGTTCATGCCGAAACGTTCTTTCGAAGCATTGAATAAGGCTAAGGAAGAACGCGAAGAAGAACCTTTCGCCAATCCACGCAATGCCGCAGCCGGCTCTCTGAGACAGCTTGATCCGAGGATTGCCGCTTCCCGGAACCTGGATATCTTTCTTTATGCCATTGCAGATGTCGGTGAAACGGGTGTTGTGTCTCACAGCTCCGGCTTGGATCTTTTAGATAAATTCGGCTTCAAAACCAATAAAGAGAGAAAGAAATGCAGTACTATCGATGAAGTTATTGAGTATGTAGAAGGCTGGGTCGAAAGAAGGCCGGATCTTCAGTATGATATCGATGGAATTGTTATTAAGGTAGATTCCCTCGAACTGCAGGAGAGGCTGGGGACCACTGCCAAGAGTCCGCGATGGGCAGTCGCGTACAAATTCCCTGCAGAGGAAGTTGTCACGAGGCTGAAGGATATCGAGTTGAGTGTCGGAAGGACAGGGGTTGTGACGCCAACAGCCATCCTTGAACCTGTGAGAGTGGCCGGTACAACGGTTCAGCGGGCATCTTTGCACAATGAAGATCTTATCAGAGAAAAGGATATTAAGATCGGCGACTATGTGGTCGTTAAAAAGGCAGGGGACATCATCCCGGAAGTGGTGAACGTCCTTGAGGAAAGACGGACCGGCGAGGAGCTGGATTTCCGTATGCCGGAAGAATGCCCTGAATGCGGAAGCGGGCTGGTGAGGCTTGAGGGAGAAGTTGCGCTTCGCTGCATCAATCCAAAATGCCCGGCACAAATCAGGGAAGGGCTTATCCATTTCGTATCCCGGAATGCCATGAACATAGACGGACTTGGAGAAAAAGTTATCAGCCAGCTGTTCCAAGAGGGATTGATCGAGGATGTAGCCGATATTTACCGGCTGGAAAGAGAACAGCTTCTTCAGCTGGAAAGAATGGGCGAGAAATCGGTTGATAACCTGCTGAATGCCATAGAAGCTTCTAAAGCTAATTCTTTGGAAAAGCTCCTATTCGGCCTGGGGATCCGCCATGTGGGTGCTAAAGCGGCGAAAACCCTTGCACAGGAATTTGAAACAATCGACACGCTGATGAATGCTTCGAAGGATGAATTGACGGCCATTAACGAGATTGGCGATAAAATGGCAGATGCTGTTGTCGCTTATTTTGAAAAAGAGGAAGCAATTGAGCTGATCGGTGAGCTGAAAGCGGCAGGGGTCAACATCGAATATAAAGGTCCAAAACCCGTGAAAGCGGAAGAAATTGATTCCTATTTTGCCGGCAAGACGGTTGTTCTGACAGGAAAGATTGAACAGCTTGGAAGAAATGAAGCGAAACAGAAAATTGAAGAGCTTGGCGGAAAGGTCACAGGATCGGTCAGCAAGAAAACAGACCTCCTTATTGCCGGGGAAGATGCCGGTTCGAAACTCGCCAAGGCTCAAGAATTAGAGATAGAAATATGGGACGAAGAGAAACTGCTTGAGGAACTTAACCGTTAAAGGTGGAGGAAATGAATGAAAAAGTGGTGGGCGGCAGCCGCAGCCGCTCTTGTTTTGAGCGGCTGTGCTCCCGCGTTTGAAAAACAGGAGCAAGTAGTGGAAGATGATGCTCAGCAAACAGAAAAGGCGATCATACCTAATTATCAGATTTCAAGTGATTATTTTAAAACACTGCTCCCTTATGAATCAACAGACACAAGGGGGATGGTCGTCAACAACCTGCGATCCCGTTATGATATTGAGGTCTTTGAATCAGGATTGGTCAGAATGGCGAAGGAAGCTTATTCAACTGACCAATATCTCTTCAAAGAAGGCCAGATATTGGACAAGGAAACAATCCAATCATGGCTGAACAGGAAGTTCACCAGTGAACAATTGAAAGAAAAAGGATTAGAGGAAAAAGATAATGTCGGCCTTAATCCTGTTGGAGATACACCAGGTGAGGGGAAAGACTCCCCGATCTACCTTGCCCACGTGATCGAGCATAATTACTTGGAAAAATTTGAGGGAAATAAAATCCAGCTCTCGGGTGTCGCTGTCGGGCTCGCGCTGAATTCAGTATCCTATTATCAGGACCAATCGACAGGCGAGACAAGGCAGACAACCATCAGCCATGAAGAAGTCAGGCAGCAAGGGACCGAGATAGCCCAAGAAGTGATCAACAGAATGAGACAAAACCCTGAACTGGATGGAGTTCCGATTATGATTGCCATGTATGAACAATCAAGTAAAGGTTCTGTTACCCCCGGAAGCTATTTCGCCTATGCGAATGTTCCAGCAGAAAGTTCGTCGATCAGTGAGTGGGTCAATGTGGATGAAGAGCATTATTTCTTTCCGTCTGATGAGGCGGAAGAGTCTCATCCTGAAGACTTGAACATTTTCAATGAATTTAAAGAGAAAATAGAAACCTACTTTCCGAACTATGTAGGTGTCGTAGGAAATGCTTTTTACAAAGACGGAGCTATGAAAAAACTGGAGATTGATATTCCGATCCAATTCGCTGGAAAAGCTGAAACAATCGGCTTTACTCAGTATGCGGCAGAGCTTGCTGCTGAAAATTTCCCGGATGAGATGAATGTAGAGATTGAAATCACTTCAGGAGATGGTCCAGAGGCATTAATCGTCCTCGGCCCGGAGAAGGAACCGTTTGTGCACATCTATGAATAAGTCAAATGAAGGCTGTCCTCTTAAGGGGCGGTCTTTTTTGTATTAATTTTAAACTTGCTGCAAGTATAAAAGGGATTTTTTTTTGTAAAAAACTCATCAGCAAAAAAGTGTTTTGCTCCCTTTAATTGAAAGCCCCTGAAGCCAGAAAGTCCCGCAAGCAATCTTTTCTGCAAGCTGCTCAATTATTTGCATAGCTCTAGATAAAGCGGGAAAAATAAGGGCGTCACTACTCGCTGGAAACTCAGAAGATAGTGAATGAAAAATTTTTTGGAAATAGTAGTTAGGAAGACTTCTCATGATGAAGAGTGGTCTGGGCAGGAACTAATTTGAAGGTGTATTTTCTGAAGAATGGAGTGATTTGAGTAAGATCTGCCGGAGTGGCGCATGTAAGATCTTAAGCTTTGGAGCCTTGGCCGGGTCATGTATGAAGATAAGTACGGAGGGAATTATTAAAGAAAGAAACAGGAGCCGGAGAGGAAAGATACCATTACTTTCAGGTTTGCAATAGAGAGTTTTGTACAAATTATGAATTTAATTTTATAAATTTTTCTGAATATATATAATTGCTAAAGCGCTTTCATAGAAACATTTATACAAAATAACCGTATATTTAATCAGTTGTCAAATTATATTCAGAATATTAAAAATGATTTAGTGTTTACTATGTGTTAGGATTATTAATGTTGAAGAGTTATCCTGGGCTGATCGGTCTTATTCATCTCCTCTGCGGGAAGGAGTATGTATGAATAAGTTTACAAGTGTGATGCATAGGGTAAATAAGAGCGTCAAAAGCAAAAAAGCACTACTCATCTTAGAGGTTCAACTTAAAAAAATATTAAGGTATTGAAAGGAGAATGTAGACAACATATGGATACTGCTACTTTAGTCACGTTTATTGTTTATTTAGTCGGTATGTTAGCAATTGGTATTATTTCTTACAGATTAACTAGTAACTTGTCTGATTACGTTTTAGGAGGACGCAGCTTGAAACCAGGCGTTGCGGCTTTGAGTGCCGGAGCATCTGATATGAGTTCCTGGCTGCTGCTGGGTCTGCCGGGTGCCGCATATGCATCGGGTCTTGGATCCATCTGGCTTGCGATTGGCCTAACAATCGGTGCTTACCTTAACTGGAAATTTGTTGCTTCCAGACTTCGCTCTTACACAGAGGTTGCGAACGATTCCATCACAGTTCCTGACTTCTTTGAGAACCGTTTTAAAGACGGATCCCGTATTCTCCGCGTTATTTCAGCACTTGTAATCCTGATTTTCTTTACTTTCTATACTTCGTCAGGTCTTGTCGGCGGAGCTATTCTATTCCAAGAATCATTTGAGATGAGCTATAATACTGCACTTCTTATTGGTGCGATCGTTATTATTTCTTACACATTCCTGGGCGGATTCCTTGCCGTCAGCTGGACTGACTTCATCCAGGGCATCCTGATGTTCCTTGCTTTAGTCGTAGCGCCGATAGTTGCGATCACTGAACTTGGAGGCTGGGGAGACACTATGGATCAAGTGACTGCCGTAAATCCGGAAGGCCTTGACTTATTCGCAGGTGCTTCAGCCATCGGTGTCATTTCACTGCTTGCGTGGGGGCTTGGCTACTTCGGCCAGCCGCATATCATTACTCGTTTTATGGCATTAAGATCAACAAAAGATGTACCGAAAGCGCGTTTGATCGGTATGAGCTGGATGATCGTTTCTGTAGCTGGTGCAGTATTGGTCGGCCTTGCGGGGATTGCTTACTTTGCGGCCGATCCGCTTATTGCAAACGGAGTCGACAACTCTGAAAAAGTATTCATCCTGTTCACGGATGTGCTATTCAACCCTTGGGTATCGGGTATCCTTTTAGCAGCAATCCTGTCTGCGATCATGAGTACAATCGACTCTCAGCTTCTTGTTTCTTCAAGTGCCCTTGCAGAGGATTTTTATAAAGCCATTCTCCGCAAGAATGCTTCTGATCAAGAATTGGTTTGGGTAGGACGTTTTGGAGTTATTCTGATTGCAGTTATAGCGGTGCTTCTTGCACTTGGAGGTAACCCTGCCAATGAAAATGCATCAAGTATCCTGGACCTTGTAAGTTACGCTTGGGCTGGATTCGGATCTGCGTTTGGACCGGTTATCGTGTTGGCTCTGTTCTGGAAAGGCATGACACGAAACGGTGCACTGGCTGGTATGATTACTGGAGCTGTAACAGTTGTTGTATGGCCTATGCTTGAAACTGAACTATATGAAATGGTTCCTGGTTTCATCCTGGCTACACTCGCTATCATAATCTTCTCCAAAGTTGGACCACAGCCTAGTGAAGAGATTAAGGCTGAATTTGATTCAGCTGTGGCAAATGATATAACCAAATAATATAGAAGCCATAGTGCTGCACCGTCCATCGGATTATCCGATGGACGGTTTTTTGTTGCCTGGAAAATTATAAAGTCACCATTTGTGGATAATCTTATCCACGTCCAGCTACGCACCTAGCCCCTCGGGGTCAAATAACCCTCAGAGAATAAAAGGAAAGAGCACCCTTTTTTTCTCTGAGGAACATTTGCCTGTCGGGGCTGATCGAGGTGCTTCCGCTTTTGATAGGTTTTGGGATCAGGACAAGGGGTATACAAAAATTACTAGAAAGACTAGGAGGAATGGGAATGAAAAAACGTAATGTATTTGCAGCTTTTCCGCTTGCGGCCGGTCTTTTATTGGCAGGGTGTTCCGATGATGGCAATTCGGATAACTTTGAGGAAGTAGAAGAGGAAACAGAACAAGGTGCCGAAGAGCTGGACCAAGAATCAGAAGAAGGCTTGGATGAAGTGGAAGAAGAGGTAGAAGATATAGAAGAAGATGCAGAGGAAGCAGGGAAAGAAATAGAAGGTGGCGCAAATAATGCCGGGGAAGAAATTGAAGAGGCGGTAGAGGAAACAGAAGAAGATACGAATGAAGAAGAGTAGAAGGATACGCCTCGATCACATAGCAGGACAGTTCATCTGTTTAACCTAATAGTTATAATGGAGAACCTTTTCCCGACAGGTAAAGGTTCTTTTCCGATTTAGGGGATAATGTTTTTTTTCTGATAATAAGGGAAAGAGAAAAATATAGCAAAAAAAGACTAGGAGGTAATGGAAATGAAAAAACGCAATCTAATAGCAGCAGTTCCAATGGCAGCTGGTCTTTTCTTGGCAGGCTGCGCTCAGGATGATAATGAAGCAGCAGACATGGAAGAAGTTGAACAGGAAGCGGAAGACAATAGTGTAGACGTAGAAGAAGGTGCCGATAACCTTGAGGAAGAAGCAGAAGATGCAGGAGAGGCAGCTGAAGAAGAAATTGATGATGCCGGGGAAGAATCAGAAGAAGGAATAGATGAAGCCGGCGAAGAAGTTGAGGATGCAGCAGAATCTACAGAAGAAGAACTGGAAGAAGAAGCTGGAGAAGCAATTGATGAAGCAGAGGAAGAATTGGACGAAGATGAATAATAGCTGTTTGAAAATTTGATAATATCAGCGTCTGTTACCATGCAGGCGCTTTTTTGATGTAGTAAAACCCCAGGGGAGAGTTAAAGCGATGTTATTTTGGCCAGCCCTTTCGAGGTCAAATAACCCTCAGAGAATAAAAGGAAAGAGCGCCTTTTTTCTCTTTGGAACATTTGCCTGTCGGAGCTGATCAGGGCGCTTCCGCTTTTGGTGCAACTTATACGTATTAAGCAATGGGGACATGCCGATACTGCTACTGTTAAATGTGCCTTGATGGTGCAATTTCAGAAAAGGACGGAGTCGGCATGAAAAAGGTATTCTTATTCGTATTTCCAGCAGCGGCAGTAATGCTCGCAGTATTCTATACCTATCCCCCTTCCATCAATTCTCCGGCTCCATCTTCTGATGAGAAAGCCCTCATTGATGAACCCGCTTTTTTTTCAGAAGTGATCAAAGGGGAAAAGAAAGCATCCGCAGAAGAAGAGACTTTTATGGAAAGAGTGGCTTTTCAATATAAAACACCGGAGATTGAAATACCGTGGAGCGAAATAGACGGTGACAGTTTTGCGATTGTTGGAATCGGTGACTCCCTGACTTTAGGGACAGGCAGTGAGCACCCGGACGGCTATCTAAACTCCGTCAAAACCTTTTACCAGCAGCAAAATGACAAGGTGGTTTTGGTTAATCATAGTGTATATGGAGCCCAGGCAGGCCATTTATTGAGAATGCTGGAACAGCCCAACCTTCAGAGTGATATCGAAAACGCGGATGTCTTATTTATGACTGTCGGCGGCAATGATCTGATTTCTGTGTTTAACCACAACTTCAATGACTTGAGCATTGGAGATTTTACAAAGGGAGAAGAGAGCTTCAAAGCAGATCTTCGGAAGATCATGTCAACGATCCGGATTTTGAATGAAGATGTGCCGGTCTATTTTATCGGTATCTTTAATCCTGTCTTTGAATCTTTGGCAGATGTAAAAGAGTTTGATCAAATTATCACCTCCTGGAATGCTTCCACGAAGAACCTTTTGGAAATGTATCCTAATACAACGTTTATTTCCATTCAGCATCTTTTTGAGGAGGAAACAAATAAGTATTTGGCGGAAGATTTTTTTCATCCTAATGAGGAAGGATATAGAAGAATCGGTAAGGAAATTATTTCGCGGACAGAGGAATTGCTGATGGTACAGAGAAACCCCTTGTGATTGCAATTTTTTTAACGGTAACATATAGTGTAGGGAATCTGAGTATCAATGTGGAGGTGTAAGAAGTGGAAAGATCGAATGTCGATGAATACTTGCAGCAGGGAATGTATGGACAGAAGCAGACGAAACCGGACGAACGGAGGAAGTTCCTCGGTACGATCAGAGAAAGGATCGTGTTTGCTTTGACCCAGCGGCAGGTCAGGAGAAAAGGGACCCTGCCACAGGCTGAATCATTAATGAAAAAGAATGCGGGTGCTCATATGTTTCTGAACGGCAATATGAGTTATACGTATCTGTCCAAATATATTAAGCTCGCTGAAAAATATGGGATCCACTATACAATGGTGACCAACAAGGAGCATAACACGGATATCGGCCTGGTGCTTGCCTATCCACATGCCATTGATAAAGAAGAGATCTATATCGACGAAAGTCAAGAAGGCCAACAGGCTGAGCCCAAGGTAAAAGCTAAAAAGAAATCCTTCTTCGCGAAGTTGTTTCGATAATAATGTCTATTCAATAAGCGTGCCGCTTCTATAGCGGCACGCTTTGTGTTTGGTGACAGTCACGCCCCGGAATTTGTCGAATCAGGGGAAAATAGTTTTCTTCTAAAAAGCCATTTGAGGATAATCGGCACTACAAACAGAATGAACAGGATACGGAACAGATGGTAGCCGGTAATGATGGATAGGTCCGCATGTAAGGCCTGTCCCACGATGGCCATCTCTGCCATACCTCCAGGAGCCATGCTCAGAAATGAAGTGATGAATGAAATATGGTGTGACGCCATCAAAATCGCTCCAAGTCCGAACGTGAAGCCGACAAGCAGGATGGACGTTGCCACAGTGAGCCCAATGAACTTGGATAGAGAACCTGAACCCTCGAATTTCATCATTTTACTAAAATAAATTCCGAGGAAAATCTGGGCGGCGATGATAGCGGCATCAGGCATATGAGAGACAGCGATTCCAGATGCCGATAACAGACCAATACCCAGTATGGGTCCCAATAAGGTCGGAGTGGGAAGCTTAAGCTTAACCGCAATCAGGGCAGAGGCAGCCGCAGCTGCGAAAAAGATCAGCAGCGGGAGGCTTATAGTAAAAGCTGCTGATGCAGGACCCTCCACAAGCCCGTCTTTTGCTCCTTGAAAAAGGGGGCTGAACGCCAGGAAGGGAACAATGAAAATCACAGATAGCAGCCGGACGACCTGGATAATCGTCACGACGGTAACATCGATATCCTCGAGTTCTTCTCCCAGGACGACCATTTGAGACAACCCGCCTGGAATGCAGCCGGTAATGGTAGACTTCAGATTGATTCCCGTCAATTTTGTAATGAACAAGGCGAGAACGCCGCTGAATAAAAGAAGAAGGACAGTCAGGAACAGCATCCACGGAAGCTGATGGAAAATTTCAAGTGCTGTATCCCGTGAAAAAGACTGCCCGATCGCATATCCGACGATAATCAAGCCGATATTCCGGAAAATGGGCGGCCAATATACCTTAAAGGGGGTCAGTTTCTCAGCAGCGAATACCGCAGTCATCGAACCAAGCATCCATGCCAAGGGAATATGAAGCAGACTAAAAACCCATCCTCCGGCCAAGCCGATCAGAAGTGTATAGAAAAATTTTAAGAACATGTAATCCCTTCTTCAATGAGTAGTAATATCGTAATGATTGTATTGGTGAAACCGTGTACTCTTGGACGTGCGAGAATTTCATTATGCTGACTACAATTGCGGGCAGCTTGGGCTGTAAAGTTTATGATATAAATCGAATCAACCTTACTTTCTATTTTTAATGGAGATGGCATCGGAAAATCCAGCCTTGATGAGAATAAGCTTACCACATGGACTGTTGAAAGAGAAAACCGTCTGCTTAAGAGGTCGATCGGCTCTCCTGTCGACGAAATCAGGCCGTCTATCAACGGTATATTTGCTGCTATCGACGAGTTTTGGCTGTCTATCAACGAAAATGGTACTGCTATCGACGAAATCAGGCTGTCTATCAACGAAAAAGGTGCTGCTATCAACGAATTCAGGCTATCTATCAACGAAAAGTACCTGTCTATCAACGAATCCGGCTTTTCACTGGCTCCTTTCAACATGAGGCAAGGTCATAACGGGGAGCAGAGGTGCTGAACGCAACAAAAAAAGCTGCCCTGCGAATCTGTGACTCGCAAGGGCAGTTTCATTAAAAAAGGATGATTTCACTCAACCAACCATTATTTCGTATGTATTAGCTTGGTCATCCAGAAGCACTTATTATTGGTATTTAACGAGTTCAGCTCAGTGGTTTCTGAACCTACTTCAAACCTAAAAATCTCTCAGGATCGAATGCTTCTCCTTCCGCAACAATGGCGGTCATTCCGGTATCAGAACCGGATTCGTGGTTCTCACCAGTATCCCAGAACACGGCAGTCCCTTTTTCAACAGGGATTTTTTCCCCGCCTTCAACCCTTACCCAGCCGCTGCCTTCTGTTACAATGAAAAGCTGCGGACACATCGCTTCATGCATACCGAGTACACTGTTTTGGTCAAGATACATACAGCCAATCTGGAAAGGTTTTTCTGACTTAACAAGAGGATGAATGACAGCCCCTTTGCTGTCGAAACGGTCAATGATTCTGCCGTCCTGTTGATAGTATGTAAAAATCTTCAATGAAATCACCTCAACCTTCTATTCGCCAAGCCACTCTCATTTCCTTCTATAGTAAGGAGGTTTTCTCATGAATTGCTGCTTTCGGAAAAATTCCAAGTGCCGGTTCATACCGCTAAACAGGAGATCAGATCTATTCTTTCTTGCTTACCAGGTTTTCTTCGCTCAATTAGCAATCGTTTTCGAAATTTATATTCAATAGCAGCAAAACGGACTAAAAGAGCTTATATTAATGAAGAAACCCGCCGCCGCTTATACTTTCCTGAAAAAAAGACCATCATGTTAGAATGGGGTTAGGGACTTTAGTACACTGAAGTACGAAAAGGGACAGTCCCTCTTAGTGCATTAACGCGTTAAACCAGATAGCCCTATCAAAAAAGGTTGAAAAAAACAGCGAAATGACGGGACTTAGTTGCCATTTCGACTGAAATTTTGATATTATCAATAGTATTGCTAGTGTTCGAAATTTTGCGGAGGTGAATAGTATGTCAAGAATCTCAGAAGATCAGGTCAAGCATGTGGCACACCTTGCCCGTCTTGCGATCACAGAAGAAGAAGCCCAAAAATTCACGACTCAACTGGATGCCATCATTGGCTTTGCAGAGCAGCTGAATGAGCTTGATACAGAGAACGTCGATCCGACAACACATGTGTTGGAGATGAAAAATATCGTGCGTGAAGATAAGCCTGTGAAGGGCTTGCCGCAGGAAGAAGTTTTGAAAAATGCACCAGACCACCAGGATGGACAGGTCCGTGTGCCATCTGTTTTAGAATAGGAGGGAAATTCAATGTCATTATTCGACCATAAATTAACGGAACTTCATGAACTGATGCAGAAGAAAGAAGTTTCTGTCAGCGACTTAGTGGATGAATCTTATAAAAGAATTGGCGCGGTTGAAGGAAAAGTGAAAGCTTTTTTAACGCTCGATGAAGAAAATGCACGTGCAAAAGCAAAGGAATTGGATAAGAAAATTGGAACGGACGAAGCAAAGGGCTTGCTGTTCGGTATGCCGATCGGTGTTAAAGACAACATCGTGACGAAAGGCCTTCGCACGACTTGTGCCAGTAAAATCCTTGAAAACTTCAATCCGATTTATGATGCCACAGTCGTGAATAAACTGCGTGATGCGGAAACAGTAACAATCGGAAAGCTGAATATGGACGAATTCGCCATGGGTTCTTCCACAGAAAACTCCGGTTTCCAAAAAACCAGCAATCCATGGAACCTTGATACGGTGCCGGGCGGTTCATCCGGTGGATCAGCGGCTTCCGTTGCAGCAGGAGAAGTACCATTTTCCCTTGGTTCAGATACAGGCGGATCGATCCGCCAGCCGGCAGCCTTTACAGGAACTGTTGGACTAAAGCCTACATATGGACGTGTTTCCCGTTTCGGTCTTGTAGCGTTTGCGTCTTCCCTTGACCAAATCGGCCCGATCACGCGCAATGTTGAAGACAATGCCTACCTTTTACAAGCTATTGCAGGTGTCGATGCGAATGATACAACTTCAGCAAATGTTGAAGTGCCGGACTATGCTGCAGCTCTGACAGGTGATGTTAAAGGACTGAGAATCGCCGTACCGAAAGAATACCTTGGTGAGGGCGTTGGAGAAGAAGCCCGCCAATCGGTAATGGCCGCGTTGAAGCTGCTTGAAAGCATGGGGGCGACGGTTGATGAAGTGTCTCTTCCACACTCTAAATATGGTGTAGCTACATACTATATCCTTGCTTCATCCGAAGCGTCTTCCAACTTGAGCCGTTTTGACGGAATCCGTTACGGCTACCGCACGCCAAACCCTGAGAACCTTCTTGATCTCTACAAAAAGACACGTGCAGAAGGCTTCGGTGATGAGGTGAAACGCCGTATCATGCTCGGAACTTTCGCATTAAGCTCCGGCTATTATGATGCTTATTACAAAAAAGGCCAGCAGGCTCGTACGCTGATTAAAAAAGATTTTGAAGATGTCTTTGAAAACTATGATGTCATCATTGGACCAACAACGCCGACTCCTGCATTTAAAATTGGGGAAAAAATCGATGATCCGCTTACGATGTATGCGAATGATCTTTTAACCATCCCAGTGAATCTTGCGGGTGTACCAGGAATCTCGGTTCCATGCGGTTTTTCAAAAGACGGGCTTCCACTTGGTCTTCAAATCATCGGAAAGCACTTTGATGAAAGCACAATTTACCGTGTTGCACATGCTTATGAGCAGGCGACAGACTTCCATACACAAAAACCACAATTGTAAGGGGTGAAATCAATGAACTTTGAAACGATTATCGGACTTGAAGTCCATGTTGAGCTAAAAACAGATTCGAAAATGTTCTCTCCTGCCCCGAACCATTTCGGCGCAGAGCCAAACACCAACACAAACGTGATCGATTTAGGTTACCCGGGCGTTCTTCCTGTTGTCAACAAGCGTGCCATCGATTTCGGAATGAAAGCGGCGCTTGCCCTGAACTGTGAAATCGCGTCAGATACCAAGTTCGACCGCAAAAACTATTTCTATCCTGATAACCCGAAAGCCTACCAGATCTCACAGTTCGATAAGCCAATCGGTGAGAACGGATGGATCGAAATCGAGGTAGACGGCTACAAGAAGCGTATCGGGATCACCCGCCTGCATCTTGAAGAGGATGCCGGAAAACTGAACCACTCTGGCGATGGGTATTCGCTCGTTGATTACAACCGCCAAGGTACACCGCTGATTGAAATCGTATCTGAGCCGGATCTTCGTACACCGGCTGAAGCGTATGCTTACTTGGAAAAATTAAAATCTATCATCCAATATACAGGCGTTTCCGATTGTAAAATGGAAGAGGGATCTCTTCGCTGTGACGCCAACATCTCATTGCGCCCGATCGGACAGGAGAAGTTCGGTACAAAGGCCGAGCTGAAGAACCTGAACTCCTTCAACTTCGTTCGAAAAGGGATTGAGCACGAGCAGATCCGCCAGGAAAAAGTTCTGCTTTCAGGCGGAATCATTGAGCAGGAAACACGCCGTTTCGACGAAGCGACAGGCAAAACGATCCTTATGCGTGTTAAAGAAGGCTCGGATGATTACCGTTACTTCCCAGAGCCGGATCTAGTGCTTCTTCACATTGATGAAGAGTGGAAAGAGCGCGTGCGTGCCGAGATTCCAGAGCTTCCGGATGCCCGCCAAAAACGGTATGTGGAAGACATGGGACTGCCTGCGTATGACGCGATGGTTCTTACACTCACGAAGGAAATGTCCGATTACTTCGAAGCAACAGTCGCTGCTGGAGCCGACATCAAACAGGCATCCAACTGGCTGATGGGTGAAGTATCTGCCTACATGAACGCTGAACAAAAAGAGCTGCAGGACCTGCCGATGACACCGGAAGGACTTGCAGGCATGATCAAGCTGATCCAGGACGGAACACTGTCTTCTAAAATGGCGAAGAAAGTCTTCAAGGAGCTTGTTGAAAAAGGAGGAGACCCTTCGCAAATCGTCAAAGAGAAAGGATTAGTCCAAATCTCCGATGAAGGCGAACTTCTGAAAATCGTCTCTGCGACGCTGGACGACAATCCGCAGTCCATCGAAGACTTCAAGAACGGTAAAGACCGTGCCCTTGGATTCCTTGTCGGACAGATCATGAAAAAGACCAAAGGCCAGGCCAACCCGCCGATGGTCAACAAACTATTGATCGAAGAAATGAACAAGCGTTAATAAAGCTTTGTCAATTAACCCGACCGGCTGCTGCCGGCGGGTTTTTTATGTGGATTGGGCAGTGGGGGAGCTGGATAGTGCAATTGATTGATGACTTAGAATGAGCTTTGTCCGCAGGTCGCTGCAGCAGGTGACACTCCAACCGATTCTGAAAGACACCTGCTGCAGAAAACCAGCCATGTGGTGTTACTCGAGCGATATCCGAGAGACACCAGCCGCCGAAAATCAGCCCGCAGTTTCCTAAGAGAGCCCCTACCTGCCCAAACTGCAAGAGTTCCACTTCAAAAGGTCACCAAGAAAGCTCCTACCTGCCCAAACTGCAAGAGTTCCACTTCAAAAGGTCACCAAGAAAGCTCCTACCTGCCCAAACTGAAAGAGATCCACTGCAAAAGGTCACCAAGAGAGCTCCTACCTGCCCGAACATCAAGAGTTCCACTTCAAAAGGTCACCAAGAAAGCTCCTACCTGCCCAAACTGCAAGAGTTCCACTTCAAAAGGTCACCAAGAGAGCCCCTAAATACCCAACATCCCTGACTCAAGCTGAAATAGGCCATCAAGTACAGCTCCCAACTGTTCAACACGCTATAAAAATATCGGAACAGAAGGGTGAGTAATTAAAGCACTCAAGAGCCATTGGCTGAATCCACAAAGGCAGGGAAACTCCCTTGTACTATAGAAGTAGAATAAGAGGCGGGATGTGAAGCAAGAACAGGAGAATGGCTGTTGGGCCGTCTCATTATGCAATCGAGGTGAAGAAGGATGTCGAAGGAAATTTATTGTGACTTCTGCCAAAAGCAGATCAAAGTGAGAGATGATCTCATAACTTCAACAATGATGCTAGAGGTGGTCCCATTTCATGAGAGATGCTTCGGAAGCAATATTAAAGGAGCAAGGACGTTATTCGTAAGCAATGAACCCATCAATGGCTTGGCGGGAAATGTCACCGCGGTCATTTCACTGATTCTGGCCGCGCTTTGGCCGATATTTGCAGAAGGGGTAATGAAATGGGCATTTTTACTGGCATTAATCCCAGTTGGATATAGAATTTATTCTTTTGTTAAATTTGAACGCCATCTGGAAAAATAGGAAGAAAATTAGTTGGGGAATAGAGCGAAGGTAATGTGGTTCTTAATGGTTCGGGATTTTAGAGTGTCCCGGCCGCATACTTTTCCATATGAAAAACGCTTGGAAGAAGCTGTTCAACCTTCTTCCAAGCGTTTATTTTTTCTACTCGATAAACTGTAAATATTCCAGAGTGTTTCCTGATGGGTCTTTAAAGCTTATGTATTTACCCGGCGGGCAGTCGGCAGGTTCCGGCATGAGAAGCTCCACTCCATGTTTTTTAAGTGCCTGCGCCGTCTGGTAAATATCCGCTGTCTGAAGTCCCAGGACAATTCCTGAACCTCCTGCAGCTTGCTGCTTCCGTTCTTCCAAAACAATCGGCAGTCCGTCATGAACAAGCGATACAATGGAAGCTCCATACCTTTTGTTTACTTCAAACCCAAGTACATCTCCGTAAAAATCAAGAGCTTCACTCATATCCTTTACATAAATACTGATCACGCAAGCCTGTGCCATCCCCATTCCTCCTCTGAATTCTTTAATGCTTTAAAGTGCGAAGAGGGACAGTCCCTTTTAGTGCTTTAAAGCAAATAAAATAAACAATCTCCCCATTCGCCTGGAACTATTATACAGTTTCTGTAGCAGGAACGTAATCTATTTCGAATCCTAAATCCCTGAGCATTTCATGGTCTTTAGTGCTTTCCTGGCCTGCGGTTGTCAGGTAGTCGCCGACGAATATAGAGTTGGCGGCATATAGGCCCAGCGGCTGCAGGCTGCGCAGGTTAACTTCCCGGCCGCCGGATATCCGGATTTCTTTAGAAGGATTGATATAGCGGAACAGAGCCAATGTTTTCAGGCAATAACGGGGATCAAGCACATCCGTGCCTTCGAGTGGCGTTCCGTCAATTGCATGCAGGAAGTTCACAGGAATTGAATCGGCATCCAGTGCTTTCAGGCTGCGTGCCATATCAATGACATCTTCCTTGGTCTCCTTCATCCCGATGATGACGCCGGAGCAGGGGGAGATACCCGCTTCTTTTGCTGTATTGACCGTCGAAATTCTGTCGTCATATGTATGAGAAGTAGTAATGCTGTCATGGTGGCCTTTTGAGGTGTTGAGGTTATGGTTGTAGCGGTCAACTCCAGCCTCCTTCAAGCGCCTGGCTTGCTCAGGCTTCAGGATCCCAAGGCAGGCACAGATTTTCAAGTCATAGTTTTGTTTGATATCTTCGACAGCGCTGATGACCGTGTTGACATCGCGGCTGCTCGGTCCGCGTCCGCTCGCGACGATGCAGTAAGTGCCGACATTCATTTTGTGTGCCTGCTCCGCTCCCTGCAGCAGCGTTTCTTTGTTCACCATTCGATAGGATTCAATAGGGGCATTGGAAATGGAAGACTGTGCACAGTAGCCGCAGTTTTCCGGACATAATCCAGACTTGGCATTCATAATCATATTGAGCTTCACTTTTTTGCCGTAGTAGTGCTTTCGTATTTGGAAAGCTCCGTGTAATAAAAGCAGGATTTCGTCATCGGGGCATTCCAAAATGGATAGAGCTTCCGTATCTATCAGTTCTTCTCCGTTCAGTACACGTCCAGCAAGTTCATTCCAATAGGTCATAGAATTCCGTCTCCTTTTAAAGAAATTATTCAGCTTTAAATATCGGTTGTTGGATAAAAAAATCCGGAAGAAGTGATTTCCGGAGGAGAGTGATTATGCAGCTTTGCTGGTAAGAGTATTCGTGTTTTTGCGGATGGCTGCCAGGAAGCGCGGTGCAACGGCTCCTGCAAAAGCGGATAGAATGATGTCTTTCGGCAGCGGAGCAAGCATCCATGCCCAAGCCATTCCATAAGAGAATCCTTCAGGCGCATCTGCCCAGAAGATGTAAGCGGCGTACATCCAGTTGGTCCCCAGCACGTAGTTCACGGTCATACCGACAAGGGCTGCAGTGATGAACATTTTTTTGCCTGATTTCGCCTCGACCATTTTGCCGACAATGTAAGCTACTAGAATATAAGAAAGAATGAATCCAAAAGTTGGTTTCAATAGAACACCTGGTCCTCCAGTGAAACCGGCGAATACTGGTGCACCGACTAAGCCGATCAGAGCATAGACCGTCATGGAGATGGCTCCCAGCCTGCTTCCCAGAATCAATCCGGCCAGCACGCAGAAGAACGTCTGCAGTGTGATAGGAACACCGCCAATGACCAGCATGGAAGTAAGATTGGCGCCGATAGCCATAAGAGCGGCGAACATGGCCGCCATTGTGATGTCGATAGCTTTGAGTTTCATAGTATGTATCCTCCTATTTGTTTTCTGAAAATAGAATATATTAAAACCTTATTTTGTGTCAACCTATTTCAATAAATTAGTTAACTTAAATTCAAAGAAGGATTTAACCCACCTCAGAACGAAATAGAAGAGAGGGAAATTTTATATAAAAATCTGAGAACAGATTATGCGCTTAATAGGATTTACTCTTTAAGAGGTACAATCTAAACCGCAATAAATTAATAAAACAGGAGTCACAATGAAAATACATATTATCGGTTCGGTCGGCAGCGGCAAATCAACGCTTGGCAGAAGGATGTCAGCAGAAATGGACATTCCTCTCTATGAATTGGACAACGTCGTCTGGCATAGGCATGAAAACGGGGATATCCGAAACAGTCCGGAAGTACGAGACGAGGAATTTACTAGAATTATAAACCAGAAGGACTGGATCATTGAAGGAGTTCATCATACCTGGACGACAAAAGGGTTTCAGGAAGCTGACATCATTATTTACCTTGACACCCCAATCGCTGTGCGAAACTGGCGGATCCTAAAACGTTTTACCGTCCAGAAGCTTGGTTTTGAAAAAGGAAACTACAAACAGACATGGAGTATGCTTAAAAAGATGTATCAATGGAACTATCAATTTGAGAGAGTCAGCAAACCAGAAATCATGACAATGCTTAAACCCCTTGAAGAAAAAGTTAAAATCATGACAGATATTAACAGCATAAAGGAGATCACTCGATGAAATTCGTATTTGATTTGGACGGAACGATTTGTTTTAAAGGGCAGCCGGTAACAGAACGGATTATGGAGGCTCTTGAAAAATTGGAAGATAGCGGACATGAGGTTATTTTTGCTTCGGCCAGGCCGATCCGTGACATGCTCCCGGTGCTTCACCCCCGCTTCCATACGAATACGCTTATCGGTGGAAATGGCTCCATGATATACAGGGACGGTGATCTGGTTTTTTCCCAGGCCTTCCCGGAAGGTGACTTGGGACGGATCAAGGAGCTGATAGTCAAGTATGAGGCAGCGTATTTAATTGATGGCGACTGGGATTATTGTTATACAGGACCTGCGAATCACCCAATCCTCGGGAATCTGGATCAGGCCAACCTGGCAAATTCTGTGTCGATTGAGAGTCTGTTTGCAGTCCTTAAAGTGTTGATCCTGACGGCAACCGCTTTTGAAAAAATGGCAGAAGAACTATCAGCGCTGGATGTCACGATACATACTCACCGGAATGAAAAGGTGATTGATATTTCTCCTAAGAACATTGATAAATGGAGTGCGTTAAAAGCGGTGGGAATCGAAGAGTCAGAATACATAGCCTTTGGCAATGATGCCAACGATATCTCCCTTTTCCAGCACGCAGGACACACGGTCATGATCGGCCATCATGAAGAGCTCTCCTCATATGCGACTGATACCATTACACTGCAAGGGGATTATGAGGAAGACATCCTCAGGAAATTGGAGGAACTCGCGGAGAAGCAGCGTATGATGGTTGGATAATATGGCTTGAGGCAGAGAAGGGCTCTCGTATAAAATTTTAATAAAGCTGATAAGGACGGTGATCTTTTTTACAGATTGCTTGGTTTTGTTTCAAATAGAAGGTATGTAAAAGCAACTTATTACGTAGTATTGGAGTGTGGTAACGAATGACAGGGGAAGCTCTCATCTTTTTGGCGTTTGCCGTATTGCTGCTGTTTCTTACCCCGTACCTGATTGTCAGGGGGATAAGACAGGGGCAGTCATTCACCGACCAGTTCACATCCAATGGAATGTTGATTCTCTTGTTCTTTGTAGCGGTTGGCGAGGTATTGAAGTCGGTTTGGGACGAGGGAAGGATGGAGCAGTTCAATCAGTTCTTATTTCTCGGTTTTATCCTGATTGGCGCGGTTCCGGCTTTGATTCTGTTCGTTTATCATTTTCCAAAAGAAATGGAAAAATGGAAGGACCCCGGGGAGTATAAGCATCCGCTGGCATATCGCTTCAGGTATTTTCTTCTGGTTGTTTTGTTCGCTTTTATGGGGGGCGCCCTTTTTATGCTGTATCAAAGTTACAAGGTCGTTTTCTAGTTTTGTTTCAGGTCGCCCTTCTGGATAATCTTTTTTGCTAGGCGAAAATACATGTCAGCTTCTGCCTTGCTTTCCGCCTTTTGCATCAAGACCAGGAAATTTTGAAATCGAAGCTTGTCGATTGACGAGACTTTCAGCACAATTTTACGCATGCGGCACCTTCCTCTGTAATGGACAAAATTGTGTCCAATTGTCTATTCAGAAAATTCTGTAAATAATGTATACTATTAGTAAATCAATCCAGAGGGTGGATGAAATGTCCTTAATTGAATTGATACTGTTACCGATGTTGATGGGAGGTATTGGTGGCTTAGGACATATTTTAGTTTTTAAAGGCGGCCGCTTTACATTTCCCCGTATTCTCGTTGATGAAGGTGGAGAGAAGCATTATGTCTTTGGATCCTCAAAAGATATCATTATTGGGGTGTTGGCCGGTTACTTGTCAGTATTGCCTGTTGTGGAAACGGTACCCGTCTGGTATGTGATTTATATCAGTTTATTATCCGGCATTGGCGGAAGTTCGGTGATTACAAGAAAAATCGAGCAAAACCTGGAAAAAACAAAATGGGAATACCTTCAAGAGCTTTCAAATTATCAGCTCGAGACGACCTCTACTATAGGAGGATCTTCAAAACATAATGAGGTGAAACCTGTTGGCGAAGTCCAAGAAAGAGAAGAAAACAACAGTTAAGTTGCCCCCGGAGCAATATTCCAAAGCAGAGAACTATTTGGAAAAAATAAAGGAGGCAGATAGCGTAACCGAGCTGAAGCATTACTATGCTAAATTCAAGAATATCATTGAGAGTTCCCAGAAATGTTAAATAGCATGAGGCTGTCGCAGAAGCAGCAGTCTCTTTTTTATGCGCGGATTTTTTCGCAGAATTATTTATTTCTTGCAAAGGTATGTAATTAGGTCTTTAATTAATTATATGCCTGTAAGCATATTTTTTTCAAACAATACTTTTACAAAAGTATCAAATTTTAATGAAAAGTTAATAGAGAATAAGCTGGGAGTACTCAGCAGCCAGGTGAAGGTACAAGGAGGATATCAATGGATCTTAAACGGTGGTTTGAAAAGGGGCAGACGCCTCAAGAATATATAGATGGGATGAAAGCCCACAAAGATAATTTGCAGAGAATTTATCGAAGCTTTACCGTTCCCGAAAGTGAAAAAGAAAACTTAAAACAAGTTGCATTGAAGGATTTGAATGTCATTGTATTGACAGAGGACTGGTGTGGAGATGCGATGGTCAACCTGCCTGTTCTGCTTAGAATAGCGGAAGCAGCCGGTATGGATGTGCGCACGCTGAACAGGGATGAGAATCTTGAATTGATGGATCAGTACTTGACGAACGGCACATCCCGGGCAATTCCGATTTTCATCTTCGTGGACAGCGATTTCAATGAGCAGGCCGTTTGGGGACCGAGGGCGCAAATGGTCCAGCAGCTTGTGGATGAAGAGAAAGCAAAACTTCCGCCCAGTGATCATGAAACCTTCCCGCAGGCGCAAAAAGAAATGATCGGCAGGCTGACAGCCCAATACACAGGAAACGAAGCCATCTGGCATGAAGTCTTCCAGAGCATCAAAACCACTCTCATGAATCAAGTTCAAATGTAAAAAGAAAGGGGACTGTCCTGAATGGGGGACAGTCCCCTTCTGTGTGCTGCCGCGTTAAAGTGATGAAAGGGACAGTCCCCTATAGCGCACTGACGCTTTAAAGCACGAAGAGGGACAGTCCCTTGTCGTGCTTTAAAGCAGCAAAGCGGGTGTGGAAATGGAACTCTTTCCCTCTTCACGAATTACGGAAATCACGGTATTCTTATAGAGAATACTGTTAGGGGGTAACAGCATGATTCATCAAAAGACAAATGCCATTGTTATTGAAACCCTCGATAAGTTTCCTCATAAAGTCAATATCAAGCTGGGAAAAATCCTTAAAGAACGCGGAATGACACAGGGTGACCTTCACCGTCTTACTGGTCTTCGTGTCGCGACAATCAATGAACTGGTAAACTTTAAAAAGAAATCGTTAACCGTCGCTCACCTGATTTCCATCATGGCGGCCCTTAGAATATGGGACCTCCGGGATTTAATAGAAATTGAGTTTGACGAAGAAGTGGTGGACTATTTCCGCGGGGAACGCCTGCAAATGAAAGACGGCTTAACCTCAGACATGAAAAAGACTTTAGAGACAAACTTCGAGCGTATGAATCAATAACATTATATATTGAAGCGGCTGCTATGCAGGCCGTTTTTTTCTTTGTGTTTATTCTCTTGAGAACATTTGCCTGACTGGGCTGATTGAGGTGAGGCCTCTCAGGAAACAATTCTCCTAACATCCCGATATAACTGATTCTTCCGAAAATAGAGGGATTCGCCCCAATCATCCCGAATTCTAATGCAAAGACAATGAATCTTGGAAAAATAAGTGGTAAAATAGCAGGGAAAATACAAGGATAGGGAAGCAAAGGATTGAACCTCTTCTTAGAAGGGAAACAAGAGCGTGTAACCCCCTTATGGCAATCCATGAGGAAAATGAGAGAGTGATAATGTGGAAGAAATCAAAAAACAGTATCTTTCGTATTTAAATCTGACGCTTGAACGGCCAAGCATCAATTACTTGCAGCGGCTCATCCAGCACCACTTGATCCGTGTACCATACGAGACATTCAGTAAGTTCCATTATTTCAATCACTACGATGAATATGTCCCGACCCTGCATCAGTTTGTACATAACTTGATAAACCGGGGCTGGGGAGGCACCTGTTATACACTGAATATCAACTTTGGCAGGCTGCTCAAAGAAATTGGCTTTGACATCCATTTTGTCAGGGTGAAGCCGGGACACTTAGGACTCATGGCAGTTATAGAAGGCAGGAAGCTCTATGTAGACGTGGGCTATGGGTCTCCAATCATGAAACCAGTTGAACTGGAGTCGCGCAGAAAGCATGTACTTCACGGCTTTGGCGAAGAGATTACTTTTACCCAGAAAGATCAGGCGCTGTATGAAATTGACCGCAAATCCAATGGGAAATGGTTTGTCAAAAAAGAAATTATCTGGCAGCCCCTCAGTGAAAAGGATCTTGCTTCAGACATAGAAGCCTCTTACCATGATAACGAGGAAAATGTGGTGATGCGGAGAATTACCGCGGTCCGTTTTCACGGCAACACCTGCTACTTCCTTCGCAACGGGACACTGAAGGCCATGACATACCGGAACATAAGAGAGTATCAAATGCGCGACATCGACAAATGGGTGAACACAGTCTATGATATCTACCATTTTGATAAAGAGTCGATTCAGGAAAGCATTGATTTCCTTGAAAAACGAAATATAAAAATTTTCTCATAAGCTGTCTGAAGGAATTTCCCTTTTGGCAGCTTTTTTTAATGGTAAATAATGACTCTTGTGAATATTGCAGCTACTTTAAGAGTAGTTGATTTCCGCTCCAGGTGTACGACTTCGCGGGGCGAGCGGTGAGCCTCCTCAGCTTCGCCTCTGCGGGGTCTCACCTGCCCGCTACTCCCGCAGGAGATCGTTCACCTTCCACTGCAATCAACGCTGTTTAAAAAGTTTTTTATGAAAATTACAAGCAATTAGAAATCATCTTTATAAAGAGTGCAGTTAAAGGAAAAGACAGTTGGAGAATCTCCCCGCGTGGATACAAAGCCTTTTTTTGTAGCGGTAATTTATTTTTGCACGGTAGTCATGATATTCAATGAAAGTATAGAAATTGATTTCCAAAAGAACATATATCAACTAGGTAAAATCACGAAAACACTTTATATAAGATTTTTTTATAACTTAATTATTTTTTGAAAAACTTTTTTAAAAAAGTGAAGGGGAAACAGGGAGTTCGTTCGTCTATTAGTATAGAGCAGTCGGAAAGGGGGGAGAGAGTATTGGAGGAAGAGCTGATTGAAAAAGTGAGGAACGGAAGCCACCATGCATTCCGGCTCCTTATTGAAAGATATAAAGACCAGGTCTTCCGAACGGTCTATGCAGTCCTCCGGAATCAAAAAGATGCGGAAGATGCTTCCCAGGAAGTATTCGTGAAAATCTATACTTCTCTCTCCCGGTACGAGAATCAAGGGTTCAAAACATGGATTACAAGGATTGCGGTGAACCATGCGATTGATTGCAAACGAAAGGCAGCCCGCCGGAATGAAGAAATAACCGGGAGCGCCGTTCAACCGCCTAAAGAAGATATCCTGCTGGAAAGGCTGGATTCAGTGGAAGCCAAGTTCGAGGAAAAACAGCTGCGGCTGCTGGTCAGGCGGCGGATCGGAGAAATGCCGGAGAATTACCGCAGAGTGATTCATGATTATTACATAAAGGAGAAGTCCTATAAAAAGATTGCAGAGGAACAGGAAGTAGAAGTGAAGACGATTGAAACCAAACTCTATCGGGCGAGACTCTGGATGAGAAAGCACTGGAAGGAGGAAGATTTCCAATGAAACACATACCTTATGAAGATTGGTTGAAATATGTTGAAGATGGACTGGGCGAACCGGTCCGGGAGCAATACGAAGAGCACTTATATTCTTGTGATCATTGCATGGAAATCTACCTGGCGGCACTCCAGTTCAACGAAACCTCCTTGCCTGCCCTCCCGGATGCATTGCGTTTTACCGACCAAGTTATGGCAGATGTTTTGGCCGGAAAACAGAAGGAAACCCCTGGTGCAGGAAAAGAGGAGAAGTTTTACCAGAGGGCAGCCTTCCATTATATAGTGGCGGCGGCAATGACCATTTTACTGATGACTACTGGGGTATTTCAGCAGATGATCGGATTTGCAGAGGAGTTCCAACGCAACTCCGGCCCGTCTGTAACCACTGAACTGATGAATAAGACGACCGATTTTATAAATAATGTTGAAAACGAAACGAGGAAGGAGAGAAACGAATGAAAAAAAATCCGCTTATTGCATTTTTGTTAGCATTTTTCCCGGGAGGCGGCTTGATATATCTTGGAAAGCTGCTGAGAGGAATGTTTTATACTGCAAGTGTTTTTGGTGCCGCGGTGGTGACCATCTATCTGGCCTTTTCTTACTGGTCAGTGTCGGGAATAGAATTTGTGTTTTTTATAGGAGGATTTCTTCTATATATAGTGAACTTGATCGATACCGCGATAACAGCGTCCAAGCTATATAAGACGACCACGGCAGCAGGTGATGGTGAAAAAGAAGAGAGCACACCTGAATCCGAACGCTTCTTCACGATTATATTATCGCTTGTGCCCGGGCTCGGCCACTTTCAGCTTGGCCTGATGAACAGAGGAGTGACGCTGCTGGCTGCCTTTCTTGGCTTGGCCGTGATGGTCATTTTCGTCACTGTCCTTTCATCTCGCGGGGAATTCTTAGTGTTCCTCGCTTTCCTGCCTGTTCTATGGGTGTACAGCTTTTTTGACAGCATGCAGCAGCTCGCAAAGAAACAGCGTGGGGAAGAGCTTGTCGACCAGTCAATCCTGGAAGAATTCGAGAATCGAAGGGAAGAGGGAAAAAAATCTAAATCGCTGGCGACCATGCTTTCGATTTTTCCTGGAGCAGGGCATCTGTATCTTGGCTATCAACGCAGAGGCATTCAGTTAATGGCCGCCTTCCTGTTTTCTATCTATATTATGGATGTGATGCGCCTGGGTATCTTTCTTTTCCTAGTGCCGATTATCTGGTTTTACAGCTTTTTCGATGGGCTGCAAAAGGCATCGCGATATGGAAAAGAACCGATTGAAGATATTCCGGTGATTTCCTATCTAGTGAATCATCAGAAATGGGTTGGGATCGGCCTGGTCACCCTGGGAATTTATTATTTGCTTACCAATGTTGCTCTGCCTGTGCTTCAGCCGTTCATTTATGAATATATGAAAGTGGATGCGTACTTCTGGTTTGAGCGGTATATACAGACGGCCATTGTCTGCCTTGTATTAATAGGAGGGGGCATCAAGCTGCTGGCAGGAAGCAAGAAGAAGGGGGAGACAATACAATGAGAGTTTGGCGGGTAGGATCAATTTCTATGGGGGCTGCGTTGGTTTTCTTAGGAATCATGCTGCTTCTCACACAGATTTTGGAATGGAATAAGGCTTACGTAATGACAGGGTGGTGGCCCTTCATCCTGATTGTCCTTGGCGGAGAAATATTGTTCTATTTATTTTTTGCCAATCAAGAGAATCCCAAAGTGAAATATGATGTAGTAAGCATTTTGTTTGCTGTGATTATCAGTGCTGCCGGAATCAGCCTCAGCCTTCTTCAGGCCTCCGGTGTGATGGGGGCGGTGCAAAGCTGGGTGTCAGCTGAAGAAAAGACACTGGAGATTCCAGTCTTCAATCACCCTCTCACTGATGAAATCAAACGCGTAATAGTGGACACTGGTCCCCATGATTTGACGATAGAGGGCGGGACCGGAGACGAAGTCAGCGTTTTTGGCACTTACCGTTCTACTACATATGACGGCAAAGGCAAACTGAACTCTCCAGAGGATTACCTTCAGTATGAAAAGAAAGGCGACAGTCTGTATATTTCCCTGATGGGGCTTCCATCAGAATCCGGCCCATTTGAGAGGTACAGCCAGATGGATGCCACCTTGGTTGTGCCGACTAAGGTTGGACTTCAGGTTTCAGGGCAGGATACGTCCATTACAATGAAACCGCGCCATTTGCTCAGCAACTGGTCTGTGACGAAGAGTTCCCAGGTGAATATTTTGTTATCCCAAGACAGTGATATTAACCTATTGGCGGATAAGGTTACGGACATTAGAGATGATGAGAAGTGGGAAATGGAAGAGAACAAAAATGAAGCGGAAGAGTTTCAAGATGAAGTCATTTACGAAGAGGACACAGAGAGCGGCACGTATACCACAGGGAAAGGGACTTACGAGCTGCTCATAAGCGACAGCTACAGCCTGGCAGTCAGGCTGGGTAATTAACGCTAGAAAACACCGGGGAATGCCACCCTGGTGTTTTCTTTATGAAAATTCTATGGTGACATAAAAATGTTAATAAAACCCTATCGATATGCGCCAGCGATAGACAAATTTCCCCGGAAATAAGCAAGATAAATACCGGGAAGTGTCTCTATTCGACAATCACTTTAATGCGTTAAAGCGCAAAGAGGGACTGTCCCTGGCAGTGCTTTAATGCGGCAAAGCGCCTACGGTTTCAGTATCATAAAGATGAACAGTAGTACTCCCAGGGTGGAGGCGAGATAGAAGTAGCCATTCATATTATTGAGGTAATTCTGTGCCTCCTCGGGCAGTTCCCCGGTTACATCTTTATTTTCTGGAGCGTCGAGCCACTTTCTTAAATGGCTGCTGTTAGGAGTTACGAAACCGATGACAATAATTTGAATAAGGACGTAAAGAATCAAGGAACCGAGTATCCAGACTTGAGTGAATGCCCCGTATTCACCAGCAAAGAAGAGAATAAGACCTGTGATGACGGCAAGAGTCCCGCCGATTTTCGGGAACTTTTCCAAGTGGGCGCCAAGCACCAGTGTATGCCTTAACTGATCGGCTGTTTGCTTTTTCCTTGCTAAAACATGTGCAAAGAAAGTCGGCCCTACTCCAATAAACGCGGAAAGGACATGCAGTAAAACTAGAAATTTCATTAAAAAACCTCCTTGGGAACTATTGGCATATGACATTTTATTCATAAGCAGAAGCGGGTATGTTACAAAAGAAGGGTATTCTTCACTAATAGCTTTTTTTGTAAAAAAGAGGTATGATATTTTCGGTAGATGAGTTAATATGTTGAGGCAAGATAGATAAATGATAGAGGATGGGTTTGTAACATGTCCTCCGGGGTAGTAATAAAGGTACCAAATCGGGGTTTGTAAAGCTGTCGCAGGCTTTTGAAATATCAAGATAGGATGATGGGGAATGAAAAGAGCAAGAATCATTTATAATCCGACTTCAGGACGCGAGCTTTTCAAAAAGCATCTGCCTGAAGTATTAATTAAATTAGAACAGGCAGGCTACGAAGCGTCCTGCCATGCAACCATCTGTGAAGGGGATGCAACCGAAGCTGCCCGTACAGCTGTTGAACGCAAGTATGACTTAGTGGTGGCAGCCGGCGGCGACGGAACTTTGAATGAAGTGGTCAATGGTCTGGCTGAACAGGATTATCGTCCGCGATTAGGGATTGTTCCAATGGGGACAACCAATGATTTTGCACGTGCCTTGAACATCCCAAGGGATATCGGGGCTGCGGTGGATGTCATCATCAAAGGCGACACCATTCCCGTGGATATCGGCCGAATGAACAGCAATCGCTATTTCATCAACATTGCCGGTGGAGGGCGCCTGACCGAACTGACATACGAAGTGCCAAGCAAACTGAAAACGGTATTGGGCCAGCTGGCGTACTATCTTAAAGGAGTAGAGATGCTTCCTTCCATTAAAGCAACCGACTTGACGATTGAATATGATGGAAAGTTGTTTGAAGGCGAAGCGATGTTATTCCTGATCGGACTCACCAATTCGGTCGGAGGCTTTGAAAAACTTGCTCCTGATGCGTCCATCAACGACGGAATGTTCTCTTTGCTGATTTTAAAGAAAACGAACCTGGCTGAATTCATCCGGATTGCGAGTCTGGCTGTCAGAGGTGACCATGTTAAAGATCCGAACGTTATCTATACAAAAGCAAACAGAATTAAAGTACACTCCAAAGACAAAGTCCAGCTCAATATCGACGGAGAATTCGGCGGACTGCTGCCGGTAGAGTTCGAAAATCTCTATCGCCACCTTGAAGTGTTTGTTCCGATTGATAAAATCCGTGAACAGGATCGTGCTGACACAAACTGAATATTAGAATGAAGGCCCCTTTTTAGGGGTTTTTTTGTTAGGAAATTATAAATCTGTCTGTGGTAGCGCCAATATCATACATATCTTGCTGGAAATACGCTGCTCCCGACCGAAGCAGTGCCAGCATCGTACATATCTCCACGGAAATACGCTGCTCCCGACCGAAGCAGTGCCAACATCGTACATATCTTGCTGGAAATCTGCGGCTCCCGACCGAAGCGGCGTCAACGTCGTACATATCTTGCTGGAAATCTGCGGCTTCCGACCGAAGTATCCTCAAAATCGTACATATCTCCACGGAAATATGCGGCTCCCGACCGAAGCAGTCTCAACATCATACATATCTCAATGGAAATCCACCGCTCCCGACCGAAGCATCCTCAACATCGTACATATCTCCATGGAAATGCGAGGCTCTCGACCGAAGCAGTGCCAACATCGTACATATCTCCACGGAAATACGCTGCTCCCGACCGAAGCGGCGTCAACGTCGTACATATCTTGCTGGAAATCTGCGGCTCCCGACCGAAGCATCGCCAACATCATACATATCTCCGCGTTATTCCAAGGCTCATCGCCGAAGCAGCCCCATCAGCGAAAGTTGCCGCACTTAAAAGTGAAGAAGTGTCCATTTAACATCCTCGCTGGTTTCACTTTTTAAAAAGGCCTGCCATAAAACAAAAACTCCTACAAAATAGTACACACCTGAAAACAGCTGGAAAAACCCAGTAAATCTCTATCTCCTTGCCGAAACCCCAAAAATCACCTTCAAAGACCTATACACTTATTTAATAAAACTAATACACTCTGTAGTTTACGCTGTAAACCTATTGGGAATAGGAGGATTAGAAAAAGTCAAAGGAGTTGAAGGAATGAATAATATGAACATGTATAACTTTGAGGGATTTTTAGGGAAGATTCCCGACTTTCTTCTTGCATTAGTTGTTCTTCTTATCGGGTGGCTTGTTGCCAAAGGTGTTGAGAAGGCAGTGTATAAACTGCTGAACAAGACCGGCATGGATGACAAGCTGTTCTCTCACATCCCTAACAAGAAATATTCTTCAGAAAAGATCATCAGCAAAATTGTCTATTGGATTCTGCTTCTGATCGTATTCATTATTGTTCTTAACATCTTGAATTTAAATTTGATCGCTGAACCATTAGTGAACCTGATGAATTCCATTTTCGGTGCGATTGACAATATCCTGAAAGCGGCCCTGATCCTGCTGGTAGCCTACGCATTGGCTATGCTGGTCAGCATGGGAGTTCGCAAGCTGGGTAAAGCCACGCATTTTGATCATCTGCTTGTGAAGTGGAATATGGCAGACACTGAAAAGGATGCTCATTCAGGAATTGATAAAGCCGCCAAGGTATTGTTCTACCTGGTTCTGTTATTATTCCTGCCTGCAGTTCTTTCAGCATTGGATATTACAGGAGTTTCTGAACCATTTACAGAAATGCTGAACAGCATGCTGGCATTCATTCCAAAACTGCTTGCAGCCGCATTGATTGTCCTAGTCGGATATTTCGTGGCCAAGCTGGTTCGTACGATTGTGACGAACTTCCTGCATTCAATCGGTCTTGAAAGGTTAGGGGAACGCCTTGGATTATCCAAGACGCTTAGCGGAACATCCCTTTCTTCCATTATCGGTAATATTGTTTTCATTCTGATTCTGATTCCAACTGTCATTGCAGCACTTGAAAAGCTGGATATCGAAGGGGTTTCCGGCCCGGCAATCGAGATGCTCAATGATGTTCTGACCATGCTGCCGAACATTGCTGTAGCAATTGCCTTGATCCTGGTTGGTCTATGGGCTGGCCGTTTGGCTGGCAGATGGACGACAGACTTCCTGAATAAATTGAACATCAACTCTCTGATGAGCAATATGAAATTAGGAAGCTGGAAGCCTGGGGAATCAGCAAACTCCCTTACCATCACTAAGATCTTGGGATATGTCGTACATTTTGTTATTGCCCTGCTGTTCATTGTGGAAGCACTTCAAATAGTAGAGCTTGACTTCCTTGTTACGCTTGCGACAGGTGTATTCGCCTACATTCCAAGCGTCATTGCTGCAATCGTCATCTTGGCTGTCGGCCTTTATCTTGGAAATATTGCCAAGAAAGTATTGGTCAGCATCTTGAATGGCAGCAGCAAAACGGTACTCGCGACAATTGCCAAATATGCAATCATCATTATGGCGTTCTTCATGGCGCTCGATCAGCTGGGCATTGCACAATCCATTGTCAACTCTGCCTTTATCCTGGTGCTTGGCGGACTTGCATTAGCATTTGGTCTTGCTTTCGGGCTTGGAGGAAGAGAGTTTGCATCGAACTACCTCAGCAAGATGGAGAACAACCTTTCCGACATTTCAGTCGATAAAGAAAAGGCGAAAAGAAAAGCAGAGGGAAATTCTAAGGATGACTGGACTTCTTCCATGAACGAAGACGGCACGATAGATAATCAGCCGAACCGTCCAGATGATGGATTCCCAAGAGGATAATTCAAATAATAAGGTCCGGGTTCATTCCTGGGCCTTTTATTATTAAGGAGATGAGGGGCTGTATCACGATTTGGAGGTTAACATTTTTAAAAACAATGAGGGTTTGTTAATATAGAGATACATAGCATGCAGTTTGCATTCAATGTAATAATATTCATTTTTTAAAAAGTACATACGCCTAAAGAGGTTAATTGCGGGAATAATACAGGATGGCAGGGGTTGTAATCCATGAGTATTATTCAGGAAGACTGCATAAAAACCAATACTAATTAATATCCGAAAAGTTAAATAATTAACAATATTATTACAATTTATGTTAAACTATCTGTGTTATTAAAAAAATTATAGGGGTGAATGACATGAAAAAGAGAAAATTATCCTTCAGTGCTGTTCTTCTCCTGGCTGCGGCAATGATTTTGGCTGCATGTGGCGGAGGAAGCGGCGGGGGTTCTGATGAAGGCGGAGAAGTAGACTTCATTGGAATTGCAACAGGCGGTACTGGTGGTACATACTATCCACTTGGCGGTACATTTGCGGACATCATTGGCGATGAGACAGATTATGACTCCACTGCGTCTACATCTGGAGCATCTGCTGAAAATATGGCAAGCATCAAATCTGGAGATATCGAGGTTGCCTTCACGCAGACAGACATCGCGTCTTATGCAACAGAAGGAACAGAAATGTTCTCTGATAATAAAGTTGAAAATGCACGCGGTATCGGTACCCTGTATCCTGAAACAATCCAGATTGTTACAACAACGGGATCTGGCATCGAATCTGTTGAAGATCTAGAAGGCAAAGTAGTATCTGTCGGAGAAGCGGGATCTGGTACATTGCTGAATGCTACACAGATTCTTGAAGTTCACGGGCTGACTCTTGATGATTTAAGTGCCCGTAACCTTTCTTTCGATGATTCCACTACTGGTATCCAGGATGGGACGATCGATGCAGCATTCATCACTTCCGGTACACCAACTGGAGCTGTAGAAGGACTTGCAGCGACTCAAGACGTAAATATCATTCCGGTATCTGCGGATAAAGCAGATGAGCTGATTGAGAAGTATCCTTACTATGCGAAAGATACAATCAGCGGCGGTACTTACAGCAAGCTGGACAGCGACATTGAGACAGTAGCTGTTCGTGCAATGCTTGTCACAAGCTCTGAGATCTCAGAGGATGTTATCTACGAAGTGACAAAAGCCATTTTCGAAAACACAGACAGAATCAGCCATGCAAAAGGTGAGCTGATCAGCGCGGAAAATGCACTTGAAGGAATGGGGATTGATCTTCATCCTGGAGCTGCAAAATACTTTGAAGAAAAAGGTATTTCTCAAGACTAAATAAACTTTCTTCAGGCAAGATGGAATAGGCCGATCTGATCGGTCTATTCTTTTGTTGTAAAAGGTTCTTTTCGTAACCTTTGTTGCTATTTGATAATAATTCCAGAAGAAAAACAACTTTAATTCACCGGGATAACCAAGTTAACATGAAAAGGAAAGAGCTGCTATCCCAGATTAAAGGGAAAACTCTTACTATCCGGGGATATACAAAAGCAACAATATATGCGAATACAGCCTTGTAAAAAGAAGCTCGATGAACATCCTTTTAGTATGAAAAGAGTGTTAATGCATGAAATGGAGAATAGCTGCAGCGGCAGTGTCTGTATGTGCTTTGCTCCTTCTGATTTTCGTTCCTTTTAAAACCTGTATTGTCCTGGAGTCCCTTAAACAAGAAAGCAAGGACGTTCTGGTTCCAATGCCGTCCAGTGAGGAGAGGGAGTTTTCAATCCTCTATACTCATTCCATCCACCTGTCGGATGTAATGGAAACATATAAGACAGATGATGAGTCCAATATTGTCCAGATAACCCTGGTGTACGAAGATACAGCGATTGGAATGCCAGGCGGTGCAGAAGGGGAAGAGGTTTTTGAAAGGACAGAAGACGGAAAGTACAAGATCAGCAATATGAACCGGACTTTTCCGCATATTGATATTTCTATTGGACAAGTAGCGGCAAATCACAGATTCATATACAATGAGAAAGTGTACAGATTGGCTGACTACTTTGAAAAAGGGGCACTCATCCGCATGAGTGTTCAAGAACAATCATTTTTTCAACTTTGGAAAGGAGTGATCCTAGATGGATAAAAACTCAAAAAACTTCGAGTCACTGACAGCTGAGCAGCAGCAAGAATTGTTAGAAAAATATGATCCTGAATCCTCGACACGGAAATTCACATCAGGAATAGTCAAATGGATTGTATTCTATGGATTGCTGGCATTCTCTCTATTTCAGCTGACGGCCTCAATTTTTCAATTCATTCCCAGACAACTACTTCTATCCATTCACTTAGGTTTCGCATTATCGTTAATCTTCTTATTATTCCCAGCAAGCAAAAAGAGGTCACGCAAGGATAAAGTCGCCTGGTATGATATCATTCTTGCTCTGTTGTCGATTGTCGTGGGGAGCTACTGGCCGATCATGCAGGAGGAAATCGTAAGCAGAATCGGGATCATGACCACCCTTGATTTCACGGTCGGAATCATAGCGGTCCTTCTTGTGCTTGAGGCTACACGCCGTGCGGTAGGATTGCCGATTACCATCATTGCCGGAGCCTTCCTGCTGTATATGTACTATGGAAGATCCATGCCGGGATTCCTAGCTCACCGAGGGTATGATATCGATGCAATTGTTAAGACAATGTTTTTTACAAGTGAAGGAATCCTGGGTACACCACTGTATGTATCCGCGACCTTCATCTTCCTGTTCCTGTTGTTCGGTGCCTTTTTGGTCAAGACCGGCGTCGGTCAATACTTTAACGATCTGGCCGTTTCCATTGCCGGAAAAAGAACGGGAGGACCAGCCAAAGTGGCTATTTTCTCCAGTGCTTTGCAAGGAACGATCAGCGGAAGTTCCGTTGCGAACGTGGTAACATCGGGTTCATTCACAATCCCGATGATGAAAAAGCTTGGTTATCGTAAAGAATTCGCAGGGGGAGTAGAGGCAGCCGCATCCACAGGCGGACAGCTGATGCCTCCTATTATGGGAGCTGCGGCTTTCCTTATGGTTGAATTCATTGGCGGGGTATCTTATTGGGAAATTGCGAAAGCAGCTGCCATTCCTGCTCTCCTATACTTCACTGGTATATGGATCATGACGCACTTTGAGGCAAAACGAATCGGTCTGAGAGGCTTGACTGATGAGGAAATGCCGGACAGAAAAGAAGTTTTTAAGAAAATCTATCTCTTGCTGCCGATCTTGGTGGTTATTGTCCTATTGTTCTCCGGGATGAGCGTCATGCGTGCAGCACTATGGTCCATTGTTGCCACAATCGCCATCAGTGCCATCAGGAAGGACACACGCATCAATTTCAAGGATGCGGTGGATGCCCTGGTTGACGGTGCCAGAACAGCTCTGTCAGTAGCTGCTGCAACAGCTGCGGCTGGTATCATTGTAGGTGTAGTGACGAAGACAGGCCTTGGTCTGACAATGGCAAACGGCCTTGTTGACCTTGCTGGAGACATGACGAATTCTGCTCAAGCAAAGCTGTTATTAACATTGTTCTTCACGATGGTGGCTTCCATCATCCTGGGAATGGGCTCACCTACAACGGCCAACTATGTCATCACGTCCACTATTGCAGCACCTGCTATTATCTTGCTTGGTGCACCAGAGCTATCGGCTCACCTATTCGTATTCTATTTCGGAATCATCGCGGACATTACGCCGCCGGTTGCTCTTGCGGCCTTTGCCGCCGCGGGTGTCTCTGGAGGAGAACCCATACGGACCGGATTCAATTCGGCCAAACTGGCGATTGCCGCCTTTATCATTCCGTACATGTTTGTTCTGTCACCAGAGCTCTTGATGATCGATACCACGATTCCTTATCTGATCTGGGTCGTCTTTACAGCCATCACTGGTATGATGGCCATCGGAGCGGCGATGATCGGCTTCTGGTACCGCAAAGTGACGGCTATCGAACGCGTACTATGTTTGGCAGCCGGACTTATGCTGATTTATCCTGAAGGCATGACGGATATCTTCGGATTAATCTTGTTTGTCATCATGCTTGCCCTGCAATTCATCATCAAAGGCAAGGGTGGAGAAGACAGCAAGCCGGCTACAGCTTGATCTTATAAGAAAATGACCTCCCAATGCGGGAGGTCATTTTTCATTCCGGTTTTAAAATCGTCCTCTGTAACGGCACGCCGCCCATACTGACGTTTCTCTCTAAGAAGATATATTTCTTTCCATCGATTATAAATCGTCCATCTCCTTCATACGTAACATTCCGTCCCTTACTCTTCAAATCCTGCTGTATGGCTTGAATATATTCATTGTAGTCAATATAACGCTCATCAAGATCGATTGTAATATTTCCTTTTTTATATCCCATCAGCTTGTTAAAGAGAAAGAGGCCTCCTGCCAAAACCACAATAATAATTCCTATGCTGATTAACGCCTCCATTGAACTCCGCCTCCTTTATAAAAAATACGGATGGCAGAGTAAAAGGTTTCATGTTTATGGGAAAATCAACTGGGAATTTTGCAATAAAAAAGCTATCAACTCTAATCAGGTTGATAGCTTTCATAAATTGTTTATAGAATAGTAACTGAAAACGCAATGGGGAATCCCAGCAGAAACATCCAGCCGATCTCCTGTTTATGGCGGAGCGGCAGTGAACGGACCATCCAGGACAGCACTTGAGCGATGAAGACAAAAAGGAATGTCCAAAAGATCTGGCCTATCACGAAAACGAATAAATAACCGATCGTCGATTCATTGTTAAATAAAATAGAGTAGCCGAATCCGCCGGCCAATACCCAGATTGTCACGATGATATGTATATAGGGGAGCCAAAAGCGGCGTGATTTTAAAGTCATAAGAACACCAAGAACAACGCAGCTGATCAAAATGAAGTCAACCAGAGAACTATCTTCCAACACGTACCCCTCCTATTAGTTAATCTAAGTGCTATATAACACTAAAGAGCGCTTTCTAAACGTGGTGAAATCTTCCATTCCTACATGCTTTACCTCACTAAAAGGGACAGTCCCTCTTAATGCATTAACGCATTAACGCGCGAAGAGGGACTGTCCCTGGCAATGCTTTAAAGTGTTAAAGCAAAAACGGCATGCAAAAGGGCAGCCATTGAAGGCTGCCCTTGGTAGTGATTTTCTATTTCCTAAATATTACAAAAATCGTATATCTATATTCAATAATGTATGAGATTCAGGGATTTGTTGTTTGTTTGAAAGATAAGTTCAGCTCGTTTGCTGATAGTGCTCCAAAAATCCTGGCGGGTAGAAGTATAGTGGCAGAGGGCGTAAAGATACAATAATCGTGGAAGGCATAATTAAGTCATGCTGCGCTTGTTTAAGTGATTTATACATTCCTTTTCCGCGAACTGAGTTGGCGGAATGAATGGTGATGCGGTTAGCGAAAAGTTTTTCGTGAACCATCATCTCAACCAGCATAGTGCCATTTCTTGTTTTGTTAAGAAGATCGTGATCCAATGACAGATGTTCGATGTGATAGTTTTTCAATAGATTCAAACATTCGTCAATAGTCTCAGTTAGTACAAACCCATCAGGGGCCTTGCGAATGTCATCTAGGAAAACATTGATTTTCTCCATTTCTTCGTGCTCCTTCCCATAAATAGGGATGACTCAGAGAAGTCGAAAGGACCCTAGATAAAATTTAACTATCTTTATCGTAACATAGATTCTAGTATATGTCCGGAAAAACACAAAATATTTTATAATACAATTTTGTAAAGATTATTGTCAAATGATAATGTGCAGTTTGCGGGACTTTTTTCACAGAGATTACAGGAATCTTGAACAGCCTTGAAAGATATAGTTGTAGTTTAAAAAGTCTGACAATATTTTAGCGAAATATGATAACCTAAAGAGCAAGGGCAATGTTTTCGTCAAAATCTGCACGCGAATTTCAAACCATCTGGATGCATCTCTTAAACGCTCCAGGTGCCCCTTTAAAACCCTGAAATACCGAACGAAGGAGAAGTTTTAATGGAAACACAACAATTTATATATAAGCTGAAATTGGTTGATAGATGGACAACAGAGAAAAACTGGACCGAGAAAGAAAATGATACAGTCGCACGCCATTTCCAGTACCTGACCAAACTGCTCGATGATAAAACACTTATTTTTGCAGGAAAAACCAAAGGACTGAATCCATCCACGTTCGGAATCGTAATCTTTCAGGCTGAGACAGATGATGAGGCGGAGTCGATCATGATTCAGGATCCTGCTGTCAAAGAAGGAATCATGACGGCCGAGTTATTTCCTTTTCAAGTCGCATTGATGCAGGGTCAGAGGCCATGATGAAGCCGGAACGATTAAAAAAGGGAGATACGATAGGAATCATCACGCCATCTTCACCAGCTCCGGTCCTGTTTACTGAACGATATCAAAGAGGACTCATTCAATTAAGAAATATGGGATTCAACGTCCTTGAAGGAAAGTGTTCAAAAACTTCACAAGGCTACCGGTCAGCCCCCATTAAGGAGAGGGCAGAGGAAATAAATGAATTCATCCGGGATGAGAAAGTGAAAGCCATCATAAGCACAATCGGCGGCACCAATTCCAATTCACTGCTTCCATACCTTGACTATCAAACACTGAAGGCACAGCCGAAAATTATTATGGGCTACAGCGATGTGACTGCGCTTCTATTGGGGATTTATGCCAAAACAGGAATGACAACCTTTTATGGACCGGCGATTGTACCTTCCTTCGGTGAATTTCCGGAGATGCTTCCGAAAGGCAGAGAATATTTTGAGCAGGCCGTGATGAACCCTGAGAAGGTTCCTTATACCCTCGACATCCCAGCAGAATGGACAGAGGAAATGCTGGATTGGAGGACTCAGACAAGGGAGAAAAAAATGATTTCCAATACTGGCTGGAAGTCCTTGAGGGAAGGGACAGCAAGAGGCAAACTGATCGGAGGAAATCTTAATACATTGTCGGGAATCATAGCTTCTGACTATTTCCCGGAATTAACAGGCGCAATTCTTTTCATAGAAGATTCATTCAAGGACATGGCCGTTCAGGAAAGGTCCTTGAGTATGCTGAAATTAGCAGGGGTTTTTGATGTCATAGAAGGATTGATTGTAGGCAAGCATGAACATTTTGATGACTGCAAAGCTCCGTTCACTTTTGAAGACCTGCTGCTGGAAGTCATGGACGGCCGGGAGATGCCGATCTTGACGAATGTAGATATCGGGCACACCTTTCCTTCTCAAGTCTTCCCGATCGGTATCGAATCAGAAATGGACGCAGGAGCCGGCCGCATTACGTTCCTTGAAAGCGGCGTGAAATAGCCCGGTAAGGCTTGGTTTTTTTAAAGGGAATTGGCCGTTCCTTCTCGAATTACAATTCATTATGATAAAAATGTGAGGACTGATAAACATGATAAGTTATCCAACTTTAAAAAAAGACGCAGTGATTGGCGTGACGGCTCCATCTTCCGGAGTGCCGGCCGAGCTTCATGATATGTTCAGGCTGGCTATTGACCGGATGAGTTCTCGGGGATTCCGCGTAGTGACGGGGGAAACGGCATGGACACAGGATAAAGCGAAGTCTGCTCCCGCACGGAACAGGGCAGAAGAGTTCAATGTAATGATGAGAAACGACAAAATTGATATCATCATACCCCCATGGGGCGGTGAACTCCTGATCGAAGCCCTGCAGGATATCGACTTTTCTTCCGTGAAAAATAAATGGCTTCTGGGGTACTCCGATACCAGCGCGCTGTTGCTGGCCATCACACTGAAAAAGGGGATTGCCACAGCTCATGGAACCAATTTTGTTGATTTGAGGGGAGAGTATTGGGACGACACGACCGCCAAGTGGCAGGAAGTCTTATCCACTGAACCCGGTGACACCGTTATCCAGCATTCATCCCCTCAATACCAGAAAGAGTGGACCCATGAAAATCCATCTCCGTGTGTTTTTCATCTAACCGAAGATACACAATGGAAAACAGTTGGGGAAACCCCGGTAAAAGTCGAAGGTCGCCTGCTTGGAGGATGCATCGATATTTTGCGGCACCTTGTCGGAACAGAATTTGGTGATGTGAAGGCCTTCTGCGAAAAACATCTCGAGGGAGAGCCTGTGCTATGGTACTTGGAAAACTGTGAGATGAAAGCGACCGAATTGCGCCGGTCACTGGTTCAAATGAAGTATGCAGGCTGGTTTGACAACTGCTCGGGTATCCTGTTCGGCCGCAGTCCTGCCAATCATCCTGTCGGCAACTACACGGTTGAAGATGTCTATAAGGAAATGGCAGCTGAACTGGGGGTCCCGGTTGTGTATGATATCGATTGCGGCCACATGCCTCCGCAGGTTACCTTCATCAATGGCGCTTACGCTGTGATAGAAGCGGCGGATGGAAAAGGAACGGTTGAGCAGCGGCTGGTATGATGGGGCGCTATGCAGCTATATTTGGGCTGATTTTAATGATGAACGCAGCCCTATTCTTTGTTTTGGCAATGTTCACCTCAGGCCTATCAGGCGATAATGAGGTGCTCACCAGCCTGGCCCTCCTGCTGGTACTGCTTGCTTCCTTTATCATCACACAACTTTTTTACATCATTGATTTTTTGAAAAGAAACCAGGATTTTTAAAGTGACCTGTGAATCCTACTACTAGAAACTAACCAAGGTACATGAGCAAAAAGAGGTGACAAACGATCAACCAGCGAATACTCATTAACAACACTTACCTTGAAGTACGGTACGAAGGGGGCGACGGTCCCCTCGTCGTAATACTCACAGGGATGGGCTGCTCTTTTGAAGAGTGGCATGACATTATAGAAACCCTGCGGCCGGCGAATAGATTCCTGACTTTTCACAGACAGGGACTGGGACAGAGTGATATTGGTGAAGGGGTGTACAGTACGGAATCGGCGGTTCGGGACTTAAATGAACTTCTCACATATTTTCAAATTGAAGAACCGATTTATTTAGTGGGCCATTCTTATGGAGGACTGTGTGCCCAGCATTTTGCCAAAGTGTATCCAGAGCGGTTAGCGGGTGTGATATTAGTGGACTCGACATCCGTAAATCTAAAGGAATTGGATGAGCTGGATACCCCGGTCATGAATGAAGAGTCCGATGAAGCCTGGATTGAAAAGTGCTTGGATTTTGCAGATAAAGACAAGGAAGAATTACGGGAAATCATCAAGCCTGTCCTGTCTGAACCTCACCTTCAATTCCCGAAGGTTGTTCAAGAGAGGTTACTAGACTTTCAAATTACCCCGACCCTTTATAAAGCGATGGCTTCTGAAATCCAGCAATGGAAAAATGATGCCGAGGTGATAAAGGAGTTAGGGGGATTTCCAGATGTTCCGTTAATGGTCATTGGCAGGGATTCAGAGTTTACCATAAACGCAGAGATGGATTCCGGGATACCCTTAGAGGAATTAAGAAGATTTGAGGAAAAATGGAGAGAGCTTATTAGTAATCAAGGCAGCCTGTCTCCAAAGAGTGAAGTGATTTTTGCGGATAACTCCGGACATTCTGTCTATCTTGACCGGCCGGATCTCTTAGTTGAGTGTATACATAGAATGATTTCCTATGGAAATCCAAGTAAATAAACCTTCAATACATGGAGGGATAAAATGTTCGTAAAAGTATATCAATATCACATCCAACCTGAAAAAGAAGACGAATATCTCAAAATCCAAGAAAGAGCCTCAGAAATCTACAGCCGCTATGTGGACGCTGAAACATTTTATTTTCAAAGCAGCGGCGATAAATCGAAATGGATGGAGATCACGAAATATAAAAGCGAAGCGGAGTATCAGAGAAGTATTGGTCTCATTAATGAAGAGGAAGAGATACAAGAACTTTTTGAAGAGTTGCAAGCTCTTCTAGTCAGCGGGAAAGAGGAAATCACGGAAGAAAATTTTATTGAAAGAATATTTTAATAGAATTTGGCTGTACCTGAGGCTGCCAACTCTGTTGAAAGTGAAAAGGTGAGGAAGATGATGGCGGATAAGTCAAGTAAAATCATTATGACAGGTATTTTGATATGTTTAATAATAATAGCCTTTAAACCAGTTCCATCCTTTCAATCTAACATGCCGGCGTCGCTGGATGTGTCGAATGGGGAAGCTGTCGTACAACTGGGGGAAAATAGAATTGCCGTTGTTGACACCAATATAAACTCTGGCATGCGTGGAGAGGTTTTCGCGCTTGAGTTCAATGAGGATGAGGAAACCTTTGACCTGATAGGAAGATACAACTACGTTGACTTCTTCCATAACCCCAAAAATTATGAACAGTAGCAGTACAAGGCTTGGTTCTTAATGGACTGGGCCTATTTATATTAAAAGCAGTGAGTTTTACATGTAATCGAAGCAGAGATACCTGGGCAAAATTAACTTTTCTTAATTTTATGATAACATTGGTGATGGAAGGGGGACGTAATTTTGAATCCAAAGTGGCTGGAATGGGCTCAGAGAATTCAATCGCTGTCGCAGGCCGGCTTGGCATTCTCGAAAAATGCCTATGATCTGGAGCGGTATGAAGAATTGAGGAGCCTCAGTATAGAAATTATGTCAGAGTATACAAATGTTGAAAAAGAAAAGATCAAAGACTTGTTTTTACATGAAAAGGGCTATCAGACTCCCAAGGCAGATGTAAGGGGAGCGGTGTTTGAGGATAATAAAATCCTTCTCGTTAAAGAAAAAATTAATAACAAGTGGTCCTTGCCGGGAGGGTTTTGCGATGTAGGATTGTCTCCCGCAGAAAATGTCATCAAGGAAATCAAGGAGGAGTCGGGTTACGAGGTTACATATAAGAAACTGCTTGCTCTGCTGGATTACCATAAGCACCCTCATCCGCCTCAGCCTTTCCACTATTATAAAATTTTCATTCAATGCGACATCATCGGGGGCAACCCGGTAAGCGGCCTCGAAACGAGTGATGTCGGATTTTTTGAAGAAAATCACCTGCCTGAATTATCACAAGGGCGCAACACAGAATCCCAGATCCGCCTTCTATTTGAATTCCTGAGAAATCCGGAAAAGGAAACGGTGTGCGACTAATAAAGGGTGTTCGACAAAAACCGGGGCGTGACTGTCACGCTCCGAATACAAAGGAGAAGAAAACGATGTTGGATATGTTTCGATACAATTGGCAGGTAAGGCAGGACTGGTTTGAGTGGTGCAGAGAACTGCCGCAAGAGGAGCTGGCGAAAGAGCGGACCGGCGGAATGGGCAGCATTCTCGCTACACTCTTTCACGTTGCAAATGGTGAACAGATTTGGGTTAACTCGATGCAGGGAACACCGGTCATTATCAAAGAAGGGGTAACCTCACTGGAGGAAGCTATTGAGTTTACAGAATCGACCAAGCCAATAACAGAGCAGTTCCTTCAATCTTGGGACGATGAACTTGCCATGAAGACACTGACCAAGAAGCGCAGAGATGGCAGCGAGATTAACTTCACCTATGAAAAAATCATCAAGCATCTGATTGCACATGAGATTCATCATATCGGCCAGCTATCGATATGGTCCCGGGAACTCGGCCGCAAACCGGTATCGAGCGACTTGATCTTCAGGGACTATTAGTCTCTTAAAGGGAAGTTGTACCGGTAAGAGGGCAGATAGACATTTGGCCTTGGAGTAAATAAATAGAGGGAATAATTCCCCTTATTAGATAAGTAGCAGGGAAAAACAGCATAAATAGAGGGAAAATGTCCCCTTATTTGACTAAAAATACTAGTAAGAGGTTCTTTTTTTTGAATAAGGGGAAAAACTCCCTCTATTCACTAACAAAATGAGTTGAAATCTGCAAATAAGGGGAAAAACTCCCCTTATTTTTCCCGCTAGTTCCTCAATCAAGAACATGACTCTTAATTTCGCCTGTTTCTAAAGTGTGCCGCACAAAGATCAATCGACATATCTCGGGGCGTGACTGTCACCACCCGAAACGAAAGGAGAACACAAACGTGAAGCGTTACTTTATTGAAAACGGCACGATGCCCATACATATTACAGAATGGGGCAGCGAGAACGATTCGGTTATTTTCTGCCTGCATGGCCTTGGAAGCACGAGTCTCAGTTTCATAGATGCAGCCGAGGAACTGAAGGATGGATACCGGATCATTTCCGTGGATGCACCCGGTCACGGCAAGACACCGCCTTTTGCCTATCGGGAAGATTACGAGATGCCGAGGATGGCTGAGTGGATCAATGATATTATCAATCTGCTTAATATCGAGCAATTCTATTTTCTATCCCATTCCTGGGGAAGCTTCGTCCATCTTTTTTACCTGAGAAACTACAGCCATAGAGTCAAAGGATCGATTCTCATAGACGGAGGCTACCAGAGTAAGAGGCATTCGGGCAAATCAGCCCAAGAAGAAATGGACTATTATAGAGAAGATTTCGAACAGACGTGGGCCAATTGGGAGGAATTCCGGGACCTTGTTAAGAGTGAAACACAGACGTGGACACCCCACAAGGAGCTGGCAGCCGAGGACCTTTCATTGAAAAAGGACAACCGCTATTACTGGCATGCGCGGGGAACGACTGGAGCGAATATCATCAGAGCGATGCACAAAGATGATGTGGAAGACATTTTTGACAGCATGCCGCCGGGTATCCTCCTCCTAAGGGCAACTCTTCCGGAAATGATGGAAGAGGACCGCAAATTAAAGGCAGAGCGATTTCAGGACAAAACAGGCGCTGAGGTAATCTCGGTTTCCGGAGCCAGCCACCTTCTTCATTGGGATAAGCCGGAAGTTGTGATAGAAGAAGTGAAAAAACGGTGGCCGACAGAAAAATAAAGATCGTCGTTCACTGCTGGACGCTGAAAATAAGCGAATGCACTTCCCTCAAATCAATAGTTTTACTGAAACTTAAAGACATCCTGCCTCGTCTACACATTAGAAACAGAGGGGGGAACAAGAATGAAGCGATTCGCACTTATATTGATATTTTCTATGATTTATTTGCTGGCAGGCTGCTCTGCGGAAGAGGCAAATGGCGCAAAGAAAGAGGACGGTTCCCAGCAGTCGACGGAAGCAGCCAAGATGAAGAGCGCCGATATGGGTGCTCAGAAAGCAGCTCCCGTCGAGTTCTCGGAAAATGGCCAGACCTTCCGTATTCTTTCTCTTTATGATGAAGTTCTCGAGTACACGGAGACTGTCTTGGAGGATTCTTCCCTAGTGAAAAAAGAGGTCTACACGGATAAGGTCGTTATACCGCTCCAACAAAAACTTTCAGAAGTAGATGCCAATCTTTACACGGATTATTATACGTTTTTATCACCCAACACTAACATAGAAAAGCTGCAGGCATCCGCTGCCGAAATGAAGGAGCAGCAAGAAAAAATCAATGAATTGGTTAAGGAAGCGGCAGGGGCTGCAACGGAACTTTTGTCAGGAACAGATAAAACAATCATTGTAATGCCGGCAGATCCGACGAATGTTTTTGTGGTGGAAAAGATGGAGGGGGTCACAGGCGGAGCCCTAAGTGAAAACCTGATCCTGCTTCAAATTGATCCTTCCTTCAATGAAGATATTCTTAAATACACCGTGGCTCAGACGTATTACTATGCAACGCAAATGGAGTACGGAACTCACTTCAGTGAGAATCTTTTACAAACATTTGTGGTGGATGGTAAGGGAGATGCCTTCGCCTCAATGGTCTATCCCGGCTTATCCCCAGCGTGGACGGAACCTTTATCAGACAGGATGAAAGATAAAGTGTTCGAAGAGTTAAAAGAGAGTGAAAATGAATTTACGGATGGGCTGTATACGGAATTTAACGGATTTGCCAAAAGAGGTATCCCGTTATGGACCAACTTCAAGCTCGGTCTTGAAATCACACAGAGTTACTTAAAGAATCATCAAGATATGTCCATCGAGGAATGGACACAGCTGCCGCCGGGAGACATCATTGCAGGCAGTGATTTTGCGGAGAAATATAAGGATCTGCAGAGCATTACAGATTAGTGTTTCAGGAGTTGGAGGTGGCAGCATGATCTTTATCATAATTATCCTAATCATATTCCTATATGACTTTACGAAAATGGTAAAACAGAATGATACGCTCATTGAGCAGAATAAGGAAATCATCTCTCGATTGGATGATATCAAGAACAAGTAACCGTTCTTAAACAACCGTTTGATTAAAGAAATTGAGAGGGGGGTTCTTTAATGTCGATTCAATCAGAAAGGCTGATATTCCGTCCCTATACAGATAAGGATTTCGATTTTCTGGTCACGTTATTGTCTGACCCTGAAATGATGAGGTTCATCGGGAACGGAAGTACAAGGGACGACCAGGGGAGCAAGGAATTTCTCGCCTGGATTTATCGTACATATGAAGCAGGAGAGAGTCTGGGCTTACAGGTTTTAGTACGGAAAGAAGACGGAGTGCCAATTGGTCAAGCCGGGCTGGTTCCGCAGAAGATTGAAGGAGAGAACGAGCTTGAAATCGGCTACTGGATCGCCAGGAAGTACTGGGGAAATGGCTATGCCACAGAAGCCGCAGCGGCTCTTCTCGAACACGGCCGCAGCACCCTTGGAATTCAGCGCTTCATCTCACTGATTCAGCCTGACAATACAGCTTCTGCGCAAGTTGCGCAGAAAATCGGCATGCTTGTGGAAAAAGAGATTGTGCTTGGTGGAAAAGATGTGAATGTTTTCTCAACAACTTGAAACAGGAAGGCCGCCAATCATACTTAAAGGCTTTCGTTTTCGCATGCTTTATTGTTCGCAACTGACCTATGGATTGGCATGGGTCAGTTTCTTATAAAGGCCTTTAAAGCTAATACCAGTTCTATAACCAGTTCCTCAGCCTAGTTATGCCATTTTGCGAACGTTCTGTTGAAAGAAAGCAAGCCCGAACACTAAAAGGGGGGAGAATATGGGTTGGTTAATCATTGTTGCTGTTGCATATCTTCCAATTATCGTGAGTATTCGCAGACGATTAGATAATTTAGAAAAAGAAGTGAAACGGTTAAAAGGAGAAAAAGATTACTGAACATTGCAGTTCCTGAAAGTTCAACAATTGAGCAGGGTAACACCGGAATGAGACTTGAAGGAGGAGGTACTTGTGGAATTAATTTTTATAAGACACGGACAAGGTGAACACACCTTGAATTCACCAGACAGTTTACAAATTCAAGACCCTGCCTTAACTAAAGAGGGGGTATTTCAAGCCCAATCGCTTCAATCTCAAATCAATTTGAATGAAAGAGATATAGTAGTTATAAGTCCTGTCAGAAGAACTTTAGAGACAGCAAGTATTTTAACTAAAGACATAAATTGCAGAAGAATTGTAAGCCCTCTAGTATCGCCAAGAATGTTTCCACAAAATCCAGAGTGGAAAACCCTTCCTTGCGATAGGATGCTAAATCCGAAATTGATAAGAGAGCAATTTCCACGCTTTACTATCCAAGAAGGACTTTCAGAAGAGCTTTGGACTTCTGGAATAAATACAATGCCTGAACAAGAATTTAATCTATTAGCAGAAACTTTCCTTAAGTGGTGCAAAAGCCAAGGTGTTGAACATATTTATGTGGTTTCGCACGATGGAACAATTAATTCGTACAGGCAAATCATGAGGGGAGAAAAACTGACCAGAAAAGATTTCCTGAAGGATGCTGGATGGATTAAACAAACTTGTTAGTTTCAGCTAAAGGAGACGTTTGCTCAATAAAGGTTAATTGAAAAAGGAATCTTATTTACTTAAAAAAATGGAGGTTTTAAAATTTGAGGTTATCCCTTTTAGGCATTTCTGTATCCTTATTTGGAATAGCGCTGATTCTAACATCTAGTGGTGGTGCCGCAGGATTTGGACTTCTTGTTTCATTTGCCGGTTTATTGGTGTCTCTTGTGTCTTGTCTCATGCAACTTGGTAAAAGTACAGTTGACAATATATCTAAAGAGATAAAGTAAGAAGACACCTCTTTGTTCAAGAAACAGGGGTTTGGGTTTAAGTGGAAGATCGGTCAAAACCGCCCCGAATCTTAGAGAAGGAAAAAGACTCGTCAGCTGACGAGTCTTTTTAGCTTCATTCCATTACTCAATAATTCGTTTCCAATAATATTTCCCTATCCTTACTGTAAATAACAATTTTATAAGGGTCATCCTTAACAGCTTCCTTCGCATCCTCTGATTGAATGAACTCATTAACCGTTTCCTCGGTTCTTTCAGCCAGCTCTTTTGCATCGCTGTCAGAAGCGGGTACTTGGAGAGTGACGAAGACTGTCATTGGTGATGGGTGGTTGGAGTATCCAATTCCCTTCACTTTGTATTCTTTTCTCGCCATCATGCCTTCGCTGATAGTTGAGATGATGGGCTGCCATCTGCCTTCCTGTTCCCGTTTTTTTATGTCGATCTTATGGAAGTTGACGGGAACTTCGCCGAGCTGCTGTTCATTGGCGATTTCTTGGATGATTTGTTCAATTTCTGCTGTTCGAGTTTCAGTCTTTGAGATCTCAATCTCCGCCGTCAGCCTTTTTCCTTTAAAGGATGTGTAGGAAGATAGAATAGTATCCTCATATTCCTTCAGTTTTTCTCCCATAGCTTGCATGAGCCTGTCAGACTTCCTGGCAAACTCTGAATCGCTTTCAGTATCGATTTCATGTCCTCTGTTTAATGGCATTGAAATCTTTACCTTGAAGGCATCATACCCTCTAGAAGCAAGGATCTCTTCGACCTGTTCTTTAATGTCGTCCTTTACACTTTCGTAGTATTCTTGGGAACCGATAACAGTCACGTAAAATTCTTTCTTAGGCGAGTAACTCATACCGATTCCGTCCACGTCATACTCCTCACTCAGCTTTTCGCTGACCACTTCATGAATCGGCTTGGATTCGAAAACCTGGTTCAAAAACGGAAGCTTTGAAGCGAACTCGGCCATTGTTGGTGAAACAAAGGCTGAAGCGATAAATAGGCAGAAGAGAACAGCTGCCGCTCCGGTGGTAAGTCCAGCTTTTTTTGCGGTGCTCCACCTTTTCCTGCGTCCTCGGTGGATGGCCGAACTGATAGCGGCATCGAGCTTTTTCTCGGGAATCTTAATTTGATTTACTTCCTTTTTGAAAGAGTCACTCATCACAAACACTCCTCTCTAAGGTCAACCCTCAGTTTATTGATTGCTCTATGCAGGTTGGTTTTCACGGTCCCTTCAGGACAATCCAGCATGTGCGCAATTTCTTTGATCTGCAGGCCTTTATAATAGCGAAGGATGATGACCGTTTTATATTTTTCCTCCAGGCGGTCCAAGGCATCTACCAAATCAAGGCTTTCTGCGATAGGCACCTTTTCATTGGTTTCATAACGTTCAATTTCCTCAAACGGGATGATGTTTTTATTTTTCTTGATGTAATCTAGTGCGGTATTGATGAGGATCTTGGTTAACCAGGTGGTGAAATAATCAGGTTCCTTTAATTTTTTTATCGAGATATAAGCTTTATAAATCGTTTCATGAACAATATCGATGGCATCATTTTCGTTTTTTACATAGAGATAAGCCATTCGGTAGAGCTTGTTCTTTTCTTCTTCTACAAGTTCCTGGAACGCTTTATCATTGCCTCTTTTGGCCTTTTTGACTTTTGAAAGCTGCGGCATTTCAGGGCTCCCCCTTTCTTTACAACCGTTAGACATCGATTCTATGTAAAACGTTTCAAAGAATTTTTTTAAGTAAAAAAGGCAAAACGGGTTAAAAGCTCGAATAGTAGTTTTATCTCTTATTTTACATGGAGAAGTGTCTTTTGGGCGGATTCTATCGTTATGGTTATTTTTCAAAATTTGGAGTCAGGATCGGTCTTTTTAGCATAGTAATTACAGAGAAAAAGGAGCAGCAAATATGAACACGAATACCTTACCTAAAATAAACCTTAGAGAATTAACAAAAGAAGACGCGGAGGACCGCTACCAGTGGTGTCTTGACGTGGATGTCATCCGTCATTTGAACATGCCCAACAAGTATCCGCCGTTTACCAGGGAGGAAACCCGGCAGTGGATCGATATGTGCATCAGCCGCAGCAACGGCTATGAACAAATGGCGATTGAGACCGGGGACGGGGTTCATATTGGGTGGATTGATTTAAAAAACATCGATAAGCTCAATAAGCATGGAGAACTGGGAATTGCGATCGGTGATAAAAACTATTGGGGAAAAGGATATGGACTGGCTGCGATGAGAGCCATGCTAGAGTATGGTTTCACCAGGCTGGGGCTCAACAAAATCTGGCTGCGTGTGGAAGTCGATAATGAAAAGGCCATAAAGTCCTACAGGAGAATGGGCTTTGTGGAGGAAGGCATCCTTAGGGAGGACCGCCTTAGGAGTGATGGGTATGTGGACAGGCTCAGGTTGAGTATCCTGAAGTCGGAGTTCCAAGCATAACAGATTCTAATGCCTGGTCATTAGAATTCGGTCATTACCTCTCTTTCCGGTAACAGTTAGAATAGTAGGAGAGGGGAGATTTCGATGAATCTTACATTTAGAGAAGCCGGGGAACGTGACGTGGATACGATCGTGAAAATGCTGTCTGATGACATTCTCGGCAGCAAGAGGGAGCGTTATGAACATCCGCTTCCGGACAGTTACATACAAGCATTCAAAGCAATTGACAAGGATCCCAATAATGAATTGATCGTGGCGTGCCTTGAGGGGGAAGTCATTGGTGTCCTGCAAATTACTTTTACACCATATCTGACTCACCAGGGGAGCTGGCGGGCAACGATTGAAGGAGTAAGAACTTCATCGGGGGTCCGCGGTCTGGGAGCAGGGACGGAAATGATGGAGTGGGCAATTCAAAGGGCAAAAGACCGAGACTGCCACCTGATTCAGCTGACCACAGACAAGCAGCGCCCAGAAGCACTCCGCTTCTATGAAAAAATAGGATTTGAAGCAACGCATGAAGGGATGAAATTGAAGCTTATATAAAGGGGAAAAGAGAATGATACATATTTTAAAAGCAGAGCCGGAGCATGTGGAGGGAATCGTAAAGGTCATTTCAGATGCGAACCGCGCAACTTATAAGGATATCTATAGTGAAGAATACATTGAGCGGGTGATCAAACAATATTACACCCCTGAGAGGATTCTGGAGGAAGTCAGTGGTTCAAGCAGAAATTGGGGCGGCTACTTCGTGGCAGTAGATAATGGGACTGTAGTGGGTGCTGGCGGCGGCGGAATGACCGGTGACACGACAGGAGAGATTTATGTTCTGTATATGGATCCCGTCAGGCGGGGTGAAGGCATTGGCTCTCAGCTGTTAGAAGCTATAACGAGTCAGCAGAAGGAAGAATTCCATGCTGAGGAACAATGGGTTTCCGTACAGCAGGGAAACACGAAAGGAATCCCTTTCTATGAAGCAAAAGGCTTCACTTTTAAGCATGAGGAGCCCGGACATGGGAATGAAGAAGCAGAAAACTATATTTCCTTGAGGTTCAGCCGGAAGATTTAAAGGGGTGGGAAGCTAGATGGAATTGTTAAAGAAGACCCATCGGGCATTTGGTGTTTATGGCATTTGTTCTGAAGATAATAAGTTATTGGTCATCAATAAAAGCAGAGGTCCCTATATCTATCGGTTTGATCTTCCAGGTGGAAGCCTTGAAGAGTCGGAAGGGCTGGCTGAAGCGATGAAGCGCGAGTTTACTGAAGAGACAGGTTTTACGGCTGAAATTAAGGAGCAGGTAGGCGTGCAGGATTTTATTTTCCCTATCGAATGGAAGGATTTTACCCATATTCATCATATTGCGGTTTTCTATTTAGTGGAGAGGACCGGAGGAGAATTGGCAGAGCCCGAGCAGTTTGACGGGCAGGATTCATCAGGAGCGGAATGGATCTCAATGGAAGAGGCGACGCCTGACAATTCCTCGCCGTTAGTCTTAAAAGCTTTGGAATGGCTGCGGAACAGAGAATTATACTTGGAAACACATCGCTTTGAAAATTGGGTAATTAGAGACTCTAAGTCAGAATGAAAAAGCAAGCTCAGGAAAGCCTGAGCTTGCTTTTTCTATTCCCCTTCAGCCCACCCGCCTGACATAAGCAGGAGTCGTTGGACCTGTTGGAGTAGTGCTCCCTGAAGGTAAGTATTCGCCGACTATATATGGCCCGGCAGGAAGTTGGTAATAGGGGTATTTTTGTTTGATTTTATCGATATCCAGGAACTTCTGTAAAAAGTAGTACTTATAGATATGAGGAGGGATATATGGCGGGAAATAGGGCGGGTAGAAAAACACTCTCATGCGCCTCGCTCCATTCTTTTTTACCAGTATATTTCAATGCTTTGAAAAAGCATGGACGGTTGCCCCTACTCAGTGAATAGCCTTTCTGCCCTTTAGACAAAATAAAGGAAAAAGGAGTGGACCACATGAGACATTTAAAAGCTTTTCTAGTAAAATTTACGGCCTGTTTTGCCCTTCTTGCAATCATTCTAGGTGGAATATACGGTGTTACTCTTGGCGAGGTATTTTTAATATCAGTAGTACTTGGTGCCATTGGCTATGCAGCGGGAGATTTATTCTTGCTGCCGAGGTCGAATAATACGACCGCTTCACTTGCAGACTTTGGTCTCGCGTTTGTAGTGATTTGGGCAATGCTGGCCAACGTAACACCGGTTGAAAATGTACTGCTTCCGTCCCTGATTGCCGCTGCAGGGGTAGCAGTTTTTGAGTTTTTTTACCACAAGTATTTGTACCGCACTGTCCCGGGGAAACGCGGAGAGACTGTTGAACAGGTTCAAGAAAATCTTCAATTTCAGACAGAGACTTCTGAAGAACTGACACCAGCCAGGCCGGATGTCCGAAATGATGAAGGAGATAAGTGAGCCGAGCACTCACTGAAAAACACTTCATAACAAATAATGGAAACTGTAAAACGGCGTTTGAAAAAACAAAATACTGGGAACATATCTTTCAAAGCAGCAGCACTTTTTTTAAAAAAGAGTGCAGAGCTTGAGATTTTAGAAGCAATCCGACTGTCAGATAGAGTGCACGTTGTAAAATGGCTTAGGCCGCACTAAAGAACAGAAAGGGTGAAAAGTCATGAAGGAAAGAAACCCGGTCAGCAGCACAGAGGTACCGCAAAACCGCGATGAGCTATTCGGGCTTGATAAACAGGAAAGCCTGCAATCGACTAACTTTGCCACTAACGAAAATTCCTACTTGAATGAGAACTATCAGGACGAAATCGAGGAATAAGCCAACTGTAAGAAGGACGATTCTTTCCAAGGGTCGTCCTTTTTAAAAGGAAACTGCGAGCAGGGACTGTCCCTTTTTGTACGGTGAAGCAGTAAAGCGATGAAATGGGTGAGAGTATGGATGAGAGAAAGAAGAGACGAAAGAATCTGATCAAGACCGATTCGCTCCGCCGGAAGAGTGCCTGCAACTGGACGCCGCTCCTGGAGAAAGCCAAGCTACCCGCGGCTGCACGAAGCCGGACAGAAATGGAGGTACATATTTCCCGGCACTGACTCTCTATGGTAAAGTAAAGCTAGAATCAGAGAGAGAGTGAAAGGGATGAGGCATACATGTATATCGTACATTCAACATTTGTTGTGCCGGATGAAAAAGCGGATGAAGTGATATCAATCTATCATTCTCGGTCCCGTTTAGTAGATGAAGCGGACGGCTTTCAGCGCTTCCTCCTGCTGCAGAATGAAAAGAAACCAGGCGAAATCACTGTCCACATGGAGTGGGACTCCAAGGAGCAGTTCATGACCTGGATTCAAAGTGAGGACTACAAGCGGATTCATGACCTCGAAAAAAAATACCCGGACCAGGAGCTCGCCTCCATCATTCCCTCCATCCACAAATTCAAAGTGGTGGCAGTATGATTGATATCGGTAAAAAATATGAAGAGGTCATTAACCACTCAGTGAAAGAAATATATGTGAAGTACCCTGAACTCGATGAAAAATTTGGTGAGCGGGGCCGCCAAAAGTGCTATGAAGATAATGTGTATCATTTTCAGTACTTGGAAACCTCGGCCGGACTCGGTTCAGCTAAAGTATTTACGGACTATGCACTCTGGCTCAACAGCGTCCTGGTCAGCCGCGGGATGTCCACGGGCCACCTCATCGATAACTTCCGCAGCATCATCACCGCACTTGAAGCCCACCCCGAAGTGGAGAATGGCGACAAGTTCACCGACCACCTGCACCAGGCCATCTATGCACTGGAAGAAAGTGATGGAACAGAAGAAGTGGACCGTCCCAGTTTGTAAAAATACATAATTTTGTACAGACACTGAATCCCTTTTTGGATTTAGTGTTTTTTGTTGTGCTTAAACTGCGGCGGGCCGGCGGGTTAGTACCGTTTCGGTTTCGCTGATAAAAGTTCATGTAGCGTCGATAAATACTGAGTTTTCGCTGATAAAAACGTAAGAACCGCCGATAACGGCTTATTTTCCGCCGATAAATTTACCAATCCCGCCGAAAAACGGAAGTGACCCCGCATGCTAGTTCGTCCCTGCAGCCCCATACGAGCGGGGCTCCTGCGAAAAATGGTGCTGCCGGATAAAGGCGTTTCGCCGATAAAAGTTCATGTAGCGTCGATAAATACTGAGTTTTCGCTGATAAAAACGTTAGAACCGCCGATAAATACTTATTTTCCGCCGATAAATCCGACAAAGCCGCCGATAAACTGAAATGATCCCGCATGCTAGCTCGTCCCTGCACTCCCATACGAGCGGGGCTCCAGCTGAAAAGGGGTAACTTTTATCTTTGAAAGTGGGGGTGCCTGATAAAGTCGTTTCGCCGATAAAAGTCCATGTTCCGCCGATAAAAAGCAAGTTACCGCTGATAAAATCGCTGGACCCGCCGATAAATACTCACTTTCCGCCGATAAACCCCGCTGCCACGCTCCCCAACTCCGCCCGCAGCCCCCCACAACCTGCACTTCAGTCAAAAATAACAAACTTTTACCAAAATAACCCTTGCCAAATCCTGTGAAATGACATATAGTACATTACATCAGTAATGCACTAAGGAACGTGAGGAAGAGGAGGTGCTCGTTTGATCCTGAATTCGGATAGCATCAAACCAATCTACATCCAGATTGCCGAGTGGCTGGAGACGGAAATACTTGGCGGAACCCTTGGCGTGGATGCGAAAGTTCACTCTCAGTATCAATTGGCAGAAATGCTTAACATTAATCCGGCGACGGCGGCCAAGGGCCTGAACCTGCTCGCGGATGATGGAATCCTATATAAGAAGCGGGGGCTTGGCATGTTTGTATCGACAGAGGCGAAAAGCATCATTCTTTCGAAACGGAAAAACCAAACATTGGCAAGATTGGTGGAGGAATTGGTCAAAGAGGCTGAGCACCTGCATGTCGGTGAAGACGAACTGGTCGATATGATCAGGACCGCCAAGAGCAAATTGAAGGGGGAAGGAAAATGAATGTAGTAGAGTGCCGGGGACTCGAGAAGCAGTACGGACGGAAAAAGGCTTTAAAGAATGTCTCTTTTATTTTGGGAGAACAAAAAATCACCGGTCTGATCGGGCGCAACGGGGCAGGAAAAACCACGCTGCTGAAACTGATCGCAGGCTATATCAGGCAATCTTCAGGAGAAGTCCTTGTGTTTGAAGAAACACCGTTTAATAACCTTAAAGTGTCGGCAAACATGATTTTCGTTGATGACGAAATGAATCTTCCCCCGACCATGAACCTGGAGGAAATCCTGGAGACAGCAGAAGATTTCTATCCCAATTGGGACAGGGAACTGGCAGGCCGGTTGTTTGATTATTTTTCCTTCCAGCCCTATCAGTACCATAATGGTCTTTCAAAGGGAATGAGAAGTACGTTTAATATGATTCTTGGACTCTCCGCCCGAACATCCCTCACCATTTTCGATGAGCCGACGACTGGGATGGATGCCGGTGTCCGGAAGGATTTTTACCGGGCCCTTCTCAAGGATTATCTTGCTCATCCAAGGACGATCATTCTGTCGAGTCATCTTTTAAACGAAATGGAGGATATCCTTGAAGACATTTTATTAATAAAAGATGGCGAAAAATTTCTGCATATGCCGGTCGAAGAGCTAAGGGAATATGCAATTGGCGTCAAAGGAAAAGAATCTGCTATGCGGGAATGGCTGCAGAACAAAGAAATCATCCATGAAACGAGCCAGAGCATGGCCGGGACCTTTGCGGTGGTCCGTAACAATTTCTCCGCCAGTGAATTTGAAACAGCGAGACATGCAGGTCTTGAATTTTCGCCAGTCACAGCAGATGAAATTTGTACATTCCTTACCAACAGGACAAAAGGGGGAATCGATGATGTATTTAACTGAGGTTAGTATGTGGGATGTTGTGAAAAAACAGTTTCGTTTTAAGCTGAAGTCATTTCGCGGGATGTTCACCTCGCTGATCGTGCTGCAACTAATCGGTATTCTTCTTTCCTTAAACGGTGATGGATCGGGCGGAGGAGGATCGAACTATTTCAACCATACTTTATCGTACTATAGCGGCAATATCCTATTTGGCTTCGTGATGATTTGGGCATTCATCTCGGCCATCTTAATGACTACACGAGGATACCGTTATGATGATTATTCTTTCGTGACCGACAAAATGACCAGCCATTTCTCTAATATCCTATTTTTGCTGGCAGCGAGTTTTATATCCGGCATTACCATACTGCTGGCCAACCGGGTCGTGATCCTGATTATCTATCTTTTTCAGGATAATGTCAGCATGACTGGCCAGCCATTGACCTTCAAAGGAGCTGTTTTTGGGATGATCGGTATCACACTTTACATTTTTTTACTGGCATCCTTTGGGTATCTGGCAGGCAGCCTGGTTCAGATCAGCAAAATATTTATCATGATTTTGCCCGTTGTGGTTATAGGGGGAATATTCTATGACGCCCGGCTTACCGGGAACCCCTCCCTGGTGCCAAATGTTTTTAGCTTCTTCGGAATGGAAGATTCAATTATTTTATTTATGCTGAAAGTTCTGCTCGTCTCCGGACTCAGTTGGTTTGCTGCGATACTATCTTCAATGAAATTGGAGGTGAAGTAGGATGTTATGGGCCTCCATTATTTCCATCTTATTTATCGCCGGCATCCTTGTCTTGGTTTTCTTTTTGGCTAAACCTGCTTCGAAGATATTTCTTAAGGGCAGAAGAGGTAATTGGGTGTTTGGCAGTTATATTGCAATCCTTTTTATCGGAGCTGTACTATCCTATCTGGTCCCGAACAATTCTAGTGGAATTGACCCTTTATCGGAGGAAGAATTGAAGGCAGAGGAAATGAATAATAGACAGTTTCATGATTTGGCATGGAAAGGCAAAATAGATGAAGCGAAGGGAGCCGTTCTGCATAAAGAATGGGAAATGGACTATGAGGGAAAAGAGTTAATGGTCCCATATGAAAATGGCAACTATTACATTAATATACTTGTTGAAAAAACGGAAAGTGATGAAGGAACCATTCATGCTGCTCATTATACGGGAAAAGAATTCCTCGATAATGTGGACGTCACCTCGAAATTGCCTTCTCCTGAGCTAAGGATAGTGGATGGTACCCTGCAAATCATTCCTCCTTTTCCGGTAGAGGTAAAGGTTGCCAAGACAGCTTTCCCTTATCCGTTCCATCAATTTACGGACGGCTATAGTATGTTTGAAAATAACCGGGGTTCCTTATATGGGATGGAAATCCTGTATTTGCGGGTTCCATCGGATGTTAAGGTGAATGGGGACGTGGAGTTTGTTGGGAGTTAAGGACAGAAAACTCTATTAACCATAACGAATAAAGCTCGCCTTTTGGGCGGGTTTTTATTCATTCTCATCCATAGAATCCTTTAATTTAGCCAGATTAGCAATAAGGCCGACAAGCCCGGTAACCGCAAAAATCAGCGGCAGTGCCATAAACTCATCCGTCCGTTCCTCAAAGCCCAGGCGGTACACGCCATATGAAAAGATAATAAAGCTTCCGATTAACGCTATGCTGATTTTCTTCTTGGTGTTCAAATCTATCACTCCTGAAAGTAATCTTGGGGTCATTTTAACATTATATGGGGATGCGGACAGGTCAGGGGCTCTGAGTATTAGTCAAACGTTTGATTGATACTGGAAGGCTGCATTGCTGCGTGAGAATCGAGTGGGCTTGGAGCTTACCCGGCCGGTTTAGGTGTCCACCCCGGAAGAGTAGATACATATCTAAGGAGAAACGGGCCCACTCATGTATCCACCCGGTAAGACTAGATACATATCTAAGGAGAAACGGGCCCACTCATGTATCCACCCAGGAAGAGTAGGTACATATCTAAGGAGAAACCGGGCCACTCATGTATCCACCCGGTAAGAGTAGATACATAACTAAGGTAAAAACGGTCGACATATGTATCCACCGCCGAAGAGTGGATACATATCTAAGGAGAAACCAGCCCACTCATGTATCCACCCGGTAAGAGTAGATACATATCTAAGGAGAAACGGGCCCACTCGTGTATCCACCCAGGAAGAGTAGGTACATATCTAAGGAGAAACCAGCCCACTCATGTATCCACCGCGGAAGAGTAGGTACATATCTAAGGAGAAACCGGTTCACTCATGTACCCACCCGGTAAGAGTAGGTACATATCTAAGGAGAAACGGGCCCACTCATATCCACCATCCTGCAGCACACACCTAAATAAGGCACTAAACCAAAAACATTCTCACTAAAAATAAAGAATAAGCTGTGTCATATACAAATTCCACAGAGCATGGGCGGCGATAGCAGGTATTAGTGATTTTGTTTTATAGACCGTATAAGTTAAAAGAAATCCTCCGATTAAAATGAAAAGCCAAGTAGCTGAAAAATGAATGAAGGCAAATAAGATGGCTGTGATGCAGATGGCCCAAATTGGTTTCAGCTTTTTTAACAAAATCGTCAGCAAAACTCCCCTGAACAGAATCTCCTCCCATACAGGTGTCAGTAAGGTGGTATAAAGGGTTGACCCTAAACTGAAGGCTTCAACCCTCGGATTGTTGAGGTAATCAATAATCGTTCTGTCCAGCACTACCTCATAGTGGATACAAAATTTCAAAAGCAGATAGGGGGTCAAAAAAGTAAGCAGTATAAGAAGATAGCTCTCGGGCTCTTTCATCGCCCTGAAGTTAACCAAGGGAGCAATGAGCTGCCGAACTGGTTTAATAGATAACGTAACGGCCATGAAACAGGCGAACCAAATGGATCCTTGAGCTCCATTGAAAAGGTTACTAGGCAAAGAAATCTGGCTGATGAAGTAGCCTCCAGCGGCAAGGGTGACGAGGTAAAAGACCAAGGTCAATGGCTTCAAAGACGAATCCTGTTTCATTACGGCACTTGTCTGTAGTGGCAAAGACATAAGGTATCCTCCTTAGTGGTAAAATAATACAATTTAAGTTTACCATAAATTTAGGAGATGTTAGGTGTTTCATAAAGATCCTGACGGGAAAACAGATAAAAAGTCAGGAGGGATGTTCCATGTCAGGTAAAGAAGAAAAGAATGAAAACCTAAGAGATGTAGAACGTGACTTTCAAGAAGAGAAGAAGAATGAGAGCATAGAGGACCAGAGCAGGAAGCCGGATCAGCAGAATCGTTTGAAGGATCAGGAGAACTTAAGGAAATAGTTATTCCTGGCCAAGCGGAAAAACAAAAAATAGATGATAGAAGAAAGGGTGAAACAAATTGGTTTCACCCTTTTTGCGTTAGAAAATTGAGTTTGTATAGGTATTGATGAAACTTTTTTACGCTAGAATCAGTAGTATAGGTAACGGGAGGGGAAAACAATGACGGATACTTTTATTTGTGAAAAATGCGGCCATACGGAAAGCAAAACGGGAAGAATCGGAAACTCGAATTATGACAGCGTGAAGAAACCTGGAAAAATCATTTCCGGGACGGCCATGCTGATAAGGTGCTGTGCGTCATGCGGGAATGTAGATTCAATGACTATTGAGGATCCTGATAAATTGTAACTTCTTTTTAGAGAGATTAAAAATGATGTTCACGAGGAGGAGGGAATTTGAATATCTTCATTTGGATCGGTATGTTCATTGCAATATTCGGGGGTACAATTGCAGGAAACAAGTATAGGAAAAAGAAGATTAAAAAGTAAAGAAGCCAGGGAACCAGGTATCTATCTTTCTCAAACCATTGTATCTCTTCTTGGAGACTTGAAATACATGATATAATTGGAAAGTCTGACCATCAGGCAATCTTTGTTAAGGGAGGGGTTCATTATGAGAATACAATCTAATTTTAACAACTGTAAATATAAGGGGATCACGCCTCATTAACAAAGATTAAGAAGCGTTCCCCAAATTCGAAAGGGGAAAACAGAATGAATGTAAGAATAGAAGAGATCAGTGAAGAGAACTGGTACGACTGCTGCCAGCTCGAATTGACGGTGGAACAATCAACGTACATGGAATCCAATGCGATTTCCATCGCCCAGACAAAATTTGAACCATCATTGAAAGCCTATGCCATTTTCTATGACGAGAGAGCTGCTGGTTTTCTCATGTTCAACTCTGTCAAAGAAGAACTCGACGGATATTGGATCTATAGAATCATGATCGATAAAGCATACCAAGGCAAAGGGATAGGGAAAAAAGCTACCGAGCTTATGCTGGATGAAATGGCGAAGCTGCCGGGCTCAGAAAAAATTATTGTCGGCTATCATCCGGATAATAAAGGGGCGCATACTCTCTATAGAAGTCTTGGCTTTGTGGATAACGGAGATCGATTTGGCAGGGAAATGGCTGTCATCAAATATTTGTAAATAGTGAATGAAGGACGGCCTTTAACATCAGGGCCGTCCTTTTTTCTTTAGAAACGGATGGTTGATCACATCCGCTTTGTAATCCACGCGCGTATCCCTATCTACTTCAATGACCTCCAGAAAATCACTCGCCTTTAGAGTGTTCAGCATTCGTTTGCTTCCGCCAAATAAGGAAAAGTCCAAATCATGATCTGTATACAGGCACCAGTCCCTGTTTTCATTCCACCAATAACTTGGGGAGCCGATATGTTCCCTGCTCTCATACAAATTAAATACGCCACCCAGGTCACCATAAAATAGATAGCCATCTCCATGAGGCTCGTTATAAAAGGCAGCTGCAAGCAAGCTGTACTGAAAGTAGCAGGAATCCATTGTAAAAGATTTTATCACGGGAAGAATCTCTTCTAAGGTTTCCTTATCCATGGTCCCTTCATGAGGAAAGAGTAAATACTGTGGTCCGCTGCCGCCATGAAGGTGAACAATAGAATGAGAGCTGATCTCTTTGGTGTACTGTAAATTGTATTTTAAGGCTAGATCTTTAAACCATATCCTTTCCCCGGTCTCAACTTCAATATCTTCACCGGGAACACATTCACTCCATAAGAGTTTTTCGTCTAGTACTTTCAGGTTTCGGTAAAAAGGATGCATAATTTTACAATAATGACTGAATCTATTTGGAATGAAATTCAGGACCCGGCTGCCATTCCAATTGTCAAAGTCTACAGGTTCTGTCTCAGCGGCTATCCATTGAAAAGGAGTAAAATCAGTCAGCTTTTTCATTGAAACCTTCCTCCTCTGCAGGGGAATTTCTTATTCTTACCTTACCATAAAATTTACCAGTTGAGCGGAACTTACAGCTTTTCGCAATCATCGGTTCAATTATGGTACAATCAGTTACGACAAAATGAGCGAAGGAAGTAATACGATGAGCAAAAGAGCACCCGTTAACAAAAACGATTATATAGAGGATGCCTATTTCGAGGACCTGACCCACGACGGGAACGGGGTCACGAAAGTCGACGGCTATCCATTGTTTGTACCGAATGCCCTCCCTGGTGAGCGAGGCAAGGTCAAGGTCGTCAAGGCCAGCAAAAACTATGGCTTCGGCAGACTGGTCGAGCTTCATGAGGAAAGCCAGTACCGGCAGGAGCCACCATGCCCGATTTACCATCAATGCGGCGGCTGCCAGGTTCAGCATATTTCCTATGAAGGACAGCTGAAGGCAAAAGAAAAACACGTCCGTGATGTCATGGCGCGTATCGGCAAGCTTCCGGAAGTGCCGGTCCACCCGACCCTCGGGATGGAAGATCCTTGGAGGTACCGCAACAAAGCAGCTGTCCCGGTAGGAGAAAGAGAAGGCGGACTGGTTGCCGGTTTCTATCAACAGCGGAGCCACGAAATCATCGACATGGACCGCTGCATCATCCAGCATGAAAAAAATGACGAGATCGTCCAAAAGGTAAAAGAAATCTGCCAGAAATACGGAATCCGTCCCTATAATGAAGAAAAGCATCGTGGAACACTAAGACACATCATGTCCCGCTACGGTTACCAAACCGGCGAAGTCATGGTGGTCCTGGTGACACGCACTGCAGACCTTCCGAATAAAGATAGAATCGTCGAAGAAATCGTGGGCTCCATTGAAGGAGTCAAATCGGTCATCCAAAACGTGAATTCCAAGAAAACAAACGTCATCATGGGAGACCAAACCAATGTCCTTTGGGGAGAAGAAGTCATCTATGATTTCATCGGCGACGTCAAGTTCGCCATTTCAGCACGCTCCTTCTATCAGGTGAACCCTGATCAGACAAAGGTACTCTATGAAAAAGCATTGGAGTATGCCGACTTGAGCGGAGATGAAAATGTCATCGATGCCTACTGCGGAATCGGGACCATCTCTCTGTTTCTTGCTCAAAAAGCAAAGAAAGTATACGGAGTCGAAATCGTCCCGCAGGCGATAGAAGACGCGAAGAAAAACGCCGAACTGAACGGCTTCACCAACACAGAATTCGAAGCAGGACCGGCAGAAGTCGTCATCCCAAGATGGTACGAAGAAGGAATCAAAGCGGACGTCCTTGTAGTCGATCCGCCTCGGAAAGGCTGCGACGAAGCTTTATTGAACACCATTCTGGAAATGAAGCCGCGTAAGGTTGTCTATGTATCCTGTAATCCGGCGACTCTTGCACGCGATTTGCGAGTGCTGGAAGACGGCGGGTACAAGACGCTGGAAGTGCAGCCGGTGGATATGTTTCCGCAGACGATGCATGTTGAGTGTGTGTCGCAGTTGGTTTTAAGGTAACTGAATACACATAAGAGGGACAAGGACAGGTGCCTTGTCCCTTTTTACATGGATAGGACGATTCGGCTACTCAGTCCCTTCATCAATTGGTCACCAGGTATGATTGATAATAGATAAAATGTTTCAATTATTAGCCGATAAAATTAATATGAGGTATATGAAGTTGAAATTTTATACAAATTCAGGAAATTTGACCTGAATTTGTTGAAGGATTGAAATAACTTCTGTAGAATTAAAAGAGGAATATGAATAAGGTTCTAATATTTGTCAACAATAACATAATATGAGGTAAGGAAATGCCAACTTTTGTAGGTTATCATGGAACTAAAAGGTCTGATGCAAGAAGAATTGAACAAACGAACTTTGTTATTAGTCCAAAAATCGGGTGGTTAGGAAAGGGAGCCTATTTTTTTGAGGAGAACTCTATTTTGGCAGAAAGCTGGGCTCATTATAAATACGGTACTTCCATTGAAGTATTAGAAACTGTTTTAGAGGTCCCGCAGGATAAAATTTTTGATGTTTCCCATCCTTATAGCAATGATACAAGAGATTTTTATGAGGCAAGAGACGAACTCATAGAAATAATGGTTGAAAATGGAATCGACTTGGAGGAAGAAAAAAGCCAATTAGAAGGTAAGGTTTTAGATTTTATATGTAATAAGAGGGGTATACTCTTAGTAAGAGCATACACATATACTTACCAGGAAAATGACAGGAAAGACAATAGACGTCTTTTTTCTCGCTTTTCCAATGGAATTGAACTCTGTGCAAAGCATAATGGAATAATTAAAAAGAAACAAATACTAACATCCAAAACGGGGTGAAATTAATGAATAATATTAAAAAAGAAATTAGAGAGTCATTTGACGGATTATCCAGAGATGAGATATTAGCTAAGTTATTAAATGCTGGATTTAATGTTAAGAAGGGTTCTGGTAAAATAACGGTCAAAGAAGATAATCTAAATGAAGAAATGCATTTTCAATTGAAGTCTAAATATACATTAAAACCTGAAATAGGATCTGGGAAGGCAGAAGAATATATTCCCCAAATTAATTACTCTTTAGCTAGTTAATTCTATTAATCTATAAACGAGGTATTTTATGAGTGATATAAAGAGTGTATTAAAGTTTAATGATTTCTTAGTTGAAGAAACTATATTTAAAAGAAATTATGTAGAAGCTGGTGACTTTGATTTAGAGTTTGATTTTAATGCAAGTGCAATGTTGTCAGAAACTGAAGATAAGGCTAAATTAGAATTAACATGTATTTTATTTGATGAAGACTTTAATGATGGTAAAGCTCCTTTTTATATGAAAACTACAATTGTAGGTCATTTTGAGTGTGAGAATGTAAGTATACAAGAGTTCGAGTTTAATGCAATGGCAATTTTATTACCTTATATAAGAGCATTTATTACTAGTTTTACATCTCAATCTGGTATCCCTCCGGTAATCTTACCTCCTATAAATGTATTTAATTATTTTAAAAGAGAAAATAATAATCAAAATTAATAATACTAGACAAAAATCACCCTATTTGGGGTGGTTTTTGTCTAATTAGTAGTGTAAAGATGAGCGTTGCCTTTTTAGGTTCTTCTACGGCTTAATCACAAAGATATTTTTCAAACAGTGAAGAAAAATTAGTTGGAGTTAAGTCATTTAGAGATCCTAATATTTACATCTACATTCTTCTAGTTTGGACCGAAGGAGTGCAATTACCTCGATGGTTTTTTCTCTTTTTCCTCATGAAAATTTGGAATCGATATTGATACAGATTGATTTGAAAAAATTCTCCAACTTCCTTCCATTACACACCCCATATCTCTTGTTTTTTTATAAATGGCTATAGTTAATTTTTTGGATTTTTATGATGTAAAAGGATAGGCGAACCAAGGGTATTATCGTATATAATTTCTGAAGTTACTTTACCATCCACCCTTTTAAACTCCATAGACTTTTTCTTTTTACTGAGCGCATAACGCTGAGCTCATTTCCCTATGTCTGGACAATCACTATCTAACACCCCTTGACATCCCCAAAATTTAAATAAATGATAGGGTTAATAAATAAAAGGGTGATTCCAATGAAAGATTCCATAAATATCTTAATAATCGAAGACGACGAAGATATCAACCGCCTGCTGTGCAATATTGTCAGTAAAAGCGGATATTCACCTAAACCCGCTTATTCCGGGACAGAGGCGATGATTTACCTGGACAGTGGGAAGTGGGATATGGTCCTGATTGATCTGATGTTACCGGGGTTGTCTGGAGAAGAGATTTTAAAACAGGTAACGAATGAGAGTAATATCCCTGTCATTATCATCTCTGCGAAGCTTGAGACGCAATCCAAAATTAGTGCGTTAAGAGCGGGTGCTGATGACTACATAACCAAGCCCTTTGATATTGAAGAGGTTTCAGCCAGGATTGATTCATGTCTCAGAAGATATCGTGATCTATCGGGTTTGGTGAATACGAATCAATTGACCCATAAAGATATTGTTTTGGACATGGATGCGAAGATTGTAACTGTGAACGGAACTCAACTTAAATTGACTGCGCGGGAATATGAAATTCTACTTTTGATGATGTCTTCTCCTAATAAGGTTTTTTCCAAGGCGAATCTGTTCGAGAGCGTGTGGAATGAAAAATTTTACGGAGATGACAATACGATCAATGTCCATTTGAGCAATATCAGGAGCAAGCTGGCGAAAGCTAATGGGGATGAAGAGTATATTGAGACAATCTGGGGAATGGGCTACAAACTCAAATCTTAAGGTTTTCTTAAGAATTCACTTAAGAGTTTCTTATGTTTTCCTTCTTATAGTGTAGAAGTGTACGAAATTGAATAATGACGTAAGGAGGAAACTCTGAATGAATGAGTTTGTACTAACGACGGGCCAGTTGTCGAAAAGATATCAGAAGAACATGGCGCTTGATAAAGTAAGTGTAAGGATAGAAAAAGGCTCTATTTATGGGTTCATCGGTCAGAACGGTGCCGGAAAATCAACGCTGATCAGGGTGGTAACCGGACTTGCCTATCCAACCTCAGGGACATTTGAATTGTTTGGGAAAAATAGTGAACGGGATATCATTGAGGCCAGAAAGAGAATCGGCACGATTATTGAAGGTCCTGCTTTATATCCTCAGATGACGGCCAAAGAAAACCTGGAAGCACACCGTCTCTTGAGGGGAATACCAGGTAAAGAGTGTATCGACAAAACGCTTAAGCTTGTTGGCTTGCAGGATACAGGGAAAAAGAAAGCCAAGAATTTTTCTTTAGGAATGAAGCAGCGTCTCGGCTTGGCGATTGCGTTATTGGGTGATCCCGAGTTTCTAATCCTGGATGAACCTATTAATGGATTGGATCCTATGGGGGTTGTGGAAGTCCGCGAACTGTTGAAGAAGCTAAACAAAGAATATGGCATCACGATTTTGATTTCGAGCCATATTTTAAGTGAGCTTCATTTATTGGCCACCCACTATGGAATCATCCATAAAGGAGAGCTGCTGGAACAGTTATCTGCTAAAGAGCTTCATGAAAAATGCCAGCAGTACTTGCATATCAAAGTAGATGATCCAAGCAAGGCTGCGACTATAATAGAAAGCCGGTTAGCAACACAGGAATTTGAAGTCATGCCGAATGGGACAATCAAGCTGTTTGCCTCTGTTGATTCACCAGGAAAGGTCTCTAAGATCCTAACCAATGAAGGCTTGGTCATCGAAGAATTCATGCCTATGGGTGAAGATTTGGAAAGCTATTTCAGCCGCCGTATCGGGGGTGTGCAGCATGGGTAACTTACTGAGAACAGAGTGGTATAAGTTAAGGAAGGACCGATCATTCCGATTCTTAACGTGGATGCTGCTTGCTGCTGCGGTGCTGTTTCCTCTTATAGAATTTGATAATGGTGCTGCAGGCCTGCCAGCTGTGAAGGATTACTATCTGGAAAGCATTCTTGGTCCTCATGCCAATATCGTAAAGCTAATTCCGAGTATCCTCGCCGGGTTCTTTATTACAAGTGAATACTCCACGGGGACGATGAAAAGTATCGTCTCTTCTGGTAAAAGCAGGCTGCGGATCTATTCAGCGAAGCTAATAGTGTTTTCACTTGGAGCCGTTATCATTTCACTAGTGCTGCCAATCGTGATGACAGCGGCAAGTGCGATCTATTTTGGTTTTGAAGGCATGCCCGAAATGGCCTTCTATCTCAAAACCTTAGGATTGATTGTTTTATATGGAGCTGCCTTTGCATCCATCATGGCGATTTTTTCGATACTGTTTACCGACAGTGGAAAAACGATCGGGTTCCTGTTGATGTTCTTTATTTTTGCTGACTGGCCGCTGCAAGTTCTGGCAGCCAAAGTCCCAGCGTTTGAACCGATCATCAGTCATTCTGTTTTTAAACTGATTTACGATATCAGCATCGTGGACAGCTTGAAGAGTGGTGACGTGGTATTCCTTGTGGTGATTCCGATTCTAACGTTCCTGCTATTCTGGGGTGTAGGCGTCTTTATTTTTAAACGAAAAGAAATTAAGTAACCAAGAAAGCGGGTGAGAACAAATGCTCTATTTATTCATAATCGTCGTGGCAGCACTTGCATTTGTCCTCACTCGTTTCTGCCTGCTGAAAAAAGAGATTAACCATACAACCTGGCAGCTCCGTGATCTCAACCAAAATAAAACAGCTAAGAAAATTGATATCTTATATAATGATGCTCATTTTGAAGAACTGGCGAAGGAAATCAATAACCAGATCGACCTGACGAAGCATGCGGAGGCAGTCAAGCGTTCCACAGAAAACGAGTTGAAGCAGGCCATCTCCCATATTTCACATGATATCCGCACTCCTATGACATCAATTCTGGGGTATATTCAGTTTTTGGAATCTGATGAAATTAGCTCTGAGTTGAAGAAGGAATACATCGAAACGATAAAAAATAGTGCAGGAAGATTGAAGGTCCTTCTCGAAGATTTTTTCGAGCTGTCGATTATCGAACAAGCGGACTATCCGTTGAATATGGAGAGAGTCCCCTTCAACGATTTGATTGTAGAGGCGCTGCTGGGCTTTTATGAGGAATTCAATAAAAGGAACATAGAGCCGGAAATCCATATTCCAGACAATGATATTATGGTGATGGCCGACTCCTCTGCTGTAAAAAGGGTCGTGGAAAACCTGATAGTCAATGCGATTCGATATTCAACCGGCCATGTAGTCATAAGGCTGGACCAAAAGGATGCAGCGGTTCAGCTGAGGATTTCCAACTCCGTCGATAATCTTAGTGAACAAGACGTCACCCACCTGTTCGACCGTTTTTATAAGGCTGATCAGACACGGACAGGAAAAGGCACCGGACTTGGACTGCCGATTGCGAAAAGCTTGATGGAAAAAATGAACGGCAGTATTTCGGCTGAGTTGGAGGATAATCAATTAACCATGATTTGTGAATGGAAAGGCGAAAAACCATCTATACAATAAAGGGTTTAGCCGACGCATCCGTCCCCCTGTACCACGGGTTTAGTATAAGTTGTAGATTCCTCCAGACTAATTAGTTTGGGGGATTTTTTTTCGTGGACATTCAGATTAATTTTCCAAATGTAAACAAAATAGAGCTAGGTTTTAAGATATAATTATACTTAATTTTATCATCGGTTTTTACCATACATTGGATTGAAGGTGATTCTATGGGTTCGAAAAGGATGGACTTTATTATTGAAAATGGAATAAGCGAAATTACCTCTGTTAAGATTGGTGGAATTGATCAATCCATTCTTATTCAGGGAGAAGATCTTACTAAACCTGTCATTTTATTTTTACATGGAGGCCCTTCGCTGCCATTACCAGGTGTATCAAGCAGAGGGAGAAATTATACGATTGTTACGAATACAAAGGACCTTGTGAAGCACTTTATTGTTGTGTTCTGGGATCAGAGGGGGACGGGGAAATCTTTTCATAAGTCTATTCCAAAGGAGTCCATGACAGTTAATCAATTTGTTTCAGACACAGTTGAGGTAACGGACTATTTAAGAACGCGGTTTGTTAAGGAAAAGATTTTCCTGGCCGGCCACTCATGGGGATCGCTCATAGGATTAAAGACTGTAAGTGAGAATGCCGAGAAATATTACTCGTATATTGGCTTATCGCAGATAGTAAGCTGGACGGAAAATGATCGATTAGGATTATCCTGGGCCAAAAAGGAAGCGAAAAAACGTAATAATAAAAGAGCCATAGAGGAATTAAATTCTGTCGGTGAGCCGCCATTTCTGGAAAGCTTTAAACAGTGGGGAGTTTTACGCAAATGGCAGCAAAGATTTGGAACGATTGTCTACAGCGATGAAATCATAAAAGGACCGAGTTTATTTTCGATTACCATTTCCATGTTAAAATCCAAAGACTACTCATTAAGAGATATGTATCATACCTTTTATAGAGGGTTTAAGCTTGTCTATTCCGATGATTTTATCACTGACATACAAAAGATTAATTTTGGTGAAACTATAAAGAAGATCGATATTCCCGTTACATTTATTCATGGTAAAAAAGATATCCATGTATTTGGTGAGTTGCTTGAGACGTACTATGAACAATTGGATGCCGTTATGGGGAAGCGGATTATATGGATGGATAAGTCCGGCCATATTTTTCATGAGGAAGACACGGCGCGTATTGAACAACATTTAATAGAAGAATTGAGACATAGTTAATAGTACATAAGAAGATCAGCCTGAAGAGCTCTAACAGCACGGGGGTGCATCTGGCTAAACCCATTTAGAATGGAATTGAAAGAAGGATTAATCTCGATTGCATTATCCGCATAATTTTCACTATAAAAAAACCCTGAATCCTCCTTGTTTTGAACAAGGAAATTTCAGGGTTTTTACGCTCTGCTTTCGAAGAGTGAAAAGTGGGCAGCAGAAATCTATTATGTTAATACATAATGCCCGGGTTTCACTTCCTCTAAAGAGCTGTGGTGGAAATCATAGTGAGCCGCTTCGGGTAGTTCCTGCTTTAGTTTGTTCTTCTCGACTGCCGGGTCGGGAACTGGAACAGCTACGAGCAGTGATTTTGTGTACGAATGGAGCGGATTGCTATATAGCTCTTCACTTTCTGCCAGTTCGATAATCTTACCGGCGTTCATTACTCCCACTCGGTCACTGATGTGTTTGACCATCGATAGATCATGAGCGATAAACAGATAGGTCAGCCCTAGCTTTTTCTGTAGATCTTTTAATAAGTCGACGATTTGAGCCTGCAAGGATACATCCAATGCAGATAAGGGCTCATCACAAACGATGAATTTCGGATTAACCGCAAGCGCGCGGGCAATGCCGATACGCTGGCGCTGGCCGCCTGAAAATTCATGAGGGAAGCGGTCCGCATGTGCTTTTTCCAAGCCGACTAGTTCTAATAACTCTTCAACCCGTTTTTTTCGTTGAGCTTTATTTTTCACCAGCTTATGAATATCCAAAGGATGTCCAATGATATCTAACACCTTCATACGCGGGTTGAGGGAGGCGTAGGGATCTTGAAAAATGATCTGAATTTCTTTGCGCAGCTGCTTTAATTCTTTTTTGTTTAAGCGGTTGATCGCCATCCCCTTATAGAGGATCTCCCCATCGGTTGCATCTTGCAGGCGCAGCAGGAGTCTTCCGGTAGTGGATTTTCCAGAGCCGGATTCGCCAACGAGTCCCAGCGTTTCACCCGGCTGTATAGAAAAGTTTATGGAATCCACTGCATTCAGCGTTCTTCCCCCGCCCAAAGGATAAACTTGTTTTAATTTGCGGACCTCAATTAATGGCCGGCTCGGATCGATATCGTCAGGCAGGTCAATCGTTCCCTTAGGCTGCTTTTTTTCGTCTAGCCGCGGCAAAGCATTCAACAGCTTTTTGGTATAAGGATGCTGAGGCGAAGAGAAGATTTTCTCTGTGGTGTTGCTTTCGACAATTTCGCCTTTTTTCATGACCACAACCCGGTCACACATACCCGCAACGACACCTAAGTCATGGGTGATCAAGATAATCGATGTGCCGAATTGATCTTGAATTTTTTTCATAAGACGTAAAATCTGTGCCTGGATTGTTACATCCAGGGCAGTCGTCGGTTCATCGGCAATCAAAAGCTTTGGCCTGCAGGCAAGCGCCATGGCAATCATCGCACGCTGCCTCATCCCTCCTGAGAACTCATGCGGATACTGTTCGTAGCGTTCTTCTGGATTAGTAATGCCCACAAGCTTGAGCATTTCGATGGACTGCTGTCTTGCTTCTTTGGCTGAAAGTCCCTGATGTTTGATGGACACTTCATCAATTTGCTTCCCCACTTTAGTAGCAGGATTCAAGGACGACATCGGGTCCTGGAAAATCATACTGATGTCTTTTCCGCGGATTTTTTCCATTTCATTGCTTGTGAAAGAAGATATCGGTTTGCCATCAAATTCAATGGAGCCATCTGACATTAATGCCGGGGGAGAAGGAAGGAGCTGCATGATCGACCTTGCTGTTACACTTTTCCCGGAACCGGATTCTCCTACTATACCGAGTGTTTCTCCTTTGCGGACATCAAACGTCACTCCTTTGACAGCGTTGAAAACCTCGTTATTAGAATGAAAAGATATGTGTAAATTGTTGACTGTTAGTAATTTATTCATGCTGCATAGCCTCTTTTTCTTAGTGGTTTATCTATCAAAATTAGAAGTTGACATCAGATTATTTACTGCCTATACTTTAGTACATGTTTAAATCTACACTAATTCACTCGGAATAATCAACTTAAAAAAATAGGCATTAGGGGGTGAGTGTTTGATTTCTGAAAAGGAGCAAGAGATAGAACCAAGAAAATCCGGCCTTGAAAAGCGGAATGATGCTCATAGTAAACAGCCCTTATTTAAGTATTTGCTAATACTTTTCGGACTTCCTGTTCATCTTTTCACCTGGATCTTCTATAGAATTACATATAAAAATTCACCCTATAAGCAGCTGTTCGAAAATGAGACTAAAGCGATTAGACAGTCTGCATTATACGGCCGCTGGGTTGAAAACTATAAAGATCAATACAAAAGTAAACAGCGCTTTTTTAATAGGCCAATAAATGAGCAGGAGATGAATCATGAGGCTGGGAAGCTGGCAGATGAACAAGCTGAAGAATTGGCGAAGGCTAATTTGGCAGAGAGAAACGAAAAAGAATTAAGTTATCTGCAATTCTTTGGAGAATGCTTAAGCAACCGAGCCTTTATCCTGGTTAGCTTTATACCGGGGATTCTGATGTATTTGTTCTTATGGATCGATTCCAGGCCGTTTCTGCGATATGCAGCCGAACGGCTGGTGATGACTGTCTTTGTGATAGTATCTGTAGCAATCTTCGTCTTTACGATTCTCTATTTTTCGCCATCAGATCCGGCTGCTAATATCTTAGGCGAATCGGCGACGATGGAGCAGCGGGCGGAGTTCAACCGCCAGTACGGCCTCGATCAATCGTATATAGTGCAGCTGGTGGACGCGTTAAAGGGCATCCTCACTTTTGATTTGGGATCATCCTACACTGGGAATGAGGACGTATCGGCAAGTATTGCCAATAGATTTCCGATTACTTTACTCATTGCGGTATCATCCTTGTTTATGGCCATACTCATTGCGATTCCGATCGGTATCATTTCAGCAGCCAAACGCAATTCGATTTGGGATTATAGTTTTATGTTCATAGCCCTCATCGGCTTATCGATCCCCAATTTCTGGCTGGGTCTGGTGTTCATCCTGAATTTCTCGATTGAGTGGCATTTGCTGCCGGCAACCTATTCACCTGATGACTTGTTATCTATTATTATGCCTGTCATTGTCCTTGGGACAGGGCTGACGGCATCTATTGCCCGGATGACACGCTCATCGATTCTTGAAGTAATCAGCGAGGATTATATCGTGACAGCTAAGGCGAAGGGACTTAAACCGCGGAGAATTCTTTTTCATCATGCATTGAAAAATGCCATGATCCCTATCATCACGGTGATAGGTTTGCAGTTTGGGGGAATGCTTGGCGGAGCTGCCGTCACCGAGAAGGTCTTCAATATCAGCGGCCTTGGAAGCTACATCGTAGATAAACAATTCATTCCGGACATTCCATCCATTTTGGGCGGGGTGGTCTATATAGCAATTACAATCTCTATTGTAAACCTTGTGGTTGATATGATTTATGCGCTATTGAATCCGCGAATCCGCTCCCAAATGAAAAGTTCTTAAGAGGTGTATGTAATGGCGACCCAACAGAAGTTTGCACTAAAACAATCACAAGAATATAAGAACGCTATATTTTCCATGTGTCTTTCATTCATATTAGGGTTGATTTTTTTCTTCAATGCTTATGATATTGCACAAGGAAATTGGGGTCCGGCATGGGTCATTGTATCGGCTGCATATTTGGCTTCCTCGGTTTGGCAGGGAATCATGGCCATCCTCCTGAGGAAAGATTTATTGATCTATGGAGTTATCCAGAGGCGTACAAGATTATTGAGTGCTGTTCTATTGCTGAGTTTGTTTGTTGGTAACATTTTCACGGCGGCGTTCGCTTTTCGAGTGTTACTAAAAAATGATTCCATCGAATATACCCTTGCTTATTATATGTTCATTACTCAATATCTGCTTTTCGGCATTTCGCTGTTCAATATATTCAAGCCATATGTGTCAAATAGTTTCGTGCCTTCTATGGCATTGCTGGTCATAGCGATGGTCATTGAATTGTCATTGGTCATTCTGCTGGCTAAAGTAGATTTGAAAAAGGGTGTGAAGCCCTTATATAAATGGCTGGGTGTTGTCGTTTTTATTATAGGTTTAACGGGAAACTTCTTCGGGCTGATTTTAGGTTACAGCTTAGTGATGAAGTCGATAAGCAGAGATGCTTCCACTATTGATAAATGGAATAAGTTTTGGAGAAGCATGACTGAAAATTTTACAGCCATGCTGGGTTTTCTGTTTGTGTTTTTGATGTTTGCTCTGTCGGTTGCGAGCTACGGAACCTTTGTGAACAGCTTTGCCACGGAGAACGATTATAGCTCACTATTGCTGGAGCCCAGCCTGGCCCATCCCTTTGGCACCGATAATTTTGGCCGGGATGTTTTTTCCCGCATCGTCTTCGGCGCACGAATCTCCCTAATTGTCGGCTTGTTGGTCACACTTATTCCAATGGTCATAGGGGGAGTGCTGGGAGCAGTCTCCGGATATTATCAAAAGTCGGTTGATAATATCATCATGCGCCTGCTTGATGTGTTATATGCTGTGCCGGGGATCCTGCTCGCGATTGCGATTATTGCCGCGTTCGGATCCAGTACGATTAACTTGATCATCGCATTAAGCGCAGGCGCGATTCCAACCTATGCAAGAACCATGAGAGCGAATGTTTTGATGGTATCAAACTTAGAGTTCGTGGAAGCGGCCAAAGCCTTGGGAGAGAACGAATGGAAGATAATCTCCAAGCAGATTGTTCCCAATGCGTTTGCCCCGATGATTGTGAAAGCTACCTTAACAATCGGTACGGCCGTTATTGCCACGAGCTCCCTAAGCTTCTTAGGCCTGGGTGTGGAGCCGCATATTCCGGAATGGGGAAACATTTTAAAAATCGGCAGTATGTACTTAGAGACCAATCCGTATTTAGCGATCTTCCCCGGTATATCCATTATTCTTTTGGTCCTGTCATTTAACTTCCTTGGAGATGGGCTGAGGGACGCGTTGGATCCGAAGATAGATTAACAGATTTGATTTTATGAAAAATAGAGGAGATGTAAAGATGAAGAAAATAGGAATTTTGCTGGCAGCCTTCGTATTATTTTTAGCAGGCTGTGTCCAGACTGAATCAGATGTACAAGAAGGGCCGACATCAGATCCAAAAGGTGAAGTACCAGAGATTGAAATTTTAGGGATGGCTGCAAGCGAGGATGATATGAACATTTTGCGTGACCAGTTGACGAAAAATGGTTTTGACGTAAAGCTTAATATCCAGCCTGATTACGGCAGCTTCACCTCTCAAAAGGAAGCGGGCAACTACGATCTGGCAGTAAACAGTTGGACAACCGTAACCGGTAACCCTGATTATGCTGTTCGTTCATTATTCACTTCTGACGGTGACAACAGCTTGTTTGCTGATGAGAAAGCGGATGAGTTAGTGGAACAAGCTGCTAAGGAATTGCCTGAAGAATATCAAGAAACCTATAAAGAGCTGGAACAGCATGTGGTATTGGACAATGCCTACATTGCACCGTTGTTCAATTCGTATAAAGCTCAAGCTGTTAATGATCAGGTAGTCGATGAATCAACTGTGCGTTTACCAAAATCCAGGGCGCAGGTATGGGAACAGTACGACTTCGTGGACCAATCGAAACGTGACAGCGAGCCGTTGATTGTTCATCAATCCATTGGTTCTTTAACTTCTTTAGATCCTATTAAAGGGAATGACGGTTCGATCAATACATTAAATACAAACATGTATGTACGATTAGTCAACCTGACAGATGATGATCAGGTAGTATCCGATGGTTCACTTTCTTTAAACCACGCAATATCTGAGGGCAGTGAAGATTACTACTTCTTGCTAAGAGATGATATCCATTTTGCGGCTGTCAATGACAATCAAGCAGTGGATACCGGTGAACTGGTAGGTGCAGAAGATGTCGTGTTTTCTCTGAACCGGGCGAAGGATCCGAAATCCGTTCCGGACCACCGTACATTCAGTCTTCATGAAAACATGGATTCCATCTCAATCGTTAATGATGTAAGCGAGCTTGATGGAAAAACAGCAGATGGCAAAACCATCCGCGAAGCCCTGGAAGCAGGAGTAGACCAGGAAATCACCCAGCTGGTGGATGATAAGACAAAAGTGAAAAATAATTCCGGTGTTTATCAGGTGGTCAAAGTAACCACGGTTAACCCATTCCCGCAGGTGTTGAACTATCTGGCGCACCAATCTGCCGGTATTGTTTCACAAAAACAAGTGGAAAGCATCAATACGTATGACGTAGAAAGCTTCGATGTGAATACAGATGTACCTTACGGCGATCAAAGAACCGTAACAGAAGGCGGCAGCTATAATAATCACTTGTATGCCAGCGGTCCATATATCTTAACGGTTAAAAATGACTATGAAGCACAATTTGTGAAAAATCCTGCCTATATGCCAGGAACTGAAAACGAACCAAAGGTATCTGAAATTGAAGTAAAATTCATTCAAGATGCGGATAGTGCGCTATCAGCAATACGAAACGGAGAAATTCATATTCTGAATGGCGTGCCTGAAACAAAATATGATCTCGTAAACGATGACGAAAAATTAGCGCTGCAACAAAACGAAAGCAATGGAGTTTCATACCTTGCTTTCAATATGAAAGACCGTGAAGTTTCCGAAAGTGCCGCACTGCGTAAAGCCATTCTTTACTCTGTAAACCAGGAAGAATTCATCAGTTTCTACCAAGGAAACAAAATGAAAGCTGTTTCGACAGTAAGTCCCCTGGTTAAGACTGACTTAGAAGTATCGGCTGACAGTGAAAAGGCAAAAGAGTTCTTAAATGAATATCTTGAGCAATAAGTAATTAAAGAATAGATAAAGTGCCTGTCTCCAATTTTTCATAAGGAGGCAGGCATTTTTCTGTTTAGAGGTTTTTAAGTAATGCGGTTTTTCCAAAGGCTCTTTTCGCAAAGATTGTGGCTGGATAAGGTGACGCCTTATTCCATCCCGAATATCCATGCTTCACCCGGGACATGAAGGACACCTATCATTTAAAACCAGCCTCCAGGTGTCCCTCACCGGTCTCCCGAAGGACACCTAGCATTGAAAACCAGCCTCCAGGTGTCCCTCAACCAGCTCTGGAGTGACACCTAACATCGAAAACCAGCCACCTGGTGTAACTCAAACGGCTCTCGAAGGACACCTGGCATCAAAAAACAGTCTCCAGGTGTCCCTCACCCGGTTCACGAATGACACCTAGCATCGAAAACCGGACTCCTGGTGTAAACTCAAACGGCTCTCGAAGGACACCTAACATCGAAAACCAGTCTCCAGGTGTCCCTCACCCGGTTCACGAATGACACCTAGCATCAAAAAACAGCCACCAGGTGTCATTCACCGGCCTTCGAAGGACACCTAACATCGAAAAACAGCCTCTAGGTGTCCCTCACCCAGCTCCCGAAGGACATCTGGCATCGTAAAATGGACTCCAGGTGTCCCTCACCCAGCTCCCGAAGGACATCTGGCATCGAAAACCAGCCTCCAGGTGTCACTCAACCAGCTCTGGAGTGACACCTAACATCGAAAACCGGCCACCTGGTGTAACTCAAACGGCTCTCGAAGGACACCTGGCATCAAAAACCAGCCTCCAGGTGTCCCTCACCGGTCTCCCGAAGGACACCTAGCATCAAAAACCAGTCTCCAGGTGTCCCTCACCCGGTTCACGAATGACAGCTAGCATCAAAAACCAGCCACCAGGTGTCATTCACCGGCTTTCGAAGGACACCTAACATCGAAAAACAGCCTCTAGGTGTCCCTCACCCAGCTCCCGAAGGAAACCTAACATCGAAAACCACTCCTAGGATCACGATGCTTACACGAAGAATGCTTTTAACGACGGGAGAATCAGTTGATAGTGGCCGTGAGTTTCTGATCGGGATACTCACAATGGAGTCGGGCCGGGTTAATTCAAGGTCGTGTAGTGGGCAGTTTTTTTGATTGCCTATCAGCTATGAACTTCACTGTACATACAAGAGTAATATCACAAGAAAGGGACAAGCTGCAGTCTTGTCCCTTAAAAATAGGCGTATCTTATGTCAGGTCCAGTAGATTCATCTGGGTCATTTTTTATCGTGAAATGTACGAAGTTTTTCGAGGAAAAACCAACTGAAACAAAGTGGATACAAGAGCATTGGAATTGAACAAAACTACATTTTACCTCGCATTAAATCGCGTTGTCAAGAATAAATTTGCGTTTTTACCTAAAAAATGTTATAATTGGCTTTAAGTAGTTTTTTAAATGCGTGCGTTCTTAAATATCTTATAAAAACCGAAGGAAATTCAAACAGTTTTGTGAGCTTTTAAGGTAATAGGACCCGAGTTATTACACAAGGAGGACTAGTATATTGAATTTAATCGATAAGAAAGTTACACATAAGCGGTTTGGCATGGGAAGTATCGTTAAACATAATGATACAGTCATTGAAATACATTTCGCATCGGAAAATAAAAAGTTTGTTTACCCTGATGTATTTGGAGAGCATCTGGAAATACATGATCAAAATGCGGCTAATTCACTTGAAGAAATTATTCAACAGAAGGAACTGGAACAAAAAGAGGAAGAACTGAAGAAGGAAGAGGAGAAAAAGCTGCAGCGGAAATATCAGGAGCTGCGATTGGGACATGAAAAGCTCATGAGAAACCATAAGCTTCATCCCGAATCCCAAATGGTGACCTGGTGTGACACAGAAGAACAGAACACTGTCTTTTCAGAGTGGAAGGTTTCCTCTGGTGCAATCAAAAGCGGTGCCAACAAGGGTAAACCAAACAAACCGATTCGCTTGCACCAAAACAGTGCTGTCCTGCTGACGGAGATAGATTCCAGCAAGCCTGAACAAGACAGACGGATTTTGGGTGTCTTCATGGTGAAAGATGGTTTCATCGGTAAGCTGTGTGAAGATGGATCGATTCCGGCTCATGAGGAATACAGACTGCAGCTGACAGAACAAGAAGCAGATCAGATGCTTTTCTGGAAATACTATGTTAATGAAAAATCTCCGGATAAAATGACATGGAATACTGGGAAGTACCGTTATTTTGATAATGTGTGGATGGCTCAAATCCTGCAGGATATCGTTTCATTGAAAAGTGACCCTGAGGAACAAAAACAGGCACAGCAATTTTTAGATCATTTCTGTAGAATGAATCAAATTATAGAGCAGGATCTGCCGAAGCCTAATGGGGCATTGATGCGGTCTTGATGAAAATAACAAAGGATACCGCTCATTTGGAGTGGTATCCTTTTGTTTATATTTAATCCTCATTCTCAATCTCTTGCATCTCCTCATGTTTAATGCCAAAAGGAGCACCGCCCTCAGTATATCCCGCGATAAAAGCAAGTGTTTCATCAGATTCAATTAAATCCTGCAGTTCACGAGCTTCCTTTTTCCTCTTTTTGTTTTCTTTTTCCTGTTTTTGAATATCTATTAATCTTTTTATTTCTGCCCTTTCTTCGCTGCTTATGGTAAAACCAAAACTCGACAGTTCCTTCATCGAGTTCTTCAGGTTAAGACGGAACTTTTTAGAATAAGCCTTTACAATATTGTCGCCTTCATACTCGCTCACCCAGGAGATCGCTGCCTGTTGCCGTTCTTCCCTCGTAAGTCCCCAAAATTCTTTTTTCTTGCTTTTGCGTTTCTTTTTTTTAGCCAAATTTATCCCTCACTTTAAAGAATTTTTCCCATTTAGAGCTAACTATTACTATAGGAATGGGAGGGTGTTTAATGGTTAATTATAAATTGAAATCTCACCTATTGGAAGTGGTGGATAATCCGTTGAACATGAATGACCCAGTGTGTACAAGGAAAACCATTCAATAGGTTAGTGGCAGAGGGTTTTGAAGAGAATGAAACAAAAGAAATGATCGCCAGTGTCCTGACTGAAGAAATGTTTTACATGATGAAAAATGAAGAACACTTTGATGCTGAACGCTATGCAGAAAAACTGTCGCTGCTGCCGGGTTATCTTAAAGGATATGATGACGGGGATGCAGCCCCTGTTCCGGAACCTGTAAGAGGCGGACCATCCGTTGGCAGGAATGAACCCTGTCCGTGCGGCAGCGGGAAGAAGTACAAAAAGTGCTGCGGGAAATAGAAATTTTTAAAATGAAAGATAAACCGTTTATTCCGCAGAAAAGATGTTTATTTTAGAAAGTCAATATTTTTTTTGATTATCCATAGATGTATTGCTAATGTACATACATTAGCATAAGATATAAGTAAGAAAGGAGTGAGTAGCAATGGCAAAAACTACAAATCTCTCTGTGAGGCTTGAACCCGGACTTAAAGAAGAGGCTGAATTGATCCTTGGCCAATTAGGCATTCCTGTTTCGAATGCAGTAAATATCTTCCTTAAACAGGTTGTTATGCAAAGAGGTATACCCTTTGATGTTAAGCTCCCTTCAACAAAGCCTTTGGATGCTCTGAGTTTGACTGAACGGGAGTTAAATGAAGAGTTAGAAATGGGATATGCTGATTTTGTACAGGGAAACACAAAGGCTCTTGAGAAGGTTTTTTTAGAAATCCGTAATGATTAAGATATATGAAATATAGGATTGAATTAACAGAACAAGTCTCCTCAAATTTGAGGGGTATTTATTAATATATTGCTTTTACTCTGCTCGAACCTGAGATTGCTGCCAGGCAGTTAGAGCGGTTTGGAAATGCCATAATGAGTCTGGCTGAAATACCATTTAGATTTCATTCATTTGAAGCAGAGCCGTGGCATAGCCGAGGGCTCTGCCGGAAGCCAGTGGATAATTTCTCTGTTTTCTATATACCCAGAGAGAAAGGCAAAACAGTGACCATTATCCGAGTCATGTATGGAGGAAGAAATATTGACGAACAGCTGAAAAAGACTGAGTATTAAAACCTGATTTTTCGGCAAGTAAGTAAATTGTTAAACTCACATAACTATTTAAGTAAGTAAAAAGGGACGAGGCTCAGCCTAACGGGTTGGTTTCAGGGAGAGAAAATTTAAAATAACCAGTGAATTAACAAGGGTTTTAGCAAGCACTTTAGCAGCATATTTAACCTGCTATAGCGAGCAATTAGCGGTAAAAGCAAAAAGGCTTAGAAGTTTTATCTTCTAAGCCTTTTGACATTCTTCTTCCATTAACGCCCCCTTTTGTTGAATAGCATAAAGAATATCACTCTGAAAACTTACAAATACATACCTCTGTTTTATAATGGAAAGTTACTCTTTCGTTTTGTTGATATTTTGAGAATAGTTGGTGAAGTTCTGCAACAAACTCAACATACATACTATCTAGTTTTGATGGTGTGTATGATAAAGATAGTGCTCCTCCTACAAAACCTTCCTCTGTTACTGTTTGCCAATTGTCATAATATACCTTGGTGTAATCTTGTCCAAAGAAATTAAGTTTCTCTTCATCTGGGTCAAAATTAGAAATTGCGGCAGTTGTTTTGACTTTATACTTATGTAAAGCTGTTGTATATTCTTGAGCAAATTGACTGTCTGTCTGCATTTCATTCCACAAAATAAGCACATATCCATCATCTTTTAAGATTCTTTGAAATTCTTTCTTACATAAATTCTTATCAAACCAATGAAATGCCTGTGCAATAGTGATAACATCAACACTATTTTCTTTCAATGACGTTTCTTCGGCTGGAGCTTTAATAAATTGGATATTATTAATATCCTTACAATGCTTTCTGCACTCATAAAGCATTTGTTCGTTTGGCTCAATGGCCAAAACGCTGCACTCCAAACTTCCTAACATATGTGTAAGAATTCCCGTACCTGCTCCAATATCAGCTATGGTAGATTGTTTATTAACACCTAGTTCACTAAGTATTTTTAATACTTCATTTGGATAGGTTGGTCTTCCAATTGAATATTCTTTAGTTTTATTATCAAATTCATTTTTCATAATAGGTCCCCAATCTTAGCGATTAATTAATGTGTTTTTCTAAAAAAGTTAGACGTAGAATACTTTTTAAAGTTCACTTTATTCATGACAGATAGGTAAGGGTTTGAAGTTATCGCTCCCTTTTCCCCCTGCTAGCACCGTACGTGCGGCTTTCACCGCATACGGCGCCCCAACTAATCCAATTCATTCATTTCTATGTAATTAATAGAAGCACTTTGATTCCAATTTATGATTGAGTCGTTTCCGCAATGTTTTCGGAGTTCATTTACCTTTTGGATTTGTTTTTTATTTAACTCTAGAGTTTTCATTAAATCTTTCATCTTTTCAATATCCTTTAAATGAACCAGGCGGTGGACG
>NZ_VTEH01000017.1 GCF_008180615.1 Rossellomorea vietnamensis
GAGCTTCTCAAACTCAGAAGGCGTAACATAGTCATGCTTACTGTTCTGAGCTTGAATGTCTTTTTTATATTTCCGTACCCATTTAGTCATCGTGGTGTAAGGGATCTCCAGCTCATAAGCTACCTCTGAAGCTTTTCTTCCTTCCTCCGCAACCATTTTACATACATACTCTTTATATTCGGATGAGTAATGTTTTCCCATGTGAACACGTCCTTATAAATGATAGTTATATTCTAACTTATTACCATTTTCCTGTGTCCACTTTTTAGACTAACTTAATTCTCTTTTCCAGCTGCGGTAATCAGCCCCTTTTTTTCGAATAGATAGGAAAGTACCTCTCCAGCCACCGCAAGATAGTGTTTTTAGTGGGAAATTCAAAGAATAGGGTAGTTTTCAAAAGCAGCAATCTTTTAGAAAGGTTGTTTCCTCATATATTGTTGCTTTGAAAAAAACCAAGAGACGGATTTTTGCCCACATCCCTTGAGCTTTTTCTATAATCGAAGTTCTGAGATATATAGCAACAAAGTTTACGTAAAGAGCCAATAATGAAATCTTTTTCTAAGGGTTTACTTATATGGCAAAGAGGGTATACAACACTGTTTACAGTTTTTTCAGGAAGGAATTCTATTTATGTCTTATTCTAGTGAATTAAATATCATAAAAAACCAGCACTTCAGAAACTTTGAAGAAGCGGCAGACAGCATTCTCCGCATGATGGGGAAATTAATGAACATTAATACTCTTTTCATTGCGAAGAATGACAGGAGAAGCAATGAAATTGTTAAGGTGTTGAACAGGGACAAATCCTTGCTGAGGGAAGGAGACACCCTTCCATTTAAGGATACTTTCTGTAAAGTCAGTGTGGATAAAGGCAGGGAGCTTTTAATCATTCCAGATATCACCAAACATGATTCAACCAAATCATTAAAGGTCACTCATAACCTGGGGAGCGGCAGTTTTGTAGGTATTCCTATATATTATGAAGATGGCAGCAACTATGGAACTATATGCGGGCTTGATACGGATCCCTTTTCGCTCTCTGAGGAGCAGAAGGAAATATTTGAAACGATGAGTTCACTGCTCTCCTTCGTTCTTGAACTTGACCATGCTAATAAACAGATTGAAACACTGTCGGCTCCATTGGTACCCATTACTCGAGGAGTGGCGGTTCTTCCGATTGTTGGGGTTATTAATGAAGAAAGAGCAGAAAGAATAGTAGAATTAACATTGATGAAAAGCCAGGAAATGCAGCTGGAACATCTTGTCATTGATTTATCAGGCATTACACATATCAATGATGAGGTAGTGTCTTCCCTGCTGCGGATCGTCAGTTTGATGAAACTAGTGGGCGTAGAACCTATGCTGACGGGAATCCGTCCTGAAATCGCAATGCAGGCAGTAAGGGTCCATATCAATCTGAAAGATATTCAAATTGAGGCCAATCTTGCTAACGCTTTAAGCTGGCTGGGCTTTACGCTTCAAAGAAACTAATAGACTTCTTGCCGGCCCAGAGACTGCTCTGGGTTTTGTTTTGAAAAAAGAGAAGATCTGTTGCTAAAGGCCTATGTATAAGGTAATGTTAAAAGTAAATAGACGAAAAATTATAAAAAATTACAATTACTTACATATGGGGGCTTAAATGAACACGTTAATGACTAAAAAGAGTTCGGATTTAGTGACCGACGAACTGGTAGTAAAGGCAATCGAACAACATCTGGCTATCATCCGGTTTGATGTCAACCGCCGAGTGGCTTATGTGAATGAGCTGTTCGCGAGCTCTATGGGTTACAAAGCAGCCGATATGCAGGGAATGCTGCATAAGAAATTCTGTTTCCCCTCCTTTGCTAATAGCCCGGAGTATGAAGAGTTTTGGAGAAACCTGCTTGCAGGGAACAGTTATCAAGGGAAAATAGAACGGGTGGATGCACAGGGAAACAAATTATGGCTTGAGGCCACCTACATGCCGGTTTATTCAGAAGATGGGAAAAGCGTCGTTGGTGTTTCAAAAGTGGCAACCAATATAACCAAAAGACAAACCGAAATCCTTAATATGGTGGATCACCTGAGTGAAATGTCCGAACAGCTGAATAATCGGTCAGAGATCGGCATAAAGAGAAGCAAAGAACTTCTGTCAACGATCGAAAGAATTTCCTATGAATCAAAAGAAAACAAACAAAACCTAGAGAACCTGCAGAACCAGGCGAATTTTATTACAGGTATAGTGAAAACCATCCGTGAAATCGCTGCACAAACCAACTTGCTGGCGCTTAATGCTGCCATTGAAGCAGCTCGTGCAGGCGAACATGGAAGAGGGTTTGATGTGGTCGCCAAGGAAGTCCGCAAGCTATCTGAAAAGGTAGCAATGTCAATTACAGAGGTGAAAGATAACATCGACGGTATTGTCAAGGAAGTCGGGAAAGTGTCAGACAGCATTGAAAGGATTTCCCAGAGTGTGGATGAGAGCCAGAAACAAATAGATATCGCCATGCAGGAATTTGATGCTATCAGCAGCTCAGCTGAGGGACTGGATAAGAAAGCACAGGAGTTTACTACTATCATTTGATACTTGGCTTGGCTTGCGTCATATTTATATTAAACATTAGGATCTCTCTCAGAAAAAGGAGAGAGCTCTTAATTTTCTCTCACATTAGTATTCAGTAGAATTTGCAGCTATATTTTCCCGTAAAGAAATAATAGAAAAAGGAGGGATTATATGCTGCTTCATATTGAAAGGCGTGGAAAAGGAGAACCATTGGTTTTTCTTCATTCAGGATTGCAAACAGGAACCACAGATTTCGAATATCAACAGCAGTACTTTATGGAAAGGTACGAAATTATCGTTCCTGACTTGAGAGGTCATGGAAAATCAGCAGCGAATGATCTATCAGACTTTTTCAATGATTGCGCCAGGGATTTAGCAGAAACGTTAGATCATCTGGAACTGCCTCAAGTGAATATAGCGGGATCTTCTTTAGGTGCACTAGCCGCCTTGTTTTTTGCGAAAAAACATCCCGAAAGAATAAAATCACTGGTGTTATCAGGGATTTTCCCCGAAAAGCCGGAGAATTGGTCTAAAATGCATGAACAAGATTCCAAAAACCAGATGACCCTGCTGGAGAATGAAGAAGCGGCTGCCTATAATGATGAGATACACGGAAAAGGCTGGCGCAGGTTCATTCTAATGGGACAGGATGAAAACTGGTATCCTTTTGCTGAAACAGGAGACTTATCAGAACTGCAGATGCCTGTACTGTATATGGTCGGAGAAGGGAATCCATTGGAAACCAAAGGGGCGGTACTTTACCCAAAGCAGAATTCCAACATTCATGCGGCTGTCGTTCCATTTGCCTCTCACCTTGTACATCATGAACAGCCTGAAATTTACAGCAGCGTGATGGAGGAATTCTTAAGGAATATTTGAGTGAGAAAAGAAGGCCTTATGTACTTTCGTGGGTGCTCGATCCGGGCTTTTTGTATAGCAAGATTACTTGGAAGGTGTTAGGTTTAATCCTTTAAACAGGTTCTATTAAAAGGAGAGTGTGCTTAATGAACACTGGAAGAATTCTTTTACTGGCGGTTTTGGCCGGCATATACTCCGCGATCTTAAATGAAGCTGAGGAAAGTATATCACTTGGCAGGCATTTAAGTATCACCCTTCTGATCCTCGGTGTTTTCTTGACGGGTGTTCTACTCCATAAGATAGGTAAATGAAATGTATGAAAGTGGAAAGTGGTAATCTACTTTTCTATCTGAGTTCAGAAAAACAATTTAGAGTAACAGAATTGCACATGTATCCCCTAATCCGTGTTTATAATGCCTTGAATTCTTTCCGTGCTCTATTACTCATTTTTACAGTGAAGCTTGATATGGCGCTTGTTTGCAGAGATGGAATTATAGATACCAGGAGATATTTGGTATCTATTTTTAATTGTGCTCATTTAATTGAAAGTCTGACAACTAGGTTCTTATAAATATGTCAAAATAACATATTGCCAGTAAACTCAAACCATTGATTTCCGCTGCTGTCTGGAAAATGGCGGACAATAAGAAGGAGAGGATGGATAAGCTAATCTTCTTCCCGATTGAGATTATCTCATAGTCTTTAAATAATATTACGAATGAAAAGAACATAAAACAGAGGACTGGAATGGAAAGTAAGACAGCAAGTGTCTGTTAACCCAAAAGGCTTTTCTGCTATCATTCTTTAAGAGAGTTTTATAGAATAGGGTAAGAGGATTTATCGTGGTTTAAACACTCATGAAACCATTCAATTAGCCATCCTTCTAGTATAATTAATCAAGGAAACAGTTTCGGTATTTATGGATATGTAAACCGAACCAAGCAGTCCGGTGGTGTCATTTGTCTCTGGAGGCCTTCAGCATACCATGAAAAGGACATTTGGAAAGAGCGGAATCATCGTCTCTCAGGAAATATTGCTTCCATTCGTAATTATCTTCACTTCCGTATTTTTTCAACTCTGGATGGGCTTCTATAGCATCATATTGATGGAGTCTTTTCCGGATTTGCTTTTGGATTTTCTCAGCATATCCCGGGTTTGAATTGAATTCCTTCAGGACCCACCTGGGGGTGATTGCCATCATCATGTAGGGGAAGCAGCGGCTGTCCCTGTTCTTGTGGAGCGGGGTGGCACAGTACATGAAGTACTGCTCTCCATGAAAGCAAAATTCCCAATGCGAATTCTCGGGGTCTGTTGGAATATGCGCCGGCCATTCTAGTTCGTCCTGTTCATTCAACTGGTTAAGCAGCTTCCAGAATAAGAATTCAAAATCTTCCACTGTATTTGTTTCTATAAGGGCTGCTGGTGTATCAAAAAAAACGACCAGTGTAGTATACTTGCCGAAATCACGGCTCTTTATGGAATACTGCTTAAGGATATCAGCAAGCTCGATTCCCGTGGATTCGGAACCTGGAAAACCTGCGAATCCATATCGCAGATGTTTCAAGCCATATGCCTGTGTGGCAGGAATGCAGGGGAATTTCTTATTGCTGGTCATCTTTTCGGCGAACAGGCTGATGGCATCTTTCTGCCATGGACATAACCCTTCTGTTTCTGGACTGCCTTCTTGGTATAAAACCATAAAAAAACACCCTCCTCTCAGTAAACAGGATATTACCGTCGAAGATATAGGTGAATGTCCTCTTAGTGAATGGGCGGGTGTCCTGTATTGAAATGTGTTTAATATCACGGAGCAGGAGATTTTACTCAGAGGAATACTATAAATAAAGCCGGCCATACATTGACCGGCCGGCAGTATACTTTATTTCATTTTTAAGCTTAACCCAATTAATAGCACTCCCGAGATGAGACAGACGGCCTTCATCAGTGAAATCTTCCCCGATAAACCCATCAGTCCGATTGCCGTGGTGGAAAAAAATATCGTTGGTCCTACAAGGGCCAGCAAGGTATTGATGGCAAACGCCTTCTCAAGATCATTGAATTTCAACATAAGCAAGGCAGCGCCAATTTCTATGCTTCCTGATAAAATTCTTAAAGCCACTATTGCCAAAAGAGCCTTTTCTATATAGACAAACATCCAACGTCCCCTCACTATACAGTCTTGGTATGTAGAAACATACGATCCATGAAAGAAATCGCTTGTACAATTTATGCTAAGCCTGGCGGGAATAGTAGTGAAATGAAGAAAATGCCTGCCTGTAGGAAATGTGTTTTAGAGAATAAAGGTTGAGCCAGGCTCAAATTAAAGACAAAATACAAGTAAGGGCGATCCTTTGAAAAAACTTCAACTTTTGATTGCTTTGAAACTTTCCATCTTTATCATATGTGGTTGTTTACAGATTTCTAATTCTTTTCATACTTCTCGGGAAGCGCAGATTGAATACTTAACTGATGAGGAATTTGAAAAAGTGGGACACTAGGACTAGGCAGCCCGTGCGTGAAGGAAGCCTTGGCGAAACTTGCATTCCATATAAACTTAGGGGCTGAAAATGAAGATGCAGCTGAGTATGAATAGTCTTCAGGGGATATTTCCGGAATTGATTAGTGCTGTTTTCTACTATAAAACATAAATGGGTGAATGAAAAAAAGATCAGAAAATTTTTCTAAATAGTTCAGTTTAGAGGTGCAAAACCTAAATATCCATAGTCTCTAGCATACGAATTTTCACCATTATTCGTATGCTGTTTTTTATTGATATTACAGCATATTATTTACTTTCAAGTGTGTTTTCGTATCTAATTTCACACACGTTTCCGTAACACTGAAATATATATTGTAGTCTTGTGATTTATGTAGTGAAATAACTTGCAGAATGGCAAAAAAAACCATAACGTAATTTGTCCATTATGGTTAATTATTCTTTCATAAGGGCTTCAACTTTGCAGCAAATTTACTGTTTGAAAAACGGTTTTTCTTCTACAAAGGGATCGTTTGTTGAATAAGCATTTTTATTCCTCAACAACTTCAACTTTATTTGAATCAGTTTGTGGTGGATTTGATTCCATTGCTGGCTGACCTTTGTTATACGAAACAATAACTTTTTGACCTACCTCTAACTCGTTATATTTACCCTCTTTGACAAAAAAGTAAGTGGCAGAAAAGTCATCTTGTGCTTGTATGAAAAGTTCGTCTTTGGACTTTTTCTCTATATCCTCTTTTGTGATATTTTCCATAACAAGTATTTGAAACCCACTATCATGGCGTTTTTCAATAATATATCCTTCAAAAGTTATATTGTTAAATGGGTTTCCACAACCCGATAAAATTCCGACTATAAGCATTAAAATCACTATCAGCCTTTTCAAGACAAACACTCCCTCATTTGTTCTATACCTAGATGTTATCGCAATTACCTCAAACTGTTGTTATCAATTTTACCAATCACTTGTTCCATTAAACTACCTTTAATGGAATATTGCTCCAACTTCATCTTACCATAATTCTTTCAATAAGGCTGACAGTTTTGGCTGCAGTTTACCATACGAATTAGGTTGTAAATTAGTACGAGGTTCCATATGAAAAAAGCAGTTCAATTAAGGCTGCAAATTGTGTTTTTGTACTCCAAAACTGAACTACTTAAAATTTTTCTCTGACCTTTTTCATTTAGTGCTTCATAGTAAATAAATCCTCCCTGATAACAGCTGCTGATACCGGCTTCTCTACAGGTTCTCTTTCTTTATCTGCAACAGGAACCTCATCCTCAATCAACAGTTTCCTCAAGCTTGCACTGAGTGAGTTAAAGCATAATATCGTGAGCGCAAATAGGATTAATGGCACAACTACCAGGGTCGGTGTAATAAAGATTTGGTTAATGTTTATGCTGATCGTAGCAGCCCATTCATTGGTTTGTGAGAAATATAAAGGATTGGAAGGGTCCAATCCACTAAAGGCAAAGTCTGCTATCTTCAGTCCACCGAGGGCAAGACAAGCGAGGCGGCGAGACAGAATTTGTCCTGCTTGCCGACAACCTCTGCCCCATGGAACAGCGCGAGCTTTCGAGGAACCTGAATGGCTTTCAGTTGAAATTTTTACGAGATGAACGGTATCGGTACAAGGTAAAGACCGAGCTGGAATCTTAAAAGGGTGACTATTGAATTTGGGTCGTTTTGTTTTCTGAAAGCAGGAAAAAAGGAATCCATCCTGTCCAAGTGAATCGTTGGAAGGAAGGGTTCCTTTTTCAAAAGATAAGAAAATATAAAATTTTTAATTTGAAATCGGGGAGCGTTTCTGATCAAGGCCTGAGCTTTTTTTGTTAAATCTCGATAATAATCGGTATAATCATCGGTTTCCGTTTGGTTTGCTTAAATAAGTACTGCCCGACGGATTTCATAATGCTCTGCTTGATGACTTTCCACTGCAGGTTTCCCTGTGGCAGGTCGTCCAGAGTGTCTCTGACAATGTTATTGACCTTCCTGAGCAGTGCCTCGGAATCTTTCACATAAACAAAGCCGCGGGAAATGGTATCGGGCCCTGAAAGCAGACGCTGTTCTGCCTTGCTCAATGTCAGAACGATAACAAGAATTCCGTCTTCGGAAAGCTGCCTGCGGTCGCGCAGGACAATATTCCCGACATCTCCGACACTTACTCCGTCGACATAGGTGTCTCCTGCTGCTACTGAGCGGGTCTGTCTTGCTTCTCCATCTTCTATATCAACGACCTCGCCATTTTTTATAATAAATGTATGGCCTGTTTCCACCCCGACAGATTCAGCCAGCAACCTGTGATGGTGGAGCATCCTTGTTTCTCCGTGAATAGGGATGAAATACTTCGGATTCATGAGAGTCAGCATCAACTTCAAATCTTCCTGATATCCGTGCCCGGAAACATGCATGCCGGTAGTGCTGCCTGTTCCATAAATAACATGAGCTCCAAGATTGTACAGGTTATCAATGATTTTTGACACACCTTTTTCATTGCCAGGGATAGGGGAAGCAGCCAGGATCACGGTGTCCCCAGGATCTATTGTTACATCACGGAATTGTCCAGATGAGAGCCGGCCTAGTGCGGCCATTTGTTCTCCCTGGCTGCCTGTGCACAGAATGGCGACTTTATCGGAATGGTAGGAGTCGATATCTCTATGGTCGATGATCATGCCTTCCGGGACATTGAGGTAGCCTCTTTCCAACGCGACTGACACTACATTGACCATACTGCGGCCTAGCAGAGCAAGCTTTCTGTTTGTTTTCATGGCTGCGTGAACGACCTGCTGCACCCGATTCACGTTGGAGGCGAAAGTCGAAACGAATATTTTTCCTTCAGCCTTTATAAACGCCTCATCCATATGGCTGCTGACGATGCTTTCAGAAGGAGAAAACCCTCCGCGTTCCGCATTGGTGCTTTCGGATAGCAAAGCTAAGACGCCTCTTTTACCGATTTCGGCCATTTTATGTATGTCCGACTTCTGGTTATTGAGAGGAGTCCAATCAAATTTGAAATCACCAGTATGGACTACGGTCCCTTGAGGAGTATCAAAAACAATGCCCAGGCAATCAGGAATACTGTGGCTGACGTTAAAAAAGGAGGCTTTAATGGATCCGAACTCTATCACAGAATTGGAATCAATCGGTATAAGGGTCGTTTCCCGCCTCAATTTATGTTCTTCCAGCTTCAATTCAATGAGGCCGAGGGTAAAATTGGTCGCATAGACGGGTACATTCAATTTTTTCAAAAGGTATGGTACTCCGCCAATATGATCCTCATGTCCATGGGTGACCAGAAGTGCTTTGACTTTGGCGGCATTTTCTTCAAGATAACCTATATCAGGGATGATCAGATCGATTCCCATTAAGGATTCATCAGGGAACTTTCCACCGCTGTCAATGATGACAAGGTCATCTCCGTATTGAAGGACATACATATTCTTTCCGATTTCATTACAGCCGCCCAGGGCAAAAATCGATAATAAGCTGGTACTTTCACTCATAGCTTTTCCTCCTGTTGGTGTTTTGCGCTTATCATTCCCTAGTTGTTTTGGTTCTATTTACCTTATATAACTCAAGGGATCCAATTACGTACTTATTTAGGATAACTTCGATAAAAAGAACCATAATACTTCTTATAACCATTATCTGGGAGGGTTACTATGAGATATAGAGAAGAACAGCCTTGTATAAGATGTGGGATCCCTTATTCCATTAAAGCGTTCTACTATAAAGGAAACGTTCTTATGCACTGCGGTATATGCAGAGAAGAGATACGGGAGAATAAACAGCAGAAGATGAAGCGGCTGCTGGCGGCCGAGGAAGAATTATCTTCTTAAACTTAATATATTTTATGAGGGCACTAAGTTAGTGCCCTCGATTTAAATAGGAAAACCTGTTGGTATTAAAATAAATTCAAAGAAAAACAGTCTGTCAAATTATTATGCGGCTATATCCAGGGTAAAGAATTCATATTTTTCGTTCTTACTTCTTATGAAAGAAAGGACTCAGCCTGTCAGATATTAAAGAGGAGTTATATGCAACTCTCATTCGTTTGCAGCATATACTGCTTGTGAAAGTTAGCTTCATGCAAAAAAATAGCGCGTGGCTATTTTAAGGAGGGTGGGTAGTTATGCAGAAAGAGGTGACACTGGAAAAGAACAACAGAATTTTGAAAAAAAGATTTCTTCGGTTTGCTACAACTCTGTTACCCGTAGCCCTTTCAATCATTTTGTATCTTTTAGTAAAATATATGTTTTAGAAATAGGGAGTGAATACTAATCAAATGAGCTTCTGAAGTGCAGGTTGGACGGTTTGCAAGCTTCAAGCTTCTTAATAATGGCTGAGGCAGACGGTGTGACTCTACGGTTTTTCACCCATATTTTTGCGCGAAGGAAACATTTTTAGGGAGAGCGAATATACTTTAGTAAGCACAAATAAAGGGGTGGTGAAAATGAATACTTCCGGCAGAATTCAGAAGAAGATCAACAGATATGCTGTTGTCTTTAAGGCAATGGGAATCCTTAGCGAGGAAGAATTGAATAAAATAACAGAAAAGAAGCAAAAGAAAAACTATTAAAGAACAATTTTATGGTGATATTCAACTATTTTAACTAAAAGAATTTATTTTGGTTGAAGGAAACAATTAATGTGTTGTAGAATATGGTTAAAGTGGCTGGAAAAAGGTGGTGAATAAAGTTAACACTGTAAAGCGCTAAAAGGGACTTTCCCTCTTAACGGATTAAGGCAGTAAAGTCATAAGTTGAAAGGCTTCTATATTTTTTTGTCTAAAAGTTGCACAAGGGAAACTATTATGTGGTCGGGTAACTAATTTGTCCTAAGTTAAAAACGTATGGAGAGAGGTATGTAGAGATGAAACTAATGAAAAATGCTTTTTTGACAGGTGCTGCACTTCTATTGATTTTAAGCGGATGTTCGAATAATGACCAAACAGAGGCGGAAGCAGATGGAGGTAAGATCAAGGTCACATCAACGATCGGCCAGATTAATGATATCGTAAAAAACGTGGGTGGTGAACATGTCGACTCTGCTGGTTTGATGAAGTCAGGCGTTGATCCCCATCTTTATAAGGCATCTCAAGGTGACATAAAAAAACTGGAGGAAGCAGATCTGATTTTCTATAACGGATTGCATCTTGAAGGGAAAATGATTGAGATTTTCGAGAAAATGGAAGATGAAAAGCCAACGATTGCGGTAACAAAAGATATACCGGAGGCTGATTTGTTAAAGTCTGCAGATGGATACGCGGAGCATGACCCTCACGTGTGGTTTGATATAGAGCTGTGGATCAAGGTCACTGAAACAGTGACGGAAGAGCTTTCCAACTATGACAAAGAGAATGCTGGCGAATATATAGCGAATGGAGAAGCTTTCATTCAAAAATTAGAGGAACTTGACCAATATGCCGAAGAACAGATATCGACCATACCTGAACAATCCAGAGTCCTGGTTACAGCTCATGATGCATTTGGATATTTTGGTGAAGCTTATGGCATTAAGGTAATGGGACTTCAGGGGATCAGCACGGCTTCTGAATCAGGGTCAAAGGATGTAAGCGAGCTGCGGGATTTCTTGGTTGATAATAAAGTGAAAGCGGTCTTTGTTGAATCCAGCGTGCCGAAAAAAGCCATCGAAGCGGTCATTGAAGGAGCAAAGGAAAAAGGGCATGAAGTGGAAATCGGTGGAGAACTCTTCTCAGATGCCATGGGAGAAGAAGGGACCGAAGAAGGAACGTATTTGGGAATGGTCCGCCATAACGTGGATACGATTGTCAATGCTCTGAAATAAAGGAGGAGTTAGAATGAATTCACCATTAAAGGTACAAAACCTGGCAGTAGCTTATCAAAAGAAGCCGGTATTAAGGAATATTTCGTTCAGCGTTCCTGAAGGCAGCTTGATCGGGATCATTGGACCCAATGGAGCCGGAAAATCAACGCTGATAAAATCGATACTTGAACTGATACCTTCCTTGGGAGGTGATGTCGAGATATTCGGAAGTTCATATAAAAACTCCCGAAAGCGTGTAGGATATGTGCCTCAAAGGGAATCAGTCGACTGGGATTTTCCGACGGATGCTCTGGATGTTGTAACAATGGGCCGTTACGGCCATCTTGGCTGGATCAGCCGACCAAGGAAGAAAGATAAAATGTTTGCCATGGAATGCTTGGAAAAGGTCGGGATGGCGGAATATGCCAACCGCCAGATCAGCCAGCTTTCGGGAGGGCAGCAGCAGCGCGTATTCCTTGCTCGGGCTTTGGCTCAGGATGCAGATCTGTATTTTATGGATGAACCATTTGTTGGGGTAGATGCGGCTACTGAGAAAGCGATAATCTCTTTATTAAACGAATTGAAGCAGCAAGGAAAAACGGTTCTCGTGGTCCATCACGATCTTAATACTGTTAAGGAATATTTTGATTGGATCATGCTGCTCAATGTAGAGTTAATCGGAGTAGGGCCGACGGAAGATCTCTTTACAAAGGAATACTTGCAAAAGACATATGGTGGAAAACTAACTATGCTGGACTCCGGTTCAACAGCTTTGATAGGGAATTGAGGTGATCGGATTGAACTGGCTTACTTTCTTTCAAGACCCGAATACTCAATGGATTTTGCTTGGTTCCATGCTGCTGGGGATAAGCAGCGGGGTCATCGGATGTTTCACATACCTCCGAAAGCAGTCACTCATGGGGGATGCCCTTTCTCATGCAGCTTTACCAGGAGTCTGCACAGCCTTTATGCTGACAGGAACCAAATCTATTGGCTTCTTCCTGATCGGGGCAGTTATTGCAGGTTTATTAGCCACTCTAATGATCAGCGTAATAACGAAATACTCAAGAATCAAGCAGGATTCTGCGCTGGGGATTATCCTGACAGTTTTCTTCGGAGTTGGGATTGTTTTACTGACACAGATACAGCACAGCAGCAGCGGAAACCAAAGCGGTTTGGATAAATTTTTATTCGGGCAGGCAGCCTCCATGGTGCAATCGGATGTTTACACCATGGCAGCCATCAGCCTGTTCCTGGTTGGTGTTTGCGCCTTGTTTTTTAAGGAATTTAAACTGCTGTCTTTTGATCCAGGCTTTGCAAAAGGAATCGGTCTTCCGATCTTCCTGCTTGATCAGTTCATCATGCTCCTTCTCGTAATTGCCGTTGTCATTGGCATTCAGGCAGTGGGCGTAGTTCTGATGGCAGCATTGCTGATAACACCTGCAGTATCCGCCCGCTATTGGACAGAAAAGCTGCATGTGATGGTCGTTCTCGCCGGGGTTTTTGGTGCATTAAGTGGATTTGCAGGTACCATCGTCAGTACAATGGCTTCAAATCTGCCGACAGGTCCGCTCGTCGTACTGTCAGCTACTGCACTCTTTGTGGTCAGTATCATTTTCTCACCTACTAGAGGAGTTCTGGCGAAAGTTAAAATGAGGATGGGTGCAAAGCGGAATTACGAAGAGGTATACATGAATGCTAAAGTGAAGGAGAGGTCATCATGAATGATTTCTGGATAATATTTATTGGTGCTCTCGTGGCTTGCTCCTGCAGTATTCTAGGATGCTTTCTAGTTTTAAGAAAGATGTCAATGATAGGGGACGCTATAAGTCATGCAGTCCTTCCGGGAATTGTGCTGGCATTTCTGTTTAGCGGTTCAAGGGATTCGCTATTCATGATGATTGGGGCGGCAGCACTAGGGTTGGTAACCGTGTTTTTGATACAAATGTTCCAGAATAACGGCGTGCAGTCTGATGCTTCGATCGGCGTTGTTTTTACTGCACTATTTGCAATTGGAGTGGTGCTAGTAAGTTTATTCACAAGGCAGATCGACTTGGATTTAGATTGTGTCCTTTATGGCGAGATAGCCTACGCTCCATGGGATACCTTTCAAATTGGCGGCATGAGCTTAGGCCCTGTCGCTGTATGGGGAATTGGATCCGTGTTCTTGTTGAGCATTTTGATTATAAGTTTGTTCTATAAACAATTCAAAATTTGTTCTTTCGACCCTGCGATGGCAGCTGCATTGGGAATTCCCGTTGTTTTGTTTCATTATCTTTTGATGGGATTAGTATCATTAACAACTGTCGCTTCATTTGAAAGTGTTGGTGCCATACTGGTCGTCGGAATGATTATTGTACCCGCAGCTACTGCTTATCTTCTGACCGAAAAGCTGAGCAGCATGATTTTTATCAGTATGGGTGTTGGTATTATCAGTTCCATTGCAGGATATTATCTCGCTTACTTTTTGGATGCGTCGATTGCCGGTTCGATGATTTCTGTTGCAGGCGGATTATTCTTACTTGTGTTTCTGTTTTCTCCGTCGCATGGAATTGTTGTGAAGAAAGTAATCAGAAGAAAGCTTGTTTCTGGCGAAGCAGTTTAGAAAGAGGTGATCTAAGATGCCATCACCCTCGGAAGAAAAGTATTTGGAAGAGATATATTATGCTGTGTTGGAAAATGGATATGCCAGAATTTCTTTAGTAGCAAAATCATTGAAGGTAGGGGTCTCCTCTGTTTCAAAGATGGCTGGCAGATTAGCTCAGGAAGGGTTCATTGATTACAAACCTTATGGAATTATAGCTCTAACACAAAAAGGGATGAAAAAAGGCCGTGAATTGGAGAGGAACCATAAAGTACTCGAAGAATTCTTCCGTATGGTGGAATTGGAAGAAACCCTCATTGAGCAGGAGGTCATGAATATAGCACATCACTTAAGCAATGAAGCGTTGAAAAAAATAGAAATACATGTAAAAGAGAAGAGGACCAATTCATAACATTCCTAATTTACTAAGTGATAACTGGTTTTATAACACCATTTTGATGGCCAGATTCAATGGATGAGCAGCGGATTAGTTCCTCTGCTCTTTTTTTGTTATGAGAGACTTTTGAACACCAATTTATGGTAAAATGATAATGTTTTATTGTAGAATTTAGTCGAGAGGGGAAAAGAAAGTGGTGGCAAAATCGTTTGTGAGAAAGCTGTTGGAGCCAATTCTTATCATACTTGGAATTCTGTTGGTAAGCGCAGGGTCAGGATTATTTCTTACTCAAAGACCGTCATTAAGGACTTATTGGGAGAGCTTGCGGAGTGTGCTGGTTGATTTATCACATCCGTTCCAACTTGTTTATATTAACCCCATATCGGATGTGGAGAGGGAATTGTTCCCGATTATCATTACAGCTTTCATCAGCAGTGCAAAAATTGTGTTTCTAGCTTTATTCATTGCCATAGTGGTGTCGGTTCTGCTTCTGGTACTCTTCTATTCCGCAGGGAAATGGTTCAGAGGAGTTATTAAATCCACCTCTTTTTTAGTTAGCTCGCTTCCTGATATCTTTGTCATTTCAGCTTTGCAGATTTTTGTCATTTGGTTCTTCAAACAGTCGGGAATATTATTAATCGACGTGGCCTCGGTCGGAGAGAATCAGGTGATTCTATTTCCTGCTGTAACGCTTAGTATTCTGCCGGCATTTTTCTTCCTTGGATTGATGGTGTCTTTTATCGGGGAGGAAGAGAATTTACCTTACGTCGAGCTGGCCAGGGGAAAAGGCCTGACGAAGTACAATCTGCTTTTCGTACATATGATCCGGAATATCTTGATCAGTTTAACATATCATGCAAAACAAATTGTCTCGATGATGCTTTCAAATCTATTAATCTTAGAATATCTCTTTAATGTTTTCGGTGTAACATCTTTTCTGTTCACTTATAACACTCCTTCGATCTTTGCAATTACAGCAATTCTCCTCTTTATTCCGATCTATTCTCTATTAAAAGGACTGCAATTTGTAATTAAACGGAGAATCGGGAAGGAGATGAGCTTATGAGGAATCGAACTGGTTATAAAGGGGTCGTGTTCATATGTACTGCTTTTGTAGTCTTGATGGTGGGGGGAAGCCTGGTATTCAATAATTTCTTTGATGGAGAGATTCCTCAGACCACCTTGAAATATGATGAATCAGGAAACCTGATTGGAGGAGCACCTTTCAAGCCTTCTCTTGATTTTCCTTTTGGAACGGACCGTAATGGGTATGATATGTTTTTTAAGGTACTGCAGGGAGCTCAATATACGTTGGGAGCAGCCATTCTCATTTCTATTTTAAGTTTCTTGATATCTTTTGTTTTTGGAATTGCAGGAGGTTTTCGAAATTCACGAAGCAAGTACGTGACACAGACAATCCTCACCTCTTTTTATTTTATTCCGCAGTCAATCATTGCTTATAACGTCTTGTACCCTTTACTTTGGGAGACGTCTGCCGGATTTCAGACCACTTTTACCGAGAGGGTTATATGGCAAATCGTCACCCTTGCCTTGATCACGGTCCCGACGACTGCCATTTTAATTTCCAACGAAACTCGGGAAATCCTTCAGAAAGAATTCATCTTGAGTGCCAGGGTACTTGGAGGCAGCAAGTTTTTTCTATTTAGGAAGCATCTGCTGCCTCATTTGAAAATGAGATTGTTCATCATCTTTCCAAAAATCATCATCCAAGCTTTATTGATCATTGCACACTTAGGGTTTTTCACTCTGTTCTTTGGGGGAACTGATGTATGTTATGAGCCGTTTTGTGATCCGCCAAAGCCTTTTGTACAGGAATGGGCAGGAATGATGGCGATGAACTATAAGGATATTTTTAACGCATCCTGGATATTCATGGTGCCGATGCTGTTCTTTTCACTCACCATTCTTTCGCTGAATGGGATAACTAAAGGGTTGGAAGGTTTGTCTAATTCGGAGGACAGAAAGAAAGGAATCTCTTCTGAAACGGACAGAGAAGACCGTTACGTTTCTGATTCTAAAGATGCCGCTAACCAATTTCGTCTGATATCCAAAGGGTGAATCCCTTTTTATCAGGTTTGCAGTTTGGTATAGCCTGCAAATCGGCGGTCTTAGAGAAAAAGTAGTTTACTATAGAAAGCCGCTAATAGTATTGTTGCTTATTTGCCACTTCAGTAACTAGTCAAAATGTCATATGATTTATAGGAATGAAGTTTCTTTTTTTACATAACTAGAAGAGGAGCACACTGTAACACAACCTAACTTAAACACAGCGGGTTTGGGTAGTGGATAGGCAGAAAGGTTCTCTTTTAAAGGCTCTTTTGAAAACTTTGCTCCATATAAATGTTCGAAAGCAATCATCATAATTGATCGGAAATACCCTGGTAAGCAGGAAAGAATAGAGCTGATCTACCTGTTTAGAGAGAAAACCACGAACTAAGGGGAATATCCGGCAGTTGGGATATTTTCGAAGCTGCAATTTTTGAGAAGTAAGACTGTTAAAAATACACTTTTCTAAAGGAGAGATTAAAATGAAGTCGACTGGCATTGTCCGTAAAGTGGACGAACTTGGGCGTGTTGTAATTCCTGTCGAGCTGCGCCGCACATTGGAAATTGCTGAAAAAGATTCTTTGGAGATTTATGTGGATGAAGAAAAGATCATCCTGACGAAATACAAGCCTAGTAAGACCTGCCATATTACAGGTGAAGTGTCAGAAGAAAACGTTGAGATTGCAGGCGGAAAATTGATTCTGAGCCGTGAAGGGGCCGAACAGATTTTAAGAGAAATACAGGAATCCTTTCAGGAAGAAAAATAGAGTCCCAGTTGTAAGCACCTTGTAGAGAAATTCTCAGGGTGCTTTTTTAACAGGAACTTCTCTAAAGGCAGTTTGCTGCTTTCGGAAGGCTTCCTAAAGAAGGATTCTTAGGCTGTACTTGCTAATCATTTTATTCCGATGAGTTATGAAATGCCTTTTTGAAAATAGCTCCTAAGCAGGCGGAAAGAGTGATAAGCTTGTAAATATTAAGGGAGAATTATTCCGTAAATATGAGTTTCAGCAGATTTTGACATAAATAAGGTAAGTATTTTCCTTTATATGATGCGATCGTACATAATTTATAGGTTTTACGTCTAATAAGGGAGTTTTCTTCCTTTAATTTAGCTGTTTTTCTTGCTATTTATTAAATAAGAGAATCTTTTTCCTCTATTTAAAATATTAATATCGGGCAGCTATACGGAATTCAGTTCCACCCCCAATCATTCATGACCACACCTTCTTAATAGATTTACAGGTTATCTTGAAAAAATTCGCCTTAAGGCGCTCCACTTTTATCCATCTCCTGGCTGCCGGCAATAAATCATTCATGAAACTTTAATTCTATGAAAATCGTCTAATACACAGTAATTAGACGGAGGGAAGAGTTCAAATGGGAAGTTTACTGCTAAAAGTCATTATATTCTTAGTGCTGTATGCACTCGTCATCATTTTGTTTAATACTGTTATGAGAAAAAAACTTAAGGTGAAGAGGAAGAAGATCTTTTCCTACAATCATTTAAATGAAAAACATAAAAAAATTGACTGGATGATTAGATTCAGTTTCATTTTAGTATTAATCATTAGCTATCTCTATAATATGTCACAGGAGATATATGATCCGGTCTGGTTCATGGAGACTCATACCCTGCTATTGGGATTTATCTTGTTTTCAGAGGTGGCGAGGGCCATTATGGAAAAACGATATGCAGAAAATAAAAATGACTACAAATTCACGCTGATTCAAACAGGTTTTATTGCAGTAACTTTACTATCGTTTTTTGCCACAGATTTTTTTGGGGTGTTTAATTAATACAATAATTGCTGCTGAAGCTTTATCATCCTTTCGTACACTAAACTCAGCCACACGCGGTCGTTTATATTGTGCTTTACCCTGCAGCATCATAAAAAATCAAAAGGCGCTCCTGGTATTGAACCGGGCGCCTTCTTAATGAATTATTATTCTATGTCATATGCCTGCAATCTTCTAATATTATCAGAGTGAAAAGGAGATCCCTCTGCTTCATCCACCACGCTGAAAATATTGCCGTCGGGATCATAAAAATCGAAGCACTTCATTCCGCCGAAGTCCTCAATATGAGTGGTGACAACTCCTCTGCTTTGAAGGTGCCGATGAACTTCATGTATGTCTTCAACCACAAAGTTAAAGTAGACATTTTTCTTCTTGCTATTGATTGCAAATTCTGTCGGTTGAGGAGCTGCTGTCTCTACCAGTCCTAATTGAGTGGAACCCGAAGGAAAGTAAAACCCAGCGCCATCTTCCCATTCATCAATCTTTTTGACACCCAGATTTTCTTCATACCAACTGGCAGACTTCTTAAGGTCAGTGACAGGAACAAAGACACTTCCAACTTTAAACATACTATCATCTCTCCTTTATATATGAAATTCTTATGTAGAACGAATACAATGATGAAAAGGGTACATAAAACTATAAAAATAATTCATGGTGGCAGTATGATTTTTGCAGATGGAATCAACAGTGAGAAGACTCTATAACTACTGCCTGAGTTTAACTAAGTCTGTGTGGCAGGCAGAAGATTTGCTACACGAGACTTTACTAAATGTATACAAAGTTAATAGCTCAGAACCTGAGTGCTCACCATTTCTTTTCTCTATACAACAGCAAAAAACCTCTTTATTGATGAAAAAAGGAGAAGAAGAGATACCTTTTATATAAGGAAGATTTTTATGGGGTGGGGGGTGACTATTTGGATACGACAGCTGATACTATCCACGAGAAATTATCAAGTAAGGAGATTTTTTTCATGTGGGAGACACAGACCGATATACTGGAAATCGTGTCTGGACTCCGCCTCTTTTCGAAAACCGGAAAATGAAGAAGCAGATATATAATTAAATATAAAGCAAGAATTTTGAAACCTTTCCCTTTTTGTTTCGTATTTTTATGTAAGAGAAAGAGAAAACGACCTAAACATAGAAAAGGTAGACAGGAGAAAACAATGGAACTTTTTATATTCAGTGTGTTTGCAACACTCATAATAATGATGACAGCTTATTTTTTGGTGAAATTATTTAATATAGCCTATAAAAGAAAGGTAATTACTATTCGGAAGTTCAGGATGCTGGCTTTGACCGTTATAGGGATAGCAGTGCTGGCTGCGTCAATCATGCCTTTCTTTTATCATCGGTTATTAAATGTCTTTCTATAAAATATAAAACAGAAAAGGTGACCCTCTTTGAAATATATTAAATGGATGTATGTTGTCATGGCGGCCATGGTTTTAGTGAACCTGGCAAGTGAATACATTTTAAACGGCAAATATTCTGCGATTGCCAGCTGGCTTGTTACGGCACTTTTTTTCTTTGGTACTTTATTTTATATCAATGCAAAACATTCACTTTCAAAAAAATAAAAATCCTCATAGCTTAGAAAGTAGATGGAGGTAATGTTTATGATCAGGATGACTAAGGCAGTGAACGGCCAACTCTTATTCTGGGAAGTCTGGCAGGAGTTCAACAAGCAGGTGTTCATTCAAAAGGGAATAGTCGGCAGTACGGGAGAGAAGGAAGAAATGAGAGTGAAGCTTTTTCAGAGAGCAGAAAAAGTGATGAAGGACTTAGCAGATGAAAAAACCTTGCAAGGATATGAATATCATAAGGAACAAGATTTGTTTGAGCTGATTGTTCGATACGAATATGAGGAAAACCAAGAGTGGGAAGAAACACTCGAGGTAAAAGACGAAGTTGAATACATACTGAATGAGGGGCTGGGAAACACAGGAAATGGAGCTTGCTTTGAAGGAAGTCTGGAAGCAGGCAGGGTTTCTATCGTCAACTATGTGGTTGATGTTGAGAAAGCCATTACCACCATAAACGAAGAGTTAAAGAAAACCGCCAGCATTGAAGGTGTGGAGTTATCTTTTTTCTTGGTAGAGGATGGGGAGTATATTTCTCTGGACCAAAAAGGAAGAACGGCAAAGTGAAAAGAGGCATCAGTTTTATAATCCCCAATAAATATGGAACGTTTCTGAGAGATCTATTGAGCCCAATAGATATCAGTGCCTTTACCTGGCGAATCGGAGACGGAGAATCTTATAAAATCATCGATCATGCTTTAGGTGAAGATTTATTCCCGGTAGATAAGAAAATACTGGCTGGTACGGAACTCGCTATATACTTAAAAATGCGTCAATATATCATTTTTGCTGATTTGAAAGGTTTCCGGGGCGGCGGGACGGAAAATATTGAAACTTATGAACGGTATCTAAAAAGCAACTGTGAGATTGTACTTCTGGTAGTTGATAGCTGCTATGTTACCATTTATTGCAAGAATACCGCTAAGCTGCAACTGCTACATGACAATGCCCAGACACTTAATTATCAAAATGTTGAATATATCACCGATGAAAACGATACAAGTACAAGTATGATTGCTTGGTAATAATTTGACTGAATTTATCTGAGATTTTGCTATGACAAGAGATTCTCTTTTTCCATTTGTCAGTCCCTCAGAAGCCATTCAGGCTCCCGAATAAATAGCTAAATATGCTGCTTTATACTATGTAATTATCTTGCCTCATTGACCTCTCTGAAAGCGAACAAAAATATCGGTGATGAGTTTAGAAAGACTAAATATCACGATGTAACCCAAGAAGAGATAGATATAAGGGATATCAATGTAGAATTTCAGAAAAAAATTCATGTTAAGTATGGGCTTAAAGATGAATGAAAGGCCTGCGCTCAGCAAGAGCATATACAAATAGTAATTCTTGTTGTTATTAAGAATCCACTGATACATTAAGATAAAGATCACAGGAATTAAAGAAGCATCTAAAGGGATATTGTTAGCAAGAAAAATCATCCATTGATAGGGATACTGCCAAAAGCCGTTGTTAATCCCGAATTTGTCTATATAACCGAGCCAGACATGAATATTAAAGCCGAAAAACCCAAGCTGAAGCGCCTTGCTTTTATCAATCTTAAAATAAAGGACAATCAATGGCGTGATAAAAAAGATGACCAGCAGCCAGAACTGCCACGTATCATAAAAAGAAAACTGCTGCCAATACTGCGTCCAGTCTTCTGTTAACGCTTTTTGTTTATCGTTGAGTATATCGATTATATCATTTTGTTTAGTCAATGTACGTCACCTTTTTTGTTTTTTTCTATTTTTTCCAGTAGGTTCTATTGTATGCATGGATTCCGTCGGTTAAGGAATACAGCAGGGGCAAGTAAAAGGAATGAAATTAATAACTCAATCAGCCCAAAGCTGCTTGAAGAAGGAGTACAGATGATGCATCAATTAGCGGAAAAGCTGCAGCCATTTATAGAAGGAAATTCCCTAATCAAAATCGTCGAGGATGAATTTTCATATAACATAGTCGTAGTCGAATCGGGAGAAGTTTATGGATTTGTTCATATTGAGGAAGGCAGGTTTTTGGGTTTTCAAAAAATGGAGAGTGAGGAGGTAGAGGACCAAACACCATTTGACACTTATCCAAATGTAAACAAAATGCTGGCGGCAGCCAAGTTATTTGCAGATTCATTTATTGATCGTGATGTTCACTTCAGTATGCTGAATGAGTGGAGTGACAACAGCTTCATGGTTACCTATGAAGAGCGTGACCCAGAGTTGGGCCTTCAGATCCCGCACACTGGTTTCACTCTTTTCTTTACAAGGGATGGAATTCTGACTTCGGCAAACACAGGAAAAACTGATTTTCAACTAGAGTATCCAGAGATCACGCTCTCAAGTGAAGAGGCTAAGCAGGTGTTAAAGGAATCCAACTATGTGCAGCTTGACCTTCATATTCCTGATGAACCTGGGACTGAACCCGAGCTGATTTATCGTTCGAGCCACGACATAATGAGTGTCGGAGTGGATGGAAGAATAGAGAGAGTAACTGAATTTATTGGTGCGGAGGAACTCTCGGCAGAAAAGATCTCCATCGTGCGTCCGGCCTCGACCATTGAAGAGATGCTGGGAATTAGTGAAGACTTGAAAAAAAGAGCAGCAGATGAAGACTCTGTAATCTGGATTCACCCATCGGCAGAAGAAGATGAAGAAGCAGAGCCGGTGATATCAATAGTATCTAATGAGACAGGTTATTTCAGTTACTCTAATTTACCATTTAAAATGCCTGAAGATTCTCCACCATTGGCAGTTAAAATCTTAAAAGAAAAAGCGCTGGAAGTGTTAGAACTGGTGGAAGGAAAGATTCATGAAAAATTTGTGTTGGAAGTACCAATGAAAATGGAATTAACTGAAGAGCAAGAACCTTCCGACGAGGAAGCTGATAATTTTGAGGAGGAAGAGGAAGATCTTTATCCTGAACCTGAACCTACCCAAATGTTCACCTTTTACAGAGAACATCAGGGTTACCGATTAGAAGGACTCGAAGCCCATGTGCATGTTGGCTTATACACAGGCTTAATCAGGGAGTGTTCGGTGACACGTTTAAGCCCTGAACAGACAGCCGGCTTGGAAAAGTTGAATTTGGAACCTGCCATAACATTACAAGAAGCAGAAGAAAGGGTTTTTAGAGATATAAGTATGAAGTTAGCCCGATGTGTTAAAAATTTTGACGACGAAAGATTATACACTTTATGCTATATGGTTGATTTCCCTGAAACAGGCGGCCATATCGAGAAAATCAACGCACACACAGGCGCAGTCAGTTATGTAGAAACAGGAATACTGAAAGAAAGTGATTGATTTACAGTCTTATGATCAAACGGGATTATCCTTGTAAAAGAAATAATAGGATTACCTGATAAACACCCTGCTGAAATGAGAGTATAGATTGATAAGGGCATGATTACATGGATTGCAGCCTCGAAAGATTTACAATAATTGATAAAGGCGCGATTGCAAAAAACCTGCGAATAACTCATCTTACTAATACCAAAAAGACAGCAAGAAAGCGACCCGTTAAAAGTGAGTCATTTTCCTGCTGTCTACTCTTTTTTAGGGAAGAATAACTCTTCGCACTAAACCATTCTCTTACTATTTCAGGCATTGCTCCTCTTTACGTCCATCTTCGGCTGAAGACCCGAGCAGTGCCGTTTGAAGGAAGGGACCAGTTCAAACTGGTGGGTTTGATTTTAGGAATATTATCGAGAGAGAAAGATTACAACAACTCAATATTCTTCTCCCTGCACTCCTTTAGGATCGACTCATTCCAGACAGAAGCCTGAACCTCACCGATGTGGACTTTTTTCAGTAGAAACATACATAATCGTGACTGTCCGATACCCCCTCCAATTGTGTAAGGATAATCCCCGTTCAATACGGATTGGTGGTAGGGAAGGGACTTTCGCTCATTATTACCAGCCTGCCACAGCTGGTAAAGCAGTGCCTGCTCATCAACCCTGATACCCATGGAGGAAACTTCAAACGCCGTGTCGAGAACCGGATTCCATAAAACTATGTCTCCGTTCAGTGTCCAATCATCATAATCAGGAGAGCGTCCGTCATGCTTTTCTCCGGATTGCAGAAGACCTCCGATCTGCATGATGAACACTGCACCGAATTGTTTGGCAATCAAATCCTCCCGCTCTTTAGGAGAGTGGTGAGGATAACGGTTCTCAAGGTCTTGAGTGGAGATAAAGTGTATGTCTTCAGGAAGAGTCGGAATCAACGAGCTGTGCAGTTCGGCCATATACTTCTCGGTTGCTTTGATTGCTTCATATATTTTTATTACTTCTTTTTTCAGCGTAAGAAGATTACGCTCCTCTTTAGATATTACCTTTTCCCAATCCCACTGATCGACATAGATAGAATGGAGATTATCGAGTTCTTCATCACGCCGGATAGCATTCATTTGAGTATAAATCCCTTGGCCAATAGGAAGCCCATAGCGTGATAGAGCGGCCCGCTTCCATTTTGCCAGTGACTGGACGATTTCCACATTTTCATCTTGTAAGTCAGAAGCATCAAAGGAAACGGTTCGTTCAACACCGTTGAGGTTATCGTTAAGGCCTGTATTCTTTTTTAAAAGAAGAGGTGCAGTCACTTTAATGAGATTGAGGGATTTTGCCAGCTTTGATTCATAATGATTTTTCACTTCATTGATCGCAAGTTCTGTATACAGCAAATCAAGCTTAGACCGGTACCCAGCCGGGATTTTAAATGTTTTTGTCATTCCATCATCCTCCAATGCTTTCTGCTGGATCGAATTGAATAATTTTCAACCCAGGTAAATTACTCTATGGTGATTAGCGGAGAAAGGCAACAACAACTGCAGTTTAAAATCCTAATGTATGAAGCAAGGTTGAAAAGTAGACCAACTTGAGGTATCTCCTTAGACATAGTTAGGAAATAGGTCTATAATCCAGAGTGCAATTTTTAATCAGTCATATTTCAAAACTTGATCTTCTATCGAAAAATACATATCCCGGTTTTAAAGCCTCTACGCATGTAACCAGAATCGGTCTCTGGGTACACATCTCGGTCTCGAAGCCACTACTCATGTATCCACGGCCGCCCTTTGGGTACACATCTCGGTCTAAAATCCAAAACTCATGTACCCAGGATCGGTCCCTGGGTACACATCCCGGGCTAGAAACTAAAACTCATGTATCCACCCGCGACCTCTGGATACACATCTCGGTCTCAAAACTAAAACTCATGTATCCACCCTCGGCCTCTGGATACACATCCCGGGCTCGAAACTAAAACTCATGTATCCACACTCGGTCTCTGGATGCACATCCCGGGCTCAAAACTAAAACTCATGTATCCAGGATCGGTCCCTGGGTACACATCCCGGTCTAAAAACCACTACTCATGTACCCAGGATCTGTCTCTGGGTACACATCTCGGTCTCAAAACCACTACTCATGTATTCACCCTCGGCCTCTGGGTACACATCTCGGTCTCAAAACCACTACTCATGTACCCAGGATCGGTCTCTGGGTACACATCTCGGTCTCAAAACCACTACTCATGTATCCAGGATCGTTCCCTGGGTACACATCTCGGTCTCAAAACCACTACTCATGTATTCACCCTCGGCCTCTGGATACACATCTCAGGCTCAAAACTAAAACGCATGTATCCAGGATCGGTCCCTGGGTACACATCCCGGGCTAGAAACTAAAACTCATGTATCCACCCGCGACCTCTGGATACACATCTCGGGCTCAAAACTAAAACTCATGTATCCACCCTCGGCCTCTGGATACACATCCCGGGCTCGAAACTAAAACTCATGTATCCACACTCGGTCTCTGGATGCACATCCCGGGCTCAAAACTAAAACGCATGTATCCAGGATCGGTCCCTGGGTACACATCCCGGGCTCGAAACTAAAACTCATGTATCCACCCGCGACCTCTAAATACACATCTCGGGCTCAAAACTAAAACTCATGTATCCACCCTCGGCCTCTAGATACACATCCCGGGCTCGAAACTAAAACTCATGTATCCACCCGCGACCTCTGGATACACATCTCGGGCTCGAAACTAAAACTCATGTATCCACCCGCGACCTCTGGATACACATCTCGGTCTCAAATCCAAAACTCATGTACCCAGGATCGGTCTCTGGGTACACATCCCGGGCTAGAAACTAAGCTCATGTATCCACCCGCGACCTCTGGGTACACATCCCGGGTGCTAATCCGAAACTCATGTATCCACCCGCAGCCTCTGGTTACACATCCCGGCCTAAAAACCATTACTCCCCCCTCGGTCTCTAGATACACATCTATGCCTCAAAGCCAAAACTTATATTTTAACGGCCGCCCTTTGGATACACCTTATGTACTCAAAGTAACTACTCATATACATGATCATAGGGCATTACCAGTGAAAAGCTGCCTAATGCTTCCGGACAATTTCTAAAGAGCAGGCTTCACCGAATAAACTAATAATGATAACCGCATGAATCTATAGGGATAGGGGTGGCATGATGTTTTCGGTAACGGAAATGCGCACTTTTGAGTTATTTTCAGTCCCGCATATCACTGTTCTTTTGCTTTTTGCTGCGGTAAGCATCTGGTTGGTTGTCTTTCGTGAGCTCTTAAGGCCTTATCAGTCTTTCATCAAGTGGATATTACTGAGCATATTGGTCCTTAGTGAGATTTCTGCCCAGGTATGGGTAATCTCCACTAATCAATGGGAGCTCGGCAGCCTGCCTTTCCACTTGTGCTCGATCAGTACTTTTATAGCCGTTTTCTTGTTTCTTAAGCCCAGTAAGAAAGCGTTTTACTTGTTGTTTTTCATTGGATTTTTACCTCCGATATTAAGTATGGTTACTCCTGAAGTCTTTTACCAATTTCCTCATTATCGTTTCATTAAGTACTTTCTGCATCATTCAGCTATCGCCTGGACGGTTATATACTTCATTGTTTATGAAGGATACAGGGTTCCGAAAAAAGCGGTGTGGACCGGCTTTTTGATGTTGAATCTTCTTGCTATGCCGATTTACTTCCTGAATCTTTTTCTGGGTACGAACTTCTTTTATTTAGCAGATCCTACAGAATCTAATACGTTTTTAACCTTCTTTGGCACAGGCATTTGGTATTACATTAATCTTGAAATCGCCGCACTGTTTTTGTTTTTCCTTACCTATTTACCAATGGGGATTTATGAGAAAAGAGAGAGAAGGAGAAAGGGGGTTTCATCCTGAACAGATGGGGAGGTGGTCACTCTGATCAATATTTTAAATGCCGGTTGGCCTCATAACGAATCAGAGTACACCGGCATCTTTTTTTGCCTTCACCTAAGTAAACAGACCTTAATGACTGAAAATTATAGTAAAATTAGGTTGCTAAAATAGTTAAACAAAGGATGGCTGCTGGATGATAGTTTGCAATGAATCGCTGACAATACGAGAATTAGAAGATAATGACAAGCCGCTGTTGGTGAAATGGCTTTCTGACCCGCGTGTTTTGGAATTTTATGAAGGAAGGGACAACCCTTTTGATTTACAAAAGGTTGAGCAGGTATTCTTTGATACGCATGATGATGAAGTAAAATGTTTAGTGCACTTTGATGGAGTGGCTATTGGTTACATTCAATACTACCCTTTGGACGTTGAAATAGCTGCTGAGCATGGGTACATTTCTGAAGAGGTATTCGGAATGGACCAATTCATTGGAGAACCCGAGTATTGGAATAAAGGGGTGGGGGCACTGCTTGTATCCTCAATGACAGAATTTCTAAAAAAAGAAAAGAGCGCTGATGTCGTTGTAATGGATCCGCAGACTCGTAACACCCGGGCAATAAGATGCTATGAAAAATGCGGATTCCAAAAGGTTAAGTTACTTCCTGAAAGTGAGCTGCACGAAGGAGTTTACCAGGATTGCTGGCTGATGGAATTCCGCATGTAATTACCTTAACTAAGAGGAGAAGGAGATGTCACTAATAAATTCAGAAGTGAAAGTGGTTTTCTTAGATGCTGGAGGGGTTCTGTTTAAAAGCCAACCTTATCATAAAATAAGCTGTTAGGCATAAGTACAATCACTATATAACAGTGATACATATTGTATAACTATAGAGATATTGCTCTAGGAAAGGAGGAATAATAATGAGTTGTTACGGCGGATATGGATACGGCGGCGGTTATGGCGGCGCAGGATCTACGTTTGTGCTGATTGTTGTTCTGTTCATCCTATTGATCATCGTAGGAGCAGCGTATACAGGCGGTCACTGCTAATTTAGGCAGCATCCTGAAACTGGAGTGCCCGAATGAATTCGGGTACTTTTTTATTGGCTGTTTTTCTTGTTGCAACATTGAACAAACGGATTTTAAATAAAATTATTTTATTCGTGGAAGCCCAGTGACTATTTTTTTTCAACTTTAGCCTTTAGCTTAAAGAAAATCCCCCTTTTAGAGGGGATTTTGCTATCAATGAAAAGGAGATATGGGATCGGATAATACATAATATGGAACTAATATGAAAGAGAGCAGGCTTATCACCTGAGGGACAAGCCTTTTTTACAAGGAATGAATGATTTAATGTATGTATGAACTAAAAAGCTTGAAAAGAGCCATCTTCAAGTGTGCATCCTGCCACTGAAGATGGTTCTTTCAATGTATTGAATGGTCTTTTTCAGTAAAAAATACAGGCCTGAAAAGACCTGCTGCTAATATAAACTTTTGAAAGGATTAGTAGCCGTAACCACCGCCGTAGCCGCCGCCAGCCCATGAAGCACCAATGATAATCAGCAGGATAAACAATACAACAAGCAAAGCAAAACCTGCATTATATCCGTAACCACCTTCTTGACCCATTCAACACACCTCCTTCTTTCAGGATAAAATATAGTATGTTGGGGCAAACTTCGAGGTTCGTAATGAATTTTTTAGGAAGTCAAATTAACGTGTGAATGGTAACTGATATACAGCAGTGTAACTGTGTATATAAGAGCGGATTATAAATGTAGGTCTGATTTTTAGAGAACAGTATCGCTGCAGTTGCAGGGTCTCTGTCATCAATGACCAGGAGGAAACGAGGCAAGCTGCACTGCACGGTGTTTTCAGGTGTCACAGAATGTCCAGATTCATATTCAATTGTTATGGAAAACGTTAAGACACTGAAATACGGAATTGATTCTGTATGAAAACCAATAAAGTGTATTACAATAAACATTTATTGAATATCAATAAATAATGAAGTAAAATCATTTTAAGAATATTATTTTTAATGTGAGGTGCTTATTATGAAACGGGAAACACTTTTTTTAAAGGCGGCATTGTTCTTGATTGGGGCCCCGGTCCTCGCTCTTTGTATATTCGGGCTGCCCGTGATGGCGAAGTGGGGAGTTGAAAGCAATTCGGAGTGGGCGTGGGTTTTATTCGGCATTGTAATCTTGATGTATATATCAGCGATTCCATTCTACTTTGCTCTGTACCAAGCGTTTAAGCTTTTACAGTTTATCGACGGAAACAAAGCTTTCTCCCAACTGTCAGTTAACGCATTGAAGACCATCAAATTTTGTGCAGCGGTTATCAGCGGTTTATATGTAATCGGCCTGCCGCTTTTTTACATCTTCGCAGAAATAGATGACGCCCCAGGTGTAATTTTAATAGGAATGGTTATCATTGCGGCTTCAATGGTGATCGGAGTGTTCGCGGCTGTGCTTCAAAAGCTGTTAAAGAGCGCCATCGATATAAAATCAGAAAATGATTTAACGGTCTGAGGTGAATGACATGGGAATTATAATTAATATTGATGTGATGCTGGCTAAAAGGAAGATGAGTGTGACAGAACTATCGGAGAGAGTGGGAATCACGATGGCCAATCTATCTATCTTGAAAAACGGCAAGGCCAAGGCGGTCCGGTTTTCAACCCTTGAAGCGATTTGCAAGGCTTTGGATTGTCAGCCAGGAGATATTTTGGAGTATAAAAGTGATGAAGACCAATGATTTTGAGAGAGAAAGCCCCTCGCCCTAAAAGAATATAAAGGGAAGAGGGGCTATTTTATCTTTTTTTGCTCATTTGACCATCTCAGCAAAGGCTTAGAGACAATTTTATCTCTAAGTCTATTTCCATTGTTCAGTGTAAATGATCTCTTGGTCTTGTACTTCAGCCCTATATTTTATTGCACCTCTGAAATTTCACAGTATGGAAAGAGCTGGTTTTCTCATTTAGAGAGAAGAATTGAGACTTAAGGGAGATTTCTGAAAGTATTATAAACTTTTTGTTAAAAAGGTTGTATCAGCCTCAGCCCCTAAAAAAGCTCCCGGTTAATAAAAACCTAATAAAAATAGCAGAGAAAAGGCTTGTCTATAGGTTAGAAAAATTTCCCATAATAGATATAGGTAAGATAAGAAACGACGAGTGTATAAATGAGTGAAACCCAAAAAGGAGGAGAACGTAAAGCTCTGGTTTTTGTATCTTCAACAAACGCTCTGTAGCCAGGCCCGTGACAACAAAAATGCCTGTCGTTATTAAAACACCAATTACTAGTGTCCATTCCATAAATGGACACCCTGTTTTCAGAAAAGCCCAATAGGGAAGTCCCATTAATAAAAGCAGAGTGAACAAAACCGACTTCAGCCTCAACGAAAGATTAAGTACCATCAACCCACCACCTTTATTCTGAAGTTTCTCTTATATTCAAAAAAAGGGTGTTTCATAATTGAATTGGCTATAATATTAGCCATACTTTTGAAGTGATATTTTTATGGTATTTGGATTAAGAAGATGTTGGGCTGATATCTGCTTTTTAAAATAGAATCGCCTGAGAGAATATTCACTTCCGCACCAAAAAAGTTCGCAAACATGCAATAAAAAAAGAGGTGCTTATCAGCGCCTCCAGATGGTTTAGATGTTCTTTGTTAATGAGAGTTATTATTTTGCCCTGGCTTCCTCTTTAATGAAGTTTTCGACGACAAAAGCAGAAACGCCCATAGCGGTTGAGTAATTGTTCAATTTAGAAAAATTCAGCCTAACTTCTTTTTGGTGGTAAGGGAGAGTATGGTTTTTGATTGTCTCTGTTAAAGGCTGGTGAATCCATTCTTTCGCAAGTGCCAGCCGATTGCCGATGATCACCTGTTCAGGGTTAAAGGTATTGATGATATTGTTGATGCCGAATCCCAGATACCGGCCGATCTTTGCAAAAAGCTCCTGTGCATTTTCATCTCCCTCTCTGGCATGATTGATCAATGACTCCAGAGATTTTCCTGTATCACCAGCCAATTCAAGCAAAGCGTGCTCTGATGCATAAGCTTCCCAGCAGCCTTTACTGCCGCAGTTGCACGATTTTCCGTCCATGTCGATGATCATATGGCCCATTTCACCGGAAAATCCATTTTTCCCCTGATAAAGTTCTTTGTTCATAATGATGCCGACGCCGATCCCAATTCCTGCACTCACGTAGATCATATTAGGATGATCCTGTCCAGCTCCGAACTGCTGCTCACCGAAGGCCCCGGCATTCGCTTCATTTTCAATGAGGACAGGTAGGCGGTAGAGGTTTTCCAGATCTCTTTTTAACTGAATCGTCTTCCAGCCGAGGTTGGGAGCAAGAAGGACAGTTCCATCTTTGTTGATGATGCCAGGAACTCCGACGCCTATACCGACAATTCCATACCGGCTGTTCGGCATGTCATCCATAATTGACTGAATCATTTCCTGAATCACACCGAGGATAGCGGGGTAGGGTGTCTCGGTCACAAACTGATTTCTTTCTGTAATGATATTGCCTTTCAAGTCTGTCAGGACACAGAGGACATAATTCACTCCGATATCAATGCCGATTGCGTAACCAGTGACCTTATTAAAATGAAGGATAACAGGACGGCGTCCGCCGCTGGATTCGCCTGGACCTGACTCATAGATGAGCTCTTCATTAAGCAGCTCATTGACAAGGGAGGAGACGGTTGCTTTATGCAGCCCTGAAACCTGAGATATATCCGCCCTGGAGATTGGTTCTTTCTCGATAATCATTTGAAGTACAAGTGCTTTGTTATTTTTTTTGACTCTTTGCTGATTCCATGTTATCGTTCCCACTGAAAAAACTCCTTATGAAATAATACGTTAATCATATCACATACTTAGTTTACTGAGGATACAAACCGTTGAAAGTGATGGTGCTTTACCCCTTTAAAGTGCTGAAAGGGACAGTCCCTTTCAGCACTTTAAAGCATAACAGCCCTCATTAAGAATATTATTATATTAACTTAGTTTATACAATAGACAAACTAAGTAAGTGATGCTATAATGAGGTCAAATAAAGGTTTTGTAAGCCTTTACATAAAACCAATTAAAATCTTAGGGGGAACCAGCATGGCTTATTTTGAAACAGTAAACAAGATTCAATTTGAAGGTGCTTCATCGACCAACCCTTTCTCATTTAAATATTATAATCCGGAAGAAGTGATTAACGGGCAGACAATGGAAGAGCTTCTGCGCTTCTCTGTAGCTTACTGGCATACTTTTACGGCAGACGGAACGGATCCTTTCGGAGCAGGAACGGCTATCCGCTCATGGGATCACTTCCAGGGGATGGATTTAGCAAAAGCACGCGTTGAAGCAGCATTTGAACTTTTTGAGAAGCTGAATGTACCATTCTTCGCCTTCCATGACGTGGACATTGCTCCTGAAGGCAGAACATTGAAAGAAACAAATGAAAATCAAGATGAAATCGTCGGGATGATTAAAGAATATATGAAGACGAGCAAGGCGAAGCTTCTTTGGAATACTGCGAACATGTTCACCAATCCACGCTATGTTCATGGTGCAGCTACATCGCCGAATGCAGATGTATTTGCTTACTCTGCTGCGAAGGTCAAAAAAGCACTTGAGGTTGCGAAGGAACTTGGTGCCGAGAACTATGTTTTCTGGGGCGGACGTGAAGGGTACGAAACTCTTCTTAACACAGATATGAAGCTTGAACAAGATAACCTGGCACGTTTCTTCCATATGGCTGTGGATTACGCAAAAGAAATCGGTCTGAATGTTCCGTTTTTAATCGAGCCTAAGCCGAAAGAGCCAACGAAGCATCAATATGATTTTGATGTCGCTACCGGTCTTGCTTTCTTGCAAAAATACGATCTAACTGACTACTTCAAGTTCAATATTGAAGCGAATCATGCCACTTTGGCAGGACATACATTCGAGCATGAACTGAGAACGGCACGCATTAACGGCATGCTTGGTTCTGTAGATGCCAATCAGGGAGATACTCTTCTAGGGTGGGATACGGATGAGTTTCCGACAGACTTGTACTCTAACACTTTAGCAATGTATGAAATCCTTAAAAATGGCGGGCTTGGCAAAGGCGGATTGAACTTCGATGCAAAAGTGAGAAGAGGGTCTTTCGAAGCAGATGATTTGTTCCACGCTCATATCGCAGGCATGGATGCATTCGCTATTGGTTTGAAAGTAGCCAGCAGAATGATTGAAGACAGAGTGCTTGATGGTTTTGTAGAAGAGCGCTACAGCAGTTACAATGAAGGCATTGGCCTGGATATCGTAGAGGGAAGAGCAGATTTCCGCAAGCTCGAAGCCCACGCTCTGCAGCTTAAAGAAATCAAGAACACGTCAGGAAGAACAGAGCGTCTGAAGGCGGTCATCAACCAGTATCTCTTGGAAACATTAACGAGTGTAAAGGCATAAATCCAATTCAATAAATCTTAGAAAATATGCTGGCAGTATACCTACTCCAGCATATTTTCATAGGAAGGGAAGAAAAAAATGAAATATGTGATCGGAATAGACCTCGGAACAAGCGCCGTTAAAATCTTACTCGTCAATCAAAAAGGTGAAGTTAGTAATGAAGTTTCAAAAGAATATCCACTTATCATCGAAAAATCCGGATACAGTGAACAGGATCCTGAGGAGTGGGTGGAAAAAACAAGAGAGGGGCTGGCTGAACTAATCAGCGATTTCCCTGGAGATGTGAAAGACATCGAAGGCATCAGTTTTTCGGGGCAGATGCACGGCCTCGTTTTAGTAAATGAAAGCCACCAGGTATTGCGAAATGCCATTCTCTGGAATGATACAAGAACAACCAAGCAATGTCAGGAAATCTATGAAACAATGGGCAGGGACAGGTTACTTCAAATTACTAAAAACCCGGCATTAGAAGGGTTCACTCTGCCTAAAATTCTTTGGGTGCAGGAAAATGAACCGGAAATCTTTTCAAGGGCAAGTACGTTCATGCTTCCTAAAGATTATCTTCGTTTCCGCATGACAGGAAAAGTTCACATGGAGTATTCAGATGCTGCAGGAACTTTGATGCTGAATGTGGCCGAGCGGCAGTGGAGCAGGGAGATTCTTAATAGTTTCCACTTAACTGCAGAATTTTGCCCGGAACTTATCGAATCACATGAACTGGTTGGCAGCATTACAAGTGAATTCTCACAGAGAACCGGTTTATCTCAAGAGACTAAAGTTTTTGCAGGAGGAGCGGACAATGCCTGCGGTGCCATTGGGTCCGGTATTCTCTCTGAAGGCAGAACACTCTGCAGTATAGGTACATCCGGTGTGGTCCTTTCCTATGAGGAAAGAAGTGACCTCGACTTTGAAGGAAAAGTACATTATTTTAATCACGGGGAGCAGGATTCATTCTATACAATGGGAGTCACACTTGCAGCAGGGTACAGCCTGAGCTGGTACAAGGATACATTTGCCAAAGAGGAATCCTTTCAGCAATTTTTAACAGGAATTGAAGAAGTTCCTGCAGGCAGCAATGGGTTAGTGTTCACTCCTTACATAGTGGGCGAACGGACACCTCATGCAGATTCAACCATCCGCGGCAGCTTTATCGGCATTGATGCTTCACATGAACGAAAACACTTCTCCAGAGCGGTGCTGGAAGGAATAACATTCTCATTGAATGAGTCCATTGAGGTGTTCAGAAATAGCGGGAAAACCATCGATACGATCATTTCAATCGGCGGGGGTGCAAAGAACGAAACCTGGCTGCAGATGCAGGCTGATATCTTTAACAGCTCTATCGAAAAACTGGCGAGTGAACAGGGCCCTGGTATGGGAGCGGCTATGCTGGCGGCATTTGGATGCGGATGGTATCCTACTTTGAAGGAGTGTGCGAAGGATTTCATATCCGTATCGAAAACCTATGAGCCCATCCCTGAAAATGTGGAAACCTATAAAAAAGTATTCGCAGTCTACCAGGAAATCTATAATCAAACCAGAGAAATGAATGAGAGGTTAAGAGAGTTTAGGAAGTGATCTTTTCCATCACCCTGCAGAAATTTCAGAAGCCTCCATGCCATCAGGCTGGCCGGCTTCTATTCTTTTAAAAATAGTGCTATTTACACATGGATTGCCGCTTAAGGTGAAATCCGAGACTTTGATTCGGGTTATAGCGGTTGTTTCTTAAAATGGAGAACAGTCCTTTTCTTCTCCTGATGATTTGCAGAATCAAAATTAAAGGGTCAAAAAATGTAACAAAAGAGCCTAGAAAAGAGAGGAGGAGAAAGGAATGAAACTGCAGAAAGGGGAAAAGCTGCTTTTTATCGGCGATTCTGTGACAGATTGTGAGAGGGCTAAGCCTGAAGGAGAAGGACTGCCGGGATCTTTGGGCAATGGGTATGTTTCCTTCGTGGATGGACTTCTGCAGGCAGTTTATCCTGATTTAGGAGTCAGAGTGGTGAATAAGGGCATCAACGGCCATACGGTCCGTGACCTGAAAAGCCGCTGGCAAGAGGATGTGCTGGAACAGAAGCCTGATTGGCTGGCGGTCATGATTGGAATCAATGATGTTTGGAGGCAGTACGATACACCATTCATCACAGATGAGCACGTCTCTATTGAAGAATATGAAAAGACACTGAGGAAACTCGTAACCGAAGCGGAGGCATCAGTGAAGAAAATCGTGCTCCTGTCCCCATTTTACCTGGAGCCGAATGAAAAGGATCTCATGCGCCGTACTATGGACGAATATGGACAAGTTGTGAAGAAAATAGCGAAGGATACAGGCTGTTTATTCATAGATACGCAAGCAGCTTTCAACAAGGTGCTGGAGGACCTGTATCCGGCGGCACTTGCCTGGGACCGAGTCCACCCCTCAACCGCCGGGCATATGGTTCTAGCCAGATCATTTTTAAAAGAAATTGGCTTCGACTGGAACCAAACCTGATAAAAAGGAGGAAGTATAATGGAGATCATTCAGCAAGAATTCGGCCGAATCGGGGAGCAGGCTGTCACATCTTTCACTCTGAAGAATGAGAATGGAATCGAGATCACAGCAATAAATTACGGCTGCATCATTACGAAAATCATTACACCGGATCAAAATGGAAACTTTGAAAACATTGTTATCGGCCATGATTCACTGAAAGACTATGTGGAGGATCCTGTTTTCCTGGGTGCGGTTGTTGGAAGGGTTGGCGGACGGATTCGCGGCGGAGCGTTTGAATTGGATGGGAAAGTTTATACTCTTCCGCAGAATATTGGCCGTAATCATCTTCATGGGGGCCTGCAGGGGTTCAATAAAGTCGTATGGCAGGCAGATATCCTGGTAGATGGAGTCCGATTTACATACCTGAGCAAGGATGGTGAAGAAGGCTATCCGGGCAGCCTGCATTCATCGGTTACTTATACACTGGATGACCATGACCAATTGAAAATCAGATATGAAGCGCGGACAGATAAAAAAACAGTGGTCACCCTCACAAATCATTCGTATTTTAATTTGAGCGGCAGCCTGAAGAGAGATGTCCTGCAGCACATACTTACAATAAAGAGTGATGAATTTTTAGAACTGGACGAAGAATCCATTCCTACTGGACGTATGCTCAGTGTAGATCACACCCCCTTTGATTTAAGGCAAGGCGCTTCTATTGATATAGGTGCAAAAGCTTCTCATCCTCAAATTGTTTTAGCAGGAGAAGGATACGACCATCCCTTTGTACTGAATACCAATCATGATAGGGAAATCAGGCTGGAGGATCCGGAAAGCGGGCGTGTCATGACTGTCGAAACGGATGAACCTGCAGTAGTGGTGTATTCAGGTAATTCTTTGGACGGGGCTGGACCTTTCAGGGGGACACCAGGAGCGAAACACCTTGGAATCTGTTTGGAAACACAAGCGTTTCCGGATGCTGTCCACCATCCCGAATTTCCTTCGGTTGTCTTAACACCCGATAAAAAATACTCTTCCGTTACTAAATATACTTTTGGAATTCAATAAGAGAGGAGAATGGCAAATGAATTATCGTGAATTAGGTGATACAGGTATTAAGATCAGTGAGGTCAGCTTTGGAACATGGGCTATTGGGGGTTCATGGGGAAAAACCAGTGACGAAGAAGCGCTGAAGTCATTGCATTACGCCATGGATCAAGGAGTAAACTTCTTTGATACCGCAGATGTATACGGAGACGGCCACAGCGAAGAGCTGTTGGCTAAAGCGACCAAAGGCAGAGAAAATGAGATTTACATAGCAACAAAATTCTGCCGCCAAGGTGATATATCAGACCCTGCAAACTACAGCTACGAGCAAGTGAAATCCTACTGTGAAGACAGTCTTCGCCGATTGAAAAGAGAAGCGGTCGATTTGTTTCAAATTCATTGCCCGGCAAGTGAAATCCTCAAGGACGGGAGTGTTTTTCAGGTTCTTGACCGGTTAAAAGAAGAAGGAAAGATCCGTCACTATGGAGTCAGTGTCGAAACGGTTGAAGAGGGGCTGATCAGCCTGCAGTATCCTGGAGTGCAAAGCCTGCAGATCATATTTAATATGTTCCGCCAAAAACCGCTGGAAACCTTGATTCCGCAAGCTCATCAAAATGGTGTTGGACTTCTGGTGAGGCTTCCGCTCGCAAGCGGCCTGCTGACAGGAAAATTCGATTCATCTCATGTTTTTGAAGAGGACGACCACCGCCGCTTCAACGAAAATGGGGAAGCATTCAATGTTGGTGAAACCTTTGCCGGACTGGGCTTCCGCAAAGGAGTCGAGCTAGCCGGACAGCTGAAGTGGATCGCTGAAGATAGAAACTCAATGGCGAGTGCTTCCTTGCGATGGATACTCGACCAGAAAGAAATCACCGCGGTCATCCCGGGATTTAAAAATCAAAAACAAGTGCAGGATAATTTGTCTGCTTTGGAGACGAAATCTTTCTCAGCAGATGAATTGGAGAAGATTGAAAACTTTTATAAAGAGAGTGTGGAGGGGGCTATCCGAGGGCCTTATTAATATCTAGTTCTTTAAGAGGTCTGCTAGGTGCCCTGATGCCGTTAGATTTCCTAGAAAAGGTAAGCAAGGAGTCTGCTAGATGCCCGGATGCCGTTAAATTTTTTTGAAAAGGTAACCAAGGGGGCCTCTAGGTGCCCTAATGCAATTATAAATCCTTAAAAAGGTAACCAAGCAGGCTTCTTGGTGCCCGGATGCAGTTGAATTTCCTTGAAAGGGAAACCAAGCAGCTTCCTAGGTGCCCGGATGCAGTTGAATTTTCTTGAAAAGGTAACCAAGCGGGCCTCTAGGTGCCCTAATGCAATTTTAATTCCTTAAAAAGGTAACCAAGCAGGCTGCTTGGCGCCCTGATGCAGTTAAATTCCTTGAAAAGGTAACCAAGCGGGTTCCTAGGTGCCCGGATGCAATTATTTTTCTTGAAAAGGTAATCAAGCAGACCCCTAGATGTCCACACTCAGTCAAAAATAATAAAGGGTTATCAAGAAAGCAGCTTCCAACGCTCTCTATACGGCATCAGATTCTCTTTCTGACGTTTGGATGCTGTATAAAGGCACTCTTTACAGCATCAGATTCTCTTTATGGCGTTTTAGTGCTGTTTAAAGGCACTCTTTACAGCATCAGTTTCATTTTCTGGCGTTTTGATGCTGTTTAAAGGCCCTCATTATAGCATTAGATTCTCTTTCTGGCGTTTTAAGGCTGTTTAAAGGCACTCATTATAGCATCAGATTCCCTTCTTGGCGATTTGATGCTGTATAAACGCTCTCTTTACGGCATCAAATTCCTTTTCTGGCGTTTTGATGCTGTTTAAAGGCACTCATTACAGCATTAGATTCTCTTTCTGGCGTTTTACTGCTGTTTAAAGGCACTCATTATAGCATCAGATGCCCTTCTTGGCGATTTGATGCTGTTTAAACGCTCTCTTTACGGCATCAAATTCCTTTTCTGGCGTTTTGATGCTATTTAAGTAACAACTCACAATACAAGTTACCGACTAAGAGGTCTCCATCCAGTATTACAAAGCAAAAAGAAGCCATAAGCCCGCTGAGTTGAGATTCAAGATAACCTCATAAAAAGGAGTGCCGCTCAATGCCTGCTCTTATGATAAATAAAGTCCGCACAGACGAAAAAGTATTGGCCATCACGTTTGACGATGGCCCTAACGCTTTATATACTCCACAGGTTTTAGAGATTTTACAGAAAGCCAATGCTAAAGCCACCTTTTATATGATCGGGGAACAGATGGAAAGGTGCCCGAAGCTTGTTAAGCGGGCTGCAGAACTAGGTCATGAGATTGGTAATCACACTTATACCCACCCAAAACTGACTGAGTTATCCCATGAGAAATGTGTGGAGGAAATAACAAAGACGGAGTTATTGATAGAGAGGCTGACAGGTGAAAAACCAGCTTCCTTCCGACCGCCGTTTCTAGACTTTGACCATGTAACTGAAACCGCTCTTCAAGGGAAAGGGTACTCCCATCTCATTGGTGCTTTAAATCTGGGTGCCAGGGACTGGGAGCAACCAGGAGTCAATCATATTTTAGAAGAGACACGTTCAGTTCTTTCAAACGGAGCTATAATACTTTTCCACGATGGCTATGGTGATCGCTCTCAAACTTTGGAGGCCATAAGCCGGCTCATTCCCCAATGGACTGCAGAAGGCTGGAAGCTGGTCACTATCAGTGAGTTACTTAAACTCGCAAAATAAAAAGGAAGCACAATCAGATTGTCTGTGCTTCCTTTTGTTTCTTATCGATTTTTTGAAATGCAAGGTAACTGGCTGCCATAATGATGGCACCGGTGAAACTTGCGCCAAAGAAGAGCAGTAGAGCAGGCAGTGCATTCATGACAAATAGTGTCGAGGCAGTGCCAACAAGCATCATGAGATTTGGCAGCGGGTTCAGCAGCATAATTAGAAAGGCATTCTTAAAGACTTGAAAAAGGCCGATATTATAATGAACATATACTGGAATGGTATACAAGACGGTCATCGAAATGGCCAGGATGATCAAATAAAGCGGGATATGCACGACTTGAAGACCCAGATTTCCGTTCGCATTCATGAATTCCAGGTTCAGGTACACGAGCCCTCCCAGGAGAAAAAAGATACCTCCCAGCAAATTACTTTTAAAAAACTCAGCTTTGTAGGTCTTCCAGAAGAGCGGAAAGAGCGGGAATTCTGTTTCGCCCATCATCCACTTTCGCAATACGGTAAACAGTGCAACGGTCGAGGGCAGCAGCCCAAAAAGAATCACTCCCAGTAAGGAGAAAGCAATCCATAAAATATTTAAAAAAGCAAACTTCGTAATCCATTCTGTTAAGGAGTACAGTCCGCTCATCATTCGATTATTCATTAACAAATTCCCCTTTATGTCTGCGCTTTCACTTTACTCTTTTAAGTATAAACTATATTTTGATTTTTAGGAATAGTATTAACCTTTCTGATGGAATGAGTTATAGTATATTAAAAAACTATTAATTCGAGATAGTAGGCGATTTAACGATGTTTTCTAAGTTGAAAAAATGGAACACACTGCGCAATCAGCTGTCATTTGTATTTCTGGTTGTCATGGCAACCGTACTGGCGCTCGTCAGTGTCCTGACATACAACCAAGTGTCTTCGCTCCTGAAATCGAACGCCGAGAAGCAGATTGATCAAACAGCAGTCGAAGCAAACGGAAGGCTGGAATCACTGTACAAGCAAATTAATACGGCGACCAAGCTGGTCATGACCAACAATAATATTCAAAGAGTACTTTCCAGGGCTTATGAAGGAAAAACCATCGATTTCTATGAGCGGCAGGAATTGGGCGGAATCGTCAATACCATCCAGGCGAACACAGATGGGATTTTCGAATTTGAACTGTACACTCGTAATATGAATCGAATCCTTCCGCTGGATGATTCAAGTCTGCTTTCAAGAATAGATAAGAAATGGATCATTGAAGCAGATAAAGCAAATGGAGGCCTGGTCTGGCTTGGTGATGACCCCCGCAATACCGATAACTTTATGGCTTTAAGGCGTGTTAATTTGATAGGAAAGGGTTATGACAATGGAGGTTATCTCTTAATCAGTATCTACAGTAATTATCTTCAATTTGAAAATGAAACAGACCATACCAATCAATTTTCAATACTTCTGGACAAAGACATGAACCCGATTCTCTCAAACTATGAAGGTTCCCTTGCTCCAATGATTGAAAATCCAGCTGGCACCCTATCACTGGATAACCAGGACTATATCGTGACAAGGCAGACTTCCCAGGTTACCGGCTGGACCCTGATCATTTTGACACCTGTCAAGGAGCTGACGGCTGGTATCAATGTTCTGAGAATGGTCGTCATTATATCGGGAGTCACCGGATTTATCATATTCCTGGTAAGTTCTTTGTTTCTATCCTCTTTCATCACGAGACCTATTATAAAATTGACAGAAACTATGCAGCAGGCGAGCGCCGGTTCCATGACAATGAATCCGAGTGTGACGACAGCCAACGAAATCAATGAGTTGAATAGTACATACAACCAGCTCGCTAAAGAGACAAACCATTTAATCAAAATGGTATATGAAAAAGAAATAACGAGGAGCAGAAGTGAATTAAAAGCTTTGCAGGCCCAAATCAACCCTCACTTTCTGTTTAATACGCTCGATGCCCTCAAATGGACTCTGGAGGAAAAGGATGAAGAGGAGCTTGCGGAATTTGTCGTAGCCATGTCTGAGCTTTTCCGCTATACCATCACAAAACAGACAAATGGAGACTGGGTGACTATACACGAAGAAACACAGCATATAGAAAATTATATGGAAATTATGAAGATGCGATTCGGTGATCAATTGAAATGGAACCTATTCATCGAGCCACGATACCAAGATGTGAAAATTCCTAAACTGCTGATTCAGCCTCTGGTGGAAAATGCGGTGCTTCACGGGGCAGGAAATACAATGGATCCTTGCACCATTTCCATATCCGTTGAGCCTGCTGAAATAAATGGATATCTAATAGTCATGGTGGAAGATGATGGACCGGGCATCGAAACGGAAAAAATGAAGGCAATCCAACAGGCAATGCTGTCTGGAGGCGTTCTCTCCAATCAATCAGGAAATGGGATGGCCATGACGAATGTCCAAAAAAGGCTGGAATTATATTATCCAACGCAGCCTAAAACCGGATTGGAAATCTCTAGTGAATTAGGAGAGGGGACGAAGGTGTGGTTTGTGATTCCCTTGAAAGGAGAAGAAGAACATGCTGAAAACCATATTGATCGTAGATGATGAACCGAGAAGCCGTCAAGGTTTGATGAAATCGCTTGAAAAGTGGGCGGATGGACAGTACAACATCTTGACAGCTTCCAATGGCCAAGAGGCGATAGAGCTGATGAAAAGCAGCAGGGTCCATATATTGCTCACAGATATCCGGATGCCAGAAATTACGGGACTGCAGTTAGTAAAGATGATAAAAGAGCAGGAAGTACATCCTGTCATTATTGTGATATCAGCTTATTCAGAATTTGAGTACGCTCAGGAAGCCCTAAGGTCCGGTGTCATAAACTACCTTCTGAAGCCGATCAGCAAAAAAGCATTGATAGAGGCGGTCGAAGCAGCAGTACAAGCTGTTGAAAAACAAGTGCGTGCAGAAACGATCGAGAAAGTGGTAGATAAAAAGCTGGTTCAGGCCGATTCCCAGAATCTGTCGACCAGCACGCCGATCAGGGAAGCTGTTGAGTACATTAATAAGCACTTGAAAAATGAACTGACTCAGAAGGAAGTAGCGGATCACGTCCATTTGAATCCCAGTTACCTTAGTGTCCTTTTCAAGGAGCACGTTAGGATGACCTTCAGCGAGTATGTTACCAGAAGGCGGATCCAAAGGGGGAAGGACCTGCTGATTTCAACGAAACTCCCTATCAATGAAATTGCGGAAGAGTCGGGTTATAAAACAGCAAAATATTTTATTAAGATCTTTAAAGAACAAGAAGGAATGACACCGAGTGCTTACCGGAAAATCCATAATGAAACCGCTTTCTAAAAATAGTAGTATTTTTCCTAATCATAGTGACCTATTTTTCAGAACATTCCCAATGTACACTAGAGATGTAAACAAAATACAAACAAGGTCAAAGGGGGATCTTACATTGTTCAAAAAGAAAGCGTTTGCAGTTCTGGCGTCATCTCTAATGGTTGCCTCGCTTGCACTTGCAGGCTGTTCATCTTCAAGTTCATCGGATGAAGCCAGTGCAGATGGCGAAAAAGTTATAAAGTTCATGCATTTATGGCCTGAAGGAAGTTCCAATGCCCAGTTCTCCATCGTGAAAGATATCATCGGAGAATATGAAGCAGAACATGATGTGAAAATCGAAACAGAAATCCTCAACCCAGATCAATATAGAGAAAAGCTGAAAGTACTGGCTTCTTCCAATGAACTGCCGGATATCGGAATGACCTGGTCAGATGGATTCATCCAGCCTTACGTGGAAGGCGACATGCTTGCACCTCTGGATGATGTAACGACAGATGGCGTGGAATTTATTCCTGGTGTAAAAGAATCTTATGCAGTGGACGGCAAAACCTATGGCCTGCCGCTCGAACTCAATATCTCTTACGTATTTTACAATAAAGAAATCTTCGAGAAGCATAACCTGGAAGTACCTGAAACGTTCGAAGAGTATAAAAACGTTGTCAAAACACTTGCGGATAATGGCGTCGTTCCAACAACAGTCGGTGCAAAAGACGGATGGCCTGCATCTTTCTGGTTCATGTATATGGCTGATCGAATCGGCGGCCCGACAATCCTGACAGATGTCATTGATGGAAAAGCGAAGTTCGATGACCCAGCGATCAAGCAAGCTGCAGAAGAAATCCAGAACCTTGTGGATATGGGCGGCTTTGTTAAAGGGGCAAGCGCGTTATCCAATGATGATGCAAAAGGCTACTTCATGAACGAACAGGCAGCAATGTTCCTTACAGCAACATGGGAACTGCCTAACTACACAACGAGCCCTGATGTAACTCAGGAGTTCAAAGATAAAATCGGCTACTTCAAGTTCCCTACTTATGAAGGCGGTAAAGGATCATCCATCGACAGTTATGTCGGCGGCCCTGGAGTTGGCTTATTCGTAGCAGAAGATTCAAAAGTTCAAGATGAAGCGAAAGACTTTGTCGGCTATCTTGTAAAGAGATGGGGAGAAAAGTCAGTGACAGATGCCGGCGTTATCCCTGCGACGAAGGTGGATACAGCAAGTCTTGATCTTGATCCAATGTACATTGAAATCCTGGATGACCTGGGTTCTGCTTCAAATGTAACGACTTACTTTGATACCCAATCCAGCCCTGCAGTATCTGAGCTGCACCATGACCTGGTAACAGCCCTGTTCGGAAAGCAGATAACACCTGAAGAGTTCGTGAAACAGCATGCGGACGAAATTGCCAAAGAGCAGGAGTAATACACTCAGTGTAGAGGGCATATCCAATATGCCCTCTATTTTTTTCAAGCTCATTTGTACAGCTGTTTTCGTATTGATTGTTGCTTTCGGAAATAGGCTTCTTCCTTACGAGGATATTTGCCGAAACAATATGAACCAGCAGCAAAGTTTATGAAAAAACATTCTATAAACATTGTTGTTTTAAGGTTCCCTCTGCTCTAATTTCCTTTTGGGAATAGACACACACATTAACATTCATAGAACAAGCATTGAATCGATTTCGTAAAGCAGCAATGCATACGAAAGCAGCTTTTTAAAGAGAAGGGAGTAAAGAAAATGAGAAGTGTCATGTCAAACAAATGGGTCATCAGTCTTTATGTTCTTCCTGCGCTTGTCCTCATTCTTTTCCTGATTTATATCCCGATTGTCCTGACAGGATATTACGGGTTGATGGATTGGAACGGAATCGGACAGATGAAGTTTACAGGATTGGATAATTATATAGAGTTAGTACAGGATAAGATGTTTTGGAAAAGTACATGGCATTCCATCCTGCTTGGGCTGTTCTCAACATTAAGCTTGATTGGCTACCTGATTTTATCACTGATTCTTGCTAGTAAAATTAAAGGAGCCAATTTCTTCAGAAAGATTTATCTGATCCCGATGCTTCTATCTTCTGTTGCTATCGGCCAGCTTTGGGCCAAAATTTTCGATCCGTCCAACGGGATGTTGAATCGATTCCTTACATTAATTGGTTTCGAGAATCCGCCGCTGTGGCTGGCAGATCCAAACATTGTGCTGTTCGCTCTGTTCCTTCCAATCGTCTGGCAATATGCCGGATTTTATATCATCATTTTTTATGCAGCTTTAAAGAATGTACCGGAAGAACTAGTAGAAGCTGCGAAAATAGATGGGGCGACTCCCATCCAGATTGCTTATAAAATCAAGGTGCCATTGATTTCAGGTGTTATCAAAGTCATGGTTATCCTTGCCATCGTCGGCTCATTGAAATATTTTGATTTAATTTTCATATTGACAGGCGGCGGACCGAATGGTGCCTCAGAAGTTATGGCCTCTTATATGTACAAGGAAGCCTTCAGTAAATATAACTTCGGATACGGAAGTGCGATTGGTTTCGGACTTCTGATTATCAGTCTTGGTTTGACATTTATCATCCAAAAATTGCTGACATCAAAAAATGAAGTTGAATACTAGAAAGGGGCGGGAACAAAATGAGTAAAGCAGCAGTAGAGACACAACAGCAGCCGGCACTTCCGGCTTCTTATAACACCAATAAATCATTAGGCAAAAGAATCGGGTTCGGTATTCTTTACCTCGTTTTGGGGATCATTGGGATCATCCAAATTTACCCGCTGGTCTGGCTGTTCATGTTTTCATTGAAAACGAATCAAGAGGTCTTCGGGATGTCCCCGTTTGCGCTGCCTCAGGATCCGCAATGGGGCAACTATGTTAAAGCCTGGACAACCGGAAACATCGATACCTACTTTTTCAACAGTGTTTTCTATACAGTAGCCGCAGTCGTTTTGACGGTTATCCTTGCAAGCTTTGTGACATTTGCCGTGACAAGGATGCACTGGAAATTGAGCGGAGTCGTTCTAGGTTTATTCATGGCAGGATACATGATTCCGCTTCATTCAACACTCATTCCATTATTCAACATATTTAAGTCCGTAAACCTGATTGACAACCCGGTATCCATCATTATCTCGTATGTAGCATTCAACCTGCCGATTACGATTATGATTTTGACCGGATTCTACAAAGCCCTGCCGCGTGAAATTGAGGAAGCTGCAGTCATGGACGGCTGTTCCATTCACCGCATCTTTTTCCAGATCACGCTGCCTATGACAGTACCCGTGCTGTCCACAACAGTGATCATCAACATGATTTATAACTGGAACGAATTTGTTTTTGTCCAAACCTTCATGAGTTCTGACAGGTGGAAAACCATCACAGTCGGGGTGAATAACTTCGTCGGACAGTATCTGACTGATTGGGGCGCGATCGGCGCAACACTGATGATCAGTATCATTCCTGTATTGATCGCCTACTTCATCCTGAGCGACAAGATCGTAGAAGGAATTGCTGCGGGGTCTGTAAAAGGGTAACTATATTTTAAAACCGAGTCTGATCCATTTAGGATTGGCTCGGTTTTTTTAAATAAAAGAGTTTTGAAACATGCAGGATCCCTTCTTCTCTTCTAAAACAGTGCCCTTACTGGTGGTACCTGTACACATGACCAAGCCATTCTCTTTGTGTTTCATATACTGATAGAGTAGAAGCTATTTAGCCTGGCTTCTAGAATAAGAGGAAAGGAGCTTATAAACATGGCCATTTATGATACAGGGCCGATACCAAATATTGACGGAGCAGGTAAAAGGATCGCAAGGGAGCTTGTTGTCCGGGTACAGAATACAGGGACTGGTAATCTTCCTGCCAATGTTTTAATAGAAGTTTACAGAATTACTGAGCCAAATGCACAAGGGTATGCTCAGCAGATAATTTATGCGCAGAACCTTGCAGAATTGCAGGAATTCGGAACTCCAGTGATGGGCACGGGTCCCGTCTTTGTCCTGCCGGTTTCTCTCAACAGTACTTTAATTCCGGCGTTCGGGGTTAGGATAATGACTTCACCAGACCCGGGGGGAGGAAGCCAAGTAACGGCTACCATTTTTACAGAAAATGATTTAGGAGAATTAGTGCTGCTTCAGCGCGTTCTCCCTGGAGACTTCGGCACTCCTGTCAATCCTGCTTTAGAGGCGGTGAACGCTGCGCAGACGCCTGCAGGAATACGTGCAGCAATCGAAGACCCTCTTCTTGGACTGGATCTTTCAGAGTACGCCCCCTTAACGGAAGATCAAAAAAACCAGATAGCCGATATCTTGCTGGAAAACCGGCCGGTATTTGGTTATGAAAGTGTAGAGGATGTTCAGGCAGCATTGGATACTGCCATCGAACAGGTAGTTGTGGATCCAGACAATATTTACGTGGAAGCCGGGGCTTCAGGCGGGGATGGAAGCAGGGCCAATCCGTTTGGCACGATTGAGGAAGGGATCACCGCTGTGAATGCCGGCGGAACCGTTCATATCTTGAGTGGAATGTATGAAATAGCTGCGCAGATTCTTGTGGATAAATCGTTAACCCTTCAAGGAGAAGGGGATACACAACCTCAAGTCATTTTCAATCCAGCAAGTACCGTCGACGGATTGGTGATAGAAGCAGACGATGTGACAGTGGACAATCTATACTTGATTAGTAATAGAACGCTGACAGGTTCAAATGCAGTGGTCAGTGTGCCTCTAAGGGCTTTAGATAATTTGTACAGAAATATAACGATATCAAATTCCATTATTGAAGGTACCGTGAGAAGCGGCTATATTTTTGCAGAGAACATTACTTTTGATAATAATTTGTTCATTCATAATGCTATCAATACTCAGAGCCTGCGCTTTCAAGTGTTACGGGGAACAACGAACGTAACGAATAATACCTTTCTAGGAAACAGCACCAGTGTCGGGGCAATTATTTTTGAACCAAACCTTGCTTCCTATAATGTATCTGGAACCATCAATATCATCGGCAATACTATGACAAGTTTCAATCAGTTTGTCAATTTCTATACTTTCCTTGAAGAGGCGACCAGCCTGATTATCAGGGAGAATGACATCGATCACCAGACTAACTCAGGAAGTTCCATCATCTTAACGACAAGGGTGGATTATACACTTCTTGAGGAATTGCTGATAGAAGATAATTTCTTTACCAACAATGATCCAGAAAGGCTGGCTGTATATTTTGCAGCAGGTGGAGGAGGAAGTAACCTGCCAGCAGTCGGTCAGATTCAAGTATATGATAATACCTTTAATTTCCCGAATGGCTATGGCCAGCGTCCGGGTGATGTAGTGGATCCGGTTTTTCCAGTCGGATTCAACCAGGCAGCGGATCTTCTTGGGATGACTTTGGCGAGGTTCGACTTGCAGGGAAATGTGAATGTTTGATCTATTACAAAGGAGCGGGCCATTATAGTGGCGGCTCCTTTTTTATATTGTATTGTAGAGAAGACTATTACAGCGTTCTCAATTCACCGAATGAAAGGAGCAAGCCTAAACTTGACTGCTCAACGAAAGATTAAAAGGGAGTGATATATATAGGTTACACTTTATCCTGCCTAATGGTTTAAAAAGTAATAAAATTGTATTGACAGGCTCTATATAGATGGCCGTTAGAACCACCGATGGACTATTTTGATGAGCGAGTTAAGGAAATAGATTAATATAAATCTGTGGAAAATTGTTTCCAGCTATCATCCTGGGTTTCCTCCTAGAGTTTTAATAGCAGACTGGACTAAGAATAATAGCCTTTATGTTCCTAATCACCCTACTATAATCTGAGTCTGACTTTTTAGTAGGGTGTTTATCCTTTAATCACCATACTATAATCTGAATTTGGCATTTTAGTAGGGTGTTTATCCTCTAATCACCATACTATAATCTGAATTTGGCATTTTAGTAGGGTGTTTATCCTTTAATCACCATCCTATAATCTGAATTTGGCATTTTAGTAGGGTGTTTATCCTCTAATCACCATACTATAAGTTTAATCTGGCTTTTTAGCAGGGTGTTTATCCTTTAATCACCATACTATAATCTGAATTTGGCTTTTTAGTAGGGTGTTTATCCTTTAATCACCCTACTATAATCTGAATTTGGCTTTTTAGTAGGGTGTTTATCCACTAATTACCATACTATAATCTGAATTTGGCATTTTAGTAGGGTGTTTATGCTCTAATCACCATGCTATAATCTGAGTTTGGCATTTTAGTAGGGTGTTTATCCTCTAATCCCCATGCTATAAGCTGAGTTAGGCGTTTTAGCATGGTGTTTCTCGCTTAGAAGAACTCAGTGTTTGTAGTCACTATCCCAAATGATGAACTATTCACGACGTGTGAAGCCGCAGGACTTTTAACGACATCCCTTTTTTGAACTGACCATAGAAGGAGAAAAACGTAGACTATGGTTGCAGAAATAAAGGAAAAGGAGGCGGGAGGTTCAAAAGAGGACATACTTCATACACCTGCATTGTCTCACCCAGCGTTACCTCATGATTAATCAAAAGTCAGTGAGCCCCTTACCAAATACAGACGGGTTATCAATTTACTATCTAGTTAAATTCCTTGATGGAAGGACAGTAATCTGCATAGACTCGAGCGGGGACACACTCGCTAATTTTTATTTTAAAGAAAGAAGGGGAGAGAATGGTAAAAAACGAAATCATCCTGCTGGGCACCTTTCATATGGAGCAATATGAGCCCGGCCTGATTATAGGGAAAGAAAAAGAAATCATAGAAATGGTCGGGGAATTAGTTAGGTTAAAGCCCACAAAGATAGCTTTAGAGTGGGAAAGGACTTTACAGACCAGACTTCAAGAGAGGTACACCCAATGCAAAGTACAATACTCACAGCATGAAATGGAGCAGATCGGCTTCAGGGCTGCTAAGGCATTAGGCCTTAAAGAAGTGCATGCGGTGGATTGGGAAAGCACTCTCACTCAAGAAGATGTGACAGACTTATTTATGAATATTGAAAAAGGATATCCTGTAATAAGGGAAAAGATACAAGTTGTAAAAGAACGTTCACCTTCCATTGATAAGAAAATAAGAATGATGGATTCTTATAAAGCACTCAACAACTACAATGCCATTAAAGCAATAGAAAGGCTCTATCTCTCATTTGCACTGGTGGAGGACCCAAAGGGCAAAAAGATCGGCATGGAATTTCTTACTAAATGGATGGAAAGGGAATACAAGATTTATAAGAATATTGCCGAGGTGGCAGCAATGGAAGGCGATAATCGAATTCTTCTGCTGATTGGCAGCGATCATTTATGGATGCTGAAGACATTATTTGAGGGAAGCGGGTGGAAGGTGCTGCTGCCTTTTTCTGAGCAGGAGCAATAACTGTATCTATTATTAGTATACCATTCTCACTTTAAAATTATTAGTCTATTAATTCAGAAATATACTGCTATTCTTAGAAATGGACTAATAAGGAGGTTGAGGAAATGATTGACTACAGAATTCAAAACAACGGCGGTTTCACAGAAAAAATGGGCGAGCTTGTCTGTATGCTGGAGTATACCAGAGCAGTCACACTGGAGGAAATAAAAGAATTAAAACAGGAAGACCTGGATTACAGGGTGGATGGATCATCGAATTCAATAGGTGCGCTGCTGCTTCATATTGCTTCTATAGAATTTGTTCATGGAATCATTTCATTCCAAGGGCGGGACCTGAATGATGTGGAACTAAGCAAATGGCGGACCGCACTGGAACTTGGGGAGCAAGCCAGACAAACAATTGAAAAGCAGCCAATAGAATACTACATAAATCAATTATCGGACGTAAGGAAGAGTACACTTTCTCAGCTGGGGAAGCTCAAAGATGATTGGCTGGCAGAAGAAAACGAATGGGGAAATGGAGTTCCTTATAATAACTACTATCTTTGGTTTCATGTCATGGAAGATGAAATCAATCACCGGGGGCAGATCAGGACTATAAAGAGGCAGCTGTTAAAACAAGCACGAATGTAAAGAGGATCTAAAAGATCGATTCTGAGAGGTATGTGGTTTTAGTTTAAAGCCATGTTAGTGAATTAGGTAGTGACTAATGTCTATACCTCTTGTTTAACTTTTGATTTATAACATCTGCTTAAAAACTATACTTTTCGTCTTGAATTTGTTTGAAGAGAATATGAAATAATCGGTTTCAATCGGATTTAACAAGAGAACACCTCGTATTTCTTTTCTTCCTAAAGGTAACGTGTTCTTCTTCGTATAATAGTATAGTTTTCTCCTTCTTGCATCCCATAGGTAACTTTTCCTTCTGGTAACTGTTTTATGCCTGCTAATACTCGTTTCAAGTCCGGCCGAAGGGGTAAGAGATAAGGAAACATATATAGGGGGAAGTTGGTTGAAAGATATAAAGAAATCCATAAGTGACGTTTTGCTTTCCATTCTTCCAGTAGGGGTGGTTGTCACCTTACTGCAGATTTTTGTAATAAAACTCGAGGCTGAGATGTTTGTTCAATTTCTTATTGGCTTGGTCATGGTGATTCTCGGTTTTATCTTTTTTCTGGTCGGAGTCAATAAGGGGCTTCTGTCGATCGGTGAAAAAATTGGTGAAATTCTTCCTAAATCTAAAAATACTTGGATTATTATAGGGGTCGCCTTCCTATTAGGATTTTCAGTCACTGTTGCTGAACCCGATGTGAGAGTGCTGTCATCACAGGTAGAACAGGTATCTGGCGGTGCGGTCACCTCCAGTATGCTTATATTGACAGTTGCCATTGGGGTGGGGGTATTCATTGCCATTGCCATGTTTCAGACCTTATATAAACTGCCTATACATTACTTCCTTATTGGAGGTTATTCTATCGTTTTCCTATTGGCAGCCTTCAGTGGGTCCGGTTTCAGGTCAGTTTCCTTTGATGCCGGCGGAGTCACAACAGGCCCGATTACGGTTCCATTTATACTGGCCCTGGGAATCGGCGTCGCTTCGGCTGTAAACAAAGAAAAAAATTCTACTGAAGGGTTTGGGCTGGTTGCATTAGCCTCTATCGGCCCGATTATCGCAGTTCTCTTACTGGGGGTGTTCATATAATGAACATCAAGATTATTGAAGGCTTGCCAGGAGTATTATTCGATGTGGCTCTTGCGGTACTTCCCTTGTTACTCTTTTTTCTGATCTTTCAAATCTTTTTCTTGAAGCTGCCTAAAGAGAAGGTGAAAACAGTCATTTATGGGTTCATTGCTACCTTTATTGGATTATCACTTTTCCTACATGGTGTTCACATCGGTTTCATGCCTATAGGGCGCGAGATGGGAAAAGTCCTTGGTGAACTTTCTTATTCCTGGATCATCGTCCCAATTGGCTTTGTACTTGGATTTGTTGCTACTATTGCGGAGCCGGCAATCAAGGTGTTGAATAAAAAGATAGAAACAGTTACTTCCGGAGACATATCTCAGAGAGCCATGCTCCTGACTCTATCAACCGGAGTAGGAATTTCAATTGCATTATCAATGCTTCGGATTTTGCTGGACATTCCGCTGCTGTATTTTTTGATACCAGGGTACACTGTTGTTTTAATATTGATTTTCATGAGCAAAAAGGGGTTTATCGAAATTGCATTTGATACGGGTGGTGTAGCCACGGGACCGATGACCGTAACCTTCATTCTTTCAATAGCTGTAGGAGCGGCATCTGTTATTGAAGGAAGAGATCCATTACTGGATGGTTTCGGTATGATAGCCTTGGTGGCTTTGGCGCCAATTATTTCTGTCCTGCTATTCGGCCTTGTCTTTCATAGGAGGAAGGGCAGTGAACAAACAGCTGAATGAAGATTACGTCAGCCAGATTCCATAATGAATCTGGCTTTAAATATGGTGAATTTTATTCAAAACAAGAACAGAATTAGTTCTATTCTGAATTCTTAAGCATATTTGTTTAATGATGTTACATAAATCCCGTATAATCTATATTAAGTAACATTACGGAGGTCTTCAATGGAATTTGTAGAGCCGATCAGAAGGATTGACGATATATATAAGATGAAAAATATTCTGTACGAGCAATCTAAAAGGGACTATCTATTTTTCGTTTTGGGTGTGAATACTGGCATGAGAATCAGCGATCTTCTTCAGCTGAGGGTAAAGGAGGTCTGGGATCGAGAAAATGCGAGGGAGTTTTTCACGCCTTGTGAGAATGGGAATTCATATTATTTAAACCATGTCGTTAGATCGGCCTTATTTGATTACCTGGCCCAAACCTCATTGACCAGGGAAGATTTTTTGTTTAAATCTAAAAAAAATGAATTCCCGATTACCCGCCAGCAGGCTTACCGGATCATTAACAAGGCTGCCCAGGAGGCAGGGGTGGAGGGAAAAATCGGCACCCACACCCTTAGAAAAACATTCGGGTATCACGCATATAAAAAAGGCATAGCTCTATCCATCCTCCAAAAGATCTTCAATCACTCTACTCCTTCAGAAACCTTGAAATATATCGGAATTGACATTCATACTGAAGAACCAATCAAGGTCGACGTTAATCTTTAAGGCAGCGAGGTGCAGTAAGTATTCATGGAAAATTCTTTAATTAGTTCTGACTACTTTATTTTGATGACAGCTCTGTTATTGGTAACAGGTGTCATCACAACAAAATTTTCTACAAGGCTCGGTGTTCCGGCACTTGTCCTATTTATCCTGGTAGGCATGCTGGCAGGAAGTGATGGGTTGGGCCTCATTTACTTTGATAATGCTAAATTGACACAGCTCATTGGAATTCTTGCTTTGGTAATGATTTTGTTTGAAGGAGGCCTGCAGACAAAGATATCCACTGTTAAATCGGTCGTCAAGCCGGCCTTATCCCTTGCTACACTTGGTGTTCTCGTCACAACTTCAGTCGTCGCAGTGGCAGCGAAGCTTATATTAGGAGTTTCCTGGCTTGAGGGATTCCTCTTTGGTGCCATTGTTGGTTCGACGGATGCGGCTGCCGTCTTTGCCGTACTCAAAGGGCAGAATGTTAAAGGGGAGCTGGGTTCCACACTGGAGGTTGAATCCGGAACCAATGACCCGATGGCCGTGTTTTTAACAATATCATTCATTGAATTATTAACGGTGGAAAACCCATCCTATCCCTTAATTATCGGTTCGTTTTTCTGGCAAATGGGGCTGGGTTTGGTATTAGGGATCCTCTTTGGAAAATTGGCGACCCGTTCGATTAATAGAATCAATCTTGATTCGAGCGGACTGTATCCCGTATTTGCAATGGCCTTTGCACTGCTGGCTTACAGTATTACCGATCTGTTCAATGCCAGCGGCCTTTTAGCGGTATATGTAGCAGCCATGCTGATTGGCAACTCGGAACTGACCTATAAGCACTCAATATTCAAGTTCAACGAGGGCTTTGCCTGGATGATGCAAATACTCATGTTCGTCATCCTTGGTTTATTGGTGTTTCCATCTCAGCTCTTTACGTGGGATGTTGCCTTGAAAGGAGTGCTGCTGTCTGCAATCTTAATCTTGTTAGCCAGGCCGGCAGCCGTATTTCTGTCTTTAGTCAAATCGGATTTCGATGTAAAAGATAAGGTTTTCCTGTCCTGGGCAGGGTTAAGGGGAGCTGTCCCGATTGTACTGGCAACTTTTCCACTGATTGCCGGAATTGACAACTCTCCAATGATTTTCAATGTCGTATTCTTCGTTGTTCTAACCTCGGCGTTGATTCAAGGCTCGACCATATCCATTTTTGCTGAAAAACTTGGCTTGACCGGTCCGAAAAAAGTAGACCCAGTCCATTCTCTTGAATTGGTTTCGATCGGCAGGGCCAATGCTGAAATCATGGAAGTCGAAGTCAACGAAGAAACCCCTATTCTTGGTAAAAGTCTAATTGAGATTGTTTTTCCAAAGGACGTCCTGATCAACGCCATCATACGGGGAAGTCAATTAGTGACACCTTATGGGGAAACGGTCATTGAAAAGGGAGATATCCTATATATTCTTGTATCCAGAAGCAGCAAAAGGGATTTAAAGAAAATGCTGAATGTAGAAGATTAAAAGACGGGGGGAGAACGGATTGAATGATGAGGCGATAAAGGAGCAGATAAAATCCGAACTGCAGCAACATCAAAAAATGAGTACAAAGAAGATTATTAAGCGGGCTTTTTTCGTCTTGCTGGGTGCCATTATGATGGCCCTGGGAATCGAGGTATTCCTCGTGCCCAATATGATCATGGATGGAGGAATTGTCGGTATTTCCATTATTTTATACAACCTGACAGGCATAAGGCTGGGTGTATTCATTTTCCTGTTGAATATCCCATTTTTCTTTTTAGGTTATAAACAAATTGGAAAGACATTCGCGGTTTCCACGGTGTTTGGGATTTCGATTTTATCTCTGGCAACGAATTACCTGCATACTGTCGCTGCATTTACTTCGGATATGCTGCTTGCCACTGTGTTCGGAGGAATTGTTCTTGGAGCGGGAGTAGGGCTTGTCATCCGCTATGGAGGAGCCCTGGATGGCAGCGAAATCCTGGCGATCCTTTTGAATAAAAGGTTTCCCTTTTCCGTCGGAGAATTCATCATGCTGTTCAACGTATTCATCTTTACCTGGGGAGGATTCGTCCTCGGCTGGGACCGAGCCATGTATTCTGTACTTGCTTATGTGATTGCCTTCAAGACCATTGACATTGTCATTGATGGATTTGATGAGTCAAAATCAGCCTGGATCATCAGTGACAAGGACAGAGAAATAGGAGATGCCATACTGGCAAGGCTGGGCCGCGGAGTTACCTATCTGAAAGGTGAAGGCGGGTATTCGGGAGAAGATAAAAAAGTGATTTTCTGTATCGTGACTCGTCTGGAAGAAGCCAAACTGAAATCGATTGTAGAAGAGATGGATCCGACCGCGTTCCTGGCGGTTGCTGATATCAATGAAGTACGGGGCGGCAGATTTAAGAAAAGAGATATTCATTAAATGTATCGAAAAAACCCGTCAGAGTGACGGGTTTTTATTTGGCAGTTTTTTTAAAAAGAATGGTATAAAAGAGGTACCCCGTTATAGCGCCGGCTGTATTCAATATAGCATCATCAATGTCCATTACTCCCAGCTGGGTCACATTTTGCAGCACTTCAATAAAGACACTTAGCACAAAAGAAAATAACAGAACAGATCTTAACATTTGCATATTCTTAAAGACAACAGGAAGAAGCAGTCCCATGGGCAGAAATAAGAGCAAAGGACCGAACGTACTACAAAACCACGTATCAAGGTTGTAGTGTTCTTTTTCTAAAAAATACATGCTAAGACTATCAAAAGGAACAAAGTTACTCTTTCCACTTTCTAAAGAGGAGATTCTTAGATTATGGATATCAATGCCGATAAAACTGATAATCATTACGATAATAAAATAGATGAAAAACAAAATGAATCCTATCTTACCCATTACTTTCATCTGCAGCACCTCGTATTCTTAAAAACTATATGACTGTTAAGACAGGAGTATGCGGTGCTTAGGGTCCTTTCTTAGCTTGATAGCCTGCAATCGCACTATTTTTTATAAAAAGAGGTCTCAGGGAAGCTCTAAGAGAACCAAGAATAAAAAAAGAGTATTTCAAGAAATAGTTATCCAAAGCTCATGTAGATACAGGAAAAAGTTTTGAAGAACGGGTATCAAGCAACAACTAAAATGATTCTTTTAGAGAGATCTTGAAACTTATTACTATTTTCATCCGTATAAAGGGTATATAGAAACTATCCTTTTTATTAAAGGGTATTTGGCCTTAGACGGCATGAATCTTAAGTTCTTGACTGGATCATAGGTATCTGAGGAGTTGCCGGACTGAAAGTTGAAGGATGATGAGGACATTTCCTGAGGTAAATAGGCTGCAGCGCAGTTCTGGGTTATGTATACTCTTAAAGATTATTTTTGACAGGGGGAGGAATATGGATATTAGTATTGGAATGTACTTGATGATGACTGCATCATATTTAATTCAAGTTTCGTTGGTTATGGCTATTTTTTCTTCCATTTATATCAAGAGCAAAAGAAATGGGTACATAAGTTTAGCTGTTATTGCCTTCTTGTACAGTATTCAGTTATATCGGGGCTTTGCGGTAGCGCCAATAGTAGGGATTACCTTTTTAATCATCATGATTGGAATGGGAATTGTCTCATTTGTAGTTATCCGGAGGAAGAAAAACGCACGATTAGGTAACTAGTTTGGTTAGGGCCTGTCAATTGGCGGTTTTTTTAGGAAGCTATACTTGCGGGCTAATTTTGGGAACTCACGAGGTACAGCAGAGTTCCTTTTTGGATCTTTTGGTATCACTTAAGAAATTCAGGAGTGACACCTGTGACACTTTGCGGGGTTCATGTGTCACTCAGGATCCTCTCGAAGGACCCCAGAACTCCATTTTCTTCCTTCAAGTATCCCTCAGGATCCTCTCGAAGTACACTTGGGCTCTCTTATGGACCATGTGGTGTCTTCAAACAAAGACCTGATCAGTATAAAACGGCCTGAAAATCAGGTCTTTCGTAATCTAACATGAACAATCATTTCATATAATGAGAAACACCAACGGATTGAGTATTTTAGATAATCTCCATCCTAGCAAGGCTGAACTTGTATCACTTAGCTGCCCCATTGTCCCCGGGACCGCTTTCATGCCCTTTCCCCTTCCTTTTTAAAATCCATTGACTAATCAAACCTGCAGCAAATCCCGCAGCGATCGGGAGCAGTGCTATCTCAGTATTAGAGAATGAAAGTTTGAACGTAAGTATTTCAATCTTCGCCATGTACCCAATAAGGTAGAGTAAAATCATCGTTCCAAATGATGCATAAAACGGAATCCATTCAGGTTTCATTTTCTATCACTCCAGGTCTATTACTCGAATTTTTCCTCCCTCTTCTTCGAGGAAGAAATGAAGTCTGATTGTATTTATATTACAATATTAAGGAATATAGGTAAAAAAACCTACTATGAAAACGATATAAAGATAGAATACCAGTTTTTATTCCTCCAAGAACAACTATACTTGCTGCTGCAAAAGGGGTTAATGTTAGTGTCAGATAAATATAATGATTTAAATATGGGGAGAAACATGCTTGAGGGTGCACGGGAAAATCAAGAAATCTATCATTTGTTTTTTCAGAAGCATCAGGATGTAGTCCTCATTTTGGATATGGAAGGGAACATCCTTGAGACCAATGATTCCATTTTAAAATACACCGATTATTCAAAAGCAGAAGTGGCGGGCCCTTTTGATCAGTTCGTCGCTGCTGACTTTCAAGAAGAGGCACGACAGAAATTTGCTCTAGCCGTCACAGGGGAAACCGTCAGCTATGATGTTGTATTTGTCAGCCGGACAGGGGAAAGAGTGGACCTGCGAATGACTCATTCGCCGATCTTGGATGGAGACAACATACTGGGTGTTTTTGGCACTGCCAGAGATGCGACAGAATTTACATTGTTTAAAAAAAAGCTTTCACAGACTCAGAAAGATCTTGATTTTGTCCAGGTGGTCGGAAATGTTGGCAACTGGGATTATGAGGTGAAAAGTCAAGAAGCACATTGGTCCGAGCAGCTTTATAGGATTTATGGTGTGGAGGATCCTGAAAATATCACACCTTCACTAGAAAATTATCTTTCAATGGTGCACCCGGAGGATAGAAACGAATTCATGGAAACATGCATGAGTGCTTATCAAACAGGCACAGCTTTCAGTATAGAATATCGGATAATCAGAAGAGACGGCATAGAACGAATCGTCCATGAACAAGGGAATACGATCGTAGACGAAAATGGAGTAGTGACCAGGATGATAGGGACCGTCCATGATATTACGGAATACAGGAGAACAGAAGCTATGCTTGAGCAAAGTGAGGCTCATGCGCAAATGATTTTTAAAAATTTGAATGAAATCGTCTGGTCCATAGATATCCAAAACAAGAAGGTGTTATTTTGCTCGGAAGAATTTGAAGTTCTTTGTGGTTATAAATTGGAAGATCTCATTAAATCTCCCTTACTATGGGATGAAACCATCTACCATGAGGACGCTAAGAAAATTCAATCGATTATCTCTGAGATCAGAAAAGGGAATGAGATATTTGAACAATATCGTCTCCTCCATTCCTGCGGTGATATTAAATGGGTGGATGTAAAAGCCATCCCAACCTGTGACTCTGAAGGGAATTTGGTTCGCCTTGACGGTATTATGTGGGATATTACGGATAAGAAAAAATCTGAAGAAACGCTTCACAAGGCCGCTTTTCAGGATTACCTGACTCAATTGCCGAACAGAAGAAGATTTGAAGAATATATCGAAGAGCAGATTGATTTTCATCGAGAAAAGGACGAATCATTCGCACTCCTGTATATGGATTTAGATCGATTTAAATTCATTAATGACCGTCTGGGACACTTCGTAGGAGATGAGCTTCTGAAGCAAGTGACGGAGAGGCTGAAGAATCGATCAGAAAGCCAATTTACAGCAAGGCTCAGCGGAGATGAGTTTGCCATTTGCCTTCCAAGGTTGAAAACAATGGATCAGCCGGTGAATGTGGCAAAGGAGATTATTGACATTTTAGAAAAACCTTTTCACTATGGTGATTATGATCTATTCATTTCAACAAGTATTGGAATCGGTGTTTTTCCAAAGGATGGGGAGGATGGCGACTCTCTTCTAAAAAATGCAGATACTGCATTATCGAATGCCAAAGGAAATGGCAAGAATACATACCAGGTATACACCCGGGAGATGAATCAGGAATCCTATCGAAAGTACTGTCTGGAGAGAGATATGAGAAAGGCCGTTAGACAAGATGAGTTTCGGGTGCATTTTCAGCCGAAAGTAAATGTAAAAACCGAAGAGATCATAGGAGCTGAAGCACTTCTCAGATGGGAGCACGAGGAGTGGGGCAATATTTCTCCTGCTGAATTCATTCCAATCGCTGAAGACAGTGGATTCATTACAGAAATCGGGATATGGGTGCTGCAGGATGTCTGCCGGCAGCAGAAGGAATGGTCTGAAAGGGGATTTCCGATTGTACCTGTATGCATCAACATCTCTCCACAGCACTTTTTGAAAAAGGATGTTGTCGAGGCGGTTCAATCCAATATAGCTCAGTACGATATAGATCCAACATGGATCGAACTCGAGATCACAGAGACCTCTTTGATCCACTATTCTGAGGTTGTCCAGAAAACCATGACTTCACTGAAAGAAATGGGAGTAAAGATATCATTGGATGACTTCGGCACAGGGTACTCAGCGTTGTCACAATTGCAGAATTTCAAATTCGATACACTAAAAATTGACCAGTCATTCATCAAGAATGTTCCTGTGAAAACTGAAGACTCGGTCATTACGAAATCTCTTATAGAAATGGCGCATGGCCTTGGACTCGATGTGGTGGCAGAAGGGGTAGAATCAAAAGAACAGCTGGAGTTCCTGTACCAGAACCATTGCGACCATGTTCAAGGATACATCTACAGCAGGCCGGTGCCGGGTGTGGAATTTGAAAAGTTAATGGTGAAAAGATATATACAAAAATCTCAATGATAAAGTATAGTAGGAATATGTTGGAAATTTATATTGAGAGGTGCACGATGAATAAGACGCTTGAAGAGTTACAGTCTGAAGTGATTAAAGAATCCAAGAAAGGCTACCCGATCCTGCTGGCAGGAGCGATTGTGTTTTTTGTGTTCATGCTGCTTTCTTTTTTTCTTCCTATGGAAGCAGTCCAATTGATATGGATCTTCGGATTGGGTGCAATCTTTCCCTTGGGATTATTACTTTCCAAGTTAGTGGGAGCCAACTTTTTTGCTTCAAAAAATGATCTGGCCACACTGGGGGGAATCGTCGCTTTTCCGCAAGCTTTCTTCATCCCGGTCTTTATCCTTGTTCATTCACATATCCCGCAATATCTTCCTTTTACCATAGGGGTATTGGCGGGCTCGCATTTCCTGCCGTACATGTGGATTTACAAAAGCAAAGCTTATTTAGTGGTTACATTGGGAGTCTGCCTCCTGTCCTTGACTTTAGGAGGATTGTTCGTAGAGCAGGCTTTCACCATCGTACCGATTGCCATTTCTCTTACTTATCTGCTTGGAGTTTTCCTCATACTTAAAGAATTGAAAGAGGAGAAGGTGGACTTCACTCCTCCTGTAGAACAAGCAGGCGCCTAAAGGTTCTTCCGTTAATTAAGCAAAGCTTTTTATTACTTTTTTATGTTAGAAATCGTATTAAAGTATGGGGTTAAAATCTAGAATGATCTTAACCCCTGATTCTTAGAACTTTAAATTATCAGTAAGTCCGGTCTAAAAACAGAAGAAGATAACTTCCTGCACAAAGAAAAATCGCTGCTCTGGTAATGTATAAGACTGTAACCTCGAAAGCGGAAAGCTCTCCTTTTCTCTTCATTTTTTTAAATTTTCTATAGAAGTAAAGTGAACAAAAAAGAAGGACGGCTCCAGATAATTCAAATAGATTGCTTAATAAGGCAAGCATTAGAAGGGCTCCTCTCCCTGTTAATTTCAATTTAGTATATTACCAGTTAATAAGTCAGTACCCTGACGGAGTATTATAAGTATGTAAAAACTTCAACCTACCATCCATGATAAAGTAAGGTGCCTTTTATTACAAATTGTTCCAAGTAAAATCAGCAAAGCTCTCCCTGAAGTAGAACATTACATATTCTTTAGTTCAACGATAAATGTATAAGGAGACAAAGGGCATGAATGAAACAGTACCTTTCACTATAAAACTCGAAGAACCGCTTTTAAAACATGACCATACGAAAGTTAATAACAGGGAGGCAGTAAGGGCAGTAATCTTACAGAACAACAAAATCCTCTTAGTGCAATCTAATAAAGGAGATTTCAAATTTCCTGGCGGCGGGATTGAAGGGGAAGAGAATCACCAGCAAGCATTGAAACGAGAGGTAGAGGAAGAAACCGGATATATCAATCTTGAGGTGATTAAAACCATTGGAAGAATCCTTGAGAGAAAAACAGACGAATTTGAAAGCGATTGTTTGTTCAGCATGAACTCGACTTATTATCTTTGTAAGTTAACAAATGAAGACAAGACGTCGAGAAGGTTGGATGAATACGAGGCAGTACTGGACTTTTCACCAGTTTGGGTAACATTGGACGCAGCAATTAGACAAAATGAAATGCTCATACAAAATATAAATAACAACTCCTGGCTGAAACGGGAAACCTTTGTGTTGAAAAGACTGAAAGCAGAAGTCTTAGGATAGTAAGTGTCAAAAGGGATGGACCTTCAACGCTTTAAAGCACGAAAAGGGACAGTCCCTCTTCGTGCTTTAAAGCGCTAAAATATAGTTTGTGCTGAAAAAACCTACTTCATATAATGCGCAACCAGGAAATAGGCTCTTTCTCTGGTCAGTGTCGCCCGGGCTGCTATGTATTCCAGTGATTCTGTGCTTCCGCCTTCATATTTCAGTGATGCGTTTTTGGCTTCTTCATCTCTCTGTTGAACCCATTCCCGCTGTTCTTCTCTTAGCTTTTCCATCTCTTCTTTGCCCAGCTGCTCTTGAAGAACTCCGTAAATTTCATTTAACATATCATCCCACTTCTCAAATCTTTCCTGCTCTTGTTCTTCCATTTCAACCATTGTATCTTTAGCGTCTGCATGTCTATCTTCTTCTTCCATCGCATTCAGCATATCCAGATATTCCTTTTTTGTTTTTTCAGAAGCTTGATTTTCTTCAGTGCTCTTGGTGCTTTCTTCATTTTTGGATTCATCAATTCCATTCTGCTTCTTATTTTCTTCAGTGGAGCCGTCATTGGATGCAATATCTTGTGCTGTATCTTTATCCGTACTTGTATCCGAAGAATTCTGCGTCTCATTTTGAGCTGAACTGCTATTTGAATCCCCATTATCCTGTGCTGTATTTGACTCTTCTGACGAGTTTCCGCAGGCAGTTATAAGTACAAATATCACTCCCAGGAATACAATTATAATCTTTTGGTTTTTCATAAAATCCCCCTCTATGTGTCTCTGAAAAAACTAAAAGGACTGCAAGTAAACTTTCCCAACAATTGTTATCCTAACATAAAAAGGCTCTGAAACGGAGCGATTTCCGATAGTTTGCAGCATAACCGGGATCCAATCATGAAATCTTGTACCAACTGAACTTTATTAATAAAAGAGAACTTTATAAAAAATTGCAACTTTTTTTAAAACTGAATCGTCCCACTACTGGCGGCAAAGTGATGGGGAGTTTTTGTTATGGCGGGGCCGGAAAAAATTGAGGTAGTTATTCCCTTCCTCTCATTATATAATTGAAGAATAATCCCTTTTACTAGTATAGGAGAAAATAAATGGCAGAAGAATTGTGGTTGTATATCCTGCTGATCGGCTTGGCAGGTTTTTTAAGTTTGGGTTTAAGTTTGTTTTCTTATTATAAACTTCAAGATGCTCCAGGCGGCCGGCAGTATATGATTGCTGCTTTTTTATCGGCGGTTTTCTCATTCGCCTATATATTTGAACTGACAAGCAGTACCTTGGAGGAAGTGAAGTTCTGGCTGGGTGCAGAATATCTGGTTATGCCGTTTATTCCCGGTTTCCTTTTATGGATGTGTTTAAGGTATGCAGGTATAGAACTCAGGCAGCGCCATCTATATCTGCTGTTTCTGCCTCCCATTATTACAGTGTTCACACATCATACGAATGAACTTCATCATTTATACTACACATCTGTTCGACTGAGGGCTGACACATCGTTCAGCACTGTAGAACTGACATATGGGCCACTTTTCTACGTTCATGCTTTGTATCTTTTCCTTTGTCTGGCCACCAGTATGGTCCTGCTGCTGCTTCAGTTAAAAAAAGCTCCGTTCCGTTTCAGGATGCAGATCGTATTGATGGTCTTGGGATTATTCGTCCCCATTGCCGCCAATTATTTTTATGTGAATAAATACAGCCATACGGGAATTGATCTGGGACCTGTGTCGATGAGCCTTTCATTCATTCTTCACGGAATAGCATTGTTATCCTACCAAATGTTCAATGTCCTTCCCATTGCAAGGGAAAAAATATTTGACAGCATGAGGGAAGGGGTGGTGGTCCTCGATCAAAGGGGAGCAGTCCTGGATTACAATCAAGCCATGCTGAAAGTTGTTCCTGAGTTCAATCCACTGGCTGTCGGTAAATCCATTCATAAAGTGCTTAAGGATCCAAGACTGGCTGCTTTGATCTGCACAGGGAAGGAGTGTGACTATGAATGTTCCATAGAAGGGTCTGTGGAGCATTATCAGGTCCGTTTCTCTCCTGTATTTCACAAAAATAAGGAAGTGATCGGAAGCATCATTACCTTTATGAACATCTCCGAGAGAGTGATTCTGCAGGATAAGTTAAAGAAACTTGCCAGCTTTGACGGACTTACCAAGGTATATAACCGTACATACTTTCTGGACAAAGCTGAATCCCTGCTGAATTCATCCGTGAGCGGTGCCTCGCTGATTTTATTTGATATCGACCATTTTAAGCAGGTTAACGATACCTACGGTCATGAAGCGGGAGACCTCGTGCTTTCCCAAGTTGCCCGGGAAGCAAAGTCACACCTGAGGGCGGATGACCTTTTGGGCAGATATGGCGGGGAAGAGTTCATCATTCTCTTACCGGAAACAACTCCAGAAGATGCATTTCTTATAGCAAATAGATTAAGAATCAGCATTGCAGCCTGTCTGGTCAAAGTAGATCGCAGTCCGGTACAGGTCACATCCAGTTTTGGGATTTCCTACATTGGCGCATCGGAGGCCTTCTCCCTGGACCACTTGAAATTAACTATTGGAAAGGCAGACCAGGCCCTTTATGCTGCTAAAAGGAATGGGCGGAATAATATTCAGGTGTTTTTAGAAGAAGAGGACATTGTATTAAATGACAGCTTCTAAGAAAACGAATGAAATATAATAATTATAAGAATAGGAGGCACTAATGAGCGATACGGCGCAAGTAATTATTTTGGTTCTCAGCATTATCGTTGTATTGGTACTCTACACTAAATCGAAGGATGCCGAATCATTTTTACTCTTAAAATTAGCTGGATATACATACATCGGTGCATTCGTGCTGGATTTAGACGGCGTAAAGCTGCCGTTGGGTTTCGCGGTGTTTCTGCTGTTCTTTCGTAAACCTAAAGTCAATGCAGATACAAAGCAGATTGCAGCGTTCGCAGGCGTGCACATTTTATTGCTTGGAATTTTTATTCCTCATATTGAAACGATGATCTTTCAGCGCACTCATCACGTCGATATCCAAGACACCAATTTTTATAGTGGAAGCCTGGCAGATGAATTAGAACATCTGAAAGACTATTTTCAAATGGATCGAAACAGTACTGAATTAAGGGGTCTTGATATGGTCATTCAGGAGGATGGCACCTATAAGTATCTTAGCTTTGGGCTGGCAGAGGATACCCACAAAGGGACGGTTAACTATAGCATCGATCTTTCAGACGACAGGGAAAGTTTTGAGGTATCACGTTATAAGGTGAAAGAAGATGATGATTACCTCAGTAATCTGCAATTTACGGACGCAGAGCTGGTGCTGGCGAACATCGATATCATAACACCATCAATGTTCGAAATGGAAGGCAAGGAATACTACCATCTTAAAACTGATGGTATACGTGAAAGCTATGATGCGAAATCGGACAGTAATTACAAAATTGACACAGCAGGGAAGCATAAAGTCGAGGATAACCAGCTTCCGGCGCAAACAATTGTAGCGGAAGTCTGCGGAAGCAAAGAGTTGACTGAAACTCATTATCCATTTAAGTGTGATCAGAATGAGTTTTTCTTGCTGGATTATTTGCCTACGTCAAACTAAGTGATTTCATTATTGACTATAAGTAATTTTACTAAGATTTGATAAGCCCATTCTAATTGGTTATGATTCGCCTGGACCTCCCTACATAAAGTGGTCCAGGATTTTTTTTGAATATTAATTAAGAGGTTTTATTTATAAAAATCGAAACCTTAATACCCTGGCTCTCGTCAACTAATAAAGGGGGCAGCTACATGAGAAATAAGGAAAGGTTTCAAAAGATCAACTGGATTGTATTTGGAGCTCTGCTTTTTGTTGGCCTTCTTTTACTATCAGAAGGATTCGATGGAACTCGAAAACTGGTTGATTCACAGTCTTTTGATGCCGGGCAATCTCGTCTAGAGTTTCGCTGGGATTCTTCTCAAACAGCATTAGCGGCTGTTCTGCTTTTCTTTTCTGTCATACTGGCTATCGTCTGGAAAAGGGTCTTTCCATTTAATGTACCTCTCGCCATGATCCTCAGTGGATTCTTTTATGCATTGTTTACCATGGCTTATCTAACTGGATGGGGCGGTATCATTGGGTTTGTTGGCTTTGTGCTGTTTGTATCAGTTGGCGTCATTATGATTCTTTCGTATACGTTATATTTTTTTAGGTAGTCCATCTGAGCAGTTATAAAATAACCTTCCTTTGTAAGGTGAATCTTTTGGTGTGAGAGTTTAAGTTTCTTAGTTTTAGGGGGTGTTGGTATTTATAAAAAGGAAAGGATCGTTAAAGATTGGGAAAGGTTCCGCCCAATGGGCAAATGGAAATATATCATTTTCTTTGGATTGCTCTGTGGAGGTTCGGTATTTTTTCTTATTCAAGTCCTGATTAATTTCATCTTAGGCAATGAATTAGAAACAGGTAATTATTTGACAGGAGCTGTTACATTTGGTGTATTATTCGGATTCTTCAATTGGAGCTTATCGGAACGCAGGTACAAAAAGTATAAAAGAAATCAATAAGTGCTCCTGCAGCGATAGGAAGTCACATGATGGTTAAGAAGAGCATCGGTTATTCGGCGGTCTATTTAACAACACAGATTATTTATCAATTATTCATCCATAATGAAATAAGATGGGCTGAGAATTTAGGAATCAGCTTCATGGTGTTTTGGGTTTCTTTGTTTTTTCAGTGGGCAGATGTTCCTTATGATTGGAAAAAAGAAAATCAGCAAATGAAAAATGATAGTAATTGAGAATGATTCTTTGATTATTTTGGAAAGCTGGTGAATGAACATGAGGGAAAAATTTCATTCGAGGCTTAATAGCTGGAGAGAAAAGTATTCGAGCTTTGTCATAGCATTGGTTTGCTTGTGCAGCGCCTATGTAAGCTGGGGTGGAAATTGGGTGTTAACTGGTGTATTGGTGACAGGGGTTTTAGTTTGCGGGTCAATTGGATTCCATGATATTAAGCGCTCGAGGAAGCAAAGCTCTTAAAGGCTGCTGTTCTGTCTCATCAAGGTAAAAGGGAGAAATAAGAATGAATTTCGAAGAACACCAGCACTTACATATCGGCTATTATGAGAATGGATTTGATTTAGAAGCTGTTGCTTACAAAATGCAAGGAGAGGATAAGTGGGTTGTCTTCCTGGATGCTGAGCAAGACCTTTCAATATTTAAGGGTGTCTTAGAACAGTACAATAAAAATGTTTCTTTTGGATATAAAATTTTCACAGTTAAGATGGATGATTTGTCGTACGAATCAGGACAGGTGCGATTCATAGACTGGTTGAGGCAGTTAAATATCATTTAACGGGAAATAAGCACGTTTATAAGGCAGTACTAGTTTTTTAAGAGTGTATGGATATAATTTCAACCTTAATGGTAAGCAGCCCTCATTTTTCTTTTGATTCAAATTATCCCTCATAATCGTTCAATTCTAGTCCCAGAATAACTTCTTCTCACAGAGCGGGAGGAGTATCCGACTCATTGCAGAATAACTACTAAGTAGAGTTTAAAATTGATGGTATCAGGAGGGTATTATGGGAAGATTAGTGCATTTTGAAATTCATGTAGATGAGATGGAGCGCGCAACTAAATTTTATGGCGGGGTATTTGGCTGGACATTTGAAGATTGGACCGATTTTGCTGGAATGCCTTACATGGGAGCCGTAACGGGCGGAGAAGATCAACCGGGCATCAATGGGGCATTAATGCAGCGCCAAGGTCCTCCTCCAGAAATCAACCAGCCTATGAATGGTTATGCATGTACAATGGGTGTAGCGGATTACGATGCAACAGAAGCCAAGATTCTTGAAAATGGGGGACAGGTGGCCATGCCTAAATATGCTCTGCCTGGAATGGCTTGGCAAGGATACTACAAGGATACAGAAGGTAATATTTTCGGAATCCATCAACCGGACGAGAATGCGAAATAGAACTCATAGATAAATAAGGATCCTTTTCCTTGCATTATACTTGTGGGGGCGAGGGTCTTTTTTGCTGTGAGGTAATTCTATCTATCCGTAGAAATATTTAAAATCTGTCCCTATAATCATTTTCAGCCCAAAATCTAGTGTAAAAGTGAATCACAATGCCTTTGAAGATTACTTGCGGGCCAGTATCTAAGGACGAGATTAATCTCAACGGCCCGTAAACATCACTTGCGGTCCAATATCTAGAGGAAAAGGCATTCTCAACGGCCCGTAAACATTACTTGCGGTCCAATATCTAGAGGAAAAGGCAATCTCAACGGCCCGTAAACATCACTTGCGGTCCAATATCTAGAGGAAAAGGCATTCTCAACGGCCCGTAAACGTTACTTGCGGTCCAATATCTAGAGGAAAAGGCATTCTCAATGGGCCGTAAACGTCACTTGCGGTCCAATATCTAATGGAAGAAGTAATCTCAACGGTCCGTAACCGTCACTGGCAATCCAATATCTAGAGGAAAAGGCATTCTCAATGAGCCGTAAACGTCACTTGCGGTCCAATATCTAGAGGAAGAGGCAGTCTCAACGGCCCGTAACCGTTACTTACGGGCAATCTTCGGCTAAAAAAACAAACTAAAAGGGCCGTATAACATAAATGCGGCCCATTTTCTCGCGAATTAAGGCAATATTACGGCCCAGAATCATCTCCGCTGATATTGCGGTTCAACATCTACCAAAAAAACTGCACCAAGCAGCTACTAACTACTAACAAAACATTTTACCCAGTCTCATTTTAAAAGGGTTTCCATTTAACCTTTTTGGCTTCGTTATACCGCTTCTCAACCTCATTCCAATTAACGACATTCCACCAATTATCCACGTATTTACCCCGGTTGTTTTCATACTGCAAGTAGTAGGCGTGCTCCCAGACATCCAATACCAGAAGGGGAATGACATCCCACTGGCTCAAATTCTGGTGCTTCTCTGCTTGCAGGATTTCCAGCCGGTGAGAACGCGGAGACCAGACAAGAATCGCCCAACCTGAAGCTTCTACATTTTTTGCCGCTTCTGAAAAATGGCGTTTAAACTGATCGAAGCTTCCAAACGAAGAATTGATTTCGGCAAGTAAAGCTCCTTTCGGCTTACCGCCGCCTTGAGGGCTCATGATGTTCCAGAAGATAGTATGCAGATAGTGGCCTGCTCCATTGAAGGCTGCTTCCCGTTCCCAATGTTTGATCAAGGCAAAATCGTTCGTTCTTCTTGCTTTTTCCATTTCTTTTTCAGCTTTATTGAGGCCGTCGACATAACTTTGATGGTGCTTGTCATGGTGAAGTTCCATGATTCTCTTAGCTATATAAGGTTCTAGAGCTTTATATGGATAGGGAAGAGGGGGAAGTTTATGGCCGCCAATTGGCACGGCGGAGGTATTTCTTTGTTCGTCTGTTTCCGTCAGAGATAGAATAGACTCCCATTGTTGTGATAATAGGACAGAGTGCTGCTGTAGTTGATTGGCAGTCTGTTGATCCGGCAAAGTGCTGTTATTTCTATGCAGCTCCAGTTGTTTGATGAACTCATCTAATTGTTCACTGAATTCCGAGGTTTCATCACTTAAAGGAAGTTGGTCAAGGTTGCACGCATTATTCCATTCTTTTATCATCTCAGCCGCGAATCGATTCAGTTCATTCATCACATTTTCGCTCAATTAGAACCCACCTTTCTTCATCGTTACACTATATGATGCAAGCGCTAAAAGATGGTAAAAATTTTTCGCGAAAAAGCCGCAACGATTATATTGCGGCTTTTTGGTGCATTAATCAACTATAACAATTCCCAATAATGCTGCGAATTGGATAGCTTGGTTTGTGGACACCTTGCATCCCTTCAAATCAGGTATAGATACAGAAATTGTTTCAAAAGCGGAAGTGCTGATATCGACACCTTTTAGAGAGGTACTTTCAAAGCTTGCATGGTTGAGGCCGCAGTAGTGAAACTCTACTTTTTTAAATGTGCAGTCATAAAAATCTGCACGCTCCAATGTGCTGTCTCTCATGTTGACTTTTTCAAGCTTGGAATTTCCAAAAGAAGCTAAGTTTAGTAAGGAATCTTGAAATGCAACATTTCCAAAGCGGGCCTCTGTAAAATCAACTCCGAGCAATTTGCAATTTTTGAAGACGGTCCTGTGTATGGATGCACCGCTCATTCTGGCGTTAGAAAAATCGCAATTCTCAAAGCGTACATCAGTGAGGTCAATAGCGGAAAAATCAGTATTGGTAAACCTGCAATTCTTTAAGGTCATGCGGTACAAACGCGCTTTCGGCAGGGCTTCATCCTCAAAAACAGAATCCTGGATTTCGCATAATTCCAATTCAGGATCTTCTTCATAAAATATATCGTTAAAATTTTTCAAAGGTAAATCATTAGGTATATTAGGCGTTTCAATCTTCATCAAATGGCCCCTCCTGCTATTTTTAATAGTAGAAATTTGGTGCTTTAAAGCAGTTCTTGTTAACTATAAGAATAAAACGAGTTAATTAATAGTCTTTCATTTTTTGAAAGTTTATGTACACTGCAGCCTTCATTATACAAACCAATTACTGCGTTTTATCTGTGATACACTCAATTAATGGCCAGTCGAGCTAAGCAGTTTGAATGAAGAGTTTTAGAAGGGAGTATATTTATGGATGATGTATGGGAGCGCTCATTCCCTTTTTACCATATAGAAAGGGCAGACGCCGAAGAGATATTCTCTAAGTTCGATAAGAGAATTGAAATAGTAGATTACACTCCTATTAATATAGGGTGCAGAAATAGTAATTATCGAGTGGCAACCAATAAAGGCCCGTTTTTGTTAAGAATTTTACCCCTGAATGAAACAGGCTATATTGCAGAGAAAAAAGCCCACAGTATCTTCTATGGATACATTACCATACCTGAGTTGCTATACGTTTCAACTGACAATAGTACAAAGAGGACATGCTTGATTTATAGATACATAGAGGGAACGTCCATGCAGGATAAGATAAAGAAAAATGGAAAGCTGGATGACATGATTATCAAGAAGGTAGCTGAAAGTGCTGCACTTATTCACAATACCCCTTTTAAAGAAGACGATGAAGGTGAAATATACCCTCCTTTTCATACTTGGTTTAATTTATTCCTCAATCAAGAAAATGTAACAGGACGGCTGGGGATTGATCTTAAAAAAAGAGTAGAGAGGCTGGTTGATAATAAGGAAGGAGATCTAAAAGTTATTGAAAAGTTTAAGAGTTTTATCCACTCAGATTTTAGGCCGGTAAATATGATGATTGACCAAGCTGGGGAGGTGTGGATAGTAGACTGGGAGTTTTCAGGAGGAGGTCACAGCCTTGCGGATATAGGGCAGTTCTTTCGATACTCTCATTCTTTTAAAAGAGAACAAGTTTTGCAGTTCGGAAAAACTTATAACCACTATTCAAAGAGAAACTTACCGGCAGACTGGTTTGAATTGAGCAAGCTTCGCGATTTGGTGAATCCGCTGCAGATGCTTGGAGCAAAAGGAAGCCGGCCGAATAAGTACAAAGATTTAAAAGAGATTATAGAAGGCACCGTACTTTTTTTGACTATTAATCAGTTCATCAATCCAGTAAGTTAAAGTGGAAAAGTCCTTCAACATCATTTATTATAGATAAGTATTAGTTCTAATTACCCATTGGAGGAAGCAGGGTTAATGTGTCTTTTATGCTAGTTATTTCAAAAAGATTGTTGCATTAGTTTGCTATTTTTTCTTCCTTCCTCTTTATGTAGAGGGATTGGAACGGAAGGCGTGCGACCTCTTGCGGGATTAGCGGTCGTCTAGTTCCAGCGCCTAGCCCCTTGGGGTCAAATAACCTTAAGAGAATAAAAGGAAAGAGCGCCTTTTTTTCTCTTGAGAACATTTGCCTGTCGGGGCTGACCAAGGCGCTTCCACTTTTTAAACAGACAAAGCCGTGGAGGCTCACCGCCCGCCCCGCGGAGTCGTGCGGCTGGAGTGGAAATTCATTACTTTTCCCTAGCCTCAATCTTTGCGAAAAAACCTTTTAACTATAAAACTATGGAGGACAAGCTTTGAATAAAAAACATGAATTACTTAATCAAAGAAACAAACTGCTAGTCAAGTTGACGTGGTTTTCTATTGCACTCAGCATTGTCATTAATTTAACGAGAGGATCAGGGTGGGAGATACTTGCGATCATTGCCGTGATGGGCGGGATTTCCACTGGAATCAGCACATTTATGGCATGGAAAGAAGTCGGCGTTAAATATGTCATGTACATACTGATGCTTGGATTGACCATCATTACCTATTCCATGATGTCATCGAATCCCGGCTTTCTATCCTATTTGATGGTTTATTATAATTTAGCCGTCATAGCCATGTATCAGCAGATGAAGCCAATCATCGTCACTGGACTGACTCAAATTGGGCTGACAGTCCTTTTTTACATAAAATTCAACGAACCTATGTTTTCAGAATATGGCCTTGCTGGTCTTATGACATTGATTATGTATCTTATACTCGTCACATCTTTTCTGCTGTTTCAAGCCAAACTTAACACAAATATTCAGCGTAACTCTTGGAAGAATGAAGAGGAAGCCCTGGCTGCAAAAGAACAGGCTGAAGAGATCATCCTTACAGTCCGCAATTCAGTCGATTCTTTGCGTTCTTTCAGCAGCGGCTTGAAGGAAAACATCACGGTCACCGGCAGCATATCGTCCGATGTAGCAGTAACGTTCAATGAAATGGCCGCGTCGATTGAACATCAAGCTCTAAGCGTTTCAGACATAAACCGCCTTATAATGGACAGCACCAACAGCACTGGTGACGTATCGAATGCTTCCAATAAGATGAAGGCATTGACAGAATCATCTGTGGAAGTGACCAAGAATGCTAATGAAAAAATCGAAAGCCTGGATTCTGAAATGGAAGGCTTGAGCAAAATTATGAATGGGACAAAGGATACAATGAGTCAGCTGGAACAGGACGCCGCCCAAATCAGTGAGATTCTAAGCGTCATAAATTCCATCTCAGAACAAACCAACCTCCTGGCTTTAAACGCGGCAATCGAAGCTGCACGCGCTGGAGAGCATGGTAAAGGGTTTGCGGTTGTGGCCGATGAGGTTCGAAAGCTCGCCGAAGACTCACAGGGATCAACGCAAAAGATCACGAATATCTTGAATAAGATCCAAATCAATACAGAAAACGCAGCTAATCAAGTTGAAAAAGGAACGAATGCAGTACAAACCAGTCAGGATAACACCAAAGAAATCAAGAGCGTTTTGGAGCAAGTCAGCTCAAACGGAAAAAGTGTCATGGAACAGGCTGAAATCATCGATGGCCTTATCAAAACCCTGATTGAGTCTTCCATGAAAACTTCCGAAGAGGTTAACGCTGTTTCTTCTGTAACAGAACAAACCGCTGCCGGAGTAGAAGAGGTACTGGCAAGTGTCGAAGAGCAAAACGGCAAAGTGAATGAAATCGTCAACAATTATACTTCACTCGAAGATTCCATCCAAACGTTATATAACGTAGTTAAGCGTACATAGTAAGAGGAATAATGTTTAGACAGGGCAGGCCGAGTTAATTTTATCTGTACAGCACCTGACTTAATAACAGGAATATCAAGCCTAGATATAGAAACCATCCCCTCAATATGAAGGGATGGTTTTAATGTTTTAAAGTACTAAAACAACAAGATGAAATATCCGAATTCACCTTATGTTTGAAAGCTTTTTACCGTTCTTTTATGGGTACCTGCAGTCTTCCTTTTCCGTTTAAACCTGTTCTCTTAAGGGTATTCGCTCTATGATATCAGTGACCAGGAATGAATTGAGAGGAAGTGTGAAAATGCTTGAAACTTTGTTATTCGACAATTGGAAAAGCCTTCTCAGGGCAGCGGTGATGTGCCTATTGGCTTATCCGTTTCTTATCTTTGTCCTGAGGCTCTTCGGTAAACGCACTCTTACCAATGTAAATATGTTTGATTTTATTATAACAGTAACCTATGGTGCCACCTTATCCAGCATTTTAACAAATGATAAAGTCTCATTTGCAGAAGGAGCCATCATTTTATTAATGCTCACTCTGCTGCAGATGATTATTGCCAAACTGACCAGAAATTCAAAAAGATTTTCTGACTTAATTAAAGCCTCTCCGTCATTTCTCTATAATGAGGGAGAATTTAATGAAAATGAAATGCAGAAGCAGAGGATCTGTCTGGATGATTTGCGATCAAAAGTCCGGAAAGAGGGGATGGGGTCATTTGAAAACCTCGAGGCCATTGTGCTTGAAGGAGATGGCTCGCTATCTATCATAAAAAAAGAAGAGGGGGCATCGAAAGCGGCGTTGATCGGAGTGAAGGGTAAATAGATCTTCATAAAAACCCCACTAAAAAACGGTGTGGCATGCAAAGAGTAATAATATAAAACACTAAATGAAGAAAGGTTTTTAAGGCGCAATTCCTTTTAGGGATTGTGCTTCTTTTAGTTCAAATCATCGATAAAAACCCTCACTGTAGACTATACGAGTGCCTTACGCAACAAATGATAAATCAGAGAGTCAGCCGGCACCGAATCGTAAAAAAGAGAAATCGGTGCAGTCAGAAGGGTCGGCAGGCAGCATCGACTTTCCTGAAAAAGAAATCGACGCACTCAGAAGAAGCCCCATCTGGCATTGAATCTCTGAAAATAAAAATATACTCAGTCAGAAGAGTCCGCTGCCAGTATCAAAATCCGTTTAAGAGAAATTGATGTAGTCAGAAAGAGCTTGCAGCCCAGCCCGCAAACATTAACATACATCGACCCTCATACTTAAAACCCTGTCGGTTCTTATATCAAACGGGACAAGGAACCTGTCCCTCCGTCTTGAGGAACCTGTCCATACCCAACCCGCAAATTAAGTATTGTCTGAATATTCCTTCTGTTATATAATAATAAATATTAAAGTGAAATCTGTAATAGTACAGTAAATTCACGAACTAAAGGAGGAAATCAGTTGGAAGACTATGTAACGTGCGGTGAGTTAAAAGTTGCGAGAGTATTTTATGATTTTATGAATTCAGAGGTGCTGCCCCAATCAGGAGTCTATAATTTTTGGGACAAATTTGCAGGACTAATAAAGGAATTTACGCCTGATAATAAAGCATTATTGAACAAGAGAACACAATTGCAAAGCTCATTAAATAAATGGCATCGAGAAAATACCCATTTTCATGCACAGAAGTATCAAGCTTTTTTAAAAGAAATCAATTATTTAGAAGACGAAGTAGAGGATTTTGTCATTTCGACGGAAAATGTGGATGATGAAATCGCTGTTCAGGCAGGACCACAACTTGTGGTACCGGTGAATAATGCCCGCTATGCCATTAATGCGGCTAATGCCAGGTGGGGAAGCCTGTATGATGCGCTCTATGGTACAGACGCCATTTCTGAAGAAGATGATTGTGAAAAAGGTCAGTCCTACAACCCGAAACGAGGAGAAAAAGTCATTGCATACTCCAAACAATTCCTCGATGACACCATTCCTCTTACAAAAGGGTCACATAAAGAAGTGACTCACTATCACATAGTGGGGAATAAGCTTCAGGCTCAGCTGGCGGATGGAGATACAGCCCAATTATTGGATCCGTTAAAATTGGCAGGATACAACGGAACGCCGGAAGATCCAAGTGTTTTGCTGATGAAAAACAATAACCTTCATTTTGAAATTGTGGTGGACCGCCAACATCCTATTGGGAAAAACGATAAAGCGGGTGTGAAAGATTTAGTGATGGAATCTGCAGTAACAACGATAATGGACTGTGAAGATTCTGTCGCTGCAGTTGACGCAGAGGATAAGGTCGGGGTCTACCGCAATTGGCTTGGATTAATGACGGGAGATGTAGAGACCACTTTTTCAAAGGGAGAGACAACGGTAGTGCGTTCTCTTCATAAAGACCGCATGTACACATCATTAACAGGAAGTTCCTTTTCACTGCGAGGACGCTCTCTGCTTTTTATAAGAAATGTGGGGCATTTAATGACAACCAACGCGGTTTTGGATCACAATGGGGAAGAAATTTTCGAGGGGATATTAGATGGAGTGGTTACCAGTTTAATAGCCAAGCGTGATCTGGAAGCCGGTAGAGATTTTACTAATTCAACTAGAGGGTCAATATATATTGTTAAACCCAAAATGCATGGATCGCAAGAAGCGGCCTTTGCCAATAAGCTGTTTGATCGGATAGAAGACTTGTTAGGGCTGGAACGTCATACTATAAAAATTGGTGTCATGGATGAAGAAAGGCGGACTTCCCTCAATTTAAAAAATTGTATTTATCAAGTAAAAGACCGGATTGCCTTCGTTAATACTGGGTTCCTGGACCGTACAGGGGATGAGATTCACACCTCTATGGAAGCAGGGGTTATGTGCAGAAAAAATGACATGAAATCAACGAATTGGCTGAATGCTTATGAACGGGCCAATGTCAGTCGAGGGCTGGAAGCGGGATTCCAAGGGAAAGCTCAGATTGGAAAAGGAATGTGGGCAATGCCGGACATGATGGCAGACATGCTAAGTCAAAAGATCGCTCATCTTCAAGCTGGAGCCAATACAGCCTGGGTTCCATCGCCGACAGCGGCAACACTGCATGCCCTTCATTATCATCAGGCGGATGTCAGGAAGATTCAAAATGAATTAAGGGAAGAAACCTTCAGTGGCCGAAATAACATGCTGGATATTCCTTTCGTGGAGACTTTCTCCTGGAGTGAAGAAGAAATCCAACAAGAACTCGATAATAATATTCAAGGCATTCTGGGATATGTGGTGCGCTGGGTGAATCAAGGTATCGGCTGTTCGAAAGTACCCGACATAAATAATATAGGACTTATGGAAGATCGTGCAACCCTTCGTATATCAAGTCAGCATGTTGCCAACTGGCTGCACCATGGAGTCTGCACAAAAAACCAAGTTACAGAAACCTTGGAGAGAATGGCTAAAGTCGTCGATGAGCAAAATGCAGAAGATTCTCAGTACCAACCTATGTCTCCTCAATTTCATCGCTCGATAGCATTTCAGGCAGCAGCAGAATTGATTTTCGAAGGATCACAGCAGCCGAATGGTTACACCGAACCGATCCTGCACAGAAGAAGGCTTGAAGCTAAAGCCCTTGCTAAGAATTTGGTGAATTAAACAATTTAACTCATTAAACAGAACCGCACATTCAACAATTGGAAGGTGCGGTTCTGTTTGTGTAAACTGCAAAAAAAGGGATCTCTGTTATATAACAAAAGCGAAACCTTCGAAACTCTTGATTAAACAGACTTTAACGGTTGATTTAATCACTAAAATATATTCTGAATTTTTTAATATTAACTGTTGTAATACAGAAAATAGTGTTATATAATAAAATCAATTAAACTATAACTGTATTAATACAGTGAAAAAACAAAGAGTTGGAGGCAGGAGAATGAATAAAGAATCGGTTCAAAATGAAGCACTTGGAATGAGAGAAGATTGGGAATTAAATCCTAGATGGGAAGGGGTTGAGCGCCCGTATTCACCAGAGGATGTTTTACGGCTGAGAGGATCTTTAAAGGTGGAGCATACACTGGCTCAAACCGGTGCAGAAAAACTATGGAAACTGATTAATGAAGAACCTTTCGTGAATGCTCTAGGGGCTTTAACCGGGGGGCAGGCTGTTCAGCAGGTAAAGGCCGGCTTAAAAGCTATTTATCTCAGCGGCTGGCAGGTTGCTGCTGACGCCAACGTGGCAGGGCAGATGTATCCGGATCAAAGCTTGTATCCAGTGAATTCGGTTCCTCAGGTAGTCAAACGCATTAATAATTCTTTAACACGTGCCGATCAAATTCAACACATGGAAGGCGAAGGGGATATCGATTATTTCGCGCCGATTGTAGCTGATGCGGAAGCGGGATTCGGCGGTCAGTTAAATGTCTTTGAATTGATGAAAAGCATGATTGAAGCAGGAGCATCCGGCGTTCACTTTGAAGACCAATTGGCATCAGAGAAAAAATGCGGGCATTTAGGAGGGAAAGTATTACTGCCAACCCAGACAGCCGTCAAAAACCTCATTTCCGCCCGTCTCGCTGCTGATGTCTCCGGAGTTCCGACCGTACTGGTCGCACGTACCGATGCTGATGCCGCCGACCTGATTACAAGCGATATCGATCCGGTAGACGCTGAATTTATTACAGGGGAGAGAACACCAGAAGGATTTTACCGCACAAAGGCAGGGATTGACCAGGCCATTGCGCGAGGTCTGGCTTATGCCCCTTATGCTGACTTGATCTGGTGTGAAACATCTAAACCGAGCCTGGAAGAAGCGAAAACATTTGCAGATGCCATTCATGAAAAATTCCCTGGAAAGCTGCTGGCTTATAACTGTTCACCATCCTTCAATTGGGAAGCGAATCTTGATAAAGAAACCATCGAAACATACCAAGTCGAACTCAGTAAAATGGGCTATAAATTTCAATTCGTAACCCTTGCCGGCTTCCACTCACTCAACTATGGAATGTTTGAACTGGCACGAGGATATAAAACACGAGGAATGGGAGCATATTCCGAACTTCAGCAGGCAGAGTTTTCCGCTGAAAAAAATGGGTACACCGCTACAAGGCACCAGAGAGAAGTTGGAACGGGTTATTTTGATGAAGTGACACAGGTGATCACTGGAGGAACATCCTCTACAACAGCGCTGAAAGGTTCAACCGAAACGGCACAATTTCAAAGCTGAATTTATATTAAAAAATAAAACGAACAGGAGGATGGAAAATGAAAAGAGTGAACGCTGCAACAAAAGGGGTAAAAGAATGCTGTGATTGCGGAAGAATGATCGATGATTCTCAATTCGCTTACTTTAATCAGTGTGAAAAATGCTTGAGAAATACAGAACAATGATGAAGTGAACTCTGCTGTTGAAAGATAAGCAGGAATGATTTCCAACCGGGACAAGGGATGATACCTTGTCCTATTTTTATTTTAGAAGGAAAAGCGGCTCTTTGTGTTGAATTTATTAACAAACTTTGGAAGTTATCGACTAAGGCGGTGAGTTCAATCGAATTACAGGTGAGTATATGGGGAGTGCTCCTCGCGATGGCTTTCACGGTCATCCTGATCTTCAGAAGAATCAATCCTGCCTATGCGATGATGGCAGGCGCCTGTGCAGGCGGAATCATTGGCGGGCTGGATCTTTCAACAACAGTAGAATACATGATAGGCGGAGCACAGTTATTAACGCCGGCTGTACTGCGCATTTTGGCGGCAGGTGTCTTAATAGGTGTCTTAGTAGAATCCGGTGCAGCCAATGTGATTGCTGCTACAATCGTCAGCAAGCTGGGAGAAACGAAAGCCCTGCTGGCCATAACGCTCTCATCATTAATTTTAACGGCCGTAGGGGTGTTCATAGCGGCGGCCATACTGACAGTAGCACCTATCGCTCTTATGATTGCTAAAAGAACCGGCGTATCCAGGATCAGTGTGCTGATTGCGGTTATATGCGGCGGTAGAGCGGGAAATGCCATCGCTCCGAATCCCAGTACAATTGCAGCAGCAGATGGCTTTTCACTTCCTTTGACCAGCGTTATGGCTGCAGGGCTCGTGCCGGCGGCGGTTGGTGCAGGGCTTACATATCTTATTGCCAAAAAACTCAGTAACAAGGGATTAATGGTTACTGAGATGGAAACAGAGAAAATCACAAGTAAGAAAGAACCTTCATTCCTGGGTGCGATTTCCGGTCCCTTATTTACGATTCTCCTGCTTTCACTGCAGCCAATAGCAGGGATCAAAATCGATTCTTTGGTGGCACTGCCTGCCGGAGGTTTCTTCGGATTGCTTGTCATGGGGAAGGTGGGCGAGTTCAAACTTCATATATCCAGCGGCCTTCATAAAATGTCCGGCATAGCCATTGTCATTCTAGGAACAGGTACTTTAGCGGGAATCATCGTTCACTCTTCGCTGAATGACATGATTTTGAGCGGATTGAATTTTTTCCACTTGCCAGTATCTTTCATCGCTCCTTTTTCAGGGGCATTCATGTCCATGGCGACCGCATCTGCCACATCGTCAGCGGCTATTTCAAGCGGAGTCTTTGCAGAAATCCTGCTCGAAAATGGGGTAACGGCCCTGGCTGGCGCAGCCATGATCAATGCAGCAGCTGTCGGCTTTGACTTCCTGCCTCATGGACCTCTTTTTCATATATCTCGGGAGTCTCTTTTTATGGAGATGAAAGAACGGCTGAGAGCACTGCCTTATGAATTGATTATTGCTGTAGCTATGGTGATTGCCTCGACATTGGTATTTGGGGGGTTCTTCTAAAAGGTTATGCTAAACTTTGTTATAGATATAATTTATAGGAACTAATATTTTGAAAAAAGGGTAATATCACGATTCCTAGTTGATTTACCCATGGATTTAAAGGAACTAAAGAGGCTTGCTGATACCTCGGCCGGTAACGGTAAGCGAGAGCTTATTTTCTTTTTGCAATTACGAACCAAGGATGTGGCGGTTCCAGAGCGCAGAAAACCTCATTCAATAAGAAGAATATGTTGGTGAAATCTGCTTGTTTACTGTAACCGGAACGAATATCAAACTTCGGCTTTCTGCTTATACATGTCTTGCTAAGCTGACGGGGCAGGACAAGGAATTTTAAAGGTTATTGATGCAATAGAAAGGCGGGAGATTTTTGATAGAAACAAAACGTCTTATAATTAGAGAAATGGTGCAGTCCGATTATGATGCATTGTGCAGAATATTGTGTGATGAGGAAGTAATGCGTGGTGCTTATGAAAGTGCATTCAACTTAGAAGAAGCTCAAAATTGGCTTAACAGACATCTTACAAGATATGAAGAACTTGGTTTTGGACTATGGGCTGTTGAATTAAAAGAAACAAACGAAATGATTGGTCAATGCGGCTTGACGATGCAAGGCTGGAGAGAAAATGAAGTTTTGGAAATAGGATTTTTGTTTCAAAAAGAGTATTGGCACAGGGGTTATGCAACAGAAGCGGCAGTTGCTTGCAAGGAATACGCTTTTTCAGTTCTTAATGCAGATAGGGTTTACTCTATTATTAGGGACACAAATATAGCCGCTCAAAAAGTTGCTGTTCGAAACGGTATGAATATTATTGATAAAGATACTAAGAGTTTTAGGAAAATAGATATGGAATTTCTTCTGTATTCTGCAGAGCGAACAAAATGAGCAGGTGAAATTGAAAAAGGTTTCCATGATCAAACCATATACTGTTTGAAATTGAGCTAACAGTGATTCCATTATGGCTGACTTTATCTATTTTGAGACTGCGACACCAGAATTTACGATAAACGCATCGGTTTATCACTATCAAGTTTTTTCCTGTAAAAAATTTTGAGCAATAGGGGGAGAAATTCCGCTTATTTACCCAAAATCGCTGTCTAATCAATGCCCAAACTAACAAGAATATAAGGAAAAGGGCATCAAGCGGACGCCCAGGTGCCCAAACTCCACTTAAATCAAAGGAAAAGGTAACCAAGCGGGCGCCTTGGTGCCCAAACTCCACACAAATCAAAGGAAAAGGTAACCAAGCGAACGCTTAGCTGCCCAAACTCCACACAAATCAAGGGAAAAAGTAACCAAGCGGACGCCTAGGTGCCCAAACTCCACAGAGATCAAGTGAAAAGGTAACCAAGCGGGTGCCTTGGAGCCCGTACTCACCAGACTTTAAGAGAAAAAGGCGCCAAGCATGTGTCTAGGTGCCCAAACTCCACACAAATCAAGGGAAAAGGTAACCAAGCGGTTGTCTTGGTGGCCGTACTCACTAGACTTTAAGAGAAAAGGGTGCTAAGCATTGTGTCTAGGTGCCCAAACTCCACACAAATCACAGGGAAAGGTAACCAAGCGGACGCCTTGGAGCCCGTACTCACCAGACTTTAAGAGAAAAGGGCGCCAAGCATGTGTCTAGGTGCCCAAACTCCACACAAATCACAGGGAAAGGTAACCAAGCGGACGCCTAGGAGCCCGTACACACCAGACTTTAAGAGAAAAAGGCGCCAAGCATGTGTCTAGGTGCCCAAACTCCACACAAATCAAGGGAAAAGGTAACCAAGCGGACGCCTTGGTGCCCAAACTCCACACAAATCAAAGGAAAAGGTAACCAAGCGGACGCCTTGGTGCCCAAACTCCACACAAATCAAGGGAAAAAGTAACCAAGCGGGCGCGCTTAGCCGGAAAAATTCCGCTTATTTGAGATGAGTTCGTTCAAAGCAGTGACCATGCACCCCGGTATTATCCTATCATGAACGGCTATCAAGGCCATCAAGAAAATGGGAGCACCCTTGTTGGCAGCTCCCATTTGAAACACTTAAGAAGCCAATCTCAACCCCAACACTGCACTAATGATGACTCCTATAAATAAGATCCGCTTCCAATCTTTGGGCTCTCCATAAAACAACATCCCAACCAGCACGCCTCCGACAGTGCCGATGCCTGTCCAAATGGCGTAGGACATTCCCATAGGAAGAGTTCTCATCGCCAAACTCAAAAACCCAAAACTAAATAGAAATCCCAGAAATAATACGAGATACGACTGCCACCTTTTTTCTTTTACAACCAGATTTATTCCAGTAACACCGACGACTTCAAAAGCACCAGCTAAAATTAAATAAGTCCAAGCCATTAAACTCCACCTTCCTTTTCGTCGGATGGAGGTGTCACGAGTTTCAAGCCGATGACACCTAATAGCAGCAGGAGAATAAAGAATAATTTTGTCCCGCTGAAGGCTTCACCAAATAGCAGGATTTCAACGAGCACAGTTCCCGCTGTTCCGATTCCCGTAAAGACTGCATAGACAGTGGCAACCGGCAATTTTTGAGTAGCTTTTATTAAAACCACAAACGAAAAATAGATAAGCAGAATGGTGGCACTCCATGATATGAAATCATCAGAATGCTTCAGCCCAACTGCCCATAAAACCTCTATGATACCCGCAACAATAACGAGAAACCAACTTGTATTCACACTAAACACTCTCCATTCGATTAATCATTCATAATTCCATTCCAGTAGAGATACCAGGAGGCATCCAATCTTTTTTGTAATCGAACAGGGCCGCCGTACAGCATTTCAACAATTACCGCGTCCATCACACCTAAGAAAGCAGCTGCTGCTTTAGGAACATCTACGCTGGATAGGATTTCTCCTCTGCTAGCCGCGGTTTCTAAAATAGGAAGAAACAGAGACTCCAGCTCGTCCAAGTAGTGATAAACCTCTTTCAGCACTTCAGAACTGAGGTGGGCTGGAGGAAAAAATGAGATCCGGACCATGAATTTGGCAGAATCCAGCCTTTCAAACCTCTCAATACAATGAAGCAAGAAGCCATATAAAACTTCCTTTACGGGGAGGGAGCTTCTTTTACTAATGAAATCTTTAGTGCTGGCGAGCTCAGATACAAAAGCATCTCTGCAGATCTGAAGGAAAAGGTCATCCTTTCCACTGAAATGAGTATAAATGGACTGCTTTTTAATTCCTACATCATTGGCAATATGAGAAAGGGAAGCACCTTCATAGCCGTTTAGAGCAAAAAATTTCAAAGCAGCTTTCTTTATCTGATCTGATGTCATTCATTATCATCCTTCCGAACGGTCGTAAGGATAGTATAACAGGTTTATTCTCAAAATGTACAATGGAATGGAGGGACTGGTGCATTGTCTCAAAAAGAGTGATAGGAGATAAGTAATTTAGGGTAAATAATATCTAAAAGAAACGAACAGCTGGGATCTTCTTCAGCAGGCAGTGTAAAAGAGTCTGCACTCCGGAATCTAGTGAAATGAGAACCAGCCACCAGCATGATGAGACTTCTAAGGGGTGATGAAGAGTTGAAGGAGCAAGTCAGACAAAATTACAATCAGTTAGCGAATAAAAATTTAAGATCGATAGGGGAAGCAGGGTTTTTGTCCGTTTTCACTATTTTTAAAGAAAAGATGGTTAGAGGATGAACAACACAATTCCTGTCGCTCAGAGAAAATTAACCCCGGATCTTGCCCGGGGGTTCATGTTGTTGTTCATTGCTCTCGCTCATGCTAATCTATTTTTGTTTTCCTCAGACCGAGAAATCACGGTGACCGACCAGATAACTGTCTTTTTCAGGCAGCTGTTCATTGACAGCCGCGCCTTCCCGTTATTTGCCATTCTTTTCGGGTATGGACTTCATAAGTTATATACCAGGCAGGAGATGAAAGGGGCGCCGTGGAAAGAAACGAACAAAATTTTGATGCGAAGAGGGAGTTGGATGCTGGTCATCGGCTTTCTTCATGCGGCACTATTTTTTGAGGATATCATTGGTGTTTACGGATTTATTTCGCTTGTTTTTGCCGGGCGGCTGCTTCGTCTGTCCAATCGAGAGATGGTAGTTGTTACCTCAATCCTGCTGATCGTGGTTGGGGTCATTGCTCCTTTCATGCCAAGAGCCTACGAGACTCTGAATATGGCTGGTGCCGGTGTAGCTGTAATGGAAAACCCTCTGGAGGCCTCACTCATCCGCATATATGAGTGGATTTTTTATACTCCTTCCTTAAGCTATCAATATGTTCCCGGTGTGCTGATTGGGATCCTGCTCGGGCGGGCCGGGTTTCTGGACAACCCGGAAAATCATCAGAAAACACTGAGAAAAGTTGCTCTGATTGGTCTGCTTCTATCGATAGCCGGCGCCATTCCAATAGCCCTGAGATCCTCGCTTTTTTGGAGTGGTAATGGAGAAATAGCGGTAGCAGCAGCAAAAATCTTGCACATTACAACCGGGTATGCAGGAGGAGCAGGGTGGACGGCGCTTATAGGATTGGCAGTTGTCAGGCTTGAAGGAAAGCAAGGAAGCTTCGTTTCAGCCATTGCAGCCCTGGGGCAGCGATCCTTGAGCTTTTACCTATTTCAGTCCGTTATGTTTGTCCTTATCCTGGCTCCTTATGCTGGAGGACTTGGCGGTCACCTGGGCCAATTGGGAAGTGACCTTATTGCGCTGCTTGTCTGGATTCTTTCCGTCATTCTTGCCGCTTTATTAGCCGGTAAATCCATGAGAGGGCCATTCGAGTCTTTTTTGAGAAGGAAGTCTATGTCTTCATAGGTGGAGGGTTCTATTCATGAGGGGACGGACGCCTGTTAGTTCCTTGATTGAGTGTCCAGTGATAAAAATAAGGGAACTTTTTTCCCTTATTTTTAAATTTAAGCTAATTTTGCGGTAAATAGAGGAACCTTTTTCCCTTATTTAATATAAAAGCAGATTTTTTCAGTTTTTGGAGTTAAATAAGGGAAGTTTGTTCCGCTATTTAAGCTTTTTTCTATGTCTTTTAGCAAATAAGGGAACATTTTTCCTCTATTTACTATCCACCATCCTGAACCTCATCCTTAAGCGCCTCCGGTCACTGCCTTGAATCAGCATCTTGTCATCGACTAGTTATGAAAATTCTTTATGGTAGATTCTCAGTGCACTCGAACAGGTGCATTTTCCAGGTTCTCTTCAGCCCAAGGTCAACAATGATCCACTATTTCCCTGTAAAAAAAGGAATTTGATACCGGCATTTAGAATTACTTTTAGAGACTCAAAAAAGGGGAGAACATATAGTGGCTACTTGGGTTACACATTTTAGGATTACAGAAGAATTATTGAAAAGAAATCTGCCTGTTTCACAGATTGAATTCCTGGTTGGAAATATCGGTCCTGATTGCGGACTTGTTAGTGAAGATGGAAGACCGACACCACCAAAAGAACATACTCATTTCAAGGTTGATGGGAAAATAAATTCGAATTCCTTTTATCAAAAATATCTTTCTAGTGAATTACAACCATTATCCAGAAAGTTATCTTATTATCTAGGTTATTATTTGCATTTGGTGACAGATGAAGAATGGCTTAAGCTTTTAGCCAGAAAGAAAAAGGAAAAGGTTTATCAGGAAATATTGGATAGTCCTGATTACGCCCGCCTTGTTAAAAAAGATTGGTATGGATTGGATTTTCAGTATTTGAAGGATCATAAAGATAATATATTTTGGACAGATTTTCAGCACATCACTGATTTTCCGGAGTATCTGGATATCTTCCCGGAAGGACAAACCCTTACACAAATCAAAAACATCACGGATTTTTACCAAACCAGTTCAGTCTCTGAGGATCATCAGTTTATCTATCTAACGGCTGTTGAGGTCGATGAGTTTATCGAAAATACGGTTGAAGTCGTGCTGTATCTTTTAAACGAAAGATTTAATCTGCAGGCTGTTTGAAGGGGGAAATACATATGAATAAGAAACTTACCATTCTGCATACGAATGATCTTCACGCAAGTTATGATGCAGCACTCAGGCAGGCGGCTTACATAAAAAAACGAGTAAGGAAAATGGAAGACAACGGGGAAAGCTTTCTCTTGGTGGACGGCGGCGATCACATGGACATGAGTGTCAATGAATGCCTGGCTACTCAGGGTAAAATGCATTTGGACATGCTGGCGGAAACAGGATATCATGCCATGTCCGTCGGCAATAATGAATTGCTGCGGTCAACGCCGGAGTTGATCAGGAAACTCAGCCTGCAGTCCAGCGTGCCTTGGTTATTATCCAACCTTGTGGAAGGGAATGGGTCCCTCATCGGCGGTATGAAGGAATCCCTCATTGTCACAGCAGCGAACGGAATTAGGATTGGACTGTTTGGAGCCACCGACCAGTTTGAGGATCTCTATGAAAACAAACACGGCTTCAAAAACCTGGACACGCTGAATGTTATAAAGAAAACGGCCTCTCGTTTAAAAGAAGATGGAGCAGACTTGATCATCTTTCTATCTCACCTTGGGTTTGGTGCGGATAAGGAGATGGCAAAAGAAATAAACGGTTGTGTGGATATCATCATCGGAGCGCACTCTCACACTGTGTTGGAGAGTCCCGTAATCGAGTCGGGTGTTCCCATCGTACAGGCTGGGTCTCATGGAATCTATGTTGGCGAACTGTCTTTAAGCATCAATTTCGACAACGAGGGCAGCCACACTATTAATTCTTATGAAGGAAAATTAGTTGAGATTTCTCCTGACTCTGAACCTGACCCTGCCATGGAATACATCTTAGAAACGGGCAGGAAGGAAACGGAGCAATTTCTTTCTGAGGTTCTGTTCACAACAAGTGAGCCGCTATCTCACGCAGATGTTATTCAACTGATGGCGGACAGCCTTCGTAATCGATGGAATGCAGAAATCGGAATCATGTACGGCGGCGGAGCTGTTGGGGGGATGGAAGCAGGCGATGTGACAAAAGGATCTGTGCTGAATACCTGCAAAAGCATGCATTCTCCGGTGCTGATGGAACTTCAGGGCAAACACATCTCTCGGTTGATCGAGGATGGTTTTAAGGATGAAATCACATCAAAACCAGTTTACGGGAATGGGTTCCGCCCACACGGAATTCCGATCGGAACCTTAGCTTTTTCAGGTGTGACGTGGGAAAATACAGCCGGTGTCATCAGCAATATCAAAGTAAACGGCATGGACCTTGAAGAAGAGAGACTTTACACAATCGGAACCGGATCTCCAATGTTGTATGAAGAAGTGTGCGGATACAGCTCAGTTAAAGAAAATAGATTGATAGACCTTGGGAAAAATGAGATGGTCAAGGATGTATTTTTGGAGTATTTGAAAAGCCTTTTAAATCGTTCGGTTACAATGTAATTTAATTAAAAGAGCCCAACACTAAAGACTAAGTAGTTCAGTTTTGGAGTACACAACACGATTTGTACCCTTAATTGAACTACTTTTTTTATATGAAATCGCATTCTAATCTACAACCTAATTCGTAAGGTAAAGTGCAACCAAAACTGTCAGTTTTACTAGGAGAATATGGAATACAAAAGATTATCCTGCTGACAAAAGCAGTATTCAAGCGGATGACGTTATTGGCTTAGGTTCTTATATGCACGGGGGAGTCTTTACATTCCTTTTCACATTTAGCTCACCATTTCCTAAAAATTTTATTGGGTTATTATCGAAATCTTTTATAATTTAAGTATAATGGAATATAAGGAATAAATTTACATTTATAAATCTGAATATTTAAAAACTAATTTAGGGGGAGTTAGATGTTAAAAAAGATTAAGGAAAATGTATCGAAAGTAATGATTGATAAAGAGAAAGAAATTGAATTAATGATTATTGCATTGCTGAGTGATGGTCATGTGTTGTTGGAAGATGTGCCTGGAACTGGGAAGACAACAATGGCAAAATGTTTCGCTAAAAGTATTGATGGAAGCTTCAATCGTCTACAATTCACGCCAGATACACTTCCATCGGATATAGTCGGTCAGGAATACTTCGATGTAAAAACTAGTGAATTTAAAGTGAGAAGAGGTCCAGTCTTTAATAATGTCTTGCTAATTGACGAAATTAATCGGGCTGTCCCCCGAACGCAGTCTGCACTCCTTGAATTGATGGAAGAAAAGAGTGTCACTTTAGGTGGAGTGACGTATCACTTACCAAAACCTTTTATTGTAATTGCTACTCAGAATCCGTTTGACTCCATTGGCACCTTTCCACTACCCGATGCTCAGCTTGACCGCTTTCTACTAACCATCAAACAAGGTTACCCTTCACCAGAAAAAGAAAAAATAATGTTGAAAAGGTTTCGCCTATCTAACCCTCTTGAAAGTATTAATAGTATTATTGCCATAGAGGATATTCTTGACCTGAAAAAAGATGTCAAAGAGGTTATAGTTTCTGAGGATATCGAGGATTATCTTATGGATATCATTCTTGAAACGAGAAGGCATCAATATGTTGATATTGGTGTTAGTCCCCGTGGTTCATTAGCGTACATGAGAGCAATACAATCCAGGGCGTATTTGTACGGGAGAAGTTTCTGTACTCCAGATGATGTAAAGCAATTAGCTCAGCCGCTACTAGCTCATCGAATATCACTGAATGTAGAAGGTGAGGTAAAAACTACCAAAGAGAATGTCATACAAGAGATTCTTGATAAAACCTCTGCCCCTGTTGAAGCGTCATGAACAGTGTAAACGTTGATAAGAGCTTTCTCGCTCAGCCACGTGTCTTGGTGTTAATTATTGTTTTATTCATTATTAGCAGTTTGGCAGGAATTGGGCTACTCACATTTTTATTGGCACTCTGTATATCTTTTTCCGTTCTCTCACATTATTTTTTAAAGCATTTTCATAATAAGGTAACATGGGAATTTAAAAAATACGTCAACATTTCCAGTGTGGATGAATCAGTGAAAGGGATAATTGAAATCGAGAACAAATCTTCTCTTCCTGTTCATAACTTCAAAATAGCTATGGAAAGTAACAGTGAAAAAGAAATTGTATTTATCAATGATGGAAACGACCATGTAGAGAGTAGTATGTATTCAAAAACATTCTTTTTGCCACCCAAATCACGATATATTATCGAATTTCATTTAAAAGGGAAGAGCAGAGGGAATCATCATTGGACAAATTTCAATATGCTTATTTCCGACCCAATACGCCTTAGAACGTTAAGGTTAGGGTATGCAAATGAATTTCTTCCAACCTTTCCTGTCATGCCGAGAATAATCAAGGTCGATGAGTTAAAAATTAAATCCGTTCTTCAAGGATATAGAAACACTAATCATTCATTTTTTATGGATGAATCAAGCATCGTGGGTACAAAAGATTATGAAAATGAAAGCTTCAGGCATATTCATTGGATGGCTTCTGCAAAGGAAAATAAATTATTGGCTAAAAAGTACCAAAAGGTAAATGGAAGTGAGTATTCAATTCTCCTAAATTTAGTTGGTAAAGGACAATTTCACCTTCGTAGGGATATGGAGGACCTAATTGAATATGCTACTGCGGTGAGTCTATATTTAATAAAGGAAGGTTGCAAAATTGAGTTGTTAGTCAATTATTGTACGAAGCAGAATGAAATATTGCGAATAGAAAATGATATAGACCGTTCTCAGCTCAAAAATATGATTATGGCTCTATCAATGATTAATGAAAGAGGCATCTTTTTACCTAGTGAACAATTTTACAGACAAGCTTTTTCAAAGAAAGATAAAAAGTCATTGGCGTTGGTCATAGGCTCATCCCCCGAACCAACGAAAATCGATAAATGGCTTCAGATTAAACAATAAATAAGAGTAACAAGGGATGACTAATCAATTTTGTAGTCATCCCACAATTATAGTGACGAGGGGAGGGTATATGTCATGAAAATAAAGTCGGGATTCCTTATAATCTTTATATTAGCCGCTATATCCGTTGCTACATTATTAGCCTCATTAGCTAACACTAGTTCAAACCAAATAACAACCTACTATGGGGAAATGCAAGAAAAGCAACAAACAGCCTGGCTAGGTAATTTTACTGAAAGTGAAAAAAGAAAAAGCAAAGGTGAAACAATTATTGAGAACGATGAGACAGACGAAGAAGGAGTGATTGTTGAGAATGCTGAAGGAGAAATCGAGGATTTTGATGAAAAGGCCTTAAAAGGAAGCTCTAGTTCTATGACCAGCCAAAAAACCCTTATTGTTTCTATCACAGCCATTTTACTAGTTAGTGTTCTTCTTTTCAGTTTTCTTAAAAAAAGAAAGAACATGATAAAGAATGAGTTGAGAAGTCCAGCAAATAAAAAAAATAGTTTAGATGACCATGAAGGTAGAGCTGGAGTAATTCCTGATAACCCTGAATTTCTAGATGAAACAGATAAAAATGAAATTCGTATGTTAGTGCAAAATTGGCAGGCAAATCTAAGTCCAAACAAAAAGAAGAGAAAAGACGAAACGATTCACGAGTGGTTCGTAAGGATAAAGGGCCCCATGAATATCATTCCAATATACGAAAAGGTGAGGTATGGAGAAGCGTCTTATACGAACGAAGAATATAAACTAGTCTACAAAGAGCTGACATAAGACAAAAACATATTGCTGTTGTTGAATACCAAAAAAGTATACCAGTGTTCAATTAAAGGGGGGCGTTAGTTAAAAAAGCCGTTCTTTAAACAGTAAATTTGCTACAAAGTTGAAGCTCTTATCAAAGAATGAGTTAACTATAATGGATAAAATCCGTTATGGTTTTTTTTATGCCATTCCGCAAGCCAATTCACTACATAATTCACAAGACTACAATATATATTTCAGTTATACGAAAACGTGTACGAAATGAGATGCGGAAACACTGAAAGTAAAAGAAATGCTGTAATATCAATTAAAAATAGCATACGAATAATGGTGTTAATTCGTATGCTGAAGGTTATAGATATTTATTGTTTTGTACCTCTACAGTGAGCTACTTATCTTAAGACTGAGACTGAGCTCATTTTTATTACAGGGCCGGGATGCCGATTTCATTTAATGAAGAATAGAGGCCGCAGAATCACCGTACCAGCACCGGCTATTAGATTATGTGCACCCGCTCTCATTTATGCATAATGCGCTTATATAATCGTATATTCAGCTCGTAAATATGAATAATCTGCTCGTATAACCGTATATCCCGCTCGCAAATAGGCATAAGCAGCTCGTAATTCCGTATATCCCCCTCACAAAGGACTAAAGATATGGGTACCCAGCCAAGATTACTACCATACTTTAATAGAAATCGGCTGCCTTGCCCCCGTCAATTATTAATAATATGAATAATCTTTTGATGAGCATCTCTAGCTTCCGGAACCGGCATCACAACAAAAACGTGATTCATTTTAGGATAAACATAGGTGTTATGCTCAATTCCTTCGCTGGTCAGCTTTTCAGCGAGTTTGAGAGCATCCGGGTACAAGCCTTCGTGTGTACCGATAAAGTGAGAAATCTTTGCCAGGCCTTTGAGGTCTCCGTAAATAGGGCTGATGAGAGGGTCTTGTAGATTTTTATCTGCTGCCCACTTTTTCGTGATGACTTCCATTCCTCCTGCAGATAGCATGGGGTCCTTTCTTTCATAGTCGGCAATTTGAGGATTATCAAGGCACATATCTACGCATGCAGATAAGAGGATGATATCCTTTGGTTGAGGAATATCATGCTCTTTTAAAAGCTGAGCAAGGCCAAGAGCGATATTTCCACCTGAAGAATCACCCATGATGGTTAATTGCTGGGGGTTCTCGACACTGCTCAGCTGGTCTTGATAAATTTCCAACAGTTTGGGATACGTATGGCTGTAGTTAAAATGAGGGACTTTAGGATAAATAGGTGCAATAATTTTGGCATTTAGGGACTGCGCCATTTTGTCCATGAACTTCCAATGAAAACTGACTGGCTGGTTGACCCAGGCGCCTCCATGGATATATAGAATTACTTTCTGCTTCGAAGAACCTCTATCATTTATCGTGAAGACCTTCATATTTTCAAGCATTTCATCCTTTACTTCGCTGTGCAGCTTAACCTTGCCTATAGCGTAAGGCTTGATGTTTTCCTCACCTGTTTCGGTTACAAATCTTGTGGTATTTTCAATGGTGGAATATCCTCTTTTGGTGTTTCTCATCGCCAAACCTAAGTATCTTTCAAAAAGATAACTTTGTATGGAACGTCTTTTTTCATAAGTATACAGATTCATATCCTTATCTCCTTATTAGAAATTTCATTGAGAATCTTTCGGAAGCAATTGCGTTAACAGCTGATGGGTGAACGTCTCTATTACTCCAGATAACTCCTCATCCTTACGGGTAATTCTCCACAAGAAATTAGGGATGCTATTAATTTTATTCAGAGGAATGGTGATAATTTCAGTTTTTATATGAAAAGGCAAAGAGTCTACGATATATTCTGTTGCGATGGTGATGGCGTTACTCTTGATCACCATCTGGTAAATGGCCTCTGCATTGTTCGTCGTTAAGGCGACCCGGTTTGAATTCTCTTTTAAAAAAAGATTTTCCGCGATGGATTTTATCAGGGGATCGTTATAAAGGACAAAGGTTTCATTCTTGATTTCTTCTCCATTTATACTTTCAAAGAATCTTAATCGGGAATTTTTATTGATTACCAGCCTTGCCTCATCCTTCATAACTGATGTCCAGGTAAGGGCAGGGTCTTGATTGCTCGCTGCTGCAGAGAGAAAACCTATATCAGCCTGTCCCTTTTTAACCCCAATGATTACATCGCTTGAGGGAGCTTCTGCCATTTGCACATTCACATGGGGAAAATTCTTTTGAAATTCCAGTGTTGTATCAATGATCTTCGGGACCATTCCAGGAATGGTGGCAATGGTGATATCGCCGTATACAGTTTCTTTTAAAATTGAGATTTCATCTTTCATTTTTTCAACTGATTTTAATATAGAAACGGCGTGCTGTATGACTTTCTTTCCTTCTAACGTTGGAATGACACCTTTTCTAGAACGGGAAAATAGGGAAACACCCAGTTCGGTTTCCAATTGGCTGATGGAGATGCTGATAGCAGGCACTGTCATAAGATTTTTCTTTGCTGCTCCAGTAAATGAGCCAAGTTCTCCGACATCTAAAAGATATTGCAGCTGAGTTATATTCATTCTCACACACCTTAAAAGAAATTATAAATGACTTTAGATAAATTTTACCAAAAAAGGCATGCAGATAGATAGTAATAGTTAGAAAATTCAATAATTAATATCTAAAGCAGACAAGTTAAATATTTTTTAAAGAAGATTAAATCTTATTAAATTTAAATATCAGAATATTCGTAATACAATAGAGGTAAGAGTTCCCTTTAAAGCAGATGGAAACAAAACCAAAAGTTTTATACAGGAAGGGAGATGCTTGCTTGGAATCGAAGGGCAGACAAAAGAATGCAAACAGTGCCAGATTTGTAATTGTAGGAACGGGTTTTGCCGGTCTTGCAGCAGCGGTTCGTTTAAGGCAGGAAGGAGAACGGGATATCATTATCTTGGAGAGGGAGGGCGATGTGGGAGGAGTTTGGCGTGATAATCGATATCCTGGCTGTGCTTGTGATGTGGAATCTCACCTGTACTCTTTTTCTTTTGCGCCTAATCCAAACTGGAGCAGGGTCTTTTCTCCTCAGCCTGAAATATATACCTACCTGCAAAACTGCGCAAAAGAGTTTGGGTTGATGGAGCATATCCGCTTCCATCACGAGGTGAAGAGGATGGAATGGAATGAACAAAAAGGGGAATGGAGCATTGGAACAAGTAAGGGTGATTTTACAAGCCAGTTTGTAGTAGGAGCTTTCGGGGCGCTTAGCAACCCTTCCATTCCTAAGCTGGAGGGACTTCAGCAGTTTAAAGGAGAGGTTTTTCATTCAGCCGCTTGGCCGGAAAATTATAATCCAGCAGGAAAGCGAATTGCGGTTGTGGGTACGGGAGCTTCAGCTATTCAATTCATCCCGGCTATCCAGCCTGACGCGGAACACCTCCACGTTTTCCAGCGTACTCCGCCTTGGGTCGTTCCGCGGCTGGACGGACCGATCAGTACGGAGGAGCAGCAGAAGCTTAAAAAATCATCTTTACACCAAAAGGTAACAAGACTGAAAATTTATGCACAGCGAGAGGTAAGGGTACTCGCATTCAGGAATCCGAAATGGATGAAGACAATGGAAAGCATTGCGAGACACCATTTGCATAAGGCAATTAAAGATCCTGAGTTGCGGGAAAAGCTTACTCCTGATTATCGAATAGGGTGTAAACGGATCCTTCTATCCAACAATTACTATCCTGCATTAGCACAATCTAATGTAGAAGTGAATACATCAGGCATTGCGGAGGTAACCGAGAATGCTGTGCGAGATTCTGCCGGCAGAGAAATACCTGTTGATACCATCATTTTTGGCACCGGTTTTCAAGTCTCGGAAATGCCGTATTCCGAAAACATATACGGCAGGAAAGGCCATACACTGAAAGAAGAATGGAATGGCAGCCCCCAGGCTTATATGGGGACAACGGTCTCCGGGTTTCCTAACTTATTCATTCTTCAAGGCCCTAACACGGGACTGGGGCATTCATCGGTTATCATTATGATAGAGGCGCAAGTAGAGCATATTATGAAAGCGCTTAAACATATAAATAGAAAGAATCTGAAAACAATCGAACCCAGTGCCGAAGCCCAGGAACGCTTTATTAGGGAAACAGACCAATTGATGGAAGGGACGGTCTGGACATCCGGCGGCTGTAAAAGCTGGTACCTTGACCAAACGGGCAGGAATTCCACATTATGGCCCGGCTATACATTCTCATTTCTCAAAAAAGCTTCCAAGTTAAAAAGAAGTGATTATATTGGACGCAGAGAAGGAAAGCCCAAACCTGCCGCCAACCATGGAGTAACCTTAAGTAAATAAATATTGGAGGGAAAAAGATGGCTGCTTTAAATCCGAAGATGAGATATTTTTTAGATAATCTGCTCCCTGTTTATCCAGAAGGCTATACACCGACACTGGAGGATATCCGCTCAAGAGCAAGTGTGGGCTATGGAACGGCAGAGCCTGTGCACAAAATAGAGAACAGGAGTATCCAAGGTCCCGAGAGTATACTTCCTATAAGGATCTATACGCCTGAAGGAGAGGGGCCGTTTCCATTAGTCGTCTTTTTCCATGGAGGAGGCTTCGTATATGGAGACCTTGAAAGCCATGATGCTCTCTGCAGGGGAATCGTTAATGCTTCTCAACATGTGGTCGTTGGGGTGGAGTATCGACTAGCACCGGAGAATCCATTTCCTGCTGCGGTGAATGATTGTTATGAGGCCGCCAAATGGGTGTATGAAAATGCCGAAGAACTGAATGGGGATGCATCCCGTTTATCAGTAGCAGGTGATAGTGCGGGTGCTAATCTTTCAACAGTTGTATCCATGCTCGCTAAAGACAAAGGGGGACTTTCCATTTCAAAACAGGTCCTCATTTATCCTGTTACAGATTCTTATACTCCGGAAAAATATGAATCCTACAAAGAAAATGGAAGCGGGTATTTCCTGACGACAGATCATATCGGACTCTACAGCACACTCTATGTTCAAAATAAGGAATGGAACCTTCATCCACATGCAGCCCCCATGAATGCAGACGATCTCAGCGGCCTGCCGCCTGCTCTGGTCATCACGGCCGAATTCGATCCACTTCGTGATGAAGGCGAAGCTTATGCAGAAAAGCTGAAGGAAGCGGGAGTACCTGTCAAGCTAAGAAGAGAGGAAGGACAGATACACGGATTCTTCAACTTCTTCAGCCTGATGGATGCCAAAGAAGATATTCAGGAAGTCTATGATTATATTGGTGAATTTCTAAAGGAAGATTCTAATGTGAAAGCCTAATAGGAACAATCAAACTCCCTGGCAGAATCACTTCTGCAGGGAGTTTTTTATTTAGAGTTTTCTGCTGGCTATGCCGGTATTCCGGCTTTACCATCACTTCATAACTTATCCGCTCAGTCAGAGACGAACAAGCCTTCATTGAGTAATAGGTTGCAATAAAAATAAGCGGAAATTCTCCGGTTAAGCTGAAAAATAGAGTTCAATAGGGGGTATATAAGCGGAGTTTTTCCGCTTAAGATCAGTAAAGTGTCTGGAATTCGTAACTTTTAAGAAAATAAGGGAAATTTCTCCGCTTATTTTAGCCTTTTTTGGGGCTGATTTTTAAATAAGCGGAATTTCTTCCCTTATTTTTCATCAGTTAAAGATTTTGATAGAAATAATCTGCACATTAAAAATACTGATTGGTTTTAAAACAAAACATTATGATAGGTCTCATTCATTTGGTGATAGTAACGCAAAACAATGAATACTGCAGCCCCAATGGTGATTCCATTTATGGAAAGTGTCCACAGCATGTATTTCTTCCTCTTCTTTTCATTTCTCCGCCACTTATCACTGAACAGACCCCAGTAGGTGGCAATGAACAAAGAGGCAAGCAGGATGCCGATGAATATCCACCTGTTAAAGGCACCCATCTGCTGCTCCAAAATCTCCAGACTGTCATAATCGATGGTCACATCGTGATTCGTAACAGTGATGCTATTTCCGAATCCTTCATGTAAGACGAGCTGCTCTTTTTCATTCCACTCATAACTTAGCATTTCAAAATTCATTGCGGCATATATGGTGAGCAGAATACCGAGGCTGATTATAAAAGCAATTCCCCAAGTGAGTTTTTTTGACATCTATTAGTCTCCTTCCCCATAGGTTAAATCCTATTATTTCAAAAAGTAAGAATTTGTCAATAAAGGTAGCCGAATCGAAATGAATGAAACCTTGCGGGAGGTTGAATCGTATACTAACTAAGAGATCAGAAAAATCCATTAATTATAAAGCCTGAAAAATCATATTAAGGAATACGATATTTCTAAACAAAGGATGAATTACATTGCGCAGCTATTTAGAATTTACAGTCGATCTAAAACCATTTGACGCCGTTTCAAGAATCTTAAGCCACCCTGATTATAAAGAGGAACTGGCTTTTCAAGACTACAAGGTAGCAAGTGGGAAAGACGAGGATGCCAAAGCGGTTGCGATTCTGGTTTTTGAAAAATATTTCTTCCGTAACAACAGCACCGCTACATTAACCGTTACTGTCAGTGATTTTGAAGGAGACACCACAGTGAAATGCATCTCTACCGGCAACGGAGACGGGGTCTTTGATATAGGTTGGTGGGCAGGGAAGAGCTTCATTAAACCTTTGCGAAAAATATTAGATCCATACATACTTGAGATGAAACAAGAACCGTGAGATTGGAAAAAGGAGAATATCACTATGTTTGGTTTCCGGAGTGGGAAATTGAAAAAAGACGATTTAAAAGGGATTGCTGCCTTGATGTATCAGGATGTGTCCAAAAATTCATGGGATAGAGAGAACCTGACTAAAAGAAATTTGGATTTCAGCGTAGAGAGTGTCCGCATTATAGACAAGTATGCAGAGAGGTTAATGAAGTCGCAGTATGACACCGATTTATTGAATACCTATTTTGATAACTTTGTGACTCGCCTGGGTGCTTATATTGGAGAGGTGATAAGAAGAGATATCAATCAGGATTTTTACTGGTATGAATCAGATTCGGTTGAACGTCATTCTGCCAATTATGTGGTTAGGAACGAAATACAGACGGTCCTCTATTCTAAAAAGAGAGATACTGTGATTGATCCGCTGACAATACTAAAACAATTCTTAAGAGGAAATTCCAGCTATTCTAGTTTAATTTATTATGCAGAGGAAACGATTAAGCGGTATTCATAGAGTCTAAAAGTGAATGAAGCAGGATGGCCAAGCCTTCCTTCTTGTAAATTAGATACAATCAAAGAAGCTGATAGGAGCACCAGCTTCTTTTACTTGCTGAATTTTTATGTAAGTTTGCTCAACGGTGCTGGTCAATCAAAATATGATTTCCATCCGGATCTTCAATCGTAAAGTATGCCGGCCCTTCTTCTCCACCATCTACCTCTTTTATAATGGTAACGTCCTTTTCTTTCAGCTGTTTCTGCAATTCCCTTACATCTGTAAAAGATTCAAGATTTTCTCCATTCCCATTCCACCCAGGATTGAAGGTAAGAATGTTCTTATCAAACATACCCTGAAATAAACCGATGACACAATTCTCATTTTTCATGATGAGATAATGGTGTTGAAGCTCGCCCCCTATAACGGTGAACCCCAGTTTCTCGTAAAATGATTTAGATGCGTGGATATCTTTTACGGTCAAACTTACTGAAAATGCTCCTAGTTTCATGCCGGTTGCCTCCTAAATGAAATAGTAGTTTCACTATAAGTATAGAGGACAACCCAACAATTAACATCTCTTAAAAGGAAACTCTTACAAAATAGATCGTTCATTCAATGTTCCAAGAGCACCCTGAGATTGAACTTTTTCTTCAATTTTACTTCTGCTAATTCTTCTAGTCCTTTTGCTTCTTTTTTTTACAATAATTTAATATTTTCTTGTTTATATTTGTGTTCTAATGGATATAGGAAAAATTTCCTATGAGTGAGTGAATCCCGATGAATTTTAGAGAGTTATGTAACAGAAAAATAGACGCCCATACATAAAGAACTGAGGTGATCTCCATGATGCTGGATGAGAGTAAAGTGAGGAAGCTGGAACGTGACCTCGTTTTCTTTTTTATTGTTCTTATCACATTTTGTAAATCGTTTGCCGTAGCAGCGTTTCATTATTACGGAAATCAAGCCTATTACTATGTGATTTTTGACACGGTTCTCTTTGTCTTTCCTATTATTTATTTTTCCATAAAATATAAATCAATGGATAAGCAGAATGATGAGATTAACAAGAAAATGGAGCACTATACTCAAATTGTCGATAATACCAGTGCTGCACTTTGGTCGTATGATATACATACAAAGCAATTCTACTTCTCTAAAGGAGTAAGTAAGTTATTTGGATACAAACATAATTACCTCTCCTATGATCCTGAGAAAAGGTGGATTGGCGCTGTTCATCCCAGAGATCTATCGATTGTTGGAGAGTTAATGGAAGATGTGGCGATAGGGCTGGATACTTCCAAAGAGTTCCGGATTATTCTGCCTAACAAAGAGGTCAAGTGGATCCAGATGACAGGGAGCCCTTATTACAGCCGTATCGGAATGTTAGATAAGGTAACTGGGGTTGTAATTGAGATTACTGAACAAATTAAGTATAAGGAAAAGTTTCAGTATCTGGCCCATCATGATCCTTTGACAGAGCTGCCCAATAGGACTTATTTAAAGAATCACTTAAAACTGGAAGAGAAGAATCTTCCTTTTTCGCTTCTTTTTATTGATCTAGACCGTTTTAAAATCGTCAACGATACACAGGGCCATGAATTTGGGGACTTATTATTGATCGAGGTTTCTAAGCGCTTTAAACAGTGTATTTATGGAAAAGACAGCTTGATCCGGTATGGAGGAGATGAATTTATCATCATCCTCGATAATGCCGACAAAGAGGAAACCATTGAGATTTGCAAGAAGATTATCCATGAATTCAGAGAACCATTTATCATTAAAGGTTTAGAGTTTTTTAGTTCGCCAAGCATCGGAATCGGATTGTATCCCCTTGACGGAAAGAGCATGGAAGAGATTATTCAGGCAGCGGATACAGCCATGTATCACGCAAAGGAAAACGGAAGAAATAATTATAAATTCTTTAAATCGTCTCTTAATGAAGTGAACCGGCGAAAGCTTCAGCTGGAGAACCGCATGAGAAGAGGACTGGAGAATAAAGAATTCTATGTTCAATATCAGCCAAAGGTGAGGCTGTCCGATGATAAAGTGGTAGGGATGGAAGCGTTGATGAGATGGAGCAGCTCAGAACTCGGTGAAATATCTCCTGTTGAGTTTATACCGCTTGCAGAAGAATTAGGCATTATCGTAGAAATGGGAGAATGGATTCTGCAAGAAGCTGCAGCTCAATGTAAACAGTGGCAGGAAGAAGGGCTCACTGAATTGACCGTATCTGTGAATATATCGCCTGTCCAGTTTAAAGATCAAAAGTTTGTCACACGAGTGCTGCACGTCTTGCAGCAAACAGGCCTGCAGCCGGAGTATCTGGAAATAGAACTAACAGAAAGCATCATGCAGGATATCGAAAATGCCAAATTTGTATTAGAGTGCCTGCAGGAAATCGGCGTCAAAGTAGCCATCGATGATTTCGGTACAGGATACTCCTCTTTGAACTACCTAAGACATCTGCCAATCAACACGTTAAAAATCGATAAATCTTTCATCCACGGCATCAACACGAAAGAAGATGAAGAATCTATCGTCAAAACCATTGTCTATATGGGGCACAACATGAAGTTTGAAGTAGTTGCCGAAGGAATTGAAAACGCGTCGCAGCTTCGTTTCCTGCAAGATCTGAACTGCGAAATTGGACAAGGGTTTTATTTCAGCAAGCCGTTAACGTATGAGGATTTTGTGCAAAGATATGTTTCTTCTTCCGCCGAAGGAACCTTATTAAAAAGCTGAAGATCCATACAGAGATCTCAGCTTTGGCCTGGGGAGGGAGCATCTCACCAGGCTGTTTTAGTGAAGATTCGCCGGACGGAAAATTAATGAAAACGGCCGAAGCTTCGGTAAATAGCAGAATGCTCTATAAAGTAGATAGTGGTAATAAGGGAACCAGACTGAGGACTATTTAAACTTTTTAAAAAGGTGTAATAAGGGAAGTTTATTTATATCTGCTTAAGCTATTTTCGATGATAGTTCGAAAATAAGGGAATGCTTTTCCGTTAATTACAGATGTATGAAGAATTTCATGTAAATAAGGGAATGAATTTCCCTTATTAGGAGCAGAAACACCTATTTTGGGCTTTTAGTGTTCAATAAGAGAAATTTATTCCTTTATATAAGCTGATTTTGATGCTGCTTACTAAATAAGGGAACCTTTTTCCGTTAATGTCAGATGTGAGTCCGCTTTGATATAAAGGTAATGTGATTAACTCCTATTTCCTGCAGCTTCAATGAGCACTAAAATGCAATATTTGAGTCTAAGAAACATTAAAAAGTTTTATATTCTTAAGTCAGGGAAGACTGATGGTAAGAAGGTTTCTATAATGAACCGTACTATAAAGGAGGGAAACCACATGGAACTTAAGGTGGGTGATAAAGCTCCCGATTTTAAACTCTCTTCTACTAGAAAAGAGAAGATTTCCTTATCGGACTATGAAGGAAAGAAAAATGTCCTTCTGGCCTTTTATCCGCTAAATTTCACCCCTGGCTGAATTACGGAATTATCCTCTTGGAAAGAGGACTATGAGGAAATAGAGAATACTGATACAGAAATTCTGGCAATAGGCGTCGATCACATTTTTTCACATAATGTGTTTGAGGCAAGCCTTGGAACCCTGCCATATCCGTTGTTGTCAGACTGGCATAAAGAAACAGTGAAGAAGTATGGAGTGTTCCATGAGAAAGACGAAGTGGCGATCCGTTCTTGTTTCCTAATCGATAAGAAGGGTGAAATCGTCTATAAAGATGTGGACTTTAATCCGAGAAATCAAAAGGTATACGAGGGCTTGCTGAAAGAATGCGGGAAGTTATCGGTGAAATAGGATGGTTAAAGTAGAAAGCTGAAGATCTATTAAACGGTCTTCAGCTTTTTTGTATAGCTGTATTCGTGAAGATTTTGGCTGTTTAGTTTTAAGAGTGATGAATTTACGTAAATGGAGGAGGAGGATAATATAGCATTCAATAGCAACATTCTTTTAGAATAGAGCCATTGTGTTAAAGAAAGGCTCTTTGTATGAAAACTCCTTTGGCCAGAAGGCAACACTAAGCTAAGCCCTCCATCTTCTCATTTTTTTGGGGGCCAAGGATCATCTGTTAGCTAATTTATTACTTATTGATTATTAGGCAGACTTATCTTCTCTCAATTCTATGTTGTAGCCTTTCTTCTTTAGATATTGAATTATTTTTTGGTCTTTGTTTTGTTCTTTCTGCTGATAATAATCAGGGCCTAGTTCCTGATAGGGTTCTTTTGTTTTTAGAATGTTATAAGCAATTGTTAAAAGTA
>NZ_VTEH01000018.1 GCF_008180615.1 Rossellomorea vietnamensis
GAGCTTCTCAAACTCAGAAGGCGTAACATAGTCATGCTTACTGTTCTGAGCTTGAATGTCTTTTTTATATTTCCGTACCCATTTAGTCATCGTGGTGTAAGGGATCTCCAGCTCATAAGCTACCTCTGAAGCTTTTCTTCCTTCCTCCGCAACCATTTTACATACATACTCTTTATATTCGGATGAGTAATGTTTTCCCATGTGAACACGTCCTTATAAATGATAGTTATATTCTAACTTATTACCATTTTCCTGTGTCCACTTTTTAGACTAACTTAAATCTTGACCGAAGTGCGGCTCACTTCGTACACATCTCGACCGAAATCTCTCTCGCTTGACCGAAGTGCGGCTCACTTCATACACATCTCGGCCTAATTCTCTCTCGCTTGACGAAGTGCGGCTCACTTCGTACACATCTCGACCGAAATCTCTCTCGCTTGACCGAAGCAAGCCTCTCGCTACATATCATCCCACAACTCCTGCACCTCAAAGGATAGAATCACAGCACTGCCACTCAACTCCAGTGTAAGCACCCGACCCTTCCCATACACGAAGTAAACCCTATTCCTCTAGATTAAAGGAAAGAACTCACGACTTCCTATAAGCCCGCCTCTCAGCGTAAGGAACACACTTGCTGCAGACCTTTACCTTTTCCCCCTTATCATTGAAATAAGTTGCACCTTGTTTGAGTTTCTGCTTACAGATGGCACATTTTGATTGAATGGACAGCTTTTTTAATAGATTTAACAAGTCTATTCTCCTTTCCAGGGACTCAGCTGCAAAATCGCCGGCCCCTCATCTATACAAATTCCTTTTCCAAATCCCTTCATTCTTTCTTTAGACGCCAATTAACCTCATTGGGATTAAAAGTCTCATATCCCTGAATCTCACCCCATCCTGTCATATGCTCATTCTCAGGATGACTTTTATCGTTGATTACCCGCAGAAACTCTTCAAAGCCCGGCTCTCCGCCAACATCTTCCGGCGGCGCACTTCCTTCTCCATCTGTGCAGACAGGATAATTCACTTTATAATCCTGAACCACCTTTTCCACTTCGATTTCATGCTGCCAATTATCTCCGAAGTCATAGGTATAAAGAATAGAACTTTCCAGACATTGCGAGAGTTCAACCTCAGAGTCCATTTTCATCGGAATTTCAGTTTCTTCATTATAAGCATCATTAAAAGAAACAATTTTCACCAGCGGCTGATTCTTCGAGGTGACCCTGAACTCATAAAGGTGGCTGCTCTGCCAGTTAAAAGCAATTTGCAGGACGTTGTGCAATTGCTTCAAATTGTAATTCGTCGGTACGGTGATTCTGCGCCAGACTGAATAGTTTTCGAGCAGGAGGGTCACTTTCAGCTGAGCTGCCTCAGAATGAAAAACAGGTTGTCCAGCCATTTCTTCCAGGCTTTTATATAATTCTTCGTTAGGGTTAATGTAAGTGCCCTTGCCAGCCCCAGCCAGCAAAGAGCTGATTTTCATGCTCACATCCACTTGCGCAATAGACTCCTCGTCAATCAAGTCCGTCATAAAGTAGAAATCTTCACAAGCTCTGTTCATTCTCGCAACCGATTTTCTGTCCTTGGTCTTTGTAAAACTCGCTTCACCCGATTTCTGTATGAACTGCTCAATGATCTCCGGCTTAATCCCTTCCGCCTTAAAAATCTCACGAATCGATTGCAGCAACAGTCCGCTGAGATTTTTCAAATCCTTCGCTTTCACCCCGTAAAGCACTATTACATATTTCGTTTGATCGTTCACCATGACAATCGTCTTCTTGCGCCCGAGCTTAATAATATTGGCATGCCAGGAGAACAATGGATTTTCATCCGAAGATTCCTCGGCACTGACCTTCAGTTCATCCAGCAGCTTCTTTGTACATTGAATCAGCATATAAACACTCCTTATTTAAAATTCCCTTAATAACTTATCACTCATTTTAACATTAAGAGCTTCCAGCTGGGAGAACCTAAAGATTCAACTCCTTCAGAGACTCAGATTCAAAGCAGGTTTGAAAGAATCTACACAGTCAGTGCCGGCCTTCAATAATTATAATGCTAGAAAAGAGAAAAGTGTTGTACCTCACCACGGCTGTGCTGTAAAATCAAAGGATTTCCAGCCTCCGGCAATAATCACCACTCGCCCCACCTCCACAGTTGCTCAAGACGCTGACCTGGGAATACCTATGTCATACATGCCTGTCGATGGAAAGGATTGCAGCCGAGTTGAAATCCTTGAAACTCATGAAATATTTCATTAAAGAGGATCCTGCCCAAGACGGCAGGATCCTCTTTATTTCGACAAAATCCGGGTGGTGACTGTCACCAGAAAGGGAGTAGAAGGACTAGCGGGATTCCCGCACATCCATCCCATCCAGCCATCTCCCCAGTTTCTCTAAACGCTTTTCAGCCACGCCTTTTACAGGGCTCGGCTTGCAGAACGTATGGTACTCAAGCGATTTCAGATAGGCGGTGAGCCTGAAGGCTGCGTAGATGGAACTTGCGAAGGATCCGATGCAGAAGCTTAACCCCATCCAATCCAACCCTCCTGGAAGAAACAGGACGGTCAGCACCAAGTTGATTCCAAAGAACATGGCTGCGCTGTTCAATGCACCCTGCTGGTCGTCAAAGTAAAGCATGACCAGGAACAGGATCAGCAGCATCCCATTTGCGAGAGCGCCCATTGCTGTAATCCGGAACATCTGGATGAAGGTCTGGTCCAGTCCCAGCCATTCAAATATATAGCCGGCGAAAAACACCACCACCCCCGTGAAAATCAACTGCAGACGAAACACACGCTGCAGTTCCTGTCCCAAAACGGTCATCATCTTTTCTTTTGCCTTTTTAATCTGACCCAGGGTCCCTCCATGGTTCACCGCATTGAAATATTCCTTATACTTCAGATAAAACCTTGTCTCGATGGAGACGACAAATAGCACCATTGTCGGAAGAATCGTAAGGTAACTCCAAAAAATGGCCATATCATAATATGGGTGAATCAAGAAAGATCCTTCAACCACCCTTGCTCCTTCCCCAAACCATATGATCCAGGTGCAGACCCAGATGGCCAGATTATATAAAATTCCGGCAGCCAGCAATTTAGGATACTTGCCAAAATAAGAATAATACGCAAATTGGCCTGAGGTGTTCCAGTCTGGAAATGTCTTTAACAAAGTGTAAAACAAGGTATACAGCGTGACGGCCATTCCGACCCAAAAACCCAGCAGGAGAATGAGCGGGAGTGAATAAGCTTCGAAGGACAGCGCAGTTTGATTAAGACAGGCCAGCAGCGTGCCGAAGACCGCTACAGCTCCTCCTCCCAAAAATCCATAGCCAATGGTCCTGTAATCCTTGGCCGCAGACAAAAACAGAAGCAGCACCCATATCTGGTTCACCGTGAGGAAAAGCCCCAGAACAACCAATTTATATAGCAGAGGAAGAGGAGAAATCAGAGCGAAGGGGATCCACACACACAAGGCCAATACCGAGGTGGTCTTGGTAAGCCCAAGAAAAGCCGGCATAATCTCGTTATATTTTTTTTCATAAATTAAATCTGAGACAAATCTGGTCGCTGTCAGCTGCTGTGTGGAAAATAGAATCTGGGAAAAGATGAAACAGTAACTGACTGTAAAAATGAACAGTTCCTTATCTGCTGAGGATATCGCCGGAAACCTTCCGATAACCGCCTGTATCAGCCCGATGGCGGCAGTTATGATGATCCAGGGCCCCGCGGTTACCAGACTTGCAAATCCATAAGCTTTCAGTTTGGAAGAATACGTTTCCTTACTGAATAGATGCTGCAGATGAAACCCGATCCCCGCCATTCTTCTTCCCCCTTTCCTCATAAAGTGTGGTGTATGTCTCTATTACCTGATGAAGCTGATAGAATGCCTCTACCCTTTTTCTGCCGTTGCTGCCGAACTCCCGGCGCATCGCGGGATTTTTATAAAACCATTTCAATTTATCTCCCATTGCTTTCGCATTGACCGGCGGTACGATGAACCCCGCCTGCCCGAATTTATCCTGTTTGCTGCCGAACAGCAGCTCCCGGCAGCAGCCGACATCGGTTGCGACCCACGGCAGGCCTGCAGCCATTCCTTCCAGTAAGGCAAGGGGCTGCCCTTCTGAAATGCTGCTCAGCAGAAGCACATCGAATTCCGGCAGCCGGTCCGCAATATCCACCTTCCCTGCCAGGCAGACCTCCTCATCCAGGTTCAGCATTCTGATGAGTTCCCGGCACTCTTCCGCATATTGCTCATCTTCTTCAGCCGGTCCCATGATGACCAATTCGAATGGTACACGGGATTCCTTCAATTCGCTTGCTGCCCAGATCATCGTTTTAATATCTTTGATCGGCACAACCCTTACGATGGCACCTATTTTTAATCGGGGTCCCTGGATAGTTCTCTGCACATTCTTAAATCGTTCCAGCGAGATGCCGTTTGGGACCACACTTGTTTTTTCAGAAGGTGCCCCTGCAAGCCTCTGAAATTCCGAGTTTTTTTGAAAAAGGGTAATGACATCATCTGCATTCTGATAGGCATACCTCGAAAGCTTGTAAAAATAGTCAATCCAATTTTTCTTGAACTCAGGGGAAATCCAATCACTCTGCAGGATTTCTTCCTCCCGCTCACGGGAATAAATTCCGTGTTCCGTCAAAATGAACGGGGTGCCGCGCTGAATTTTCAAATAGGAGCCGACCAGGCCGGCGAAACCCGTTGAAGCACTATGAAGGATATCGACTTCAGGAAACTCCTGCTGCAGCAAATGAATAACCGGGCCAAGCTTCGCCTTCCACATGGAAAGATAGTCGATAAACGATTTATAACCACTCTCCTGCTGATAGCTTGCCTCCATAAGTTCCCAAAAGAACGAGGAACAAAAGAACTGTCCAGCCGTACCGATTTTCTCCTTGTCCCCGAGCAGAACAAGCTCCCGGCCGTCCTGATTTCCATGTAGCATCCAATCCCTCAGGACAGATTGGTCCTCTTCATTAAATCCGGCTCCCACCCTGGCTTTCCCACTGCCTTCATTGAGATTGATATTGGTAATGCCTGTCACATTGGACGGGATACTATATTTAAAATCGGTCTCACTCTTTGGTTTGTCGGAAATGCTGATAATATGAAATTCATGCTGCGGCATTTGCTCTATCATCATCTGAATCCAGCTGGAAACTCCCCCGCTTACATATGGATAGCTCCCTTCCGCTATGAATCCTATTCTCAATGTCACCACTCCTTAATCAAAAGTTTCGCCTGGGGCCTGGTAAGCTTGACAAGATACAAGCCTGTTTCGTCTTCTAACTGGCTGACTTGACCATAGGGATGGTTACCGGTTTCAAGCCTTTTTCCCTCCTGTACTCTGACAATCAGATGTGAGGGGTTCAGGATATTCTGCCCTGATATCTCAATTGAATCTGCAGAGTAAGCGACCTCCAGCTCTGCTTCCTGATACTTGATCAGTTTATTTCGGGCATCTTTCATGGTGAGCGGCTCCAGCCAAGGATAAGTGCCAGCAAGCTTCTTTAAATTTTTTTCAAAGTCGGCTTTCAACTCAGGCCACCCTTTATCCCCTGCCCTATGTTCATCCAAGACATCATCCGGGTGAAAAAAGTGGGAGACCACTCCAAAGTTCGCGATAGCATCCGTTTGGACAAACTCATCTTCAGGATGGAAGTTGTAGCGGCTCGTGATTCTGGGAAAATGATAGAGATTTTCATATTTCTCATCGAATTCAAATTCCTGTCCGAAGTACCCCTTATCAGCATCGGCCACATATAACGATGCAACCGTTTCAATATCAGGCATTATATTTTGAAGTGCCGCTATGCCGGTTTCATTGATGATATTGGAAGGAGGCACATAGGATTTCAACTGCTGATTGGGATAAAAGTGTTCAAAAAATGCTTTCGCTCTCTTCAGGCCTTCTTCCATTTCATCCTGATCCTTCCATGGCCTGTACCCAAGGGAAGGATCAGCAGGTTCCGCTTCTGTGACAAGAGATTGATGATTGTAGCCGTGAAAACCTATTTCACCCTCAGCCTCAAGCAGTTCCCTTCCGTAAAAGGTCATATGCCTCCGTGCTTTTTTTATCATGTCATCGACACTTAGTTCCATATCACTTCTATATGTACCGATGAATGGACTTGTGTATTTCAAACCGTACTTTTCCGACCATGCCTTCATATCCTCCCACCATATTTTTTTATAAAAATCGGCGATGGAAAGACCATACTGTTCTTTGACCGGACTGGACGAACCAGCCGGGACGGGGGAAGGGAAATCGTCAATGAAGATTACCTGAACGGCAGCCTGGCCGGTAACAAATGCCGGGACCGCAAGCCCGATGGAGTGAAGGAACAACCCGCGGAGATTCTTAGATTCCAGCATGGTGGTATTCCAGAAAAAAACCTTTCCCTCTCCATATAAATTGCTCCATAAAACAGGCTGTTCTTCAGAACTAATCAAGGTATTGGCGTTTTCCTTCAAAGAAACTTCCAATGTACTGTTGACTGCGAACGGGGTGTCGGATCCCAGTTCCCCGTAACCTGGAAAAATAGCAGAGTGAAAAGTGAAACCGTAGGATGGCTCACTCGAAAACCCGTACGTCTCCTCTATTCCTGCCAAGTCATACCAAGCCTGGTCATTGAACCGGCTTGCAAAGATCAGTCTCCCTCCTTTTTCCACAAAAGCTTCCACTTCCTTATATGGCCAGGCCTTTGAGTTTTCCCCGCCCAGCACGAGGACGTGAAAGGGAGATGGCTCCAGTTCACTGATTTCATCGACTGACAGATGTTCATATGGGACCTTCCCATAATGAAGGCCCTGACTCAAATTTTCATTCAGCCTTTTGGAGGATTCGGAGCCGTCACCCGCAAAATAGACTTTTAATGTCTGCCCCCCGGCGGAATCCCCTGCAGCTGACATCGTTGTAAAATCTTTTTCTGCTGAAACCACGGGTGTTATCACTTCATGAACGTTTTCCATACGCAGAAACTGAAATGCTGCCAATCCTATTAAAAATACTATTCCTGCTAAGCCTATGTTCAGCTTGAGTTTGTCCATTCTCCTGTTCCCTCCAATACACCAAGAGTCATTTTAAACGAATTTGGAATTGAGTCACGCTGCACAGAACGTTTCATTGCACTGATAGTACTTTTCAGTTCTTCCCATTTTCCTTCTTCATAGCAATATCGGACCATGCCCTCATATCCCCCATAATGTTCCGGGAATTTCTTCAACATCGATATGGATATTTCCCTTGCGCTTTCCTTCCTTCCGAGCATTTCCAGCACGTATGCTTGCTTTTGCAGAAAATCGGGATGTTCGGGGAATTCTGTACTTGCCTCTTTTAAAAAATGGATGCATTCCTCACCGGTCATCTCCTGCCATTTACTGCTGGCCATGCCGCTCTTCAGATAGCTGATATAGTGATCAGCGAGGACCCGATACCCTTCTGCATGCTTTGGGACCAACCGCTGCTTAAACCCTTCAATGTCTTTCCTGAACTTTTCCTGCAAAAGGTTCGAGGTCGTGGCTGCATAATGTACTGTCTCGGAATCATCGTTGCTCAAGGCAAGATCCAGACTTTTTTTCAGCCTGGTGATCCCCATGCTATGCAGGTTGAGGAGGAATTCTTTCTGCACCCGGGAATCTCCATGCCTGAAAACAGATGCAGTCGGAACTGCTTCTCTGTCTTTTTGTACAGTCTCCTCTAATTTGTTCTGTCTCCTGCCAGTCATCTCCATATAGCCGGCAGGCACCCCGTCCCTTAGGCGGTCAATCCTTCCCGAGAGATACCAGACAACAGCCCCAAATAACGAGCCGATCACCGGAAGGAACAGCGCCATCCAAAGAATCCATAACAGATGCGCGGATCGGGCCCTGTTTTGCTTTCCGGCAGCCTTGAATCCTCCCAGTACGATACATGTATTAAGGAAGATCACACTTATAATTAATAATTGACTATTCATGAATTCTTCTCACTCCACCATCAGATTTACACAACTTGCTGCTCTTTGCTTTCTTTAGTAACAGGTCGATGATCCTGGCAGTAAGATGTCCAGTCAAGAAGGGTTTGAAGCAGTTCCAAGTCATAAGGATTGAGCCGTTCAAACGCAACGCGGCCGATAGTCAGCACACCCGAAACCTGTCCGTCACATGTCACAGCACCTGCGATTAACGGAACATTCCCTTCATCCTCGAGCCTCCTGGTCAGTACTTTTCTTTTAGACAAAAGGGTTTGAAAGAAAAGTGAATTTTTTATAAGGATATACTTCTCCATCGATTCATCTGCATCACCAAGAAAGTATTTCAGCTTCATGCTGTTCGACCGTTCATCCAGGACATAGAATCGGACATCCTCTGCCTTGAACTGTTTCCTGATGACTGCCATCAGCTTCTTGGCAGTGGTATCACTAGTGGAAGAATGTATGTACTTCAACAGGGACAAAAGGGTTTCGGGGGTCTGTTCGAACTCATAAATTTTCCTCAGCAGATCCTGGCGGGAACCTTCAAGAAGCTCCACCGTCTTCTGGTGCTCTCCCAGCTCTTCCTTAACTTCGAGAAACTCATCCTGCAAATCGTTATAACGCTCTTTTTGCCTGGTCCCAATTACGGCACTGACCGCATAGACACTGAGAAAAAGCATCAGCCACTTCGCCTGCTCAATATCAAAAAAGAGGAGAAGGATATCAGACCCGTTCACCCATTCAGAGCCGACTAAATACAGGATTCCCGTACCCAGGGCGGCGGCCCCCAATCTCCAGCCGTATCTAAGCGAAAACAGCAGAACAACCAGAAGAATAAAGGCTGATTTCCAAAAGCTAAAGTCTATATCTGCAAGAAGCTCAATACTGAATAAAACCATGAAGCTCCCAAGCAGTTCCAGGCACTTTACAACATTATTTCGCACGACAGACACTCCTTTTCATCTTTTCACTTTGGCTCTTTCCACTCTTTTTCATGCGATGAGGCAGAGCTCACTTTCAAGCGGTACAGGGATACGGTAGGCGGGAAATTTTCCGGACCGCCCTCGCCTTCAGTCATTGAAAGACCATCCTAGAGAAGAATAAGCTTTAACAGTGTCTCGTTTTTTAAAAACACACGGAGATCCGATATAATGAAAACAGCAATTGAAAGCGAGGTGAACAGGCATGAAATATTTTGTGGTTTTTGGGATTTTGCTTCTTTTATCCATTCCAGTTTCCTTGAAGATTTATCAGGTCATCTTTTCCTCTGCTGAAAACCCGGGGAAAAAGCCATCCCAAATCGATACATATAAAATCTACTACGACAGTCCGACTCCTGAACTTATCAGGAAAATGCAGAAGCTGGACATGGTGATCATAGAGCCCCACCACTATTCAGAAGAGGAAATTCAACGAATTAAAGAGCATGGAACCATTGTGTTCGGCTATCTGAATGTAATGGAAATCGACAATTGGAATGACAGTGTCCGCAACGAAGTCAACTCTAATGACTATTTTTATAGAAACGGAGAAAAGATTTATTACCCAAAATGGGATTCCTACCTGGCCGATATTTCTTCGGAACACTATCAAAATCTCCTGCTGAGGGAAATTGAAACAGAAATCAGCGCCAAGAAAACGGACGGTATTTTCCTTGATACAGTGGGAAACATTGATAACGAACATCTTCAGAGTCCCGCTGTCTTACAGGAGCAGCAGACAGCCATTACCTCTTTCATCAAAAGTTTTCATGAAAGATATCCTGACTTGTTGATTGCTCAAAACTGGGGGTTCCATACCCTGAAAAATCACACAGCTCCTTATGTCGACTTCATTATGTGGGAGTCCTTCCATTTCAGCTCCCTGACGAATGACCAATGGTCGCTCGATCAAATCAAGATGCTGAACGAGCTGAAGGAACAGCATGAATTCGAAGTTCTGACCGTTTCCTTTGAAGAGGGCCGGAAAAGCAGGGAACTGGCAGACCGGAACGGATACATTCATCTCCATACAAGTGAGGACTACCTGAAATGGTAAGGGAGCTGCCGCTGCAGGAAAGCTCCCTCTCATTCTTTTTAACGTTTGTATGGTTCTTAATAAAGAACACACAAACATTATAAACCTTCCAATCTCCCGATAAAAATGTTATGACCCTCAATATGACCGAGTGAAATGATTTCAGACTCTCTTATTCTTCACTAAGCTCTTTTTTTCTTTAAAATCTATTTAGACACAAGGATAGCGGATGTGACAAGATCGGGATTGGTGAATACAGGTTCCTTTTCAGAATAACCATCAGGATTGGCAGACTGCCACCTCCAGGCATCCCTGCACATATCGGCCATCCCTTTCTCCGCCTTCCAGCCTAACTGACTCTCTGCCTTCCGCGGATCAGCATAGCATTCTGCAACATCTCCCCTCCTGCGGCCGGCAATCCGGTATGGGATCTTCTTCCCGGAAACTTCCTCAAAAGCGGATACCATCTGAAGCACACTGTAACCCTTTCCTGTTCCAAGATTATAGGTCTCAATTCCCTCTGACAAAAACAGCCTTTCAAGCGCTTTGATGTGCCCCCTCGCTAAATCAACCACGTGGATATAATCTCTTACACCCGTGCCATCAAAAGTCGGATAATCAATTCCAAAAACATTCAGATGCTCCAATTTCCCAGCTGCAACCTGAGAAATGTATGGCAGCAGATTATTGGGAATGCCGCCGGGATCCTCACCAATCTTACCGCTTTCATGGGCACCAATGGGATTAAAATACCTCAGAATTCCAATGCTCCAGTCAGGATCAGAAACTGCTATATCCCTCAGCATCTCTTCTATCATCAGCTTCGTACGGCCATACGGATTCGTCGCACTTAACGGAAAGTCCTCTGAAATCGGCACTTTTTCCGGCACACCGTACACTGTAGCAGAAGAACTGAAAACCAGCCTCTTTACATTATGGTTCCTCATGGCTTCCAAAAGATGAAGCGTCCCCGTAAGATTACTATGATAATAGTTCAATGGAAGTTCCACTGATTCTCCCACAGCTTTCAATCCCGCAAAATGCATCACTGCTTCTATGGGATTTTCTGAAAATACCCGGTTTAATCCGCCCTCATCCAGCAAGTCAAGCTCATAAAACACGGGCTCCTTCCCTGTAATCGCAAAAATCCGGTCCAGCACAGCCGGCTTGCTGTTATGGAAATTATCCACTATCACAACCTCATAACCTGCCTCCAGCAGCTCCACACATGCATGACTGCCGATATAACCAGTTCCCCCGGTCACCAAAATGGACATGAAACAACCTCCCCGTGAAAATTCTCCTAGTTCATATACCCTACAATAGCATAATTATTCTTTTTAATGAAAGGTTTTTTCATTATTGAGAACACACAAGGCATGCGTGACAGTCACGCCCCGAAATATGTCGATTAATAGATATCCCCAAGGTATAGGCGGATCCTGGTAGAAAGTGATGATAATTCAGGGCGTGACTGTCACCGCACAATCTCAGACAGAACGCTGCTCTCAATTTCCCTCAAACAGAAAATCCATTGAGTGATGGTAAACAACATTTAAATCCCAACTTCACGGTGCTGCTTATCACTGCCTTCATACATTAATCCTTTCCTTAAATATTTGTAATTCACTATCCAAAATCATAGAAAACCATTGCAACCGGGTTAAAGAGTTCACTGATCAGTACTTCCTGCTACAAGAAAAAAATGGATAATAAATAGTGCACTTACTATGCTATAGTTGGGTGGTCAATCGATATACGGAACACAGTTATAATCCGACAAATTTCGGGTGGTGACTGTCACCACCAGTAGGAGGAAACACCTTGAAAAAACTTACTATTACATTCGCAGCTGCAGCGCTGTCCTTAAGTATTGCTTCCGGAGCAAAGGCTGAGTTTCAGGATGTAACTCAGTTTAAAGAAGAGATTAGTTATTTGGAAGCCAGGGGAATTATCAATGGCCATGAAGATGGGACATTCAAACCGGAAAACAATCTTAAAAGAATACATGCAGTCCAGATTTTCCTGCGGGAGATGAACATTACCAATTTCGATGCCCCTGATCCCGGCTTGGCCGATATGCAGCCTGGCGACTATGGCTATGAAGAAGTTTCTCAAGCAGTAGAATTAGGCTTCATTTCAGGAAAGATTGCAGCAGATGGAACAAAATACTTTGATCCTTCAGGCTTCCTTACCCGAGCTGAAATGGCCAAAATGATGACAGACGGATACAACTTGACCGCCGACCAAAGAATTTCATTTATTGATGTTCCTATGCTTCATTGGGCAAACCAATATGTCAACCGGCTTGCTACAGCCAATATTACAAACGGCTTCCCTGATAGTGAGTTCAAACCTAATCAATCCATTTCCAGACAACATTTTGCCGCATTTATGGCCAGACTGCTGGATGATCGGTTCAAAGCAGAGATGAACCACCCAAGCTTCGAGCCTGACCATTCCAAAACGTATGTCTACAAACAGGGACGATATACTTCTTCCTATACTCATTCCCATGATGATCTGTGGAAGCAATACGATGTTAACACTGGCAGTTATGCCGATAACTTACGTCCATTTTCCGAAGCAGCTAATGGAATCGTGTTTGGAAAACCGCAAATGTCATTTAGTTTCACGCTTGGTTACCCTGTTAAAACCGGACATAAATGGATGGACCAGAATGCGCTGCAAATGACAATAACATCAACCGACAGTACAATAACCACCCCTGCCGGAACCTTCACCAACGCAGTAGAAGTCCGGGGCAATGGCTACCTTGAATACTATGCGCCGAACGTCGGCCTTGTAAAATCAACCTACCTTCCATACAACGACGTGATCGCAGAATTAATTGAAATTAAATAAGACAAGAATGCAAGGTGCTGCCAGAAAATATGGCAGCATCTTTTTATTAATAAAAGCCCGGCTCAACAAACAGTTAAATTTACATTCTCTTATGATTTCGATGTACTCTTATATAAGAAGGGAGTGTCCCTTTAGCGTGCTAAAGTGATAGTTTGTTCGACTTATAGATTAGTGCTTTAAAGCTTTAAAGAAGACATATCTTTTGAATTCTAATGTAAAGTTTTGTTAATATTGTAAATGTACTGAATAATAAATTTTCGGAGGGGTTAGATGAAAAGAATAAAATTCTTGAGCATTTTAATGGCTTTGACGCTGGTCTTGGGTGCTTGCGGAACGAACAACAGTGCAAATAACGGCGGTGATGAAGGAGGATCCGGCGATGACGGAGGCACTACATACACTGTTGGTACGGATACCACCTATCCTCCATTTGAGTTTGAAGAAGGCGGCGAGTATAAAGGAATCGATATTGACCTGATCAATGCCATCGCTGAGGAAGAAGGTTTTGAAATTGAGCTGAAGCCTATGGATTTCGGCGGCATCATCCCTGCTATCCTGGCTGATCAGCTGGACGTAGCGATTGCCGGTATGAGTATCACAGATGAACGAAAAGAAAAAGTCGACTTTTCAGATCCATACTTTGATGCAGGATTGACACTTGTTGTTTCAGAAGATAACACCGACATTACGAGCGAAGATGACTTGGAAGGAAAAGTAGTCGCAGTTAAGAATGGTACAACAGGCGCTGAACATGCCGAAGCAATTAAAGAAGAGGCGGGAATCAAAGAAGTACGCCAATTCAATGACAGTCCATCCATGTTTCAGGAAGTTGCAAACGGCAATGCAGATGTGCTCATAGAGGATTACCCGGTCATCGCCTATGCCATCAAAACAAGCGGTCTTGACTTGAAAACAGTGGGCGAGCGGTTGAATGGCGACCAGTACGGAATAGCTGTCAAAAAAGGCGAGAACGCTGAACTGCTTGAAAAAATCAACAGCGGTCTTCAAAAGATCAGGGACAACGGAACCTACGACGAAATCATGAACACGTATCTTGAAGAGTAAAACTTTTTTAGCGCGCTCCCTTGTAGCGCGCTATCTTTTTCGAAGGCTGTTTTCTCATTAATTGCTTCTTTTTATTACAAATTTGAAGAGATTATACGAATAAGCAGCGGAAGCCCCTGGTGAGCAAGAGAGAAAAAAATTCTCTCCCTGATTAGCGAGTAATTACCTCAGTATCCAAGCGAAAAATCCAGCACTAGGGATTTTTCCGAAAGAACCAATTTATGCGAAAACGACCTTTTCAAAAAACGAAAGGAGACAGACTATGGAAATTTTCCAGGAAGCCCTCCCCGTCTTATGGGCCGGGTTAAAAATGACAGCATACATAACCGTTCTCGGTTTGCTGTTCGGATTCATCATTGGTTTGATTACAGCACTTTTCCGCCTTTCACCGATCCCTCCTTTAAGGTGGATCGCTATTTGGTTCATCAACTTTGTACGCGGAACACCCTTCCTCGTTCAATTATTCTTTATTTATTTTGGATTGAACTCACTCTCCTTCATATCCTTCGAACCTGTAACTGCCGGTATCGTCGGGATTGCCATCAATGCGGGGGCTTATATCGCTGAAATCGTTCGTACCGGCATCCAGTCCATTGATAAGGGACAGACCGAAGCAGCAAGGACACTCGGCCTGACAAGTACGCAGACCATGCGGTACATTGTACTGCCCCAAGCGTTGAGAAGAATGCTGCCAACATTTGTAAACCAGGCGATCATCAGTCTGAAAGACACCTCCCTCTTGTCCGTCATCGGAATTGCCGAATTGACACAAAGAGGGCAAGTCGTTGTGTCGGCTACCTATGAACCTTTTAAAATATGGGGAATGGTCGCCCTGATGTATTTCGTCCTGATCTACCTGCTGACGAAACTTGGCGATTTTATAGAGAGGAGATATGAACTGCGATGAGCGTGATACAAGTCAATAACCTCAAAAAATCCTTCGGAGACCTCGAAGTCTTGAAGGATATCAGCACGGATGTAAAAGAACAGGAAGTGGTTTGCGTAGTCGGTCCATCCGGTTCAGGAAAAAGCACCTTCCTGCGATGCTTAAACAAGCTGGAAGAAATCACGGATGGTCATGTCATCGTCAATGGAAATGACATCACCGATCCAAAGATCAATATCAACAAAATACGCCAGGAAGTCGGAATGGTGTTTCAGCACTTCAACCTCTTTCCGCATAAAACAGTTCTGCAAAATATTACATTAGCACCTATGAAAACCAAGGGTGTTGACAAAGAATCTGCTAAAAAAACAGCCCTCAACCTTCTAAGAAAAGTAGGGCTTGAGGAAAAAGCTGACAGCTATCCCGGGGAACTATCCGGCGGACAGAAACAGCGTGTCGCCATCGCCAGGGCGCTTGCGATGGAACCAAAGGTCATGCTCTTCGATGAGCCGACTTCTGCACTGGATCCTGAAATGATCGGCGAAGTGTTGGAAGTGATGAAAGATCTTGCCCGCGAAGGGATGACCATGGTCGTGGTTACACATGAAATGGGATTCGCCCGTGAAGTCGGGGACCGCGTCATCTTCATGGATGGCGGCTATATAGTGGAAGAAGATGTTCCGAGCGAGTTGTTCGGTAATCCTAAGCACGAGAGGACTAAGGCTTTTCTTGGGAAGGTGTTGTAAGTATCCTATTAAAAAGCGTATCAGCGGCTTGGTGCTGATACGCTTTTTGTTTCGACAAAAACCGGGTGGTGACTGTCACGCCCCGAATAATCTTTATTTCACCCCACAGTATGAGTACACATCAGTTCAATATTATTCGACAAATCTCGGGGCGTGACAGTCACCCATGCAATCCAAATTAATACCAAAACAGTAAAAAACATCTATTTTATACGTAGATTTAAGGTTATAATTATACTAGTTTTTAAGTTTTAAAATAGGGAGAGAAAAATTGTTGAAGCAACTTAGTAGAAAGATACTTAATGGTAGTGTAGTTATATTGATGGCAATGGGGATGTTGGCGGCTATACCTTTTAACGCAGCAGCAGCGGCAACAACGTTAAAGGAAGACATACAGGTTGCACCAGGGATTGATTACAGAGACGTCCGATTAGCTGATACAGTGTCACACCAGGCTTTAAAAGTGATGGAGATAGACCTAAATGCTCCGTACACGAAAGTAGATGTTGGAGTTCCATCCGCTTTGAATAAACTCGAAAGAACGACAGCTCAGGCTCAAAGATACACTCAGGAAGGAAATACAGTTGTTGGTGCCATAAATGCTTCCTTTTTTTATTCAGGAACGGCTATGAATCTAGTTTCAAAGAATAATAGACTCGTCCATTCCGGTGAAGTATTTCCGGGAGAAGATAAATATGTGAATGAACCGATAGCCTTTGGGCTTAATTCTGCCGGGAAAGGGATTATTGATCATTATAATCTTAATATAAGTTATATACATAATGGCAGTCAATCTCCCATTACAGGTACGAATAAAGCAAGATACGCAAATAATACTATTCTTTACACTTCTGATTTCCCCGGAGGTTATACCGGGACAAACATTTATGGAACAGAAGTAATAGTAACATTGCCAATGGCTCCAGATCTGGAATTTGGATCCACTGTCGAAGGGACCGTTGAAGCCATACGGAAGGAAGGTGATCCAACATCGACACAAATTCCTGTCAATGGATTTGTGCTTTCCGGAAATGGAGTGGGATCAGATGCCTTAAAGACGATAAAGGTTGGAGATCCTATCTCACTTAATATTAATGTCGATGATAAATGGAAGGACTCAGCCTTTATGCTGGCAAGCGGGCCTATGCTGGTTAAAGGCGGGCAGGTATCACTGTCAATGGATTCAAAGAGTCCTAATGCAGGAACAAGAGCTCCAAGGACTGCAGTTGCCATTGACAAAACAGGAAGTAAAGTCTTTTTTGTCACGGTTGATGGCCGCCAAAGCGATTATAGCAATGGAATGAATTTGACCGAGTTTGCCCGCTATCTGGTTAGTATGGGGGCCGACCGGGCATTGAATTTGGACGGCGGCGGATCGACCACCATGGCAGTCCGTTTCCCGGGAAGCGAAGAATTGACTCTTGCAAACTCGCCTTCTGATGGATATGAGCGCTCTGTTTCCACCATTTTAATGGCTGTATCCACTGCGCCAAAACCAGTGTTTAACGATGTTGGGGTATCCTTCTGGGCTTTCAAGGAAATAGATGAATTAGTCAAAAAGGGAACAATTAAAGGGTTTCCTGATTTATCTTTCCGTCCTGATGAACCCATCACCAGAAGTCACGCGGCCGTCATGCTGACTCGTGAAATGGGGTTGAATACTGCTATAATTTCTAATCCAGGATTCGATGATGTACTAGAGAATGATCCGTATTATAAAGACATTGCGGCTGCCGAAAATGCCGGGTTGCTAAAAGGAAGAGGCCAAGGGGTTTTTGCAAAGGACAGCAACTTGACTCGTGCTGAAATGGCTGCAATTATTCAGAGAGCTTTCAATATTCCGGTTACCAGCCAAAGTTTTTACCCTGATTTAGCCAGTCATCATTGGGCATTCAATTCGATAAATGCCGTTACCCAGCAAAAAATTGCCGGCGGGTATCCTGATGGAAAGTACAAACCTGACAACCAAGTTACCAGGGCTGAATTCAGTGCATTTATTTACAGGGCAAACATTCGCTAAGAAGTTAATCTTTTAGAAATACTACCCCGGCAAAATTGAATAACTATGTAAAAGATCACTCCTTTTTTAAAAAGGGGTGATTTTTTGTTTGCAATAGACTTAAATTTTAAAATTTTTTATAAGAATTCTATTCGTTCTAGTCTAACTCGGAAGGCAGATTTGCTAGTCACATAAGAAAGCCCAATAACCTTTTTTCACCTCTCACCCTTATCTAAATGCGCTGAACATACAGAGCGTCAATGTTATTCACACTGCAATGATTAAATAGGAAAACTGGCTATCTGTAAATGCCTTGAGAACTGGTGCAGGAACATATCTATTCATTCCTTCCCATATAATACAAGCCGCAGCATCTGTGTTTACTTGACTTTCAACCTCTAGTCCAATGTACTGGCTTTTGCAAAAAAGAACCGCCATTCTTTTTTGAACGGAGGCCTTTTTTAGCATTAATACTAAATTTAATTTGGAATTGACTGCAGTGCACACTCAGTCCAAGTACTTGCTACAATTGGTTTTTGGGTATAGCTGGCCAGGAGTACTGACCTTCTCGCTGTCAATATTCCGGTCAACAGTAATAACATGAATAACTGAATTTTTTTGATTAAACTTCAGAAACATATGGTCCCGAAGCTGTTGATTTCTGGCATAATAATCAATGCTCTTACAGAGGGGCCTTATCTCTTCGGAAGCATGAAATGGTACATTGCAGTAAGGGTTTTTTCTCTTTGCCTAATAAGAATTGCCATGGAACACGGCACTTCCAATTCTAATCCATTCTTAAATGTGACAGCGGTCTTTCCATTTTCATGTACGAAATTATGTATGTGGTGTGTAAATAACCAGATGCAGGTATAACGTGAGGGGGACATGATTGGAAATGCAAATATGTGATCATGCTGGCAGATCATCAGAGGTGTTTTCCGATGGTAATTCAGCTCGCTCCTGACTGACTTGATTCTTCCGTCGTAGGAAGATCCCCTGACCAGGCAGGCTTCTTCTAACAGCTGCTTGACTGATTTGGAACTCAGGATCTTTTCCCCGGACTCCATAACCAGTTCAGTCTGATAGATTTCATGAAAGGCAGGGAGCAGAGCAATCGTACTTTTCGTAATGACATCTTTCTTGTTCACAGGAAAACACAACATCCTTTCGCTAATGGAATTAAATTACAGGTCAATTATACTACATAAAAACCAGGTTTCTACAAATTATTTGATAATTTGTTATATTTTTACAAATTATTTACATCTTCCACTGCGTGACAGTCACCACCCGATATTTGTCGAGTTTTGTCTCAGGACATGCATCCTAACTAATGTGTGAAAGCATTCATTTAAATACACAATAGTTCTTTTGAACAGAAAAACTTTTAGGCATTAATTAGTGAACTCAAAATACTTTGTTTTTGAAAAGAATAACTTATTATCAATACCTTGATAACCCAAAACAGACTATGGTACTATTAAATTGGTATTTTATTCCTAAATAGAGGAGGTGTGTCTAAGTGAATCAATACATAAATTTTGACAAAATGATTACTCCGGCCATTATTAAGGTCATTTTTTGGGCTGGCGTCGGTTTATCGGTTATATCCGGGTTAATCATGATGATTTCTGGAGCAGCAAGTCCTTATGGCGGAGGTTTTATGGTTTTTACAGGTTTAATGACCATCATATTAGGTCCGCTTTTCACCAGGATTTATTGTGAACTGCTTATTTTACTGTTCAAAATGAACGAAGCTCTCCAATCCATTAAGTCTAACAATGAAACCAAACGGTTCAGCGCCTAATCATCAGCACTTATTATTTAATACTTCTCTATATATAAAAAGGCGGCCTTTTAATCTAAAGGCCGCCTTTTTATCACTTTTTTTATCTGTTGATAAGAGGCTCAAGAACAACAAAACAGAATCTGGATTTGAAAGTGAGTCACCTCCTTTTTAACTACTCATGAATATTTCTCTTCTATAGCGAAAAAATAATAGCGTTACTGACACATGCAGGGATTCGGACCCATGATCTTATGGGGGCGCTGCTAAAATAGAACCCCAAACTTACAGCTGGCTCTCAAAAGGGTCTTAACCTCACCCCTCTTTTTCTTGATCGAAGTATTTCTTTATAATAGGATATACATCTGGCTCAGTCTTATAATATTGTTCACCTATCTGAGAGTCACCAAAAGAAAATGTTTCCCCATCTTCTTCTATGAAGGAAACCCAATAACGAAACCCATCCCTTTCTGATTGGTCTTCAAGAGGGTTGAAATTGATTTTTTTGATATCATTTATTAATCCTTGGACATTGTCTTTATTAGAAATAGCCACTGACTCCCCGGTGCTTCCATCCAATATAATAATTTTGTTAACATGATCGATCTTCCCGTCATAAAACTCAGTAAAAGTCCCGCTCTTCAGTCCGCAGCCTCCCAGCCAAATTACCAAAGCTAGAAATAATAATAACACTCTCTTCATAGAACCCACCTCCTCCTATTCTCGCTGATTCTGGCTTAGTAACTTTTTGAATGATAATAGATGTATCAAGATTCCTTCATTTTTCCCAGATATCCATTTAAAACATTGGATACTTTGCTTCCCCTATAGCGACCACAGAATAATCCCATAGCAAAGTAAATAGCTAACAACTTCCTAGTGTCAAAACGAGCTGGAAATACCAGAATAACCTGTTATAAGTTCATCATATACATCCCTGCAGTACCGGAAAAATTCACTTATCCAGCAGATGGACTCCACTTTTAGCCGCGACCTCAGTACAACCTTCCGACAAAGCTATTGATTTTGCTACTCATCCTATATTTCTATTTTATTCCATACCCTTTTATACAACAAACTTTTCTTTGCTCTTTTTACCATACACACCCAGGCAGCATATCATTCCTATATACGCACTTCCTGCTGAGGTAAAGATAAGTTGGAGATGGACACAGGGGGCATCTGCCACAGATGCCATTCTATGTTGTGTCATTCTATAAATCTTCCATTTTAATGAATATTTTATGTTCTCATACCAGATTTATGGTAAAATAAGGTTACTAAAACAGGCAGGTGAATATAATGAGAAAATTGACTCAGGTGCTAGTTGTTTTGTTGCTAATCTCATGTATAACAGTACAAAAGGGTAAGGCTGCATCTTATCAGATTTTTGAAGACGTACCGGAAAGTAATCCTTACTTTGAAGAAATCTACGGGTTATATGCCAAACAGGCAGTCAAGGGGTATCCCTCTTATGGAAAAATTTTATTTAAACCTAAAAACAGTATAACAAGGGCTGAATCCGCAAAGATGATTTCGGCTGTATTGGGGTTGGAAGCGACCCGGAGTACAGACATTCATTTTAAAGATATAAAAACGGATGCCTGGTACTATAAGGCAATGGCAGTTTTAGTCAATAACGGAGTGCTTACAGGTTTTCCTGATGGCACGTTGAAACCAGATGGTCTTCTAACAAGGGGGCAAATGGCTAAAATTCTCTCAGAGAGCTATGGTTACAAGACTACTACAGAGAACCTGGCTCATTTCACAGATGTAAAAAAAGACGCCTGGTATGCTGAATATGTCGGAGCACTGGTTGCGGAAGATATAACGAACGGTACATCAGAAACCACTTTCTCTCCAGATCAAAAAATTACGAGGCAGGAGCTGGCAGCTTTATTAGATCGAGCTCATAATAAAGTTTCAGCGCAAGATTTTTCTGATGGGCAGATCCAAAACTTAATTTCTGAATTACAAGTAAAAATCGATGTGGTTATTCAAAGAAACAAAATCGTTCAACCGTCAAGGCCGGCATTTTCAACAATTAGGGAAGAACTAAGAGAATATTCGACCAAGGAAATGGCGGATGGTCCATTAAAACTCTATTATGAGACATCATGTACTTCTTGTGATCATATATTGTTCGACATCCCCCTTGATTATAAGCTTCATTTTAACAAAGTTGAACACCAGCAGAATTTGATTGTTGTAGAAACAGTCAGTGCATCTAATGAAATGACACCAGGTCATTTCGCGACCATTACCTTGGTTAAAGAAAATAATCAATGGAAGCTGGCAAACTATAAATCTGAAAGTCTAACAGAACACCCTCTGGATATTTCTGTCGAAGAAGCAAAGGACTACCTATTGAACAAGTTCGAAGATGAGGGTTACCTTGATGTAAAATCATTGGAGTACCTCTACTACAATGATTTGGATAATATGTATGTCTTCGATTTAGTGACCTCAGATTCTCAATATTATAATGTGTATTTCAATCCCGACACCGGATATTATATATATGAGTAACATTTTCACTTGCAACTCGATATAGTAGTATAGGTGTCTTAAGGCCAGGAGGATTCTCCGGCCTTTTTTGTATTTCCTAAGAGGCAAACTTAAGCTATCCCCCCATACATAGTTCTTAATCTTGAAGAGACCCAGGTTTCATCCGTAACATTAGTTTTTATGTAGCAAAAATTTCTCTACTAAAGAAACCAAGGATCCTGCATTGATTCAAATCCTTCGGAGAACTTTTCCTTTGCTTCGTTCGACAAATCTCGGGGCGTGACTGTCACGCCCCGGTTTTTCTTTACCATTATTCCAAAGCAGACATCACCTATTCTACAAAAGTCGGGGCGTGACAGTCACCAAGAATATGAATATGCGAAACAACTACCCTATATCACAAAATCCATGATAAAATACTAATAAAAACTACTATATTATGACAAAAGGGGAAATAATGTGAAAAAGGTGCTTTTTACTGTAGCTGCTACTGCTGTTATTTCTACTGCGTATGGTGCTGCTGCAGAGGCAGGTTCCCATACAGTTGACAGTGGAGATTCGCTCTGGTCCATTGCCAAGAAATACAGCACTTCGGTCAATAAGGTGAAAGAATGGAACGGCTTAACTTCTGATGTCATCTATCCAAAACAGGTACTTAAAATCAATAACCCAGAAAAAGAAAAACCAGCCCCTCCACCTGTACAGGAAGTGATTCTGCTCCCGGCAATCGATAAGAAGTACACGGTGGCTTCCGGAGATACATTAATCGGAATTGCCAACAAACACTCTATTACTCTTGCAGAATTGAAGGCGCTGAATAACCTTAACGGCCACCTTATTTATCCTGGTCAAAAGCTGAATGTAGGAAAGGGTAGCATCCAGGCTCCTCCGGCAGCTGTCCCTTCTTCTGGCCCGCCCCCTGTTTCAGCTGCACCAAGCACCCCTGCTCCTCCAAAAGCAGATAGTGCCGAAAAGACTTATACAATTCAATCAGGCGATACCCTTTCTGTCATTGCCCGCTCTTACGGAATCAGCGTTTCACAGCTGAAAGAGTGGAACGGATTAAAAAGTGACATGATTTTTATCGGGCAGAAATTAAAAGTTAAAGCAGACAGTACACCTGCAGCTTCTCCCCCTGCGAAAGAGAAAGTATTTGATGCAGCGAAACTCATCCAAGAAGCCAAGTCCCATATCGGCAAGCCGTATGTTTGGGGAGGATCAACGGCCGATGGTTTCGACTGCAGCGGCTTTATCCACTATGTTTATAACGAAGCTGGATTGAAGATGAGCAGAACTTCCAGCGGCGGCTACTACAACCGCGCATACTATATAAACCAGCCAGTCGCCGGCGACCTGGTCTTTTTCGAAAATACATATAAAAAAGGAATCTCACATCTGGGAATCTACCTGGGCGGCAGCCAATTTCTTCATGCAAGTGATGACGGCGTGATGATTTCAAGCTTGGATAGTTCTTATTGGAAAAAACATTTTGATGGGTTTAAGAGATTTTATTAATAATGGGGACGGAGGTCCATCCGTCCTCTTTTCAATCAGCCAAACATATTGAAAAGAGTAATTTCTTACTTGCAGAACACTTAAAAAACAGAAGAGACCGGCTCACATTTTTATGTATGTCTGTATCATTAAATTTCTTAACAGGTGAGAGTTGAATCCAAGAAGATCAGCGGATAATCTCCGCCATTTCCCGATGTGGAACTTGCTCTTAATTGAAAATATTTAGTACCCGCTGGAACGGGAAATTGCAGTTCCTGAATGGTGTGACTCTTATGAAATGCATCCTGATAAATGACTACTCCTTTTGCTTACGCATATCCAGTCATAAGCCCTACATCACCTTCATTATATTTAGAATCTAAGACAATAGTAGACTTGAATTTGGAATATGTATAGTCACCGATATAACGGCTGCATATGTTCTAACGGACGAAGTCGTAATTTACCAGGGTACCTTTGATAAGAACAACATAAAACAGGATTTAGAAATTCAGATTCCTGCTGGAACAAAATATCTTCGCCTTCTCGCTAGCTCCGTAGCCGAAAAAGATGGAAACTATGCCATCATCTTTTCTGAGGCGAAGCTGGTATAATCATTCCCTGGCGGAGAGACAGGTTCCTGTTTCCACTATTACTCAGCTAAGGATACAAAAGAGGCATGTCAATACATGTCTCTTTTTCATGAAAAACGGGCCGCTGATCCTTAATAAAGCTTCTTCCCTCACATAATATTTCCTAAAGCATGACCAACCCTTACTCAATTCTCAAATATCGCGACTGCAATCAACACATTTAAATAGCAAATAATTCAGGGGTAAGGGACTTTAGTTGTCCCTCTTTCCTTTTCTAACTATTCTATGATAAGGTGGTGAAGATTGAAAAATAAAAAAATGATAAGTAACCTAAAGGCCCCCCATCACAACTCTGGAATTTGTCTAATGAACATATAAAAAGCTATGAAGCGTGATTGATTAAAGTTAAGGAGTTTAAGAATATGAAAAAGGTTATTCTTGGTTTTGTTATGATTACAGCTGCCCTGGTGTTTCTGCTGAATGCTTTTTTAACAAAGGAACACCGTGAGGTTAAAAATTATATTGAAGAAAAATATAGATTTAGTGCCGATATAAAAAAGGTTGAGAGTTATGGGTTCCCTTCTGACAACGAGTATATTGTTTCACCTAGTCACAATATGGATTTAGAGTTCACAGTTATTCCTGATCCACGTGAAGATGCTTTTACTGATGATTACCCAAAAGCAAAAGAGGCGTATCAGGAATCACAAAAACTAAAGAAGTCAGCTCCTGAAATAAAGAAGCTAGGCTTTCATAGTCTTGAGCATGAAGAATTAAGACTAAGCTTCAATCAAAGAAATAATTACTTTACTCTTATTCTGCAAACAGACTCACCTATAGATATCGCCAGTTTTGAAGAAAAGGAGCTGGACCGTTTCTTTAAACTTCAAGAACTAATTAAAAAAAGTAATGCTAAAGTCAACCACGTTACCGTTTATGATAACAGGGACCTAGTTGATAGAAACTCCATAATTTTAAACATGCAGCATCTCAGGGAAGTAAAAACCAAGGAAGAATTGCTATTAGGAATCAAGAAATCAGACTCAGGCATTGCCAGCTTCTATGAAAATGAAAAATGGAAAGCCGAAAAAGAGAAAGTAGAAAACGACCGCTTTACCTTTGGTTCTGAATACAGCGAGTCGTGGTTTTGGTTCAGCTGCAGTGTAACAAATGAAAAGGGAGAGTGCTCCAATATTTTTGTTAGTGTCTATTTCTCGGAGAATATGCTTACAAAAACAAATGAATACCTAGAAGAGGACCTGAACTCTATATTTACCCTCTTTGAAAAGACCATTGCTCCTAATGCTGCAATCGAGTATAATTTTTTGGAACAGGGCTCACATAACTCTGTTCGATTCACAAAAAACCAAATTGCAAATTATGAGTCTACTGAAAAATTTATTAATAAAAACTTCAAATAGAAACCCTGCTAAACAAGCACCTTGCAGTTAAACCTGATGTGGACACGCCTTTCAGTAGTTTAGGATAGCCCCTTGCACCGTTTAAAATCAGCATACTATAAAGAGATGCCACGTATGTTATTAGCGGGTGTCTTAGGGTAAAAGATCAGCATTCTACGTTAGTCCAGAAGTATGGGTGAGATTTTTTGTTACTGAAAAGCATTCCTTTCAGAGAACATTTTGCGGAGTGAATAAAAGAACAGTATAAAATCTACCGCAAAATAAAGAACATAGTAATAATCAAACGTTTGATTATTACTATGTTCTGGATAATAGGTTTCCTGTTAGAAATCGGATTGAACCTTTCACGTTCTCATTCAGCTAAAAATACAAAAAAGGTACCTGTCGCCATGAAAAATCATCGAGGTGTTTTAACAAATTGCCACCTTTGAATTTTTTAACCTCTCCCTCACTTACGTTTCTGAAGATGCCGGTCAATTACAATCCCTGCCACAAGACCAACCGTGATGATAAAATTATTCAAAAGCATTTCTCCATAAGAAAGACTGCCATATAGGGAGAGTGAATAAAAAGATGCAACTAAAGTATTATCGAGCCATCTTACAATGACAATGATATGATAGGCAGCAATAAAGCCAACGGCCAAACCTGCCGATATCCCGGTCGCAAAATTCCTGATAGGCGGACGGTTTATAAAAAGGAAGCCAAGGATAATAAATGGAAGCACAACAAACTCCTGTACATACATCCTCACCACTATTAGATCTATTAAGTTGGTAATATAAAATCCTATTACCCCGCCAAGAACCACTCCCTTTGTTCTCAACCGTTCCATATTTTTATAAAAAAGAAAAGACAAAGTTATAAATATAATGGGAGAGGCGAATACGAAGAGAATTAATAGTGATAAACCTTCTAAATTCCCCGGTTCTGCAATCGAGTCACGATATAATAACCATGATAAGAAGTATAGTGAATTAACGCTTCCCACCCATGTCACAAGGAAGGCAGCCGTTATAGAGAAAAATAATTTCATAGGAAACTTCATCTTTGAGATTCAAACCTTTCAACATTTTTACAGTACAGAAGAGTCCCAGAACACATATCTTCATGTCTGCACAGGAAGACAGCATCCATTCATTCGTGGACTAATTTATTCTACTATACAGAGTGCAAACCTGCAAATCCTTTGAAAATATGATAAAAATTTACAAATCTATCACTTTATATATCTCTTGGATATAGCTGGCTATCTAAAAGCTGATGTACAAATAATGGAATCGTGTCAGTGCCTTATCAAAGAAGCACGTCCACAGCTATGAAGCTGGCTGTTTCAAAGACATTTCTGGTTAAGCAGGTTTTCAAAGAGATGTTCACTTAAGAATACACATTTGCAGCCAGTTGAATATTATTATCTATTCTAATGAGGAAAGAAGAAGATTGAACTGCTCTTTATGAGGTGTGGTTTTCTTGGTTATTTTGAGTATGAACCAGGATGAGGCTTTTAACGGAAAAACAGTTAACGTGGTCCAATTACAATACATGGAAATAAATTTTAACTCGCTATTTAAAAATTTAATACATACTAATCCTCACGTCCGCTAGAGTACAATGTTTCAGCAAACCCATATTCCAATGAACCTTATACAGCTGAGCTGTGCTAAACTTATCTGAATTGGGTAGTATCCTATTATATAAGAGACCTGCTCAAATTAAAGGAGGAATACGGATGGGCATTATTTTATATTATCTAACCTGGTTCCTGATTCTTATCGAGATTCCTGTTCTTATTGGCGCTATCGTTATTACATTATTTATCCTGATATCCTGTATATTATATAGAAGGAAGCTTTTAAAAACTGAGGGGAGAATTCCTCTTAGATTAAAGATTCTCGGGGTGATGATCATGCTGCCGACAGGCTTCATTCTTATATCTTCTTTAATAATAATTTATTATAAAGTTGGTATGGGCATCTAGTGCGGAACAAAAGGACAGGTCCCTTGTCCCGCCAGCCAGGAGGACAGAAAAGAGACATCTCGGGATGACATGCCTCCGGTTCAGTCTCTAATGTATAAAGCAGCTTCTAATTATTTTTTAGTCATGATTCGCCTCCGCGATCCACCTGCCATTGCAGAGAATCCGGCAAAATGAAGCACCTCTCCGCCCCTCTTACGACCACTTCCATTGTAAAGTCCGCAGAACAAAACAAAAGCTTAAAAATTACCTGCATGGACAATCATTCAGTTTATAAGAAGGGAATTCCATTTGTTGAAGATGCCAAGTCTCCTGGTGATTTTCAAATGGAAGCCAGCCTCCGTCTCTTTTTAACTTGCCAACACGTTTTAGATCTGTTTCTTTTTTTATGTACGTATAGGCAATTTGTGTGTGAACTTTACACTTTTTGGTTGCTTTATCACTGTTCATCCAGATCACACTCCGTCCTCCTCAATCAATTTATAAAGTTTTTCAACCTCTTACTTTCTTAATTTTAGCCAAATCACCATCGCTACTTTTGAAATAAATTACATACTTCACAATATTCATCTATAAAATGGTTGAAACTTCTTAATTCCGTTATTACATAAGGCAAGGCAAAGCAAAACTTAGTGGACAAGGGATCTGCATCCTTTTGTCCCTAGGAAAATGTTTCATTTTTTACAATCCCCTTAAAATTTTGTCATCTTTTTCTGTTATGTGGGTATGATAAAACGAGGAGGGAAATACAATGAAAAAAATTATTTTATTATTATTAGCTATTGTTCTATCATTCTCTTATTGCCTTCAGACTGCAGCAGCTAGTAAATTTACCGACCTGAAATCTTATCAGGAAGAGATTGATTACTTAGCAGAACTTGGGATTGTCAATGGATATGAAGATGGTATATTCAAGCCTGAGGCACCCATCAAAAGAATTGAAGCAGTACAGATGATTCTCAGGGAAAAAGGGATCACTAATCTATCCGATGCCCCTGACCCAGGGTTCACGGATATCAAAACCGGCGACTATGGGTATGAAGAAATAGCCAAAGCAGCAGAGCTTGGATGGATAGCAGGGAAACCTGCCTCTGACAATAGCAGATTTTTTGATAAATGGGGTACTCTCACAAGAGGGGAAATGGCAAAGATATTAGTAAAGGCTTATAATTTGTCAGGAAGCAATCGAAGTATTTTTAAAGATGTTCCTCAATCCCATTGGGCACACAGCTATATAAGCACGCTGATTCATCACCGTATAACAAAAGGCTACCCTGATAACAGGTTTCTTCCACAACAAACCCTTTCACGCGAACACTTTTCTGTATTTCTTGCCAGACAAATAGAAAACGATTTTAGAAACACCGATATCCCTATCACTTTCGTGAATGGTAAAGTATATTTTCAGGGAGTGACCTTGGGAACATCCAAACAAGAAGTGATAAAACAGCTGGGAGACCCTTATAAAATTGAACCGAGTGAGATGAATCCGGGAGAGGTATATTTGTATAAACCTTCTCCGTTATATGAAGATATTCTTGCTGTATTACTTACTCCCTCCGGCAACGTTGAGTTTATAAACTACCGCACATTCACAAGTTTCCCATTGAGTATCGAAGAACAATTCGTCCGTGACTTCCACGGAGACATTTATGGAGAGTCTGAAGATGTTTCTTCTGAAAATGCCTGGCTTCACTATTACTTCCCTGAAGGATCAAAGAATGTATTTATGACAGAATCTCACTCTGAAAGAGATGGATCCTACTCTAACAGGTTTAAATTGGGCCAAGAGTATCAAGGAGTTCCAATCGAGACAGACAATTACTTTAACAAACTCTCTAAACAAGAGGCGATTGACGACTATTCCAATCATTAGAAACAGCTGTGAAGGGGAAAGAAGAATCCTGGGTATAAGTTGTGATATGGAATAACTACTGCTGTGTCAAGAGGCGGACGATAAGAAAAACTCCCAGAATCGCAAACTATTAATCGTTAGAAGGCAGATGAACTCTTTTCTTTTAAAAAAGATATAAGTTAGAGACATGTCAACTTGACATGTCTCTTCAGCATGTCGGTTATAAGAATCGAAAAATATCAGCAGGAGGATTTTTATTAGAACGAGGATTTCCTCCGCCTTTTACTGAGACCCTTATTTTCTCGTGTGAAAATTTCAGCGTTCCTCTCTTTCATTCTATTCTGCTTTAATATGAGCTTTCCTCCTTTACTTGACCACACAAGTATAGTAGACTAAGTTTAAATTCAAGTTCACTATTAAGAACATTTTAATCACGATAAAGAATGTCGCTGGGTTGTTCAATAGCCTAGAGAAAAATAACCTTTAACTATATAAAGGAGGAAAGAAAAATCATGAGCTTATTTGAAAGCCATGTAAAAAAGAACCTGGTTAAACTGCACAAGAATTTGTATTTGTCGAAAAGTGATCCCGAATTCTTCGAAAAGATTCTTCGGTATAAAGACCCCCAGTCTCCGGAGGCCCACTATAATCTTGCGAAGAAATGGGAAGAAGAAGGGGTACTGATGAAGGCTTATCTTCACTATCAAAAGGCAGCAAAAGTGGATTCTCCTTTCTATTACCAGGCCAAAGCAGCCTGTAAATCCATTGAGCAAATGATGGACTCTGCTCCTGAGGAAGCCGAATCATCTCCCTCAGCGAAAATCCCCTTTTACATGAAAACCATCATTGCGTCACTCATTCTATTGAATCTCTGTATACTCGGGATGCTGTTTTGGAAGGCAGACTCTATCAGGATGGCCGCCTCACAGCCGAAAGACTGGGGGACCGGAATGGAAGTTGTTTACGAAACGGAAGATGTTCCCTATGTATTTTATATCCCTGCCGGCACTTCTCCTAAGGAAGTCGAGGAGTCGTTATATAAGAAAGCAATAAGCCTGGGGAGCCAGCTTTCCAATAAGACACTTCTTCTATACGGCGTCAGCACCACAGATTCCGGACTTTCTCATGAAACCCTGCCATTGAAGAGCGACGGGATAAAAGACCAGGCCTTCGTCATTGCCGAGTATAACTCTGCCCTTGACCACCCTGTCAAAATCCGTTTTCTGAACCAGCAGAACCAAGTGGAAGACTCCTATTCTTATACCTACATCAGCACAAATCTCCTCAGGACGGCATTGAATTCTTACATCGAAGAGATTGGAGAGCCGCCAGCCGAACTTGGAGACCTCGCAGGAAGCTATCCGAATAATTACCTGAGTTTTATTCCAAGAGAGCTTCACCTTTTTTCCAACAGCACTTCCCCTTCCTTTACGGGTAACGGCGGCTGGGTCTTTAACAAAGAGGCAGAGACAATTGAACAAATGCTATACCCCAATATTATGGATAGCTCCTCTGAGGGGGCTATCCATATTCCGTTTGCCCCCGTGGAAGTATTCATTGATAAAAGCACCTTCAACTTACTTGTCAAAAGCTTCCCCTACACCATGATGACCAAGCCCGTAGGATTGGGAAAAAACAGCTCAACTCCAGAAGGAACCTTTATCATCCAGAAACGAGTTTTGGACCCGCAAGGCAGAAAACCGGATATGTTTGGCGCTGCCGGACTCGGCATGGGAGAGTACGCTATCCATGGAACAAGCGATGAACACTCCATTCGCAAAGAAAAGTCCCTGGGCTGCATCAGGATGCTGAATGAAGACGTCCTGGATTTTTTTCATATTGTTCCAAAGGGAGCAAGCGTTGAAATTGTGGATGCCCTGCCGGACCAGGCAAATTCTATAAATATAGAGGAAGTCCATCTTATCTCCCCTGAAGAAAAGCCCCTATCCACCCAATTGGCAGATGAGATTTTTGAGTGGGCAGGCTAGATTGGTCTGAGAGACTGGTCCCTTGTTATTTAACATTAACGCATTAAAGTGCGAAAAGGGAACCTTGATGGGAACGATCATAGCAGACTGAGGTTTATCAATTCACTCGTAACCTGTTAAAGCATAAACTATGATTACAGCTGCTTAAAAGTACAGACTCAAAGGAGAATCGATATGAAGCCAAAGAAATCCTTGTGGGAATCGGTGAAGGAACAAGATACCGCTTTTGATAAAAAAATGGCCGAATATGATGCAAAAATAGAGGAATTGAAAAAAGCTTTATTCAAGGAAAAAGATAAATAAAGAGATGGAGCGCACACCGACCTTGTTAAATTAATTGCAGCAGCAGCGAAAAAGGACTTCACTCCTGTAGAAGATTCTGGTGATGTTTCTTCTAGTGGGAGGTTTTTAACTACTCTGGCAATCAAAGCAGCTGCCTTTTCGCGGGTCTAATTCATGCCAGGCTTGAAGGTTGCATCCAGGAAACCGTTAATGACTTTTTTGCTGCAAGGTTTTGAACTTCTTCTAACTCAAATTGGCCTTTTTGGAAGTCTTTGAAGTGCTTATATAAAACCACTACTGGAAAAGGGAATGGAAGCTATGGACCTGCCGATAACGTAACCAGAGCAATATTTGCGGTGTTCCTTGACCGTTCATTAAACAAATAACTGGTACGCAGGGTCCCTTGTTCCGTTCTTCCCCAACTAACAGTACAGAAAAGAGACATGTCAATGACATGCCTCTTTTCAATAAAGAAGAACCGCCTTTTAATTTCAATAAAATAAGCTGCTCTTCTCTGCCCTAACTGTAAAGATTCCAAGGTACGCCAATTGGAATCATATCTGGGGAAAATGAGCTTGTCCTCCTATTTCCTCTAAAATGAACCCTTGAAGCAAGCCTCACTGCATGATACTTACTTCTGCTCCTCTTCCAAGTACCAGATTTCCCCGTTAATAATCTTCATTCTCCAACCGTTATCTTCATGAGATAAATAGACTGCTTCTACACGACAGTCCTCACAGTTTGTTTCAATAAAATTCAGACGAAAGGCAACACCATGAAAACTGATGTCATTCTCATAGTCGGCATTAACTAATTTAAATTGCCTGTTTTGTTTTTCCTCTAAAGATACTTCAGCTTTAGAAATAAGAGCCTGCTTCTGTTCTTCACCTTGGCCCCCAAAAATAATATGATTCTGCACTCTGGTTATAACAGGTCCCGTCATCTGCAGGAGTCCCCAAAACAAAAGCCAGGAGAGGCAAAAATAGAGGAAGCCCTTTCCCCACTTATTCTTTTCATTTCTGAGAATGATACTTATATAAACACCTGGTAACACCACAAAAATCAGAAAGAGCAAAGGAAGGAAAATCCCGAACACGGGAAGAAACCCTTCAGATTCTCCTAAACCCACAGTAAAGCCGCTTGTGATGAGAAGAAAAAAATAAAGAACCCAAACAAAAGCTGAGGATAAAAGGAATTCTTTAATAAATTTTTTCAATTGACCCCTTTCCTTTCAGGGGCACTGGTTCACCGTCCGCCCCCTAGACACCTTTAGAGTAATATAAAACTAGTGTATTTGCAAATAGCCTGCGTAATATTACTCTGTCAACCTTATAACTATAAATGCCATTTAGAAGCCTGTCATAAGAAATGTAGAATCGATATGATCTTGGGGTAAAAAGAAAAGAGACACGCCATGGCATGTCTCTTTTCTATGAAGAATAACCGCTCTAACTTCAGAAATAGATACTCTTCCATAACTTAACCATAAAAGTTCAAAGGCACTGGCCAAATGGTTAGTTCCCGGGGCAAAAAACCTGACGCCATGTCCCTTTTAACAGTGGAATTTTTCCTTTTTTACTTCTTATGGAATAAGTAGATAACTCTCGCTGCCTCAGCGCGGGTAGCGTTATTCTTAGGATTGAATCTATTCAACTTATCTCCGATCATGAATTCAAGTTCAGCCGCAATTTGAACATATTCTTTGAAAACTGGGCTGATCTTATGTTTATCTTGATAGTTAATTTCTTTTCCAGCCTGAAGAGCAGTGCCAGTTTTAAATTCATATGCACGGATTAGCATAGCAGCCATTTCCTCACGCGTAATCTTTTTATTTGGTTCGAAAGTTGTTGCAGATGTTCCAGAGACAATTCCAGATTCATATGCAGCAGCAATATCAGTTGCCAGACCGCCTTCAACATCCGTGAATGGAATTGATTTTGCAGCCTTAAGATTCAGGGAACGGGAGATTAAAGCGATGAATTGTCCTCGAGTAACACTTCCTTTTGGATCAAACATCTCTTCAGATACACCACTGATGATTCCTTTTCCAGCGAGATCTTGAATGTACTCATAAGCCCAATAATCAGCTGATACATCTTTGAACATCTGCTCAGGATGTGGATTCAATGCTTGTGCAGATACATAGAAATCTTTATCGTTATAAACTGTAATACCATTGAGTGTTTTGACGTATTCTTCACTGCCATTGGTTACTATCGCAAGGTTTTTATTTTCAGGAAGCTCAATCTTTGTGTCTCCCTTTTCTGCAACAAATACAGGATTGTTCACATCTGTTACATCGATGCGAGTGGAATACCCTTGGTTCTCAAATGACTCTTTTGCATTGACAAACAGCTTGTCCGTCATTTCTTTCAGATCAATCCCCATGAAACCTGCCATTGACTTTGCAATGTCAGTGTTATCTACCAAGCCGGTCGGTCTTGATGGACCGTAAGCATATAGGAAAACATCTTCCCCAGTATGACCGCCTGTAGTGAATCCAAGTTTGGCACGGCTTGCAAGCATATTAACCATCGCTGATTGAAGAGCTCTGCCATCCTTAGAAGCTTTTAAAGTATCAATCTCTTCTGCAGTAAGATCATCTAAGCCGTATAAGCCTGCAACTTCTTCCAAGTTGGAAAAATCAGGCTTCATTTTCTTCAGAGCACCTTCAGCTGTCAAAGTTGCTTTCTTCAATGGATCAATATAAGCAGAAACTGGAATTTCAGGGTAGTTACCGTTAGTGCTTTGGTTACCCATTGTGATACCGCTGTTTCCATGGTCGCTGACAGCGATGACCATTGTGTTTCCATCTTCCTTGGCAAACTCCAAAGCTTCACCAACCGCATCATCAAATGCCAATACATCACTGATCATTCCAATTGGATCATTGGCATGCGCTGCCCAGTCCACTTTACTTCCTTCTACAAACAAGAAGAAGCCGTCGTCATCCTTGGAAAGGGTATCAATCGCTTTTTCAGTCATATCAGCAATGGAAGGTTCACTGCTCTCTGCTGCTTTACGGTCAAAATCATAAGCAAGTGCGGAAGGAGCAAATGCACCCCAGATTTTGTCGGAGTCAGACTTCAGGAGATCTTCCCTTGTTTCAACAAAATCATAGCCTTTATCGTTGACAACCTCTAATAGGTCTTCTCCATCAACACGTGCTTTGCTTCCAAGCAGCAAGGAGTCTTTTCCTCCGCCAAGTACAACATCCATTCCCTGGTACACCTGTTGTTCAGCAATGTCAGCATAGTTGCTGCGATGAGGTACATGAGCAGAGAAAGCGGCAGGAGTGGCATGCTGAATTTCAGAAGTAGAGATGATTCCAGTTGCCTTTCCTAATTGTTTTGCACCTTCTAAAACGTTAACGACCGGTTTATGAGCATCCTCAGGAGCAACTGGTGCAACACCCGGTGAATTCACTAGAGAAGGAAGAAGGCCGATGACCTTGTCATTACTCTTATGGCCAGTCGATAAAGCTGTTCCAGCCGGCGCAGAGTCAGTGATAGCAGATTCCGCAGAGTGCGTGCGAACGCCGCCAATCATGATTTCATCCATCGCAAGGCTGCCGCCTTTGTACCATCTTGCCAAAGTAGTCGCACCGGCACTTGTTCCATCCATTACCATCATGATGACATTTGTCGGCTCTTTTGTTTCAGCCGCTGCTTTTGTTACCTCACCCGTGAAACCCAAAGAAGAAATCGCCATAGTCGCAGCCACTGTCATTCCAGTGACTTTCTTTTTTATACCGTTAGACATAAATCCAGTCCTCCTCTAAAGGAAATTATTAAACTACTAATGTCAATATTAGTGAATATATGTAAAAAAATAACACTTTGGATGTAAAGCTTTCGTAAAAAAAGGGACCGAGGATCCAAGGTCTCTCCTCCCAAGTTCCTGGCATGGTGATATGCTTCTATGATCCTCTGTTATTTCTAATTGCCGCTTCCGGAGATCTTTTTGCATTCTTACTGTTTCGCAACATTAGTATTTTCAGGAATTTCAAGATAGCAGTGAGATTGGAAGAGGTTTTATTGAGTCAAAAATGGGAGAACGTCTGCAAAACAAGCCGGTGAACAGTAAGGAAACATCATAGGTACTATAAGAAGAATGTAAGAAAGGGAAAGAAAGAGAAAGGGGGATTAAGGACGGGTTCCTCGTTCCACCTAGTAATTGCGTCCTCCGCTCCCCTATGGATGTGAAGATTAATATGAGTCAATAAAATCCTTCTTTAACATAACTCTAAGCAGCATGAACAGCCGCAGAGCAAACATATTATCTACCGTCTCCCACTCTGAACATTGCTGCCGCCTTCGGAAAAATTTGAATGCCAGGTGTCCTTTTCCCTCCCTCCCCTCTACATAGAAGGTGAAAGGAGGTGAGACAAAATGGCAACTGCAGATTTGAGAACAATCAAACTGAGAATGATGTTTGACAATGGAGTGGACGAGAAGGGCAAGCCGAAATTATCAAGCAGAACGTACGGCAACATCAACTACTTATCCACACCAGACGAAATTCTTCAAGCAGCCCAAGCATTGGCGGGGCTCAGCACCAGGCCGCTATGGCTGGTAGAGAAGAATGACAGCTACGACATCAACGCGTAAGCAGCGTTGAGACTTAATTGAAAGGAGGTGAAATAAAATGGCTAAAGCATTGGAATTGCAATTCATTACCCAGCTTGGCAAAACGGCTCGTGTATCCATCGATGCACCTATTGAGCCCGTCGATACTGATCAAGTGAAACAGGTAATGGACACATTGATCGCCACGAACGTCATCCAGAGTAGCAGCGGCGCACTTGTAGCTGCCGAAGGAGCTCGTGTCATCGAGCGCAATGTCACGGAATACGAAGTGTAAGAAAGGAAAAGGTGCCCGGCGGCTATAGCTAAAGGGCACCTTATTTATTGGACCGCAAAGGGACGGTTATTGAGCTGCTGTCCCCGCCACTTTAATGAAAGGAGGTGATCACGTTGGAACAATCAATTTCGTTCATTTCAGAGGTAGGCTTTCCGATTGTCGTGACAATGTATCTGCTTCATAGAATCGAAACCAAGCTTGAAGCGGTCATTGATTCGATTAGAACACTGCCGCAAGAGATGAAGAATCAATAGTTGAGTATGACGGGGGACCAACTTCGGTCACGAGGCGCAGATTCCGGGCGGGATGTGTATGACGTAGACCGGACTTCGGTCACGAGACACAGATTTCCGGGCGAGATGTGTATGACGTGGGGACAACTTCGGTCACGAGACACAGATTTCCGGGCGGGATGTGTATGACGTGGGCGGAACTTCGCTCACGAGACGCAGGTTCCGGGCGAGATGTATCTGAATTCTGCCGCACTGAGGTACAGGTACCATGTCGCTCTCTCACTCACCCATTACTACTATAAAGAGACATGCACAATAAAAACATGTCTCTTTCCAATGAAGAAGTGTTGCTCCTAGTTTAGAAAAAAACACTCTTCCAGTTATCACTTTAAGAAGTTACATAAGAAATGTCGGACAAGATACTTGTCCCTCCCCACCCAGAACGTTTAATCCACAATCGCAACCACTGGAGGCTTATTCAGATAGGTAACGAGGTTTTTCACATCGCCCTGAACTTCTTGAAATTCAGGCGTTGCCAGTGACTGCATCAATACTTCCGGATTTTCAAACTGGAGTTGGGCAATTAAGTATAATTTTTCTTCCGTGTACATGGTTTGGAGTACACGATGGACTTCAGCACCTATTAAATTCGGCACTTTTTGGACCAGTGGAACATGAACTTCATGATAATGCTTGTCAAAACCTTCTTGATCTTTTGGCTGGTCGTAAGTCACAATAATCTTTGCCATCTTCATCCCCCTTAGGAAAATACAATCTCACCTTCATTATAACGAACCAAAAATTCCCAGTAAAGAAATTCTCTTCGACAGATTTCATCTAGAAACAAGTACAAAGGTATCCTGATCTAGTGATAAAAACAGACTGGATTAACCTTTTGAAAGGATGAGAAACCTTGCCCTATCTCCCATCTAACAACGACAATATCGGTCAGGCTGCCCGCAATCATCACAGCACTCACAAGGATACGAATCGCATCTTGAACAGCACTGGCAAGGATGATCATCACATGTCCTGCAGCATTGGCAAGGATATGAATCGCACGTCCGGCAGCAGCGGCAATTCGCTTCTCTACATTCATCACAGCATTGGCATGGATAAGAGCTGCAACGGCTGCAGCAGCGGCAGTAACGATCCGGCTGGCCGCACTCGTCACAGCATTCGCAAGGGTATGCCTCACACTTCGAACAGCAGCGGCACCTTGCCGCTCCGCATTCTTCACAGCAATCGCAGGGGTATTCTTTACATTTATAACAGCATTTACAAGGGTAATCGTCACATGTGTTGCAGCAGCGGCATTGGGACTCCCAGTGATTGCAGTTATGGCATACAGGCTGGTAATCCTGTTTGTCATTTTCCCAATCCCGCTCTCTTTCCGTGCGGCCCAATGCATCATCTGCCGCTTTCACTTTCCAGTGGTCAGCATTATATTTCCGCAGAAGATAGGCCTCTTCTTCCAATGCCTGCCGCCTCGCTCTTTCACTTTCTCTTTTAGCAGAATAACTGCCGTTTTCGCTTTTGTAAAAATCATCATTCTCTCTCCTGCGCCGCTCCTCCCGTCTGTCGATTTCCTGCAAATGGACATTTTCCGGATCCTCGTAGTACCCTTCTATGTCACCAGGAATGTATTCTTCCTTTCTATAATTCTTGTTTTTTCGTGTTTTCTTTGAGCCAGCAGTGTTCATACCCGACTTGGATACCCCAACGGACTGACCGATTCCTCTGTAATTCAGCGTCACATCACCCGCTGGCTCTTTTGCCTTCCTGGACGACCAGAGTATACAGAAGGGAAAGCCAATAAGTGCTGTTATGGCCGCAGCTAAATGATGCTCTCCATTAAATAATAAAGACAATGCACCCAGATACAGAATCCAAACCATGTTCCCGCCTCCCACATTTTCCCTTCTCCAATCCAATCTTATGATTATTTCTTCCTAGACATGATTGATAAAGGCGTAATAGAGGGATGATTTCATCTCCGTTTTAGAAGGAGGCAGGACTTTCCTCCCTATAACCCGGATGAATCTATAGTATAAAATAACTATCCTTATCCTCCTTAAAATCTGCCAACACAGGAACCGCTATGCCCCGCCCCTAAAGAATTAACTTCAATTTAACATTCAATTAATAATGCTTCCGTATAGTAGAAATCGACTGTCATAGTCATAATTTTTTTAAAAAGGGGAGAATGTATTGACTACTAAATTTCAGCGCACAACCAGCTTAATGCTTGTTTTTGCACTTGTACTTAGTTTTTTTGCGGTACCAGCTAAGCAAACCTATGCCGCAGCTTCAACATCTGAAATCACTTCAGCAGAAACATTGACCGCGAGTGAGGCACTTGCACAGCCGCACGGACAAGAAGTGACCTTAAAGGGTTACGTCGTCACAGACTACTATGGAGAAAATTCCATAAAAGTCTCTGAAACTATTGGAGACACAACCAATACGATCTTGGTAAAACTGGAGTCCGAGATGAAACCTGAATTTAGTCCGGTTAACAATCCTGACTCTTTGAACAAAGAAGTAACAGTGACTGGAAAAAGAGGAACGTATTACAGCCAGGAAGCTGTCAAAGAGGTCAGCATGATGGAATTTACTGAAGATTCTTCTTCAGCAGAACCAACTGAACCTTCAGAATCTCTTTCCATCGCAGATGCTAAACTAAAAATTGGACAAACCGTAACCACTGAAGGAATTGTAACAGCAGACAATTCTTCTATCGGCGGCGGCAAGCTTTCCACGTATATTCAGGATGAAACAGCGGGAATCAATCTTTTCGCTTTTGACCCGTCTAAGCACCCTGATGTAAAAGAAGGCGACAAAGTTAAAGTAACCGGTGAAATCACCTTGTATAAACAGTTGACGGAAATCGTTGCAGAAACAGTGGAAATTGTTTCTTCAGGCAGCGAGCTTCCCGCTGCTGAATCCCTAACCCTTGAAGATATGATGAATCCAGCCGCGGCTGAGCCATTTGAAGGCCAGCTTGTCACTGTAAATGGATATGTTAAAAATATCCCTGACAGCCCTGCCGGCGGCGGCTACAACATTTCTCTTGTAGATGAAGACTTTAATAGCACTACCCTTCGAGTGCTGGAAGGATCTATGGATATTTCAGCAATTGAAGAAGGAAAATGGTATGACATTACCGGTATCCTCAGCCAGTATGACGGCTATCAGCTGATTCCAAGAAAAGCTTCCGACCTTACTGAAGCCGCAGAACAGCCAGAAGCACCAACTGCAGCTGGTGAATACACTTCAACCGTTCATTCTGTTACGGACGGCGATACGATTCGCCTTTCTACTCCAGTACTCGGAGCCGACCGCGTTCGTTTCGTGAACATCGACACACCCGAAACGGATATGGGTGACAACGCTGCAGTGGATGGAGACAACCAGGATTACCATGGTGAAATTGCATCAGCTCATTTGAAAACTCTCCTGCAGCCTGGAGATCAAGTGACACTGAAGCTTGGCGAAGAACCAACAGATAACTATGGCCGCCTTTTAGCACAGGTCATCAACAAAGACGGCATCAACACGAACCTTGAGATGGTTAAACAAGGTTATGCCGTAACCTATTTCATCTGGCCGATCGGCGATGAAACAGAGTATGAAACATTCCAGGCCGCTGTTAAAGAAGCGAAAGACAACGAGCGCGGCATCTGGAACCCAGCAGATCCGTTAACAGAACTGCCATTTGAATACCGTGTGCTTCTGGATGGCAGAGAGTATGACAAACCGGTTGGAAATTCAGATACAAAAGAATATGTAACACCAGCTCAGTGGGAACAAGTTCCTGTTGAAAAGCGTGTTTTCTTCTGGGATGAAGAAACAGCTAAAACACAAGGATATACTTTAGCTGAAGGAACTACTCCCCCTCCAGCCCCGGAACCTGAACCTGAACCAGAGCCAGACCCAACTGAGCCTGAGCAGCCAACTGATCCTGTCAATGGTACCTTAACTGTCAGCGAAGCACTTGCACAGCCTCGAGGAACAGAGGTTACTATGAAAGGCTATATCGTCGGCGAAAGCAATGGCCAATATGCCGTGAAAGTCTCTGATTCTACTGACAACACTTCTACGTCCATTGTTGTCAAACTTGAAACTGATATGCGCGCTGAATTCAGCCCTGCGAACAACCCGGATGCACTGAATAAACAAATTCTTGTCACTGGCAAGAGAGATGCCTATTCAGGAAATGAGTCCATTGAATCTGTAACAAGCATTGAATTTATGAATGAAGAACCTGCCCGTGATTACTTGACTGTCAGCGAAGCACTTGCTCAGCCACAAGAAACAGAAGTTACTATGAAAGGCTATATCGTCGGCGAAAGCAATGGCCAATATGCCGTTAAAGTCTCTGATTCTACTGATAACACTTCTTCTACCATCGTTGTCAAACTAGAAACTGATATGCGTGCGGAATTCAGCCCGCTGAATAACCCCGATGCACTGAATAAACAAATTCTTGTCACTGGCGAGAGAGATGTTTATTCCGGAAACGAGTCCATTGAATATGTAACAAGCATTGAATTTATTGCTGAAGAGCCAGCCGTTGATTACTTGACTGTCAGCGAAGCACTTGCACAGCCTCAAGGAACAGAGGTTACTATGCAGGGCTATATCGTCGGTGAAAGCAATGGCCAATATGCCGTGAAAGTCTCTGACTCTATTGATAACACCTCTTCTACCATCGTTGTCAAACTAGAAACTGATATGCGCGAGGAGTTCAGCCCGCTGAATAATCCGGATGCGCTGAATAAACAAATCATAGTAACAGGAAAAAGAGACGTTTATTCTGGCAGCGAATCAATCGAATCTGTAAGCAATATTGCGTTTACTGAAAGTGAAGCTCCAACTCAACCGGAAACACCTGCTGAAACACTATCTATCGTTGATGCGAAACTAAAAATGGGACAAACGGTTACCATTGAAGGAATCGTAACAGCCGATAATGAAGCTATCGGCGGCGGAAAACTGTCGACTTACCTTCAGGATGATACAGCTGGAATCAACCTTTTTGGCTTTGACCTCTCCCAATATCCTAATGTTAAAGAGGGAGACAAAGTAAAAGTTACCGGTGAAATTACTTCTTACAAGCAGCTGACGGAAATCATTCCAGGAACGGTAGAAGTAATTTCTTCCGGAAACGATCTTCCTGCAGCTAAGACGATTTCTTTAGGTGATCTTACTGACCCTGCCACTGCTGAGCCATTTGAAGGCCAGCTTGTAAAAGTGAATGGATACCTGAAGAGCATTCCATCTACACCAGCTGGCGGAGGCTATAACATCACTCTGCTTGACGAAGATTATAACGGCACCACCCTTCGCGTAATCGAAGGATCAATCGATGTTACAGAACTACAAGAAGGAAAATGGTATGACATTACTGCAATTCTCAGCCAGTATGACAGCTATCAGCTGATTCCTAGAAAAGCTTCCGATCTTACTGAAGCGGCGGAACAGCCTGAAGCACCAACTGCAGCAGGTGAATATACCTCAACCGTTCATTCTGTGACGGACGGTGATACCATTCGCCTTTCCACTCCTGTACTTGGAGCGGACCGCGTACGTTTCGTGAACATCGACACACCTGAAACGAATATGGGTGACAATGCTGAAGTCGACGGAGACAACCAGGATTACCATGGTGAAATTGCATCAGCTCACTTGAAAACTCTCCTGCAGCCTGGAGATCAAGTGACACTAAAGCTTGGCGAAGAAGCGACAGATAACTACGGCCGCCTTCTGGCACAGGTCATCAACAAAGACGGCATCAACACAAACCTGGAGATGGTTAAACAGGGCCATGCTGTTACCTACTTCATCTGGCCTGTTGGCGATGAAACCGATTATGAAAAATTCCAAGCCGCAGTTAAAGACGCGAAGGACAACGAGCGCGGCATCTGGAACCCGGCAGATCCGTTAAAAGAACTGCCATTCGAATACCGCGCACTTCTCGAAGGCGGAGACTTCAACAAACCTGTTGGAAACTCCGACACGAAAAAGTACGTAGAACCAACTCAATGGGAGCAGGTTCCTGTTGAAAAGCGTATATTCTTCTGGGATGAAGAAACAGCCATTGCCCAGGGATACAATATGAACAACACTGTTACTCCTGTTATCGAAGGAAACACAGCTGCAATTTCTGATTCAGTTATTACGAATGTACAAGCTGGCAGCGAGTTGGAGCTTGATTTAACAGAAAGCACGGAAGAAACGATTTCTTTAGAACTTTCAGCTGAACAAGTTCAGTCTTTAAAAGCAAAGGATGTAAAACTATCGATTCTGAAAGGAACCGTAGCACTCACCCTCCCTGCTTCAATCTTTACTGAAGATGTTCATACCTCAATCTCTATGAAAAAAGCTGAAGCGGTCGAGGGAGCTCTTGCTGAGGTATACGATTTTACGATAAAACAAGGTAACGAAATCATCGAACACCTTAGTTCACCTGTCGAAGTGTCGTTCCATGTAAATACGGAAGTTCCTAATCCTGAAACTCTTGAGGTTTTCCGATGGGAAGACAACTCAGCACAGTGGGTTTCTGTTGATAGCGACCCTAGCTTTGAGAACGGAGTAATCACTGCGGAAACAGATCACTTCAGCTTATACACAGTTTTTGAAAACACTGTGGATGCAGCTAAGGAAGTACCTGCAGAGCATATTGAAGCTCTAATGGAAAAGCTAGTATCCGGAGACAAAACGAAATCTAAAGAAGTTGCACAAGGATTTATCAACCTAGTGGAAGCGGGCTCACTGACAAACACGGATGTCGTAGAGTTAATCGGTGAGGAGCTTAACAAAGCAGCCGGCAATGACTTTAGAACAAAGCTTGCAGTAAAACGTGTATTGGTCCAGATTGATAATATTCTGGATCGAGTAGAAAAAGACTATCATAACCCAAAAGTAGAAAGCATCATCAACTATGGAGCGCAAAAACAACTAATTCGCATTATCGAAAGAGATATCCATGATATCTTGGAAGACGGAAAGAAAAAGAAACACTTTTCATTTCTTGGAGTGATTTTCGGCTGGTAATTTTGTGAATCTATCTTAAAAAAGAAGCAGTGCGTGTCGGTTGTTTAATCGATGCGCGCTGCTTCTTTTTGTGTGGGAAGGGAATTCAACAACTCATGTTGCCACCCCAAGCTCTTGGATAAACATCTCGCCTAAAAACCTCAACTCATGTATCCACCCGACGCTAACGCTTATAGGTACACATCTCAGACCAAATCCACCAACTCACGTACCCACCCGACGCTCCTGGATACACATCTCCCCTCAAATCTATCAACTCATGTATACACCTCACGCTTCTGGATACACATCTCCTCCCAAATCTACCAACTCATGTATCCACCCCACGCTCCTTGATACATATCTCCACCAAAATCTATCAACTCATGTATCCACCCCACGCTCCTGGATACATATCTCCAACCAAAAACCTCAACTCATGTATCCACGCGACGCTTCTGGATACATATCTCGCCTCAAATCTATCAACTCATGTATCCACCTCACGGGTCTGGATACACATCTCCCCTCAAATCTATCAACTCATGTATCCACCTCACGCTTCTAGATACACATCTCCTCCCAAATCTACCAACTCATGTATCCACCCGACGTTCCTGGATACATATCTCCACCAAAACCTATCAACTCATGTATCCACCCCACGCTCCTTGGCACACGTCTCAAACAAAAAACAACAACTCATGTATCCACACCACGCTCCTGGATACACATCTCCACCCAAATCAACCAACTCGTGTCCCCACCCCACGCTCCTGGATACACATCTCCCCTCAAATCTACCAACTCATGTACCCACCCCGCGCTCCCGGATACACATCTCCACCCAATCTATCAACTCATGTATCTACCCGCGCTCCTGAGAGGGGGATGCCACCGCACCATACGCACCCTCCCTCTCCCACTTTTAAAAAGAAACTCTCACATTTCCAAAGGAGCCACTTCCCAAACTCAATTTTCAAACAATTAACATATTTTTTACAATATTCTCATTCCTCTTTATCAAACCCCGAGTAAAATGAAATCTGTTGCTTTATAGAACACAGCTTAGGGGGTTTCACCTTGAAAATAGACTTAAAGAATATCTCAATGAAGTTCGATGATGTAACTGCAGTAGATAACTTAAATGTAACTATAAATGAAGGAGAGCTCGTGTCTCTTCTTGGTCCCAGCGGTTGCGGCAAGAGTACGACTTTGTTCATGCTTGCCGGTCTTTATAAGCCGACCTCCGGCGAGATGCTTTTTGGGGACAAGCTTGTCAATAAGGTGGAGCCGGAAAACAGGGAAATCGGGATGGTATTCCAAAACTACGCGCTTTATCCTCACATGACCGTTTTGAAGAATATTATGTTTCCTTTAAAAATGGCGAAAGTCCCGAAGAAAGAAGCGGAAGACAGGGCGAAAAAGATGGCAGAACTTGTTCATATCGACCATCTGATCGACCGCAAGCCTGGACAGCTTTCCGGCGGACAGCAGCAGCGGGTTGCCATCGCGAGGGCACTCGTCAAACAACCAAAACTGCTTCTGCTTGATGAACCATTATCCAACCTGGACGCCAGGCTTCGCCTTGAAATGCGTGAAGAAATCAGGCGTATACAGCAGGAAGTCGGCATCACGACGATCTTTGTCACTCATGACCAGGAAGAGGCAATGAGCATCTCTGACAAAGTACTTCTCATGAAAGACGGGAGATATCAGCAGTTCAGTCCTCCTCAGGAGATGTACGACCATCCGGTGAATATCTTCGTCGGTCAATTTATGGGCAGCCCGCCGATTAATATGATTCCTGTAACAGCAGATAAAGAGACTGGGAGAATCGTACTGAAGGGAACAAAAGAAACGCTGAGCCTGCCTTCTGGAGTCCAGCCTGCTGCCATTAATGGCAGTGATTTGGTTCTCGGTGTCAGACCTGAGGACTTCCATATTGCAGAGGGACATCAAGAAGGCATTACGGTAAAAGTGGACCTCGTAGAAAGAATCGGAAGGGATACCCTTTTGAGCGCCACAGTCGGGGACAAGCAGATCCGGGCCCTGGTACAGCCTGATTTTCAAGGACAGAAAGATGATAACGTCAAACTCGGCATCCGTAATCATCAATTTCATATATTCGATTCAGAAACAGAAAAAAATTTAATAGAATCCAAACGATAGAGGAGGGGTCACGGTGGATCCAAAACCAACTTTGCTCGCTACCCTGAAAGCCCTTCTGTATCTGCTCCCTGCACTCTTAATTCTAGGGGTTTTCAATATTTATCCGATCATCAAGTCTTTCTTGATGAGCTTTTACACCGATTATGATTATTTTAAGGACATCGTCAATGAGTACGGATTAGATAATTTCACCTATATTTTTTCGGATCCCGAATTCTGGCAGTCGATGAAGAACACCATTATTTTCGTGCTCGGTGTTGTGCCTTTATCGATTATCATATCGCTTGGAATCGCTATTCTATTAAACTCCAATATTAAGTTCAAAGGGCTTTTCCGCACCATTTACTTCATACCCTTTGTCACTTCGGTTGTGGCGGTTTCGATTGTCTGGAGATGGATTTTTCATACGAACTATGGGATCTTGAATTTCTTTCTTGGGTGGTTCGGCATTTCACCCATAGAATGGCTGACTGATCCCACATGGGCAATGCCGGCTCTGATTATCCTGAGTATCTGGAAAGGGCTCGGATACAATATCGTCATTTTCCTGGCAGGCCTGCAAACCATTAACCAGCAGTACTATTTGGCAGCAAGGATTGATGGAGCCTCACCGTGGAACAGATTTCTAGCGATTACGGTGCCTTTGCTTTCACCTACCACCTTTTTTATTTCAATCGTATCCATCATCAACTCTTTCAAAGTGTTCGATGAAGTCTTTGCTTTATTTGACGGCAAACCGGGTCCTGCCTACAGCGCCCAGACCGTTGTATACTACATTTTTGAAAAATTTTATAACGAGTGGGAATTCGGAATTGCATCCGCTGCCGCTTATGTCCTGTTCCTCGTGATTTTCATCTTCACGCTTGTCCAGCTCTACATCGGAAAGCGTAAGGTCACCTACTAGAGAAAGGAGGAGTACTCATTGCAAAGAGATGCCTTATCTAAAACATTCATTTATTTCACGCTCATTTTGGGGAGCCTGCTGATGCTGCTTCCATTCATCTGGATGATCAGCACTTCTTTGAAATCTTCGGGTGAAGTCATGACGATGCCGCCAGTTTGGATTCCAGGCGAATTCAAATGGGAAAATTACGCTGCTGCCTGGGCAATGGCTCCTTTCGCCCAATATACCGTGAACAGCATAATCGTCACCGTCCTTACCACGATCGGTGAACTGATTACGACGATTCTCGCTGCCTATGCATTTTCACGAATCAACTTTTACGGCAGGGACATTGTGTTTGCTGTACTGCTCGGGACCATGATGGTGCCCGGCGAGGTCTTATTGATTCCGAACTTTGTAACCCTTTCGAACCTTGGCTGGATCGATCAATATGAAGCCCTTATCGTCCCTTGGCTTGCCAGCATTTTTGCCATCTTCCTGCTGCGGCAATTCTTCCTGGGCATTCCGCAAGAACTGTCCTATGCCGCCAAAATCGATGGCTGCAGTAATTTCCGCTTCCTGTGGATGATCATGGTGCCTCTAGCCAAACCGGCACTGATTACGATTGCCTTGCTGAAAGCCATCGGAAGCTGGAACGCATTCCTCTGGCCGCTGATAGTCACTCAATCAAAGGAAATGAGGACACTGCCTGTAGGACTGACCTCATTCAGCACAGAAGCCGGCACTGTCTATGAGCTGCTCATGGCCGCTTCCACGATGATCATCCTGCCGATGATTGTGCTTTACCTGATCCTACAAAAATATATCATCGAAGGTGTCGCCAGATCTGGAATTAAAGGATAACGAAGGATATTGCATTTAAGGAGGTGGTCCAACTCATAAGCTGTTTTGCAAGACTGACTCTTGGCACTAATGATTTTCAAAATAATATAATTTTCAGGAGGGTTTTACATGAAGAAGTTTTTACTATTGATGCTGACCTTAGTATTCGCAGCCGTGATAGCTGCCTGCGGAAACAACAGTGAAGATGCTTCCACTGAAGCAGATACAAAAGATGTTAAGGATGCCACAGCCGGCGAAACTACGGAAGGAATCACAACTGAAATTACTTCACCTGTAGAAATTGATTTCTGGCACGCGATGAGCGGTGACCATGAAGCTGCTTTAACGGAAATCACTGACAATTTCAATGAATCTCAAGAAAACATCACGGTAAATTTAGTGAACCAAGGAAGCTATGATGACCTTTCTCAAAAAATCATGGCTGCTGCAAAAGCAAAGAACCTTCCTGCAATGTCTCAAGCTTATGAAGACTGGATCACAGAGTATCTTGAAAACGACCTTGTTGCAGACTTGACTCCATATGTAAGCGACGCAAAGTACGGCATGGATGATGAAGAATTGAATGATATCGTTGAAATTTTCCGCGAATCTAATACTTGGGATGGAAAATACTACGGCATGCCTTTCAACAAAAGTACACGTATCATGTTCTACAACACTGACTACTTTGAAGAAGCTGGCTTAGAAGCTCCAACAACTTGGGAAGAACTTCGCGCTGCTGCTGAAAAATTGACAATGGACAAAGATGGCAAGAAAGTTGTCGGCCTAGGTTTGGAAAACTCTGTAACCCTTGAATTCAATCAATGGGTAGAGCAAGCTGGCGGAGACTTCATTGACGAAGAAAGCGGCGAATTCAAAATGAATTCTCCAGAAGGTAAAGAAGCACTTGATTTTGTAAATGGCATGATCCAAGATGGCGTTGCCCGTACAGCTGGTGAAGATGGTTACATGTCAGGTCCTTTCACAAATGGTGATGTGGCAATCTACATCGGTTCTTCTGCAGGTATCCCTTATGTTGCTGGTCCCGCTGAAGAAAATGGTTTGAACTGGTCTGCTGCGGTTCTTCCTGCAGGGAAAGAAGCTGCGACTCCATTCGCCGGCACAAACGTTTCTGTTTTTAACTCTGCTGCTGATGAAGAAAAATTAGCCGCTTGGGAATTCACTAAATTCCTAATCAACACTGAAAACACTGCATTCTGGGCTTCTAAAACTGGTTACCTTCCTGTCCGCTACTCTGCGCTTGAGAGCGATGAGTGGGTACAATATAAAGAAGAAAACCCTGTATACGGTATAGGCGAACAGCAATTCGACGCTGGATTCTACGATCCTCGTATTGTTGGTGCTTACGCTTTGAAAAATGCAGTTGCCAAAGAACTTGATAAAGTCCTTCTTGGCGAAATGACTGTAGAAGAAGGCTTGGAGGCTGCTGAAAAAGCTGCAAACGCCGAGCTTGGAAACTAATTAATATCGAAGGAGCCCCGTCAAACGGGCTCTTTCTTCTTTGCGCTTTTTGTATTCTTTGTTTCTATCGAAATCTCTTTTTAGGGCTGCACCCATAAAAGCCTAAGTATCCAGGGCGATCCGAGATCAACCAGCTGAAAGAAATAGACATCTTCTAAAGAGAAAAGGAGAGATTGACAATGAGTAAGACAACTATGACATTTTACGGCGGACTCCGCACCATTGGCGGCACCGTCATCGCTTTGCAGTATGAAGACTCAAGGGTTATTTTTGATTTTGGACTAACCTACAACCCAGCAGCCAATATTTTCGACGGCATGGTAAAGCTGCGAAACTCCGCAATGATCAGGGACTACCTTAAACTTGGCTTAATTCCAGAAGTAAACGGCCTGTACAGCAGAGAAGATCTTCCTGCCAACAGTCCCCTCCTTCCTGCCGAGGAGTACTCAGGTGAAACAGCCGTCCTTATCTCGCATCTACACTTGGACCATATGGGCGCCATGGGCTTTATCAATCCTTCAGTGCCCGTATTCATGACAACCGACTCCCAACGTTTATATCAAGCACTGGAAACAACTGGAGAAGGCGTCGCCGGGAATCGCTCATATAGCACCTGTGATTATGGCAAGCCCTTCTTCATAGGCAAAATCAAGGTTACTCCACTGAGGCTTGATCATGATATTATCGGCGCCTGTGCTTTTCATATCGAAACACCGGACGGAAGCATCATTTACACCGGAGATCTCCGGATGCACGGAAAGAATCCTCAATACGTAGATTCTTTTATCCAGGAAGCCAAAAAACTGGGGTTTACTGCTGTTATCATGGAAGGGACAAGCCTAAGAAACGAAGAGGAGCTTCCAGAGAACCTTCTTTCTCCCGACCGCAGCCTGCCAGCCGACTTGCTGACGGAAACCGACATTCACAGCAAAATTTCCGAAAGTTCAAAAGACACAAGCGGAATTGCCCTATTCAATATTTACCACCGCAACATTGACCGCATCAACGGGATACTCAAAGCCGGCAGGAGCGCCGGACGGAAGGTGATCCTTGAAGCGGCTACTGCAGAAATTGCCAAAAGACTTGGCGAGGATCAGGAATTCTTCATTTATGAATCTGAGGACATCAGGACAGCCAAAGAATCTGGTAACCTGCCTGATTGGCTCAGGGCTTTATTGAGTGACTATCCATCTCTTTCCTATAAGGATATCAATGAAAATCCTGGAGGTTACCTTCTTCAATGTTCATACGACCGATCCCTGGAGCTGTTCGACCTGAATACAGAAAGAGGAGTATACCTCCACTCTAACGGTGTTCCTCTCGGAAACTTTGATCCTGCTTACGAAAACTTATCTCGAATCTTATCAGCTATCGATTTAGAACGAGTGGAAATCGGCACCAGCGGACATGCCACTCCTCAGCACTTAAAGTATATTGTGGATGAACTCGACCCGGCCATTCTAATACCGCTTCACAGCTTTCACCCGGAAAGGCTGCAGCCCAAAAATGGACGGCAACTGCTGCCGAGCTATGGAAAAACCTATATTCTTTCTGATGGGGATGTTTCGGAAGGATAGTGGTGCACGGGTGCAACGAGGATTCCTTGTCGTACACCATGCTAAGATTACAGAAAAGAGACATGCCTTTATTAAAATGTACCCTATAGAGTAGACACTTAAAAAAAGTCTACCTATAGGGTATTTTTTTGTATAATGACAAATAGACAACTAGTAGAAATCGGGGAAAACATCATGAGTAAAAAAACATTTACAGAGAAAGAAATCAAACAATTATCCATCAACCCTTTTGTTAAAGCTGTAAGCGCTAAGGGAATTACCTACACAGATGAATTTAAACGCCTATTTATCGCTGAGAAGGAGAAAGGCAAATTCTCTAGACAGATCTTCGAAGAGGTTGGGTTTGATGCAGATATAATTGGTATGGCACGTATTCATGCCGCAAGTAAGAGATGGAGTGCTGCTTATAAAAAGAATGGAGTTTTGGGGCTCAGTGACACAAGGAAAGGCAATTCCGGGAGACCTAGAGAACGGGAGTTATCCCTTGAGGATAAGAATGCTCGACTGGAAGCCCAAATCAACCTGCTTAAGGCGGAAAATGAACTTCTAAAAAAGATTCGATTCGCGGAAAGGGGGCTAAAGAAGTAGTCCTCTCTCCAAGTCAAAAGTTCATTCTCATTCGTTCTGTAATAGAGAAATATAAGCTCAAAAATATGGTGAGATACCTTTGTGGGGTCGCAGGAGTTTCCAGAAGTGCCTATTATAAATACTACTCTCCCGAGTCTCAAGAGCGTAGAAAACAACGGGAAGCAAGGGATGAAGAACTGAAAGAAATCATCTTAGAAGCATTCCGTCATAAGAATCGCAAGAAAGGGGCGCGTCAAATCAAAATGACTTTGGCGGGTCAATTTAAGATTGTCTTTAACTTGAAAAGAATTCGCAGAATTATGAAGAAGTATAACATCGTTTGTCCCTTCCGGAGGGCGAATCCATATAAGCGTCTAATGAAAGCTACCCAGGAACATTCAGTGGTCCCTAACCTATTGGAGCGCCAATTTAACCAGGGTATACCCGGGAAAGTACTATTAACAGACATCACCTACTTGAACTATGGAAAAAGTTCCAGAGCTTATCTATCTATGATTTTGGATGGCTCCAGCGGTGAAGCTCTTGCTTTCCATGTGTCTGACAGAATGACTATGGAATTAGCCACAGATACCCTCAATAAACTAAAGAAAAACAGAAGGTTTAAAAAACATAAAGACTCACTCATTCATTCGGATCAAGGAGTTCACTATACACATCCCCAATTTCAAAAAATGGTTAAAAAACTCGGAATCCGTCAATCAATGTCCCGAAGGGGAAACTGTTGGGATAATGCACCTATTGAATCATTCTTTGGACACCTGAAAGATGAAACCTATATTAAATCCTGCCTCACATTAGAGGATGTACAAAAGGAAATTAAGCAATACATAAATTACTATAATCACCATAGATATCAATGGAACAGAAAAAAGATGACCCCTGTTCAATACAGAGATCATCTTTTGGAAGTAGCTTAGGCTTTTTTTAAATGTCCTTTACAAAGGGTACACTTTATATTTATGGTATGTCTCTTTTTCTTGGGTAATTTCCTGGCGAAGGTGGATAGAATCTTTTGTTTTAAGAAGCCAACCCACGTTCCTGGATACATATCTCCACCCAAATATACCAACTCATGTATCCACCCGGCGCTTCTGGATACATATCTCCTCTCAAATCTACCAACTCATGTATCCACCCGGCGCTTCTGGATACATATCTCCTCTCAAATCTACCAACTCATGTATCCACCTCACGCTTCTGGATACATATCTCCCCTCAAATCTATCAACTCATGTACCCACCCGACGCTCCTGGATACATATCTCCTCCCAAATCTATCAACTCTTGTATCCACACCGCGCTTCTGGGTACACATCTCTGACCAAAAATCACAACTCATGTATCCACACCGCGCTTCTGGATACATATCTCTACCAAAAAACCACAACTCATGTATCCACCCAAGGCTCCTGGATACACATCTCTACCAAAAAACCACAACTTATGTACCCACCAGCCGCTCCTGGATACCCGCCAGGATCAGAACCTCAACTCACGGATTGAACCCTTCACCTATCAGATACCACCGTTATCAACGAGCATCGCCTCCAAACTACCTAAAAAAATAAGAACTCACCCCATGCCCCTGCTGCTGGCAGTTACCCTGTAAAACCTTTCGAATTGTTCTTTTGTCTTTAAAAACTCCACACCAATCAAACAGTCTATTAGTTGTTAATTTTTCGGAAGGAAACAGCAATTGAAACTCCTCCATACTTCTCAAAACAGCTTGCTCCGTACTTTCTTGCAGCTGACATGATTCACAATAAAAGGAAGTGTATATTGGCGGGCTGTAAAACTTGAGGCATCCGGGACAGGCAATTCCTTTTTGAAGGGTGTGATAGTCGTAGTTCGGGAGGTTGGAATAAGTCGATTCATTGATATGGAGCGAAAGGAGAGATTGGGCTAACTTCATGTCAGACGGGGTGATTTTTACAGGTTCAGTATTCAGCATTTCTATAAAGCGGTTCAGCTGGGCGGGATATACAATGGGAAGGCCTGACGGGATGTCGTATAGGTGGAATTCGGGATTGATGAAAATGAGGTGGGATTCTACTGTATGGCGGAAGCCTTTTTCTCGGAGTAATTGAGTCAGCAGCGCATCTGTGCGTTGAACTTGCAGCAGTGGATTTTTCACTATGTTATTGTTGGGGGAAAACCACTTGTTATCTTTCACAATATAGTCGCCTTCATAGTTTTTGACTTCAAAAGTGTGAAGTTTATTGGAGGCGATGGCCATGGAGTCAATTTGATACTCGTTATTATTTTGCTTCAGTGTTACATCATTTAAGAATACCATTTTTTCTCTGAGAGGTTCGGTCAGCTTATCAAACGCAAGCTCTCCTTGGAATCCTTTTTCCTTGTAATCAAGGTAATTCTTCTCTTCATTGTTAAAATGCAGCCTTGGTTTCAACCCTCTCAACATCATTAATTCTTGAGATGGTTCTCGATCTTTGATTAACAAATACATCACTCCTTTATAGGTTAATCCAATTTTACCCATATTTCTTGTGGGAGTCCACTCATTCCCCCTATAATTTCGCGTTCTTTCCTATTATAATAGCAAAAAGAGTGGATTCCCGCTCCAGACACCAGTATGTCAGCAGAAAGCCACTTTTCTTATTTCACCATCGTTTTTCTAAGAACTAACTCAGCCAGAATCGGAACAACCCCTTCAATATTGCTGACGATAAAATCTGCATCACCCTGATCCCCAATCTCATGGGGATCAATCAGGATCGTAAAACAGCCAAGCTCTTTTGCCGGCTGAATTTCATTAATCAGATTATCGCCGACACTAAGCATCTCATTGTATTCCACACCTGTTTTCTCCTTGATCATCGCGAATCTTTCCTTTGTTTTTAAAGGCTTATTGCCATTAAAAACCTTTACGTGGAACGAATCTTTCAGCCCCAGCTTCTCTAAAATGATTTCACTGTCTTCTTCCGGACTGTTGGTAAGGAGAACGAGTTGCACATCCTCTTTTACACCCTCCAGAGTTTCATTAAAAGCCTGAATGGTGTTCAACTGAAAATCCGGGGTGGTCATAAAGGTCCGGGTTTCCATAAATGCCTCTGCAGCGTCACTGCTTGTGAGGCCATAATGCCGGCCGATTGAATTTGGAACCCACCAAAGATCACCAACATTAGTCATGGTATCCATGTCAAACGTCAGTTTTTCGCTATATAAATCCCTTACTCCCATATCATCCAGCTTTTCGCCGTCCCAGGTGAAAGCCTCTGACACCATGCCATTCTTATGTATCAAAATCAAATCCCGGGAAACATCGTAGACCCGGCCGATCCGGAGAGGATGCGTCCCCTTTATGATTTTCTGATAATCGTCTTCAAAATTTCCTTGATGCTCTGCCGCGGTCCTTGCTTTAAGACGCTCGGCATAGTAGTCAAAATGGTGAGTATCCTCATACAGCGTGCCGTCCAAGTCAAATACAACGGCCTTGATTGTTCTCTCTTCTTTCAACTCTTGTCACCTTCTCTCACATAGCCTTCTTATCCAGCGTACCAGTGAAAGATTAAGAGGAAGTTAATTTGAGGATAAGCTTTGGTGAAAGTGCCTACCCCGGAAATTCTGCCTTTGATATAAAAAAACATAGAATACGAATCTTCAAGTGATCTGATTCCGAATACAAATTAGACCAGTAAATTCCAGCACATGCATCCACTAGGCTCTTCTGGATACATATCTCTGCTGAAAAACCACAACTCATGTACCCACCAGGATCCCCTGGATACATATCTCTGCTCAAAAACCACCACTCATGTACCCACCAGGCTCTCTTGGGTACATATCTCTTTTTTAAACCGGCCACTCATGTATCCACCGGGCTCTCCTGGATACATATCTCTGCTCAAAAATTACAACTCATGTACCCAACGAGCTCCCCTGGATACATATCTCTGCTCAAAATCACAACTCATGTACCCAACGAGCTCTCCTGGATACATATCTCTGCTCAAAAACCGCAACTCATGTACCCACCGGGCTCTCCTGGATACATATCTCTGCTCCAAAACCGCAACTCATGTATCCACCAGGCTCTCTTGGGTACATATCTCTGCTCCAAAACCGCCACTCATGTACCCACCGGCCTCTCTTGGATACATATCTCTGCTCAAAACCCGCCACTCATGTACCCACCGGGCTCTCTTGGGTACATATCTCTGCTCAAAACCCTCCACTCATGTACCCACCGGCCTCTCCTGGATACATATCTCTGCTCAAAACCCGCCACTCATGTACCCACCGGGCTCTCTTGGGTACATATCTCTGCTTTAAACCCGCCACTCATGTATCCACCGGGCTCCCCTGGATACATATCTCTGACGCAAACCTGCAACTCATGTATCCACCGAGCTCTCCTGGATACATATCTCTGCTCAAAAACCGTAACTCATGTATCCACCGGGCTCTCTTGGATACATATCTCTGCTCAAAACCCTCAACTCATGTACCCACCAGGATTCCCTGGATACATATCTCTGCTCCAAAACCGCCACTCATGTACCCACCGGGCTCTCTTAAACGAACTAAAAATTCCCAGACGAGAAATTTCCGTCGACAAAATTCTTTAGGAACCCAGGCACACGTACCTCGTCCCAGCGACAAACCATATAACATAACTCCATTTAAAAAAGCATCAGCGGGATTAGCTGACACTTTAAAAAGTTAGAAATTGGCGGGACAAGGGACCTGTCCCTCTGTCCCGCCACCATACTTATTGTTCCACCAGAACCGGGGATTCCTTTTTCGCATATTCAACCACGGCTTTGCCCAGTGTTTTGGCAGCTACGAGCATCGATTGTTCACTGATTTTAAACTTAGGGTGATGGTGAGGATATGTTTCTTTCCAGTCCGGGTCGCCAGCTCCAGTGAAGAAGAACGTTCCTTTTACATGCTGCAAATAATAGGAAAAATCTTCTCCACCCATTTGCGGAGCGGCTTCATATACATTCTTCACGCCGGGAACAGATGCAGCAGTTTCTGCTAAGAACTCCGTTTCTTCTTGATGATTAACACAGGCAGGGTACCCTTTGACAAATTGGTATTTATACTCGGCATCGGCAGAAAGGCATGCCCCTTTTACGACCCGTTCGATTTCTGTTTCTACTGAACTTCGGACATCTTCTTTAAACGTCCTTACTGTTCCTGTTAACTCCACTGAATCGGCAATAACGTTGAATGCATTTTTTGCAACAAAATTGCCGATGGAAACAACCGCGGATTCAAGCGGATCAACGCGGCGTGCGACGATTTGCTGCAGGTTCGTTACCACCTGGGATGCAATCACAACAGAGTCCTTGGTAAGGTGAGGCTGAGCACCATGTCCGCCTTTACCTTGGATGGTGATATGGAAACGGTCAGCTGCAGCCATTACCGGTCCAGAGCGGAAACCAATTTCTCCAACATGTGCATTGGCCCATAGGTGAGTTCCAAAAATCACATCTACACCTTCAAGACAACCGTCTTCGATCATGGCAATCGCACCGCCCGGCTGATATTCTTCTGCGTGCTGATGGATGAATACGATTGTACCTTGAAGCTCTTCCTTCATTTTGTTCAGCGCTTTTGCCAAGATCAGCAGTTCCGCCGTATGCCCGTCATGTCCACACGCGTGCATTACACCATCCACTTTGGACTTATGGGGAAGATCGGTTTCTTCCTGGATGGGCAGGGCGTCAAAATCGGCACGCAAAGCGATAGTCGGTCCCGGCTTTCCGCCTTTAAGCTTCGCAACAACCCCGCGGCCGCCTACTTCGGTCCGAACCTCATGCCCAAGCTGAGTATGATAGTCCGCGATAAATTTTGGCGTTTCCACTTCCTCAAAAGAAAGTTCAGGATTCATATGCAGGTGGCGGAAAACTTCCACCATTTCATCGTACAAGTGATCGAGCTGCTGATATAGTTTTTCCATTAATATAACACCATCCTATTATTTATTGGCGGGACAGAGGGACAGGTTCCATGTCCCGTTAGATTACTAGAGTTTTTTAAAAACCTCTTTTGAAAAGGCTGTATTCGCATATATTGTTGCTTTCAGAAAAATCCCAAGAGCCGGATTTCCCCCCGGATACTAAGAGTTTACTCTCTGATTGAGGGAGAGCAGCTCTTTTCTTGTCGTTATTACTTTTTATCGGAATAAGTGTTAAGTAGCAGCAGCGTTTACGAAAAGAGCCTTTGAAAAATAGCATTCGCCCTCTTTGAACACTTTTACGACCTTGCGCAAATCGGAAATGTTTTCTAACGGGTTGCCTTGGACCAGAATCAGATCAGCAGATTTACCGGCTTCTACTGTTCCTGTCTTGTGGTCGATATTCATCGCTTCTGAAGCTGTTTTCGTTGCGGAACGCAGTACGTCAACATGCTTCATTCCATTCATGACCATGAGCTCCAGCTCTGTCACAAAGTCACCGTGTCTGTTAAACGGTGTTCCGGCGTCTGTACCCGCAGCGATTTTCACTCCTTTTTTATAAGCTTGGTAGAAGCTCTTCTGGTGGTCCCCCATTACCCGTTCTGCTTTTTGCACCGCATGCTCAGGGATCCCGGCCTCGAGCCCATACTCCACGATATTATATGGCGCCGCAAGTGTCGGGACAAGGAATGTTCCCCTTTCAAGCATCATATCGATTGCTTCATCATCCAGGTAAATTCCATGTTCTACCGTTGTGATGCCGGCACGGATCGCATTTTTGATTCCCTCCACTCCCTGTGCGTGCGCTGCTGTTGTTTTCCCTGCGTTCGATGCTTCTGTACAGGCGCATCGCAGTTCATCTTCGCCAAGCTGAGGGGAGTTTGGATCAACACCGGGTGTCATTACGCCTCCGGTTGCCATCAACTTCAGAAGGTCTGCCCCTTTTTTCAACTGGGTACGAGCCGCTTTCCGAACCTCGTCGACTCCATCTGCTTCAATCGCCATCGTATGCCCATGGCCGCCTGTCATGACGATGGGTTCCCCTGAAGCAACGATTCTCGGTCCCTTGACGACCCCTTTCTCGATCGCATTACGAAGCGCAATGTCCACATTGTCTTTGGAGCCGACGTTACGGACCGTCACGACCCCGCTCTCGATTTGCTTTTGAGCATTGCGATAAGCCTTATAAGCATCGTCCGCTTCTGTATTTCCGAGGCTGTCAACAAAAGGATCTGCATTTCCGTCCATTGTGAGGTGAACGTGGCAGTCGATCAAACCGGGCACACAGGTTAAGCCTTCTCCATCGATGATCTGATCTGCATCCGCATTCTGCGCCAGATCACCGATTGATAGAATTGTTTTATTATTAAAGAGAATAGTCGTTTTTGTTAAGGTGGAGCTTTTCCCATCGAATAGCTGAATGTTGGTTATTTTTGTTTTCATAGTTACCTCCAGTAGTTTAAGAGTTTTCGGGACAGAGGGACAGGTTCATTGTCCCTGGGACACGGGACCTGTCCCCTTGTCCCGGTTATGATAGTGTCCCCATAAGCACGCTTGCAATAACAATGGATGCGATGGTAACAGTCGTAAATCCACCTACCAGCATTGGAGATAAGATTTCATTAAAGATATGCTCCTGCTCTTCTTTCGTTTCTCCCACACTTCGGCTGACCTCTTCACACACAAGGTAATCTCCAGGGAATCCGTACATGGCTGTCAAGGCAACCGGGATTCCTTTGTCTGCATCCCATTTGACCAGCTTCGCTCCAAGGAAACCTCCAAGGATGATCCCTGCGGAACCAATTACTAGAATCATGGCCACAGCCGGCAGGTTTTGTAAAAACAAGCCGAACGTTACTTGATTCATAGAAGGAATGATAACGAAGATGACACCGACCATCCCTACCCCGAAGGAATTGGCCCGCTCCATCATTTTATCGCGGTAGAAGCCGCTCAACGTTCCAACTAAACCAATGACAAGCGCCCAGATACTGTAGTGAATTCCTGTAAGGTTTCCGGCAACGACCGCAATCGAGCCGCCCAAAAATAATTGAAATAATAGAATAGAAGAAGTTGCATAACGATCAGGAATCCAGCTCTTCTTCACAGGCTCTTCTTCAGCTTCTTCTGCTTTGTCAAATGGTTCTTGTTGAAGAGCAGCTTCACTTGCTGCAGCAACATATAGCTGACTTCCCATCTGCTCCTTTACTTTAACTGCATAACGACGCAGGAAGTAAGTCGTCAACGGTAGTCCAATCAAGCTTTGAAGAGAAAGGACAAGAACCGGGATCGTTATAAGAGCTGTTAAGCCTAATGCCTGTAATTTTTCAGAAGTTACAACAAAGGCGATGATTCCGCCGGTAAGAGGCCCGGTTCCTGCCGCCGCTGTGTTATAGCCGAAGATCGGAGAAACCGTCAGCAGGATGGTCCCGGCAGCAATAACGATTCCGAGCAGGGCAATAACGACCGATTTATACTGCTGTCTGATGATCTTCATAGGAATAAGTGTCCCCATATGTACAATTAATGGTGCGATCAACACTGCTCCAACCGTGGAAAAAGTGGAGTTTGCAACAAGTTCTTTCGGAATGACACCGACCCACATTAAGACAAGATACCCTAACAACACAACTAACAGCATCGGCACCCTTGCCCTGGTCTTAATGGAGATGACTTCCCCAACCGCAATCAAAGCAAGAATGAACATCGTGGCTACAACTGGTTCATTTAACAATTAAATCCCTTCCTCTCCATAAATTATTGGGGCCGTCATTCCCTCTGGACTTAGACTAGTTCTGTTCTTTCTGCACGGCCGCAATGTCTGTGTATCTTTTGCAGCCGGCATATACCTGTTTTACTAGCAGAACAGCAATATCTTCCGCTGGATTTCCGTCAATGACGATTAAGTCTGCTAGCTTCCCAGTTTTTCATCAGCTCAAGTTCTAATACATTCCCGCGTTGGTAAACAGCATCACAGTCCCCCATTCCTATCAATTAACAAACCACCTCTTTAAATAATCTGTTTCGCCACCCCCTATTTCTGAATTATTTAAATTGTTTGTAAGTTTATCTTATTTCGATAGAGGGGGTCAATGGTTTTTTTAAAAAAATAAAAATATGACGTAGAAACAGGTCCATTATCCCCGTTGGGACACGGTGGGAGGTTCCTTGGAGGGACACGGGGACAGGTTCCTTGTCCCGCCCCGGACAGAGGGCCTTCTCCCGGTAAAAAAGCATGGTCTACACTGGCTGATGCTTTTTTCTTTCATTCAGTCTCTGTTCCTGGGACAAGGGGCCTGTCCCTACCCTTACAAATCTTTGCTGCACTTTCCTACGACGCTCCTGGATACATATCTCCTCCCAAAAACCCTAACTCATGTATCCACACCACGCTCCTGGATACATATCTCCTCCCAAATCTATCAACTCATGTATCCACACGACTCTCCTGGATACACATCTCCTCCCAAAAAACCTAACTCATGTATCCACACCACGTTCCTGGATACATATCTCCTCCCAAATCTACCAACTCATGTATCCACACCTCGMTCCTGGATACACATCTCCTCCCAAATCTATCAACTCATGTATCCACACGACGCTCCTGGATACATATCTCCTCCCAAAAAACACAACTCATGTATCCACACCTCGATCCTGGATACACATCTCCTCCCAAATCTATCAACTCATGTATCCACACGACGCTCCTGGATACACGTCTCCGCTTAAAAAACACTGGTACCCGGGGACAGGTTCATTGTCCCACCACCGGGTAAAAGGAACTTCTCCCTGTAAAAATCAGGATCCACATTGGCTGATGCTTTTTTCTTACACTCAGCCAATGGGACACGGGACCTGTCCCTCTGTCCCCTTAAAATTTTGAAGAATTATAAGTGAGAGCCCTCTACTATTATTTTCATAGAGAAACAGCAGGGACATGGGAAGAAATCTCTGTCCCGGTTTCAGGCAATAAAACTAATTTCCGCACCCAAAACTTTCCACTATTTGCTATAATAAAACTATAACTGACAAAAAGTTACATAGCATTCCGGCAAAATCAAAACTTCGAAAGCGGGGTAAAGAATGTCTTTTCTTAAAAATGTCCTCAATGTCCTAACGGATAAAAGAGAACTAAAAGAACCCAAAATTTATAAACCGTTTAATGAGAATTCCTCTATAATTACGGCACTAACCCGACTGTCAGAAGGAAAGGATCCCTCCGTCGACCTAAAAAAAGCACAAAACCACTTGAAATTATTCACTATAGGTCAAACAGGAGAGATGAATGTATTATTTGAATTGCAGCATTCTATGCTCCCGTTGGTGATTCTGCACGATGTCTATATCGAGTATAAGGATTATTCCGCTCAATTAGATTTTGTGGTTCTGACCCATAAATTCATCATGATCATTGAAGTGAAGAAGTTGTTTGGCAATATACAAGTTACGGATAAAGGCGAATTTCAACGAATTATTACGAAGAACAACAGAGTGGTCAACAAAGAAGGAATGTACAGCCCGATTAATCAAGTAGAACGCCACGTAAGCATCATTGAAAAGCTGCTTAAAGAAGAAGGAGCAATAGAAAACTGCCCTGTTAAATATGCTGTTACTTTTGCCAATCCAAAAACGATATTACAAGTCTCCAAGAATGCCCCGGCAAATATCCAATCCAATGTTCTGCGCTATGACCAAATCAAGCACTTTATAAAAAATGAATTAGAGAAGAAGTCACCCGTATTCATGTCCGACCAGCAGCTATATGGAATAGCCGATACGATCCTAAAATTCAGCAAAGAAAAAGTGTTTAACCAGGAGGATTACTTGATAGAAAAACCTCAGATATCACCGCAGGTTGAATCTGCCACTTCTCCTTCTGAAAGGATGAACAACCCAAAAGAAGATACCTTAAAAGCAGCTCTGACAGAATTCCGCTTAACACGTTCCAGGGAATCCAATGTGAAACCCTATCATATTTTCACTAACAAAATTCTTGACAGCATGCTTGAGAAAAAACCACTCACGACCGAACAGCTTTTAGAAATTGAAGGCATTGGCCCTAAAAGAGTCGAGGAATTCGGTAAGGAAATAGTATCGATCATCCAGTGCCACAGCACCGGAAATTTTTCAGCAAAAGAACCACCCACCAGCGTAAAAGCAGCTGTTCAACCAAAAAAACAAAGCCCTGAACAAGTCAGATCAGCTCTAACCCAACTCAGAACAACCCGTTCAAAGGAATTGAATGTTAAACCATACTATGTCTTCACAAATAACACCTTAGAAATGATTCTTGAAAAGAAGCCGGTCACCATGGATGAACTTTTGAAAATAGACGGAATCGGACCAAAAAAAGCAGAAGAATTCGGTCAGGACATTATTAATATACTTCAGAGGAAATAGGTGCCGTGGTTGGACAAGTAAAACATCCCTGCCGAAAATCTAAACGATTTCAAACCTGTTCTATCGTTTAGTAAGAGGTATTAATTTTTGAAGCATTAGGATTCTAAACTGAAAAATGGTGTTATTTGTAATAGATAAATTTCAAAAGGGGTTGAGGATATTGGGTGCAAAAAATAGAGTGATTGCCGGTGACTATGAAGGAAGTATGATTAGTTCAACATTTGGAGTTATCACCCTTTCTATAGGATGGACAAAATCTATTGAATTGGACAAAAAGAGTATTGAAGATTATGAATTAATCAATGAAAAAAGTAGAAAGAGTGCCACAAGTGCTGTGGGAAGAGCTTTTGTTGGCGGAGTGGTATTGGGACCTGTAGGATGGCTGGCTGGTTTATCTGCAAAATCTAAAGGAACACACGTTGTAGCAATTCAATTTAAGGATGATAAAAAGAGCCTTATCGAAATTAACGATAAAATTTATCATGCACTAGTAAAGAAACTGTTTTAATAAGGCTCTTTTCGCATATATTGCTGCTTTCGAAAAAATCCTAAAAGCCGGACTTTCACTTGCTACTATGGCTTTTCGCTCTGAACGAGCGAGAAGCTCTTTTTCTCTCTTGCTAAAAAGGTTATTCTGGTTCATTATGCGCTATTTTTAGAAATTAAGATCCAAAAGCCACAAAGTAGATTACGAGAAGAGCCTTTAATAAAGGTAGAGTGAGCAATTCACATCTCTTCATTTTAGCTGTTTCTCAAGGCCAGGTTCCCCTTTGTTTCAAACCAGAAATACCCATCAAAAGAATTCTCGCCACCTGCATTTGCGAGAGCCCTCAATCCGCTTCTTTCCCTAGTGCATCCTATCCCTCTCCATCTACTAGGCGGGAGGAACCTGTCCTGTCCTGTCCTCACATCTCGGGGTGTCACTTAGACCAACTTATAGAGACATGGTAAGGAGGATCAGGTTCATTGTTCTCTATTACTCTTCCTATGAGTTTTAAAAGAAAATAGAAGAAACTGTTGATTGGAATTATTCGGAAGGACAAGGAAACTATCCCTGTACCCCCTTACCTAAGTAATGTTGGATTAATCGTTTTCCCCCCTTAAATATCTTTCGAAAACCTCAATCATTTCATCTTGATGTTTTTGAGCAAGTTGATCATTCCATATCTCATTTTTATAAATTATATCCATTTTTAATGAATCTACTTTATCACGGTTATAATTTAAAAAGCGTTGTCTTTTTTCATTGAATGGCAGATTACTATAGGATGAGTTTATACTTCTGGATACCAATGCCAAATTTCCAAAACAATTGATCATGTATCCTGACACCGTATTCCTATCCGCAGGCTGCTGCGTTCTAGGAGAAATATGTTCAACTGAATTCTTGGCGGTGATTTTAAATTCTTTCCACTTTTCTTTCTTTTTATCAGAGGTCTCCCACAAAATAAACTCAAGTTTATAAAACCAGTAATGTGGAAAAGAGACTCCTCTTGGAGACTTTAAGATGTTCGTATCAAACGGTACCTTACGCCATGGAACTTCTATAAATCTTTTTGTCCTTACTATTAAGGATTCCTTCTCATCAGAACAGAATAAGTGATTATCCAAATGTTTTAGGTATTCAAAGCTTTTTTGTCCATTGTTATGTACCAGATAGTTTAAGTATGGTGTGAGCCAATAATGGGTTGTTATTTGTTGGGAGTGGTACAGCATACTTTGCAATAATGCTTCCCCCTCATTCCTATTTGAAATGATACGTCTCATATAAAAACGTTTATTACTTTCATATTTATCTATCTTACAAATTAAATGAATCTCATCCTCATCTTCTTCAACCCATTTGATGACATGTTTATCAAATAGATAACGAACCTCCCATAACAACTCAATAAACTCCTTTACTTCTTCTTCCCCAACTAAACTTAGTTGAAAATGAGTTGAGAAAATAGATAACAATTCTTTATCCAATATCTTATCTATGTCCTTACTTCCATTGCTCGCAAGAAAAATACGTAATGTATGCTGAAGAAGCATAGGAAACGTAATGATGCTTCTCGCCCTATTCTGCGGGCTCCCAACATCTGGGGTCTCGTCGTCTCTATCCATAACAGTTTCTTCTTCTAAAAGGATTTGTTTAAGAGACATGTGATCAAACGAATTCCTTTTTTTATACTCCATGGCTTGCAGTACCTTTTTTGGATCTTTTAAATTTTCTTTTCCTTCTTTTGCCGAAACTTTATCATACAATTTAGATGTATTTATCTTAGCTGCGTCTTTAATGTTTGTCTCCACATATTTATTCATATCAGAACAAGCGGTCCATAGGTGCCCGTATTTTAGTTTTTCTTCATCAGATGAAAGTTTTTCTAATAGCCTTGCTTTCAAAATTTCATGATGCTGAAGCTGCACCCCTCTGTTATTAATAACCTCAAAAAGTTTGTTCAAATCTGTTTGCTGGGGAACCTCTGTCATAATGAGGTAAACATTCTTATAGATAAAAGAGGCGATTTCACTCAAAATTTGTTGATTCATAAATCTTCTTTTATAATTTTCAATGACGGCTAGGGCCCCTTTAATATGCTCTGTCGCCCCATCATCCTCTATTTGGGTACTGATATATCTCGAAAAAAAGTGGTTAACCTCTTCTCGTATTGCAAAGTGAATCCTATTTCTAGTTCTATTATTTTCTGCTATCGAAATAAATGGGGCTAACTCATTGGAAAACACAATGGCTATCATCCAAAGTGTGGTGAAGCGTTGTTGGCCATCAATTAAGTCATACACTTTTACATCTTCTGTTTTCTGATTTTCTACAACTAAAACACTTCCTAAATAAAACGACTTTTTTTCAGCATAGGAGCTTTTAATATCTTCCAATAAGGTTACCACCTGTTCTTCTTCCCAAACATATAATCTTTGGTATATAGGAATCTGAAAGAACTGATGATGTTTTACCAATTCATCTAAGGTTACCTGCGTCGACTTAATCATTGTACCTTCTCCTTAATCCAAGTTTCCTTCCCAGTAAAATCACTTTTTCCATAATAAGCGAGTACCCGGTCCTTATACATACCTTGAACACCTTTTCCTCTGACACTCTCGTCGGATAGGTAATACTTCAAACGACTTCTGGCTTCTTCCTCTAAGAATCGGATCACTTCCTCCGGTGTAAAGGAATGACTGATGATATCCAGCAAATTATTTTTTCCTTTCACTAAAAAATTCATCGCTGTCTCTTTAAAAACTAATTTTAATTCCAGACGAATGGAGCCCAGGACATGATCTAACCATAAAGCAAATTCCAATAGCTTTTTGGATTGAAACTTTTCAAAGTACATAATAGATGCGAGAACAAATATTTCCCTTAGATATTTTGAAGTTTTTATCCATACCTTTTCGTAAAAATATCGGTATGCCTTCAATTCATGGTCTATTTCCTGATCAAAATACATTCTCTGAACGATATCAGCATATTTTTCAGAATAAAGAAAAAAGCCAAGTCCTTTACTGATTGGTTGTCTCATTGCAAAAGGCATATCTGCAGGATTTTGGCCCATCATCACTGACCCTATATCCAGTTTAAGTGATCGGTTTTCTGTTAGCATAAGTTGCTGACCGAAAACATTACTAAAATTGGGATACAGAGGGACTTCGCTTTCTTGTTCTGTTTTGATCGTATTTTTCATAAACTCACTCAATATATCGTCATAAGATTCTTTTCGAATCACTTCTTTATTTTGACCACGCCAGTATCTAGCCCGCCATAAAATACTTGAAAACAAATCCGGCATAAAATACTTTTTATTCCTAACTAGAGGATGTTCATTATGATTTTGAATTCTTTCCCAGTTCGACGCACACCTTTTTTGAATAAACTCACTTGTAATCTCTCGTAAATGATAGGCTTTTAGTAGATCAGTCGCATTGAGCTTAACACCGCGATTATTTTGTGTATCAAAAAATGTAAAAGCCAAGTCTTCTGAGGACGTAATAATAAAAGTGAATTGGATCTCGTTTAGTAATGTCGAAGGTAACTGCCAATATTGGATACTCTCCCTTAGATAGGTTTGGATCTCTTGAATATTTTTAATTGACAGAGCTGAGTTAAATTGTATATTCAATTTGGTTTCGTCTATAAGGGTACCAGTAAGTACATAGTAAAGAATACTTAACGTGGTTATTCGCTGCTGACCGTCAATGATAAATAACATTTCCTGTTCTGTATTTTCATGTAATAAGATACTTCCCATATAATAGGGGGTGTCTATATTACTATTTATGTAATCTGATAGATCCCTCACTAGATCCGTAACCTTTTCCTTATCCCACATGTACGGACGTTGATAAGTATCTATTGCAACAGGGTAATTTGCATTCTTTGTAAAAAAAGATTTGAAACTATCAACTCGAACTCTTACATCTTTAGCCGAACTTGTTACAGGCATAATAAAAAATCTCCTCTTTCAAATGGTGTAACTTCAGTATAGACCATTTCGCTCCAGCATATGGAATATTATGTATGAAACGAGTATATTTATTATATTGTTCAGATGATTATATTAAAAAGGGAAATGTATTCGAATGATGAGACAATCTTTGGCCCGTAAATATTTAACTCGTCTGAGGATGAAGATAACAAGGAGGATGCTGTTCAGAAGCGGCCGTTAGGATATGGAGCCTATGCCCACTAAATGCTCTTATTATCATGGAGCCAGTGTAAATTGGGGAAACAAAGGACAGTTTTTATACAGTATAAGAACCGCCCCTCTACTCTTTTATTCAAACGGATACTTCAACCCCCACTGCCCGCGGATACTGTCCATCAGTTTCATGATTTCTAACGATTCATCCAGCGTCATTACCGGACTTTCTGTCAGCCCTTGTCTCAGGCATCTTCCTACCTCTTCTATCTCAAACGCATAGCCCTTCGATTTCCGGTCATCCGTGAAGGTCTCTGCTTCCTTGCCGTCCTTGTATAGGGTGGCTGATTTCGCACTTAAGAAAGAAGGAATACGAATAGACCCTTTTGTTCCGTGTATGGAAGCTTCCTTGCCTAATTCCACTCTTAAGGCTCCATTTAGGGTGGCGGTTTTTCCAGAAGCATAGGACAGAATAACCGAAAACTGTTCGTCCACACCTGTTTCACCAATATGAGCCGTACTCAGGATTTTTTCAGGGGCTGTGCCAAAAATCATAGAGGCAAATGATATAGGATAAATACCTACATCCAGCAGCGCTCCTCCTCCAAGATCCGGATTAAGCAATCTCCACTGAGGATCCCAAGGTGCACGGAATCCTAAGTCACCTTTCATTAAAAGAACTTCACCGATCTCTCCATTTGCTATCCATTCTCTCACCTTCACGATTGGAGGCAGAAAACGAGTCCACATCGCCTCCATTAAGAAAAGCTTTTGATCTCGCGCAAACTCAATGATTTCTTCCAGTTCTCCGCTGTTCACGGTAAACGGCTTCTCGCACAGCACAGCCTTCCCCGCGCGAAGACACGCCAGCGCATTCTCTTTATGAAAAGGGTGCGGCGTAGCGATATAAACGGCGTCTACTTCCGAATCCTGCAATAGTTCCTCATAACTGCCGTAGGCACGAGAAACCCCGAATTCTTCAGCAAACTTTTCCGCACTCTCTAATGACCGCGAACCGACAGCCGTCCTTTCTGTATTTTCAGCAAAGGCTAAGTCTTTCGCAAACACACCCGCAATGCCGCCTGTTCCCAAAATGCCCCATTTGATTATTTTCTCGTTCATCTCTGCATCCGCTCCTTTAGTATTTTGCATCTAATCCTTCTGTCTCCCATTATCTCATTCCTTGTTTGGGTTTATATACATCTAGCTGTGAATTTGCCCATCTTCCTATTAAACGCTCATTTTAACAAGAAATTTTCAGCTCACAGTTCTAAAGGGTTATTCACCAACCATACCGTCCTTATCAGCATCGTGCATATAAGGGTATAACCAATGATCACTTGTTATCGGCATACTGAAACCTGCTTCTTTGGCTTCTTTAATGGTCACCTGTCCATTGCCGTTTGTATCAACACTGGAAATATCATTTGTGTGTGAACTGGTTTGATCAGAAGGCTCACTGCCTGTTAAACCGAGTGATTCGTTCACTTCATCTGGGTTCACATTTTCGAATGTATCAATGATCTCGTTACCCATTAAGGTATAGGTATACTGATAACTTGAAGGAATCTGCGTTTTTGTATCGGGATAGGTGATAATGGCTTCAAAATTAGTCGCTCCACCTGCGCTGCGGATCACTTCTTCCATATAGGCCTGATCACCATGCCGGTTGAGCGTACTGTCTTGTGGAGTAATATTATAAGCATTTGATACACCCCCGAGAGAATCAGCAATAATATGTCCTTCATCTAAAAGGTCACTTTCGACTCCAGGAACCTTTGCCTCATCAGAGTAGTATCTGCCTGAAGATAATACAGGTTCATTCCTATCATCTTGCAGGAGGATTTCGTCAGCTATTACACGTACAACCTGTCCGTATTCATTCGTAAATGCCCAATATTCACGGTCTCCATAACCAATATCAACAACGGCGTTGGGTTCACGATATCCTGATAAATCACCACCATCAACTTCAATAAGCTTGTATTCTGAGAAAGTTTCACTCTTTGGTTGTGCTGGTGGTGTTTCTTCTACTACTAGTTCATCAATGACTGTAGTGCCCGTTTCATTTTCTTCTATATTTATATCTGCAGCCACTGCGGCTGCTTCTTGTGAAACTGTTTTTCCACTTGTGTTGGATGGATCTTCTGCGTTTGAACAACCAATCATCAAGATGGCTGTTAAAAGGATCATTTTCTTTTGCATTTCAGAACTCCTTTGTAATAGTTACCCATTTTCCATTCTAAAAACAAGAATGGAATGTATTTTCAGTTGATATTCAATTCGAAGTCCACAGTACGATACTTCAAATCAAAACCACCAGTCTTACGGAAGGTTTTCACTGCGGCTGGAAGCCTTCCTTACCGGCCTCAGCCTTAAAAGCTTCAATGAATAAGCTTCTCTGACTCTTTTTTTTCACTAAAATTGGAGAAATAGGCGGAAATATTCCGCTTATTTAATTCCTAGCAGGAAAAACAGCTAAAATAAGCGGAGAAATTCCGCTTATTTGTTTGAAAAATGCGCAAATGGTTCGTTTCGCTGTGCTTAAGCGGAAAAATTCCGCTTATATATATCAAATCGTATTCAATTCCGAAGCTTAACCGGAAATATTCCGCTTATTATAAGGTTTATTCATATCCCTTACAAGGGATACCTCCTGCCAGAATGGAATGAAGTGATAGGGAACAGCTTTTCCTATCATAAAAGGTTATTCTTATACCAAGCTATAAGTTCTCTGGAATCCCCGGCATAGCCAGGTTTTCAGGAATAGGAATAAAGGATCGTGAAGTTGCAAATTGCAACTCGCATTAGTCAGATTTCCATCCTTAACCCTATCTCTTCTTTCAATATTTTATAGATCTCAATAACAATATCGTATTTCAAAATAAAGTCTGCAGCTAGAGTTGGATATATCAAGTTTTGTACAATTAAAGGAATAAAAAATCCCGTCTCATTATTTGAGCAGGGATTTCCGTTATTCAACAGCTTAGATAGGCTTACTGCAGGATAATAAACTATCTTTCACAAGCGTAATTATCTTTATCTCTGTCCATTTTAAGTTGATAGGCAGGATGATCAGAAGCTACGCCATTGGGATATTTCGTTCTCAGCTCAGTACAATTGGCAAAGACCTCCGATCCCCCAGTTGAAGCTGGGACGGCCTTCGCCTCTTCTGCTGCTTTTGCCTTGGCTTCCGCCTCTGCTTTTGCCTTCGCTTCCGCTTCTTCCTTGGCCTTGGCTTCCGCTTCTGCTTTTGCCTTCGCTTCCGCTTCTTCCTTGGCCTTCGCCTCCGCTTCTTCCTTGGCCTTCGCCTCCGCCTCTGCTTTTGCCTTAGCTTCCGCTTCTTCCTTGGCCTTGGCTTCTGCTTTTGCCTTGGCTTCCGCTTCTTCCTTGGCTTTGTTCTCAGAACTCTTTTCCTCATTCTTAACCTCTGCTTTTGGAGTTTCCGCACTTTCAGATGAACAAGCAGCTAAGCTACAAAGAAATAATAAAGCAATCAAACCCATCAAATACCTTTTCAAATCAATATCCCCTTTGAAATTAATCTATCTCTGTATAACAATATCATGTTTTTGTAATTTTTTTACTATTACAGAAAAAATAAAAGTTGTAACTTATTGGAAGTTAAATTTTCAATTAAAGGCTCTTTATTCTACTAAATAAAGACTTTTTAAAGCCGCAAAAAAGGTAACTGAACGTATGTGTACATATCGACTATAAAAAAATGAAAATTCAGGTGTCCTTTTCCCTCCCTCCCCTCTACATAGAAGGTGAAAGGAGGTGAAGCAAATGGCAACTGCAGATTTAAGAACAATCAAACTGAAAATGATGTTTGACAATGGAGTGGACGAGAAAGGCAAGCCGAAAATCTCAAGCCGAACGTACGGCAACATCAACTACTTATCCACACCAGACGAAATTCTTCAAGCAGCCCAAGCATTGGCGGGGCTCAGCTCCAGGCCGCTATGGCTGGTAGAGAAGAATGACAGCTACGACATCAACGCTTAAATTGTGTTGAAGCTTTTTAAAAAGGAGGTGAAATGAAATTGGCTAAAGCATTGGAATTGCAATTTATTACCCAGCTTGGCAAAACGGCGCGTGTATCCATCGATGCACCAATTGAGCCCGTGGATACTGATAAAGTGAAACAGGTAATGGACACATTGATCGCCACGAATGTTATCCAGAGCAGCAGCGGCCCGCTTGTAGCAGCTGAGGGAGCTCGTGTCATCGAACGCAATGTCACGGAATACGAAGTGTAAAAAATGAAAAGGTGCCCGGTGGCTAATGCTGATGGGCACCTTATTTATTGAAAAAAGGAGGTGAACACAGTGGAACAATCGATTTCGTTCATTTCAGAGGTAGGCTTTCCGATTGTCGTGACCATGTATCTGCTTCATAGAATTGAAACAAAGCTTGAAGCGGTCATTGATTCGATCAGAACGCTGCCGCAAGAGATGAAGAATCTATAGTGAAAAGAGCGCTAACTTGATGACTTACCATCAAATTAGCGCTCTTTAAATGGGCAAGCCGGCTTAATAGTTACCTGATAACTATAGAACTCCCCATCGCCCCTTGGCATGCTACAACGATACTTTACTAAAACCTTATTTAAAATCCATCTCATTCAGGAGTTTTAACTTAGCCACTGAACTAATATCGAAATATGCCTAAAAGAATATTTTTGTCGAAATTTGAAGAAATAGCACTAAAAATCGCCTTTAACCCCGTATTACTCCACTACCGCATTTATTTACAGACCAACTTGATGTAGTATCATTTAATCTATTACACCAGTCATAACAGCGAGGTATCGTATGAACATCAAAGATAAAGTACTATATAAAGGAAACGTTTATTATATTTTTTGGGTTTACAGCAGCGGATACCTGGAAATCCGTTCAGAAAAAGGCAGGTTTGAGCTTGTAGAGGAGACTGACATCAAAGTGGGATGAGGGGAGGGGAGGGGATGGGTGAACTGTCCAGCGTGAGTGGTTATTTCTCAAGCTGTTTATCAAGACAGAGGGACAGGTGCATTGCCTCAGGTGAATATCTAAACAATATCAAAACTGTTCTATCGTTTAATAACCTTTTTAAATCGGCAACCGTACAGGCAGTCTTATAATCCTAATTTCCGCCCTGTTGCTTAAATAATGGTGTGGAACTGTTTGTTAAACCTGCAACTCTTTTCTCAAAAAATTCTCCGATTGCAGATGCTTGCAATTGATAGCTATTGGTCCCTTCTTATGCTTTATGAGGAACATATCTACCAGTCATCTTTAGGAAATGAAAGAATTGCTAATGAGAAATGGGAAAACTATATCACGAAAATTAAGCCATTAATAGAAGAATTGCAGGAAAATAGAATCTTAAGTAAATTACATTGATTTCATATTTGTTATGAAGGATAGACATATGGATGATTTTCAATCGGTTATTAAAGTAGACATGAATATGCCAGTGTAATAAATATAGATAAAGTTTCTTTAGAGGCTAGCTATTTTAGTTTAAATTGTTTCTTTTGGATATCCCTTAACACGCACGGTTGAAAAAATCATTCCTTCACACTCACGCTTACAATAGGAAGAAATATAATGGGACGGAGGTACAGGCACATTGCCTGTCCACTAGAATTCAGGCATTTCTCTTTTCACCCTTCATATCATCCAGCAAAGAAGTAAGAAGAAGTTGCCAAGTGGAATAATACGGTATCGTGTAACCTGCCCCTGTTCCCCACAAATAAAAGACATGTCGAAATAAACATGTCTTTTACCAATAAAGAAACCACCGCTGCTTCTAATTTAAAGAACAGCGTATCCCTCCATCTCTTAAGCACGAAATAAAAAACGTCCGATTCTTTGGGTATTTAAATGGAACGAGGAACCTGTTACTTGTATTCCTTTCTTTTAAGTATCAAACTTCAACTAATCTTAGGTCTTCAATATACTTCTTTATTTCATACATATATTTATCTATCTTGATTTTGAGGGAAGCAATCCCTTCCGAATCTATTCCATTTGCAAAAGATCCTACAATTACTGATTGAATATTTTCTTTAATTTGCTCATCTTGAGTAGAATACTTCTCATTGATTGCTTTAAAAATTTCTTTTTTCTGTTCTTCTTTTACATTTTTAAAAATGTCATCAATATTTTTTTCTGCTAGGCTTTTGTCTGATTTAAATTTTAAGAACGATGACACAGCGCCAAATGTTGCACCTATCAGTAACATCGGCGGAAGGAAAGCTGTAGCTGCCATACCTATAGTTACAGTAGAAGCTGCTGGTCCTAACGCAGCGGCATAGAAAGCTGAAGCAGCACCGGTTGCGCCTCCCAGCCATGCTCCTTTGGAAGCACCTGTCATGAGGTCAGATTCACCTTCATTTAACTTCACTTCATTACTAAGTTTCATCTCCAACCGTTTTTCTGCATTATTTTTATATTCATTAATTTCGAATAGCACACTACTCTTCACTTTCTCAACGGCTTCTTTCCACTCACTAATATATAAATTATCTAGGTCTGTTACTTTCTCATTTATCATTTTTGAAAAGCTTTGTTGCGAGAAGATAGAGGATATTCGCTGTTCTACTTCCTGCATACCTTTTTTCAATTGAATAATATTTGATTTTCTAATCTTGTTTTTTAGATTCTCTTTTTCTTCTTTCAGAAATTCTGTATCATACCATCTTTCAAACTCATACAGGATATGATCATGAATTCTTCCGCTATATGTATTTACCTTTAATTGAATTTGTTCTATTTGCTCTTCAATAAAGCCTAATGTTTTTAAATACTCTTCGTGAATTAATAGATCCCTATTCATCAATGCTTGAGCTGAGTTAAATAACACACCTTTTTTAACCTCTTGTGACTTGCCAGCAATATTTTGATCGAGATAACCAATTAAATTAGAGAGGCCCGATTCACCTAGTAAATCCTTATCTTTTAATTGCACAGCCCTATTTGCTCCTGCAGCAGATATCGCAATGATTTCTTCCACAAACAACCCCATTTCTTCCTCTAAATATTCAATCAGCACTTCTGGATCTTCATCTATTTCATCGATTCTGTTTATTACAGCTACTATAGGCTTTCCTAAACGGTTCACTTCAATTAATGCTTCTTCTACATCAGCTTGACCGAGATGATGGCCATTAAAGACCCAAATGACAACATCAGTTTTGGCAATATATTCTTTAGTGCGGTTTGAGTTATCATCTGTTATCGTTTCAAGTCCAGGTGTATCTACTAGTGTAAATTCCTTTAATCCTGATACAGGGAAGCCAAACTCTACTCCCAGGCAGTTCTTAAAGAAATCCTGATTATTATTGTTTCTTGCCAACTCAGCAAATATTTTTTCCGGTATGTCTTTCACAGTTCTATCATTTAAAAGAATCTTTCCATAAGGAATCGGATTGTATTTGATTTCAATGACCGTTCCAGTGGCTTCTGCTATATCGGACGGGGACACATTGCTGCCAGCTAAAGCATTTAGCAACGTTGATTTGCCAGCTTTTACTTCTCCCATAATAACAACCTTTAAAGAAGAGTCCATGTTCTCAACTAACTTACTCATTTTTTCTTTTTCAGCAATCAATATGTCTTCATCTATTGGAACAGGTGCCGGTACCCCACCCCTTAGCATCTGTTGTAAAGGAGACTCAAGCATTGAATCCTTGGCATTAATAATTGTTTGTATGGTACTCATTTATTTCACCTCTAGATATTCATCATTTTTTTATCATAAAGCAATAATGTTTTTATACTTGGATAAACAATCGGTCTTTCAATCTTTTCGTAGAGTTTACTGAGTGACTTTTCTACCTCTAAACTGGATTCATAAGGTCCGTGAAGGCTGCTAAAGGAATTCTTTAAATTATTGGTTACAATTTCTTGGGCCTTATTCTTGTTCCCGTTAAGGTCACGTGTTATAGAATTTTTTATATCCTTCACGTGATCATTAATAGCTTTATTCAATTCTTTTTTTACCCCGCCGCTTTTAAACAACTTTGCTAAACCTCTATTGATTCCCAGAACACTCGTGAGTCCTGCAAGCAAGAGTCCAACAGGACCGAAAATCAACCCTCCGATTGCAGCGATACCTGCTCCAGACGCAAAACTTAAATTGTCTGTTTCTAAACTGGCAGAGTTTATTTTGTAAGAAAAGCTCCCCCGAGTAATTCCATCAGCATCATTGAATCTTTTATTTATAGCAGAGGGGTCAATAAATTTATACTCAGTAAAGACTACCTCTGTGACTAACTGCTTCATTAATTCCTCTATTTCTCTAGTCCAGTATTCAAGGTAACTCTCCAGTTCCAACTGCAATTCATCCAGACAAAATAAATAATCTTTGATATAGTTTTCTCTTTCATAATCAGATTCCAAATCAAACAAGGCTTGGGCATGATTATTAATTCTATTTTCTGCACTTTGCAAAAATGTGTTAGCTATGTCATTTAGTTTGGTCTTAAAGTTTTTTTGAATTGAAGAATACTTATTTGTTATGGTTTCTTTTCTTTCACGGTATTGTTGCTGTTCTTCTCTTAACCTGGTCAAGTAAGCTTTAATCGAGTAATTGTCGTCCGTCACCTCATGTAAAATCTGTTTATAACTTACTTCTCTGCTTTGAAGCTGTATTTTTTGTGCATTTACGTAAAAGTGTGAATTAATGGCTTGAATTAAAGTCTCTATTCCACTTTCCCCTGTCTTTTGTTTATCGTTTCCTAGAATTCCTTCCAATGCCTGCTTGGCAGATATGCAAATGAAATTATCAAAATGTTTTCCAAAGAGTTTATTTGCCTCTGCCAGAACATGTTGTTCTGCTTCTTCTCCACCCTTATTTCGTACTAAATCAATTCTGTTTATGACTGCAATAATGTTATCCGTTTTCCCTCCAACTTTACTCAATGACTCTTCTAATTCAGTTACCATGTCTTTAGATTTCTTAGCTGCTAGTGAAGTAGCATCTAATAACCATATAACCCCATCGGCTTTATGATAATATTTTTGTATGCTGACGATTGTGTCTCCTGATAAGTTTTCTTGTACAAGTCCAGGTGTGTCAACCACCATAAAATTCCGCGATAGAGCTTTTTTATCAATCGGCCATCGCACTTCCACTACGTTAGATTGATAAAGGAATTCTTTTTTTAAATAATCTTCTGTTTCTTTAATTGCTTCTTTAGTCTGCAAATCCGAGAGAACCTTCTTCAATTCCGCTCTTACTACCTTTTTGCTTTTCTTTGTCTTTTGCTCCTCATCTTCTATAAATAACTTTGTATCCTCCATTGATTTGTACTCGGTTACTCCATGTCGGTAGATGATAGTACACTGATTCTCCCTTAGCGTTGAATCGTATACATCCACTTTCCATGTCTTTGGCCTTACATCAATATCAGCTACACTTTGTTCGATCAAGGCATTGATCAGTGTCGATTTTCCGTAATTACCCATACCGACTATAAATAACTCAAAGGTTTTATCTAGTCCCTCAGTTAATTCTTTTAATCTAAAATTTAGAGCTGTTAACTCCTCCAGCACTGGCAAAACAAGCCTCGCACTATCAGTGTGCAAATGAGAATTTATGTTGCTATACGTTGTTTGTAACTCATCCTGCAGATTGCCAAAGTGATATTTCATTCTACTCTTCAGAACATGTTTGTTCTTTTTAGCCACAAGGTTCTTAATTCTTTTATTCTTCAAGGAATTTTTGTGCTCATGAAGTGTAACCATTATTAATTCCTTTCATTTAATTAATTTGATTGCTAGAAAAATATAGAAAATAAAACGACCAGCCCCAGGCCAATTATGATTTTGTTGTGAGATGCTATTTTTTCTTTTAGAGAATTCACTAAAATGTTCGAGTCATTTTGTAATGCTTGAATATCCTTCTTGATTGATAAAATTTCAGACTTGTAGTTAGTTATAGTTTCAACCAACTCATTCTTAGTTGAATTCAAGTCTGCATTGACCTCTTGTAAATCCAAATGCTTTTGCTCAAGGTCAATTACTTTCTTATTATATTTCTCATAAATGTCAACCAATTTTTCATTAACAGAATCTACTATTCTGTTAGACATGGCATTATACACATTGCTGATATTGCTATATAGTTTCTTCCTGGTTTCTTCCAAATCATCTATTAATTGAGCTGCTTGTTCTGATGTTTCTTTAATTTTTGGTAATTGTATTTCATGCTGCCTGTATAATTCATCAAACTTAACTATGATGTGTTCCTTTATTACTTTACTGCTAACTTCACTGATAATGGATTCAGTGCTTTGGTATAATTCTTTTTTGGTTGTTCTTATTTCCTTTACCAATTCTCTTAGTTCATTGGAATTATCATCTAGTAACGGGAGCTGTCTTTCATATTCTTCTTTAATTGTCTCCAGCTTCTTAAAAACAGTTTCTTCTATTGCTCTGTTACTTACTTCAGAGATAATTGTGGTGATGTTTTCATAAAGATCTTTTTTGGTGTCTTGCATTTGTTTTGAAATCTGGACAATTTGATCAGTCGATACTTCCAATTTAGGAATTTGAGATTCGTATTTTAAGTAAATGTTATCCAAAGGTGTCGAAATAATGGATGACATAACATTATCAGTTATTCTTTCACTCAGCTCTTCGATAATATGCTGGAATTCCTCATAAAGGTTTTCCTCTAGCTCATCGATGTCTATATATTTATTTTTTATATCATGATTCATATCTAATACTTGTGACATAAGCTTCACACCTTTTCAACTTTATAATTTAATCCCTCATTCGTTTAAAAAAAGACACAGTTCAGAAAAATGAGTTGTATAGAACGTCATCTATTTCCTCATTACTAGGCGGGCAGGGTGTAAGGAGAGTTTCTGTAAGAGCCTTTTTACAGATGAAGGCACTGCCCTGGGGATCACCCCACATACTACAAAGTTTAATAAGTAAGGAACAAAGAGAATTGATCTAACAATACTTTTATCGACTTCAAAACCCAAATATTAACACTTTATAGCTTGAAAGTTTTACTCTCTGACAATACAGCACTACATGTCTTTCGCTGCTCTTCCCACCTTACTTAGCTCAGGGAAAATAAATGAGACATGTCGTGATGTAACGGGTTCGGTTTGGAAGTAGAAATATCAAATTAACACTATATTTAGGATAGTAATTCGCATATGGATTGGTGTCCCGTTTTTCGCTTATATATAAGTTGTTTACCGATTTCAATATATGATTTAGCCAGTGAATCCACATACAAATCAGCAAGTATCTGATAGCCAGCAGGTACCTGCTATTTAATATGTTGATAACAATGTTAAATTGGAATGTAAAAAGGTCAGCGGATATCACCTCTGACCCTACAGTTTATTCAATTAAAGCCCCGCTTGTTGAAGAAGCATATTATTCAATTACAACTTCTTCTGCAAAACATATACGTGGGAGTGGTTCTAAACAGAAGTCAGTAAGATTAGCTTTTAATGCAACATTCGGCTTTAACATCTCAAAACTAAAATGTTCTTCATTTTTATTAGAAACCTTAGTGTTTTCATCAATCGTAACCCATAATTCTTCTTCAGTATCTTGTATCTTTTGTGTTAAATCTATCAACACTCTTTTATGCTCGTTATTTACTTCAGTAACAATCCCTACAATGTCGTAATTTTCATTGTTTGTTTTATTTGCGGTTTCTTCATTCTGTTTTGTATTACTATTATTTTGACTTTCACCTTCACTATTTTGTTGACAGCTGAACAATCCAATTGATAATAATATGAAAGACAGCATTAACAAATTTTTTTTCAATTTCATCACTCCTTTATTAAATTTGAAGACCAACTATTATGATTGTTTCAACAATTTACTAGGCATTTATTCAACAAAACTGCCTTTAATTGATGAACAAACTCTTTATCTATATATTAACATAAAATTCCATTTCTCCTTGAGTAAGGTGTTAAAAGGGTTGCGAATAGTAATGAAAAAAAGGATGTCAATAACATCCCTTCTATTGCTGCCAATTATCATTTTCTACTTCTGTTCTGAACTCGTTAGCCGCAATGACATGTCTCTTTTATCTGCAGGACAACCGGTGGCGAAGGGATGGAATGGGCTGCCTTCCTTTTTAGTCCATATAGATGGCAATGCAACCTAAAATATTCACAGGCAAGAAGAGTAACGGAACCAGTCCCTCTGCCCTCTACCTATTATCACTTCCTCCACCCCAAATATCACGCCCTCCTGTGTGCCCTGTGTTTTGATGAAGGTCCTCGTCCACTAATTGGAGCACGCCTGGTTGTTCAGCGTGATGCCATACAAATCCATCAGGTGTATGTCCAAATTTCAGTCCTGCTACCTCTGAACTGGTTAATCCAAGCTTGTCTGCCAGGTCCGGATCTGTTTGTATGGATTGATACAGGGTGTCATTGGCTATGGAAAAATGAATTTCATCCGTTGCTAAGTATACGTCTTCAGCAAGAACGACACCAAATTGTGATTCGAGGGACAGAGGGACAGGTACATTGTCCCGGTCATTAAAGGATCCAATAAAGAGGTATTTCTCTCTTACTCTTCCTGGCAATCACCAAAGAACTAATGGCTGTCACTTGGAACAATCTAAGGAACCTGTCCCTGTGTCCCCTTTATTCTCATGGGATATGTAACCTCGAAGCAGCAGAAATGTACTTCGGTTTAGATATGTATAAAGTTGGGATCGTGTCGGTCGCGAGGTATGCAGCCTCAAATTACTTAGGGTGATACGACGGGTAGGGTCTATCCCAGATTGTTTATCCTTGAATACAGCCATAAAAAAACAAGACACTTTGTAAGCACCTTGTCTCTGTTACTAATTATGAAAATTGTAATGATTCACCAATTAATTTTCGCGGCACTGACTAGATTTCCTTAGTAAATAAAGTGGTGCTTTCACACCCTCTGATAAACTGTAAAAAACTGGTGGGACAAGGAACCTGTCCCTGTGTCCCTGTCTGAGCTTGTAGAGGGTACTGAAATCTGCGCGGGGTGAGAAACCTGTCCCTACGCCCCCTGAAACAACCCATACTTCACTTTAAACCGGCCGATGATCTTCATCCAGCTGGCACTGAACACCCATATGAAGAAGACATTGCAGACAGCATGGGCAAGGTCAAAATAAAAGCTGGTGCTGTAGTATAAGAGTATGGCCGGCCAGTTGAATTCCTGGAGGACACCGACAACGAACCACAGATTCATGATCCACCCGAATCCAATTCCGGCAATGAACCCAAAGATACAGCGCCCTATTTTATTCTGCATGAATCTGGTGTTTCCGAGAAGTCCTGCAGTGAGGCCAATCATACCCCAAGCATACATCTGCCAAGGCGTCCACGGGCCATGTCCAAGAAACAGATTGGAAACGATGGCAGCCAGCGTGCCGACGACAAATCCGCTTTGCGGCCCCAACACCATGGCTGCCATGATGATGACAAAGGTTGTAGGTTGCACACTAGGAATGGATGCAAAAGGGACGCGGCTGACAGCGGCGATTGCGGCGAGTATGGCGATTACGACCAGCTCTCTGCTCATCACCTGCCTCGCAGAAAAACGAATCATAAGCGGGAAAAAGGAAGCTGCCATGATCAACAGACTCAATGCCAGGTAATGCTGCTGGTTAACCAATGGAAAACCAGCGAGAAGGACGAAAATCAGAATACTAATAGCAATCAAGATCGGCTTTGAACGTGCCATAGGCTCTTCGCCTCCTCTAATGTCACGACTGGGCTCACATGGCTGTTTCGTGTCACCCTATTCACGACGGTCGTATAATAGGTATTTTCGTGAAAAAAATCTCTCGTTCTCTCCGTTACGGTAATCTCTCCTTGGAACAGCATGCTGCATCTGGTTGCATGGTTTGCGGCAAATTCGATGTCATGAGTGACCATGACGACAGTAAGGCCTTCTTTTACCAGAACAGAGATAATTTCTCCGAATGCTTTTTTTGATTGAGGATCAAGTCCTTTGGTCGGCTCATCAATCAGCAAAATTTTTGGCTCCGCCAGCAGGCTGCCAATCAGAGCTGCCTTCTGTAATTCCCCTCCGCTCAGATCATACGGATGGCGGTCCTGCAGATGCCGGATATTTAACTTTTCCAGGAGTTCCCGGATCCGCTCTTCAGCATGGGCCAGGCCATGCTCCTCCGCTATGTGGTCAAATTCCTTTTTAATTGTATCCTGAATGAAAAACACCTTTGGATTTTGAGGAAGATAGCTCACTCTTTCCGGGAAGCGTTTTTTCACCTTTTTTCCATTGAACTTTATCCAGCCGTGCTGTGCTTTCAAAATGCCGCCGATCACCTTCAGCAGGGTGGATTTGCCGGTGCCGTTCGCTCCGACAATGGCGAGCCATTCTCCTTCATAAATAGTAAGATTCAAGTTATGAAGCACGGGCGCAGTATGTTTATCATACTGGAAATCAATTTCGTTCAGTTCAAGGATGGGAGAGTGGAACACAGACGTTTCCCCAGCGGGTTCGCGGCACTGAATAGTCTGGCCTTGCAGCCACTGTCTCGTTTCTTTTACATTAAGAGGAACATTTTCTGTAAGTCCGCCCGTATGAAAATCAAGATATAATAGTGCGGTGCTTGGCAAGAAACTCTTCATAATTTCATGGTTTCGAAGAGCCTGCACCATTCCTGCGGGTGCCATGTCATGCAGCAATTCTCCATTTTCAAGCATGATGACTCTGTTTGCGACGGTAAACAGCTCATCCAGACGATGCTCCACGATGACAATCGTAATGCCGAACTCTTCATTCAGGCGCTGCAGCATATGAATGAACTCTTTTGCGGCAATCGGATCAAGCTGGGCAGTCGGCTCATCCAAGAGCAAAACCTTGGGCTCGAGCAGCAAAACCGCAGCTAAGTTGACCAACTGCTTTTGTCCGCCCGACAGCTCATCTGTCCGTTTGTGCAAAAGATGATTCAACCCGAAGAAATTCACCATTTCAGCAACTTTTTTCCGCATTTGCTCTGTTGTGAATCCCAAATTCTCCATACCAAAAATAAGTTCTTCCATCACATTGTCCATGGCGATTTGGTTCTCCGGATCCTGAAAAACCATCCCCAGGTCCTTGGCTTTCATCCGCAAATCGAGATCCTCCATCGGTCTTTTTTGAAAGGAGAGGGAGCCCTCTAATTTACCATGCGGGGCAATTTCCGGTTTAAACAGGCGAAGGAGGGTGGATTTACCGCTTCCGGAAGGACCGCAAAGGACGACAAATTCCCCTTGCTGCACACTTATGCTGATGTTGTTTAAAGCTTTTTCCTCAGCTTCGGGATACGTGAAACTTACACTACGTGCCGAAAGTATTTCCATTTGACCATCTCCTTTCCTTCCGTCCAGACTGGAAACCCAATAAACAGCGACCAAATACCTAAGTAAAACCATTCTCTGCCGTATAACCACACTGGTTCAAGGACCGGCAGCAATGTCATTACCCCGTCACCCAGCCACCAGCCAAACAGGACGAGTGAACCGCTTACCAGAAGAAAGGCAAGGGCCATCCAGTCCCTTTTTTTCATATAAAATGGCTGATATTTACTGCGTTTGCCAATGCCATAGCCCCTGGCTGTCATGGAGTCCGCCGTTTGAACCGACTCTTCCAGCGACCATGTCAAAAGAATTTGCAGAAGCAGCATTCCTGTCCGGGCCCTGCTTTTCCAGGATCCGATCTTGATAGACATCCCCTTCACAGCTTGAACATCACTGATTTCATTAAGTCTTTTCCTCAGCAGCGGAACAAACCGCATGGACAACATGATCAGCAGCGCCCACTGCGGCAGGATTCTTGAAAATAGAAACACGAATTTATCGGGCGTGATAACTAGATTAAAGGTAATGAACAGTGTGAGGATTCCGACAAGGGTCAAGGAAATGATTACTCCCTGCCATACCGCCTCCAGAAACACTTGATTTTCAAAAAAATAAAATAAAATATGATTGCCGCGCCGATTAAAAAAGGGTGTCAGAAGCAAAGTAAGGACACCCATAAAAAAAATCGGAATCACCCATTTTTTCAATTCCCTGCCCCCGTCAAGCATCCAATTGATGAGGATAAACATCAAGGCGGATGCTGCCAGGAACACGGGATGCTGATACAGCATGATTCCCGCTATTGCCAGGATATAATATAGAAGCAGGATAACAGGATGAAACGATCGAAATCCCCGTATCATTTTGACTCAACTCAATCCTCTGAATTAGCTATTCTGTATAGTTCTTCGTGTAATGCCACTTGATAGCCTGTCCCGGCTTAACTCCGTATATGCCAGTACTTTTATCTAATGTTTTCCCATCAACGGACACTTCCCATCCGCTCAGCGGCCCCTGGTCCATTTCAAATAAGTTATCAATACCTTCAACATAGGCCATTGAATTTGACCCCCGGACACTCAGTTGAATGCCTTTGGCTTTGGTGACCTTCTGTGTGACAGACAGAACCGTATCACCTTCAGATATCTCTACTGCTGTCACAGGAAGGATAGTCCCCTTCACATCCGGAGCAGCGATGGTGATCGTAACGGTTTGTTTTGGCTTCTCAGGCTCTTTTGGAGGATCCTGTTTTGGCGGGGGGGTTGTTTCTTCCTGCTTTGGCGGAGAAGTTTTCTCTTCCTGCTTAACAGGCTTTTCCTCTTCTTTCTTTTGAGAGCTGGAAGAGGACGTTTCTTCCTTAGGTTTCTTTGCCTCGCTGCTTTCTGTTTTAGACGGTTCAGCCCGCTCCTTTTCAGCGGTTTTTTCGGAAGGTTCCGGCTTAGCAGGAGTATTGGTGGTGGTTGAATCCTCTTGAACAGACTGGCTGCCACTTTCCTTCTCGGAAGCTTCCTCTGTTTCCTTACTGTCATTCTTTCCATCGTCCATTGAGGCTTCTTTCTCTATTTCGGTCTTTTCCTTATCATCTATTGGATCCTCGGAAGCATCTTTTTCTGCTGTTTCTTCAGACTGTTGTCCGCTGGCATTTTCACCCGGTGCCCCGACCTCGTCTTTCGCACATCCGGTCAGTACCAACAGGAGCAGCATCAGCGCCGCAATAATCAATCGTTTCACCCTTCATCCTCCTCTCCTTACAATGAATGAGGGTAATTCATCCATAAGGATAAATTACCCAATTATCAATTATGCAGTTTTTCTTTTACGGTTAAGGTAGAAAAGAATGAAGCCGATCAACAGCAACCCAAGACCAGCGATCATAATCGCCATCGTGTTTGTTCCTGTTTCAGGCAGTTTCTCTCCTGCTTTTTTCTTAACTGGCGTTGTTTTTGCAGCAGATTCATCATTTTTGGACTGTTCTGGTTGAACTTCCTCGTTATCATCCTGATCACTTGGTTGTTCAGTCTGCTCTGGATCAGATTCATTTGGCTGTTCCGTTTCAGCAGGCTGTTCTGGATCAGCTTCACCTGGCTGCTCCGTTTCAGGCTGCTCTGGATCTTCAGGAGTTTCGCCGCTTTCCAGATCAAACTGGTAAACCAGTCCGCTTCCGTTCACGAAGTTTTGGTAGGCTGCCAAAGCCAATAACGCTTGCTGAGTCGACATGGAACTGGAAGCTTCATCATCTTGCAAATGACTGAAGCCGCCGTCAGCCTGTTTGAACTTCAATAAGTGCTGAAGAAGATTTCCACCCTCTTTAGTGAAGGCTTCCCCGCTAGGATCCACTCCTGCAGAAGCAAGACCTATTATCACCTGTGAGATGGATTCGCTGGCATCTCCTCCATTTGAATCGATGTTATATCCGCCAGTCTCTCCCTGAGCTTCAGAAAGATACGTAACTGCACGATCCATTGCTGCTTTTACTTCAGCCTGTTCCTCGTAAGGAGCTAATGCAGCCAATGCCATTCCGGTAATATCCGGGCTTGGAGCCGAACCAACGAAGCTCCAGCCGCCGCCATCCAGTTCAAGTTCCAGGATAGCTTCCACATGTTCCTCCCTGAAGCCTTCAGGTGTTTCATATTGCCCGCTGTCAACTGCCAGCAGTGCATAGATATTCATATTGATCACTGGATTTTCCAAGCTGGCATGGCTGACTAATGCGTCTACCAGGTCATATCCTTCTATAGAAGATGCACCCTTGCCTGCTGCCGATAGTCCCATGATTACTTTTTCCAAATCATAAATATTACGGAAGTTTCCTTCTACCGATTTCACTCTGTCTTTCACACTTGTTACATAAGAAGCTGGGATTTCTTCATTGGCATTCGCCAGTCCCCACACCCACCACTCGTTTCCGTAAGTGACAGATACATCAGTAGTTTTAATATAAGATAAAATATTTGCGATATTTTCATTAATGACTTGATCTGTTATCGGATCCGCTTCTTCCGCTGGTTCAGTCGGCTCCGGATCTGCAGGTTCTTCCGGTTCACCCGGCTCCTCAGGATCTGGATCAGACGGCGGTTCATAGGTGTGCAGTGTCAATTGCACGTGATCATCCGGCTGGATCGTATAATCGACGATACTGCTGTTTAAATCACTGCCATTTACACCTGCACTCCAATAATCATTGGCGCCCAACTCTGTATTTCCGAGATTATTGATATACGTAAAAAATGTGTTATCAATTGTAGCTTCCACTGATAAATCATGTTTAGCAGCTGCCTGAATTAAAGCGCCGTACGCACTGGCTCCTTGCATCAGCTCCACTGATTCTTCAGAAATCATTTCCGCTCCATCTTTCCCGATGACTGAAACTTTGGCGGTTACAGAAGGACTTGGCCATTCTGTAATAGCAAACAGGTAATGGTCCCCGTTGGCAGCCTTATGGGAGGAAGCGCCGACCTCTGCACCTATTCCGTTAATATTGAAAGACCAGTAAGCATCTCCTGTTGGAGAAGCCCCTCCAATGCTCGTAATAAAAGCCCCATACTCACCCATGGCTGCTTCAATTTCTGCATCGTTCTTTTCACCGGCTTCCTGCAATACATCATAAGCCGTTTCCCCTTCTTCTATCTCTACGGCCATCAATGGCAGAACAACCTCACCATTTTCATCAATTGCTTTGATCGTCACGGCGTTATCAAGTGCAGCCGCATTTCCAGCAGGCAGAACAAACGCCAAATTGCCAACGATCAGCATGAGTACAGCAAACAGAACCGTCAAACGCTGCATAATCCCCTTGTTCATTGAAAACTCTCCCCTTATATGGTATTTACGCAAAAAAAATACACCCCTTCTCCAAGAGATGTGTGTACACAGCAGGTTCCCATTCATTATGCACAAGACAGCATAATGCCAGAAACGTTGTACACCTCCCTATCCGCGTAGGTCGAATGGCGTCAAAAATAGGCAGGTCTCCTGGCTCATGATCATCGCTTTCTATCACCTTCCCATCATTAGACAGTGGTATTTTAATAGAAAACTCCCATATACAGTGGCGGGACCGCGCCGGAATTTCACCGGTCTTCCCTTTTAATGATTTACTTCCATAGATTCATAATCTAAACAGTAAATCAAACCTATTCTTTCCGTATTCAGTTATACCTAGCATAGTGAAAGTTGCAGAAATTGTCAATAGAGGGACGGAGGAGGACTTTCCCTTTGTCCCTCTATAATTGCAAATAGCGTCGAACTACGCCCGGGGGTCAGACCCCGATATCCAAATAATAGGTACCTATGTTAGTATGTTGTATAAGAGGGAGCTGCTGAAGCAGCAGGTAACCTGATTTTGTTCTACGTTTCTTTATTAAAATTTAATTCCGTGATAAAGGATGTTTTTAAAATGAAAAACAACCACAAGAACATAGTCTTATCTGTAGTGATACCTTTGGTCATAATAGGTGGGCTTGTAATTGCATTCGTGATGGCTTTACCTTTCATCGGAGTGCTGGGTTTCACTTTGTTTACAGATTTTGAAAATAAGAGCCAAGAAGAGAAAACTACTGGAGAAGTTCAGGAGTACCTAACTGAAAAGTATGATGGTGAATTTGTGATTAGCGTGGAGTCAAGTTTTGAATTAGGGACAGAAATTGAGGTGTATCCTAAAAATCACCAAGATTATAGTTTCTATGTCGAGAGAAATTATAATTCTACCGATCCTCTGTTTCATGATGAGTTAATTTATACAATTGCTAAAAAAAAGCTTATGGAGAGAGTAGCAGCAGATTTTCCGGAATCCTATGAGGATTTCTATATAAAGAACATAGTTGTGACAAATAAAGATTGGACTGTCAATGTAGATAAAGAACTTCCCAAGCTAGAGGAATTACCAGTCAAAATGGATGTCTTATTAAAAGGAGAATCCATAAGCAAAGAACTAGACCTTGAGCATGCATGGTTGCTTTTTAATAAGATGAAGGAGATCGTTCAATCACATGAGGGTTCCATCAATCAAGTCGCTATCAAATCGGTTTACCCAGGTGAAAACGGGTACAAAGGATTCAAGGAACACCACTTTATCATTCCTATAGAAAAGCTTGATGCTGTAAAAACATCTGAAGATCTACTGTTATTTAAGCAATAATTACTCATAGTATCCTATTCACTCAGGAAATCCCCCCATATTGACGGTGGACTGGTCTAAATAACTGAAGTCGAAGGATATTATTCCAATTAATCAGGCAGATGAAATGGTGTCCAAGATTAAGTAAATGTTGAAGGCCTTAAGGGGATAAGCACTATTCACAAATATCGGATAAACGAATAGCAGCCCCTGGTGTGTAAATCGCCTTTATCCTTTAGTATCAAAGGGATAGGGTGATTTTTGTTTTGCTGACTTTTAGTGGCGAAAGTTGGATAACGGTAAACTCAACTTAATGTTAAGCCAAAAGAACAGTTCACGAAGTAGAATTAGCTTTTGAATACAATACAAATATTAATAAGTGTGATTGGGGCTATTATTCTTTTAGTCTCCAGCCAATGTGGAAACCATTGAAGTAACTCTGGAAAATCTAGGATTGGCTGAACTAACGAAAATTCTCTGGATCTCTCAATACGGTGAACTGTCACATGAACTCTCCCCATACTTTCCGGAGTGAATATCAAAGGTTACTTAACATGGTCTCTTTGATAAAAAAACCGCTTTCCTTCTGCGTTTAGAACCATTTTTTAAATTTATATTAGTATTATAAAGGGGACGAAGGGGCAGGTCCCTCGCTCCGTCCTTGCTAAGACAATACATTGAAAAGGAAAGAATCACACCATTCCCAGCTAGCCAATGGCACAGAAAAGAGACATGCCGCAACAACGACGTGTCTCTTTTTAAAGTTGAAGCTGATGATCCTATGCCAAGAACAGAGCATCCCTCTAAATCTTGATCATTGAATTTTAAAAAAGTAGTAAGGTAATTGGGGAATTGGGTGGGACAAGGAACCTGTGTCCCTAGAATAGAAAGACTTTCGACAAATCTCGGGGCGTCCCTGTCACCCCTAATGCACCTGCACCCTTTTCATCATCGCTACTTGCAGAAGGGCCATTGCAAATATGTTGACGGCCGATATCACGCACCAAAAACACAATTCCTGAATAATGAACATGCTGATGGTAAGAAGATACACCGTGAACAAGCAGGCGGTGAGTACACTGATGAGTATCAACTTTTCGAGCCATGCTTTTATATGGATAATGGTAACTAGGCAAAGGACAACGAGATAACTATAGCCCAATAATCCTATCTGAGATACATGAATACCTGCTATTTTAGAAAATGGGCTTTTGTTAACCGCATCACATCCAGAGCCGCCTAGAGGACATGCCAGCGAATCACTGACTTTCATAGAAAGCACTAGATAGATACACAATCCCATCCCGATAAGTGATAGAAGAATTCTATTCGTTCTTAATAGTGTTAATAACATCGCTTAGCTTTTCCTTAGTGAGGATCCCCGTAAATGCCTGGTCATTAATGATGATAGTGGGTGTCGATTGGATTCCAGCCGCCTCAGCCTCATCGTCTAACAACCGTTGTAATCCTGAATGGTCATGCCGCTTTAGTTTTAGGGTTTCATTCATCTCCTCTTGCAATGCTTCACTGTCATTTTCGTCCCAGTCACTTGTATTCTCAAAGATCACTCTAATATTCTCCAGTAGATCTGTATCTCCTATATTTGGATCAATAAAATGGACTGCCTCGTTACCAAGCGGAAACTTTTCCAGCGTAATCGGCTTCCATATATATAGAATTTCGTTTTTCTCCACGAGCTCTTTTAAGGTTTCATGGAGGTTCTGGTTGTTTTCCTGACAAAAAGGGCACTCGAAGTTGGAATATTCCACAATTTGAACGTCTGAATCCGGATTACCCATTACAAACCCCTTGTCAGAAATCTCTGCAGTATCAATATGGGCGGCAACCTGAGATTTCACGAGGACCATCCCCGTTATGAAAAGAACAGCCATTACACTTAAACCAATCAAGGATTTAATGTATTTTTTGTTCATTCAACTTACCTCCTTTCCGTATAAGAAGTATTACACTAATTAGAAGGGTCAGGAATGTTACAGTAATGCCAATGACATACCATATTCCAGTTGAAATACGGATGAACATGCCATCCTCGCTGACATCAACGATAAATAAGTCAAACACACTCATTGTCTGGATCGTCATAAGTGCGTAGCCCGTAATGCCGCCAAAAATCATCATCATCAAAACTAAGCTAATGAAAATAGATGCAATACACGATTTAATAATGGTCCCTGTCACTACAATCACCTCCCCGTGCTATTATTTCATCAATTTTTATTGAAACCTTGTTAAATAGCTTTGTTAAAACAGATAGATATCCTCGATGCTGCACATACGAACAAACAGGTATGGTTGCCAACCAACCGTTTACTTTAGCGAACATAAGTCATTTTAAATCTTTACTTTGAAAAATGGAGAGAAAAGCTTTTTTCCATCGCTGCAAAAAGGAAATAGATTGATCAGATGAATGAAAAAGATGCTCGAAAGAAACAACCAAAACAGATAGAAGAAAGGGTCGCTAATAAACATCCCCGCCCATGCCATGATGACCCCGACACCGGCAGTTGCAAGAGGGCCGCTTACCCCTATTGATGCTTCATGTTCCGTTACCGGCCTGACCAGGCGAAAAAGCAAGGGTCTGAATTCAAAGTGTCCCAGTTGATCATTACTTGTCAGTTTTCTTAGTGTAAATAGATGTGTTGCTTCATGAAGAGCAAGACTCAAGGAGAATAAAAAGACAGCTATAAAGGAGAAAGCTCCGGCAATCATTGTTGTTCCCGGCAACAGGAGCATCAAGCAAATGGTATTGATCAGCGCTAAAAGATACATCCAAATTAACTTATATTGAAGAAGAAGCAGGGTTTTGACGGTTAAAGAAAGGAGTGATGTGCCATGGATCTCCACTCTTGAGTTGGACGGTTCCACTCTTCTGAACTGAAGTAACTGAACTAGAGTCCCCAACAGCTTCTGAGAAAGTGAGTTGTCTATATTTATACAATGCTGACGATTTAATATCCTCAGAAATTGCATGTAATCTCCTTCGATCTTTTCGTAATCGACATTCACGAAATCCTTTTCAAGTTCCTCTGAAATCATATGAATGGATTTCTTCCCGTCAATTTTTGATAGAAATAAATTCCCCACTTTATCTATCTTATGCTCACGGCTAAGGGAGGCATCTTTTATACAACGATTTTCGACTTTCACACCCGGCGGAATCGAAGGGATGCTAGACGGTAAGATCATGGGTATCCCTCCACTTTTCAAGAATATACGAGACAATAAACAAAGTAAGGATCGTTATGCTTATGATGACGATGAGGTGTTCCTGAATAAAGCCGATGTAGTTCAATACTGCATAGATTGCAGGTAAACCTATAAAGATGGAGAAGGCCGCGGAAAACGCCATGGCAAATGGATGATCCTTCGTGTAGGGGAAAATGATTCCCATACAGTAACTAAAGCTCATTGCTAATATACCTGCAGGTGCATAACGGATAAAATCCTTAAACTGTATATCGAGAGTGCTGGAAAAAATAAGACACAACAAGCTGCTAAAAAACAGGATAAAAATAAAATTAGCAAGCCACTTTGCAAAAATCCACCCATAGGCAGGATAGGAGAGAATCCTCTTCATCCATGTCATTTGCAGCCCTCTTCCATAAGAACTGTTTGCAAAAGCACCGCTTGACATCCAAGCGAAAATGATAAATACAGTCGTATAGGGCTCCAAATCAAGGGAAGAAAAGTGGTCAATTGTCACTATAAATACGCTTAAAGCAATCATAAAAACAAACATTATTAAGTGTTCGTCATGTCTGAAGATTTCTTTTAGTTCTTTTACAAATATCGTAAGAAATCTATTCTTAGGAAAAGGGATTCGTCTGAGAAACATTATATTACGGCTCTCAGAAATACGGGACGGCAAATTGGCAAAAAGCATTAAGGCAGCCAGGCTGATGACAGGCAGTCCGTTTGCAAGCAGGACTTGTAGGAAGGACACCTCTTCAGGATTGATGATGGCAGCTACATTGAGTAGGGAAAAGTTTAAAGCATTGATTGCTGCAGTATCCACCGATAACCATTGATAAATTGTTACAACTAAAGTGATAAATAGAGCCAGAACAGGTGCCAGACTAAGAACACAACTCATGGATTTATTAGCAAGACCCGAAATGTTCAAAAGCCTTCTTAAGGAAAAGGAAAAAATTTCATAAAAGACCAGTGTCGCAAAAGAAAAAAAGATGATATGTATTAGAGCCGAATAAATCAACAGAACTACCCCGCCTGCAGTAAATCCCATTCCGATTCCACTGGCTATGATCAGGGGCAAGGTAAACACGCTTATAAAAATCGTGATACTTCCGATGAAAGGAAGATAATAACCTAATTTTATCTGCCATAGCTTGACAGGCATCCAATGCAGGTTCTGCTCAATGACAGAACGTTCAGGTGACATCATGTGAAAAAAAATTAAGATGAAGGACGTATATAAAGCGATGGACATAAAAATGGGGGATAGCAGCCCATTAATAATCCTGTTTGTTTCTCCCTCGGCCATCAATCCATTTACAAGAGGATATACTTGGCTGTATGCAAAGATGCAAAGTAATCCAAAGATCATCAATCCGATTAGAGGAATCAAGTATTTTAGGAATGTTATTTGTTGAAATTTATAAAAAGCTTGATTCTTCCAACTGAGCAGCAAAATCCTAGAGATCATTAATGATTTTTTCATGCTCGAAGCTCCTTTGCAATAGTTGAGAAGCTTGAAGAAATACATCTTCCAAATTATCGGTATTATAGCTTTTAAGAAGTTTTTCTGTACAACCCATTTCGACCATTTCACCTTTAGATATAATCCCAACCCTGTCACATAGTTCCTTTGCCAAGTGAAGGTCATGGGTGGATAGCAAAACAGAAACACCCTGCAATTTAATATGTTTTATGATTTTTTTTACAATTAGTAATGCTTCCGGGTCAAGTCCCCTGAAAGGTTCATCTAATATCAATAATTCTGGATGATGCATTAGTGACGCAATGATTTGGAGCTTTTTTTTCATTCCGTGAGAGTATCCTTTGATCATTCTGTTAGAGGCATCATTGAGATCGAATAGGGACAGCAGCTCATCACGCCTCTTTATGGAATCCACTTCATACATTTTCATAACAAACTCGAGATATTCAACTCCACTAAGAGTTTCTGGAAGCAAGAGTTCATCCGGAACATATCCGAATGCCTTCTTTGCCGAATCAGAAGCTTTGGTTTGACCTTTTATTTTCACGGTGCCCTCAGTAGGGGTTATCAGATTGGTAATGATTCCGATGGTGGTTGTTTTCCCCGACCCGTTCGGACCGATCAACCCAAAGATTTCATTCGGCTTAATGTTCATTGTAATTCCCTTCAATGCATGAACATGTTTTCCGTAAACTTTAACCAAATCCTTCACTTCCAGCATCATGTAACGTACAGCTCCTTTTGCTTAAAGATAAAAGAGAGGGGAGATTGGATTCCCACATTCAACCCTCTCCTTTTTATTACTCAAGCTAATTCCAACAACCAACTTGGTAATAGCCGCCACCTTTATTGTAAACGGCTCCAAGACCACCGCGAGCATACATGAAACACCATGCAAGTGCCCCAAGCATAAGAGTTGCTCCCAAAGCTAAAAGGATGAATGCAGCAACAACATACCAGACCAGGTTGTCATACTCGATTGCTTCTGTACTCATTTCTAATTTTGGAGAAGTATAGTTCATTCTTTTCACCCCCTAATCCTGCTAAGCTCAATCGGGATAAGTAAAATGACTTCAGAAGAATGTTCTGGAGCTTGCATGTATAAAGTAACACTTTTATTCCGAATTTTGTTAATAGTTTGTCTATTTGGTTCTTTTGGAGGTTTATTTGATACTTTTAAGGTGTATATTCTGCTTGAACAAAGAAGAAAGAACTAAGGTCATATGAGGGTTTCTTTTAAAGTGTAATATTTTCTTTTGCTAAGAATAATTTCCTTTTTGCAGTTCGTTACGGAGATATTATAGTTGTTTGTAAATGAGTCGGGATATATCTTTATTATCTTATTTACTGATACTAAGTAAGATTGATGTGATCGGAAGAAGTTAAAATTATTCAGCTTCTCTTCAAAGTACTTAATTCCTTCATACGATTCTATTATTTCTCCACTTACCAAATGAATGAGTGTTTTCCGGCTTACCCGTTCAAAAAACAGGATTTCATCAATATCCACTAGCATATAAGATGAATTAATCTTCACCCCTATCTTTTTAGGTGTTAAGAAACCGTTTTGCATTTTGGTAATCCGGAACAATGTGCGCTGAAGTCTGAGAGGATCGATAGGAGTAATCATGAAGTCAGCAGGATAGTATTGAATGCAATCATAGGCCAGATCAATGGTATTGGAGCAGAATATTAAAGAGATATCCTGATTAATATCTTGAATATTTTTAGCCAGCTCCATTCTGCTCTCTGAAGAATTAGTAATTTCAATAAGAGCAGCATCGACTTTCCGTTTCTTTATATAGGTTATGGCTTTCACTTCATCAGAAAACCACTCTACCTCCAAATTCTCTTCAAATTTAAGCACAAGGGTTTCCAGGTGGCTTAGGGTTTGGGGATTTTCATAGATAATAATAACATTCAAGTTATCCATCTTTCATCTCCTTTACTGCACCTAACCGTATTTCCCACTGTTTTTCCATTTTCCAGGGGATTAGTGAGTTCATAATACCATTGATTTTCCAAAAAAACTTAGAATATTCCTATAAGAATATATCGGGGGCTAATAATAATGCCCCTTGGTTGGCCACTTAGAATGGTAAGGTGGGACGGAGGGACAGGCCCCTCATCCCACTCCCATTTAACACATAAAAAAAAGAGAGGCATGTCGCTATATAAACATGTCTCTCTTTTTTCTATGTGACTCGCAGCTCTGTATATTGTATAAAAATGGTGGAACACGGAACCTGTCCCTATGTCCCCCCATACCGTTCAAACTGTTTGGAACGAGCTTCCTAATACCTGCCGAAGATTCCTTAACATGCGTTGGCTTATAACGTTCACCGATTGATTGCAAAGATAAGAGAATATCCATACGATCATAAATAGGACCTGACAACCGATTTCTGCAGGATTGCATTTGCTTTTGGGAACAGATGCAGTAGTAATGACGAGACGATCCCAGGTATCCACAAGGACAAGGATTCGTGTCCCCAGTAGGATTAATCCAGAAATAGAAAATAAAAAAAGAGAAGTAACAAAAAAGGAGAGAAAACAGAAGAAGAAAAGAAGAAGAAAACCAATAACCTAAACTTCAACAAAAAAACCAAAAATTCTCCAGCCAAAACAATAAAACACCCCAAAACTTCCGACAGATTTCGGGGCGTCACTGTGACCACAGAAACAATTACCAATGAAATACCAGCCAGACTATACTAGACTTAAATGATACAAACATATATTAGGAGGTATAATGTGAGAAATATTATTTCACTATTGGCGGTTTTGGCTCTTATTTTTACTAGTGGCATAAGTACCTCAGCAGCCGACATGAACTGCAGTGACTTTTCAACTTGGAAAGAAGCCCAGGACTTTTTTGAGTCTGAAGGTGGTCCGGAGTCTGATTCGCATGGATTAGACAGGGATGGCAATGGATTGGCTTGTGAAAGCTTGCCTGGTTTTGATTCGACTTACGACCCACATGAAGGCAGCAACGGGATTTTTACGGATACTGGCGGATATTGGGCAGAAGAGGATATTAATTTACTGTACAATATGGGAATAGTTTCAGGATTGCCTGATGGCTCTTTCGGTATTAAAAAGAGCATCAACCGTGCAGAGGCTGCTGCCATCATTACAAGACACTTGGATCTGTCTCTAACTAAATCACCTTTTAACGATGTGCCTAGTAACCATTGGGCGAACACATCTATTGGGGCTGTTGCAGCTGAGGGAATGATGAGTGGTTACAAGGACGGAAGTTTCCAGCCAAATGAACCAATTACAAGAGCAGAAGTTGCCTCTATGCTTGAGAGAGCATACGAGTTGACTGGGAAATCAGCCATCTCATTTACTGATATTTCTTCTAAACATTGGGCTTATGGCTCCGTTCAGGTACTCGTTAATAACGGTATAACCAGTGGATATCCTGATAACACTTTCAAACCTAAGAGGAATGTAAGCAGATCAGAATTTGCTTCTTTTGCAGCAAGAATTATTCGAAATGAGAATACAACTATTGCAGGCGGCGAAATTGCCGTCTCTTCTATTGATGTGGGGCAAGGAGACAGTATTTTACTTGAAACATCAAACGGAAATACCATGCTGATAGATGGAGGTCATCGCTATGCTTCGGATGAGGTAATCTCCCACCTGCATAGAAGAGGTGTCTCAAAGATTGATCTCATGATTAATACACACCCGGATGCCGATCATCTTGGCGGGTTAATTGGGGTGCTTGAAACCTTTCCGGTTGGCAAAGTAATAGACAGTGGTAAAGTTCACACTACTCAAACCTATAATGACTATTTAACTATAATTGATGAAAAGAATATTCCTTTTGAAGTTGCACAAGAAGGTCAATATCTGGACTTTGATGAGAATGTAATCATTCAGGTGCTTAACTCCGGAAATGATAGCAGCGATTTAAATGAATCATCTATCGTGCTAAAAGTCATACATGAAGATGTCAGCATACTGCTTACGGGTGATGCAACAATAGAAAATGAAATGGAAATGATGCAAAATTATAATGTGGATGTCGACGTCCTAAAAGTAGGGCACCACGGATCAGATACTTCTTCATCCAAAGAGTTCATTAGAGCTGTATCTCCTGACGACTCAATAATATCCTATGGTGATAACTCTTATGGTCACCCTGATTCTGCTGTTGTCCAAAGACTTAACAGTGTTTATTCAGAAATCTGGTCAACCTATCATGAAGGCAGCATCCTGTTAGAAACAGGCGATAATGGCTATAGTATGATGAGTGGTGATATGTATTAATGAAAAAATATACAGTAGATTCCATTGAAAACAACTTGGTTACACTTCTTCCTCAACAAGATGAATCACAAGGAATTATTGTATCTTTGAGTGATTTTACTGAAAAACTAAAAGAGGGAGATAAACTACTGGCAGATATTAATACAAGCGGATTACTATTGAAGTATCAATTGTTAAAACGCGAAACCCAGGAAGAAAAAGAGAAGAATGAAAAGTTACTTTCAAAAATTTTGAAGAAAAACAATACTTCTGATTAGCAACAGAGATATTAGATGAACCCTTTACAGTAGTAAAACTCAACGTAAAGTACTTCTCAATTAAAGTGATTTTCAGTAAAAAAGCTCAGCCTAAAATCATGCTCCTTACTGGAAATCACTTAATGGGAATGTCACTCCTCATCTTTAACAAGGAACCAGCAACCTAAACTTCAAAAAAAATCCAAAACCCTCCAACCAAAACAAAAAAACACCCCAAAACCTTCGACAAATCTCGAGGCGTCACTGTGACAATACTCTAGCTAACTTTAAATTTATCCATCGAGGATCCCAGCAAATTAGAAAGGCTCTTCTCGAAGGCGAATGTCGGGAAGAAGTTACTAGCGGTCATCCTCCACTTTAAAATTGTCCCATCCGTCAACTGAATTTCGACCACCCTCTTACCACCTTGTATAATTGCATTATCAGTGATTAAAAAGTTGTTTGTCGATTTATGCCCTATTATATATTGCTCAATATCGTTCAAGTTGAAAGAATAAACATCATCGTTGCTCATGTTTAAAAATACTAGTTTGTTCGAAGTAACAGCTAAATATCCTTTACCACTATATTGATTTTCACTTTTCACAAAGCTGCCTGAAAACTTAACTTCCTCTCCAACTTTGTTATTAATATTATCATTCAGTTTGTTCTTAAGGAGCGATTCTAGAATAAATGGCACACCGAATAATAGAAATAAACCTAGCAGGATAATGCCGCCGCCTTGCCCGAATAAAAGCATTATCAAACCATACACAATCACAAACACCCCGGTAAAACCACTAGCAATTTGCCCCAAAAGCAGTAGATATAGCATATTATTTTTCCTCCTGATATCATTTTGTGAATTCTTCAAATTAGTAAAACATAATTAAATAAAAACGAAGAAGATTTTCGAATAAAAATGCCGAACAACAACCCCTTTCATTCAATCTTGAACTGATAGTAGTCATTCTAGTTCTATCTGCCCAATAGACTCAATTTTGGAGAACTTTTAAAACGTGCCATAACCCACTAATGTGATCCAACAGTTGTGATGATTTTTTCTTTTCACAATAAGCACATAGTCCTCCCCACACAAAGAAAATAGTAAAAAAAGACTATTTAATTATATAATATTTTCCATCGTTTTTGTAATAAAATTTTCATTTATTACTGATTGAGCTGGAGCGACCCGTTTTCCTTTTGGTACTCCTTACCCCATAATTTTTGCATGATATAAAATTTAACGTTTAGTGATGGTAAATGAGCTTTCAAAAGACAAACTATCACGAGCCTAGCGTCCTTGAATACGAAAGAGATACAAAGCTCGTTTATCTTCTAATCTCAAGTGTTGATTGAAAAGAGAAATGGCCTCTAAAGGATAGGTCCCATGATCCCTTAAGCTCAAAATGGTTACAAAAAGGATATTACGCGATGGCATGCTCCTTCTAAAAACAGGTTGAATTAACAATTCTCTGCAGATCACCAATCGTCTGAATGGCGCAGCCTAATAAGACCGCCTCTACTAATTGTGAAAAAATGGTGTGATAATGAACTGTCCCTGTTGTCCATGAACGATGACCTGTCCCTGTGTCTTTATTCCCCATCTAGTTAATTTTCACAAAGGTCCTTGCCCAACGTGTATTGACTTCCATGAGATCGAGAACACCACTCATCCTGCTGTAATAGAAATTGAGCACTAAATCGGTCTCATCAGGGTTAATTGTTACATATTCATCGCCGACCTCATAAAAACCGGAATGTAAATCCGGGATTCCTGATACTTCTACATAGCCATTATCAAGAAACTCTAAAGTCTCTCCATCTTCCGTTTCCCATTTTCCAAGGATACTCCAGTCTTCAAGGTAAAGATTATAGGGATCTTCCTCTACTTCGGAAGTTTCTTCTTCTACCACAATTTCAGAAGGTTCATCTGCATCTCCCTGTACTTCTTCCATTTCTTTTGCTGGTTCCTGTAAGTCTTCCACAGGCTTCACTTCCACAGTGGATGGAGATGGTTTACTCTCTGTTTTTTCTATATCATTTTCTTGTTCATTAGAACCCTTACTGGAAGAATTGCTGTCAGCATAGGATACTGCAACTTCATCACTCTCGGAAATATCACTCGAGCTTGAGGTGCTTTCTTCGCTACTAATTGACGATTTGGTATTTGTTTCGTCACCATTACTATTGGAGGTAGCAGTAACTGCCTCATCAACGTTTGATTCGCTGCATCCAACTATAATCAGTCCACAAAAAATTACATGCAATATAAACTTTGCTTTATTCATAATCAATTCCTTTCATCTGCCATTCTTTTCTTGTCGGGAGTACTCGAATATCACCCTCTAAATAACTTAAAGAAATCTTTTGTTCACAATATCAATCTGAAAAATATAAACACCTTAGCTTTCGATTAGTAAATCCAAAAGTAAAACAATAAGTTATCATTCTTTGTTATTAAAATACTCTTCTTCCATAGCATACAATTCAGCCATAAAGCCTACGAATCTATACCCGCGCTGCAACTCTACACTATACTTCATTACCTTTCCTTCATCTGATATTTCAATGATTAAAAGACTTTCTTGTTGATTAACAGCATTTATAAAGGTTTCATAATGTTCTTCTCGAGTTGTAAAAACAAATTTATCAGTACCATGATAAAATGAAGAATCTTTTTCTCCAAACTGATTCAGTTCAGGTCTTGAGTGATAATCAGGTTTTGGCAAAGCCAGCCTTTTATCATCATGAATAATAGCTTTCACTTCATAATTAATACTTAAATCATATGCATCATCATTTACTACTTCATAATACAATGAGTTCGAATCTTCTACTTTAACCCTAAAGCGAAAACGCCCATAAGGTGATTCGGCATGCGAGCCGTTGTACTCATATGCGAAGTGTACCTTATCTGAACTCTCTTTAAAATCAAGATCATTTTCAGCAAAATTTCGTACAATGCTGATAAATTCCTGGATGAAATTTATATCATCCTTTATACTTTGCTGTTCTTCTGATGAGAGAACGTCCAAAGCTCGAGAAAGATATTGATCTGCCTCCATTACCTCACTGGCACTTTTATCATCAAACCCCTTAATCTTATCCAATGCAGCTTTAATATTAGCTTCTGCCCATGCCTGCCTTGCTTTTCCTGCTTCCTCCTTTTGCATACCTTCGTGAGATAGCAGACTAAAAACTGCACTTAAATCAGTGTTCTCTGGAGAGAATTTGCTTTCTCCGCTATAGATAATGTAGTAAGAAAGAAAATCTAGTATGATTTCTTCTTTTAATACCCTTGATTGTGAATATTGTTCCTCAATTACCTTACTTATCTTATTTAAGATATGTATACCTTCTTCTATCTTTTGCAGGGAAACCCAGGCTTGATCTTCAGTCATATCTTGAACCAAGTCCAGATAGTATTGGTTTTCCAACTTTTGAGCTTCAACATAATTTTCTGTGTCTTGTTCTATTACATATTCCCAGTTTGAAAAAGCCTGTTCATATTGTCCCTCATTGTAAAAACTCAATCCATTATTATAATGTTCATATGATTCTTTAAAGCGGTGAACCTTATTACGAAATTCAGTTATGTAGTCTTCCAGATGTTTAAAGTCTTCAAACAATTTAAGTTGGGCGATTGCTGATTCGAATTGTTTATTAGCTATCTTGTTTTCTACACCTTTTTCAACAATTTCTTTTATTTTATTAAAGAACACGTTCTCGTCTTCAACCTTACCTTTTACCAACAATTCATCCATCTGCGTTATTGCTTCCTCATATTCTTCATCTTCCAATAGTTTAAAAACTGCTTGTTCGTTACTACAAGCTGATAGCACTACTGCCATAAATAAAAATAAAATCAATAAAAAACTATTCTCTTTTTTCATAAAACCTTCCTTTTGAAATTACTTTAATAAGAAAGCCCAGCTGGGCTAGTGTCGCTAATAATTTTGATGGTCTATTATGTAATCGTTATCAATTAATAGGTATTTGTAATACTCTTTGAAGTTGGATTCTTCTTAACTTAATAAGTACTTATGCTTTCTCCTTTCTTTAGAGCTTCATGACAGCTGCGATAGTTTACTAAATAACGATACTTCCTACCTATATCTGCTTTTGGAGCCTAGTACCAGCATTAAAAGCAATCCTTTCTTATCCCCCCTAGCAAATTAACTATTTTGATAAGTAACAATTGTAACATATTAGGTTATTTAATAGGTCGTTTTTCCTAAATTGAGGGGTTCTTTAGTGAACACTTTGTACAAACCTTAATGGATTTGCTTTTTAGATTGTGCTGTTGTTTTCAATACCTTTTGACATGTTGTTACTGATTTCCACTTCAGTTGCCCGACTCCTCGGGACGGCACATAAGCCTTCTCAGCTCCGCCTGCGGGATCTCACCTGTCCCTTAAATCCCACAGGAGGTCGCACACCTTCCGCTCCAACCAAACGTAAACATGTTTGCTTCTAAAACAAGATCCCCGAAGTAACACCAGTAAGATTGTGAATGGATAAATTAGTTGCATTTAACCTGAATAACAACGTCACCAGCTAACAAAGCCTTTGGATTAAGGTGGTGCCAACCATCATGGCGGTTTACCTTAACTCAAATTCCAATCGAAAACGGGCGTTCTATCTTATGCAAAAAGTAGCAGGGTATAATTTGTGGTTGGGACAAAGGAACATTTTGTCCCCCCTGTTTCGATTGTTAATGCTGTCTAAAAACGTCCATATGTTGACGGTATTGTTTGTCCGGGGATTGACGGATATAATGTCCTTAATCACCCTGAAGAAAGGAAAAGACGCCTTCCATTATGCCGGCCATTACCAGTGGCGCGACGGAAGACGTCCCTCAAACAATATGATTGTTGTAAATGATTATATCATAGTGGAATCCGCCGATAAAAGCGTTTTTTATTAAATGTGCAGAAAAGGTTCCTTGTCCCTGTTGTAATCATCAGGACTTCAAGGTCATTGGTTCAAGG
>NZ_VTEH01000019.1 GCF_008180615.1 Rossellomorea vietnamensis
TGTACCAGTTGTCTTGCCAAAGGCATCGCTGGGTAGCTATGTGCGGAAGGGATAAGTGCTGAAAGCATCTAAGCATGAAGCCCCCCTCGAGATGAGATTTCCCATCACTTTATGTGAGTAAGATCCCTGAAAGATGATCAGGTAGATAGGTCTGAGGTGGAAGCGTGGCGACACGTGCAGCTGACAGATACTAATCGATCGAGGACTTAACCACGAATAACAGCGAAACTCGGAATGCTTTCTTCTTTCTTCTAATACTTTATCTAGTTTTGAGAGAACAAATTAAAAATAACGCTTGATTTTCTAAAGAAAGTTGTTATAATAAAATTTGTCCTTTCAAGAAAAGCAAATACATATGTCTGGTGATTAAGGCGAAGAGGTCACACCCGTTCCCATGCCGAACACGGAAGTTAAGCTCTTCAGCGCCGATGGTAGTTGGGGGATCTCCCCCTGCGAGAGTAGGACGTCGCCAGGCTTATCGTTCCGCAGTAGCTCAGTGGTAGAGCTATCGGCTGTTAACCGATCGGTCGCAGGTTCGAGTCCTGCCTGCGGAGCCATTTGCTTCCATAGCTCAGCAGGTAGAGCACTTCCATGGTAAGGAAGAGGTCACCGGTTCGAATCCGGTTGGAAGCTTACTAGTTTATAAGAACGGCCCATTGGTCAAGCGGTTAAGACACCGCCCTTTCACGGCGGTAACACGGGTTCGAATCCCGTATGGGTCACCATTATATTGGAGGATTAGCTCAGCTGGGAGAGCATCTGCCTTACAAGCAGAGGGTCGGCGGTTCGATCCCGTCATCCTCCACCATGATATTTTCACAAAGTGAACAATCAATAGGACTTTTATAACCTAATAAAATCACTTTTTCAAACTAAAACACTTGCCGGTGTAGCTCAACTGGTAGAGCAACTGACTTGTAATCAGTAGGTTGGGGGTTCAAGTCCTCTTGCCGGCACCATCTTATTTGGAGGGGTAGCGAAGTGGCTAAACGCGGCGGACTGTAAATCCGCTCCTTCGGGTTCGGCAGTTCGAATCTGCCCCCCTCCACCATTTTTGGATTTATTGAATACATAAAGTGAAAAACGGACATGTTAACTAATGTCTTTTTATTTTGCTGTTATTGGGCTATAGCCAAGCGGTAAGGCATCGCACTTTGACTGCGACATGCGTTGGTTCGAATCCAGCTAGCCCAGCCATTTAGAGCCATTAGCTCAGTTGGTAGAGCATCTGACTTTTAATCAGAGGGTCGAAGGTTCGAATCCTTCATGGCTCATTCTTGAAAAAAGCTTCTAGATTTATTTCTAGAAGCTTTTTTTGTGTCCTCAGTTTGAGAGATACAAGAAGAAGGATTGTCAATAAGAGAATCTAATCCCCCTAGATCTGAAAAAGCGAATATCCAGTCACTTGTGTTCATCGTGGTTCCTCTATTTGAATATGCCGGCAGTTGGATCAAACCGTCTCCCTAAACGGCTGTTTTTACTATTAATTCGTTCAGCTCCTATGTTCGCCTGGGAATAGGCTCTCGAGTGACACATGAAATCTTCTTGCTTTTGTGTTGACTGCTAAAATGGCTACGAGTGCCACCACAGCCCCTATTTAACCCTTGAGGTGTCTTTCCAAATTCAATCCCCCTCCTTGCGATAAGTCATCATCGAATCGCTCCGCTCTTCGTGATTCCTTTATCTCATGGGGGGCCTGGTCATTTTGTACGCCTCTGAGCAGGCCCTTCCGCTTTTGTCTCGTCCAGCTCCAGCGGCCAGGGACTAGCGGATTTGTCACTGCCTCCTCTGCGATAAGTCAACATCAACTCACTTCGTTCGTTGTGTTTCCTTTATCTCAATACGGCAGCGCTCAAATCCGTACGTCCCTAAGCGGCCGCTTCCGCTTTTGTTTCGTCCAGCTCCAGCGGCCAGGGACTAGCGGATTTCGGTCCCCTTCCTTGCTATAAATCATCATCGAATCGCTCCGCTCTTCGTGATTCCTTTATCTCATGCGGGGGCCCTAAAATCCGTACGTCCCTGAACGGCCGCTTCCGCTTTTGTTTCGTCCAGCTCCAGGGCCTAGAGGCTAGCAAAATGCCAGTCCCCTCCTTGCGATAAATCATCATCGAATCGCTCCGCTCTTCGTGATTCCTTTATCTCATGCGGGGGCCCTAAAATCCGTACGTCCCTGAACGGCCGCTTCCGCTTTTGTTTCGTCCAGCTCCAGGGCCTAGAGGCTAGCAAAATGCCAGTCCCCTCCTTGCGATAAGTCATCATCGAATCGCTCCGCTCTTCGTGATTCCTTTATCTCATGCAGGGGCCCTAAAATCCGTACGTCCCTGAACGGCCGCTTCAGCTTTTGTTCCGTCCAGCTCCAGCGGCCAGGGACTAGCGGATTTGTCACTGCCTCCTCTGCGATAAGTCAACATCAACTCACTTCATTCGTTGTGTTTCCTTTATCTCAATACGGCAGCGCTCAAATCCGTACGTCCCTGAACGGCCGCTTCCGCTTTTGTATATATATACACTATGTTGTCCGGTTGAGTCATGTTGGGGTTGTTCGTTACAATGGGTATAGAACAGGTTGAGGAGGAACTAGTATATGAAGAAGAATATATCGATCATTGGCGTTCCTATGGATTTAGGGCAGATGCGCCGTGGAGTAGATATGGGGCCAAGTGCTATCCGTTATGCGGGTGTGGCAGAGAGATTAGAGAGACTTGGCCATACGATAAATGACTTGGGGAATATTGAAATTGCACAGCCGGAAAGGGTACATACTTCTGATTCAAATCTGAGAAACTTGACAGCGGTTGCAGAAGGAAATCAAAAGCTGGCTGATAGTGTAGATAAGGTGATTGAGAATAAAGATTTCCCGCTGGTTTTTGGCGGAGACCATAGTATTGCGATTGGAACGCTTGCTGGTGTTTCCAAGCATTACGAGAACCTGGGTGTCATTTGGTATGACGCTCATGGAGATTTGAATACAAGCGATACATCACCTTCTGGCAACATCCATGGTATGCCGCTTGCTGTAAGTTTGGGTATCGGGGATGAAAGCCTGACGGGTATCGGGGGATACACACCTAAGGTGAAACCAGAGAATATCGTAATCATCGGAGCCCGCTCACTCGATGAGGGAGAGAGGGAATTAATCAAAGAACGCGGTATCAAGGTATTTACTATGCATGAGGTAGACCGTATGGGTATGACGAAGGTAATGGAAGAAGCCATCAACTACTTGAAGGATAAAACGGATGGAGTTCATTTATCACTTGATCTTGATGGTCTGGATCCAAGCGATGCTCCTGGTGTCGGAACTCCAGTTATGGGCGGGATCAGCTACCGGGAAAGTCATTTAGCAATGGAAATGCTTGCGGAATCAAACCTGGTAACGTCAGCAGAGTTTGTGGAAGTCAACCCGATTCTGGATGACAAAAACAGGACGGCATCTGTGGCTGTTGCTTTGATGGGCTCTCTTTTCGGAGAAAAATTACTTTAAGGTATATAAAGCGCAAGCGCCCCGTTTAGACCCGGCAGGCAAATGTTCCCCGTAGAAAAAGCCGGTCTTTCCTTTTATTCTACGGGGGTTATTTGATCCCGAGGGGCTAAGTCCGTTCCAGTGGGTACGGACCCTCGGGCGCTGGAGCTAAATTCAGAAACGCCTCTTAATTTTCACTCTATAAGTTACTTTCTTATCTAATAAACAAAGCAGCTCCCTTTTTAGGAAGCTGCTTTTATAATTCTTCAGTTTTTTGATGGAAGGTATTGAGCAGGCGATCAAGCTTTGAACTGATTTCAACGACTTTTTCATTTGCAAAGGATGATTGCAGTGCCAATTCTACCATTCTGCTCCGGTGCTCTTCTATTTGTTTCAGTAATTCAGCTCTCCCCACACTAATTACCTCGTTTCCGACATTGTTTAATTCTTTTATACCCATATAGCAAAAAAAGTAAACATTTCTTTGTTATTTTTTGTTAGGATATAGTAGATGAAAAAAATTGAAACCTTTTTGCTATACGTTCGTATATATGTATAGCCGCATAGAGCGGAGGTATAAAATGGATGCGCTAGTCAATAAAAGAATAAAGCAAGTGCTCAAAGGGGACCAGGATGCATTTGCAGAGGTAATAGAACTTTATAAAGATAAAGTGTTCCAAATTTGTTTCCGTATGCTGGGCAATCGGCACGAAGCTGAAGATATATCACAAGAGGCTTTTATCAGGGCTTATGTGAATATCCACACCTTCAACCAGAAGCGCAAGTTCTCCACTTGGCTGTACCGGATTGCCACAAATCTGTGCATCGACAGAATCAGGAAAAAGAAACCGGATTATTATCTCGATGCAGAAGTAACTGGGACAGAAGGCCTTACAATGTATTCTCAAGTAGCCGCAGAAGGACAGCTGCCGGAAGAAGAAGTGGAAGAGATGGAACTTCAGGCAGAAATCCAGCGACAGATTCTCAAGCTTCCGGATAAATACAGGTCGGTGATTGTCCTGAAGTATATTGAAGAATTGTCTCTCCAGGAAATTAGTGAAATTCTGGATCTTCCTTTAGGGACGGTGAAAACCAGAATACATAGAGGGCGCGAAGCTCTCAGAAAACAATTAAGAAACATGTAGGAAGGGTGTGAAGCCTTTGAAAACTTGTTGTTCAGCAGAATATGAAGAATATATTCATGATTATTTAGATGAAGAAATTTCACAAGACCATGAGAACAGACTAAAAGAACATCTTCAAAGGTGTGAAGAATGTCAGCAGTTTTTCCATGAGATGAAAAAATCAATAGCATTAGTGCAGAGCACATCACATATACAGGCGCCTGCTGATTTTACAAGCAAGGTGATGGCGAACCTGCCTCGGGAGAAGAAAAAGGTTGGAGTTCAGAGGTGGCTGAGACATCATCCTCTTATGACAGCAGCTTCCCTCTTTTTCGTACTGATGATTGGCAGCCTGTTTTCCTCCTGGAATGAAAGCGAAGAATTTTCCTTTACGAAGCAGCCGGATCTAATAGTCCAAGATCATACAGTGATCGTCCCTGAAGGCAAAGTGATTGATGGGAATATCACAGTGAAGAACGGCGATGTCAAAGTTGAAGGGAAGGTCAATGGTGATGTAACGATCATCAATGGCAATCAGTACATGGCATCGGCTGGAGATGTAACTGGGGAAATCAAAGAAATCGATGCGGCTTTTGAGTGGTTATGGTATCAGATAAAAAAGGGTTTCAATGAAACATTAGACTGGTTTGAAGACCAGCCTGAGGGTATATAAGAAGTAAAAGAATTTGTTCCGGCACCCATGCTGGAACAGTCTTTTTTTAAAGGGATATTTTTTTCAAGATTTACATGCTTAGCAGTACTTACTCAGTCTGCGGTTAAAGAATGAAAGGCTGAAGATGCCGCTGCCTACAGTGAATCGCAAATCAGTTTATATATATTTCCATTTATCCTTATTATTCTTTGTCAAGGCTCTTTGTGATATAATAATAAAGTTACTAACTACATAGCCATTTTCACGGCTATCCCTTTAGATCACTTCTATTGGAGGATACTATATGCCGTTTTTTGATGTTTACTCAAATTATTCCGTACTGGACTATGCTTCAGATATAGTCGACATACTTCTGGTATGGTTTGTTATTTACAAATTAATAATGCTTATTAAAGGAACGAAAGCTGTCCAGCTGTTAAAGGGGATTTTCGTCATTATTATCGTAAGGGGTCTCAGCGGCCTGCTGGGACTGGATACTTTAAGATCCTTGGTTGACCAGGCAATTGACTGGGGGATTTTGGCCATTATCATCATCTTCCAGCCGGAGCTGCGTAGAGCGCTTGAACAGCTTGGAAGAGGAAGACTGTTCTCCAGAAGCGGAAATCAAGAGGAAGAAGAGCAGGGCCAGATGATCGAAGCGATCGGCAAAGCCGTTAGTTACATGGCGAAAAGGAGAATAGGCGCCCTTCTTTCAATAGAGAGGGAAACGGGACTGAGTGAATACATAGAAACAGGTATTCCGATTCATTCAAAGATTTCTTCAGAATTGCTGATTAATATCTTTATTCCAAACACGCCTCTTCATGATGGTGCTGTCATCCTGCAAAAGAGGAGGATTGCGGCGGCTGCCTGTTATCTGCCGTTATCCGAAAGTCCATTCATCTCTAAGGAGCTGGGAACAAGGCACAGGGCTGCCTTAGGGATCAGTGAAGTGACGGACAGTATTACAATCGTTGTTTCAGAAGAAACCGGCAGTATTTCCGTTACGGTGAATGGAGACTTGAAACGGAATATTTCAGTGGATGATCTTAAGTTGATCCTCGAGCATGAGCTGATAGGTGAAAAAGCAAATGCATCCTCTACAAAATGGAGCTGGAGGGGGAAGAGAGACAATGGATAAATTCATCGAAAATCGCTGGTTTATGCGTATAGTCGGACTGCTATTGGCCTTTGTCCTTTATGTTTCCGTCAATTTTGATGAGATGGCTGTGCAGAGAAATGAAAGCAGCAATCCGCAGCAAGGAATAGAGACGATTGAGAACGTGCCGGTCGAAGTTTTTTATGACAGTGAAAATTTATTTGTAAGCGGTGTTCCTGAAACCGTTACAATCGAAGTGGATGGACCGAAGAATCTGGTTACCTCTGCGAAGACTTTAAGGGACTTCCATGTGTACGCAGATTTGAATGATTTAGGCATAGGCGACCATCAAGTACAGCTGAAAATTGAAGGGATATCTGACAAGCTGCAAGTGAATCTTGACCCTTCCTTTGTAAATGTTTCCATCCAGGAAAAGGTGACGGAAGAATTCTCCGTAGATCCTGAATTCAATGAAGCCCTGCTGGCTGAAGGGTATCAGTCAGAGAGTGTGACAGTGGAGCCCCGGAACGTGGAAATTACGGGAGCCAAGGATATCATTGAGCAAATTGCTTATGTCGTAGCCACCCCGGATGTGAACAGTGGTATAGACGCTTCTATTACCAGGGAAGCACGAGTTCAGGTACTTGACAGAGACTATAATAAACTGGATGTGGCTATTGAACCTGAAACAGTGGATGTGACGATTGAAGTCATCAATCCAAGCAAAGAGGTTACGGTAGCAGTGAACCAGACAGGCGACCTGCCTGATGGGTTGGAACTCGAGTCCATCACTGTCAACCCAAAGAAAGTAACGGTATTTGGGAGGGACGCTCTTCTCAGGTCGATTAATGAGCTTCAGGCAGAACTGGATTTAAGCGAAGTTACTAAAGATACGACAATTGAAGTGCCGCTCGAACTTCCGGAGGGTGTAAATAAAGCCACGCCGGAACAAGTCGAAGTGACAATAGATATTAAAGAAGTTGAAAAGAAAACAGTCATGGGGAATACCATAACGCTAGAAGGTGCTGACGAGGACCTGGAGTATGAGTTTGTGAATCCGGAATCAGGGGCAGTGGATATAACTGTTTCAGGTTTTCCGGAACAGCTGGGTACCGTGGACTCTCAATCATTCTCGCTGTTTGCAGATGTAACAGGACTTGCCCCCGGCGATCATGAAATAGAATTGACAGCTGAGGGTCCGGAAGACATCGAATGGGAATTGACTAACACTACAGTTACAATCCAAATACAAGAGAAAATACCGGCTTAATTTATCACTGGATCTTTAAGCCCACTAAGGAGCGATATCAATGGGAAAGTATTTCGGGACAGATGGTGTAAGAGGAATTGCTAATACAGAGCTGACTCCAGAGTTGGCTTTTAGATTGGGGCGTTTCGGCGGTTATGTGTTGACGAAAGACGCTGAAAGACCAAAGATTCTAATTGGCCGTGATACAAGAATTTCAGGCCATATGCTGGAAGGGGCACTGGTTGCCGGGCTGCTGTCAATCGGAGCTGAAGTGATGCGTCTTGGCGTCATATCAACTCCTGGAGTTGCCTATTTGACGAAAGCTCTTGATGCTCAAGCCGGAGTCATGATCTCTGCTTCCCATAACCCTGTGGGGGATAACGGAATCAAATTCTTTGGATCTGATGGATTTAAACTGACCGATGATCAGGAAAAAGAAATCGAGGACCTTCTTGACCAGGAGGAGGATGCACTTCCTCGTCCAATCGGAGCTGATTTGGGACAAGTCAGCGATTATTTCGAAGGCGGACAGAAGTATCTGCAATACTTGAAGCAAACAGTCGATGAGGAGTTCGAGGGGCTTACCATCGCTCTGGACTGCGCTCATGGAGCGACGTCTTCATTGGCGCCTCATTTATTTGCAGACCTTGATGCTGATCTTATTACAATGGGAGCGTCCCCAAATGGCTTGAATATCAATGATGGAGTCGGATCGACTCATCCTGAAGAACTTGCAAAACTGTTAAAAGAAAAGGGAGCGGATATTGGCCTTGCTTTTGACGGTGACGGTGACCGCTTGATTGCGATAGATGAAAATGGAGATATTGTAGACGGAGACCAGATTATGTTCATCTGCGCTAAGCATTTGAAATCAGAAGGGCGCTTGAAGCAGTCCACTGTCGTCTCAACTGTCATGAGTAATCTTGGATTCCATAAAGGAATGGAAGCAAGCGATATTCAGAGCCTTCAAACGGCTGTAGGAGACCGTTATGTAGTAGAAGAAATGCGCAAGAATAACTATTCCCTGGGCGGCGAGCAGTCCGGCCATATCATCTTCCTGGATTACAATACAACGGGTGACGGCCTGCTGACAGGCATCCAGTTAGTCAATATCATGAAGTTGACCGGCAAAACATTATCAGAACTTGCAGGTGAGATGAAGAAATTCCCGCAAAGACTAGTCAATGTTAAAGTGACGGATAAGCATCACGTGACAGATAATGCCAGGGTCAAAGAAGTGATTGAGAAGGTTGAAGCGGAAATGAACGGCAATGGAAGAATCCTTGTGCGTCCTTCCGGCACCGAGCCTCTTGTACGGGTAATGGCTGAGGCACCTACAGAAGAGCTGTGCGTGAAATATGTCGATGAAATTGTCGATATTGTTGATCAAGAGATGGGATTAAAGTAATAAGCTGAAAATGTGCATGCATAAGAGGGACCCTTGTGTCCTCTTATGCATATTTTTTAACTATACCCCTTTCACAATAATATCTGGTTTAACTGAATGTATTTCGGGAAAATTAAGTAAGCACCATAAGCAGGAAGGTATTTTAACTATCACCAGGCTGTATGGGACGTTCTTCCTCGTGATATGAGGAGAGAGGCCTAGAGGTCATGTGCTGGAAGTTTTATTTTGTCTTCAGATCTAAATGGGCTGAAAAATTTTTATTGACGGATTCATTCGGGGTGTTGTATGATTATCCTGTTTTTGGTTCTCTCGTCGAGAGGAATCAGGAATAATTCAATGCTGCTTAGGAGGATAGAGGTTAATAAAGATTCAAAAGCGCCAGGACTAAACCGCGTTCGAAGCGGTTTAGTTGACGAGGTGGAGGTTCATCGATTTTTCGGCGGATGCCTCCCGGCTTAAAGCAGAGCCGTCAATTTCTTTCTCAAATCACCGAGGCAACTCCGTGGACAAAAGAAAGGAAATGCAAAACAATTACAATCAGAGATAAGGGGGCAAGAGGCCCCCGTGCTTCCTGCCCTCTTATCATCCAGGGAGGAAATTTAATTATGTGTGGTATCGTGGGATATATTGGAAATAAGGATGCAAAAGAAATACTTCTAAAAGGACTTGAAAAGCTTGAATACCGCGGGTACGATTCAGCAGGAATTGCCGTCAAAAATGCTGATGGCGTCCATATCTTCAAGGAGAAGGGACGCATTGCGGACCTTCGAGATAATGTAGATGAAAATGTGTTATCCAACACAGGGATCGGCCATACACGCTGGGCGACTCATGGTCCGCCAAGCAAAGTGAATGCTCACCCTCATCAAGGTACAACAGAACGCTTCACTATCGTTCACAATGGTGTTATCGAGAACTATTCAGCTCTAAAGCGTGAATACTTGCAAGACGTAACTTTAAAAAGTGATACAGACACTGAAATCATCGTTATGCTTATTGAAAAGCTGGTTAACGAAGGAAGAAGTGTTGAGGAGGCGTTCCGTACGACGCTTAAGCTTCTTAAAGGGTCTTATGCAATTGCGCTTCTGGATAATCAAAATGACGAGACGATTTTCGTTGCCAAGAACAAAAGCCCATTGCTTGTAGGTCTTGGAGAAGATTTCAATGTTGTAGCGAGTGACGCGATGGCGATGCTTCAGGTAACAGACCAGTATGTTGAGCTTATGGATAAGGAAACAGTTATTGTTACAAAAGAAAAAGTAACAATCCAGAACCTTGAAGGTGAAGAAGTTTCACGTGAGCCTTATACTGCTGAATTGGATGCGAGTGACATTGAGAAGGGCACATACCCTCACTATATGCTGAAGGAGATCGATGAGCAGCCTGCAGTTATGCGTAAGATTATCAGCGCTTACCGTAACGATAATCAAGAGTTGGAGATTGATGAAGAAATCATTTCAGCAATGAATGAATCTGACCGCATCTATATCATTGCGGCAGGAACTAGCTATCATGCCGGTTTGGTCGGCAAGCAGTTCATTGAGAATATGGCAAAGATTCCAGTAGAAGTTCATGTAGCAAGCGAATTCAGCTATAATATGCCTCTTCTATCAGAGAAGCCATTATTCATCTTCATCTCTCAAAGCGGTGAAACAGCGGACAGCCGTGCGGTCCTTGTACAAACGAAAGAACTTGGGCACAAGTCACTGACGATTACAAACGTCCCTGGTTCTACGCTTTCCCGTGAAGCGGATTACACATTGCTTCTTCACGCAGGTCCTGAAATTGCGGTAGCATCGACTAAAGCATACACAGCTCAGATTGCGGTGCTTTCTATTCTTTCATATGTAACAGCTAATTCACGCGGAATCAAATTAAACTTTGATTTGATCCATGAACTTGGTATCGTTGGAACAGCAATGGAAGCTTTATGCGAACAAAAAGAAGAATTCGAAGCCATTGCCCGTGATTATCTGGCTACGACACGCAACGCTTTCTTCATCGGCCGTCATCTTGATTACTATGTAGGCCTGGAAGGATCCCTTAAGTTAAAAGAGATCTCTTACATCCAAGCTGAAGGCTTTGCCGGCGGAGAGTTGAAGCATGGAACAATTGCCTTGATTGAAGAAGGAACACCAGTTATCGCTCTTGCTACGCAGGAAGCTGTTAACCTTGGTATCCGCGGAAACGTGAAAGAAGTAGCTGCCCGCGGCGCCAACCCGTGCATCATCTCCATGAAGGGTCTTGAAGAGGAAGACGACCGCTTCGTCATCCCGGAAGTAAATGAATTATTAACACCTCTTATCTCTGTAATACCGTTGCAATTGATTTCTTATTACGCTGCGCTTCACCGTGACTGTGATGTAGATAAGCCGCGTAACCTTGCGAAATCAGTAACTGTTGAATAGTCATTAATAAAGCAGGTCCCTGGAGAAATCTCCAGGGACCTTTTTGATAAATTCCTCTATGAACTCCCATTCCAAATAACCCGCTTAAAAGAGAATAAGAATATTACCCGGAGAAACAATAGGTTTGTCACGACAGGTGCGACAAAGTTACCTTTCAACGTTCTTGAAGCCCTCTGATGCAGTCATTTATGATTAAGATAGGTTTCACTGCAATTATTCAATAATGAAAGGAAGAAAATATATGGCTCAATCTACTATAAAAGTCAGAGTGCAGAAGTTCGGTAACTTCCTCAGCTCTATGGTACTGCCGAATATAGGGGCTTTCATAGCATGGGGATTGATTACGGCGCTCTTCATTCCAACAGGCTTCTTTCCAAATGAAAGCCTTGCCAATTTAGTTGGACCAATGGTAACGTACCTTCTGCCTCTATTAATCGGTTATACAGGAGGTAAGTTGATTTACGATCAGCGCGGAGGAGTTGTTGGTGCGATTGCGACAATGGGTGTCATTGTTGGTGCACCGGATACTCCGATGTTCTTAGGAGCAATGCTGATGGGTCCATTAGGTGGATTTGTCATCATGAAGTTTGACCAGATGATCGAAGGTAAGATCCGATCAGGGTTTGAAATGCTAGTCAATAATTTTTCCGCTGGGATCCTTGGGGCTGCTCTTGCTATCTTAGCTTACCTCGGTGTCGGACCAGCGGTAGATGCTTTTACAGAAGTGCTTGTGACAGGTGTAGACTGGCTGGTTGAAGCAGGGCTGCTGCCTTTAACTAGTATTCTGATCGAACCTGGGAAAATCCTATTCCTGAACAATGCAATCAACCACGGTATTTTGTCGCCGATTGGTCTGGAACAATCTGAATCAACAGGAAAGTCAATCTTGTTCCTCTTGGAAGCAAATCCGGGACCAGGTATTGGTGTCTTACTGGCTTTCATGTTCTTCGGCAGAGGAACTGCGAAACAGTCGGCATCGGGGGCTGGAATCATTCACTTCTTCGGTGGAATCCATGAGATTTACTTCCCTTACATTTTGATGAAACCAATGCTTTTCCTTTCAGTCATCCTGGGGGGAATGAGCGGTGTATTTACTCTGGTATTATTGGGCGGAGGTCTTTCAGCACCTGCCTCACCAGGAAGTATCATTGCTATCACAGCCGTGACACCAAATGATGGAATGGTTTATGTAGCCAACTACGCAGCCGTCCTTGTAGCTGCAGCAGTTTCCTTCGCGGTTTCAGCGGTTATCATGAAAACAAGCAAGACATCTGATGAAGATATCAATGAAGCAACAAAGAAAATGGAACAAATGAAAGGCAAGAAGAGTTCTGTAGCAGGGCATGTTTCTGAAAATAAAGGAACACTTCCTGAAGAAGTTAATAAAATTGTTTTTGCGTGTGATGCCGGAATGGGCTCTAGTGCTATGGGGGCTTCACTGCTGCGCAAGAAGATGAAGGAAGCCGGGTTAGACGTTTCCGTAACAAACACGGCAATCAGTTCAATTCCATCTGACGCGCAAGTGGTTATCACACAGGAAAAATTGACACCAAGAGCCGTCAATAAGATTCCTAGCGCTTATCATATTTCGGTCGATAACTTCTTATCCAGTCCGGAATACGACAAGCTGATTGCCAGCCTGCAGGACGGGGTTACAGAAGAACAGGCCGAGCTGGTGGAAGAGTCGGAAACTGAGGCGGTTGGTACAGAACCAAATGGAGATAAGGATGATGATCTATTATTAGAGGAAAACATTTTTATCGGCAAGGAATTCGCAAGCAAAGAAGAAGCCATCCGCTTTGCAGGTGAAGCTTTAGTCAAAGCCGGGTATGTGGAAGACAGCTATGTTGACGCGATGATCGATCGTGAGGGCATAACAACCACGTATATGGGGAATAACGTAGCAATCCCCCATGGAACGGAAGAAGCCAAGAAGGCAGTTATCAAGTCAGGCTTCACGGTTATCCAGGTACCTAATGGTGTCGACTTTGACGGAGAACAGGCTAAGTTGATCTTTGGTATTGCAGGTAAAGACGGTACTCACCTTGAAATTCTATCTGGAATTGCCGTCATCTGCTCAGAGCAGGAGAATGTAGATCAGATGGTTGGGGCAAAAACTGCTAAAGAACTGAAGGATATCATCAATAGCAAATAGCATTGAATTAGAAAGGCGGGGATACCTGCCTTTCTGTTCTGCTTTATTGAAGTTTTATGTCTTCTTAGGCTGTTTTAGCATAAATTGAGGCTTTCGGGAAAATCCCAAGTGGTTGATTTTTCCCTGAAGTCTCAGTTTCCTCTCTAACCAGGGAGAGCAGCTCTTTTCTTACTTGCATATCAGGTTATTTCCGTTCAATTCTGGCGGTAGTTTTCGTAATTTATATAGAATAGCAACAAGTTTACCAAAAGAGCCCTTCTTAAAGAAATGAGTGGATAGAATGTTTATTACCTCAAGGGAAAAATCCATCATTGACTTAATCATAAGAACATCCGGAAAACATACTGTATCGACTCTCTCGGACTATTTACATGTCAGCGGGAGGACTATACAGCGCAATCTTAAATCAGTAGAAAAAATATTGAATGAACACGATTTGGAGTTGAAAAGAACAACCAATGAGGGATTATTTATCGACGGAAGAAATGAACAGATTTTTCGGCTGATCCAAAAGCTGACAGATATCGTTCCTACCGATGAAACCCCTTTGGAAAGAAAGCTGCATCTGCTGATTACATTGCTTGATGAAGGTCCTTATTTCAAAAAACAGGTGCTCGCAAATCAACTGGGCATCAGTACAGCCACCCTTACTGTTTATCTCGACGAGTTAGCCCTCTGGCTAAGCAAGTTCTCTGTTAACCTAACAAGAAAAAGAGGGGTCGGGGTGGAAGTGGCTGCGACTGAGGCAAACAAACGCCATGCACTTGCTAACTTTTTCTTGGTCCATTTTTATGAAAATATTATCGAAAGTCTTTACTTAATCCAAAAAGGCCAGCATTTAAATGATACGGTTCTGGGTTATTTTTCTCCTGAATATCTATTACTCGCCGACCAGGCGGTGAATCCTGTATTGGACAAAGCACAATCCAAATTAACTGACAGTGACTACACAGGCCTTATAGTGTATATATGTTTAACTATCCAAAGGATTCAAAGCGGCTTCCTCTTGGAAGAAATGGATATAACGGAAACTCGGTATGACAATGAATACAGGAAGATGAATAGAATTTGTGATGAACTGATCCAAACCCTTTCTGTACCAATCAGCAGCAGTGATGTGCATTTTCTGAGTGTTGTACTGAAAGGTTCAAAGGTGCAAGCTGCGGATTCAATCGACTATGACAGTATTCTGTTGGGCCAGCACATAAAAAATTTAATACATGATGTCTCATCGAAGCTCAATATTGATTTATCAGATGACTTTTCCTTATATCAAGGGTTAATCGCACACATGGAACCTTCGATCTTTCGGTTGAAACAGGAGATGGAATTGTTCAATCCGCTCACAGATGAAATAAAGAAGAAGTATCCTGTCTTATTTTTAGCTGTTAAAAACAGTTTGGAAAATCGATTCAAGGATATTTATTTTCCAGAGGCAGAGGTTGCTTTTGTCGTCCTGCACTTTGGATCTGCTCTGGTCATGAATGAGGAAAAAGTCAGAATTAACGCCGTTGTAGTCTGCCCGACAGGAATCGGAACTTCCAAGATGCTTGCCAGCCGGATTCAAAAGGAGATAGCAGAAATTAACTCTGTTGAAATTCTATCACTTACAGATTTTCAATCGGCAGATATGAGAGACTATGACATTGTCATCTCTACGGTAAGGCTTCCTTTCACTGACATCGATTATATTCTCGTCAACCCTCTTCTCAGTGAGAAAGACATTGAGTTCATTCACAATTATTTGCAGAACAATTTGGAGAAACTGACTAGGAATGATAAGTATCTGAAGCAGTTTGCAAGAGAAAAGGAAAGGGATCAAGACGAACGTCCGAAGGTTAGAAGTCTTCTGCAGGAGATAAAAGAGATCCATTCAAGTATAGAGTCCATCCTTGATAATTACAGGTTCTACAGAATGGAACACACAGGAAGCCACTTTACTGTGCTGGGCGACATGGTAACGCAGGCAGAGAAAGATGGACTTCTCCACAATACGGATAAGGTGATGCATGAATTGAGGGAGCGGGAGAGAAAAGGCGGACTGGGGATACCCAATACCAATATGGGATTATTTCATTGTAGAAGTAAAGGTATCCAGCAGCTTATATTTCAAATCGCCCACTTGAAAGAGCCTTGTATAATCACGGGGATGGACGGAATTGAGATGCCCATGAAAAGCGTACTCCTGATGCTTGCTCCGGAAAACCTGAACAATAGGGAGCAAGAAGTAGTGAGTCTCATCAGTACCAGCCTTATCGAGGATGAAAAATCTATGATGATTTACTCGTCAGCAAATGGGGAAATGATCCGCAGGAAGTTAGAAGACCTATTTTTAGACTACTTACAAAATAACTTGGTAAAGGATTGATTATCATGAAACAAGCTGTACATTTCGGAGCTGGAAATATTGGCAGAGGGTTTATTGGAGCTCTCTTTTCACAATCTGGTTATCATGTAACCTTTGTGGATATTGCCGACAGTGTCATAAATAAATTAAATGAAGAAAAGCAATATAATGTGGTCCTGGCTACAGAAGAAAAAGAGACGGCATTAATTGAGAATGTTTCAGGTTTGAACAATCTCAGCCAGGAAGATGAGGTCATTGACCACATTGTTAACGCAGTATATTTGACGACTGCCATCGGTCCCAATATCCTGCCGAGAATAGCCCCGCTGATTGCACGCGGGCTATCGAAACGTGTTTCTTCAACGGATGACAAACTCTATGTAATCGCCTGTGAAAACCAAATCGGTGCCACAGATATACTAAAGCAGCATGTTCTGGAAAACCTTGATCAGGAGACAATTGCTAAGCTCGATGGCCGTGTATATTTCTTCAATTCAGCTGTTGACCGTATCGTGCCGATCCAGGATCAGGACTCTCTCGATGTACTTGTAGAACCTTACTATGAGTGGGTTGTGGAAGCCAAAGAAAGTCTCCCGGAAGTCGAAGGAATGACGATCGTAGAAGACCTTGCTCCTTTCATTGAAAGAAAATTATTCACGGTGAATACAGGCCATGCGGTCATTGCGTATTTCGGTTATCTTCAAGGCAAAGAAACCATTGACCAAACACTGGCTGACGAAGGAATTGCCGATCAAGTTAAGGAGACTCTTAAGGAAACCGGAGCATATTTAGTAAAACAATATGGACTTAATGAAGAGGACCACTTGGCTTATATCAATAAAAATATTGAGCGCTTTAAAAACGCTTATCTAAATGATGGGGTTACTCGTGTAGGCCGAGCGCCAATACGTAAATTAGGCCCTGAAGACAGACTTGTGCGCCCGACTACAGAGGCACAGAAGGAGGGCCTTCCATATTCAAACCTTGCCAAGGCTATCGCAGCTGCCTTGCTGTTTGATCACCCTGAAGATGAACAAGCTATGGAAATACAGGAGATGATCAAAGAGAATGGAGTGGCCGGAGTGCTGAAAAAGGTAAGCGGTCTGGATGAGGAAAGTGAAATCTCACAAGAAGTCATCAAACAATATGAACTATTAAAAGGATAAGCGGCCGGAAGCTTTGATTTTGTCAAAAGATCAAAAAAATATTGGCTTGAAAATTAGGCAGCCTTTCTGAAACCAAGTACAGCAATAATCCCTGGAGAATAAAAGGAAAAATCGCTTTTTCTCCAGGGATATTTTCCTCACGGGACTAATAAGCTCTCGCTGATCCTGCACTTTATACATATTTCAGCAGAAATAGACCTCTCGTGACCGAAGCAGCCCCACCATCATACATATCTCAGCGAAAACCACCTCTCGTGACCAAAGTGCCTGCAACATCATACATATCTCAACGGAAAAAGATCTCTCGTGACCGAAGTGCCCGCACCATCATACATATCTCAGTGCAAATGGATCTCCTGTGACCGAAGTGCCCCCAGCTTCATACATATCTCAGCGGAAATAAATCTCTCGAGACCGAAGTGCCCGCAGCATTATACATATCTCAACGGAAATAGATCTCTCGCGACCGAAGTGCGCGCACCATCATACATATCTCAACGGAAAAAGATCTCTCGTGACCGAAGATATTCTCCTGCCCCTGGGTTAATTCCAACCTGCCAGCTTTTTTATAAGGAATATAGTAAGGTTCAGAAAAAAAGCAAAGGGCATACCTATCAGCTGATAGGTATGCCCTTTTTCCCCTCTAAGGGATTCAATACCCTTTCCTGTAATCGACTAAATTGACAGGCGGGGGATTGCCGGAGATATATTCTTTTAAATTGGGGATGAAGATGTCTTCAATGACCCTCTTATTATAAAACTCTGTCGAGCCGGCAGTGTGGGGGGAAAGGATGACATTTTCCATCTCCCAAAGCGGGCTGTCTTTTTCCAAAGGTTCTGTTTCGAACACATCCAGGCCGGCTCCTGCGATCTCTTTGGCATTCAGGGCTTGTATCAATTCGTGTTCCTTAACCGTTTCACCACGGCCGATATTAATCAGAAAAGCAGAATCCTTCATGGCTTCGAATTCGCTCCTGCCAAACATGCCGCGGGTATCTGGAGTGAGTGGCACAGTGTTAACAACATAATCACAGCGGGACAGGACATCATGAAGCTGTTCGGTCCTGAACATTTGGTCGACGTACTCGCTGTCTTTTCCGGAATGGCGGACCCCGAGAACATTCATTCCAAAGGCTTTGGCAATCTTTGCGGTTTCTTTTCCGATGGCACCGACTCCGATGATCCCAATGGTCTTTCCGTGAATTTCAAGCTTGAGGCCGGAATGAGCCCATTCCTTCTGAGCCTGATTCCGTATATATGTATGAATTTTCCTCGTCAGGCCGAGCATCATGGCAAAGATGGTTTCAGAAATGGGGTAAGCATGAACTCCGTTTGCGCTTGTAAGGAGGATACCATTTGAGTCCAGTTGATCTAAAGGCATACTGTCGATTCCAGCGCTCCATGTCTGTATCCAGCGGAGAGCCGAGCCTTTTTCAAGTGCAGCTTCTTCCATGGAAGTTTTCCAGCCTGCGATAATCTCAGCGTCATTCAAATGGCTCTTCCAATGTTCGGGTTCCTTGCCTGTGATGATTTCCCATTGAGGTGCAGCCTGCTGAATCAATTCCAGCTGGTTTTCTTCAAGATGTTGAGCGACAATCAGTTTTTTCATATAGTAGTCCCTCCATTCTTTCCTATTATCTTAATAGTACCAAAGTTTTCATAAAAAATAGAAAAGAAAGGTTTTACGCGGACAGCAGGTTGTCCTATAATGGGGAAACCATCAAGAATAACAACAGAAAAGAGGAACAATTGTGAACGGAACAGCTCATATGGTCATTGGGTCAGGAGCCGGGCTTTTGGCGGCTCAGCATTTACAGGCAGCTCCTGAAGAGACACTCTTATTGATAGGAGCAGGCGGGCTATCTGGTTTGGTCCCCGATTTGGATGTGGACGGTAAGCTGAGGAATACCTTTACATCGTCTCATAAGTTTTTGATGTCATTAGCTCAGTTGATAGGAATTGCGGTCATTGTTTACAGCTGGTGGGCAGGAACGGATGCTGAGATGTGGAGAGGGATTGCAGCCGGGTTGGCAATCATGCTGGTGTCTGTTTTTATCAAGAAGCGGCATTTATTGACTGTTGCGGGAGCGGGTGCATTGACGGGAGGACTTTTTCTCGATGAAAACTGGCTCTGGTTATTTGGCATTTATATTATCATTGCCTCATTAGTGTCACACCGCAGCTATACCCACTCTCTCCTTGGTGTGGCTTTCTATGCTATTATTCTTTATTACCTGCAGATCAGTTTTCAGACTGAAGGAATCTTATTGGCAGGTGCCGGTGGATATATGAGCCACCTGGTTGCTGATATGAAATGGCTGCCTTTTAATAAGAGAGGTGTAAAGCTGTTTCTCCCTTTCTCCCGGAAAGAGATTTAATTGATAGCTTAAGGGCTTATATATGCCTTTAAGCTTCTTTTTTCTTGGCTCTTTTCTAAAACTCCTCTTACAATTTGAAATTTGTTTACAGAGTGCCAATTTATACTATGCTTAGATTTCAAAAGATACGGGTATAGTAGAATACTTAAAATGTTTATTGGATGAGAGGGTGTGCCGTTTGTGAATCTGCCGTTATTTCTTGGTTTATTTCTGTTAGTGCTATTTATTACTGCGTACTTTGGAAACAAGGCACTGCGCATACCTGATATTGTCATATATATTCTGCTGGGTGCAGGCATTTCACTTGCCGGACTGCTTGAAGATGTCAAGACGATAGAGGTTGCAGGAGAAATCGGTTTGATCCTGTTGTTCTTTCTTCTTGGGATGAAGTATCCATTGAAGGAAATTGCTGCGAAAGGAAAGAAGGTATGGAAGCCGGGCCTATTGGATTTGGCCCTGGGTGTCGGGGTAACAGCCGGAATCAGTGCCTTGTTCGGACAAGGGCTATTTAATTCCCTTTTGATAGGGGGATTGGTTTATGCGACCAGCTCTTCAATTACTCTTAAACTTCTTGAACACAATAAGAAACTGGACAGGAAAGAATCGGGATATGTTCTTACCCTGTTGATATTTGAGGATATGGTGGCTCCTATCCTTATTACTATCCTTATTGGCCTGAGCGGGGGAGAAGGGTTAAGTATATTGGACTTTCTATTTATTTTCTTGAAAGTCGCATTGCTTGTAGGGCTGGCGGTTGCCATCAGCCGATTCATCCAGAAAAAGGCGTATACCCTTATTGAAAAATTTCTGCATGAAGATTATCTGCTTGTGTATATTTTAGGAATTGCTTTGGCGTACGGCGGCTTTGCTCTGCTGCTCGATTTATCAGAGGTAATCGGGGCATTCCTTGCCGGCCTTATGTTTGCAGGCACCAATTTTAAAGACAAGATCCAGGAGGTGGCACTCCCTGTCAGGAACTTATTTCTGCCATTCTTCTTCCTGAATTTCGGGATTTCACTTGAATTTACTAGTGATATTCCGGCCTTTGGGCTTCTTTCTGCCATCCTGATCTGGTCGATATTCCATAAACTGATTGTCGGTTATATAGGCGGACAGTGGTACGGACTGAATAAGCAGGAATCGTTGGAAACTGGCTTTACTCTGGCACCGAGGGGAGAATTCTCGGTTATCATTGCGGGACTGGCTTCCGGGACACTGCAGATTTTCGCAGGGGTGTACATCCTGGCCGCTGCGCTTATCGGAATGCTTCTATGTCAGTTGTCCTCGAAAATAGTCGGAGGCAGGGTATTCCGGAAGAATAGCAATTAGAAGTGCAGATCAATAAAAAACCGGGCAATGGTGGAACACCAAAGCCCGGTTTTATTTATGTTTAGTACACTTTATCTCCATTGAAGATCGAATTTTTTACGACCACATAATCCACATGGCGGATTGCATCTAAATTGGTGCCGCCTGCATAGGAAATAGATGACTGAAGATCCTGCTCCATCTCTGTCAGGGTATCCATCAATGCTCCTTTATGCTCCACGAACATTTTCTTGCCTTCTACATTTTTCTTTTCGCCTTTTTGGAATTCTGATGCGGAACCAAAGTATTCTTTATAAAATTTTCCGTCTCTATCAACTGTTTCGCCAGGTGATTCCTCGTGGCCGGCAAATAGGGAGCCAATCATGACCATGGAAGCTCCAAAACGGACAGACTTTGCAATATCTCCATGCGTACGGATACCGCCGTCGGCTATGATAGGTTTGCTTGCTGCTTTCGCACACCAGCGGAGAGCTGCCAACTGCCAGCCTCCTGTACCAAAGCCAGTTTTAATTTTTGTGATACATACCTTTCCAGGCCCGATTCCCACTTTTGTAGCGTCTGCACCGGCATGTTCTAATTCTCTTACAGCTTCAGGTGTACCGACGTTTCCAGCAATGACAAAGCTGTCTGGAAGGTGTTTCTTAATGTGCTTGATCATCTTAATGACTGCATTCGAGTGTCCATGAGCAATATCAATGGTTATGAATTCAGGGGTGATTCCTTCAGAAGCTAGTTGTTCTACAAATCCATATTCATCTTCTTTAACGCCGACACTGATAGAAGCAATCAGCTCGCGGGAATGCATATCCCTGATAAAAGTCAGCCGTTCTTCTGGCTTAAAGCGGTGCATTATATAGAAATATCCATTCTCCGCTAAGTAAATTGCAATCTTCTCATCTATTATTGTCTGCATGTTCGCAGGAACAACTGGCAGTTTAAACGTATGGCCGCCTAATGTTACGGTCGTATCACATTCCGAGCGACTGTTCACTACACATTTTGCAGGAATTAATTGAATATCTTCATAATCAAACACATTATCCATGAGTAACACTCCTAAAAACGAATATTATTTTGATATTGATTAATAAATGTTCGTACATTATGTAATTTACCTTATTATTGGATTTATGTCAAAGACTTTTTGGCTTTATAGCTTTAGTGCTTCACCGCACGAAGAGGGACAGTCCCTTTTCGTGCTGGAATGTGTTAAAGCGCTGTCGGGGTATTAACACCCAAACGTTTAAAATGGATTTTATCCTCAAGATTGTTATGATAGAATCATCTAATGAAAAGAGGGTGAAAGAATGACGAACATACTTCAAAATCCTTTCGGCGAAGACCGCAGTTTTGAAGAAGTCATAGAGGGTCAAAAGAGCCTGGTCATATTTGTCAGGCACCCGGGCTGACCGGTTTGCAGAGACTTTCTCGCGCAGTTGCGTGAGCATCACCAGCAATTAACCGCCGGAGGGGCACAGGTTATTGCCATAACCCCATCTAATCAATCTTTGCTTGAACAGTTCACGAGAGAATTCGGTCCATATCCTTTCGAAATATATGGAGATCCCAAGCGGTCCTTGTATAAAAGTATGGGACATAAATCCATGGCGAAGTGGAAACTCCTTGCATTGGCGGGGAAGGCCTTCTTGAAAGGTGGTAAGAAAGCGTTTCTGCCTGAGGATGAGGGGCAGAAAAAAGTGGTACAGAAGTCCCTTAAAACACAGGATGTTTACATCCAGGGAGGTTCCTGGATCTTCGATGAAAATGGTGAAATCATCTGGAGCCATATAGACGAGTCACCTGAGGACCATGCGCCGATTGAGAAGCTTTTAGAGCAGCTCAATAAATAAAAAAAAGCCCCTTTCCGAAATTGGAAAGGGGGTTTGTGTTTCTTGAGGAAATTTATTAGTCACACCTGCGTGGACAACTACTAACGAATAGATTAAATGAGCCGAATAGAGCTGAATCTCTTAGGAGCATTTTCTCACTGAGCTCAGCAGGCTGCCACTGCTTTTATTATAAGGCAGGTCGAAAATCAGGCAGCATTTTTTTCTTGAGAACATTTGCCTGTCGGGGCTGATCGAGGCGCTTCCGCTTCTGGGCCGTCCAGCTGCAGCGCCTGAGGGTCCGTACCCACTGGAACGGACTTAGCCCCTCGGGGTCAAATAACTCTCAGAGAATAAAAGGAAAAACCGCTTATTTTCTCCGGAGAATATTTGCCTGTCGGGGCTGATCGAGGCGCCTCCGCTTCTGTGCCGTCCAGCTGCAGCGCCTGAGGGTCCGTACCCACTGGAACGGACTTAGCCCCTCGGGGTCAAATAACCCCCGGAGAATAAAAGGAAAAACCGCCTTTTTTTCTCCGGGGAATATTTGCCTGTCGGGGCTGAACAAGGCGCTTCCGCTTTTGTGCCTAGATGATCTTTTTTATGCTGTGCCTTGTATAATAGCTCTGATAGCGATAAAAGATTTCAGCTTGAACTTTCTGCTCATCCAGAAAGAAAGTGTAGTAGGTCTGGACAGAGGTAGAGTTTTTCTCGTAAGGGATGTTCAGCCTTTCTGCCACAGATTCCACATGGTCCTCAATGTCGGTCTTTCTAATTGTTACGGGCTGATCACTTTGCTGACGTGCTTTTTCAACATAGTTATCTAAGCAAGACAAGATTTCTTGTTCTTTCTGAGAGAAGTCATTGATGTTCATTCTGGTCTATCCTCATCCTTTTTAACAATAATTTAGTTAATTACAATATATGGAAATTAAAAAAGTCAGAAAAGAAGGCGGGATCCCTCTCTTCTGACTTATGTCCGGTTCCATGCCCATTCATTGCTATCAGAAACTCATTATTGGTTGCGATTGATATTTTATATAATACCATGAGAGGTACTACTTATCAAAGACTTTTTAAGAGGGCTTCAAATGTAAGAGGATGAAGCTTTTATCACCATCAAAGTCCCAGTCCACAAAGATGTCCTTCAGTTCCGCATCTAAATGCTCTTCAAATCTTTCTTTATATTCAAAGAGGAACCTTTTTTCCAAATTACGCTTGGTTATCCGGAGTGTTTCGTGAAACCCGAGGCGAATCAGCTCCTTTTCGAGGAGGATAAAAATCCCCTTTCGAACGATAAGAAGGGTGCGGGGGTTCTGCATGATAGAATATGTTTCCTCCGGTGGTTTTTGTACAGCGGTGGTGATTTGAATGATATCCTCAATTAGAGCGCCGCTGTTTTTATAATCATTGATTTCCGGCAGAGGATGTTCTTTATCAGGAGCTGTGAGAACTGCAATCATCATACCTGTCTTATCTGTAAGGTTCCAATCATAATAAAATTCAGCCACACGGCCTTCTGTATTTAATTCGATAAAAGATGTAACTTCCTTCGTTAATGTTTCCATCATTAAGTCTCTAGTTTTTTCAACATAAACCGTCTGATCACTATCCATAAGGGATTGCTCCATAGGTGACAGAAAGTCCGAGAACTGAGTAACCACATAGGGGCCGGATACCGTACATACGACGTTTCCGGGTCCGCGGCCGAAATGGTCTCTGAGCAGACGGCCAATATAACTAGAAATAGTTTTTTCTAACTTGGTTTTTACCATAAAATACCTCTCCATTTAAATTATTCCTTTAAAATCTCTTTCCCCTTTACGTGAGAAATGAAACTTTTCAATTGTACTTATGCCAGTTAGGATGGACATTTGAAAAGGATTAATACTTTTTTGGAATGCGGAGAAGCAAAAATTCTTTTATAATAAAAACCATATATTATCATACCTAAAGGGTTGAGGAGGTGGTACTACATGACGAGATTCCATTCCTTGTCAGAATCAGCAGCGACTCATGCAAAGCCTGGTATCAGGAAGGCGATACTTTGCATGGGGTGAATATAATTTAGACAATCGCCCAACCATGCTTTCACGTTTCTGATTGAACCGGCTTTGCACCTTATTTTTCTTTTTATAAAAAAATAATAAGGAGCTGGCTGAAATGAAAGCAGTAAAAACTCAACATGTTTTACCTGAACATTTACTTAAGGAAATCCAGAAGTACGTGCAGGGAAAAACCATCTATATCCCGAAGCAAAAATCTTCTTATCAAAAGTGGGGTTCACGTTCAGGAGGTAGGAAAATGATTGAAGAGCGGAACGCAAGGATTAAAGAGGCATTCAAAAACGGATGCAGAATTGATAGACTTGCAGAAGATTATTTTCTTTCTTCGGAAACCATTAAGAAGATTGTATACTCTAAATAATTGATGGTAAGCATTGGCATCCAGTGTTTCGCCTTAGTACGTTTTCCAGGGGGAGCTTCCCTTTTTATGGCGAATTCTGTTTAAGGGCATTCCCGGCATATCCTTGCCGGAGATTCCTGGATATAATAGAAGTATCGTAAAAGGAAGAGTTTAAAGGAGTAATAATGATGAAGCCCTTTATTAGGAATGATCAATTCAACTTTATAAAAGCACAAACGAAAGTGCTGATCAATGGTCATGTAAACGCAAATGATCCTGGTGTCATGAAAGCACTCAAAGCTGTCACATTGGAAAAGGTATTGAGCCTGCTGCCTGCTCCTTCAGAGGAAGAACACGATTTGCTGAGTTCGATTGCCTCTATTAAAGATAAGCAGGATGCAGAGAATTATCTTGCTAAGCTAATACCCTTTGTCATACCTTTTCGGGAAGTGTCTGACAAAACACTGCTAAAACTGTTCCCAAAAGTAAAGAAGCTGAAGCTCCCCGATCTTGAGAATGTAGACCTAAGGGAGGTCACTTACTTAGGCTGGAATGACATTGGGCAGGAGCGGAAATACCTTGTCACAGAGGATAACGGCAAGCTGATTGGAATGAGGGGAACCTTCAAGAATCACAGTCAAAAAGGAGTCTGCACAATATGCAATTCCATTGGAGAAATCGGGATGTTCATCACCGAATCGAAAGCTGCTGCCAATGGGACGTATAGAAATCGCGGAAACTACATCTGCCAGGACAGCCAGGCTTGCAACCGCAGCCTGCAAAGTAAAGAAAAGCTTAATGCATTCATACAGCATCTTCAAAACCGGTGACAGTCACGCCCCGGTTTATGTCGAATAGAATGACGGACGAAAAGTGCACTGAAGGGTGTGCTTTTTGTTTTGGTTCGGGGTAGAAGGTGTAACTTGTTGAGAATAAGCGATAAACTATACCGGATTTACTTGTAAGGGGAACCCAAAGAGAATAAAAGGAAAACCCGCCTTTTTTTCTCTTTGGAACATTTGCCTGTCGGGGCTGAACAAGGCGCTTCCGCTTTGATCCGTCCAGCTGCAGCGCCTAGCCCCTCGGGGTCAAATAACCCAAAAGGAAAACCCGCCTTTTTTCTCTTTGGAACATTTGCCTGTCGGGGCTGATCAAGGCGCTTCCGCTTTTGATCCGTCCAGCTGCAGCGCCTAGCCCCTCGGGGTCAAATAACCCAAAGAGAATAAAAGGAAAACCCGCCATTTTTCTCTTTGGAACATTTGCCTGTCGGGGCTGATCAAGGCGCTTCCGCTTTTGATCCTTAAGGTGCCAATTCGACATTTTTCGGGTTGTGACTGTCACCAGAGTGGGCACGCTGGCGGGCAAGCATTTTCAAAGCCACGAACAGGAAGGCCAGTGCTCCCAACATCCGTACCAGGGAGGTGGAAAGCATAGCACTCTGCATCCCGAATTGGTTCAGGAGCAGGACCCCGAATTGCGGCGCGAGAAACCCGATGATCGCAAGTAAAAAGTTATAATTGGCGATATAGGTCGTCAGCTGTTTCTGAGGCGAAGAATTCAGCAGCTGGTTGAAAAGCAGAAGGTTTGTTCCAGCTACGAAAATTCCAATCCAAAGATTTATGAAAGTGATATAGTATAAGTTCGTCGAAACGATCATCAAAGCAGGAGCTGTAGCCATACCGGCCGCTGCCACGAATAACAGCATCGTGTTGCCGTATTTGTCCGCATACTTCGCCCACCACTTGATACTGACAATTTGGGAAAGCTGGTTGGTCACTGAAAACATGCTGAACCAGAGGGCTGTGGCATGGGCTTCACGGATTTGATAAATGCTGAAGATGGACCAGCCCATTTGTGCTCCAAAGTTAAATAGGAGTGCGCAAATGATGAAGGCAACATAGGGCTTGTGCTTGAACACGTCCATTGAAAACTTCTTCTTCTCTACTACTTCTTTTACTTCTAAGGCAGTATGCTCTGCCGTCTCTTCTTTATGCTTCATCAAGTAATACACTTCCATTAGTGCAAAACCGAAACCGGCGATAAACAGGATTTGATAAGGAAACACGCTGTTTTCATTGAATTGTTCTAAAAAGAATCCTGTAGAAAAGGTTACAATCATCGCGGTAATGGTCGTCCATCGGTTCCTGGAACTGAAAAATCCGCCTCGTCGTTCTTCAGGGACCAGATCGCCGATCATTGACTGCCAGGACAGACCGGACAGCGCCCCTGGAAAGTTCAAAAGCGCAATCAGTGCAACAAGAGCCCAAGGTGCAAATTGCGGAGACAGAAATGGAACAAATAAGATGAGCATGAACAATAGTCTGGTTGACAAAGTAGATGCAACAGCAAATTTCTTCTTGCTTTTTACCCGGTTCAGCCACATGGCCCCTGGAATCAAGGCTAGCATTCCGATAATGGAGGGAAGAGAAGTGATCAGTCCCATTTGCGTATTGCTCGCACCCAGGACACCAATGGCAAACAGCGGGATATATCCATTTACAGCATTTGTGGACACAGTGGAAGCAATTCCATTGTAGATGCTGAGTTTTTCATTTTTATTGAATTTCAAGCTTGCAGCTCTCCTCTTTGTGTTAATTTTCATGATGGCAACTGCAACAAATTTACTGATTGATTGTACTTTTTTGCTTCTCACCTGACAATATAAAATCGTAAAAACAGTTAAATCTATTTACCTTCTCAATTGAGAAGAGAGGTCTTAAGAACTAGGTTCTAAAGTAGCGTAAACTGGGATAAACTTAGTCTCCTCTAGGATTGAACAGTTTGTACGGCGGATGCGGAGGGGAATATATACATAAACGAGGATATGAGAGGGCGAGTAGCAATATGCGGGACAGCATAAACTTTATGTTCAAACATTCATCAGGACGAAAAATCACTTATAAAAAGATTGGTGACCCTTCTGGAATCCCGTTCCTTTACTTTCATGGCTGGGGATCTGCTGCTTCCTCAATTTTTTTTGATAAAACATTTCTTGATGAAAATCATATATTTATCCTTATGGTGAACCGGCCCGGCTATGGCGGATCAGGCTTCCTTGAAGATTATACAATGTACGACCATGCTGAAGACGTGAATGAAGTGCTCGATTACCTGGGCATCGAACGGGCTCATTGCTTCGGATGGTCAAATGGTGCTTTATTCTCGCAAGTGTTCGCTTCTAAGTATCCCCGAAAGGTAACTTCTTTGTCATTGGCAGGCAGTGCCATTCCTCTGGAAAGCAAAGAAAGCCGAGAGTATTTGCCGGCTCGCTGGAAATTTATCCGAAGAACGTTTAGATTAGCCCCTTCTTTTACCAGGGGGTATTTGAAACACATCAATAAGATCTGGACTGGCCGTATAGAAAGAATGCTATTAGGGCTGCTGAACAGGCAGAATGAAGACAAGAACCTGGAAGATCTGAAAGGACAATTGAAAAAACAAACAGCTGAAGGGTTGTGGGAGGCTTACCGAACGAAAGGCTGGTCCGAATATGCCGAACTTCGAGCAATGATGGTCCCCTTTAATCTTCCGGAGGAGAATCCTCCATTTCCGGCTTATATCTGGTATGGAGAGAAGGATAAAATGTGGCCAAAGAAGACTGCAGTCTATTTGCAGGAGAAATACCAAGGATCACAGCTGAAGGAGATAAAGCAAGAAGGACATTTCTTCTTTTTGATATGCTGGAGGAGAATAGTGGAGAATGTTTTATCAAACGAATAGGTAAAGGAGAGGGCGACAGCCTATAAAAGGGCGGTTGAACCCCAAATAATATAATTCTAAAGGGGGATGTAGTTAATGGTCAAGCGAGGACAAGGAAATAGAGCGAAAGAACAACTGCAGTCCGTTTTGAGGGAAACCAATACCCCTGCCATTCTGAATGATGTCATCGATACAGAGTTGGGAGTCATGCCGGGTGTGACAGCAGAAGAACTGACAACAGCAGAAAGATACTCTGTCAGAAATTCCACAGACGGCAAGACGTGGAACAGTGCGGATGACCGATAAAGGGCCTTGAATGGGTCCTTTTTTGTTGAGTAATTTTTGGAGAGACCCCCAAAGAGTCAATTTTTGAGGTGGGGGTGTCCTTCGTGAAGTTCCCGAGAAACCCCAGGAATCTGTAAGTGTTTCAAGCATCATTGAGAGCCTGCATGAGTACCTTTTTTAGCGTGGAAGTATCCCTGAAAACAGACCTCCTTTTCACTTGTGAAATATACATCCGGTAAGTATGAAATGGTCAAAATGACAAATAGTAATGTCAGAGAGTATATAAAAAGAGAAATGCTTATGTACGAAAATTTTCCGCTCCAGTCCCGAAGAAGGGCTTAAGAGGTTAAATGAGGGACAGGGAAAGGAGAAAATCCTGGACGAGACTGGCATGACCGTAGGGTGAATAATGCTCCCTTTAAGGTGAAGGCAGGCGAGTTTTTCGTCATCATGGGCTTGTCCGGAAGCGGTAAATCCACGTTGATACGGCTGACATGGTAGAGGCAGCCAAAGCGTTCGGGTCGACTTCCTGGCAGATGCTTACAAAGGTGCAGCTTCCTGTTGCCGTTCCCACTATCATGGCGGGAATCAACCAAACGATCATGCTTGCACTTTCCATGGCCGTTATTGCCTCTATGATTGGAGCACCAAAACTTGGGTCAACTGTTTTGGCTGGAATTTCGAGTGTGAACGTCCGTCTTGGGTTAGTCGGTGGTCTAGGAATTGTGGTACTCGCTATTATTCTGGATCGCATTACGCAAGGTCTGGGTCAGAAAAAATGAGGACAGGAGTTTTTGGCGATGAAAAAATGGAAGATTGGATTCCTCCTGGTGTTTGCTGCTTTCATGATGACTGCCTGTGGTACAGGCGCTAATGATGAAGGAGAGGATAATGCCGAACAAAATGGAGGCAATTATGAAGGAATCACAATCAATTTTGGCGTGACTCCTTGGACAAGTACGGTGCCTCCAACCAAAGTCGCAAAGCTTATTCTTGAAGACATGGGATACACGGTCAACGAAACGAAAGCAGATGCAGGCGGGGTATACACAGGCCTTGCAAGGGGAGATTTGGATGTATTCATGGATGCCTGGCTGCCGGATATGCATGCCAACTATATGGAAAAGTATGGTGATAAGCTGGAAGATACAGCTGTCAGCTACAAAGAGGGAGAGCTTGGCTGGGTTATTCCCACTTATGTAGAGGGAATTGACTCGGTAGAAGATATTAAGGGAAAAGAAGACCTATTCGGCGGAAAGATGTATGGAATTGAAGAAGGTGCCGGAATGACGGTCACTTCAAGAGAGATGATAGATAAACTTGGGCTGGGTTTGGAATATGTAGCCTCAAGTGAAGGAGGAATGCTTGCACAGGCACAGCGGATGATGGAAAACGAGGAGCCTGTGTTGTTTCTGGGCTGGAGACCGCATCCTATGTTTGTTAATTATGATTTGAAAGTGCTGGAGAGTCCTGAAGAGTATTTTCAAACCTCTGAAGTCCATGTTATCACGAACAAGGAACTGAAGGACGATGCCGCAGAAGCCTATGAATTCCTCACTAAGTGGAAAATGGATGCAGCGGATATTGAAGAAATGATCATCAAAATTGACGAAGGGCAAGATCCCGAAGCCATCGCACAGGAATGGATCGATAATCATGAGGAGCAAGTGAAGGAAATGAAAGGGAAATAAGATTTGGTGGCTAAAGGATAGCAGAGTGCCAATCCTTTAGCCCTTTAAAGCATGAAGAGGGACTGTCCCTCTTCGCGCTTTAAAGCAATGAAGTGTGTCTCTAATAAATTCTTACGTCCCCGCTGGATACTGAGATTTCAATGTCATATTGACCAGAACCATGAGTTCCGGAAATATCACCGTCATCCACCTTTTGGGATTTCAACGGAAATTCACTGGAGATGTTGCCGCTGCTTGCCTCTCCGGTAAGGGTGAAGCTGCTGTCATCTGGAAGATCCAAGTCGACGTTTCCTGAGCTGAGATCAAAGCTGATGTCGCCTTTTAATTCAGCCATTTCCACATCCATCTTCCCGGAAGAAAGCTCTCCTTTCAACGGTCCGGAATACTCAATCAGTTCTACATCACCGGAACTGATTTCCACGGCTCCCTCCTTGGCAGAAAACCGGTCAACGATAAGGCTTCCAGATGAACCGCTATGAACGAATTTGGCAGTTTTTATATCGGTTAATTCAAGGTTACCCGAACTCATATCTGTTCTTAATGTATCGAGCACCATCGGTTCAGAAGAAGACTCTCCTTCAAATACAAGGCTGCCGGAACCGATATTGATGTCCATGCTGCGGTCAAAATGTTCCGGGATGAAGACGGTCAATTCAGAATCATGGTTGAATGACATCCAGCTGAACCATTTCCGCTTTACTTCTACTTTGATTTCATCGCCTTTTGAGCTGACGATTAAATTGCCCTTGCCCTTCAGCTCGGCTTTCACATCATCCCTTTCTTCAGGAATGATTACTGTATTACTGCTTGGAACGTCAATTTTAAGGGAATTTACCCTATCATTGACTGCAACGCTGTTGTCCCCGGTGCGTTTCCCTGAAGCAAACAAAGAAGTATGATCGTTGAGAATAAGCAGGACAGAACCAACGACCAGGACAGCAATGATAATTGCGAATAAGTTTTTCATTGTTTCCCCTCATTTCATCAGCTATTCAATATCTTTATCTTATTCGGATTACCAACTTTATACAATAACACCCGCGGTTTATTTTTTAATAAGACCAGAGGCGTAGAAGGTATTGCTTCGGTATATCTGCCGCCGTATTTTTCTCGGTGATTTAAGGGGTTATTTCCGAAAGTAGCATTCCATAACGCAGCAGAGTTGATGAAAAAGCATGCTTTAAAGAAGAAATAGTAGTTCTGTAGTTATAAAAAGCCTGCTAAAGAGAGAGAATGGAACTAAAACGGGAGAATGAAAACATGTATTTGCTCCTTGTTGTGCTTGTTTATATCATTTTTGCAAAGGTTTTTGTGGATTGGAAACGCTGGCAGGATTATTATCCGACCGTACAATATTATCTTATCTGCAACCTCGCTTATAATTTTGTTTTCTACAATCATACATTGTGGAAATATAAGGCCGTTACAGTAGATTGGCTGAACCATACCCTGATTGAACTGACATTTTCTTTTTTTATACTGCCAATTGTCATCATGATCTATTTACGCTATTACCCACAAGGAAAAAAGTCATATGTATATGTCTTGATCTGGATCATCTATTTTACTTTTCTGGAATTCCTGTTTTACAAAAGAGGATTGTTTATATACGAAAATGGATGGAGTGTAGGCTGGTCTCTTGTTTTTAACATCATTATGTTTGTGATGCTTCGGATGCACTATAAAAATAAGCTGCTTGCTTTAATAGTCTCCATCCCCATCATTGCGGTCTTGCTAATGTTCTTTCATCCGTCTCTTGGAGATATGAAATAGAAGGTGTCTGCATGTCTTATTTTTCCCTTCCTGTATTTCTCGTCTTATTATTGGGAACCTATTTCTTGATGGGTCTTTACTTAAAAAGACGCAAAGACAAGATGAAATAAAAACTTCTTGTATTTCAGTGGAAGATTCGTTACAATATTTCTAATTTAAAATTCAGCGTTGACAGGAATAAGTAGCAGCTCATCTCCCTATCTCAGAGAACCGGTGGAGGGTGAAAACCGGTATATAGTTGAATGTGAATTACCTCCTCGAGCTTTCTTTGTGAAATTTCAGTAGCAAAGGACGGTGGATCCGTTATTTCTTTGAGTGGAAGAGCGATCTTCAACGAGGGTGGTACCGCGTGCAATAAACCACGTCCCTTTTTTGGGACGTGGTTTTTTTATGTTTTTAAACTGTTCTTTTTTAGGGGTATTGCTGCAATAAAGGAAAGGGATTTCCGGCTGGTCCAACAGGAGAGTGCCCTGCTCGTGATGCAGTGAACGTGCTTAATGAGAGCTATGTTCGCACAGCGAAACCGACCGCAATTTAAAAAGTTTTAAAAGGAGGAGAACAAGGATGGCAGATTGGATGAAAGACCTGAATGAAGACCAGTTAAATGAAGTAGAGAGGCAATTCGACATCTATGCCGGCGGAACGCAGGAAGTCATTCCGGAAGCCGAACTCAAGCAAAAGATCGCAAAATCGATCAAGACCAATACACCATTGAAAATTAAGCTTGGGCTCGACCCATCTGCTCCTGATGTCCATATAGGGCACACGGTTGTGTTGAATAAAATGAGACAATTCCAGGAGAATGGGCATATTGTTCAGTTGATCATCGGAGATTTCACTGGGAAAATCGGTGATCCTACCGGCAAGTCGGCAGCTAGGAAGCAGTTGACAGATGAAGAGGTGAAGCACAATGCCCAAACCTACTTTGAGCAGTTCGGGAAAGTGCTGGATAAAGAGAAAGTGGAATTGTTTTATAACTCAAAGTGGCTGAAGAATTTGAACTTGGAAGATGTCATCCACCTGGCTGGGAGCATCACTGTCGCAAGGCTCCTTGAACGGAATGATTTTTCCGAAAGACTATCAACGGGAAAACCGATTTCCCTGCATGAATTCTTCTACCCCCTTATGCAGGGCTACGATTCCGTCGTCCTTGAAAGTGATGTTGAACTCGGTGGTACCGACCAGCATTTTAATGTGCTCATGGGCAGGGGCCTGCAGGAGCATTATGGTAAAGAAAAACAAGTCGCTATGATGCTTCCGCTGCTGGAGGGCCTTGATGGCAAGGAGAAAATGTCCAAGTCGAAACACAACTACATTGGGATCGACGAAGAACCTAAAGAAATGTTTGGAAAGACAATGTCCATTCCGGATGAACTGATGATAAAGTACTTTGAACTTGCTACTGATCTGACGGTGGAAGAAAAAAATCAGATCAGGGAAGGTTTGGAGGCTGGCGGCCTGCACCCTCGTGATGCAAAAATGCTTTTGGGCAGCACGCTTGTAAGAATGTTTCATGGAGAGGAAGTGGCTGAAAAAGCTCAAGAGCAGTTCAAGGCGATCTTCCAAAAAGGGGCTGTGCCGGGTGATATCCCTGTTGTTCAGTGGAAAAAGAGCAGGACTGTACCGGTTATTGAGCTTCTTGTTGATTTGAAAATGCTCGCTTCGAAAAGTGAAGCCCGCCGAATGATTGCTAACGGAGGAGTGAAAATCAGCGGCAGCAAAGTGGAAGATCCGGCCCTCGAGGTATCCCTTACAGATGGTTTGATTATCGGTGTAGGAAAACGTAAATTTATTAAAATTCAAGTGAGTTAAAAATTTTTTTAAAAAAATATGGGAAATGATGTTTAAGGCGGATTCTGCTGGGTATAATAAATTAAGTAAAATACTATAACGAAATTTTTGTTTTGTTAGACATTAGGAGGAAACGAAAAATGGAACAAGGTAAAGTAAAATGGTTCAACAGTGAAAAAGGTTTTGGATTCATCGAGCGCGAAGGTGGAGACGATGTATTCGTACACTTCTCAGCAATTCAAGGTGAAGGGTACAAATCATTAGACGAAGGCCAAGAAGTAACTTTCGATATCGAAGAAGGCCAACGCGGTCCTCAAGCGACAAACGTTCAAAAAGCCTAATATGAGTCAATTGATAAAACAAGTTCCCGGTTCCGGGGACTTGTTTTTTTGTTGTTTGCCAGGAAGTTATGAAATTATCGCTGTGGACGTATCAAAAGCGAAAGCGCCCTGGTCAGCCCCGACAGGCAAATGTTCCTCAGAGAAAAAAGGCGCTCTTTCCTTTTATTCTCTGAGGGTTATTTGACCCCGAGGGGGTGGGCGCTGAAGCTGGACGTATCAAAAGCGAAAGCGCCCTGGTCAGCCCGGACAGGCAAACATTCCTCAGAGAAAAAAAGGGGGTTTTTCCTTATATTCAGTTGAGGTTATTTGACCCCGAGGGGGTGGGCGCTGAAGCTGGACGTATCAAAAGCGAAAGCGCCCTGGTCAGCCCCGACAGGCAAATGTTCCTCAGAGAAAAAAGGCGCTCTTTCCTTTTATTCTCTGAGGGTTATTTGACCCCGAGGGGGTGGGCGCTGAAGCTGGACGTATCAAAAGCGAAAGTGCCCTGGTCAGCCCCGACAGGCAAATGTTCCTCAGAGAAAAAAGGCGCTCTTTCCTTTTATTCTCTGAGGGTTATTTGACCCCGAGGGGGTGGGCGCTGAAGCTGGACGTATCAAAAGCGAAAGCGCCCTGGTCAGTCCCGACAGGCAAATGTTCCTCAGAGAAAAAAGGGGGTTTTTCCTTTTATTCAGTTGAGGTTATTTGACCCCGGGGCTGGACGTAAATAACACACTTAGTGTCAGTCGTATCCAGATGGGGTAATAAATGGGCAAAAAGGCGGTGCCAGGATGATTGAACTACAGTATTTTACGGAAGAGGATTTTGAGCAGTTAATAGGATGGTTCGGTTGCAAAAAAGAATATATTCAGTGGGGCGGCGGGGGATTTGGTTATCCGCTTACCAGGGAGAACCTTTATTCCCATATCGATAAGGCCAATCAAGAGAATAGTGAAAAGCTTATCTATAAAGTGGTTGAGAAATCTTCTGGAAAAGCCGTCGGGCATATTTCTTTGGAGAGCATCGATACGAAGAACAATTCGGCGAGAGTCTGCCGAGTGCTCGTCGGGGACAACTCCATGCGGGGCAAGGGCGTTGGGGAAACTATGATGAAAGAAATACTGATGGTTGCATTTGAGGAACTCAATCTCCATCGGGTCAGCCTGGGTGTTTATGATTTCAACCATTCGGCCATTAAATGCTACGAGAAGGCGGGCTTCCAAAAAGAAGGGCTGAAACGCGATGTCCAAAGGTATGAAGACGAGTACTGGAACCTTTGGGAGATGAGTATTCTGGAGGATGAATGGAAGAAAAAAGTAGACATATTATTAGAGTAAAGTGATATGATGTTCCTGTAAGCTATCTTTTAAGGAAAAAGGAGAACTATCTGAATGATGAAGCAATGGAGTAAGATCGCTTTAATTCTTGCAGTCTTTTTTGGTCTATTCGCGAGCAGTACAGTCATGGCAGCAGATAATGAAACAAACAAAGAGAGTATAAATGAAAAGTTCGGTCTTCCCATCGTTGTATTGGGAGAGTCACTATCTGAAGCACAAAGAGAAGAAGTCAGGAAAGCCCTCGAAGTGGACGACCCTGAAATGGTAGAGGAAATTACAGTTACAGGCGAAGACCTGGCGCGTTACATCCAAGGCGAAGACAGAAATGCGAGGATGTTTTCTTCAGCTAAAATCACGAGAAAAGAGAAAGGCGAAGGCCTTATCATAGAAAGAGCGACCCCTGGCAATATCACTGAAGTAACAGATGAAATGTACGCCAACGCCTTATTGACGGCTGGAGTTGAAGATGCGACGGTCGTCGTGGCATCCCCAGTCAAGGTGAGCGGCCACTCGGCCCTTACAGGTATCTATAAAGCTTATGAAGTCAGCGGGGAGAAGCTGGATACAGTCAGAATGGAAGTCGCCAATGAAGAATTGGGAATTGCCACTGAACTGGCAAAAGAAGAAGGAATGGACCAGGAAAAGGTCAGTGAACTTCTGACAGAAATCAAAAAACAAATTGCCGAGCAAAATCCTGCGACAAAAGAAGATGTTGAACGGATTGTGAGCGAGCAGTTGCAGAAGCTTAATATCGAATTGAGCCCCGAAGACCGCCAGCTGCTTATCGACTTATTCGACAAGATGAGAAACCTTGATATCAATTTCGACAACGTCAAAGGACAGCTCGAAGATATCTCGAATGATATCAAAAAAAGGCTTGATGAAGTGGTCGGTGAAGAAGGAAAAGGCTTCTTGCAGGGCATACTCGATTTCTTCCGTAATTTATTTCAATCAATAGCAGATTTATTTAAGTAAACATTGTAAAAGGTTCCTGGGCATGTAAAAGCCAGGAACCTTTTTTGTGTCCAGCGGCACGGTCTGAGTACATATCTCCACTCGAAAACTGCTGCATATGTATCCAGCGCCGTTGCTTGGCTACATATCTTCACTCGAAAATCACCACATATGTACCCAGCGTCGCAGCCTGAGCACATATCTCCCCTCGAAACCAGTCACTCATGTACCCAGCGCCGCGTTCTGAGTACATATCTCTCCTTAAAACCGGCCACTCATGTACCCAGCGTCGCAGCCTGAGTACATATCTTCCCTCAAAACCAGTCACTCATGTACCCAGCGCCGCGTTCTGAATACATATCTCCTCTCAAAAACCACCACCCATGTACCCAGCGGAGCGTTCTGAGTACATATCTCCCCTCAAAACCCTCCACTCATGTACCCAGCGTCGCAGCCTGAGTACATATCTCCCCTCAAAACCAGTCACTCATGTACCCAGCGCCGGGTTCTGAGTACATACCTCTCCTCAAAACCAGTCACTCATGTACCCAGCGGCGTTGCCTGAGTACATATCTACACTCAAAACCCACCACTCATGTACCCAGCGCTGGGTTCTGAGTACATATCTCCCCTCAAAACCAGTCACTCATGTACCCAGCGCCGCGTTCTGAGTACATATCTCCTCTCAAAACCCACCACTCCTGTACCCAGCGCCGCGTTCTGAGTACATATCTCCTCTCAAAAACCACCACCCATGTATCCGGAATCTCCAAAACCAGGAGATAAGGTCTTCCACTCGGGTCCCAGCAACACAAAAGGGAGCTCCTCATGTACTAAACGATTTGTGGATTTCTCGGTTGCGGGTGCGCACCCTAAGCCTGAATTGAAGTACATTAGCGCTGCTTTTAACAGAGTTCTGTATCCGAATCACTTATAGATGTTGAAGGTCACTCTCATATGAATGAGACCTAAATGAATATGAATAAAGCTACCAATGCAGTTTAAAATAATTTAAAATAAAGTTAAGCCTATATACCTATAAAACTCATATATTTTAAAAACAGGAGGCGAAATTTTGTTATCTAGCTATGGAATTCAGCTGCCTTATGTTCTCTGGAGTATCCTCTTCTCCATTATTAATGGTTTTTTGATGATTCAGTCGGCACAGAAAGAATCCCTTACCAATAGGGTTATCCGTTCGGATGCAATCAAAGCCGTCATTATTGGAACGACCTTTTTTCTAACTAATCTATTCGTTGTCCTGGCATTGGATCTGCCTTTTGAAAGCACACCATTCCTCATCTACATAGTTACTTTTTTACTAAGCTGCATATTCGGTACTTATTTCGTCCTAAAACTGGCGGTTAATAAAAGATTGGACATGGGAAGGTACGTGCTTGGCGGCCTGGGATTGACACTGGTCATATTAGCTTCTGACTACACTGCAGTGTTGATCTTATTTTTTCCCTTATTGGAAGTTAAGCCTGTCCTGCTTCTGATGACCTTCATTTTAACATTGGCGATCTCCTTCTATTCTCTCAGGTTCCTTCTGCAGATCACCAGGGAAACGGAGAAGGTGGACACGAATTTTTGGGTCATCATAGGATCATTTGCCACGGGTATCGCCCTTGCAGGAATCCCCTATCTGACAGCCATGTCCGTATTGCCTGTCATCAATGAAGAAAACCCCGAATTGCATCTATCCATGCTGCCGTATGCACTGGAAATTGTAATGGTGTGGCTGCTGTCAATCGTGCCCGATTTGTTCGGTGAACAGCGTAATCAGGAAAATATCTCGAAGGTCGAGGTGAGTGAACAGCATTTTCAATCCCTCTTTAACCATAACCCTGATGCGGTCATATCTTTTGATCTGAATGGCCGATTTATGACTGCCAACCTTGCTGCAGAACAAGTTACAGGGTATGGACGGGAGGAACTTCTCACTATGTCGATAAAGGATATAGTTGCCCCGGTTCATTTATCGCAAACACTGAAGCGATTTGAAATGACAAAAGAGGGCATGCCCCAGCAAACAGAAATCAGCATTATCAAAAAAGATAAAACCCAGCGAATTGTCAATATTACCGGAGTGCCGATAGAGTCAGGTCATGGAATCAATGGGGTATATACGATTACCAAGGATATTACAGAAAATAAAAAGCAGTCTAATACTATCGAATATCTTTTCCACTACGATGATTATACCGGATTGCCGAATAGAAGGAAGTTCATCTCCGAGGTGGAGGATTTTGTCAGGGAACAGGTGCCGTTTGCCATTTACAGCCTTGATTACAGCAGATTAAGGACCATCAGAGACGTTTTCGGTTTTCAGGTCGGTGATCAGATACTGAAAGAGTTGTCCCTGAGACTGACGACTGTGCTGCCAAATGAAAGTATTGTATCTAGGTTTGGTGGGGATGAAATTTACTGCCTTGTCCCAACTCGAAATCAGGATATCCAGCCTGTACTCACACAACTTCAAGCCATCCTCGGAACTCCGTTTTTTGTCGAGGGACATGAAATTTTTATGGAAATGAAAGCGGGCATCTCGATATATCCGGAGAATGGGGAAGATCCCGAACTGCTGATCAAGTGTGCAGACACGGCCAGGGCTTCCATTTCCGATAACTCTTTTCATAACTTTGCTGTTTATAAAAATATTAATCTGGATACCAGCAATATCGAAAAAATCATTATTGAAAATGAATTGAAGCGGGCAATTGAACAAGACGAACTAACCCTGTACTATCAGCCGAAGGTCAATTCTTCTGCTATGGAGCTGGTCGGTTTCGAAGCACTTGTGAGATGGAATCACCCTGTAAAAGGATTGGTTTCTCCGGGATTATTCATTCCAGCTGCCGAGCAAACCAACCTCATCGTGAAGCTGGAGGACTGGGTCGTTAGGGAGGCATGCAGACAACTTCAATATTGGCAGTCGACCCAGCTGAAAGAACTTCCGGTATCAGTCAATATTTCACAGCGTTCGTTTGCCAACCCAGCCTTTTTGAACAATCTCCAGAATGCCATGGCAGCTCATACTGTCGCAGCTTCACTTCTTGAAATTGAAATCACAGAGAGTATGACGATGTTCAATGAGAAGGAGACTATTAAGAAATTGAATCAGTTAAAGGAACTGGGCATCAGAATCAGCCTTGATGATTTTGGAACAGGGTACAGTTCACTCAGCTATCTGGACAAACTGCCGATCGATATTATTAAGATCGATAAGTCATTTATTGATGACCTTACTGCAGACCAATCGGCGATGGTCTCCACCATTCTCTCGATTGCCCTGCATAACGGGCTGGGGGTAATCGCCGAGGGGGTGGAGATGAAAGAACAAGTATCCTTGCTGCACAGTCTTGGCTGTGACAATATACAAGGCTATTATTTCAGCCGTCCGCTTCCTCCGGAGGAAGTAGAGGCAAAGTATATAAAAAAGGCAGTATAGTTGGCTGATGACAAGGAGATTCTCCTGCTGCTTCATCAGGGACCGGTTATCCTCCTTCAGCTCCAAGGCCCATCGCTTTATCAGCACAGCCGAATTATATATACTCAGGAAAAAAGGAGTGATCGTCTTGGCTTATGCAATTATCACAGGTGCTTCAAAAGGACTTGGGGCAGCAGCAGCGAAACAGCTGCTCTCAGAGGGCTTGAAAGTCATATCGGTTTCACGTTCGGAGAATGTAGACTTAAAGGAAATAGATCAGAAGGGAAGTGGAGAATACACCCATTACTCTTGTGATCTGGGCAGCCCATCTGAAGTAAAGTCAGTTTTCACTAAAATTGCCGGAATGGTTTTTCAGGAACGCGGGGAAGAGGTCTATCTCATCAATAACGCCGGAATGGTGGATCCCATTGAAACTGCTGGAAACCTGGACGTAGAGAAAACAGAGACACATGTAAATGTAAACCTGCTCTCACCAATGATCATCAGCAATTTGTTTCTTAATAAAGCTGATACATCAGATGCACGGCTGGTGATTGCCAATATCTCTTCTGGTGCAGGCAGCCGTCCGGTCCATGGATGGAGTATCTATTGCAGCACCAAAGCAGCAATCAACATGTTCACCCAGACGACAGCACTGGAATTGGATAATAGGAAAAGTCATCACAGGGTATTTGCCTTCAGCCCGGGAATCATGGATACCGACATGCAGTCAACCATCCGTTCCTCGTCCAAGTCAGCTTTTAACGATATCGAAACTTTCAAGAATTATAAAGAGGAAGGAAAGCTTCGTGACGCAGAAACAGTGGCGGGAGCTCTGGTGAACGTACTAAAGAGCGATGAAATCGAAAACGGGAAAATCTATCAGATCAACGATCTTTTATAAAGAACCGAAAAGCTGGCATTCAAGCCGGCTTTTTGTTTTGAATTTTATTCAGAAGCAGGGTGGAGTCGAATTTTAAAAAAGGAATTAAGGCACCCCGTCTCTAATAGTATAGTAGAAATGATGAAGAGTAATAGGGGGATAATCAATGAAAAGGCCTGCTGTTTTACTCACATTATTAATAGTAGTTCTGCTTAGTGCTTGTTCAGAAAAAACCAGCAGTAATATTTCAATCAAGCCGTACACTTTAAGTGAGGAAGAGCAAAATCTTATCAGTAAAACAGGAGTGGATGCCATTCTATTTTTTAAATTAGACGGTAAACTGGCAGAAGAAGAGGATCTTCAGTTTGCCATGGAAATCTACAAGGATGGTGTATTAACAGAAGATCAGGTTTATATAAAAGGGCAGGTTGAAAAAGAATTCAACGAAGACCTGATATCCTTTGGATTTAACCGTCAAGAGAACGAACTTTTCTTTTTGAACGGAATGGTCAATGGTTTGTTAGAAAATTTACATGATGTCGAGGGAATAGATTCAGCATCATTCACTTCCTTTATCAATGATGAAAGGAAGCTGGCTAAAGATGAAGCCGTCTATCTTGTATCGTGGGTTGGATCTAAAGGAAATGAGCTGGAGGGACTCTCCATCAATGAGGATGGGTCATTATCTGATGATGTAAAAACAGCAGATGCAGCTTTTGTATTTAAGGTGATGCTGACAGATTATGAGAAAGAGTAGAGGAGGAGAAGCGATGAAGATCTTATTACTGGGGGGAACGTCATTCTTAGGGAAGCATATAGCTCAATCGGCGCTTTCTAAAGGCCACGAATTGACGCTGTTCAATCGGGGAAAAACCAATCCGCATTTGTTTCCGGAAGCTGAGAAGTTAATAGGGGACCGTGAGAGCGGTGACTTAAGGGCGCTGGAAAAGGGTGAATGGGATGTGGTCATAGATACATCGGGGTATACGCCTGGAAAAGTGGAAAAGACTGCGTCCTTGTTAAAGGAACGAGTAAGCAGATACATATTCATTTCATCCATTTCCGTTTATAAGAGTTTTCAGAGTGGTGAAGCCCGGGAAGAAGATGAAACGGGCAGTCTGGACAACCCGGACACCGAAGAAGTAAATGGGGAAACTTATGGCCCCTTAAAAGCCTTATGTGAGGAAAGACTGGAGAAAATCCTTCCCGGGAAGGTTCTTACCATAAGACCGGGATTAATTGTCGGACCTGATGATACAACGGACCGGTTCACCTACTGGGTGAAAAGATTTTCTGAAGGCGGCGAAGTCCTTGTTCCCGGAAGTAAAGAACGTGTTATTCAATGGATCGATGTGCGTGACCTTTCCCAGTGGATCATTCTCATGGCGGAGGACGGTGAAACGGGCACTTATAACGTGACGGGACCAAAGCAGGGATACAGCATGAAGGAATTCGTTGAGGACCTGACCCTTATAGCTCCTTCAGGCACAGAAGCTGCGTGGGTCGAGGACACATTTCTAGTGGAGAGAGACATCACGCCGTTTACACAGCTTCCATTGTGGATTCCGGTCAATGAGCAATATCCGGATGGTTTTATTTTGGCTGATTATTCACGTTCCTTGAATAAAGGACTCGTTCTCAGGCATCCAAGGGAAACGATTGAAGATACACTTGCTTGGTTCAAAGCATACGGATCAGACGATTTGAAGGCGGGGTTGGCAAAAGAGGTGGAGGCCTCTCTTCTGCAAAGCCGGGCTATTGTTGACCAACCACGAAATGATATACAAAAATAATATAACCGCAGTCCTTTTTGGGTAACCCGTTCGGTTGTCAGGGAGAAAAACGCAATTCACAAATAAAATAGAATGCTTTTTAGCATATCCTTTAACATGAAAAATAGCAGCCCAAATGGTGAAACTTTTGGGCTGTTTTTTTCTGTTGTGAGGAAGTGTTTTTCCAGAGAATATATAATGGATCCTGCCGTGATAATATAGTTTATGATAAACTAGTGTTATCAGAATTTTCCATTCGCATTAGGACTGTTGTTCAATTAAAGGGCAGATTTACTGAAGAATTTTATAGTTTTGGTACATTTGGTCCCCGTTGAAAAGGTGGTTTTAATGAAGTTTAAATTTGATAAATTATATCTTCTATTTCTCCCTTTGTTTTTATTTTTCTTTGTAATGTTCTATATTGAAGTGTCGCTATATTCCCTTTTACCTCCAGAAGAAGGCGGAATGAGCTTTTGGCTTGAATTACAGTATGTATGGTATCGTTCTGTATGGTTTTACGCAATGATTGTGACTATTTTTTTCTGGTGTTTTTTAGGTTTTTTAAATTTCATAAGAAAAGGCTAGATAAGGTCCATCTATTACCAATTAACAGGTAAGGGGCGTATTAAGTAACCTTTCTTCAAATTGCTTGTTCAACAAACGTGGGCTTTAATTAAATAACAAAGGATCATCCAACCTGGATGGTCCTATTTTTTTCTTCAGTATTACTTTCAACATTGGAATTAACACCCCTTTTAGCAGTAGTGAATAAATTTATTCACTACTGCTAAAAGGGGTGTTAAAACATATGCTAATTTGTATGTTAAAACGCTCTTTTTCCGTTATAAACGTTGTCATATCAATAAAAAATGGAGGTGCGAATTAGCATGCTAGTTCCACCTCCAATAGCAGTGTTATTTTATGTTTTCTCCCGCTCAACCGAACGGGTTATTTTTGGGGCTGTGGTTCTTTTTAGTTTTGTATGATAAAAAGCCCTGTATTGAAAGCGTTTTACTTCATTATATTACCATTATAGGAGTATAATAAAACTTATGATTTACCATCACCCTAATGTGGTAATAAATATCCAAGGGTGAATTTTGAAAGGAGAGGTACTATGAACTACAAAAACATTACGGTTGCCGGAAGCGGAGTACTGGGAAGCCAGATTGCATTCCAGACAGCCTTTCACGGATTCAATGTATCGGTTTATGACATCAGTGATGAAGCACTTGAGAAGGCGAAGGATCGTGTCACGAACCTGAAGCCGCGTTATCAGGAAGACTTAGGGGCTTCTCAAGAAGAAGTAGATGCGCATTTAATAGAATGTCATTCTATTCTGATTTGGAAAAAGCAGTAGAAGACGCAGATCTTGTAATCGAAGCGGTACCAGAAGTGGTGAAGATCAAAACGGAATTTTATGAGAAGCTGGGCAGTGCGGCTCCGGCAAAAACGATCTTTGCCACCAACTCTTCCACTCTGCTGCCGAGCCAATTCGCTGAGGCGACAGGGCGCCCGGAAAAATTTCTTGCTCTGCACTTCGCCAATGAAATTTGGACAAACAACACAGCTGAAGTCATGGGACATCCAGGAACAGAGAAGAACGTTTTTGAAGACTTGCTGAAATTTGCCGAGGCCATCGGTATGGTTGCACTGCCCCTATACAAAGAACAGCCTGGTTATATCTTGAATTCCCTGCTGGTTCCTTTCCTTGAGGCAGGCCAGATGCTGCTCGTCAATGATGTATCCGATGCTCACACCATCGATAAAACATGGATGATTGCTACAGGTGCACCAAAAGGTCCATTTGCGATATTGGATATTGTCGGAATCACTACAGCTTACAATATCTCAAATGCGAAAGCCGAAGCAACAGGCTCACCGGAGTTTGCCAAATTGGCATCCATGCTGAAAACGGAATTTATTGATAAAGGAAAATTGGGCAGAGAAACTGGAGAAGGATTTTACACGTACCCTAACCCGGCGTATGAAGATCCTGATTTCCTAAAGTAATAGAATACCTGAACTAATGAAGAAGGCAGCTTCCCGAAGCTGCCTTCTCTATATATACTCACTTTAATGCTTTACCGTGTTGAGAGGGACTGTCCCTTTCAGTACGGTAAAGGAGTAAAGCGCACAAAAGGCAGCTATTGTAAGCTGCCTTTTGATCTATTATAGGATGGGAGATAAGAGCCTCGAAATCGATTCCTTAAAACGGATCCACAGGTGCCTCTTAGAATACTCTTCTATAGTCAGTTCCCTTGATTGATGAATGTCTTTTAAGAAAACATTTCCAAGTTCATTAGACAATTCAACATCATAAATGAACGCATTCACCTCAAAGTTCAAGCGGAAGCTACGCACATCGATATTGGCTGTTCCGACCGAAGAGGTTTTACTGTCCACGACAATCGTTTTAGCGTGGATGAAGCCATTATCATAGATGTAAATCCGTGCTCCGGCTTTCAGCATCTCCCCAATATAGGAAAACGTTGCCCAATAGACAAACATATGGTCAGGCTTATTCGGAATCATGATTCTGACATCAATTCCGGAAAGGGCAGCAATTCTGAGGGCATCGAGCAGGCTGGTATCAGGAATAAAATAAGGTGTCTGGATGTAAATGGATTCTTTTGCCGAAGACACCATCCGAATATATCCATTCTTGATTTGTTCCCATTCCGAATCAGGTCCGCTCGTGACAATCTGAACTCCGGCATTTCCTCGAAATTTCGCTTCGGGGAAGTACCGGTGCTCCAAGTCAATATCCCTCGAATCGGAGGCCTGGTTCCAATCCAGGATGAACCTGGTCTGCATAGCCAGTACTGCACTCCCCTCAATTCTCAGGTGAGTGTCCCGCCAATACCCAAATCGCGGATTCAGCCCAAGGTATTCATCGCCCACGTTAAAGCCGCCGACGTAGCCGGTGACACCATCAATGATCACAAGTTTACGGTGATTCCGATAATTCAGCCGGGGGTTGATATAGGGAATGCGTGAAGGGAAGAAAACTTCGACTTCCCCGCCTGCTTTAATCAGGTCACGGAAGAATCTTTTGTTCAGTGTCCTTGATCCCATCTCGTCATATAGAACCCTGACTTTTACCCCCTCCCTTGCTTTTTCCGTAAGAGCACTCAGGATCCTTTTACCAAGGGCATCTCTTCGTAATATGTAGTATTGAAAGTGAATATGGTTTCGCGCAGCTTCAATATCTTTCAGCAGTGAATCAAATTTATCCTCTCCGTGGGTGAAAACCTTGATCTCGTTATCTTGTGTCAGGACTGCCTCGTTGTTGATCAGGTGCATATAAATCAATTCTTTGTTGTTACTCACTGTACTGTCCCTGAAAGAAAAGTGATCACTCTTGATCTCTTCAACCTGCCTGGCAATCAGTTCCTCTATCCCGATTTTTTGAATGTCATCCCATTGAAATAACCTTTTCCGCGTGAGGTTCTGTCCAAAAATCAGATACATGATGAACCCAAGCACCGGGATGAAAAGCAAGACCATCAGCCAAGCCCAGGTTGCCCCGGCATCACGCCTTTCCAGAAAAACGACGACAGAGGCAAAAGCAATATTCAAAACCACAAGGACCGTAAGAAAAACACTAAGGATATCCATAGAAATTCCCCTCTGAATAAATAAGATAAAGTGCAGTAAGATATTTCTGTATGTTAATCATTTTATCATAACCGCACTACTTATTCCGTTACCTTCCAAAGTGAATTTCCGTTTAAGGCTTGTATAAATTTCTTCCTGTCCCTTGTCAACCGGCATCTAACATACATTATCCTTTTCCCTCATATGATTGTAACAGCAGTCCAAACCGGCTGCTTTTGCATCATTCATCATTTATAAATGGGAGGGAAGGAAATGGACAATTTAACGCTTCTTGCTAACTTAGCCGCATTTCTTATCATTGTGGGAGTCCTCTTTTATATGCAGAAAAAACACTTGTCATTCTCCAAAAGAGTGTTCGCTGCCTTAGGACTCGGGATCTTATTCGGGTTTATCCTTCAGTGGCTATATGAGCCCGCGGATGAAACCCTGGCCCGGTCGATCGATTGGTACAATATTGTCGGAATAGGATATATCAAGCTTTTGCAAATGGTTGTCATGCCTCTCGTCTTTGTGTCGATCCTTTCTGCTTTTACCAAGCTTAAGCTCGGAAACAACCTCGGCAAGATTGCCCTTCTGATTATCGGCTTGTTAGTCGGGACAACGGCCATTGCGGCGGCAGTCGGGATTGCAGCAGCCCAGGGATTCGGCCTTGAAGCAATTCAAATCGAGCAGGGTGAGGCGGAAACTTCACGAGGACTAGCGCTCGAAGAACGATCTACTGCTATGGAAGGCCAGAGTTATCCGCAAAGGATCCTGGAGCTTCTTCCGGCTAACCCATTCCTTGATTTAACAGGGGAACGTGCCACCTCCACTATAGCGGTTGTCATATTTGCCGCCTTCATAGGGGGCGCCTATCTGGGTGTATACCGCAAAGACAGGGAAGCAGCAGATTTCTTTAAAAAAATCGTCGATTCCATCTACGCTATCGTTATGAGGGTAGTAACTCTGGTTCTGCGCCTGACTCCATATGGCGTCTTTGCCATTATGGCTAAGACGGTAGCAACCAGTGACTTTGATGCGATTTTAAAGCTCGGTAAATTTGTCGGCGCGTCCTACGCTGCCTTAATTGTCATGCTGGCCATCCACTTGATCATGCTTACAATGGCAGGGCTGAATCCGCTAACCTATCTGAAAAAAGCTTTTCCAGTTTTGACCTTTGCCTTTACTTCCCGTTCAAGTGCAGGCACACTGCCTTTGACGATTAATGCACAAACAAAGCATATGGGGGTTTCGGAGGGAATTGCCAACTTCTCGGGTTCATTCGGATTGTCAATCGGACAAAATGGCTGTGCGGGCGTCTATCCGGCGATGCTTGCTGTCATGATTGCACCGACTGTGGGGATTAATCCGATGACACCTTCCTTTATCTTTACATTGATTGTCATTGTCGCTATCAGTTCATTTGGTGTGGCGGGTGTCGGAGGCGGCGCTACCTTCGCTGCCATCCTGGTCCTTTCGGCTATGGACCTGCCGATCGCTTTGGCCGGGCTGCTCATCTCCATTGAGCCGCTGATCGATATGGGCCGGACGGCCGTCAATGTCAGCGGGGCCATGACCTCTGGACTGATCACCAGCAAAGTGACGGATGAATTGGATCAGGAAGTGTACGATAACCCTGCTGCCTCAGAGGGATGATTAGGGAAGAAACCCGTCCGGCTTTCGCTGGATGGGTTTTTTGTTGCTTTCAAAGAGGTCTCCAGGCCTTTGGTTTTACCGTGAAGAGCTAACTAAAGTTCTGCTAGAGGCCCATAGTTTGAAAATTAAGCACCATAATGGTTTCAAGAGTCATTTAAAAGACCCATACCCATCAGGTTTAAGCGTCCAAGTGGTGTCTAAATGTCTAAAGCTCTGTTAGAGACCCATACATTTTTTAAAAGAGCCCTAAGTGGTCTCAAGGGCCCTCTAAGAGACCCATACCCATCAGGTTTGAGCGTCCAAGTTGTGTCTAAAGCTTTTCTAGAGCCCCATACATTTAAAAAATAAGCCTCAAGTGGTCTCAAGGGCCCTCTAAGAGACCAGTACCCACCAGGTTTGAGCGTCCAAGTGGTGTCTAAAACTTTTCTAGAAACCCGTACATTTTTAAAAAAAGCCGCAAGTGGTCTCAAGGGCCCTCTAAGAGACCAGTACCCACCAGGTTTGAGCGTCCAAGTGGTGTCTAAAGCTTTTCTAGAGACCCATACATTTTAAAAATAACCCCCAAGTGGTCTCAAGGGCCCTCCAAGAGACCAGTACCCATCAGGTTTGAGCGTCCAAGTTGTGTCTAAAGCTTTTCTAGAGACCCATACATTTTTAAAAAAAGCCCCAAGTGGTCTCAAGGGCCCTCTAAGAGACCCATACCCATCAGGTTTAAGCTTCCAAGAGGTGTCTAAAGCTTTTCTAGAGACCCATACATTTAAAAAATAACCCCCAAGTGGTCTCAAGGGCCCTCTAAGAGACCAGTACCCATCAGGTTTAAGCGTCCAAGTGGTGTCTAAAGCTTTTCTAGAGGCCCATACATTTTAAAAATAACCCCCAAGTGGTCTCAAGGGCCCTCTAAGAGACCCATACCCACCAGATTTGATAATACAAGTGGTCTCTGGAAGGATAACCATCCACCTTGAGCAGAAATCTATTAATTTTAAAGCAGCCACAAACCTAGCGGAAAACAGCTTAAAGAAAATAAATACAAAAAGCAGGAATCAACGGTTTAATGACGAATTTGGTTGTTGAAAGGATAGGTGAGGAAGGATGACAGTCATTTATATGATAAGGCATGCTCACTCGGTCTTTAATCTGGAAGAGGAAGAGACCCGAGGCTTATCCGTGCAAGGGATGGCCGATGCGGTGCGTGTAAAGGACATTTTAAAGTCTGAGAAGATCGATGCCGTATATTCCAGTTCCTATACTAGAGCCATCCAAACTGTTCAAGGGTTAGCTGATGAACGCGATCTGAAGATACAAGTGGATGAGCGTTTTCGTGAAAGAGACCTGGCAGCAAAGGATTACATAATTGAAAACCCACAGGATGCTATGCGGAAAGTTTTTGAAAATCCTGATCTTTGTTTACCTGGCGGAGAAACCAATAATGAAGTGAGAGCCAGGGGAACTGCGGCTTTTCAGGAGGTATTGGAGAAGTGTGAGGGCCGGAGCGCGGCCATCGGAATCCACGGACACGTGATGACCATTATTATGGGTGCCTTAAACTCCGATTATGGAACCATCGATTTTTGGCAGAGCACGACAAAACCCGATATATATAAACTCGAATTGGAAGGGCAGGAGCTTAAATCAGTGACTCGTTTGTGGAAAGTACCGGCTCTGGAGAGAAGTGTATGAGCAGGAGGATCCAGGCGCAGTGGGGAAACAGTCAGGTAGAGTTGACTTGGAGAGCCCAGGCACCTATGCCTCCTCTGGAGAAAATCACAAGTGTTCACGGATGCTGCTTCGAACAAGGAAAGGTTCTTCTTGTTCATATAAAAGGGAGAGGGTTCACTTTTCCGGGTGGGCATATAGAAGCTGGCGAAACCCCTGAAGAAGCCTTCCATAGAGAAGTGCTGGAAGAAGGCTGTGTAAAAGGCAGAACCACTAGAATTGGATTAATTGAAGTGAGCCATGAAAATAATCCTGAATTCAACCCAAAAGGAAAGTACCCTTTGATTGGGTACCAGGTGTTTTACCGCATGGATATTGAGGAGGTATTCCCTTTTATAAGGAATAACGAGTCGACTTGCCGGATATGGGTGGAGCATGCTGAAATTCCTTATGTAATCGACGAACATGAATTGGCTTTGGAGGCTTTTAAAGAGGCGGTCAAAGCTGACTTAAACACCATAGTTTAATACAAGCAGCAGAACGCATGTGATCATGGTGATGCCGATCATCATATAGAGGAAATCGACAAAGTTATCAAGCATAGCAGTCTTGTGCTTTTCACGCCTGTAGCTGCGCGGAGCACGACGGGATTGTTTTGCAGAACGCATGGATTTGCCTCCTTTGTATTCATCAGATACAAAGGATTTCGACAAAAAAACGTAAAATCCTCCCTCTGAATGAAAAAATAACCATAACTAGTGGTGCGCAGCAATCAGTGCCATTATAAAACGCCCGTTTGAAAACGGACGTTTGCCTTGCTTAATGAAGGTGATCTTTTTCGAAAATTTCACTAAGGGCAGCACCGGCTTTTTGATCCGATTGCTGCTGTACTGCCAGGTCGCCCAATGCAAGCATGCCGACCAGGTTACCATTTTCCACAACTGGAAGGCGGCGGACTTGATGTTGAGGCATTAAAGCTTCATCTTCTTCAACAGAAGCTTCGGGAGAAATGGTTACAACAGACAATCACACCTGGAATTGTACCAGCAGTTTCATTATGAGATAACCCTCTGACAACTAGGTCAAGGTCTGCTACCATACCGACTACCTGTCCATTTTGAACAACAGGAAGGGCTCCGACACCTAACGAACTCATTGGAATGAGTCTTGTGCCGAACACGCTTCTGCATGTGGTGTCATCACGTCACCTACTCTCATGCTGGTTTCCCCTTGAGTTCGATAGGTCAGTACATAATTAGTAAGGAGGGTATCGCAAGTTTAATTCTGTTTCTGTTTTGAATCCTTCAAAATCTATCAGGAGTCTCCTGCTACAGATCATAGTGGTACCGTTCATCAGAAGGAGTATTTCTCTGAACAAGGAAAATTACATATGGGAATACTAGCACTGACCCAAATATGAGTGTGAGGATCAAAACCAATGATCCGGGACTTATTTGTTTGCGGTAATCATCATGATGGGAAGCGATAAACTCCTTGGATTCTCCGTTTCCAATGACGGAACCATTTTCCAGGAGCGCCTCATTGTCGAGACTATAGTAAAATATCTCTTGCTTATTAAAATGGAATATAGTGTCACGGTCGATCTTATACTTCACAAAAACCATCTTCACTTTCTGTGATTCCACCTCATCTTCATTAATTGCCACTTCCATGGTGAGGTCAATGAAATCTTTTACACCCGCAGAACCTTTTTGATAATAGGAGTCAGTCTTCTCCAGTTTTTCATCAATACTTTTGATGATAGGATCATCTGCAAAGGCGGTTGTTGAAGATAGGGGAAGGGTGAGCAAGGTTAACATACACCCTAAGAGCATTATAAGTTTTTTCAATTTATTTCCTCCCCGGTTTTTTTACTACATATATATGCCCGGAGAAGATAATTAGGACAAAAACAAACAGAGCTGCATATATGACAGCTCTGTTTGCGAGTCAGCTCCTTATTTTTGAATGAACATCTGTGTCCAGTAGGACCCGTAGGATCCACCCTTCACATATCCGACCCCGATATGAGTATAGCTCGGTGTCAAAATATTTTTTCTGTGGCCGGGGCTTTCCATCCAGGCCTGTACCACTGATTGTGCACTAGGCTGGCCGGCGGCAATGTTTTCAGCTGCGGCGCGGTAGTTGATGTTGAAACTTTTCATCATAGTAAACGGAGATCCATACGTTGGGCTCGTATGTGAAAAATACCCTTTATCTCTCATGTCTGCAGATTTGTAACGCGCCACCCTTGAAAGCTGCCAATCAGCACGAAGAGGGGAAAGGCCATTCTTGGCACGTTCCTGATTCGTAAGCTTGATGACTTCACCTTCAATCCCTTTGACGGCGTCTTTATTCGGGATGGAGATCTTCTGTCCAGGGTAAATAAGGTCAGGATCCTGAATTTGAGTATTCGCATTGATGATTTCAGAAAGCCCGATTTGATACTTCTTGGAGATTTTCCAAAGAGTATCACCACTCTGTACAGTATAGGCATCAGCTGCGTGAGAGATAGTCGGAGTAATTAACCCAAAAGCAAAAGACAACAGAACGACAATTGAAAGAATTTTAGTTTTCATGATACTTATGTTGTCTAATTCTTCATTATTTATGTGGGCTTTTTTAAAAAAATAATTGTTGGTGTCGAGAAGAGTTGAGCGGAAAAGGTTACTTGGTTTTCGCTGCAGAAATTCGGTGTAGTAAAAGGCGCGTTTAAACAGCATGAAAGCCATCGCTGAGTGTGTTTGATGCAGTAAAAGGCGCGTTTAAACAGCATGAAAGCCATCGCTGAGTGTGTATGATGCAGTAAAGGTCGTGTATAAACAGCATGAAAGCCATCGCTGAGTGTGTTTGATGCAGTAAAGATCGTGTATAAACAGCATGAAAGCCATCGCTGAGTGTGTTTGATGCAGTAAAAGGCGCGTTTAAACAGCATGAAAGCCATCGCTGAGTGTGTTTGATGCAGTAAAGGTCGTGTATAAACAGCATGAAAGCCATCGCTGAGTGGGTTTGATGCAGTAAAGGTCGTGTATAAACAGCATGAAAATCAAAAGTCATGCCGTAAGAAGTTATCAAATTTAGATATAGAGAGAAGCTTGTAAATCCGGCCTTCCCCAACTACACAGGATCGGAAGGCGGGCAGTGTAACATGCCTTTAACCCGCAGATTTAGTGCACCAAATCTTAAAGGAATAAAAACAAAAGAAAAAGTTAAAAAATATTCAAAATAAGGTTAAAAAGGTTTAGAAGTGGTAATATAAAATGGAATTAAAAGTTTCGGAAAAGAAATGAAACCAATTCTGGATTCATTCGTATTATCAGTAGAGACAATTTTATGAGAGGGTGTACAAAGTGGCAAACGAAAATGAACGGATGAAGAAAATCGTTTCGAAGCTCTCGAAAGTCGGTGTTAACATTACAAAGACCAAATCCAGGATGGAAGTCTTTCAATCACTGAAAAGCCTGCAGCCTTTGCCGAAAACATTGTCGCATGATTCATAAAAATGAAATGTGGGACAGACATAATCAATCCTTCCTTCCGATATAATCTAATGAGGAAGGGGAGGGAAAAATATGACTGAATCCATGTTTGATGTAGAGACGCTTAAAGCGATCAGACGAAAGGCAGATGAACTGTCATACCAATGTATGAACAGAAAGCTGGCAAATGATCCGCAAGCGCTTAAAATGGCATTGGATAACATATGCCGGGCCCTTGGCACCTTTGCAGAGGTGGAAATTTCGAGAATCAAAAACGAAAACATAGCCTATGACCCGCAGTCTTATATCAAAGGAAGATTGGCCTTTGCTTACAAAGCCATGAAAACGGTTCCCCGAGATGATTCGAATACAGCCTGACCCGCATCTAACATTTGTTAGGTGTTTTTTTATTGAGTAAAAGTGGTATGTTTAACAGTATAGGAGTCTAATCAGTTAGGGGCTGAAGTTTATTATGAATCGATATAAAAATGCTTTACTTATCTATAATGGAAAAGCTGGTCAGGAAGATATGGATGCGACCTTGGGTAACTGCATAGGTGAGCTGTCTTCATGCTGTGATGAATTGACGCTTTACGGTACCAAAGATAAATCGGATGCAGAACGGGTATGCAGGGAGAAAGGGGGAAGCTACGACCTCCTCATCATCCTTGGGGGAGACGGCACTGTCCATGAGTGCATCAATGGATTGGCAGAGCTTCCGGTCAGGCCGAAAACCGCCATTCTTCCAGCTGGGACATGCAATGACTTCAGCCGCTCACTAAGGATTCCCCAGGATATCAAGCAGGCTGCACAGCTGATCAAGCATGGTGCCACAGAAGACATCGATATCGTCAAAGCCAACGATCGGTACTTTTCTAACTTCTGGGGAGTCGGAATCATCGCGGATGCTTCCCGAAATGTCAACGAGGCTGTAAAAGGGGTATTTGGCAAGCTGAGTTATTATCTCAGTGCCTTTCAAACTTTGCAGGAAGCGAAAGTCTTCACCTTTCAAGCAGAGATTGATGGACAGGCTGTTGAAGAAGAGGCAGTCATGGTGTTCGTGGCAAATGGACGGTTCATTGGCACCAGTGAGCTGCCACTGCCTCCGCAGAAGTATAATGACGGCGTAGTAGATATATTCATCATTAAAGAAGCAGGATTCAAGCTGCTAAAAGAGCTGATGGCTGCCAAAGGTACCGGCAAGCTGAATGAAAAAAGTGGAGATATCCTGCATTTTCAAGCACACCAAGCATCGATAAGCACTTCACCGCTCCAAAATATCGATATGGACGGAGAAGTTTATACAGAAACTCCAACAAGAATGGAAGTAATGAAACACCATATCCCTTTCATCGTAGGGGAAGAAGAAAGAAAAGAAACAGCAGGTTGATTTTCAAGCAGTTCAGTCCAGGATGCAGGAATTCGTAAAGCGCCCTGAATTGAATTGCTTTTAATTTTTATCCTGGGGGCAAGAGTAAATCGCGAATAGAAAATTATCTCTAATGATGATAAAATGTGGTAGGACATTGAACAAGTTTTTGAAATTAAAAGTTTAGAAGGATAAAGGAGACCATAGAATGTGGGAATGGAAAAATATATATAGAGGTATGATTATGGGTGCGAGTGATGTGATTCCAGGTGTGAGCGGCGGAACGATCGCTGTCATGCTTGGAATATATGACCGTTTAATCGCAGCCATCAACGGAATTTTCAGCAGGGAATGGAAAACACACTTAAGGTTCTTAATCCCACTTGGTATGGGAGTGGTAACATCTATTCTGCTGCTGGCAAGGCTGATTGAATGGCTTTTTGAACACTATCCAGCGCCGACACAATTTTTATTCATGGGATTGATCATTGGAGTGATTCCATATCTGGCAAAGAAGTCAGAGATGAAATATAACTTTAAGCCGGCTCATTATGTGCTCCTCCTGATTGGTGCTGTCATTGTAGCATCCATGGTGTTCTTCAAATCGGAAGAAACAGCAGTGATCCAGGAAATGACGGCAGGAACTTACACCATGCTGTTTTTCTCTGGCTTTATCGCAAGCGCCGCAATGATCCTGCCTGGCATCAGCGGTTCTTTCATTTTGCTGATCATCGGTGTATATTCGACTGTCATCAGCGGTATTTCCAATTTTCAGCTCGACATCATTTTTGTCGTTGGACTGGGAATTCTGTTCGGAATTATCCTGATGAGTAAAGTAATCAAGTTCTTCCTGGAAAAGTACTCATCAGCGACCTATGCCCTCATTATCGGGCTTGTCGTAGGGTCTATCGTTGTTATCTATCCGGGAATCCCGGAAGAAACCGGTCTTATTATTGCAAGTGTGATTACGTTCCTCATAGGTTTATTCTTTGCAAGGCTGCTGGGACGTATCGAATATTCATAGTACAAGCTATATCTGAAGTCCCATCTGCTCGTATTGTATACGAGCAGATGGGGCTTTTATATTCAGGGTTTAATGTCTTTGGGACATTGAGCTAGAGAAAAAAAGCAGAAGCCTTTTTTTTAAAAGTTAATAATGGCTTTCTATTTAAACACCTGAGAATTCACAAAAAATTTCTCGGGAAATATCGACAACTTACATTTTTGTTGGAGCTTTAATGCCGAGAAGGCTCAATCCGTCGCAAAGGATATCGGTGACAGATTTCACCAGCAATAGACGTGAAGATAACTCTTCATTTTCCTCCAGAATTCTTGTTTTTCCATAATACTTATTGAAGGCTTTGCTGACAGATAAAATATATTTTGCGACTATGGACGGGGAGTAGTTTTTATAAGCTTCTTCCACTATCTCCGGGTATTTGTTCAGCGTTTTAATCAACTCCCAGCTTTCCGGGTCTTCCAGGCCCGAGAAATCTTTCTGCTGCAGTGCTCCCGCTTTTCTCAACAGTGATTGAGCTCTCGCGTGTGTATATTGAACATATGGACCGGTTTCCCCCTCGAAAGTAAGCATATCCTCCAATGAAAACTCCACATCATTCATCCGGTCATTTTTAAGATCATGAAATATCACTGCACCTGTACCCACCTCACGTGCCGTTTGTTCGGCATTCTCCAAGTCGGGATTTTTCTCTTTAATATTGCTGGACGCCATGCTGATGGCTTCCTTCAATACCTCCTCAAGGAGGGTGACCCGTCCTTTTCTTGTGGACATTTTTTTTCCGCCTTGAAGGAACAGGCCGAATGGTACATGAACCATCTTTTCAGCCCAAGGCATTTCGAGCTTTTCCAGCACAGCAAACAATTGGCGGAAGTGGATCGTCTGCTCCTGGCCGACGACATAAAGGGCGTGGGAGAAATCATAAGTCTTTTTTCTGTAAAGAGCTGCGGCGATATCCCGGGTCGCATAGAGGGTCGCGCCATCCGATTTTTTTATGAGGGAAGGAGGAAGGCCTTCTTCGTCAAGCCGGACAACCTCTGCACCATCCGATGTTTCAAGCAGCCCTTTCTCTTTAATCATTTCCACTGCAGCTTCCATTTTGTCATTGTAAAAAGATTCGCCATGGTAGGAGTCAAAGGAGACACCTAGCAGGTTATAAATTTCCTGGAAGGCGGATAGAGATTCATCTTTGAACCAAGTCCAAAGCTCTACAGTCTCAGGATCTCCGTCTTCGAGTTGTTTGAACGCTTTTCTTCCCTCATCATTGAGAGATGGATCAGTTTCAGCTTCTTCATGGAATTTTTTATAAAGACTGAAAAGCTCGGGGATGGGATTTTCCTTAACTTTATTCTCATCTCCCCATTTCTTGTAGGCAGTAATCAACTTCCCGAACTGGGTGCCCCAATCACCGATATAATTGATTTTCACGGTTTCATAGCCGCATTTTTCAGCGATTAAAGCAATCGAATTGCCGATGACGGTTGAACGCAGGTGCCCCATGGAGAATGGCTTGGCGATATTGGGTGAAGACATATCGATGGTGATGACCTTGTTTTTTCCAAAGTGGTGTCTGCCAAATTCGTCTCCCTGAGCAAGGATTTCTTTCATGATTTTGGCTCCTGTGGTTTTCCCGTTGAAAAAGATGTTCACATAGGGTCCAGCGGCTTCTGTTTTTACCAGGAAAGAGCTTTTTAGGGAAACTGCTAAGCTGCCTGCGATAGCTGCAGGAGACTGCTTTTTCTTTTTGGCCAGTTGAAAACAAGGAAACGAAAGATCTCCCTGGTGGGTAAACTTTGGTGTTTCAATTACTCCTATAATCTCTTCTTTGCTCATGTCGCCGTCCAGGTGCTTCTCCAGCAGGCCGGCATAAAAGTCGTTTAAATTCATGATTTCCACCTCCGGTAGTAGTGAGTGTTGGATGACAAGAGCTTCTGAGGATACAAAAAAACCCGTCTCTAAAAATAGAGACGGGTTTCCCGCGGTACCACTCTTCTTCCCCAAACAGGGCAGCTCATCAGATAACGGGATGTACCCGGCATACCCTACTTAATGGTTCAGATATGCTTCTCCAAAGTGCGCTTCATTTCAAGGGGAACACCGGGCTCCCACCATTCCCGGTTCTCTGAAGATCTGGCCTTGAAATTACTCTCTTTGTCATCGAACTAATATTGTTAGAGAGTATTATACACACTTCTCCCTGGAAAGGAAACCTTCCGGGGCGAAATTTAAGAATCGTCTGAAGAAAACATATAGTTTTTATGGTAAAACCTCATGCTGAACACCAATCCGAGAGCCAGCATGTTTCCCATCAACGCACTTCCTCCATAACTGACGAAAGGAAGCGGGATACCCGTAATCGGCAGGAGCTGAATTGTCATACCGATATTTTGGAAGACGTGGAAGGTGATCATACTGATGACCCCTGCACACACATAGGCACTGAAAGGCTCTTTGATATCAAGTGCTGTCTTCGTCAAATGATAGATTAGCAGGAAGAACAAACTGATGACGATACTCGCACCGATGAATCCGAACTCTTCGCCGATGACACTGAAGATGAAATCGGTATGGTTTTCAGGAATATACACCTGTTTATCCTGATAGCCTTTCCCGAATACTTGCCCGGATCCAATGGCTTTCAAGGAGTTGACTAAGTGGTAACCTTCTTGTTTTTGATAGTTATAAGGATCGAGCCACGAATAGATACGGCCGAACTGATAAGGCTGAACACCAAGGTATTTTTCCAAAACTTGCGGAGCATATACAACGAGTGCCAGTATTGTACCACCAAGTGCAGCAGCAGCTGAAAAAATAGGAACAATTAATTTCCATGTAACCCCAGAAACAAGAATCAATCCGCTGACAATTGCGATGATTACGAGTGAGGTCCCCAAATCGGGCTGCTGCATAATCAATCCAAGCGGAATAAGTGCAACAACTCCAATTTTTCCAAGTAAAATGAAATCGGTTTTTAACGTTTTCTTAGGATTGTTCTCATGGTGGCTGCTAATCACTCTGGCGAGGGCAAGGATTAAAAAGGTCTTCATGAATTCTGAAGGCTGAATCGATCCGAGCCCTGGCAGTTCAAACCAGCTTTTCGCACCATTCCTGACAGGCGCGATGTTCGAAGGAGCAACAATCAATATAGCGAGTAAAAACAGCCCGAAGCCATAAGCGTACCAGGCCAGCCTTCTGTATTGATCAGGGTCGAACAATAATGCAAATCCAATAATGATAAAGCCGACTATATACCAACGGGCTTGCAGAAACACAAAGTTATAGCCTGCATACTGCCCGGTTGTCTGCGCGCTGCTGATGGCGATGACACTGACAATGAAAAAGAGAAACAGTAAAAAAATTAATCCCCAATCGATTTTATCTGAAAAACGCTGACGGGTTTCCATTTGCATTCACCTAAATTTCTAATTGAATTCTATAGTACAGTTTAATGTAAGTACGTGAAATTTGAAAATGTTTTCGGTTAGTAAAATTTTGGGTGGGAAATAGAGCGGTTTAGGACAACCCGGACTCCGGCCCCTGTAAGATCATACTGCGCTTAATGGCCCAGTTCCAAATTAACTCTAACAAAGATATTTTATATGAACAATGATCAGTTAGCAGGAATTTTATAATGAGCTCTGTCTCAGTCTGTGTTTCTATTACCCGAAAATAGAATTTTAAAGCTTTTATCACTGAGGTTCTGCCTTTCTTCGGGAAAAGAGGTGATAGTTGAGAAATGACACTTACATGGCAGCCGGGTTTCATACGGGCCGTTATCCGGGGGGAATCGCCATCTCACTGGCCCACAAAGTCTCGATGCGGTCCGTTATCCAGAGGAAATTGCCATCTCACTGGCCCGCAAAGTCCCGATGCGGTCCGTTATCCAGTGGAAGTGGCCATCTTAATGGCCCGCGAAGTCCCAATGCAGACCGTTTTCCAGATGAAATCGCCACCTCACTAGCCCATAAATCCCAAATACAGTCCATCGCCCTCGAATCCCCCAATTAACAGCTCCTCATAACAAACAAAGCACTGTGTAAAATATACACAGTGCGAAAAAGGATGGCTACATCAATGATTTAATAAAGAACGAAGCAATGCCAAAGTAAATCAACAGAGACAGGATGTCATTGATGGTCGTAATCAGGGGGCCCGAGGCAACAGCGGGATCGACTTTCAATTTATATAGAATCAAGGGAATCACTGTGCCGGCCATTGTCCCGATAATGAGAGTAAGCAAGAGGGAGGCTCCTACAACAAACCCTAGTATCAAGCTTCCCTGCCACACGTAGGCTATTGCTGCTATCAACAGTGAACAAGTGATGCCGATAATCATGGCTACCCAGAATTCCCGGCCGATCAACTTCATTACCGTCTTTGTATCGATATCCCTTGAGGCAAGTCCGCGGACCACTACCGCCAAGGATTGTGTACCCGTGTTGCCGGTCATTCCGGCAATCATTGGCATAAAGAAGGCGAGAGCCACTGCTTTGGAAAGGGTCTCTTCAAAAGAGGCGATTATACTCCCGGAAACCAAGCCGATAAATAGAAGCAGGATCAGCCATGGCAGCCGCCGGTAAGCCGCGACATGAGATTTGGTATCAAAATCAATGGCTTTACCGGAAGCTGATAACTTTTCAATATCTTCATTTGCTTCCTGGATGACCACGTCGAGGATGTCATCAAATGTAATGATTCCTTTTAACACTCCATCTTCATCAATGACTGGAATGGCCAGAAAGTCATACCGTTCAATCAGTCTCGCAGCTTCTTCCTGGTCGGTTTCAAGTCCGATTGCGATCACACGGGTGTACATGATGTCTTTTATCAGATGCTCCGCTTCGGCCAGGAGCAGGTCTCTATATGAAACGACGCCGACCAATTTCCGTTCTTCATCAACTACATACAAATAGTTGATAGTTTCCGCAAAATCGGCGAAAGACTTTAATTTTTCAACTGCTTCTCTGACAGAATAATAGTTCCGAATCCAGACAAACCGGTTTGTCATCAGCCGGCCTGCTGTTTCCGGCGGGTAAGTCATCATGTCCTGGACAATCGCGGATTCCTCTTTCGTCATCCCTGATAGAAACTGTTCAACTCTCGCCGGAGACATGTTGTCGAGTAATGAGGCAATATCATCATTGTCCATATCGTCGAGAACCTTGCCGGATCGTTCTTTTCCAACCTTTTGCAGTGCAGAAAATTGTTCTTCTGGAGAGAGTTCCTGAATCATATCCGCCAGAACGGGTATGGTTAACTGAAGGAGAAAACGAGCCTGGTGCTTTTCCGGGAGGCCTGCATAAATAGAAGCCATATCGTACGGCTGCAGTTCTTCTAAGATTTGCTGCAGTTCCTTTTTCTTGCCCTCCTTAAGAGCTTTGATTGTAAGCAGAGTCAGCTGGTCTTGAGGCAATGTTTTATACATGATCCGACCTCATTTCGGTAAAAGTTACATTTTCTATTATAATCATAAACCGAGTTGAAAAAATGTAATGATAATAAAATATTATTTTCGCCAAAATTTGATAAAATTAACGTTATGAACTCGGATTCCAAAATAAGGGAAGTGGTACAACTGAAACAAAACGGTAATTTCAAAGACGTCATCTATGTACATCAAAATGAAACGCTCCAATATGTGATGTCTTACGGTTTGGAGTTTCGTGATTTTTCGCAAAACCTGCCGAACCCTCTCAATCATTTGCTCATGATCAAGCATCAGTTCGATCACGGCTCTTTCAATATGAATACAATGATGGAGTATACAAATAAAAAGGAAGTCAGTAAATTAGCGGGAGATAACATATACAGTTATGGAGATTTCTGCTGGATCGACTTTGAGGAAGTGGACGGTCTCGACCAGCTGAGCGGACAGGAGCTTGCAGAAATACTCTATTTGGGACACACCAAGCAGAGCCTCAATTCTCCTTTTTACTCAAAACTGAATAACCGCTTCGCTTATCTGGCACATGACGACGGCTGGTTCAATAAAGTTTATTACCGCTATACAAACGATTTTTACAGCATGTTGGGGAATTCCATCCCAAAGAAGCTTCTGCATCAAACGGGGGAAAAGTCGCTTAAACGCCTCCTGCCAAGCCAAAAGATTACCGGCCTTCCTCCCATTCCTACAGAAGTGATTTATACAATCAAAGAAAAGATTAAAGAGGGAGTGGCCATCTCTCTTGAAAAAACGGTTAAAGGCAGAGGAAACCTCAAGGTCCCGATATGGGTGATGGGTGATTACATGCATATGGACTCCATGTACGAAGACTATCAAGTGCGTTCATCGAAACAGCCCTACGCCCACTTCGTCTTTGACAAAAAGGCCAAAGAGTGGAGCCTTCATATCAATTAAAAAAACCAGATTAAGCCCGGGTGCTTAATCTGGTTTCTTTAGTGCTTAGCGCGCGAAAACAGTCCCTTTTGGTGTTTTAAAGCATTACAGGGAGAAAAGTGCTAACTAAATGAGCCAGGCTCAAAAGGCAGGAATTGAGCCTGGCTCAAAAAGCGGAAACTGAGCCAGGCTCAAAAGGCAGGAATTGAGCCAGGCTCAAAAAGCGGAAACTGAGCCAGGCTCAAAAAGCGGAAACTGAGCCAGGCTCAAAAAGCGGAAACTGAGCCAGGCTCAAAAAGCGGAAACTGAGCCAGGCTCAAAAAGCAGAAATTGAGCCAGGCTCAAAAGGCAGGAATTGAGCCAGGCTCAAAAAGCGGAAACTGAGCCAGGCTCAAAAAGCAGAAATTGAGCCAGGCTCAAAAAGCAGAAATTGAGCCAGGCTCAAAAAGCGGAAACTGATCCCGGCTCAAAAAGCAGAGACTGAGCAGGCTCAAAAAGCAGAAACTGATCCCGGCTCAATCCAGCCACAGAATCACACTCTCAAAAACGCAGGTTTCTTCTCTTCCCATTCTTCGCGGAGAATGCCCATCCGGATGGAATCGTAATATTCTCCATTATAATACCGGCATTTCCTTAATCGTCCTTCAAGGATCATGCCGACTTTCTCCGCAGCTTTCATCATCCGCTCGTTACCCGACCAGGTGGTGATGCCGACGCGGGGAATATCGAGTGTCTGGAAAAGATGTTCTACCCACATGGCCAGAGCTTCGGTTCCGTATCCGCCATTCCAATAGTCCGGGCGGTATATCCCGATACCGGCTTCAAGCCACTTGGTATCTTGATTTTCCCAGTAATAATTGACGGTGCCGATAATGACGTCATCAACCAGTATGACCATTCTTTGGTTGTCTTTTCCCTCTTTGATCTTTTTGGCCGTACCTTTTATGTAAGATTTATAGTTTGGCCTGCTGAAGGGAAAGTAAGGAGCGTCCCAGTTTTTCCATTCTGGAAGAGTATCACCTTCACCATATATGAGCTTGAATAATTCAGGCAGATCTTCCGGTTCTGTCATTCTCAATGTTACTTTTGGTCCTTTGATCATTATTTTATCTCTCCTACTATCTATAATCAGAAAATTACTTCTACTAATATTTAACCATATCTTGCTGTGTCTCTAAAGAAAATGGCTTTATTAGAGGAATCCCGCTGCTAAAATCGAATACTGAGAAGAACACATTAAAAGGAGGATTATGATGAACCTTAAACTAGGCTATATCATTTTGTATGTAGAGAACTTAACCAACACCATCCACTTTTACAGAGACCTTCTGGGCCTTCCTATTAAAATGGAGGCAGGGACTTACATAGAGCTGGAAACAGGCGGAACTACCCTTTCTTTCAATACCAGAGAATCGGGGAGGGAAATCACCGGATTGCCGATTCCGGACAAGAAACGGAAAGAACAGACTTTTGAAATCGGCCTGGTCACAAAGGATGTCTACGAAATTGTTGAAAAGCTGAGGGAGGAAGGGGTAACTGTTCTCCTTGAGCCGGCGGAAAAACCTTGGGGCCAAGTGGTTGCCTATGTTGAAGACCCGGATGGACATTATATTGAGATTTGTACACCTTTATAAAAATAATTCTGCAACAGGAGGCCAAAAGAGTGTTTCAAAAAATTTCCAATCAGGATGAAGCCATAATAAGTTTCGTCCTCTTTTATTGACTATGAAATTATTCAATCACCCTCATTATCCACATCCAGCTGCAGCGCCGTAGGATCCGTATCCACTAGAACGACCTATCCCCTTGGGATTAAATAACCCAACGAGAATAAAAGGTAATTCCGTCTTTTTTTCTCTGAGGAACATTTGCCTGTCGGGGCTGGACAAGGCGCTTCCGCTTTTGTATATAAATCACATGTTTACCCTTCAGCAAGAATATGATAGGTGGTAACAAATACTTTCAGCTGGGGATGGGGTATTTCATGATTAGTGTAGCAGGAAGGCAGATCCAGCAGGTTGGCTCATTGAATTTGGAAACTATCGAAGAAGAGATTGCGAAGAGAATCCTTGATGCCAAAACCGTTTATTCTTATCCTTCAATGAAGGACCTATTATTTGAATTAAAAACCCGCCGGAATATTATAGAGAGTGCAAAGGAAATGAGCGAGAGCAAAGTGGTATTCACGACCTTTCAGTATGCTGCTTGTAATCCGGCCTATTGGGATTTGACGGCTGCGGGCGGATTCAGACTCCGGCAGGATGTGAGACCGTCTGAAGCAGTACAGGATATTTACAGAAACAGTGCGCTCTATGCGTTCGAATGTGCAACGGCTTGTGTAATCATCTTTTATCACGCTGTATTGAAAAGCATCAGTCCATCAGCCTTTAATTCTCTTTTTCAAGACATCTATTTATACAGCTGGCATGCCGACCCGGATCTGGGAGTCAATACTTTCTATGGTGACCATTACTTGCCGGGGGATGTTGTTTATTTTAACAATCCGGACTACAGTGCAGAAAACCCCTGGTACAGAGGGGTGAATGCGGTTGTGCTGGAAGATGGCCAATTTTTTGGGCATGGCTTCGGGATAAGCTCTTCTGATCAAATTATAGAATTTTTAAATGAAGTCAGAAGTCCGGATAGCAATCAGCCTGCCTATTTGGCAAATTTAGTGACCAGACTGTCTTTTACCAACTTAGAACAATATGGAACTGTGCAGAGGAACAGGAAATTCAAGCAGCACATCGTTGTCCATCATAACAAGAGTTCATTATCCTGCATTCGCCATCGTGCTTACCTGAATAAAGGGCTGTTCACATAATCGAGTCATTCACCCATTTTTCAGGTTGACGGGCTCATAATCCGGTCATGCGGAGTATGATAGTTAGTGATAAATATGCCCTATAAGGAAGTGACAAAGAATGTATGGAAATGTAAATGCAGCACCTGTAATGGGGGCTAATGTCAATATGGCTCCTACAGCTGTTTCTCCGGCGTATACTTCGCCATCTTATGGTTATTGTGCACCTGTGGCTCCAGCCCGTGGATATGGGGACTTTGTATTGATCGTCGTGTTGTTCATCTTGTTGATCATTGTTGGTGCCTCTTTCGTCCCTAAGTGCTAATATAGAAATGAAAAAAATCCCTGTACATTTTATCTGTACAGGGATTTTTTGTGTTAAGCGCGATGTTTGAATATTGCTGCTCGTCTGGAACAGAGCCATGTTCAAAGAGAAAGTAGTTTTACGCAATGGCGGTATACTGCTCTTGGAGTTGCAGCGACTTATATCAGCATCAGGCAGTTTCTCTCTCGGGCTTTTTGGCGAGCAGGGAGAAAGCGATTCCAATCGCAGGCAGTACCAGCGTCAACAGCAGGATTTCGGAGTAGCCACCAAAGGTATCGTAGGCAAAGCCGAATGGCGGAGGGCCAAAGGCAGAGCCAAGTACCATTACGGTTGTTGCAGTTCCTTTGATGCGCCCCAGTGCTGCCCGGCCGTAGTAACTAGGCCAGATATAGGTCAATGCAATCCTTTCAAAGCCCCCGCTGATGCCCCATAGAAGACCGAAAACGATTGCCAGCCAAGGAGTGTTGGTGACAAACAAGAACAGAATAAAGATAATTTCTCCAAGGAAGATCCCGGCAAGTACGTAATTGACTTTTACTTTATCCAGAACCCTTCCGGCAAACAGCGTGACCGGAAAGCCAACAAGGGCCATCAAACTAAGTACGATGGCGGCAGAACCTGCAGAAAGGTCATTCCACTTGAAGATGGAAATGAGGTGGAAGGTTATGCCGGTGTTGACCAGCGCTGGAATGCTCACACAGAATAACAGAAGCCAAAATGCTTTTGTCCTCACTGCCTCCTCGAATGTCCAGTTATCCTCGAGCTCCTCTTCCTCTTCATCCAGACTAGCCCTGACCTGCCTTCCATCAGGAAGAAGACCGATATCTTCAGGTTTATTTCGCACAAAAAACAGAGCAAGCGGAGTGAACACAATAAGAAGCAGCACAGCCCATACGGTCCACGTGAAGCTCCAGCCGTATTGAGACACGAGCCAAGCATTGACAGGCGGAATCGCCGCTGAACTTGCAAACCCCCCGATTGCCATAAAGCTCAAAGCTTTACCGCGTTTCAATATAAACCATTGTGGAACAAGGGTGTTCGGAATCAATGTGAGGGAACCTTGACCAAACAGCCTGATTAAGAAAAAACCGATAAAAAGCATAGTGAGATTCGCTACCATACTGTTCAGCAGGCAGGCAAGTGCAAGGCCGATGCCAACCAATACGAACATTCGCCTCTGCCCAAAACGGTCAATGAACCAGCCTACAAAAAACATACATAAACCAGAAAGCAAAGTTGCAGCAGAATAAATAGAAGAAACTTGAGAACGGCTCCAGCCGAAATCTTCAATATACCGGTCGATGAATACAGAAACAGAATAAGTTTGGCCGGGCCCTGAGAAAAAGACAGCCATTCCAGCGATGGCGACAATGACCCAGCCGTAGTAAAACTTCGTATGTATAGGTGCGTTTGAGCTCATTTTGAAAACCTCCTTTGAATAGGATAGCAAAATTACTCAGTTCCATTGTAAAGATAAGGCTTCAAAAACCGGATTTATTTCTGAATAGTTAAACTTCTGTAAAAGATATTTTCTCCGAATAACTCCGAATGTGAAAGAAAAATGAAGAGAACTGAAGTAAACGTATAAAATTACCGCTTACATAACCCCTTGTGAAGTTTCTCGATAGAAGGTATGATTACTCATGTTTTGGTCGGTGTCTTTTCTAAGGGAAAAGAAAAAAATATTATTAGAGTGCTATTTTCGTATCATTTGCTGCTGTCTATGGAAACTTTTCTGATTGATGAAGAAGTTTTCATGAGGGGCTGAAGGAACCGCTGTATCCTAGCAAATAACAGGTGCGTAAAGAGCATGGAAAGAGGTGCAGATTTTGTTTAAAAACTATAAAACTGAATGGTTTGGCAATATCAGAGGAGATGTTCTTGCCGGTATCGTCGTTGCCTTGGCTTTAATTCCGGAAGCGATCGCATTCTCCATCATTGCGGGTGTCGATCCGATGGTAGGATTGTATGCTTCCTTCTGTATTGCTGTTGTGATAGCCTTTGTCGGTGGACGACCTGGAATGATTTCAGCTGCGACCGGAGCAATGGCTTTACTGATGGTTACGTTAGTCGCGGATCATGGTCTTCAATATCTATTTGCTGCGACGATTTTAACGGGTATCCTTCAGATTCTTTTCGGGGTATTTAAGCTCGGAAGATATATGAAATTCATTCCTCGTCCCGTGATGGTTGGTTTCGTAAATGCTCTGGCTATCCTGATCTTTATGGCACAGGTCCCTCACTTTTTAGATGAAGGGATGCTGGTGTACGCGCTGATTGCAGGTGCGCTTGCCATTATTTATATTCTGCCTAGATTTACAAAAGCTGTTCCATCGCCCTTGATTGCCATTATCGTCATCTCGATGATTGTCATTTTTGGGGGACTGGGAGTCAAGACGGTTGGCGATATGGGAGAGCTGACTAGGTCCCTGCCGTTATTCTTAGTGCCGGAAATTCCGTTCAACCTTGAAACACTGGCTATCATCTTCCCTTATTCGATTGCTTTGGCGATGGTCGGGCTTCTTGAATCTTTATTAACCGCGTCAATTGTCGATGACATGACAGACACGGCAAGTGATAAGAACCAGGAAAGTAAAGGACAGGGGATTGCAAACATCGTTGCTGGCTTCTTCGGCGGCATGGCAGGCTGTGCTATGATCGGCCAGTCCGTCATTAACGTCAAATCAGGTGGGCGCGGACGTTTATCTGCTCTGGTAGCAGGGGTGTTCCTGATGTTCCTGATCCTGGTACTTGGAGACCTTGTGGTGCAAATTCCGATGGCTGCACTGGTCGGAGTTATGATCATGGTATCTATTGGTACGTTTGACTGGGGTTCATTGAAATCCCTGAAAAAGGCTCCTATCACAGATTCACTGGTCATGGTGGTAACAGTCTCGGTTGTAGTCGTTACCCATGACTTGTCCAAAGGTGTCTTTGCGGGGATTATCCTAAGTGCGATTTTCTTTGCTGCTAAAATCTCGGAAGTACATGTTCATTCATTTGTTGAAAAGCAGACAGGGCAAAAAGTGTACCAGGTTACCGGACAGATTTTCTTTGCGTCAGTAACAGACCTGATTGCTTCATTCGATTACAATGAAAAAGTGGAGAAGGTTGAAATTGACCTTTCCAAAGCCCATATATGGGATGATTCGGGTGTCAACGCCATTGACCGGATTGTTCTGAAATTGAGAGCTTCTGGTGCTGTGGTTACGCTGAAAGGCATGAACGAGGCAAGCTCGAATCTTATAGATAAACTAGCTGTCCATAATAAGGAAGGCGCTAAGCTTTCTGGACATTAATAGATGTTCTTCCACGAATAACTGGGAAGGTACAGAGCGCACCGTGAATTCACGGTGCGTTTTTTTATTGGTTCATCTACGGATGGGCAAATTTCCTTATCGCAAGGAGTAGGTCTAAGTGAAAAGTGGGTGAATTAGTTAAGGTAATAATTGAGTAACCAATCATAATTTAAATAAGGGGAAATTTTCCCTTTAAGATGCGAAATAGAACTCCATTCAGGTTAAATAAGGGGAAATATTCCCCTTAAGCGGTTCAACCCCCTAAGTTTGGACACGTTCTCCTTATTCCTTAAGATTGCTTAGTTTTTCATCTCTCTACCGCGCCTTCGCTTGCTTGCCTCCTATTCATTGAACTGGTTCCCAGTTCAATGAATAGGAGGTCACATGGTTAGCTTAAGTGGTTTAAGTTGATTGTTTTTCCACTTCTCATAGTATTCATGAGGAGAATCATCTTTTAAGCTTCCGTGGAATCTTTTTTCGTTGTAAAACCTAATATAATCATCTACCACTTTATAGGCATGTTCAAAGGTGATGAATTCATTGGGTTGATAACACTCTCGCTCTAATACGCTATGGAACGATTCAATATACGCATTGAGATTAGGTGATTTAGGTGGAATTCTTTCATGTTCTACCTTCATCTGTTCAGCACAAAATGCACGAAAATGGTTACTACAAAATTGAGGGCCATTATCCGTTCGAATGATTAACTTTGGTGTGTCAGTGTCGCTTTCATCTGGGATATGAAGGCCCCTTTTCATCACAGCTTTCTGAAGCATTTTCGTTATATGCTTGGCTTCACAAACAGTTCCTCTGTAATGACCAACAATCGTACGATCATAGACATCATTAGCGCTTGCAAGAAAGAAATAACGCCTAGAAGACAATACATATCCATACTTAATATCCAGCTGCCATAATTGATTAGGAGCTGTCACTTCACGATTTCTAGCAAGTTTTCTAGGATGCTTTTGTTTCTTTTCCCGTTGAGGCATGAGAATGTCTAACTCCTTACACAAGCGATAGACCTTCTTTTTATTTATGATTAATTGATAGATCTTCTTTAAGGATTTAGTGAGTTTTCGATAGCCATATACAGCTTCTTCTCCCTCTATTAACGCCAATAGATATTCCTTTATTTTCGTATCTGTCACTTTTTTGCCTTTCTTGGTTCGGGAGTATCCCGGTATAGGCCTTCCTCCAGTTTTCACTTGTTTTACCGATGTATGAGAAAGTCTATGGTAATACGTACTTCGTTGTACAGAAACAATGTTTAATACACGGGTAGCAGGAAAACCCTCCAGGATCCATTCATGGGCGAACTCTATTCGCTCGGAAAGTCCGGAAACTTTTTTTTTAGCATTTCACGAAGCATAGTTACTTCAAGTTCTTTCTCACCAAGCAGCTTCATGGCTTGGTCGTACTTCTTTTGAATATCATTTTCTGAAGAGGTTTTAGATAAGGGCAAAACGCCTTCTCGCCTCATATCCTCTTCTATATCATCACGATATTGTTTCACCCAATTAGCAAGAGTCGACTTATTCACACCTGTTTTTCGAGCGATAAAAGACATGTTTCCAGACTCTAAGGCCATACGAACATATTGTTTTTTTACATCTTCCATCGGTCCATTTCGTTTACTCATTTGGACTCCTCCTTTGATACTTCTATCTTATTATTTTTAGAATGAGGTGTCCAAATGAGTTAGGGGGCTAAATAGTAAGCATAGTGAAATGAACTATTTTTCCGTTTTTTAAGCAAATAGAGGGACTTTTTCCCTCTATTTAAGCTATTTTGAGTGCGAGTTTCTTAAATAAGGGGAATTTCTCTCTTTATTTTAGGCTTTGTTATGTGAGCATTGTTGTTTTTCTAATGAAGCGTCCAGCCCTGCGGAGTAATAAAAGGAAAACTGACATGATTCACCTTTAAGAATTTGTCTATCGGGCTTTATGCAGACAACACTGAGATGCTCACCAACTGCCCCGAGGAGCAGCGCACCTGAAGCGGAAATCAGCAGGACAACTATCACGATAAGATGAGCGGCGGGCTTCCTCCACACCAGAAACTATAATCCCTTTTATAGCAGTTTCATTACAGAAATCTCTAATGCGACAAAAAAACAGGAAAAAAGACGTATGGTATAGCAAAGTTTGATAAAAAAAGACGAAAAGTTGGTCCGAAAGGATACTTCTTCGAAAGCACGCATCTGTTAAAATACATTTAAAAGAGGTGTTGAGGTTGAAATCGATACTGCTGGCATCTGACGGATCGCCGCATGTAAGCAAAGCGGCAGAGCATGTTGTAACTTTACTAAAGGGCGGCGCGGAATATAGATTGATGGTTGTGCATGTTATCGATCATGAAGCATCCAAGCACGATGCCTGGCTCGGCATGAATCCCTGGGCAAGGCAGAGAGAACGGGAAGAGAAGTTGAAGCCGGTATCCAACGTTTTTGAAGAAGCGGGACTGGCCTACTCTGTCAACCTGACTAAAGGTGATCCGGCAGAAGAAATCATCCTCTGTGCACAAAAGGAAAACGTGGATATGATTGTCATAGGAAGCAGGGGCTTAAACACCATTCAGGAGCTTATGCTTGGAAGCGTGAGCCATAAAGTTGTTCAAAAAGCGGACAGGCCTGTCCTGGTGGTGCGGTGACAGTCACCACCCGAAATATAAGGGAAAATGTCAAATCTTTAACCCGTTAACGCACTGAAGGGGACTGTCCCTTTCGGTGCGTTAATGTGTTAAAGTGGATTGGTGAATAGCTCCCGAGCTGTTCCTCCATAATAATCATGTTTGACGGGGCGTGTATGGGGGGTATATTTTACATGCGCCTGAATAGCAGGTGGCAGGACATTCTTCTTACTACATAGGTTAATAATGATAATTTATCCATTTTATAAGCTAAGCGGCTCGTCAATTCATTCAGCAGGAATCAACCAAACACTTATTTTGTTTTTCCTGCATAATCCTTCTTCCGCTTTTATGCGAAAGTGATAAAATAGAAACATCTTACTTCTTCATTGGAGGCTATACTATGAAAACAAAAATCTGTTTACTATACGGCGGCAAATCAGCTGAGCACCAGGTCTCATTGCAGACAGCAAAAGCTGTAATCGGCGCACTTGATAATGATAAATACGATATCCACCCTATCTATATTTCTGAAGAGGGCCAGTGGGTAAAAGGGCCTCAGCTTCAAGGGCCTGTCGAAAATGCAAAGGAACTGGCATTCACCGAGGGAGAAGCGATTGCTCCCAATGCTTTGAGTACAACCTTAAGCCCGTCAGAAAGTGAGGAGGGTACATTTGATGTCATTCTTCCGCTTCTTCACGGTCCGAATGGGGAAGACGGCACAGTGCAGGGAATGCTTGAGCTTTTGAATCTTCCTTATGTCGGAAACGGTGTCCTGGCTTCAGCTGCAGGCATGGATAAAGTCATCATGAAAAACCTGTATGCCCAGGCGGGGATCCCTCAAGTGAATTATGTCTGGTACTTAAAGAAAACATGGGAAAGCGACCCTGAAGCCGCTTATCTGGATGTGGAAAAAGAAATCGGCTATCCTTGTTTCGTCAAACCGGCCAATCTTGGCTCTTCTGTCGGCATCAGCAAGGCCTCTTCCCGTGAAGAACTTATCCTTGCATTCAAAGAAGCTTTCCAATTTGACCGCAAGATCATCATTGAACAGGGCGTCAAAGCAAGGGAAATTGAGCTTGGTGTCCTGGGGAACGATGAACCGGAATGTTCTGTTCCTGGTGAAATTCTGCCAAAAAAAGATTTTTATGATTACAAAGCAAAATATGAAGATGGGGACACGGCTCTCGTCATCCCAGCGGAAATCCCGAAGCATGTATACGAAGATATGAAGAGAATTGCTGTCGATTCCTTTAAAGCACTAGATTGCTCCGGCTTGGTACGCGCCGACTTCTTTTTAACAGAAGACGGCCAGATTTATATGAATGAAGTCAATACGATGCCTGGCTTCACTCCATTCAGCATGTTCCCGCTCCTTTGGAAGCACAGCGGAGTCGAGTATCCTGAATTGATCGAGCGCCTTGTCCACCTTGCAAAAGAACGCCATGCTGAGAAGCAGAACATCAAACATACCATGTAAGGCAAGAAGGGCTGACGATCTACTGGTCAGCTCTCTTCTTTTATACATATTAAAGAGTAACAATGTTGAAAAAAGAGCCTATAATAAAAGAAAATGGGCGAACTGAAAGGGAGATGTCGGAATGATAAACAAGTCTTTAGGCGAATTAGCCAAGATGATTAAAGTAGAGAATGATGTATCGGCATTTAACAATGTAACGATTCAAGGAGTGTGCATTGATTCCAGAAAGATTGAAAAAGGAAACCTGTTCATCCCTTTCAAAGGCGAAAAGGTGGACGGCCATAAGTTTGTGGAAGGAGCCATCGAGAGCGGAGCGAGTGCGTCACTTTGGGAAAAAGATGTCCCGAACCCTCCAGAAGGACTGCCGATCATTATAGTGGAGAACAGCCTGGAGGCATTGCAGAATCTGTCCACGGCTTATCGCAATGAGCTGGGCCTTAAAGTCGTCGGGATCACAGGAAGCAATGGGAAAACGACCACTAAAGATATGGTGGCCAACCTGCTCAGCTTAAAGTATAAGGTTCAAAAGACACAAGGAAACTTCAACAGCCATATCGGCCTCCCATTGACCATCCTTGATCTCGAAAACGACACGGAGGTTGCCGTGCTGGAAATGGGAATGAGCGGATTTGGCGAAATTGAAAAGCTGTCAGATATTGCGCGTCCGGATGCAGCTATCATCACGAACATCGGGGAATCTCACCTGCAGGACCTTGGATCAAGAGAAGGGATTGCCAAAGCCAAGCTGGAAATTATCAGCGGGTTGAAGAAAGAGGGTCTTTTTGTCTATTACGGAGAAGAGCCGTTATTAAGAGAAAGAATTAACAATGAGTGGCCGTTCAGGGTAGAAACATTTGGAACGGGACAGCAGAATACATTATATCCTGTCGATGTTAAAACAAAAGATTCCGGAAGTGTGTTCAGAGTAAACGGAGACCCTCAAACAGAGATCGTACTTCCGGTGCTTGGAGAGCATAATGTTATGAACGCCCTAGCAGCCATAATGGTCGCTAAAGAATTTGGTGTTGAGTACAAAGATATGCCAGTGGCTTTTAAACAGCTTAAGCTTACGCAAATGAGAATGGAAATGCTGCAAGGAAAGCAGGGAGAAAAGATTCTGAATGATGCTTATAATGCCAGCCCTACCTCCATGAGAGCAGCCATCAACCTTCTATCCGGATTGGAAGACGGCAGCAAGAAAATCCTTGTGGCCGGCGATATGCTAGAATTAGGGCCGGATGAAGAAACCTACCACTATGAAGTGGGCAGGGAAATCCAAACAGGGAAGATCGACCTCGTCTTTACATTTGGCAGCCTTTCAAAGCATCTGGCCAAAGGTGCAGCTGAATCCATCGGTGAAGAAAAAGTCTTTTCATTTGAAGATAAGCAAGCTTTGACTGAGAAATTGGAAAGTATCCTTCAGGGTGGTGAGGTTGTCCTGTTTAAAGCTTCCCGCGGAATGAAGCTGGAAGAAGTCATTGAACAGCTTACAAACTAGAGGCTGACCAGGAGTGCCTGGCATGAATCTGCAAGTTGTGCCAGGCACCTGCCCCGAAATATAAATTTAGAGAGTATATGTAGTTAAGTATCCCTTTAGTTCACCCAAGGATGAAATTTTCAAATCGGCTACATGTTCACTTACCGCAGATTCATCCTCCGTGAGCCATGCTGCTTTCATGCCAGCTTTTTGGGCTGCGAGAATATCGTTCTCATAATGGTCCCCTATATAGAGACATTCTGACGGGGCTGTTCCAAGCACCTCGGCAGCCATGTTAAAAATAGCAGGGTCCGGCTTTTTGATACCTGCTTCCTCAGAAATGATGATCGTGTCGAAGTAAGAACGGATTCCGAGGGAGTCGATTGTTTTATTTTGAATGTCTGACATACCATTGGTCACCATTCCAATTTTATAGCCTTTTGTTTTTAAAAAATCCAGGAGGGCTGAAGCTTCATCTATTTCCTGGCAGTGCAGGTGAAAGCCCGCCACATATTCAAGAAGCAGTTCTTCGGGTGTTAAAGGCAGACTGAACTCTTGTGCAAGTGTGCTGTAGACCTTATCTTTCCAGACATATCCCCTGCACTCCAGTTCAATGAACCGGTCAATATAAGTGTAGGGAATGGCAGAGTGTTGAAGTTCGTTTAAATATCGATGCTGCGCTTTCAGGAATTGCAGCACTGAAGCGTCACGGTCGTGAAGTGTCCTGTCGAGATCAAACAAAATTGCGTTCATGGAGAAGCCTCCTAAAAGAAGAGTTAAGAACCGGCAGCTGCTTAAATGAGATTTGCCCGATATTTCAATTAGTGCCCATAATTTTGCCTTAGAGTCTCGCAATCTTCGGATATGAACAAAGAAACTCGCCATCTGTTTCTGAAGCTTTGGTTTCTGGCACTTAAAACCCGGGAGCATCACAAAGTTTTCGAACACCTGGAGCGGAAAAATAATTTAAGCAGCTATAAATATAATACCTTGAAAACGGTGATAATGATGAATGGATGTTTAATTATACATGGTTTTACAGGTGGACCTTACGAAGTAGACCCTATTGCACAATATCTGGAACATCATACAGAATGGAAGATTGCTGTCCCGACGCTTCCTGGTCACGGTGAAACCCTCGACCTGAGAGGCAAGAAGGCGGACGAATGGATTGACCATGCTGAAAAAGAATTGCAGTTCTTGTTAGAGGAATGTGATGAAGTGTATGTGATCGGTTTTTCGATGGGCGGTTTGATTGCAAGCTATCTGACTGTCAAATATCCCGTCAGCAAGCTGGTCCTCCTGAGCGCGGCTGCATACTATGTCAACCCGAAACAACTTCTGGCAGACATCAAGGATATGATTCAGGACGTTTTTCGGGGAGAGCTGACCAATAATGAGCTGTATGTGAGATATAAGAAAAAAATTAAAGATACACCTATATCGGCAACCTACCAATTCAGGAAGGTAGTGCTCATGGTGAAGCCCCTTTTGAAGGAAATTGAGGTTCCGGTTTTCATTGCGCAAGGAAAAAAAGACGGTATCGTCCCTCCGAAAAGTGCGGATTTCTTGTATGAAGAAATTACATACAAAGAAAAAGAAAAATATTTTTCGGATGAAGCAAAGCACTTGATCTGCCACAGCGACGACAGTGAAGAGTTGTTTGAAAAGGTGAAAATATTCCTTGCCAAGTAAAGTGAATAGCAAGATAATTTTACTTTAATTGAAATTCTTTTCTATTAGTGGTAACATATCCATAACATTGTTCACATTTTTTTGTGCAAACTCTTCTTTAAGAAGAGTAATTTTTTTTGTAGGGTAGTAATTGTCCCAAATACTTTGCCGATAAGGATAACACGGCTTTCACATTAAATATATTCTCGGTAAGATCCATGTCCCTGATTGCAAGGGAGCTTAGACTATAGCCGGGTTCTCTTTAGGAAAATGTAGACCATGTCAATATAATATATACATCAATAACCAAGGCTTTTTTCGTGAGCTTTGTTGCTATTAGAGTGGAAATATTTCTTTGTATCATTCGCTCCCCTTCAGGATCTTTAGGGAATAGAGCAGATGTCTGCAGGAATCCGGATGATTCCGGGTTCGAAATGCAACAAATAATGCGAAAACTGTCCTAAACAAAAGGAGAATGAGAAATTGACAAAGTTTTCAGAGTTAAACTTAAGTTCTAGTACATTAAAGGCCGTCAACCGCATGGGCTTTGAAGAAGCTACACCAATCCAATCAGGTGCGATTCCATTGGCGCTTGAAGGCAAGGATGTCATCGGCCAGGCTCAGACAGGTACTGGTAAAACAACTGCTTTCGGTATCCCGATGGTAGAAAAAATCGATGTTAAAAACCCGAACGTTCAAGGGCTTATCATTGCGCCTACACGTGAATTGGCTATCCAGGTTTCAGAAGAATTATACAAAATCGGCCAGGATAAAAGAATCAACGTTTTAGCTGTATACGGCGGCCAGGATATCCAGCGCCAAATCCGTGCAATGAAAAAGAACCCTCATATCATCGTCGGTACACCAGGTCGTATGCTTGACCATATCAACCGCAGAACATTAAAGCTTGGAAACGTAAGCACACTTGTTTTGGACGAAGCTGATGAAATGCTTAACATGGGCTTCATCGAAGATATCGAATCAATCTTGAAGAATGTACCGGATGAGCGCCAAACGCTATTGTTCTCAGCGACAATGCCTGGGCCGATCCGCAAGATTGCAAATAACTTCATGACAGACCCTGAAACAGTAAGTGTGAAATCCAAGGAAATGACTGTACCGCACATTGAGCAGTACTATGTGAAAGCACATGAAAAAGAAAAATTTGACGTGCTTTCACGTCTTCTTGATGTTCAATCACCTGAACTTGCCATCATCTTCGGCCGCACAAAGCGCCGTGTTGATGAACTGGCTCGTGCTTTGACACTAAGAGGCTACTCTGCAGAGGGTATCCATGGTGACTTAAGCCAGGCGAAACGTATGACTGTTCTTCGCCAGTTCAAAGAAGGCCGCATCGATGTTCTTGTTGCTACAGATGTTGCAGCCCGTGGATTGGATATCTCAGGCGTAACTCACGTGTACAACTTCGATATTCCTCAAGACCCTGAAAGCTACGTTCACCGTATTGGACGTACAGGACGTGCAGGTAAAGAAGGTATGGCACTGACATTTGTTACACCAAGAGAAATGGGTTACCTTCGTATCGTTGAGAAAACAACGAAGAAGAGCATGACTCAAATGAAGCCGCCTAGCTCCAACGAAGCGTTGGAAGGGCAGCAGCGCCTTGCAATGGAAAAGCTGGTTGAAACAGTGAAATCCAACGAATTGCAAAACTACCGCGGTATGGCGAAAGAACTTCTTGAAGACCATGACAGCGTAGAAATCGTAGCAGCAGCTCTTCGTCTTATGACGAAAGAGCCGGATGATACTCCAGTCCAAATCTCGGAAGAAAGACCTCTTCCAAACAAAGGCGGACGCGGCGGTGGAAACCGTGACTACAAAAAAGGATCTTCTTCACGCGGAGGCAAAGGCGGAGGAAGACAAGGTTACTCTTCTTCCAGAGGCCGTTCTAAGAACCCTCCTCGCCGTAAGCAGCAAAGAGAATCTTAATATCGAATTTGAAAACCATTTCCTTCGGGAGATGGTTTTTTTACTTTTTAGAAAAGAAAATGAAAAAATTACCCTCTGTGGATGGCTTATAGCTATATTATCCACGTCCAGCTTAAGCGCCTAGCCCCTCGGGGTCAAATAACCTCAAGAGAATAAAAGGAAAGCCCTCCTTTTTTTCTCTTGAGAACATTTGCCTGTCGGGGCTGGCAAGGCGCTTCCGCTTTTGGTCCGTCCAGCTTCAGCGCCTAGCCCCTCGGGGCTGGACAAGGCGCTTCCGCTTTTGTTCATGTGTAAAGATGTCGAAATTTGTTGTTTGGCCGATAAACAGTCCTTTTTCGCCGATAAAAGCTGCCATACCGCCGATAAATCTCTAGATTTCGCCGAAAAAAGTTCGCAAAGTGCCGATAGACGCCCAGTTGCCGCCGATAAACCCACTTTAAGTATTCTGCAGCGCCAAGACCCTGATAGAAATCACTTCGTTGGCAGATACTATTCCCAAAAAGGCGGGTGCAGAAATGACAATAGTTCGACTTGGATATGTAGCGATGAGTGTGCACCTTGAGAATGCATCACCATCCCAGACGATGACGTATAAACAGTTTTCTCAGCTGAAGGATCGGGAGGCAGGCCTGCGGAAGCTCGAACGGATTGCGGTGAGCAATCTGCAAAACTGCCTGAGGCTCCTTAAGCATAATCTGGCTCACGATATAAAATTTTTCAGGTTCAGCTCCAAACTTATTCCTCTTGCCAATCATCCGGAGTTGAAGGATTGGAAATTCATGAGGGCGCTGAAAGAACCATTGGGTGAATTGGGGGATTTTATTAAGGAACATCCCCAGCGGGTCGGGTTTCACCCTGATCACTTCGTCCTCCTCAACACAAATAATAAGGATACTTTGAAAAACACGCTGCAAACATTGAAGATTCATGAAGCATTGCTGAGAGGGATGGAAATTGATTCCAAGCACCGCTGTGTCCTTCATGTCGGAGGGGCATACGAGGATAAAGAACAGGCGTTAGAACAGTTCATCCATAATTGGGGATTGACACCCGTTCCGCTTCAGGAAATGGTTATCCTCGAGAATGATGATACCGTCTTCACGCTTCACGATACTTTATATTTATGTGAAAAGCTTGGGATTCCAATGGTCTTTGACTATCATCACCATCTTGCTCATCACGAAAAAGGCTGGGAAGAAGATTGGGAAAGGGTCGCCGGTACTTGGGAAAACTCGCCTCTCCCTGTGAAAATGCATATCTCGAGCCCCCGTTCTGAAAAGGAATTCAGGGCACATGCTGAATATATCGATCCTGTCATGTTCATGGATTTTATAAATGGGATTAAAGGTTCTGTCAGTGAAATTGACTGCATGATTGAAGCAAAAAAGAAGGATGATGCCTTATTTAAGCTGGTGGAGGATCTGAAAAGCCAGGAAGGACTCCGCTGGATTGATGGAGCTTCTTTTGAAATATTATCGTGAATTGAAACTTAAAAGCCTCTGCAATCGTATACAATGGAGAAGGGAAGAAATCGATTGGAGGAAGAACGATGGTTAGTGAACCAAACACAAGAATTTCAGAAAAGGCACTTCCTGTATGGAGGTGGTCTGGTCTTTTGCATTCAGCTGCCGTCATCATCCTGGCGATAGCGGTGGTTGTATTGGCAGTCATATTTGACTGGCGGATTTGGATACCGGCAGCGGCCGTTGCGGCTGCTATTGTATATACATATTTTTCTGCTTTTCTATTACCGGTGATTCGTTGGAAAAGATGGCGTTACGAAGTGCGCGAGCAGGAAATTGAGCTTCAAAGAGGCGTCTTTTTTGTGAAAAGAACCTTAGTGCCTATGGTAAGAGTTCAGCATGTTGATACTGTACAGGGTCCTTTGCTAAGGAAGTATGGCCTGGCGAGCATAACTATATCGACAGCTGCCACCACACACGAGATACCAGCACTGGATATGTACGAGGCAGATGATCTCCGGAATTCCATTTCTTCATTGGCAAGGGTGGCTGAAGATGATGTCTGAAAAAAAGAAGCTTCACCCGATTTCCGCAGTCGCAAACTTTCTTAAACAGCTCAAAGAACTTATTATTCCGTTTGTATTCCTTGTTTTTATCAACAGAGGAGAAAGTGCGGACGGCATTTGGGGCTGGCTTCCGTTCATCATCGGGGCGGCCATCCTGGTCGTTCTGCTCATCGCAGGCATTATCAAGTGGCTCCGTTTTGCCTACTGGCTCGAAGACGGAGAGCTCAGGATTGAATATGGATTGTTCGTTAAGAAAAAGAGATATATTCCATTTGAAAGAATCCAAAGTCTGAATCTGACAGAAGGAATCCTGCAAAGGCCGTTCGGGCTTGTGAAGGTAAAAGTTGAAACAGCCGGATCTACTGATATGAAGCAGGCTGAAGCTGAGCTGACTGCAATCAGCAAAGCGGAGGCTGGAGAACTGCAGAGAATTATAAATGAAGCGAAAACTGCGAAAAGAAACAAAGTGGCAGAAGAAGAAAATGAGGTTGTCCAGGAATCTGGAGAAGTGATTTTTAAGATGACATTCAGAGATTTGCTGCTGATGGGGACTACATCCGGAGGAGCCGGGGTAGTCATATCCGGTGTGCTTATCTTTCTATCTCAATTTGATGAACTTATTCCATATGAGAGAGTTTTTAATGAGGTGGAACAGTTTGTCCGCAGCGGCGTGCTGCTAGTAACGTTTGTCGTGATTGCCGGACTTCTTATAGCGTGGGTTGCAGCAATTATCGGGACTCTGATTGTGTATGCTGATTTCACTGTAAAAAAACAAGGAGATGACCTCATCATCACAAGGGGCTTAATGGAGAAAAAGCAAATGACTGTACCGCTCAATAGAATCCAGGGTGTCAGGATGGAAGAGAATATCCTGAGGCAGCCACTGGGCTTTGCAACAGTAAAAATAGAGAGCGCCGGCGGATCGATTTTGGAAAAGGAAAGCAGCACTATTCAAATTCTGCCCATGGTAAAAAAGCGGAGGGTAGCGGAAATCATGAAAGATGTCCTCCCTGAATACAACTTTACCGTCGACTTAATGCCGGTTCCAAAAAGATCATTGAAAAGATATTTATTCAGGGAAAGTTTGCTCGTGTCAGCAGCTGTCATCGGGCTGTCCATCGCCTTTTGGCCGCTCGGTCTCTGGTCCTTGCTGCTATACCTTCCATTTTGGCTGTTTGGCTATTCCAAATACAGAAGTGCAGGCTGGAATATCAATGACACGCAGCTCACCTTAAGGCACCGTTTTATTGAAAAGAATACACTGTTCATGAAAAAATACCGTATTCAATCTTTAGAAACCACCCAAAATATCTTTCAGGGGAAAAAAGAACTGGCAAATATCAAGGCCATCGTAAAATCAGGCGAAGCCGGGGCAGCCGGGAAGGTCATTGATCTTGATGATGAAAGTGTGAGGAGCATCTATCAATGGTATTATCCGGAGAAGCAGAGTCTTTAAGAAAGCTGCAGGTTAAGGCTGGACCCAGACGCCGAGCAGCCTTAGCGATGTGATCTGCCTTTTGGCTTATCCTGGTAAATAAGAACGGCATCCACTTGGGAAAGATTCCGGTGGATGCCGTTTCTTTTATAATATGCCGTGCTGTTGAACGATCGTTTTAACAGCATCAAATTCCTTTTAGTGAGATTTGATGAAGTATAAAGGGAATTTTAACAGCACCAAATTCCTTTTTATGAGATTTGATGATGTATAACCGGATTTTTAACAGCATCACCCTGCTCTTAATGAGATTTGATGATGTATAAAGGGACTTTTAACAGCACAAAATTCCTTTTTATGAGATTTGATGATGTATAACCGGATTTTTAACAGCATCAACTTGTGATTTATTAGATTTGATGATGAATAACCGAGCTTTTAACAGCATCAAATTCCTTTTGGTGATATTTCATGCAGTATAACCAGACTTTTAACAGCATCACCCTGCTCTTAATGAGATCTGATGATGTATAACCGGATTTTTAACAGCATCAACTCGTGATTTATTAGATTTGATGATGTATAGCAGAGCTTTTAACAGCATCAAATGTCTTCTTGTGAGATCTCATGCTGTAAAACCGGCCTCGATGGGCTCCTGCAGCCTAATACCGATTTTTGACCATAAAAGGAAGCAGCAGCCATGAGATGGTGATCCCTGCAAGCAGGCCGAATAGATGGGCGGTAATATTGATGTTCGACTGAAAGAAAGTCATGACCAGCCCGATGACAACTATCGGAATGATGACTTGTTTATTTTGCTGTGATATAAGGTGTTTATGGAACAGGGCCATTCCGACGTAAATGCCGAACAATCCGAATATCGCTCCCGAAGCGCCAACATGATTATAGGTGAGCGGCTTTAACAAATAGGTGGCGGCATTGGCGATGATGCCGCAGCTAAGATAAACTAGGGTAAACTTTACTTTTCCCAGCATTCTTTCCAGTGGAGGAGCGAAAAGGATAAGTGAAAAAGAGTTGAATAAAAGGTGGGCAAACCCTAAATGAACAAAAATGGGAGTGATCAGCCTCCACCATTCTCCGTTGAATATTAACAGGTTGATTCCGGCGAGATGTTCATACACCCAAATCTGGGGAAGAAATGGAATCAGGGTCACACTGAATAATAGCAGGTGAATGAGTATGATAAGAGATACTATTGGATAAAGACGGATGAATTGAGAAAAACTTTCTGTCCGGATAAACATACATTGCCTCCTTTAATAAGCTTATGTTCAGATGGGCATCTTTCCATACATGATTACCATTCTACATGGTGGAGCGGTAAGTGTGTAGTCTGATGTGCAGTAAGGATTCAAGAGGGAAACTTGTACTAATACTATGTTCGTCAAGATAAAAATAGAATGCGGGGGATTTAGATGATCAGCGGAATCGGCCTGGATATTGTGGAAATCAAAAGAATTGCAAAGCTTGTCGAGAGGCAGCCAAAATTCATAAAAAGGATTTTAACGGCGGCGGAGATTGATCATTACGCCTCCTTATCTGGAGAGCGGCGGAATGAATTTCTCGCCGGCAGGTTTGCCGCCAAAGAAGCGTTCGCCAAGGCATGTGGTACTGGAATCGGATCAGACCTTTCTTTTACGGATATTGAAGTTAGAAAAGACTCACGGGGCAAGCCGTATATTGCGCTTCCTGTTGAGAAGGGTGTGCATCTTTCTATTACGCACAGCCGCGACTTTGCTGCTGCGCAGGTTATTATTGAAGAGGTGTAAATATCGCTTTTCAAAATGGGATGACCTCATTTGGTTATAGGGTTCCGGTTGAGACCGTTTGGGAGAGCGTTGTGCCTTGAATTGGTCTCAAGGATCGGTTTAGAGACCACTTCGGAGAGTGTTGTGCCCTGAATAGTTCTCAAAGATCGGTGAAGAGACCACTTCGGAGTGAGCTGATCCTTGTACTGGTCTCAAGAATCGGTGAAGAGACCACTTCGGGGTGAGTTGGGGCCTGAGTAGGTCTCAAGAGGCGGTGAAGAGACCACTTCGGAGAGTGTTGTGCCCTGAATAGGTCTCAAAGATCGGTGTAGAGACCACTTCAGAGTGTTTGTGTCGTGAATTGGCTCAAGGTGAGGTTTAGAGACCACTTCAGAGTGTGCTGTCCCTTGAAGTGGCACTCAAAACTCAGTTTAGAGACCACGTCCTAGTGCGATGACTGAACTGGCCTCAAGGGTCATTATAGAGACCCCTTCAGCCTGCGCAAACCAAGCACTTCTTTCATCAAGAGGACTCAAGAATCCTCTAGTCCTCTTATTAAGATTCCATTGGGTATTGAGCCTTCCTAAGCCATCTGTCCATCGAAATCACAACTTCTTCTTACCGAGCTCCTCATCGAATAACTTCCTATGGAATATCCAAATCAATTAACTTCTGCTCTCATTAAATTTTCCTGGCTTGTCATCTTTCCTAGCATAAACGCCAAGGTTGTCTCATATATTCATAGTGCAATAGGAGAGACAAGGCCAGCCGGCAAAAGGATTGCTGTTCCTAGAAGGAATTTGGACGGCGGATGGTGAGCGGCTTGAATGGGAACAGTTCATTCTTGCTGTCTGGTTTTCCCCTCTCTCAAATACGTTAACTGAGATAAAAGGGGTTGAAAGGATGAAAAAGAAGTTAGTGGTTTTGGTTGCAGCGTTGATGGCGATAGTAATGCTTGCAGCTTGCGGAGCTAAGTCGCAAGAAGATGTTCTTAAGGATTTGACTGCCAAAGCGGAAGATATGAAGGGATATAAAGCGAAAGCCAAGATGACTCTTCAAGTCGGCGATGAGCCGCAAACCTATGAGGTGGATATTTGGCATAATGATCCTAATTATTACCGCGTAAATTTATCTAATCCTGCAAAAGAACAAAGCCAGATGATCTTGCGCAATGATGAAGGTGTTTTCGTATTGACGCCTGCATTGAACAAAAGCTTCCGGTTTGAAAGCGATTGGCCGAACAACAGCAGCCAGGCTTATCTTTTTGAATCATTAGTGCAGGATATTGAAAAAGACAAAGAAGCCAAGTTCACTGAAACGAAGAGCCATTATGTATTTGAAACAGCTACAAGGTATCAAAACAGCCAGATGCTTCCTGTCCAGGAAATCAGCTTTAACAAGAAGGATCTGACGCCGGCATCTGTAAAAGTGATGGATGCAGACCGCAATGCGCTTGTGACAGTTGAGTTTTCTGAAATGGACACAAAAGCGGCGTTTGATAAAAACGACTTTGATATGAAGAAAAATATGACTGGAGCTCAGCTGGAGATGCCTGTAACGGCCAGTGTGGGAGACAGTGAATTCTCCGTCAACTATCCGCTTGCAGCTGCTGAAAAAGGGGCAGAGCTTGTTGAGGAAAAAGAAGTGAAGACGGAAGATGGAAAACGTGTAGTCCTCACCTATGATGGTGAAAAATCATTTACCCTGGTACAAGAGAAATCAACAGTCGTTCCGGCTGTGACGGTCTCCACGACGGTAAACGGAGAGATCCAGGATCTTGGATTTACGGTTGCTGCTATGACAGACCGCTCTATTACCTGGACGTATGATGGCGTTGATTATATGCTTGCTTCCAATGATTTGACTCCGGAAGAGATGACGGAAATTGCACAATCTGTTCAAGGGTCAATGGTGAAATAATTTTTCAAGGAGCTGCTCTAATAGGGCGGCTCCTATTTTATGGTGAGTATGAGCGGTGTAAACTTAGCCTCATTACGTCGTCTGGTGATTATTTATAAATTTAATAACATCGTCATTATTCATCTGAAGTACCCTTTGAAGCAAGATTGGTTAAAGAGAAAATCGTTGTATCCGAAAGCAGCAATCTAAACGGATTCTGCCAGTTTTTAAAAAGGCGCTTTTCGAAGACTTTGTTGCTATTTGATACTAATTCCGAAGAAATATCAACCTGAAGAAGGAAAAAATACGGTAAATACCGAAAAGAAAAGAGCTGCTCTTTCCCGATAACAGATAAAACTCTTAGTATCCGGGGTGCGAAAGCAACAATATATGCGAAAACAGCCTTTTAAAAAGGATTCTGGACTGATAATTAATCTTTTATAGCTGTCCATAATGAAGCTGTTTCTTGTGGAAATTGAATTCTTTTTAGGCTGCCGTTAGATAAATCAGTTTGCTATTTGATATAATTTTTAATCATAATGTTTTTTATCAATAGTTTTCCGGCAAGCGCCAGGCTTTCAAAGGTTGAGAAACTGGCGGTTTTCGGAGGCGGAAAGGAAAGCAGGCTATGGCAGCTGTGTCAGCCTTAATAATCAAGTTTAAATGATACCGGAATGCCTGCAGTTTTTTCACAGGAAGAGGAAGTGAATTCAGTGATAGCTCAAACCCGTTTTTTCAGAGATACTTGGGTGGAAATTGATTTAGATAATTTATATAAAAATGTTCAAAACATCAGACGGCACTTACCGAAGGATGTCACCATGTTCGCGGTAGTTAAAGCCAATGCATACGGACACGGAGATGTCCAGACAGCCCGGACTGCATTGAAAGCAGGAGCCGGCGGACTTGCTGTGGCGTTTTTAGATGAAGCCATCTCGCTTCGGGAACACGGAATTGATGCCCCGATCCTGGTGCTTGGTGCCACAAGGGCGGAGGATGCATACTTGGCATTAACGCATAGAATTTCGCTGACTGTTTTTGATTTTGAGTGGCTTCAATCAGCAAAAGAGTGCCTGTTGAACGAAGAGGGAATGCTGAACCTGCACATTAAGTGTGATACCGGGATGGGCCGCATCGGGGTGAGGACTCCTGAAGAACTCAAGGAAATTGAAAAGTTCATCAGGAGGGGAGATAAATTCCGGCTTGAAGGGGTATTCACCCATTTTGCTACGGCTGATGAGTTGGACAGGCAGTATTTTGACAGGCAGTTGACGGCCTTCAAAGAAATGATAGCCGTTCTGTCCGAGAGGCCCCGTTATATACACAGTTCAAATAGCGCAGCAACGCTTTCTCATCCGGAATCTCATTTCAATGCTGTCAGGGCAGGGATAGCTATGTATGGACTTTCGCCGTCGCAGGAAATGAAAAAAATTCTGCCGTTTCCATTGGAACAAGTCTTCTCCCTTCACTCAAGGGTTGTCCAGGTGAAAGAATTGCAACCCGGTGAAAAGGTCAGCTATGGCGCCACTTATGAAACAGAAAGAAATGAATGGATCGGGACCCTGCCAATAGGCTATGCAGACGGCTGGTTAAGGAGGCTTCAAGGGCAGGAAGTGCTGGTAGAGGGGGAACGTGTCCCGATTGTAGGGCGTATCTGCATGGATCAGTGCATGATCAGCCTTCCTGCTGAACTTAAGCCCGGAACAAAGGTGACCCTGATTGGAAGGCAGGGGGATGATCTTATATCAATGGATGAGATTGCGGACAAAATGGAGACCATCAATTACGAAGTGCCCTGCATCATTTCCAACCGCGTTCCAAGGATTTATCTTAAGGACGGCGCTCCTGTGGAAGTATCCAATCAGCTGCTTTCAACCAGCGGGTTTTATAAAAGATAAGGCGGCCGCGGCTGCTTTTCCTTCACTTATTGTCCTTCTGTTGTTCGTAAACGATACTTCAGCCTGAATCAAATTCTGCCTTTCTGATGCATCGAAAGGAGAGCGGCCTGCCGAGGCCCCGCTGAGCGGTGAACCAAATTTATTCAAACGCGTTATTTGAAAGAGCTGCCCAGAATCAAGTTCAATTCCATAAGATTGAGGAAGATCAGGTAAAAGATGCATAATTCTCCAAGGGATAAGCCGATAATAGAGAAGGATTTTATTTATGTCTTTTATCTTGAGGCAATTGATGATATGATAGTCATGGTAGTAAAACGAAACGGTTTATAGTGATTGGTGGAGGTGTGGTTTGTGTCGGATTCCAGCACAACAACAGAAATCTTAATTCGCTTACCGCAACAGCTCGTTACAGAATTAGACGGCTTTGCAGAACAAGAAAATGTAAATCGCAATGAGTATATCTATCGTGCGACTAAAATGTATCTACGTGAACGGAAGAAGCGCCAAATCCGCGAAACAATGAGACGTGGATATATGGAAATGGCAAAGATCAATCTTGCCATTGCTTCTGAAGCCATCCAGGCAGAATATGAGGCAGAGCATACAGTCGAACGTTTAGTGAGTGGAGGCTAAGCCTTTGATTGTCAAGCGTGGTGACGTCTATTTTGCGGACCTTTCCCCAGTAGTCGGATCCGAGCAAGGAGGCGTTCGGCCTGTTCTTGTCATACAGAACGATATCGGCAATCGGTTCAGTCCCACTGTGATTGTGGCTGCCATCACAGCCCAGATCCAAAAAGCAAAACTGCCTACTCATGTTGAGATTGATGCAAAGCGTTATGGCTTTGAAAGAGATTCCGTTATCTTGCTCGAACAGATACGAACGATCGACAAACAGCGTTTAACGGATAAGATTACGCATTTAGATGATGAAATGATGGAAAAAGTGGATGATGCCCTTCAGATCAGTGTGGGTCTCATACAGTTTTGACAAAAGAACGCTCTTCAGGGAAGGGTGTTCTTTTTTTTGTTGATAGAAAATTAGTGCGGGGCATGATGAGTATGTAAGGAATGGCCTTCCAGCGCATATAATTTGAAAAGGCGGTAGAACCTCCAGTGAAAACAAAGGTTTGCTTGTGGGGATAATTGCACAGTAAGGTACCATACTTATTGCTCTTTTAGATTATGTTTTTAACTGGATTGCGTGCATTGACTGTTATAAAGTGGACAATATATGACAAATACTCAAAACATATTTATAATATAAAAGAGATTAGGGGTAAATCATTTATTTAGGTAATTAGAAATTCTGTTTCTTGATATATATATGTTTGACTAGGGCGGCTCCGGTTTCTGGTATGCCTTCATATATTTTTACTATCTTTAAATCGAGGTTACAACTGGCGCCTCTGACGGGGAACGGAAAATTTTATGATAAAATGGGGAGGACTAGATGTATAACGATTTAATTGGAACAATCAAAGAAAATAAATCGGAGTTTGTCACCAAATGGATAGAGATAATGAAGGACGAATCAGACGATATTGTCACTGAGGTTATATCGAACCAGGTTTTTGTCAGGACAAGCCATGAATTTGTCGATTTAGTCGTCTCAAACCTGGAGAATTCTGAAGATTACTCCATCAGGCTTGCAGATTTTTCCGAGAAAATTGTGGGTCTGGGCTGGCCGTTGACTTTTGTCACCTCTGGCTTAAGGATGTTTGGGCGCATTGTCTATAATTACTTGAGCGAAAATGGGACAATCAACAAGGAAAATTATAGGGAAGCTGCGGAATACTTTGATAAGTGGCTTTCACCTATGTACAACGAAGTCGTCAATGCTTATGCAAAGACGTGGGAAAAAACGGTTTCCCTGCAGAAAATCGCTCTTCAGGAACTTTCTGCACCGCTGATCCCGGTTTTTGAAAAGATTTCCGTCATGCCGCTTGTCGGAACCATTGACACGGAGCGTGCCAGGCTGATCATGGAAAACCTGCTTACGGGAGTGGTCAAGCATCGCGCAGAAGTAGTCCTGATAGATATTACCGGAGTGCCAGTGGTGGATACAATGGTGGCTCACCATATCATCCAGGCTTCTGAAGCTGTCAGGCTTGTGGGTGCACAGTGCATGCTTGTTGGCATCAGGCCGGAAATCGCGCAGACGATTGTGAATCTGGGCATTGACTTGAACCAATTCAGCACTAACAGCACATTAAGAAAGGGCATTGAAAAAGCTCTGGAAATGACGAATAGAAAAATTGTTTCAACGGAGGGAACAGTGTGAGAATACCAATACTAAAACTGCACGATTGTCTATTAATATCCATTCAATGGGAACTTGATGACCAAACAGCGCTTCAATTTCAAGAAGACCTGCTGCATAAAATTCACGAAACAAGTGCCAGGGGAGTGGTTATTGACATTACTTCCATCGATTTCATCGACTCCTTCATCGCCAAGGTTCTGGGTGATGTAATCAATATGTCAAGGCTGATGGGAGCAAAAGTAGTCATCACTGGAATACAGCCGGCAGTTGCAATCACATTAATTGAACTTGGTATACATCTGGATGATGTCCTGACAGCGTTGGACCTAGAAAAAGGTTTGGAGAAATTACAACAGGAATTGGGGGACTAGTGAATGGAAATCCAATCCTGCGTTAAAATTACAAATGAGTGGGATATCGTTGCGGCCAGGCAGCTTGGCAGGAATGTAGCGAAGGATTTGGGATTTGGCACTGTCGACCAAGCCCGGATTACCACTGCAATCTCTGAACTGGCTAGGAATATATATCTTTATGCCGGACAGGGGCAAATATGTATAGAGAAATTAAGCGAGAACGGAAAGAATGGTGTACGAATAATCGCTTTGGACGAAGGGCCTGGAATCAAGGATATTCGCAAAGTGATGGAAGACGGCTTTTCAACTTCTGGGGGCCTTGGAGCCGGACTGCCGGGTGTGAAGCGATTGATGGATGAATTCAACGTGGAGTCAACCCCGGGAGAAGGTACCGATATAAGAGCTACAAAATGGCTCCGCTAGGGGGAGTGACATGGATTTTAGAGAATTGATGGACGTAAAGTATAAAGAAATTATCGAAAACTATTTAAAAGCACAAGATGAACAGGCGTTGTATCTGGGGCAGAAGTTCAGCCGCAAGTCGATTGAACATAATATCTCTCCGGAAGAAATCATCAGCCTCCATAAAAGTATCATGCTTGATATGGAGCCGGGTCTGTCCGAGAGTGTGCTTGATTCTTTTGATATTTTACTAGAGGTTATGATAGGTTACGGTTTTGCCTATCGTGAACACCAGAGCCTCCGCTCGAAGCAGCAGGAGCTTAACAATGAAATCGAGATTGCTTCCAACATGCAGCAGACCCTGCTCGGCACAACCGTCCCTGAAATAGAGGCATTGGATGTCGGCGCGCTGAGTGTTCCTGCCAAAAGGATGAATGGTGATTATTATCACTTTGTCCAGGATGACAATGACTATATAAGTGTGGCGATTGCCGATGTCATTGGGAAGGGAATTCCTGCAGCACTGTGTATGTCCATGATCAAATATGCCATGGACAGCCTTCCGGAACACAGGCATTATCCAAGTGCTGTCTTGGAAAGCCTGAATAGAGTAGTGGAGATGAATGTGGATCCAAGCATGTTTATCACGATGTTCTATGGCATGTATGATCCTTACAAGCATGTATTCAACTATTCTTCTGCAGGACATGAACCCGGCTTTTTCTTTAATTCCCAAACAAATGAATTTGAAGACCTCGACGCAAAGGGGCTCCTTCTGGGAGTGGACAAGAGAGCCAAGTACCGCCAGTATGAGAGGCCGGTGAATGTCGGCGACCTCATCATCCTGCTTTCGGATGGTGTAACGGAATGCCGGACGGAGGAAGGATTCATTGAAAGGGAAGACCTTGTTGGATATATTGAAAAATACATCCATCTCCCTGCACAGGATATTGTCACCAGTGTCTATAAAGAACTGGAAAGACTTCAGCATTTCCAGCTGCGGGACGACTTCACCCTCATCATTCTAAAAAGAATTTGTTGATAAATGTTTAATATCCCCGGAATAGGGTAAACGAATATAGCAATGGATTTGTTCAGAAGAGGTGAAATTGATGAATTTGACGATAGATTTAAATGAAAATGATAAAGTGATTGACGTAAAGGTTAATGGGGAGATCGATGCATATACAGCCCCAAAACTTAAAGATGCACTGAATTCTTCTGCGGAAGAAGAGAATGTGGTTATGAACGTTGATCTTTCCGAGGTTTCCTATATGGACAGTACAGGCTTAGGGGTTTTTGTTGGATTATTCAAAACCATTAATGCAAACGGTGGTCAACTTTACCTAACCGGTTTATCAGAACGCTTAAGACGCCTGTTTGATATTACAGGACTTGGAGATATTATGAATATTAATTCCGAGGTAAAAGGTGGCGTAGAATAATGCAAGATTTTGACTACATCGAGATGAAGATCCCTGCTAAACCAGAATACGTGGGTGTAATCCGGTTAACATTATCCGGAATTGCCAGCAGAATGGGTTTTACCTATGATGCGATTGAAGACTTGAAAATCGCTACAAGTGAAGCAATCACCAATGCGGTACAGCATGCCTATAAGGATGAAACCGGGGAAGTCATTGTCGGATTTGCTTTATATGAAGAGCGGCTGGAAGTTATGGTTGCGGATAATGGAGAAAGCTTCGATTTTAAAAAGACTCGTGAAGAAGTAGGTCCTTATGATGCAGAAAACTCTGTTGAGTTTTTAAGAGAAGGCGGGCTTGGGCTATACCTTATTGAAAGTCTGATGGATGAGGTGAAAGTCCACCATCAAGAAGGGGTAACAGTCTTTATGACTAAGTTCCTAGAAGGAGAGCAGGTGGAGACAGATGCCGAAACTATCTCAACCTAACCAGCAAACAAAAGAGAAAGTCAAACAGTGGATAAAAGCTTATCAAGAAGAGAACGATGATGAAGCCCAGAGTAACTTAGTCCTTCATTATGAAAACCTTGTTATTTCCATAGCCCGTAAATATTCAAAAGGGAAATCTTTTCACGAGGATATCGTTCAAGTAGGTATGATTGGCTTGTTAGGTGCCATCCGCCGTTATGATGATTCTTTTGGGAAAACCTTTGAAGCGTTTGCAATCCCCACAATAGTTGGCGAAATCAAGCGTTTTCTCCGTGATAAGACGTGGAGTGTACACGTGCCTAGGCGGATCAAGGAATTAGGGCCTAAAATTAAATCAACTGTAGAAGAACTCACCAACACATTGGAGAGGTCACCTAAAGTCGAAGAGATTGCGGATTACCTTGAAGTGACTGAAGAGGAAGTTTTGGAAGCGATGGAGATGGGCAAAAGTTATCAGGCTTTGTCTGTGGACCATTCTATCGAGGCAGACTCAGAAGGAAGTACCGTCACGCTGCTTGATATAGTCGGCAGCATAGATGACGGCTACGAAAGAATTAACCAGAAGCTGGTTCTTGAAAAAGTCCTTCACGTTTTATCAGAGAGAGAAAGGCTCATTATTCAATATACTTATTTGGATAACCTCAGCCAAAAAGACGCAGGAGAAAAGTTGGGAATTTCACAGATGCATGTATCGAGACTCCAAAGGCGTGCTATTAAGAAGTTGAAGGAAGCTATTGACGCAGAAATGAGAAATTCGGAGAGTTATTCTGAATGACCCATTTACTCCAAGATCAAATTGAGGTTTATGCCAAGCAAGTTTCAAAAGGTCAGAACCCATATTGCGGTGACAGCTTCTTTTTTACATCCACTGACGACTACTTTATCTGCATACTAGCAGATGGCTTGGGTAGCGGGAAGTTTGCATATGAATCTTCACATGCGGTAGTAGAATTGGTGGAAAGACATCATCAAGAAGATGTCTCCACTTTAATGAACTACTGCAATGAAGAATTGATGCATAAAAGAGGCGCAGCTGTAGCGATCATGAAGGTTTATTATAACAGTAATGAATTTGAATATAGCTGTGTCGGCAATATACGTTTCTATCTTTATTCCTCGGTGGGGAAAATGACGTACCCCCTGCCGGTGACAGGCTATCTTTCAGGCAGACCGCAAAAGTACCGAACACAAAGATTCACTTATGAACCCCAATCTAAATTCTTGCTGCATTCTGATGGATTAAATATCACGAATATAAAATCCTTACTTCAGACAAGCAATTCCTTAAGGAAGATCAATGATGAAATCAGCTTGCACCTGGCAGAGCCGATAGACGATACAACTTTTATAGTAGGGAGCTTACTCTGATGAGTAGGCTTTTTCTTTTTGTTTATGATTCGTTAGTTAGACCTTATTCTCTTGAATAAGCAAGAAAGAAAAATGAGGCTTGCTTGTTCAAAGAGTACTATTCTCGTAACAAGGGGGATATCCCGAAGCGGTAATTTATAAATAAACACAAACTCTCTCAAAATGCACCTCAACCTTATCTGCGAAGTGTGGCTGCAAAAATTGTTACGTTATGATTTCTGATGACTCAAAAAGCAGCAGAACCGAACAATGTCAAGAAGGAATGCATCGTACTCAAGCCGTATATATACGAAAGGCTATGGTAAACTTGATAAGTATAGAAATAAACTGGAGGTAATGCAGTAGTGTCGTTATTAAAAGAAAAGCCGAACCTTATAGAGAAAATTTCTAAGGACCTTGCAATCAACATAAAACAGATTAAAAGTGTAATTTCTCTTCTGGATGAAGGGAACACTGTTCCGTTCATTGCCCGGTACCGCAAAGAGCAGACGGGTGCTCTGGATGAAGTTCAAATCCGCGCGGTCATGGATGCATGGAATTATGTACAGAACCTGCAAAGTCGTAAGGAAGAAGTTCTCCGCCTGATTGAAGAACAAGGAAAGCTTACTCCGGAATTGAAGAATGACATAGAAAAAGCTGACAAGCTTCAAAAAGTAGAAGATTTATATCGTCCATACAAACAAAAACGAAGAACGAAAGCGACTGTAGCTAAGGAGAAAGGGCTGGAGCCACTTGCGGAATGGATGTTAACTTTTCCTGTCAACGGAAACTTGGAAAGTGAAGCGGAAAAGTATGTATCTGTTGAAAATGAAATAAACTCTGCAGAAGACGCCATTGCAGGTGCACAGGATATCATTGCAGAATTGGTGTCAGATGATGCTAAGTTCAGGGAGTGGATCCGAAATGACACTTTCAAAACAGGTACTCTTGTCACTTCGGTGAAAAAAGATGCTGAGGACGAAAAAAATGTTTTTGAAATGTACTATGACTACAGTGAACCGGTAAATAAAATTGTCCCTCACCGTGTCCTAGCCGTAAACAGAGGAGAAAAGGAAGGGATTCTTAAAGTATCCATTGAACCTAATGCAGAACGGATTCACAATTTCCTAGTCAAAAATATCATCAAGAAGGAATCAACAGTTTCTCAATCAATTGAACAAGCCATCGAGGACAGCTATAAACGATTGATTCAGCCTTCGATTGAAAGAGAAATTAGAAATAGTTTAACTGAGACAGCTGAAGACCGAGCCATACATATTTTCACGGAGAACTTAAGAAACCTCCTGCTTCAGCCGCCCCTTAAAGGAAAAAGGGTGCTGGGAGTCGACCCGGCCTACCGGACTGGCTGTAAACTGGCAGTTGTGGACCAAACAGGGAAGATGCTTGATATCAGTGTCATCTACCCTCATCCGCCGAAAGCAAAGAAGGAAGCGGCGGTGGAGGTCTTTAAGAAAACATTGCAGACATACAATATTGAAATCGTAGCAATTGGAAATGGGACTGCCTCTAGGGAAACGGAGCAGTTTGTGGTCGATATTCTCAAAGATGTCAATATGGACATCTCTTATCTTATTGTTAATGAGGCTGGAGCAAGTGTGTATTCTGCTTCCGACATCGCCCGTGAAGAGTTTCCTGATCTGCAAGTAGAGGAGAGAAGTGCAGTATCCATTGCCAGAAGGCTGCAGGATCCGCTGGCTGAACTGGTGAAAATTGACCCGAGATCAGTTGGGGTGGGCCAATACCAGCATGACGTCTCACAGAAGAAACTAAACGAATCCCTCACTTTTGTAGTGGAAACGGTTGTTAACCAGGTTGGTGTAAACGTCAATACCGCTTCTTCCTCTCTGTTACAGTATGTGGCTGGTTTATCTAAAACAGTTGCTAATAATATTGTTAAGCAAAGAGAAGAGGAAGGAAGAATTAATTCAAGGAAACAATTGAAGAAAATTCCGAGGCTTGGGGCCAAGACATACGAGCAGTGTATCGGGTTTCTTAGAATCATGGAAGGAGAAGAAGCTCTTGACCAGACACCAATCCACCCTGAAAATTATGAAGAAGTAAGGAAGCTGCTGCGTAAACTAGACCTGGACGGAAATTCTCTTGGCACAGAAGAATTGAGAAAGAGAATGGAAGGGCTCAACTTGGAAGAGTTATCAGAAGAGCTTGGGATTGGCAAGCTGACATTGAAAGATATTGTGGACGCTTTGGTGAGGCCGGGCCGAGATCCAAGGGACGAGTTGTCCGCACCTCTGCTTAAGAAGGATGTACTGAAGCTAGAAGATCTACAGCCTGGCATGGAACTGCAAGGAACGGTGCGAAACGTAGTAGATTTTGGGGCGTTCGTAGATATTGGAGTCAAACAGGACGGGCTTGTTCACATATCAAAACTGCGTAAAGGTTTTGTCAAACACCCGCTCGATGTCGTTTCAGTAGGAGATGTCGTTACGGTCTGGGTAGAAAGTGCTGATGTGAAAAAAGGAAGAGTAGCATTGTCCATGGTAAAGGAATAGAGAAACTGGACCACACAGGCAATGTTCGTAGTGTTGATGGAACATTACTTCTTGGCCAGTTCACTCCGCCCGTTCCAAGGGTTTATTAAACACTGCAGTTAACTGCAGTGTTTTTTTCTATAGAAATACCAGCATTGGTTGAGAAGTTTGATCTGATAGCGATCTTTTTCAAAATAAGCCTTGCGCATTTGGCTGACAAGCCAGTTAGGCATAATCAAACCTCCTTATTTTAAAAAAATGAAAAGAATATACAGTCATCGATTGGGCCAACAATTTGAATATATCCATCATTCTGTTATGAGGCTGAATGGGACAATTGCTATGGATACCTTTTAGGTACAGTAAAAGTTCATTTCTCTAATCTATGCTATAATAGTTTGTCATGTTCACCAAAGGAGTTGAGATAAGTGGAAAACAGTGAACTGCAAAAGCTGGTTGAAGATATATCGAAAGCAAGTTTTGGGAAACCCTTCAGGCATAAAGCCTTTTTCAATAGAAGGCTGCGTACTACTGGCGGCCGTTATATGCTTCGATCACACAACATTGAAGTTAACATCAAGTATTTAGCAGAGCATGGGATGGCAGAATTGACAGGCATCATCAAGCATGAGCTATGTCATTACCATTTGCATATAGAGGGAAAAGGATACAAGCACCGGGATAAGGACTTCAGAGATTTAATGAAGGAAGTGGGTGCCCCAAGGCATTGCAATCCATTGGAATCGCAAAAACAGAAGAAGCGAATAACGCTTTATTACAGGTGTACAAGTTGTGACCTCATTTACCGGAGAAGACGAAGGATTAATGTAGACCGTTATGTCTGCGGAAAGTGCAGAGGAAAATTGAAGCTTGAAAAAACAAGTTCTGAATAACTTGTGAAATTCCGTTGACAACCTATGTGGATGTAGTTATAATAATAAAAGTCGGACAACGACTTAATAGTTTTCTTGTTCCGCAGTAGCTCAGTGGTAGAGCTATCGGCTGTTAACCGATCGGTCGCAGGTTCGAGTCCTGCCTGCGGAGCCATTTTATTTTTGGGGAAGTACTCAAGTGGCTGAAGAGGCGCCCCTGCTAAGGGTGTAGGTCGTGTAAGCGGCGCGAGGGTTCAAATCCCTCCTTCTCCGCCATACTATATGGCCCGTTGGTCAAGCGGTTAAGACACCGCCCTTTCACGGCGGTAACACGGGTTCGAATCCCGTACGGGTCACCAAATTCTTTTGTGAAGCGGAGTGCTGAACTCCAATTCGAAAGACTTTGGCAAATGCATAACTTCTGCTCCTTACATTAAGGAGAGATAATTTGATAAGTAATATCTGCCCCTTACATTAAGGAAGGATATTTTGCTTGTCAGCAAAAAATCCTGGTCCGGTAGTTCAGTTGGTTAGAATGCCTGCCTGTCACGCAGGAGGTCGCGGGTTCGAGTCCCGTCCGGACCGCCATAATATTTTTCGAGAAAGTTCTTGACAACTTTTAAAGAAACATGTTATATTATAAACCTCGCATTTGCGGGATTTAAAAAATGATGGGCTATAGCCAAGCGGTAAGGCATCGCACTTTGACTGCGACATGCGTTGGTTCGAATCCAGCTAGCCCAGCCATTTAGAGCCATTAGCTCAGTTGGTAGAGCATCTGACTTTTAATCAGAGGGTCGAAGGTTCGAATCCTTCATGGCTCACCATTTTGTTTTACTTGGTGTGAAACAAACTATAATCATGCGGGTGTGGCGGAATTGGCAGACGCACCAGACTTAGGATCTGGCGCCGCAAGGCGTGGGGGTTCAAGTCCCTTCACCCGCACTTTTATTTTTTTGAAATAATGATTGACATCTAACGTTTTAAATTATATAATTGGTTTTGTCGCTTTTTACGCGGTCGTGGCGGAATGGCAGACGCGCTAGGTTGAGGGCCTAGTGGGGGCAACCCCGTGGAGGTTCGACTCCTCTCGGCCGCACCAACTAGTCAATACAATATGCGCCCGTAGCTCAATTGGATAGAGCGTTTGACTACGGATCAAAAGGTTAGGGGTTCGACTCCTCTCGGGCGCGCCATTTTCATAGTGACTCAATCCTGTTTTGGGAATGAGATGAACAGAACGGGGAGTAGCTCAGCTTGGTAGAGCACTTGGTTTGGGACCAAGGGGTCGCAGGTTCAAATCCTGTCTTCCCGACCAGTGAGCAATTGAATATGCGGGTGTAGTTTAGTGGTAAAACCTCAGCCTTCCAAGCTGATGATGAGGGTTCGATTCCCTTCACCCGCTCCATACTATACTAATTGAACCTTGAAAACTGAACAAAACAAACAAAACGTCAACGTAAATCTAGTAAGAACTCGTTTCTTACAAAGTTGCTAACACTTTAATTAGCAAATGAGCAAGTCAAACTTCTTTCGGAGAGTTTGATCCTGGCTCAGGACGAACGCTGGCGGCGTGCCTAATACATGCAAGTCGAGCGGATTGATGGGAGCTTGCTCCCTGAAATCAGCGGCGGACGGGTGAGTAACACGTGGGTAACCTGCCTGTAAGACTGGGATAACTCCGGGAAACCGGGGCTAATACCGGATAGTTCTTTTCCTCGCATGAGGAAAAGTGGAAAGGCGGCTTCGGCTGCCACTTACAGATGGACCCGCGGCGCATTAGCTAGTTGGTGAGGTAACGGCTCACCAAGGCAACGATGCGTAGCCGACCTGAGAGGGTGATCGGCCACACTGGGACTGAGACACGGCCCAGACTCCTACGGGAGGCAGCAGTAGGGAATCTTCCGCAATGGACGAAAGTCTGACGGAGCAACGCCGCGTGAGTGATGAAGGTTTT
>NZ_VTEH01000002.1 GCF_008180615.1 Rossellomorea vietnamensis
TTATTCATGACAGATAGGTAAGGGTTTGAAGTTATCGCTCCCTTTTCCCCCTGCTAGCACCGTACGTGCGGCTTTCACCGCATACGGCGCCCCAACTAATCCAATTCATTCATTTCTATGTAATTAATAGAAGCACTTTGATTCCAATTTATGATTGAGTCGTTTCCGCAATGTTTTCGGAGTTCATTTACCTTTTGGATTTGTTTTTTATTTAACTCTAGAGTTTTCATTAAATCTTTCATCTTTTCAATATCCTTTAAATGAACCAGGCGGTGGACGATTTCATGCAGCACAATCAAATTTGAGTACGTGTCATCTCTGGAGAGATGATACGGGACTTTATGATGACAGTGCCAATCATGTTTGCCTAGTTCAATACCTGTAACGGCACATTTTCCATATTGGGCAATGAACTTACTTATGCGGTTATCGTTGTACTCAATTGTACGATTAGGAATGAAGTTTTTCATGATGTAACTAAGTACGCTTTTGTCAATCGCTTTTAAGTTATGGTGTATTTTATCTCTTCCTTCTGCTGTATAATTGCAGATTTCTTGAGAGAAACATAGATTTGTTTTATGCCGTTGGGCATAAATGGGGACAAAAACCATTTGTTGAATCTTATAATATTTTGGTTTATACCCTTTATAGCGTTGTTGTAGTGTACTTGTCATATCAGAGAATTTTGCTTCTTTTCTTAGATTCTTTAATCGATTGTATAAAGTCTTGTTTAACAGAGAGGTTAACTCACTTAGATTATTTGTGATGTTGGTTGCAGGAGCGTAGTAGTTTTGGATTCCCATGACAACCTTATTAAAGTGCCAGACGGTTTCGGCACAAGGGTTCTTTTGAACAGTCTTAATTGCATCTTTAATTTTAGAGAATGATTGCGATTTCGCTTTCCTCGTCATATTGGACTTCGCAACGTACCCAAACCTTGCTTTCTTTTTCCGTTGAACTTTCATAGAAAACCCCAGGAATTCTGACGAATTCTTTTTTAAGTTCACCACTTTTGACTTTTCATCGCTCGTCTCAAGGTGTAATCTTTTTTTAAGAAAGTCTTTGATAGCGTAATTCATTTTAATGGCTTGTGTCCGAGTACGGCAGACGACTTTAAAGTCGTCTGCATACCTTACAATGTAGCATTCTTTTAGGTTAGACCGTTTTTTCAGTGCTTGATATTTACTGCCAATGAACTTATATTTAAAATCACTTTCAAATGTTTCCCATTGATTACTTACCCACCAATCTAGTTCATTAAGGACAATGTTTGATAAAAGTGGAGATAAAATGCCGCCTTGAGGAACGCCTCGTGATGGCACACCTTCACCCTCGATTTCAGCTTTTAAAAGTCTTGAAATGATGGCTAATAACTTCTTATCTTTTATTCCCAATGACCAAACTTGTTTAAGCAATTTTCCATGATGAACATTGTCAAAGAAACCTTTTATATCAACATCAATACAGTGGAAGAGTCCTGTTTGGTTGATTAGAAATTCGAATCTAGCTTTCGCATCATGCGTGCTTCGATTCTGTCTAAATCCATAGCTGTGATTGTGAAATTTTGCTTCGCAAATCGGTTCAAGAACTTGTAGGATGCATTGTTGAAGGATTCTATCCCAAATGGTCGGAATTCCTAATGGTCTTACTTTGCCATTTACCTTCGGTATAAACACACGCCTTACTTTTTGTGGCTTATACATTTCAAACATACCTTGAACTTTTCCAATCACTTCTTCAACCGTCAGGTTCTTTACATTATTAATTGTTAATTTATCTGTGCCCTTTGTTTTACTCCCTGTATTTCCTTTAATGTTTCGATAAGCAAGACGTATATTTTCATTGGAACATATTAGATCCATTAAGTCATAGAAATTTTGACCATTAACACTTTGAGCATACAAGTTATCAAAGTATCTTTGCATATCATAATACTCATTGTGTCTCAGTTTCTTCCGTTTCAACAAGTCGGTGACTCCCTTAGGAGTTGAACCTCTTTTAGTCTTACAAGAACCTTATTATTCGATAAAGAACTGTCTTACATGGTTGAATGATTCTTCATTAGTCTAGTGGCTATCCCTCCAGGTTGATTAGACCGTTCATTGGTACTGTGCCACCACTTTCACTGATATAAAGAGAAGTTATACAACAACTATTATCATTATTGCTTTCCTTATCACCGTTTCATTAGGAGTAAGCCCTCCACGTTATCAGCTTACAACGTTGAATTATATCTATTATAGATTGAACTTAGGTGCTTCCTGTAAGCCTGTTAGCATTCATACGCCTGTAACGTATCATGGATTTTAATATTAATTAATCTTACTCACCCATATCTAACCTCACAATTTGGTGATATACACATTTCTATGTATCGCAGGTATAGACCCGTACATCCAGAAGTTTGTCAGCTTAACCTTTTCTTTAGGTCATTTAAGCATTCTCACCATATTCAATCAACCCAAGCATCATGATTTACACCACCCCCGCGGGTAGGCTTTCGTCAGCTCATTTTAGCTGATACGGTAAATTCTTACGCCTTTTCACCGAGCTCTTAACACTATCTTTCTTACTAAATCCAGTGCTAATCGACTAAGAGAGAACCCTTCCAAGCGTTACCTCTTCATTTGATTCTTCGATATAATCCTTCAATTCCATAAGGAATTGTCTACCTTTTACCTGAGTAATGTGTAACCACTCTCAGCTGTAGTAGAAACATTTCGCACAATTANTCAATCAACCCAAGCATCATGATTTACACCACCCCCGCGGGTAGGCTTTCGTCAGCTCATTTTAGCTGATACGGTAAATTCTTACGCCTTTTCACCGAGCTCTTAACACTATCTTTCTTACTAAATCCAGTGCTAATCGACTAAGAGAGAACCCTTCCAAGCGTTACCTCTTCATTTGATTCTTCGATATAATCCTTCAATTCCATAAGGAATTGTCTACCTTTTACCTGAGTAATGTGTAACCACTCTCAGCTGTAGTAGAAACATTTCGCACAATTAACCTGCCCTTTAATTGAACAATCCCTTTATCTATATATTAACATAAAATCCCATAAAACCTTTAAAAAATCCTCTATTATGAATAAAAAACGCACAGATAACCAATCACTGTGCGTTTTTTAGTGTGAATTTAGTGAAAATTATACAGCTATTTGGGTAGCGAATAGGGCTGTTATTTGACATTTTGTACTCCAAAACCGAACCCGTTACGTTTATCGTCTGTTTTTTTATTTGCCTGTTTTCGCAAAGATTTTGGCTTTCTTAATCATTATGGATTTCCGCTTCAGGCGGACGACTCCGCGGGGCGGGCGGTGAGCCTCATCGGCTTTGCCTGCGGGGTCTCACCTGTCCCGCTAGTCCCGCAGGAGATCGTACGCCTTCCGCTTCAATCCTCCTACGTAAAGGATGATGATGGTATAAGCGCATTCTATATCAGCAAAGTTAGCAAAGAGACTTTAAATAGACTGTATTCGCTTTTAATTGCTTTCAGCAGTATCTACCTTCGGACACTAAGATTTCTCTCTGGACCGGTGAGCCGCTCATTTCTTTTGGCTACAAGAATATAATAGCGTTATCTAACAAATTGATAATAAAACAGCAGCAAAGTTTACGAAAAGAGCCTTTTATTCAGATAGAAAAAGATGGTGGAATTCATCTGACTGATCCTTCTCTCGGAGATTGGAATTTTTGGTTTATAGACCAGTATCCACTGCTTTTGTCTTTCTCTTAGAGCATATTTTTCAGTTTACCAACCAGTAAATGCTGCTTTCCCCTTCTCATTCACGCATTCTCTGCTTATATAACACGTGTAATTTTCACGCCCTTAGTGAACAAGAAAAAAACTCCCCGAATAAGACAAGGGAGCCGTTAGTTCCTCGATATCTTTCCAATGAGACCGCCCATTTTAACTTTCACGGGGACCTTTAACTCTTCATTTAGGTGGAATTTCCCTTTTTCAAAAAGAAGGATGACGGTTGATCCGAAAGAGAAATATCCGACTTCCTCTCCCTTTTCCCATTTCTCACCCTCGTGAGTATACTCTATGGAGTTGACGAACATCGCTCCTACTTTCACAAGGCACATTCTGCCTGTCCCATGGTCTACTTCAGTCATTGACCTGAAGTTCTTTGCCAGTGTGCGGACTCCATATTTGAGGCCGAGTTCATTGACGGGGTAACTATGGCGCCCAAGATCCCATCTATCGATGACTCTGCCGCTCAGCGGGCTGTGAATGCGGTGGTAATCTGCCGGACTCAGATACAAGATCATATATTGTCCGCCTTCATAGGCTTCAGCCTTCTCGCTGCTTCCGAGCATCTCTTCAATTGAATAGTCTTTTCCTTTCACCTTCATGTTCAGCGATTTGGAAACTATTCCTGTATCAGCAAGCATGCCATCCACCGGACTGATGACATCACCTTCCGCTCCCTCGATGCTTCTCATTCCCTCTTTTAAGTTTCTGATAAAAAAGGAGTGCAGATCAGGATACGCTGCTGCCTCTTTTTCAAATTCGGCTATATTGATGTTAAAGGTTTTTATATAAGAAGGGATGAACCTTGCACTTATGCCTGATTGCACAAATCTTCTCAGCAAAAAGGATGTCCACCTTTTATTTGTCAGTTCAATAAAAGAACGATAAAAAAACTTTCTCACCATTGCAGCTCCTTCAATGTATAGTAGTACTTATTATTATACACTTGTCCCGAAACGTCCACCTTTTTTTAAAGGACTGCTTTCGTAAATATTGGGGATTTTGGAAGAAACTGATTTCCGTTCAGCATCACGATTCCTCGGGCCGGAATCCCGGCCTCCTTGGCTTGCCTGTATAAAAAGTGAAAGCGCCTTGCTCAGCATCGAACAGGCAAATGTTCTCAAGAAAAAAAGGAGCTTTTCCCTTTTATTCTCTTGAGGTTATTTGACCCCTAGGGGCTAGGCGCTGGAACTAGACGTCATCAAAAATGGAAGCCCCAGTCAGCCCGGATAGCAAAAACAAAAAAACCGGGCTGTCTTTTCACCCGGTTTAATCTCTAACTAATAGTGATAATATCGCCAGCAGCCGAAAAGGAACAGCAGAATGATCAGGACGACAGCCAGAGCCAAGTAGAACCCCCCATAACTTCTCGGTGGATATACAGGAGCATAATAGTACGGATAACCGTAGACCATTTTGGAATCCCTCCTATCTTTGTTGTTATATCTATCTTATGCGGATTGGGAAATTCGTGTATAGGCCGAAAAATTTCTCTACTCCTCCAAAAGAATCCTTTCGGAAAACAAACTAAATTGTAAGGACGTGCAAGGACAGAACATTTTAAACATATGATTCATTATAGGCTGAAGTCCTTAAATGGAGGTGAAAGTATGTCCGCGATCGCTACTGCTATTGGCTATTTTCTGAAAGAGCTTATCTTTCTTGTATCTTACGTGAAAAATAACGCTTTTCCACAACCGCTTTCATCACAAGAAGAAAAAAAATACTTAAGAAAGATGGCTGAAGGCGATGAGAATGCAAGGAATATTCTCATTGAGCACAACCTTCGTCTCGTCGCACATATTGTCAAGAAATTTGAAAACACCGGAGAGGATCCGGAAGACCTCATCTCAATCGGTACAATAGGATTAATTAAAGCCATTGAAAGCTATTCGGAAGGCAAAGGAACAAAGCTTGCGACTTATGCAGCAAGATGTATCGAGAATGAAATACTCATGCACCTGAGAGCCTTGAAAAAGACCAAGAAGGATGTTTCTCTTCATGACCCGATTGGCCAGGACAAAGAAGGCAATGAAATCAGTTTGATTGACATCCTTAAATCCGACGCAGACGACGTTATTGAAACCATCCAATTAAGCATGGAGTTAGAAAAAGTCAAAAAATATATATGCGTGCTCGACGACCGTGAAAAAGAAGTGATCATCGGCCGCTTTGGCCTGGATATGAAAGAGGAAAAGACACAAAGGGAAATTGCAAAAGAACTGGGCATCTCAAGAAGTTATGTATCACGAATTGAGAAGAGAGCATTAATGAAGATGTTTCATGAATTCTACCGTGAAGAAAAAGAGAAGAGGCAGTCCTCATAAACAAAACCTGCCGGCAATATAAAAAGCGCAAGCGGCCCTTTCAGCCCCGACAGGAAAATGTTCCCTGGAGAAAAAAAGGCGGTCTTTCCTTTTCTTCTCCGGGGAACATTTGACCCCGAGGGGCTGAGTCCGTTCCGGTGGTACGGACCCTCGGCCGCCGGATTCAGAAACGCTGACTAATTATTAATCTTAGAGCAGGCAGCCAACGAGGCTGCCTGCTCCTTTTCGTAAGATTATTATCAATTATTAAAGCGGAAGCCATATGGCTGGAGAAATGAGTAAAAAAAAGAGACCATCACAAGGATCATCTCTTCAGCACGATGGATCGCCAATATTAGTCGACGCTTACTTCAGCAGCAATGATAATTCCAATGGCAGTTGTCAGCAATAGCCCCATAATCATTGAGAACATGTTCTCCACTCCTTCGTTTTGAATTACTCTATTTCTTACTTCTATTTTATTACAAGAAACTTTCCTTCAACGGGGAGAAAGTGAACAGTTATTTACTATGCAGTGACAACTTTGTGAAATGGTTCACTCCCCTCTTAACAGGTTGTTTAAATTTATTTGGGAACACATCCACGACGCTAAGCACCGTCAGGCAGATAGTTGAAGAGAGCTTCGAGCATTTAACCAAAAGGGCTGGCGCTGAAGAGTAAATGGTTACATAGAAAAAACCTATAAAAAATGCCCGAGTAGATTAAAGTCTCATTCGGGCATTTCTTTATTTTCGCTTTTTTCTTTTTATTACCAAAGTCAAAAGGGTTACATTCAAAAACATACATTTCACCTTCCCAAAAATAGTTGTTTTGTGTTAAGTATCTTACTCTCAACAATGACAACTTCTATATTTGGTGAAGAGAAACAGAGTCTGCAGCATAGTTATGCAGAGTCTTTCTCCACCCAGATTGCATTTAGACGTTTCACCTGATAAAAAACCATATGTTTTTCTCCTCTCCATTTTTATATTTCCTTCTTTTTCTAGAATAACCGAACGGATTCTTGCTTCAATCTGTTTTTTTCATACTGCTTAGTTACCATCTGATCGTGATCATACTCATTGAACGAGGGCTTATGCTTTTTAATGGTTATGCTCATGAATAATATATTTAACGTCATACGAACACCTCCCTTTTCTTATTGATTTGCCTGACATCTTTATGTTAGTACAAACGGACCGAATCTTGCTTTAACCTGTTTTCCTGGTAGTGCCTGGATACGATTTCATCATGATCGTACTCTTCTACAGAACGATTTCGTTTCTTGACTGTTATGCTTATGAACAGAATATTCAGCGTCATATTATCACCCCCTATTTCTTTCTTGAAAAATTTGCTGCTATCCTTATAACATCTTGAAGGTTTGCTGCTTTAATTTGCACTCCTCGTATTGCTTGAATACTGCCAAGTCATGATTGCATTCTTCAACGGAACGACTTTGTTTCTTGAAGGTAACGCTCAAGAAAAAAATATTTAATGTCATCCGAACACCTCCCTCTTTTTTATAGTTCATACCATAAAAAAAGCCGCAAAGAGATACCTCCCTGCAGCAGACACAAAAAAGCCGCAGGAATGTACACACTCCCGCGGCTTGGTATGATATTGATTGTAGTTTCATTCCATTACGAAATAATCAATCCACCGGCGATCGAATGTGTAAAACAATATTCAGTTGATGAGATTGCTTTTTGCACTGCTTTGATTTTCATCATTTCATTCGACCTCCTTTTCTGAATGTTATTTCCTTACAGAGGTAAGTATATCCAATTCAACAGGAAATGTAAACCATTTTTCTGCCCTTTTTTCCAGATTTTTTTATCAGACAATTAAAAGGGATTTTGGAATGCTATACCAGATTAAATAAAAAACTCTTACATTCCTTTTCCCGGAAGCAAAGCAGGCTTGAGAGAAACGATGCACATACTTCACTAAATGGTGCACAAAAAAGACCGGAAAGGGATTTCCCTTTTCCAGTCTGGTTTCACATATTAACCTGCTCATCATCCATTTCTGTCAGCTTCTTCTTCAGCCTTGCCGCCTGGTAGAAAAAGAGTCCGGAGAACCCCAGCATGGTGACCGTTCCCCCCATGAGCATGTAAGTTTTAAATAGTGTTTTTTCTTCTACTGGGAGTACCGCGCCAAGATAAAGAAAAACACTGAGCGATATCAGCACAAACGCAAATCTTTTATAATCTATAATTTTATCATTTATATTCTTTTTGATCGTTTCCAAATAAGATCCCCTCTTTCCATTGGGATTTACAAAAAAGGTCTGTTTTCACTGTAACACAGAAAGCAGGACAATTATCCATGTAAATCACACCAAGTATGGAAAGAAGGGAAAGCCATTGGGTTATTTTAGTTTAGATACCATTTTCATGACCAGGTTGGCTGAATTAACTGCTGCGGTTTCCAGGTATTGATCAAAAGACACGTGTGATTCTTTTCCGGCAATATCAGAAAGAGATCGGATGATGACAAACGGGACATCAAACTGATGAGAAACCTGAGCAATCGCCGCTGCTTCCATTTCAACCGCCTGCAAATTATCAAACTTATCACGGATAGCTTCCACACGGGCAGGGTCATTCATGAACGAATCTCCTGTAGCAATCAGTCCTGACACTACTTTGACATCAGATGTTTCTTTCGCACTTTGGGCAGCTGTCTCTTTCAATCGTTGGTCTGCTGTGAAAGCTGCAGGCAGCTGTGGAACCTGTCCATACTCATAACCAAAGGCAGTTACATCAACATCATGATGTCTGACATCAGTGGAAATGACGACATCTCCCACATTCAGGTCCGCATCAAATCCGCCTGCAGAACCGGTATTGATCACCGCATCCGGTTTGAACCTTTCAAGAAGCACGGCAGTACTCATAGCCGCATTCACTTTCCCGATTCCAGAACGAAGCAGGACAACCTCCACATCATGCATCCTTCCTGATGTATATTGACTCCCGCCAATGACCTCTTCTTTCGCATCCTGGATGTTTTCCCTGAGCAGTCTTACTTCTTCTTCCATCGCTCCGATAATAGCAATTTTCATATTGGATACCCTCATTTCATTCACCTTATTGTATACTCATAATGTGAGTCAATTTTATAACCAGCCTTCTGACAATGTTAATAGCCTAATTAGTATTATAAAATTATTTAATGTAGCTATTCTAACCCAAGTGATGATGATTTTCCACATTTCGCTTATGGATTATACACTAGAATCCTGGCTGAAGGAAATGATGGTTTGTTCTAGGGCTGATTTCCGGGCGGCGGCTGCTAAAAGAGTTTGTTTCCACTCCAGCTGCTTTGTACAAGAGGCATGAATCTTCATAAAAAATGAAAAAATTATCAACTTTACTAGGAGGCCCATATGAATATTGAATTTGATTTGATTCAGGACAAAATTGAATTTTTTGAAGCAAGAGATCTGCAGACATTAGAGAAAAAAATCAACGAGCAGATCGGACATAATAAAAGCATCCTGCTTGCTGTCCATTCTGTTTCCCACAATGTAAGTCTTGATGAAAAAGGCCACCGCCTGTATTCTGCTGTAGTTCATTTTAAAGTTAAATAAAAAAAGCGCAAGCGCCTTGATCCGCCCCGACAGGAAAATGTTCCCTGGAGAAAAAAGGCGGGCTTTCCTTTATTCTACAGGGGTTATTTGACCCCGGGGGGATTGGAGCGGAAGGCGCACGATCTGATCTCCTGCGGGACTAGCGGGACAGGTGAGACCCCGCAGGCGAAGCCGAGGAGGTTCACCGCCCGCCCCACGGAGTCGTGCGCCTGCAGCGGAAGTCCCCTACTTTTAAACAGCTAAAATCTATACGGATACAGCTTATAAATAACATCACCATTAACTAACAGAGCCTTAAATAAAAAATGCCCTGTGCTGAAAATCAGTACAGGGCATTTTTCTATCAGTCTTTATCATTCTCAATAAGTTCCAGCATTTTTACAGGTTTCCAGCCTTTTCCGTCTACCCACTGAAGATATACACGGTAAGTCGTCGATTGGTCTTTAGGTGCTACAGTACCGATCGCTTTATCTGGTCCGCCGTTTCTTTCCAGCCACCAAACCGTCATGTTATCTTCAGAAAGACCGGTAGCATAAGAAAGAGCTTGAACCTTTTCTTGCCAATCCGCTGAATTCTCCTCATACTTTGCTACATGTTCTCCTGTTTGTTCAGTACCGATAGGCTTCCAGCTTGGATTTACAATTTCCTTTTTTACATTGGGTTCGTCACTGTTTTTGACGATTTTTTCACCATTATCAGATGATGTTTCTTTTTCATCTTCATTCTTTTTGTCTTTCTCTTCTTTCTCTTCTTTTTCTTCTTTTGGCTCTTTGCTCTCTTCATCGCTTGCTAGATCTTCACCGTCTGCGACTGGTGTCTCTCCATCGGCATTTTCAGAATCAGTATCAGATTCCTCTTCGGTTTCCGGCTCTTCAGAAGAGTTTTCGTCCTCTGATGCTTCCTCATTTTCTTCAGTGTCTTCATCGGTGGAAGCAGGTTCTTCTGTTTCCTCGTCTTCTTCTTCAGAAGCACTGCTGTCTGCTACATCAGTATCGGAAGCTGAGCTGTCTCCTGCTGCTTGTTCTGTGTCATTCCCCAGAAAAATCGTGGCACCGACCACAACGATCAGCAGCAGGACAACCCCTATCAGGCTATTTAAAATCACATTTGATTTTTTCTTCGCCCTTTTATCTAAACGTGAATTATATTTCGGCATACAAATTACACTCCTCTAAATTCATAATACCTCTATGAAGGCTCTTTTTCTCTTTTACCCATTCTATCACGCTTATAAATTCATCAAAAGAAATTTGATAAAAATAAGAATGTTTTCCTATTCGTTTTCCGCTTCCTTGGATAGATGAATCATATCTGTAACATCTTTAAACACCGGATAAATACCGCCTTCGTTTTCCATGACATCCATGTTGACAACCGCTAAAGCATATTTAGGATTATCAAACGGAAAGTATCCTGCAAACCATTTATTATATAGTTCCTTATCACCGCTATATTGGCCGGTCTGTGCTGTTCCGGTTTTCCCAGCAATCTCATAGGCAGACGTCTGCAGAAATGCAGCTGTTCCAGATTCCCCTGCTACAACATTGCGGAGATATTGCTGCATTTTCATCGCTGTGTAGGGAGAAATAGCCTGGCTGTCTTCTTTTTGTACAGGAAAGTCTATCAACTCTGTACCATTTTTATATCTTATTCCACTCACAACCCTCACGCTCTGCTTCCTGCCGCCTCTGGCAATGGTAGACATCATGTTGGCTACCCCGATTGGAGTCACACGGACTTCTCTTTGCCCAATCCCGGTTTGAGCGGCAAAATTTGCATCTTTTCGTTCATCATCATTAATGAAGACTCTTCCACTATCAATCTGGAGCTGCTGGAAGTCTTCATAATGAAAGACACTCCCTTTCCAGCCAATATCCCCTATTAAGCCAAGTTTTTCTGCATAATCGTCAAGAGTTCTCGCATTTTTTTCTGTAAGGTTTTTGGAAATTTCGGCGAAAGTGCGGTTGCAGCTGACTGCAAAGCTCTCATTGATATTGATGGTTCCATGCGGTTTATCAGCAGGCACACCATAAATATCCTCATCACAATTAAACACTTCATTTTCATTAACAAGATTAAGATCAATCGCAGCAGAAGCCACAACGGTTTTGAAGACCGAACCAGGCACGATTTCTGAAGCCATCAGGTTCTTAGCACCATCATCTTGAAAAGGTGTGCCCTTTTGAACGGATGGCCTGGAAACGCTGGCTACTATATCCCCTGTTTCTATATCCAGGAGCACAGCCCCTCCTTTTTTGATAGAGTGCCGGTCTATTAATTCTTCCATTTGTTCTTGTAAAGTGGAATCTATCGTTGTCACAATATTTAAAGGATAAAAAGGGTTTGCAGGCGCCAAGTATTTTACATCAACACCGAACAACGGCCCTCCTCTCGCATCCACATGATAAATCAACTTTGATTCCTGCTCGGCTATCAGCCACTCATCAAAGGATCTTTCCAGGCCGGAAATTCCAATTTTTTGAGTAGCACCTTTAACTCTATCAGGATATCTGGCATGAAATCTTTCTTCATTTTCGCCAGTCAACCCTATTAACTGCTCTGCAATGATTTCTTCCTTAGGGTATTTGCGCTTCAAGGCAAACACACCTTTCAGCTTTAAGTTATTAATTTCACTCATCTGGTTTTCGTTCAGTATGTATGGGGTTTTGCCTCCATATACAAACGGAGCTTTTGCCTCTTCAATCTCAGTGTGCAGTGTTTGTTTTGGAATCCCCAGGATATCTGCGACTTTAGCTGCATCCCAATCCATTCTTGCTAAAAAAGGAAATAATATGAGAACATTCTTGCTTTCATAATTGATAGATTCCCCGTTCTTGTCAAGGAATGTACCCCTGCCTTCATCTATGGTCAGCTGTTGAGTTCTTTGATTCACACTATTTTCAATTAAATTAATTTGATTTTTAGAGAAAGACTCTGCTTCCAGTAATTGAATTTGAACGAGCCTCAGCAGCAGTCCTGCCATTCCAAGCAGAACCAAACCACTGAAAAAGTATATTCGCTTCTTTTTCATCTAAGAACACCTCGTAACCATTGTTGACGATTTGAGGAGAAACATACTTCAGTTGATAAAAGCACTGCATTTTCGCATGGATCAGCAGCCAGAGTTATTGCTGCTATTTCAGCCAGGGAGGAAGAAATCTGTGCAGGGACGACCGGCTGTTTCCTAAAAGCAAGCTAAAAGAATTCCTTCTTCACGAACCGGCTATGCAGTTCTAAGATTAGCCGCATTCTTATGCAAAAAGAGCGCCGGCAGAAAGAATCTTAGTACAAAAAAACGAGCCGTTTTATAAGGCTCTTTTCCTAAACTTTGCTGCTATTGGATACTACTCCGAAGAAATATCATTACCAAGAAGGAAATATACAGTAAAAACGAAAAGAAAAGAGCTGCTCTTCACCGATAAGATATAAAACTCTTAGTATCCTGAGAAAATCCGGCTCTTGTGAATTTTTCTAAAACAACAATATATGCGAAAACAGCCTTTTATAAAGAAATAATTATGGACTTACTGCATATGTTTTGTATGAAGAGAGGTGTTTAAGTTGTACAAAAAAATAAAAAGAAAAGGTGCCGCTCCTCTGCCGCTCAGATATGTATTCCTGATATCTCTCGTTATATTTATTTTTTTAACCTCACAAAGCTTGTTTATCATTAATAAAGGAATCGAACCCGCTTTAATTGAGATCGCCGAAACGCGTACCCGGCAAATAGCAGCTCAAGCCATCAATGATGCTATTTCAAAAAAGATTGCCGAAGGAATAGATATCAATAAGTTGATTGTGAAACATGAAGCCAATGATGGAACTGCCTATAGCTTCGACCCTACTATATATAACAGGGTCATTGCAGAATCCACCGAAAGAGTTCAGCAATATTTGGATTATGTAGAAAGTGGAGAATTTGAAAAACTGCAATCATTTAAATCCGGAATTGATATTGATTATGAGGAGAGCAAGGAGAAAAAAGGAATTGTTTATTATATACCCCTCGGATTAGCAACCAATAATACTTTACTTTCGAATCTGGGCCCGCAAGTTCCCGTTCAATTTGAAATCATCGGGGATGTCCAATCCAGTGTTGCAACCGCCGCAAGAGAATTAGGAATAAATAATACTTATATGGAGGTCTACATTAACATTTCTGTTGAGATGAATGTCATTATTCCAAGACGCACCGAAACCATAGTAATAAAAAATAAAATTAAAGTCGGCGATTTATTTATTCCAGGAAAAGTACCGGAATTTTATAACGGATCAGGTGAGGGCGCTTCACCATCTATTGAATTGTCTCCTTAATGGTGAGCTATAGAAAACGTAGTATATGAAGTTGAAAAAATGAAAAAATCCTGCTGCTTAATCGCAGCCGGTTTTATTTATATGTATAGACCTACAATAGTAAGGAGGATGTATCTCGCTTACCGAGCGAGGTAGATAATCATTCGTTTTTTCCGTTTTGATGTACCCCGCTTTCCGAGCGAGGTACATTATCTTTTATTTTTTCCGTTTTGGTAGTGTACCTCGCTTCCCGAGCGAGATACATCATCTTTCGTTTTTTCCTTTTTGATGTACCTCGCTTACCGAGCGAGGTACATCATCTTTTGTTTTCCTCGGTTTGATGTACCTCGCTTACCGAGCGAAGTACATCATCTTTTGTTTTCCCTGTTTTGATGTACCTCGCCTCCCGAGCGAGATACATCATCTTTCGTTTTCCCTGGTTTGATGTATCTCGCTTCCCGTGCGAGATACATCCTCTTTCGTTTTTTCCGTTTTGATGTACCCCGCTTCCTAAGCGAGGTACATCATCTTTCGTTTTTTCCGGTTTGATGTACCTCGCTTACCGAGCGAGGTACATCATCTTTTGTTTTCCCCGTTTTGATGTACCTCGCTTCCCGAGCGAGATACATCATCTTTTGGTTTTTCCGTTTTGATGTACCTCGCTTTCCGAGCGAGGTACATTATCTTTTGTTTTCCCCGTTTTGATGTACCCCGCTTCCCTTGCGAGATACATCATCTTTTGGTTTTTCCATTTTGATGTACCTCGCTTCCCGAGCGAAGTACATCATCTTTTGTTTTCCCTGTTTTGATGTACCTCGCTTTCCGAGCGAGGTACATTATCTTTCGTTTTTTCCGGTTTGATGTTCCTCGCTTACCGAGCGAGGTACATCATCTTTTGTTTTCCCCGTTTTGATGTATCTCGCTTCCCGTGCGAGGTACATCATCTTTCGTTTTTTCCGTTTTGATGTACCTCGCTTTCCGAGCGAGGTACATCATCTTTTGTTTTCCCCATTTTGATGTTCCTCGCTTCCCGAGCAAAGTACATCATCTTTCGTTTTCCCCGTTTCGTTGCCCCTAGCCTATGATCCAGCTGGATAGTTCTTCCCACTTATAACTAAAAAAGTGGTGAAGGCAATCAAGCCCTCACCACTTTTACATGATATTAGTTAACCGCTGTAATTTTAACGCTCATATCTCCGCCTGGAGTATTGACGTTTACTTTACTCCCGACCTTATGGCCAAGAAGGCTTTTGGCAATTGGAGAATCATTCGAAATCTTTCCTTCGAATGGATCAGCCTCTGCACTTCCGACGATTGTATAAGTCTCTTCGTCACCATCTGGAAGCTCGATGAATGTAACCGTTTTACCAAGTGTTACTGTGTCGGAATTCATTTCGTCTTCTTGGATGATTTTTGCGTTGCGGATCATATTCTCAAGAGTGGAAATCCGGCCTTCAACGAATGCCTGCTCGTCTTTCGCTGCATCGTACTCGGAGTTCTCTGATAAGTCGCCAAAGCTGCGGGCAATCTTGATTCTTTCTACCACTTCTTTACGTTTAACGGACTTCAGCTGTTCTAATTCTTTTTCTAACTTTTCTTTACCTTCTGCTGTCATTGGATATACTTTTTCTGCTGCCAAAATACTTCACTCCTTATAAAAAGTATAAGAACCTCCCACCGGTCCTTTATGTACATAAGCGTGTACCTTGTGCTGGGGAATTCAGCCTCAGCTTATTCTTCTATTGCAATTCAGGGAATGGACATGAAAGGCGGGTGTCACTCCTTGTACCTTTTGTCCATTCCCTTAAAAAGAATATTTTCTTGAGGTTGATCCATGGGGATAATAAACATTTTTGAAAATCGCTGTATGTTTTTATCTATGCTATCGTATTACAAAAATGATTTTTGTTCAAGAATTGTTTGAATTTTTGTTACCATTAAATCAATTGCGACGTGGTTATGCCCGCCTTCCGGAATGATGACATCCGCATAGCGCTTTGTCGGCTCAATGAACTGATTATGCATAGGGCGTACCACATTGATGTATTGGTCAATGACTGAATCAATGGAACGTCCCCGCTCCTTAATGTCCCGAAGCATGCGGCGGATGATTCTCAAGTCAGCATCCGTATCCACATAAAGCTTGATATCCATTAAGTTACGCAATCTTTCATCTTCTAATACCAGTATTCCCTCTAAAATTATGACGTCCTTTGGTTCAACCAGTAAAGTATCGTCTGAACGAGTATGCATCTTGTAATCATAAAGCGGCTTTTCAATGCTTTCGTTTTTCAATAACTTCATGAGATGCTTGATCAACAGCTCATTATCGAAAGCCAATGGATGGTCATAATTCGTTTTCAGTCTTTCCTCGAAAGGCAGGTGGCTTTGATCTTTATAATAATAATCCTGCTGGATCATCAGGATGGAATGTTCTTGAAATGATTCATATATAGAGCGGGTTACACTTGTCTTTCCAGACCCCGATCCTCCGGCTACACCGATAACAATTGGCTTGTGTTTCATTGAATAGTGGAACTCCCTTCATCTCCGTGCTGCAGACCCGCATATGTCCAGCGGGCCATTCATTGGCGTAATTTAGTGTCTATGTTATTTTTTCCTGCTGACAGCCAGCCCGTCACCCACTGGGATGATAACCGTATGATAGTCAGGATGATTCATCAGCCAATCGTTGTAACTTTTCAGCTTTTTGACCATATTGCGGATTCGCTTATTCTCTACATTTTCCTCTGCCACCATTCCTTTAAACAGAACATTGTCAGAGTATATGACTCCGCCCTCTGCCAGGAAAGGTGAATAGAGATCAAAGAACTTCTGGTATTGTCCCTTCGCTGCATCGATGAACAAGGCATCAAACGGCCCCTTCGATTCTGCCTCCTGGACTGTTTCCAATGCGTCGCCGAAAATGATATCGAGCTGATCATTCTGTGGAGAACGTTCAATAAAATGCAACGCCTGCTTATAACGGTTCTCATCCCTTTCAATCGACACAATCGCAGCATCCGGAAGGGCTTCAGCCATTCTTAGCCCCGAGTAGCCTATTGCCGTGCCGATTTCAAGGACTCTCGCCGGTCTTTGTATTCTCAAAAGCTGGAGCAGGGTTTCAATACCCGCAAGTTCCATGATGGGTACGCCTTCTGCTTCGGCAAAAGTTTCCATCTCGCTTAACAGTTCGCTGCGGTCCTTTATTAATGACTCAATATAACCATTAACAGCATTATCCAAGATATTCACTCACTTTCCTGCTTTAGGAGGCGATTCCGCTGACTAGTCTGGCTGCCTCAGCTGTAAGCCTACATAAAAGTAGAAAGCCCGCAAGCTTTCCACCTGATTTATTAATAAAGTTTGTTATGTTTATCTAAAAAACACTTGTACTATTTTATCACATAAAAAAGAGGAAAGCGAATAACTTTCCTCTTTTGCACTATTATTCAGAAGTGATATATTCCGCCTTTTTCTCATTATGTTCATCCAGCGTTTCAGAATAATAAACTGTTCCTTCCTTGGAAGCCAGGAAGTAGAGATATTCCGTAGTATCCGGCTGAAGTGCAGCTTCAATGGATGTTAATCCTGCATTGGCGATTGGTCCAGGCGGAAGTCCTTGATTCTGATAGGTATTATAGGGAGAATCTACTTCAAGATCCTCATATAGTGTCCTGGATTTGTGTTCACCGAGAGCATAAAGAACGGTTGGATCCGTCTGCAGCGGCATTTCTTTTTCTAAACGATTATAAAACACGCTCGCTATTTTGCCGCGGTCAGCCTTTTCTGTTGCTTCTTCCTCTACCAAAGAAGACAAAGTCAGCAATTGATGGACTGAAAACTCCCTGTCTGCCCTGGATGCTTCGTATTGAGTCAGCACATCCTGTGTCTGGGAAATCATCTTTTCAATGATGGTTTCCAACGAAGGTTCTTCCTCATAGAAAGGGTAGGTAGAAGGATAGAGATAGCCCTCAAGCGGATGTTTGACATTTTCATGGAGGATATCCTCTTCTATCAACAGGTCAGGATACTTCCCGATAAGTTCTTCAATAAAACTTCTATCATCCAATTTCTTGACGATTTCTTCTGTTTCATATTGAGATTTTTCGGCAATCTTTTCAGCTATCTGCTCCAATTGGTAACCTTCTGGAACTGTAATGTTGAATTCTGCCTCCATCATGACTTTTCCTGTTTTCAAGCTGTTAATGAGTTCATCTAATGTCATTGCAGGCGTAAGATCGTAGTTTCCAGCCTGGAATCCTGACTCATTATTAAATTTGACATAGTATTTAAAGACATGGGCGTTTTTAATGATACCGTTCTCTTCTAATATATTTCCAATGGAGGTCACCCCGGAACCAATGGGGATTTCCACGTTAACGGACTTATTACTATCTTCGTCCACTGGCTTTAGCGCTGATTTAATATATAAATAGCCTCCGACAGCTGTTCCCCCAATGATGATAAACAAGGCAAGGACGATAAATCCTACAATTTTCCGTATGACTTTAGCTTCTTCTTTTCGCTCTATTAGTTTGGATAAGAGAATCTCTCTTTTTGATTTTTTATTTTCGTTCATTTCATATTTCCCCCTCTCGAGCAAAAAACGGGGTTCCCCCTTAAAATTCGACATGCATCTTTTATATTATACTACATTTTCCACCCAAAAAAAGAGGACATTCTGCAAAAAAGGAATCTTCTTCCCTTTTTCAGAATGCCCCCTTTTATGGGTGCTTCTTATTCTTCTTCTTCTTCCTCGTCAAGGAACGTCTCAAGCATTTCTTCGATCATGTCCCACTCTTCTTCTGTTTCGATCGGCTTCAATTCTCCTTCTTCGCCTTCATCTCCTGGAGAGAATGCAGAAGCATGGATTTCGATTTCTTCCTCTTCAGTCTCTTCCGCACCTAACGGATAGTAAAGTACATAGGATTTATTGAATTGATCTGATTCAAAAGTGAACAATACCTCACAAAGCTGTTCATTTCCTTCTTCGTCAATAATTGTAATTTGCTTTTCGCCATGTTCCATTTTTATACACCTCTTATTTTTGGCTGTCCAAGTACCCTTGCAGGATAAAGGCGGCAGCCATTTTATCGATTACTTTTTTGCGTTTCTTCCTGCTTACGTCTGCTTCAAGCAAAATTCTTTCCGCAGCCATAGTCGTTAAGCGTTCATCCCATAAAATTGTTGCAACACCGAGCTTGTCCTCCAGGAGTTTCGCATATTTTTGTGATGCTTCCCCCCGGGGACCTACAGTATTGTTCATATTTTTCGGGAAACCGATAACCACCTTGTCAACCTCATATTCCTTGATCAGCTCATCCACCCGCTTCAGGCCGAATTCTGATTGGTTTTCATTGATGGCTATCGTTTCGATGCCCTGGGCTGTCCAGCCCATCGCATCGCTTACTGCTACGCCGACCGTTTTCGAGCCGACGTCAAGTCCCATAACGCGCATGTTTTACCCCTCTTTGTGCTGCTTTAAATAAGATTTCACCAGCACTTCAATGATCTCATCCCGCTCTAAGCGGCGGATGATGTTACGTGCATCCTGATGTCTGGGAATGTACGCAGGATCTCCAGATAACAGATAACCTACAATTTGATTGATTGGATTATATCCTTTTTCCTGCAAAGCATTGTGAACCTGGAGCAAGACCTCGTTAACATCCTGTTCAAATGGTTCCTCCGAAAAATTAAATCGCATTGTTTTATCAAAAGAGCTCATATTTCGCACCTCTCTTTAGGCTTGGTGTATTCTGGCAAACCTGTCTTATTACCTTCATTGTACACCACTTTAGTGTCGATTTAAACGGATTTGATCCATTCTTCTACAAACTTCAGGGCTTCATCCAATTTTTCGGGATTCTTGCCGCCTGCCTGAGCCATATCCGGACGGCCTCCGCCGCCTCCGCCGCAGATTCCTGCAACTTCTTTTACAAGCTTTCCTGCATGGTATCCTTTTTCGATCAGATCTTTAGTCACCCCTGCGGTAATGCTGACTTTATCATCCTGTGAAGACCCCAGCACTACTACAGCCGACCCTAATTTTTGCTTAAGATCATCGACCATGTTTCTAAGGGTATTCATATCCCCTCCAGCGATTTTAGCTGTAAGGACATTCACTCCTTCGATTGTTTTCACCTGGTCTGTCAGACTGCCGGCTTCAATGTTGGATAACTTGCTGGAAAGTGATTCATTTTCGCGCTGCAGATCCTTCATTTCAGCAAGAAGGCTGTCGATTCGGGAGACGATATCTTTTGGTTTGGATTTAACCTTATCAGCAGCTTGTTTTAATATGCCGACTTGTTCATTGAGGAGATTATAGGCACCTTCTCCAGTCACCGCTTCAATTCTGCGTGTTCCTGCCCCTATCCCGCTTTCTGATACAATTTTGAACAGGCCGATTGCGGATGTATTGCTGACATGGCAGCCCCCGCAAAGTTCAAGACTGAAATCCCCGATAGAGACTACACGGACAGTATCCCCATATTTCTCTCCAAATAAAGCCATTGCGCCCATTTCTTTTGCTTCTTTCAGTGATTTATAATTCGTGCCTACTGAAATGCTGTTCCACACTTGTTCATTGACGATTGCTTCAATCTTTTCCATTTCCTCAGAGCTTATACTTCCGAAGTGAGAAAAATCGAAGCGGAGGCGATCCGGTTCCACTAGTGATCCAGCCTGGTTGACATGTCCGCCGAGCACGTCTTTAAGCGCTTGGTGCAATAGGTGAGTAGCTGTATGGTTCTTGATGATTTTACTGCGGGAGTCTTCATTCACCACTGCCTTTACTTCCTGGCCTTGCTTCAGTGTACCTTCTTCTACAACAGCACTGTGAAGATTCTGGCCATTAGGAGCTTTCTTGACATCCTTGACAGCAACTTTTACGCCATCAGCCAGTAGCACCCCTCTGTCTCCGATTTGCCCACCGCTTTCAGCATAAAATGGAGTCTTATCCAGGATGAACTGAATTTCAGCACCTTTTTCCGCTTTTTCAACCAGCTCATTGTTAAAGACTATTGCTTCAACTTTGGAAGCCGCTTGAAGTTCATCGTAACCAACAAATTCACTTCCAACTTTGATGTCTCCCAATACTCCGCCTTGAACCTGCATAGAACCGGTATCCTGGCGGGCAGAACGGGCACGGTCGCGCTGAAGCTCCATCTCTTTTTCAAAGCCTTCCTGGTCGATACTCATGCCTTCTTCTTCTGCGTACTCTTCTGTCAGTTCGACAGGGAATCCATATGTGTCATAAAGGCGGAAAACATCTTTTCCGGAAACAACTGTTTTCCCTTCGTCTTTTTCTTTTTTAATTACAGAAGAAAGGATGGTAAGACCTTCATTCAAGGTTTCATGGAAACGTTCTTCCTCGTTTTTGACCACTTTCTGGATGAACTCTGTTTTCTCTTTCACTTCAGGGTAGAAGTCCACCATGATTTCTGCAACAACCGGAACCAGCTCAAACATAAACGGGCGGTTGATATTGATTTGCTTTGCGAACCTTACCGCACGGCGCAGGAGCCTTCTTAGAACATAGCCGCGGCCTTCATTCGATGGAAGTGCTCCATCTCCCACAGCGAATGAAACGGTTCTGATATGATCGGCAATCACTTTGAATGCAACATCTTTCTGATCCTCGGTGCGGTATTTTTCTCCGGAAACCTTCTCTACAGCTGAAATAATCGGCATGAAAAGGTCTGTATCAAAATTAGTCGGAACTCCTTGAGCGACACATGCCATCCTTTCAAGACCCATTCCAGTATCAATGTTCTTTTTCGGCAGCGGAGTATACGTGTTATCAGGATTATGATTGAATTCAGAGAATACCAGGTTCCACACTTCAAGGTAACGGTCATTTTCGCCGCCTGGATATAATTCAGGATCCGCCGGGTCATCTCCATACTGGGGTCCGCGGTCATAAAAGATTTCGGTGTTCGGTCCGCTTGGCCCCTCTCCGATATCCCAGAAGTTACCCTCGATCCGGATAATTCTTTCAGCAGGCACGCCGATTTTATCTCTCCAGATTTCAAACGCTTCTTCATCTTCAGGATGGATTGTCACTGACAGCTTCTCGGGATCAAACCCTATCCATTTTTCATCTGTAAGGAATTCCCATGCCCATTCCATTGATTCCACTTTAAAGTAATCGCCAATGGAGAAGTTGCCAAGCATTTCAAAGAAAGTATGGTGGCGGGCTGTTTTCCCGACGTTTTCAATATCATTGGTTCTGATTGATTTTTGAGCGTTTACAATACGCGGGTTTTCAGGAACCACGCGGCCGTCAAAATATTTCTTCAATGTTGCGACACCACTGTTGATCCACAGTAAAGACGGATCTTCATGAGGAACGAGTGATGCACTCGGCTCAACCCTGTGGCCTTTTTCTTTAAAAAAGTCTAGAAACTTTCTTCTGATTTCTGCACCTGTCAATGATTTCAAGTGAATTTCCTCCTTCATTTTTTCAATTTCAACCAAAAAAGCATACAAAAAAGCCCCCATCCCTGGTCAGGGACGAGAGCTTGCTCGCGGTACCACCCTGGTTATGAATTCAACAATTGAATTCATCACTCTGGAGCCTTAACGCGGCGAACGGCAGGTTTGCTGCACTCTGGATTAGCGTTCTGTTATCCTTCATCTGGAATTTCTTTCAGCCGGGGAAATTCCTCTCTTCCGTGCGCGAAGCACTCAGATGGGCTATAACATACTCGATCTTTCGTCGATTTGGTTAATGTTTAATTGTATAAGTCGAATTATAGAAATATCACAGCCATTTGTCAATCTGAACTGCGAGAAAAATAAAAATATATTCATCACGGTGTTTCTTTTACAGAAAAATGGGTGCGGGCATGGATGACAGCCACTCTCAGCATTGCCAAAAGCGGGACGGCTACAATCAGTCCGAGCACCCCGCCTATTTCGCCGCCGACAATCAGCGCTCCCATGATGAATAAGGGATGCATATGCAGGCTTTTCCCAACGATGAGCGGGGAAAGAACATTTCCTTCAAGGAACTGCAGGACTAACACAACAACCACCACTTTGAGGATCATGTCAGTCGATATCGTACTGGCTACAATCGCTGCCGGGACTGCCCCAATTATCGGACCGAAGTAGGGGATGACATTTGTGATTCCTACAATAAGCCCCAGCAGCAGCGGATATTTCATGCCGAATAACCAAAAAGAGAGAGTGGCAAGTGCTCCTATCAAAAAGCACACTAACAACTGCCCTCTAATGTATCCCCCCAGTGATTCATCCAGGTCTTTCAGGAATTCCCCCGCGCTGCATCTCCACTTCTGCGGTGTGAGACTGGTCGCAGCTCTCTTCACTTTCGGGAAATCTTTCAGTAAGTAAAAAGAAATAAAGGGCACAATCGCAAACAGCAGCAGGCTGTTCATGACCTTTAATACTCCGGACAAAAGCAAAGCGACAATTCCATTAAGCCACGCTTCAAACCTTTCTATTCTCGATTCCAATTCATGCTGGATACCGTCCGGCCAAGTGGAAGTCTTGTTTTGTATGTACTCCAGCCAGCGCTGATACTGATCCGTGTAAAGAGGGGCATTTTCAGCCAAGTCCTTTAATTGATGAATAATGACAGGAATCCCTTTGTAAACCGCATAGCCCAGGCCGCCAAAAAAGAGAATGTAAATCAGCAGAATGGCAACTCCCCGGTGAATTCCCGCCTTGAACAGTTTCTCAACCACTGGATGCAGCAGATAGGTAATGAAGCCTCCAAGCAAGAAAGGAATCAATGCAATGACCACTACGCTTAAAACAGGCTTCCAAACCGGCTGCAGCAGATAGAAGACATAAAGCGTAATCACGGCCAAAAGGGTGATTGCCAGCCTGTACAGCCATCTGACATAGAGGCGGTTATTCATCTGTCCACTCTCCTCCCTTCTTTGGTCTGGGTTCTGTTCGTAAAATTTGCTGCCTTTTGATTTAAATTTTAAAAACTATTTGCCATGATTGAGCTGAAACAACCTGTTAAGCAAGAAAGAACAGTGCTGCTCCCCCTGTTCAAAAATAAAATTTCAGATTCCAGGGGAAAATCCGGCACTTGGTTTTTTCCGAAAGCAACACAATTTATAAGTAAACAGCCATGGTCTTTGATACTCCTTAATGTGGGCAAAAAAATGGAAACCATTCAGGTTATAGGGTGGGATATATAACGAGGAAAAATTCAAGGGATGATGTTGTACTTCTGGGTAAATTAAGATATTTTAAATTTGAAAATAGCTGGCTATGGGTATCTAGGGAGATTTTAGAGATTCGATGGCATCGATATTTGCTGGGCATGGGTCTTTTGAGCACCCTTAGAGACCTGTTGGCTTTGAGATTTGCTGGGCTTGGGTCTCTTGGGCACTTTTAGAGACCCATTGACGTAGGAAGTTCCCGCGAAGTGGTCTTTAGAACACGCTTAGAGACCCATTGGCGTTGGGATTTACAGCGAAGTGGTCTCTTGGGCTTGCTTAGAGACTCATTGGCTTTGAAATTTCCCGCGTAGTGCTCTAAGACATTCTTAGAGACCCATTAGCGTTTGAAATTGCAGCGAAGTGGTTTCTAAGACATTCTTAGAGACCCATTGGCGTTAGAAATTGCAGCGAAGTGGTCTCTAGGGGCTTGCTTAGAGACCCATTGACTTTGAAATTTCCCTCGAAGTGGTCTCTTGGGCTTGCTCAGAGACCCATTAGCGTTAGAAATTGCAGCGAAGTGGTCTCTTGGGCTCGCTTAGAGACCCATTGACGTTGATATTTCCCTCGACGTGGTCTCTAAAGCACGCTTAGAGACCCATTGGCGTTGGAACTTCCCGCGAAGTGGTCTCCAGGACAAGCTTAGAAACCCATTGCCATTAGAATATCCCGCAAAGTTGTCTCTTAAGAATACTTAACTCTCAGCAAAAAGCTGCAATCATAAAAAAACAGAGGGAAACAATCCCCTCTGCTCTTAAAACATCTTTTTCATTTGTTTGCGCATTTTTTTCATACTTTTTCCGTTCATCATGTTTGAACGGCGAGAAGCCACTGTCGCAGCTATTCCCGCTCCGAATCCAAGCATAGAGACCATTGTTTTGTTCAAGGTGCCCACCTCTTCCTTTAACTTAATTGGCGGTCTTCCTCATCAAACAAATCATCTAATGAACTTAACGTTCCATCTTCCTCGACCTGATGGGTGTGTATGACACCCTTTGTGATAGAAAGCTCAATAAAGCACTTCCAGCAGTAATACTGGTTAATGCCAATTTTGCCTATATCCTTGCTTTGACAATTTGGACATTTCATCATTCGGCCACCCCTTCAAATCCGTGGCAGAAACTGCTTTTCAGGCTTTTTGACAAACCTTGGATAAAAGTAGTTTTTTGCCCTGTTTTCCAGTAGCCATTATGCCCAAATTGTACAAAGCCTATTCAAATTCCTTTCAAACGAGGAAGAACGGCGCCAGTAGTTTCTAAAAAGCACCCGAAAGCTGCTGCTCCCGGATACTTATATAGTTTGCCTACTTAAAGAAAATCATAAGGTGTAACGTTTTCCATTCCGATCATCGGGTCGGCTTGAAGCATTTCCTCCAGCGGATTTTTCATCTGTTCTTCTTCAGACTCCAAATCCTCTGTCACTTCAGACCCTATCTCCTTAAGCTTTTGGTAAAGAGTAGTCAGTCTTTGTACGTCTTCTTCTCGTTCCACACCCATTTTCAAGGCTTGTTCCTCACCGCAGAGGACCAGCGCGTTACGGCTCCTTGTGATGGCTGTGTACAGCAGATTGCGGCGGAGCATCCTGAAGTAGCTTTTCACCACAGGCAGGATGACAATCGGAAATTCACTTCCTTGTGACTTATGTATGGAACAGCAGTAAGCCAGTGTGATTTGATTCAACTCCTGGCGGGTGTAGGTAACTTCATTTCCTTCAAAAGAAACGAGTACCATGTCCTGTTTTTCCGTATTTTCCTTGGCATAGAAGATAGAAATTACTTCACCTATATCGCCGTTAAACACATTGCTTTCCGGCTGGTTTACAAGCTGCAGGACTTTGTCGCCGATCCGGTATTTTGTGTCACCGAAAGTAATTTCCTTCCGGGTGCCGTCATTGCTGTTGAAGATTTCCTGAAGCATGACGTTAAGGTTGTCGATTCCCGCAGGACCTCTGTACATCGGGGCGAGCACTTGGATATCCTTCGCACTGTACCCTTTCGTTTTAGCATTGGTGACCACTTTTTCCACCACTTCAGCAATCTGGGCGGTCGTGCATTTGATAAACGAGCGGTCTTTCTGAGGCTGAAGCAGGTTCGTTGGCAGCCTGCCTTCCTTCATTTCATGAGCCATCTCAATGATGGAGGAGCCTTCTTCCTGACGGTAAATATCTTTTAAACGAACTGTCGGAATCACTTCTGATTTAAGGAGATCTTTTAAAACCTGCCCAGGACCGACTGAAGGCAGCTGGTCTTCATCTCCAACAAGAATGACCTGTATATCATCAGGAAGTGCCTTGAACAGCTGATTGGCAAGCCAGGTATCGACCATGGACATTTCATCGACGATCAGCAGCTTGCCTTTAATTGTACGTTCTTCATCATAATCAAAACTGTCGGTGCCATTCCAGCCCAGAAGCCTGTGAATCGTACCAGCGGGAAGGCCGGTTGACTCTGTCATTCGTTTGGCAGCCCTTCCTGTAGGGGCGGCCAGCAGGACAGGAAATGGTTCATCCTTGTATTCTTTGGGATCAAGCGAACAGCCGTGCAGTTCAGCATACAGCTCGACGATTCCTTTAATAACCGTGGTTTTCCCTGTACCGGGACCTCCAGTCAAAAGCATCATCGGGGACATTAGAGCCGTCTCGATTGCTTCTTTTTGAGTTGGTGCATACTGGACGTTCAATCTCTCTTCCAGCCCGCCGAGCGCCATCAGGAACTCAGACTGAGGGAATTGATCCGTATATTGATCTTGAGAGAGCAGCTTATCAATGTTGGTGACCAGCCCTTTTTCAGCAAAATAAAGAGAAGGAAGGTACACCCTTTGTTCTTCGCCTTTAATTTTCCCCTCTTCTTCCAGTTTGATCACTTCAGCAGAGATATCATCAAAATTGATTCGTTCACTTTGGCTCTTTTCGAGCAGAGCTTTGACGTTTTTCAACAGTGTTTCCGCTTCAAGATATACATGTCCATCCTGCAGGCAATTTTGCTCTAGCGTATAGAGGCACCCAGCTTTAATCCGGTCAGGGTGATTTCCTGTGAGACCCAGCTTGCTGCCGAGTTCATCCGCGCGCCCAAACCCGATCCCCTCAATATCCTCTACTAATTTATAAGGATTTCTCTGAAGAATTTCGAGAGTCTGTTCTTTGTATGCCTGATAAATCTTCATGGAAATCTGGGGACCAAACCCATATCCATTCAAGCTGATCAATACTCTTTCCAGCCCCTGATGTTCCACTAAGGAGTCATAAAGAGACTTGGCCTTTTCGGGAGGAAGTTTTGGAATGTCATCAAGAAGGGAGGGACATTCCAAAATCTTGCTGATGGCATTTTCACCCAGCTGCTCCACAATTTTTTCAGCTGTTTTCTTTCCAATGCCTTTGAATAATTCACCGGACAGGTAGTCAACGATCCCCTGCTTCGTCTGAGGGATCTCTTTCTTGAAACGCTGTGCGAGGAATTGCATGCCAAACTTCGGGTGGTCCTTGAATGCTCCATGAAAGACATAGGTTTCCTGTTCATGAATTTTAGGGAAATGGCCGGTGACTACGGCTTCCTTGTCTTCATATTGTGCATTCGTGGACTCCACCCTGATCCTGATGACAGAATAGAGGTTGCTTTCATTGTGGAAGATGGTGACAAGATGCTTGCCTTTAACATAGATTTCATTTTCATCGAAAAGTTCTAAGGAGTCTTGCCTGCTCATTTAGAAACCTCCTTGTTTCCAAGTTAATTCTTAACTGTTAAGCTGATCGATCATTTTTAAGCCGTACCCTGCCAGCATGTGATCCGGCTGGACTTCAAGAGCTTTCTCAAAACAGCTTCTGGCTTTTTCGGCGTCATCAGAGTAGCCGGCATGTGCAACTCCGAGGTTATAGTAAGCATCTGCATGCTCAGGATCTTGTTCAACCACTGTTTCCAGTTGTTCAATGGCTTCTTTATAGGCTTCCGTTTTCGCCAGGCACAGGCCGTATTGAAAACGTGCTTCCGTATCTTCGCCGTTCAATTCGACACTTCTCATAAGGTAAGGAAGCGCAAGTCTCGGCTGCTCCAGATTCACAAGGCTGAGGCCCAGCATGAAGAAGACATCTTCGTTCTCCAGCCCTTTTTGGACCGCTGTCTCAAAAGCCTCTTTGCTAGCATCAAAATTTTCTCCATTGAAATAAAGGTTGCCAAGAGAGTAATAAGCGGATGCAGCATTCCCATCAAGAGATATCGCTCTCTTTAAGAATTTCTCGGCCTTCTCATTTTCTCCTACTGAAAGCAGGACATTTCCAAAGTTTATGTAGGCTACCGGATCTGTTGGGTTTTCTTCAATTGCCTCTGTAAAAAATGAGACTGCCTCTTCGATTTTTCCTTCTTGAAGCAGTTCGATTCCTTTTAAATTCTTATCCATATGTAAACACCTCTGGTTTGAATTATTTGTTACCTGTTTATGTCCCTAGTATATCATAACCGCTTACTTCACTAAGAAAAGCAGTATTCAAAAAAACAAGGTTAACCAGATCAAGAATCTGATTAACCTTTTGGGCCCCTTCCAAACTTTTTTAGTTGTTTTGGAGATATTGCAGCTGTAAGGAAAAATGGATTTCCGCTCCAGCCGTCCGACTCCGCGGGGCGGGCGGCGAGCCTCCTCGGCTTCGCCTGCATATAAAGTGGAAGCGCCCTGGTCAGCCCCGACAGGCAAATGTTCTCAAGAGAAAAAAAGGCGCTTTTTCCTTTTATTCTCTTGAGGTTATTTGACCCCGAGGGGATGGGCGCTGCAACTGGATTAGGGGTCTCACCTGTCCCGCTAGTCCCGCAGAAGATCGTACGTCATCCGCTCCAATCCCTCTTCAAAGAAGGAAGAATGTAAAATGGAAATTAAACACAAGTTTTTTTAGTAAGGCTGTTTTCGCATATATTATTGCTTTCCGAAAAATCCCAAGTGCCGGATTCCCTCCCAGATACTAGGAGTTTTATCTCATTTTGAGGGAGAGTAGCTCTTTTCTTTTCGGTGATACCAGTTTTACCCTCTTAATATGTTTTTTCCGACTAAGTATCAAATAGCAACAGAGTTCACAAAAAGATCCTTTAGTAAAGAACCTCTCTTAGTACCTATTTATAAATTTAATAAATTCTTGCTTGTATGCTGTCAACCTACAAAATCAAGTTTTTTTCCATCCTTGAATATTTCATCAATTGTGCCGCCGCCCAGGCATTCGTCGCCATTGTAGAATACGACTGCTTGTCCAGGGGTTACAGCTCTTACAGGTTCTTTGAATATCACCTTGGCATTGCCGTCCTGCAGGAGCTGTACTTTGACAGCATGGTCCTCCTGGCGGTAACGGAACTTGGCTGTGCATTCAAATTCTTCCAGCTTCGCAGTATCGGATGTCCAGCTGATATCCACCGCTTGAATGCTGTCCGAATAAAGAGCAGGATGGTCAAATCCTTGCTCAACGAAGAGGATGTTACGATCAAGGTCCTTGCCGATAACAAACCAAGGGTCACCAGCTCCACCGATTCCAAGCCCCTGCCTTTGGCCGATTGTATAGTACATCAGGCCGTCATGCCTGCCTTTTACTTCACCGTCCAGCGTTTCCATATTGCCTGGCTGTGCCGGCAGGTAGTTGCTTAGAAATTCTTTGAAATTTCGTTCGCCGATAAAGCAGATGCCTGTACTGTCTTTTTTGGATGCTGTCGCAAGCTCTGCTTTCTTAGCAATTTCCCTTACTTCTTTTTTATCAATGGAACCAATCGGGAACATTACTTTTTCCAGCTGCTCCTGTCCCAGTTGATTAAGGAAATAGGTTTGGTCTTTATTGGAGTCCTTGCCGCGAAGCATTTTGTACTCTCCATCACGGTATTCGACCTGGGCGTAGTGCCCGGTAGCCAGGTAGTCGGCACCAAGCTTTAGTGCATGTTCCAGGAATGCCTTGAACTTGATTTCTTTATTGCACATAACATCAGGGTTCGGAGTGCGCCCTGCTTTATATTCATCAAGGAAGTAGGTAAACACCTTATCCCAATATTGCTTTTCAAAATTGACGGCATAGTAAGGGATGCCGATCTGGTTGCAGACCCTGATCACATCTTCGTAATCTTCAGTCGCGGTACAGACTCCGTTTTCATCGGTGTCATCCCAGTTCTTCATGAAAATGCCGATAACATCATATCCCTGTTCTTTCAATAAAAGTGCTGCGACGGAGGAATCCACGCCTCCTGACATGCCGACGACCACTCTAGTATCTTTAGGTTCCTTCTTCACAAAAGGCACCTCCTTTATCTATTATAAAGGCAAAATAATCACACGTTTATTGCCTATGTTCTTTTATGCTTTGCTTTCAAAACAATAGAAAGATTTTAATACAAAGAAAGCAGTTAGACAAGAGAATGAACTCTGCCTTATTTTCTCAGACGGTTGACAATCTTGCTGACTTCTCTTCCGGCATAGATGATATCTTCCTCGGTATTGCCGATGCCGAAGCTGAAGCGGATGGAATTCCGCAAGCGCTCAGAATCCTTGCCGAACATGGCGAGCAGTACATGAGAAGGTTCAATTGACCCGGCCGTACACGCTGAGCCGCTTGATACCGCAATCCCTGCAAGGTCCAGATTCACAAGCATCGATTCGACGTCAGTGCCCGGAAAACTCAGGTTGAGCACATGGGGAAGCGATTGTTCCAGGCTTCCATTCAGGTAAAATTCAACATTCTCTTCTTTTAGAGTATCAATCAGGATACCCTTAAACCCTATATATTCTTCTGTCTTTTTATCCATCTCTTTCTGGGAAAGCTTGATCGCTTCGGCCATTCCGACTAATGAGGGCAGATTTTCGGTTCCTGCCCGCCTTTTTCTCTCTTGTTCCCCGCCGAATGTCTTGGCCTCAAGAGGTACATTCTTTCTGGCATATAGAAATCCGACACCTTTTGGACCATTGATTTTATGTGCGGAAATGGAAAGCAGGTCGATGTTTTCCTCTTCCACATCAATTTTTTTCATACCAAAAGCCTGTACGGCATCTGTATGCAATAAACTGCCTCTGCTTCGGACCAATTTCCCGATTTCGGAGATCGGCTGTACGGTCCCCACTTCATTATTGCCATACATGATGCTGACCAGGATGGTATCCTCTCTTAAAGCAGACTCGACATCCTTGATAGAAACACGCCCTTGTTCATCCACAGGCAAATAGGTTATTTCGAACCCTTCCTTTTCCAGCTGTGCACAAGTGTGGAGAACGGCATGGTGCTCAATTGAGGAAGTAATGATATGCCTTCCTTTTTCTTTGAGAGCATGAGCAGTACCGGAAAGAGCCAGATTGTCTGCCTCCGTTCCTCCGCTGGTGAAGATGATTTCATTGAAACCGGCACCAATGCTTTTGGCGGCAGCCATGCGTGCGCTGTCAAGCTTTTGTCTGGCATCTCTTCCTGAAGCATGTATGCTGGATGGATTGCCGTACGTCCCTTTCATTGCTTCTGTCATTACATCGATTACACGGGGATCCATTGGGGAGGTTGCCGCATTATCGAGATAAATCGTCTTCATTGTCATTCCTCCCATTAAATATGGCTGTTTTCGCATAGATTGTTGCTTTCGGAAAAATTCCAAGTGCCGAAGTTTTCCCCGGATACAAAGGATTTCTTCTATAAACGGTGGATGCAGCGCTTTTTTTTCTTACCAGGATATTTCAGTGGAATTACGGCGTTGTTTTCCGAATTTCATATAAAATAATAGCAGTGAAAAGAGCTTAAATATAAAACATATAGGCATCTGACTCGCCTTCGTCCGTATAGCCTGCCAGATCTTCAATTGTTGTATTGTCCAATACTTCTTTTACAGCGTCCCTGATCCGCATCCACAGTTCACGCTTTGCCGGTTCCTCGTCTTCTATTCCTTCAACCGGGGAAATCGGGCCTTCAAGGATCCTTATAATATCTCCGGCTGTAATCTCGGAAGGTTCATGACCAAGCACGTACCCTCCATAGGCGCCTCTGATACTTTTGACCAGTCCTGCATTTCTTAATGGTGCCACGAGTTGTTCAAGGTAGTGTTCAGATAAGTTTTGAGCCTTAGCAATCGACTTCAGGGATGTTGGTCCCTCTCCATGGCGCTTTGCCAGCTCTATCATAATTGTCAAACCATAGCGTCCCTTGGTAGAAATCTTCATAGTTTTCGCCCCTCAATCTATCTTTATACAATGCTTTTTACGTAAAATGTTATATGGTTGATTTCAAAAAAAATATTCTTCTAAAGTGGCTATTAAAAACGAGTTGATCCCCTCTCCAATCAACGACATGAAAAAACAGATTGGAATAGTGAACAGCAACATTCAGTAAAGAACCTAAGAAATTCTGCATTGTGCAAAACATCTATTATACAAATGAAAGATATAAGTAATTTTCTCTTAGTAACTTTTGTCATTATAGCATAATCAACGGTTGCTGTTAAAAATCGTTTTTGATAAAGGCTTTTTTAAAAATTTGTGCTATGTCTATATAATCTCAAAAATAAGATCATAAAAATCCTGCTAAACATGGGTGAAAAGAGCTGCTTACCCCATTTAGAGAGAAGAACCTTAGTATTCAGGGTAATCCCAAAATTTGAAAACTGCATTATTAAAAGTCTGTTGCTTTTAGATACTATTTTACCTCCTCCCTTTTTGCTTAGAGAGATTGGAGCGGAAGACGTACGACCTCCTGCGGGACTAGCGGGACAGGTGAGACCCCGCAGTCGAAGACGAGGAGGCTCACCGCCCGCCCCGCGGAGTCGTGCGGCTGGAGCGGAAATCGTTTTCTTTCAAGAGCCGAATCTTTGTAAAAACAGTCGCATTAAAAGAGCCTTCATTTCAAAAAAAGCCGGCAGTATGATAAATTAGTACAATAATGAGAACGCCAGTTTGGAGAGATGAAAATGAGTATCAAACCGTTGGCCTACCGGATGAGGCCCCGTACAATCAGCGAAGTCATCGGCCAGCAGCATCTCGTTGGCGAAGGGAAAATTATTGACCGGATGGTGAAGGCCAGGCAGCTTTCTTCCATGATCCTCTATGGTCCGCCGGGCATAGGAAAGACTTCCATTGCCAGTGCCATAGCAGGCAGCACCAATTATGCCTTCAGAACACTCAATGCCGTAACGAATAATAAAAAAGATATAGCCGTAGTTGCGGAAGAAGCCAAAATGTCGGGAAAGGTCATTCTTCTATTAGATGAGGTGCATCGCCTGGATAAAGCGAAACAGGATTTCCTGCTGCCTTATCTGGAAAACGGAATGATTACCCTCATTGGAGCAACAACCAGCAACCCTTATCATGCGATTAACCCTGCAATCCGTTCACGCTGTCAGATTTTCGAATTGAAGCCGCTCTCTGTCGATGACATGAAAACAGCCTTGGAAAATGCAATTAGGGATGAAGAACGCGGACTTGGCAAGCAGAATGTTTCGGTCGGAGAGCAGGCTCTCACGCATCTTGCTCAGGCAAGCAACGGAGATGTAAGAAGTTCATTGAACGCTCTTGAATTGGCTGTACTTTCAACTCAACCTTCCGAGGATGGAAGAATTGAAGTCACAGTTGGAATCGCAGAAGAGTGCCTACAGAAAAAGAGCTTTTCTCACGATAAAGATGGAGACGCGCACTATGATGTATTAAGTGGTTTCCAGAAATCCATCAGGGGCAGTGATGTGAATGCGGCCCTCCACTATTTAGGCAGGCTTGTTGAAGCAGGAGACCTGCCGAGCATTTCAAGGAGACTCCTGGTCATCGCCTATGAAGATATCGGACTCGCAAGCCCACAGGCAGGACAGCGGACATTGGCAGCGGTAGAAACGGCTGAAAAAATCGGATTTCCTGAAGCAAGGATTCCGCTTGCCAACGCTGTCATCGAGCTATGCCTGTCTCCAAAATCCAACTCTGCCATCAGTGCCATCGATGCTGCTTTAAAAGATATCCGAAGCGGCCGTAACGGAGAGGTGCCTGCTCACTTAAAAGATGCCCATTATGCAGGTGCCAAAGAGCTTGGAAGAGGAATAGAGTATAAGTTTCCGCATGATTATCCGTCAGGCTGGGTCAAGCAGCAGTATCTTCCTGACGTTTTGAAAAATGCCCGCTATTACGAGCCAAAAGATACAGGGAAATTCGAATCAGCCATATCGCAGGTGTACAAAAAGATTATGGGACAAAAGTAATTTAGGAGGGTTCAGGCAGCCCTCCTCTTTTTTTGTTTTGTGAATTATCGGGTAAACCACCAAACGAAAAATAAAATAACTGCTGCAATGAACCAGATAAGTGCGGCAATATGTTTCCTTTCCGTTTTTTTCTTTTTAGAAAACCCAGCGGCTGCACCACTCATTAAAGCAATAGCTATTGCTGTCCAAGTCCAAAATGACATAGAACTTCCCCTTTCTTAAAATCCATAAGAATACTTGTTAAGTATCCATCCAAAAACGAGTAAGATTTGAGATAAAAACAAAACGCCCTGCACTAAATCACAGGACGTTTCAAATGTCACTTATAGGTTAGCCACTCCAAAAATGCGTCTAACTGCTTTACGCCGCCACGTCGCGCTTGTTAAAGACGATAAACGCGAGAAGATGGAAAATGACAAAGTAGATGAGCAAGACCGTAATAGAAAATCCTAAGGTCATATCTTCCACTAGTTTCGGCATAGCCCCCGTATACATTCTCATTTCAGTATTCGCAAACAAACTGTATTTTGCCCAATCGTATTTCATAGCAATAAAGCCAGTTGCGGTACTTCCCATGAACAAGAGGAACAAGGAAATACCAATGGCAAGGGAACTGCTTCTGAATACTGCCGAAATCATGAACGCCATTGTCGCCATCATCGTAATACTGATAGTACTTAGCAGATAATTTTTGATAGAGAAAAACAGCATACTTTGTTCTTGCACGGTCCCATCAATATAAACAAGATGAGGTTGACTGCCTCCTCCACCAAAAAATATTGCGCCCACAATTGCCGAAAGAACAAACAAGGTGGCTAACAGGGCCGCTCCAAAGAGCAGGACAGTAATATATTTGGATAGAAGGATTTTGGTTCTCGATATTGGTCTTATCAGCAAAAGCTTGATCGTTCCCCATGTGAATTCACCTGCAACAATCCCTGCAGCAATAATTATCGCAAATAGTCCTACAATATCGATAAAGTTGGCATTAAAGTTAACAAATGACCACATATTTTCTCCGCTTACAGGCTCGATATCATTCTCAAGTCTATATTCATTGATGGCAATTCTCTCTTCCGTCAACTGTTTGTTAAAGGCCGGCATACCTTGACTTTCTTCAAGGATCTGCTTATCACCTTCAATGTTCGCTTGAGCTTCCTGCTTCCAATCTCCTTCAGGTGCATCGGCTGCTCCAATAAATTTCATGGCGGATCCTGCACCAATGACTAACAAAACGAGGAGTCCAATCATAACATAAGTTCCAGGGCGGCTGAATATTTTAATCCACTCATTTTTAATCAGGTTAAACATTTAAGGTGTCCCCCTTTTCATTCGTAATTTCCAGGAATCGGTCTTCAAGGGTTTTGCTGACCGCCATCACGGAATAGATATCAATATTATGCTGTACCAGGGTACTGATCAGTTCAGGTACTTGCTCTTTTGCTAAAGCGACTTGCACTTTCCCCTCTGTGAGTCCGTGCTGAAGGTCCGGGTAGGCATCGGTAATTACAGCCGCAGCTTTTTCTGCTTCTCCAAGTTCAAGCTGATAAACGAGCTCAGTGCCCTGCACAAAATCCTTCACTTGCTGAACATCGACAAGTTTTCCTTTTTGTATGATCCCAATCCGGTCACACATCATTTCCATTTCAGAGAGCAAGTGGCTTGATACAATGACCGCCATACCGGTCTCCCTTGCCAGCCTGCGGATATAATCACGAATTTCGCGGATACCGGCTGGATCAAGTCCATTTGTTGGTTCGTCCAGGATCAGCAATTTAGGATTGTGAAGCAGACATTGGGCAATCCCGAGCCTCTGCCTCATTCCCAAAGAATACGTCTTCACTTTATCGTGAATACGGTCTGAAAGCCCTACGAGTTCCACCACTTCTTTTATTCTCTCGTCTGTAATGCCTTTGTGCATCCGGGCAAAATGTTTCAGATTTTTATACCCGGACAGAAATTTATACAACTCAGGGTTTTCCACGATTGCTCCAATGTCTTTTATGGCCCCTTCATAGTTGCTTTTTACACTGACTCCATTGACCGCGACATCACCCTCAGTAATCCCCATAAGGCCCACGATCATTCTGATTGTCGTCGTTTTACCGGCTCCATTCGGTCCTAGAAATCCAAACACTTCGCCTTCCAAGACGCTAAATGAAAGTGAATCAATGATTTTCTTGCCTCTGATCACCTTGGAAACGTTTTTTAGTTCTAATACTGTTTTCAATTTTCTTCCCCCTTATATTCATTGTTTGTATTTGACTTCAGCCACTCCATTACCGATATTCCTCTTTCTTCTCTTAACTCCTCAACAATGCAGTGACCTTTTACAATTCCATCCTGAAGGATATAGGCTTCATCCAGAAGAGCCTCAATTTCATTTATTTCATGAGTCGCTATGATGACTGTCTGGGTTTCAAAGTCGATAAAAGATAAAAGACTTCTGACAATCGAATCCCTGACCATTGGGTCCAAACCGGAAAATGGCTCATCAAGCAACAGAAGGTCCGTCTTTCTCGAGAGAACGAGGACAAGCTTCAGCCTTCCTCTCTTTCCTTTTGAAAGCTGCTTGATTTTCACTCTTGGCTGGAGCTCCATGTATTCCAAAAGTTGGAGAGCTTTTTCTTTGTCAAAATCGTGAAATTGGGATTCATAGAAATCAATCATATTTTCAACAGAGAAGGTATCATAAAACATATCAAGTTCTGTTAAGTATCCAACCTTTACTGCTGCTTTTCTCGTCACTGCCTCGCCATCAATCGCCACTGTGCCCGAAGAAGGATATACAAGGCCGGCCAGGAGCTTAAGCGTGCTGGACTTGCCGCTTCCATTTGGTCCAAGCAAACCGTAAATCTTGCCGGTTTCAAATGACAAATCCACATTTTTTAATGCGAAGCTGTTTCCATATTTCTTGCTTACATCAATTAATTCTGCACTCATGAGCTCTTCCCTCCTTCACCCTTTATATAAGAGGAAAGATCGTCGAGTATTTTTTCCTCCGTAATCCCCAGCTGCCGCATGCTGTCAATAAAACTGTCCATGATTTCCCGCTGGACTTTATTTTTCAACTCCTGAAAAAGTTCTTCTTGTTCTGTCACAAAGGTCCCCTGCCCCCGCTTTGTTTCCACCACTTCCATCCTCTCCAACTCACTGTAAGTTCTTTGAATTGTGTTCGGGTTGACTCCCGACTTAACAGCCATTTCCCGGACAGACGGCAGTTTCTCACCCGGAGTAAGTTCTCTTCTAACGATGCTGACGATGATTTTATCTGCAATCTGCATATAAATCGGTTTTGCTGCTTTGTATTCTTCTGTCATGACTAAACCTCTACCTTTCGTTCCAGTATCCAGCTGGCTGCCAGAAAGATCACTGCCGCCAGAATGGCATACAGCAGAAAAGGAATCACAGGAAGATGTATAAAGTCACTTCCGGTTGTAAAGTTTTCCGGTCCCACTTCAATGAAGAAGTGCCCCTTAACTTTTACAGTCCATAGATTGGTGAATTCCCTGAACCAATCCAGAGTCAAGGCGAGCGATGCAATGACTTGATACAAGGCAAAAATCAATACCAGGATAATCCAGCGGAATCTCTTCAGCAGAGGTGATTTCCCCAAACCGTAATACACAGTCCAGTAAAAGAAAACCCAGCAAGAGAAATAAATCGCGCTTGAAATGACCGCTACATTAAAAAATATGCTTTCTTTCCACGGCAGAAACAGGATATCATCGCTCTGCCATGCTAAGCTGATGACTCCCAGAAAATCAACCAGCAGAAGAGATAGAACTGTATAGCTAAAGGCGACAGTCAATTTGGAGAGCAGCAATTTCCATCCTGATTGAACTGTGTAGAGCCATAGCTGCGTTCTGCCCTCAATCATCAGCATACTTAAAAGAATCAACGGCATAAAAATAAGCTGTGATAGCCCCTCCATGAAGACAACCATTATAGAAAATTCCATGATGTGGTAATAAGCTGCAAAACTAACTCCTACTATATAGAAAAAAATAAGCAGCGCTAACCAGCCGAAGAACCAGAACCGCGATATCGAATAATCTTTCCGAAGCAATCCAATAAATGCTTTCATATTTGCCTCCTGTAGTAGTGTTCTAGTTAGATAGTACACCGATACACTATATCAAGTCAATAACAGTTTGCATTTTTTTTCAAGTTACTTCTGAAGGCTGTGAATAGCTGCCGGAATAGCTCAATTTATTTTTCACATAATAAAGGGACAGCCGCTTATGTATTGGAGGTGTTCCTATGGATAAGGCTGCAGAAAAAAAGAAAAAATGGACAGAGGAAGAAGAAAGAATTCTCTCCGATATCGTCCTTGCCTTCACTAATGATGGAAAGACACAAAGAGAGGCATTTGAAAAGGCTGCTCATACTATTGGACGAACACCGGGAGCTTGCAGTTTCAGGTGGAATAATAAATTGAAAAGTAATTTCAATACTGCCGGAGATACCAATGTATTGAAAGAACCCACATTGGCAGACTGTATTTCTTTTCTGGAAACTTTCGAGACGGATGAAGTTTTGATTGCAGAGAATACAAGGTTGAAGGAAGAGCAGGCTGAACTTAAGAAGAGGCTGCATAATGCAGAGGTAACGTTCGTTGAATTGAAAAAAAGGCATAAAGTATTGCTGTTTCAGATTGATACTCTGGATACTTCACTTCAGTAAAAAAGCTGTTTTCTCACGAATTGTTGCTTTTGGAAAAACAAGTGCCCGGATTTACCCCCATTGAAATTGAAGTTTTTCTTTCTAAGAAGGAAGATCGGCTGGAGCAGGGTGTTTTCGCTCTAATCGCATGCTAGTTACTCACTTCTTTCAGATTACAAGGTTATTTTTGCTCTATTATGGCGATCATTTCAAAATTGATATGAATGTTTACAAAAAGATTCTAAAAAAAGCTGCCAATGGCAGCTTTTTTGCATCAATCATTTACTCTTTTAATTTCGATGGAAGAAAGAAGTTCACTGATCACATGGCTGGCAGCGATCAATCCGGCCACTGAAGGAACAAATGCGTTTGAGGATGGCGGAATCTTCGCCTTCCTGATCTTAGCATCTTCTTTACCGACTTCCTGCCTGATTTCCTCTCTTATGACAATCGGGCTCTCATCTGAAAAGATAACTTTAACCCCTTTGTGGATTCCTTCTTTTCTTAATCGGGTACGGATCACTTTCGCAATTGGATCTGTATGTGTTTTGGAAATATCCTTAATCATAAAACGTGTTGGATCCGTCTTATTGGCTGCTCCCATAGAAGAGATCAAAGGGATATCCCTCTCGAGGCATTCTTTAATCAGATGGATTTTATACGAGATAGTGTCAGAGGCATCCACAACAAAATCCAAGCCATAGCTGAAGAACTCCTCATAGGTTTCTTCTGTATAGAACATTTTCAAAGAAATCACTTCACACTCAGGATTGATATCCTTTATGCGTTCTTTCATAAGATCCGCTTTAGGCTTGCCGACTGTTGAAAGCAGGGCGTGAAGCTGTCTGTTGATATTCGTTATATCCACGTCATCTTTATCTACAAGAACAAGGCGCCCTACTCCAGAACGTGCAAGAGCTTCAGCTGCGAAAGAGCCGACACCGCCGATTCCCAGAACAGCCACAGTGCTGTTCTTCATAATATCCAAGCCTTCTTTACCGATTGCTAATTCATTTCGTGAAAACTGGTGTAACAATTAAATCATCTCCGTTATAAGAAGTTTCAATGTATGATTACTGAAATAAGAATAAACGATGGTCCGCTTTAATGCAACCTATCCTATAGGAATAATGTTTCTAATGCATTTTTTTAAAAGGATGTGTTTCCAATGAATGCTACTTTAAATGAATTGATTTCCGCTCCAGTCGCACGACTCCGCGGGGCGGGCGCTGAGCCTCCTCGGCTTCGCCTACGGGGTCTCACCTGTCATCAAAAGTGGAAGCGCCTTGCTCAGCCCCGACAGGCAAATGTTCTCAAGAGAAAAAAAGGTGCTCTTCCCTTTTATTCTCTTGAGGTTATTTGACCCCGAGGGGCTAGGCGCTGGAACTAGACGTCCGCTACTCCCGCAGGAGGTCGCACGCCTTCCGTTCCAATCCTTTTCGAAAAAGCATTGGAGGGTAAAAATAACATAGAAAAGTAACAATCTTTTAGAATGAACCTCTTAAAATTAAATACGCCTATACAATAAACATATACTATACTTCCTGGCTGAATGGTATTCAGCTACAGACATATCTCATCTGGAAATACTATCTCCTGACCGAAGCGGATCGGACTTCACACACATCTCAGCGGAAAATACTCTCTCCTTACCGAAGTGGCACTGACTTCAGACATATCTCACCAGGAAATCGCCTTCTCCTGTCCTATGACGAAGAAACTACAGACACATCTCAGCGGAAAATGTTCTCTCCTGTCCGAAGTGGAACCGACTTCAGACATATCTCACCAGGAAATCGCCTTCTCCTGTCCGATGACGAAGAAACTTCAGACACATCTCAGCCGAAAATACTCTCTCCTGACCGAAGTGGAACCGACTTCAGTCATATCTCACTAGGAAATCGCCTTCTCCCGACCGATGACGAACAAACTTCAGACATATCTAAGCCAAAAATTCTATATCCTGACCGATGCCGGCCGACTTTCAAGCTTTTCTCCATTATTTCATTCACTCATATATATATCCATAAAGCAAAACCGGAAATTAACATTATTTTCACTGCACTACATCTTCATTTTACCCTCAGCAGACACAAAAAAACCCCTTGCCGAAGCAAGAGGCAGTAACATTCAATATAGTAGTTTAACAAAGTCCCGATTGTGCCGTCGCTGAGGATCTATCGTTTTGAACCCGCACTCAGCAGGTGGGTGCCTTGTTCCAAAGCTTTATTAGTCCTCCAGCCAGAGGCATTAACGCCGCTTGAAAACGTCAGGCTCCCGTAGATAGAAATGTTCGGTCAAAACTAATAGGTAAAACAACGAACACATCAGGACTTTGTTAAGCTGTTGTAAAGATAATATCACAATTATCAATTAATATCAATTTTAACCGGTTAGGTCTTATTCACCATTTTTTAGTCTTAGCCCAAGTTCGTCCAGCTGGGCTGTATCTACTTCACTTGGAGCGGCTGTCAGCAGATCACTTGCGCTCGCTGTCTTAGGGAAAGCAATTGTGTCCCTTAGATTGCTTCTGCCGGCGAGAAGCATTACCAGTCTGTCTAGTCCAAGTGCAATCCCCCCATGAGGAGGTGTCCCGTATTCAAAAGCTTCCAGCAAGAAGCCGAATTGTTCCTGAGCCTCTTCCTTAGAGAAACCAAGGACTTCAAACATTTTTTCCTGAACGTCACGCTCATAGATACGAAGTGACCCTCCGCCGAGCTCATAGCCATTCAGAACAAGGTCGTACGCTTGGGCGCGAACTTTGGCCGGCTCTGTCTCAAGCATCTCCACTTCACTTCTTACCGGCATCGTGAATGGATGATGGGCAGCATAGTAGCGGCCATCTTCTTCATCATACTCAAGCAGCGGCCAGTCTGTCACCCATAGGAAGTTGAACTTGCTTTCGTCGATTAGACCCAATTCTTTTCCCAGTTTCATTCTCAAAGCACCTAGTGCGTCTGCAACAACTGATTTTTTGTCAGCAACAAACAGCAGGAGGTCGCCTTGTTGAGCAGATGCATACTCTCTTAAAGAAGATTGTTCTTCTGAAGAGAAGAATTTTGAGATAGGTCCCTTCAGTTCCGCTTCTTCAACCTTCATCCACGCAAGGCCTTTAGCGCCGTAACGGCTCGTGAATTCAGTCAATCCATCTATGTCTTTGCGGGAGTACTTTTCAGCTCCTCCCTTAACATTAATCAATTTAACCTCTCCGCCGTTGGCAACTGTGCTGGCGAATACCTTGAACCCTGAATCTTTAACTGATTCAGAAACATCGACCAGTTCCATAGCGAAACGAGTATCCGGTTTATCTGAACCATACCGGCTCATGGCATCCTGGTAAGTCATCCGAGGAAATGCCTCAGTGATGTTCATTCCTTTTACGTCCTTCATCAGCTTCTGCATCATCTTTTCAACCAGCGCGATGATTTCCTCTTGATCCATGAAACTCATTTCGATATCAATCTGAGTGAATTCCGGCTGGCGGTCAGCACGTAAATCTTCATCGCGGAAGCAGCGGGCAATCTGGTAGTAGCGGTCGAAGCCGGAAACCATCAGCAGCTGTTTAAAAATTTGCGGCGACTGAGGGAGTGCATAAAATTCACCAGGGTGCACTCTGCTTGGCACCAGATAATCACGTGCGCCTTCCGGAGTGCTCTTAGTCAGGATCGGCGTTTCGACATCTAGGAAATCATTTTCACTTAAGAAGTCACGGAATGACTTGGTTACATTGCTTCTCATCTGGAACGTGTCCAGCATCGCTTTTCTTCTTAGATCCAGGTAGCGGTACTTTAATCGAAGTTCCTCAGAAACCTCTTTTCCATCTCCAATGACAAATGGAGGCGTCTTGGCTTCATTGATGATTTCCACTTCTTCCACATGGATTTCAATTTTGCCGGTCTTAAGATTTTCATTCACTGTTCCTTCTTCCCTTGCTGAAACAATGCCGATTACAGAAAGAACGAATTCGTTCCTGATTTTTTCAGCAGAAGCCAATGCCTCGCTTGATGTTTCCGGGTTGAAAACTATTTGAACGATGCCTTTCCGGTCCCTCAGGTCGATGAAAATCAAGCCTCCAAGATCTCTCCGTTTTTGCACCCATCCCTTTAGTGTCACTTTTTCACCGATGAATTTCTCAGTCACTTCTCCGCAATATACTGTTCTTCTCATATGCTACTCCTCCTTAACCGCGATGTTTTTTAACCTCTTCAACAAATACATCTAAATCTACCAGCTTTTGTTCACCTGTGCTCATGTCCTTCAGATTGATTTTGTTTTCTTTCAACTCATCTTCACCCAGCACAGCTACAAGCTTGGCATTCATTCTGTCGGCAGATTTGAATTGCGCTTTAACTTTGCGATCAAGATAGTCCTTCTCTCCCGATAATCCAGCCTGGCGAAGCTTATGCAGCAGTTTCACTGAATAATCCTTCGCTTCCTCGCCCATCGTGACGATGTAGCAGTCCAGTTGGGGCTGAACGGGCAATTCCACCCCTTCTGCCTCCAAGGCGGACAACAGCCTCTCGATACTGAAAGCAAATCCAATACCCGGTGTCGCAGGACCCCCAATCATTTCGACAAGACCATTATATCGGCCGCCTCCGCATAAAGTGGTGATGGCACCAAACCCTTCAGCCTTGCTCATGATTTCAAATGCTGTGTGATTATAATAATCCAGCCCCCTCACGAGTGTTGGATCCACTTCAAAAGGAATTTCCATTGCGTTCAAGTATTTTTGTACCTTCTCAAAATATTGCTTAGAATCTTCATTCAGAAAATCCAAAATAGAAGGTGCTGTTTTCATCAATTCGTGATCACGGTCTTTCTTACAATCCAAAATTCTTAATGGATTCTTCGCGAGCCGGTTCTGGCAGTCGCTGCAGAACTCGCCGATCCGCGGCTGGAAGTGAGCCATCAGGGCTTCACGGTGCGCGTTTCGGCTTTCATTATCTCCCAGTGTATTGATTACAAGCTTCAGCTCTTTCAAGCCAAGCTTACTGTAAATTTCTATTGCAACCGAAATTACTTCTGCGTCAATAGAAGGATCTTCACTGCCCAGCGCTTCAATCCCGAATTGAACAAACTGGCGGTAGCGTCCTGCCTGTGGTCTCTCATAACGGAACATCGGTCCAGTGTAGAACAGTTTAACAGGCTGGCCGGCATAGCCAAACATTTTATTCTGTACATAGGAGCGAACAACAGAAGCTGTTCCTTCAGGCCTTAAAGCAAGGCTTCTTCCACCCTGATCTTCAAAAACATACATCTCTTTCTGGACGATGTCTGTCGTATCGCCCACACCTCTCAAGAATAATTCGCTTGATTCAAAGATTGGTGTGCGGATTTCTTCATATTGATAGTTTGAACAGATATCGGCTGCTGTTTTTTCAACATACTGCCATTTGACTGAATCTGACGGCAGTATATCCTGCGTACCGCGAGGAATTTGAATAGACATAAAATGGATCCCCTTCCCTGATTAACAAAGTAATTTTCCCACACTTTGGAAAAAACCAACAAAAAAAGCCCTCCATCCCTTGTAAAATATACAAGGGACGAGAGCTTTGGATTCCCGTGGTGCCACCCTAATTGAAGCAATGAATTGCTTCCACTTAGCCAGTTAACGCCTGGTACGTTCCCGCCTTGGATATAAATCGTTCAGCAGGAATCCTCCGGAGTGTTCATTCACTGAACCAGTATGCAGAAATGCTTTCAGCCGAGGCATTTCCTCTCTTTACACCTGTTATTTCAGTTACTATGCTCCATCAACAGTATAGTTTGTATAGTTATTTTATTTCTATAATAATACGGATGGCTCACTGAGTTGTCAAGGGATTCTACAAATATTTACGACCGCTCCATTTTCTTTTTTAATTGACGGACCCCTGCCAAGGTTAACCCGAATTCTGAAGCCAATTCATAGCTGTCGGCATTCTTCTCTTTTTCCAAGAAACTATGGAAGTTGACGCCAAACAACTGATTCTCCCCGTTGAAACTGCTTAAGCCTTTTTCACTCGCTCTCATCTGGTACCCACCCTTTCCTCTTATCTTGTTACATATCATTTCCAAACCAGAGAAATTTCTTTCATCTAAAAGGATTTTTCTTATTTACGAAGAATTATTCATTAGACTATACTGGATAAATATCCCGAGAGATCAGGTGGTGTTTTTAATCAAAAAATTTCTTTACTCATTCATCATTTCATTTTTGCTGGTGAGCTCGGTTCCTGTTCTAAATACTGAAAAAGCTATTGCACAGGAAAAGGCTATCATCATCAATACTGAATCGCTGAATGTCAGGAACGGTCCGGGCCTGAGTTTTTCAGTAGCGAAACAAGTACGTAAGGGAGATGAGTTCCAAGTCATTTCCAGTGAGAAAGACTGGTACGAAATCAAGCTGAATTCCTCCAAAACAGGTTGGGTCGCCAACTGGCTGGTTACGCTTAAGGCTGGCTCAAGTGCCAAGAAAGGGACTGTCACCGAAGACGGCCTTAGAGTCAGAGATGGAGCCGGAACAAACTACTCAGTCGTTGCGACCCTGACTAATGGAGAAGAAGTCAGTATCATCGAGGAACAAGGGAACTGGTATAAAATTTCTGCAGACTTAATTGCAGGATGGGTCCACAAAGATTACATAGCAGGGGATGCTCCCGAAACAGAGGATTCTGAGACAGTGAGTAACGTGCAGCCTGATAATTGGACTGGCATATCAACCGACAATTCGTTAAATGTCCGAAATTCACCGGGACTCCATGGCAGCATCATCGGAAAATTGAACAAAGGAGATAAAGTTTCGGTCACCGGAAGTGTATCAGGATGGTTCCGCATTGAATTCGGCGGTATGGAAGGATGGGTAAGCAGCCAGTACATAGAAAAACCATCGTCAGCCAGCAAACCGCCCGCTAACCAGGTATCTTACGGAAAAGTTATAATTAACTCCTTAAACATCAGGGAAAATGCCAATTTAAATGGGAAAGTAGTCGGTTCAGTCAAACAGGGCGAGGTATATGAAATCCTTGAAGAAAAAAATAATTGGTACAAGCTTTCGCTCAAGGGTGGCAAAACAGGATGGGCTGCTGGCTGGTATATGGAAAAAACAGTTGCAGAAAAACCTCAAAAAGAACAGAGCACCAGCAAAGCGGAAGAGGTTCAAATTCTTTATAACGGAACGAATTTAAGAAGCTCAGCGTCTACTAATTCAGCAATCGTTGCCAGGGCTTCTTCAGGAGAAACTTTTCCTATCAAGAAAAAGACAGGAGAATGGTATGAGGTTTCGTTAAAAAATGGACAAACGGGATTTGTAGCAAGCTGGATTGTTTCTGTGTCTGGATCTCCGGATTCAGCGCCTGTAAACAAGCCGAAAAGTGGAGGCCTTAAAGGAAAGACCATCCTGATCGACCCGGGTCATGGCGGCCGTGACAGCGGGACCATCGGCTATAGAGGCACATTTGAGAAAGAGCTTACGCTGTCCACCTCTCAAGTACTCTATGATCTGCTGAAGAAGGCTGGTGCCGATGTAATTCTAACAAGAAATGACGATTCATACTCCTCTCTGAACACCAGGGTTGCCCTGGCACATTACCACGATAGCGATGCTTTCATCAGCATACACTATGACAGTATCAGTGATTCATCCGTTAAAGGATATACAGCCTATTATTATCATCAATATCAAAAGGAACTATCTCAAACAGTTCTGGGGAGCCTTGCCAAAAGCCTCTCATCAAGAAACAGAGGACTGAAGCAAGGAGATTATTTTGTAATAAGAGAAAACAAACAGCCTGCTGTACTATTGGAATTGGGATACCTCAGCAATCCATCAGAGGAAGCATTGACGAGGACACACAGTTTTCAGGATATGGCCGCAAGAAGTATCTATAATGGACTGGATGAGTATTTTTCTGAATAAAAAAACGCAAGCTCTAAGGTAACATACTCAGCCGGGTACGCTGAAAGTTTGAAGGGGCTTAATTTTTTTTAAACAGTAAATCAAAACCACCAGTGCGCGCATTGGTGGTTTTTTCTGCGGCTGGAGGCATCTGAATATATCGTCCTAGCAATTTATTCTCTATGATAGTTTTCGCGAAATAAGGGGAGAAATTCCGCTTATTTAAGAAATTGCACGAGAAACAGTTAAATTAAGCGGAGGAATTCCCCTTATTCTCCTAAAACATGCGAAAATGGCTCATGTCACTGTGCTTAAGGGGAAATATTCCGCTTATATACCCCAAAATCAATTATAATCCCCAGCTTAAGCGGAAAAATTCCGCTTATTTTTATAGGTTTATTCATATCCTTCACAGGCATACTTTCTGCTGAAATGAATCCCCAGGGAAACCTGCTTTAATACCTCGCTGTAAGCTATCTAGAACCCCCTGCATAGCTAGAAAGTTTTCAGGACCATAAAAAGGGATGAAGAGTATTAATCTTCATCCCTTTTTATATCATATCATGGACTCTCAATAATCAAGGTTACAGGGCCGTCATTCGTCAGCTTCACATCCATCATGCTGCCGAAGACACCTGTTTCCACCTTGACCCCTTTTCTTGTTAATTGTTCATTGAAGTAGTCATAAATCTCTTCTGCCTGCTGCGGCTTAGCCGCTCCCATGAAGTTAGGACGCCTGCCTTTTCTGCAATCACCATACAAGGTAAATTGAGAAACAGAAAGGATCTCTCCTCCCGCATCAAGAAGAGATCGATTCATTTTTCCTTCTTCATCTTCAAACACTCGGAGGTTTACAATTTTATCAGCCAGCCAGTCTGCATCTTTTTTGTCGTCTTCATGAGTGACACCAACCAGCAGCACAAAACCCGATTTGATTTCACCGCTCAATTTTCCTTCTGCAGTCACAGAGGCTTCACGGCTTCGTTGAAGTACTACTTTCATTTCATTTAAAACTCCTTAGTTCATGATCCTTCTAACAGCATAGATATCTGAAATCTGCTTGATTCTTTCTACCACTCTATGCAAGTGGGAAATATTTTGAATAGAGATTGACATATTAATCGTTGCCATTTTGTTTCGGTCCGATTTCCCGCTCACTGCAGAGATATTGGTCTTCGTTTCATTGACTGCCTGAAGCACTTCATTCAGCAAGCCTCTGCGGTCAAATCCGGAGATTTCAATATCCACGTTATATTCCTTGCGGTTTGGAAAGTCACTTTCCCATTCAACAGGTATCAATCGCTGCTCTGCATTATCAGCTGAAACGTTTGTACAGTCTGATCGATGCACCGAGACGCCGCGGCCCTTGGTTATGAATCCAATGATCTCATCTCCGGGAACTGGATTACAGCATCGGGAAAGCCTGATCAAGAGATTATCAATCCCTTTTACCTGAACTCCTGCATCCCGCTTGCGCTTAGCAGGCTGTGCTTTCAGCTCGGTAATAGTATCCTCAAGGGACTCTTCCTGGTCGCGTTTCTTTCTCAGCTTTTCTGTCAGCCTGTTCGCTATCTGAGCAGCCGTAATACCACTGTAGCCAACCGCCGCGTACATATCCTCTTCATTTGAAAAGTTGAATTTTTCCGATACACGGGAAACATTTTCCGGAGTCAGGACTTCTTTAAGGTCGAATTCAAGATTCTTGATTTCTTTTTCAACAAGCTCCCTGCCCTTTTCAATGTTTTCTTCACGCTGCTGTTTTTTGAAAAATGTTTTGATTTTGTTCTTCGCTTGTGATGTCTGCGCCAGCTTCAGCCAGTCTTTGCTCGGACCATAGGAATGCTTAGAAGTAAGAATTTCTATAATATCCCCGGTGTGTAGCTTATAATCAAGGGTTACCATTTTACCGTTCACTTTAGCCCCGATCGTCTTGTTTCCGATTTCCGAGTGAATACGATAAGCAAAGTCAATCGGTACTGAGCCGGCTGGCAGTTCAATCACGTCGCCTTTAGGGGTAAAAATAAAGACCATATCAGAAAATAAGTCGATTTTAAGGGACTCCATGAATTCTTCAGCATTGGCAGATTCATTTTGAAATTCAAGAATTTCTCTGAACCACGTGAGCTTCTTCTCCAGTGTCGCTTTCTCATCGACATTCTGTCCTTCTTTATACGCCCAGTGAGCAGCCACCCCGTATTCTGCAATCTGATGCATCTCGGATGTCCTGATCTGGACTTCAAGAGGATCGCCTTTCGGGCCAATGACCGTTGTGTGCAGGGATTGATACATATTTGGTTTTGGCATAGCGATATAATCTTTAAAGCGGCCCGGCATCGGTTTCCAGCAGGTATGGATGATACCCAGGACTGCATAACAATCCTTGATGCTGTCGACGACAACCCGAACGGCGAGTAAATCATAAATCTCATTGAACTGCTTATTCTGGAGGGCCATCTTTCTGTAGATGCTGTAAATATGCTTCGGCCTTCCTGAGATATCCGCTTCAATGTTCACTTCACTCATGCTTGTTTTCACTTCATCGATGACTTCATCAAGATACTGTTCCCGCTCTGCTCTTTTCTTCTTCATCAGATTGACAATGCGGTAGTATTGCTGTGGATTCAAGTAGCGGAGAGCCGTGTCTTCCAATTCCCACTTGATTTTTGAAATTCCGAGCCTGTGGGCCAGCGGAGCAAAGATTTCCAGCGTCTCATTGGATATCCTCCGTTGTTTTTCGCTGGGAAGATGCTTCAAGGTCCTCATATTATGAAGGCGGTCTGCCAGCTTGATCAATATGACACGGATATCCTGAGCCATGGCCACGAACATTTTCCTGTGATTTTCAGCCTGCTGCTCTTCCTGGGATTTGTACTTGATTTTCCCCAGCTTTGTGACACCGTCGACGAGCATGGCAACTTCTCTACCAAAGCTGTTTTCCATTTCTTCAAGCGTAATTCCGGTATCTTCGACTACATCATGCAAAAATCCCGCAGCTACCGTAGAAGGATCCATCTCAAGATCTGCAAGGATCCCCGCTACCTGGATCGGATGGATGATATATGGCTCGCCGGATTTGCGGAATTGCTCTTTATGGGCTTCCTTGGCAAACTCATATGCCTTTCTTACCAGTTTGACATCTTCTTCTGTCAAATATTCACTTGTGCGTTTTACGACCTCTTCAGGGGTCAATATCTGATCTTTTGCCATCAGCAAAATCACCTTTGCAATATATTAAATTCAATCTTTCATCCCGATTTTCACTTATTACAAATGTCCCGGCACGAAAAATGAACTCAGGTTCATAATAAAAAAGCGTATTGTATACTATTATCAAAAAAAATAGAAGATATGTAAAGCCTTCACCCCTAAAAAAGGCTGTTTTTGTCGAAAAATATTTACCATTTCTTAATAAAGCGCTTTCTTTCATAAAAAGTGGAAGCGCCTTGATCAGCCCCGACAGGCAAATGTTCTCAAGAGAAGAAAAGGCGTTTTCCCTTTTATTCTCTTGAGGTTATTTGACCCCGAGGAGCTGGCCGCTGCAACTGGATTGATTAAAAAATGGAAGCGCCTTGATCAGCCCCGACAGGCAAATGTTCTCAAGAGAAGAAAAGGCGGTTTTCCCTTTTATTCTCTTGAGGTTATTTGATCCCGAGGGGCTAGGCGCTGGAACTGGATTGATTAAAAAGTGGAAGCGGCCCGAACAGCTCCGACAGGCAAATGTTCTCAAGAGAAAAAAAGGCGGTTTTCCCTTTTATTCTCTTGAGGTTATTTGACCCCGAGGAGCTGGCCGCTGCAACTGGATTGATTAAAAAGTGGAAGCGCCTTGAACTGGCCCGACATGCGAACGTTCACCTTATAGTAAATTTCGATAATAACAAACTTATTCCTGCAATCCGGTAAGTATATTAGCTCTGCTGACTAACAAACCAATTTTTTTAGCTTTATCAATGGCTCCCATTATTAAGAGATATGAAAAAATTAATTTTTATCAGCAAGGAAAAGGGAAATCAGCTGGGAAATGATGCCGGTAAGCAGACCGCCCAGATTTGCATTTATCCAGCTAAGAAGTCCATATCATCAAAAAAATAGGCTCTTTTCTAAAAGATTGTTGCTTTTGATGCTATTTTATCCTCTCTTCATTTTCACCTGAAAGGATTGGAGCGGAAGGCGTGCGACCTCCTGCGGGACTAGCGGGACAGGTGAGAGGTGAGACCCCGCAGGCGAAGCCGAGGCGGCCGGGCGCCCGCCCCGCGGAGTCGCGCGCCTGGAGCGGAAATCCATTACTTTTAAAATAGCCACAATCTTAACGAAAACAGCCAAAAAATAAAAGGACTGAGCATGCCCAGTCCTTTTATGAGTGCTATTCAATTAGAAAACTTAGTATTGCATAAGTGTCATGATGTCATAGCCGTCCAGCTTATCGCGGCCATCCAGGTATGTCAGTTCGATAAGGAATGCAGTACCCGCGACGATGCCGCCTAATTCTTCAACCAGCTTGATAGTGGCTTCAATTGTTCCGCCGGTAGCCAGCAGGTCATCGGTGATGAGAACGCGCTGACCTGGCTTAATAGCATCCTTATGGATTGTCAGCGCATCTTTGCCATATTCAAGGCCGTACTCGACTTTGACCGTTTCACGAGGCAGTTTGCCCGGCTTGCGGACAGGTGCAAATCCTACTCCAAGTGAATAGGCAACCGGACAGCCGATGATGAAGCCTCTTGCCTCAGGACCGACAATCAGATCGATTTCTTTTTCTTTTGCATATTCAACGATTTTATCAGTAGCATATCTATACGCATCGCCGTTATCCATCAACGTAGTGATATCTTTGAATCTAATGCCTTCTTTCGGCCAATCCTCGACGATTGTTACGTATTGTTTTAAGTCCATGCTTAAAAATCCTCCTCATATGTTGCAGACCATTTCAGTCTTCTTATCAAACCAGTTTTTGAGTTCTTGATAAGATGAATACAACAATTCATTCTCTAGATTATATTGTTCCTGCTTTTGCCGGTAAGTAATCGATTCTTCCAAATCTCTCTTAACTTTTACAGGATTGACGGAAATTAATCCATTGTTTATTGTAACAAAATCCAGTTCAAAAAACACCTTTGACATGAATACAATTGTTTCTTTTGACCAGCCTTTATGTTGAGCAAGCTGGCCGCCATGTTTTTTGAGATCGAAAGTCTCCCTCTTTAAAAGAAATCCATAGTACCACTTAAAGTGCTCACGCTTCGGCACTGTGCTGAAAAAATGGTCTTCTTCGTGGTCAAAGTGTGCATAGATTCTTTCCGGTTCTGCTTTTCTTACCACTGCCTCCAGCCATTCTGCGGCAGGCGGCAGATCCAGCAGTACAATACTCTTTGCTGCCTGAAGATTGGCTTCTGCTTCTTCGCTTGAAGAAATCAATAGCAGGTCATCGCGGTAATCTTCAACCGGAAGGCGGTCAATCGTTCCCTGATTAAAAGCAATGATTCTTCTGTCCTGTGAAGGTACTTTTTCAAACCATCTTTTGAACGGCTTGATCCCCCTCATGTCAAAGAGCTGCCAATGAGCGACAGAGAGGTCTTTTAGAAACAACTGCGGCTTCCTGATATTATTCCATTCATTTATGGAAAGCTCACCAATAACCGATAATTCTGCAAGCGGTGAAATGTGATCGGCAAATTCACCCATTCCGAAACCAATACTGTCCAAGGTGTGGACATCTTTCTGAAGGGAAAGCTTTAAATGGTCCTGATTGCCGCCAATCTTCCTCATTCCACCTATCGAAACCCCTTCAATAAGCAGCTTAGGCTTGGGATTCCCCATGCCGAATGGAGCAAGCATCTGCAGAGACTCAATCGTCTCAATATCCACATCTTCAAGACGGATAGAAGCATCCAGCTCTGTGAGAGGAATGAAGTCTTCCTCGGTCAGCTGTTCATTGGCATATCCATTCAATCGGTTTCTCAATTCTGCTACATTCTCCAAATCCAGTGTCATTCCGGCCGCCATTGGATGGCCTCCGAAATGAGGAAGAAGCTCGCGGCATTGAGATAGATTTTTGAATAAGTCAAACCCAGCAATACTGCGGGCAGAACCTTTCGCCTGTCCTTTTTCACTATCGAAGCTTAGAACGATGACCGGCCTGTAGAATTTTTCTACAAGTCTGGAAGCAACAATACCGACAACTCCGGAGTTCCAGCCTTCTTTTCCAATGACCAGCACAGAATTGCTGGAAAGAGGAAACTCGGTTTCAACCATTTCAACGGCCTCTTGTGTCATCTCATTAACGATGTTCTGCCTTTCTTTATTGATAGCGTCGATTTCCTGCGCTATGGCCATGGACTCTTCCATATCCTGAGACAGCATCAAGTCCACTGCCGGGTCGGCATCCCCCAGTCTGCCGATTGCATTGATTCTCGGTGCAATGGCAAAGCCGACCGTTTCTTCCGTAATCTCGCTCATCTGGGCATTAGCCGTTTTACAAAGGGCTGCAATTCCAGGACGCTTGCTTGTCCGGAGCTTTGCCAGGCCTTGTTTGGCGATAGCCCTGTTTTCCCCTTTTAAAGGAACAAGATCTGCAATGGTTCCAATAGCTGCGAGATCAAGCAGATGCTCTGGGAATTTCCCGTACAGAGCATGAGCGAACTTAAACGCTACCCCTACACCAGCAAGGTCGGCAAAAGGATATGTACTGCCTTCCCTTTTTGGGTGAAGAATCGCTAATGCTTCAGGAAGCTGTGGTCCCGGCTCATGGTGATCAGTGATGATCAAGTCCATCCCCAGTTCCTTGGCAAGCCCAGCCTCTTTCACTGCAGCTATTCCGGTATCCACTGTGATAATTAAAGAGAATCCTTCCTCGGATGCCCAGCGGAAAGCATTTTCATTAGGACCGTAGCCCTCTGTGAAGCGGTTTGGTATATAAAAATGAGCTTCTGCACCTAAATCAAGAAGCGTCTGCATCATGGTGGATGTTGAACTGACACCGTCTGCATCATAATCCCCGAAAATTAAAATCGCTTCTCCATATTCAATGGCTTTTTTTACCCGTTCTACCGCTTTGTCCATATCCAGCATTAAATAAGGATCATGGAAAGGCTGCTCTCCGCCATGTAAAAAGTCCTTCGCTTCTTCTATATCATGTATCCCCCTGTTGGCCAGAAGCTTGCTGACGATAGGAGGTAAATTTAACTTTTGCTGCAATTCAGTACTGTGCGCTTCACTATGATCTTTAATTAACCAACGTGATTTTGATTTTAACATACGTTCACCCCTCAGCCTTTCCTATTATACAAAATGGGGGTATGCCTTTCAATCAGAGAAACATGGAAAGAGATACTTTAAGCTTTTAATTTATTTTTCGGCGATAATTATAGCTCTTTAAAAGAACTACATTTCTGCTTCGGCTCCGTGGGACATGATTTTCTGTTTTTCTTGAGTTCATGACCTCGCTTCGGTCCCGGAGGACATCCTCTTCATCCATTCAATCCACGTATGCTGATTATCCGCTAACCCGGCAGAGGTCTCCGCGCCATCCACTTTAACTTCAAAAAAAGAGGACAAAATCACAAATGATTTCATCCTCTTCTTTTCCCATATTTTTTTCCGAAGCAGAGTTACATCCTTGTTTCTCTTTCTTCATGGATGCTGCCGCTATCTTGCACTCCGTCTTGAGCTGCATCATTGACTGGAAGGGCTTCTTTATCTCCTGCTATCCCCTTTAGTCTGTCGTTCTCTTTTTGAAGAGCCTTAAGCTTTCGTTGTATAACGTATAAACGAAACAAACCAACGGAGCCTACAATCAGGCCTCCCATCAGAACCGAGCCGATGATGACCAAAATCAGCGGCCATTGAGCTTCACCAAAAAGATAGTTCACTCTTACTGGATCAACATTAATCACTGCAAAAATCGCCACAATCAGAGCGAATATAAGTCCTAAAATTAAATTCCATTGAATCTTCACTGCTTCCCCCCCTTACGTCAAATCTACTTTTTCATCTGCCTCATCCGCATTATATGGGTTAATGTGTATGAAAACATCTTGGACATCAGGGTCTTCCAACAATCTTTTCTTTACTTTTTTTCCTACCCGGTGGCCTTCTTCAACAGTAATATGCGGATCCACGCTGATCTTCAAATCCACTATGAGGTAATGTCCGTGCTCCCTGGCGTGAAGTTCATTAATGGCCAGCACTCCTTCTACTTCACTTACCGATTGTCTCAATTCCTGCGTATCTTCATCATGCAGGACATGATCGAGAGTATTATGAATGGATTCAGCACCCAGTTTCCATGCCATTCTCAAAACAAGAAGTGATACAAATACCCCGGCAACCGGATCTCCATATTCCAGCCAGCCAATTCCAAAAACTCCTCCCAGCATGGCAGCACCTATACCGATGAGAGCAGCAATGGATGAATAGACATCCGATCGATGCTCATATGCATTGACAATCAGGGCATCACTTTTCAGTTTTTTACCCAACTTATACTTGTACTGAAACATTATTTCCTTGACTACTATCGAAAAGATAACTGCATAGATCGCAATGGAAGTCGGCGGTTCGATTGGCTGAAAAAATGACTCAATGGAAGATTTTCCGATTTCTATTCCGACCAAAAACAAAAGAACAGCCACTATGATGGCGGCGATGGATTCGGCCTTTCCATGTCCGTATGGATGGTCTTCATCCGGCGGCTGCTTGGCTGCACGAAGACCTATGTATACTGCGAAAGAGCCTGCAACATCTGAGGCTGAATGGACCGCATCGGCAATTAGTGCTTTACTGTTTCCTGCAACCCCTGCCCACCATTTGATGCCTGCCAGCAGAATGTTCCCTACAACGCCTACCAAAGCGGCAAATTCAGCTTTCTTAAAACGATCGTCAGTACTCATGGTTGTCCCCCCTTATTCCACTTTATTGTAACCCATTTACCGCTAAACTATCTCCTGAAACGCTTAAAAGGACGAGCACCCCAGGCACAGCCGCCTGGCATACTCGTCCTTTAGCATTAGAATCAGACTTGTGGTTCGTCTGAAATTTTCTTTTTCTCTTTAAAGGTGATAATTGTCCCTTTTTTCTTCAGTTCCTTCTTCTTCAGCACAAGCCAAATTTGAGAAGCAATGAATACGGAAGAGTAGGTACCTGAGATCAACCCGACAAGCAAGGCAATTGAGAAGTTCGTGATAGACTCACTTCCGAATATCATCAAAGCGATAACCGTAAACACTACAGTAATTACAGTGCTGACAGAACGGGTAAGCGTCTGGCGTAAACTTTTGTTCACGACTTCTTCTATATCTTCCACAGTTTTCAATCTGCGCTTCTTCTGAAGGTTCTCCCTCATCCTGTCAAATGTAACAATCGTATCATTGATCGAGTAACCTACAATGGTCAGGACGGCCGCAATGAATGTTAAATCAACTTCAAGGCGTGTCAAGCTGAAGAACGCAATGATGAAGAACGCGTCATGCAGAAGGGCTGCAATCGCCCCGATGGCCATGGATAGCTCAAATCGAAGGGTAACATAAATGATAATCCCTACCGAAGCGATAGCTACAGCAAGCATAGCGTTTTTCGCAAGCAGTTCACCTATGACCGGCGAAACAGTACTGATATTTGGTTCTGCATCATACGCTTCCGTGAAGTAGTCCTTCAGTTCAGCAATTTCATCTTTATTTAAGACTTCACTGTAGCGGACAACCCCGATTTCGTTATTGTCACCTGAAATAACAACCTCATCGGATGGGTATCCTGCCTCTTCAAGCTCTTCAGTCAAACTGTCACCTGTCAATCCGGATTCAGACAGGATTTCCATTCTGGTACCAGCAGCGAAGTCAATGCCAAGGTTCAATCTGAAAATGGCCAGAATGACGAGACCAGCAGTTATCAATATCCCTGATATCGCAAAGAATTTTTTACGTTGTTTCGCAAAATCGAATTTATCATAAGCAGTAGGTAAATCCAATGTATCATAATTTTCAGCGATATCTTTAATATCTTTCGGGTTCACTCCAAGCCAGGACGGCTTCTTGTTGAATGCACCGCTGTTGACCCATAACCCAAGCAGCAGGCGTGATCCCCATACCGCTGTCAGGAAGCTTGTCAGGATACTGACAATCAGCATTGTTGCGAATCCTTTAACAGAACTTGTCCCAAAATAGAACAGGACAGCACCGGCAAGAATGGTCGTCACGTTTGCGTCCAGGATGGTCATGAAGGAAGATTTGTTCCCGGCCTGGAAGGCTGCGCGGACACTTTTTCCGACCTTCATTTCCTCTTTGATTCGCTCATACGTGATGATGTTGGCATCAACCGCCATACCGACCCCGAGAATCAAGGCCGCTATACCCGGCAGTGTCAGAACCCCGTTCATCATGTCAAATACCCATAGGATGACGAATATGTACACTGAGAGAGTAATCATGGCAATTACCCCTGGGAAACGGTAGAAAATCAGCATGAATAAGAATACAATCGCGATACCAATGATTCCGGCAGTCACGGTTTTATCCATTGCCTGTTCACCGAATTGGGCTCCTACTGATGTAGAATAGACTTCTTCCAATTTCACAGGAAGAGCACCAGCATCGAGAAGCGCCGCCAGGTCTTGGGCTTCTTCTATCGTGAAGCTTCCAGTAATTTGGACTTCATTGGAATTGATAGGTTCTGAAACTTGAGGATCTGATAAGAATTTAGGATTCTCTTTTGTCATTTCCTCTTGATAGGAGTCGACTCCCTCTTCAAAGTCAAGCCATATGACCAGCCTGTTTTCAGGAGGAGGCAGCTGGGAAAGCTCGGTTGTTAGGTCATAAAATTTACTGCGGTCTTTTAGTTCCAAAGAAACTAAAGGGTCATTATTTTGGCCGAATGCCTGCTGTGCACCGCCTGTAACCAGGTCGGAACCATCAAGCCTCACTTCATCATTAATATCCCGGAAAGTCAGATTAGCCTGAGTCGAAAGAATCTCCCTGGCCTGATTCTGATCTTCCACGCCGGCAAGCTGGACACGGATTCTGTTGCCGTCTTCAATCTGGATGTTCGGTTCACTTACCCCGAGAACGTTGATTCGTTTATCCAGTGCATCAGCCGTGTTGGCAACTGTTTCACTGGTGATTTCTTCATCATCACCATTCAATGATTGAACATCGTAGAGAACTTCAAAGCCTCCCTGCAAGTCCAATCCAAGCTTTATGTCTTTCAAAATGTTGTTCGTTGTGCCTCCGATTAATCCTCCTAGTAAAAGAACGATTATAAAAAAGGCGACAATCCTACTTCGTTTTACCATTATGTATAAGTCCTCCTTGCATATGTACAGGGCAATGCCCCTCGATATTAAATTTTCCGGTCCAAATGCCATGGGTTGTACCAATATTCCCATTATGAATTAGCAGCAATTTACTGTCAATTCAATATTATACCAATAAATATCAGGATTTCTTGTTCGGTTTCAGTAATTCTTTCAGTTCATCCTCATTCAAATCGCTGAACCAATTGGGAGAACGGTAGGCTTCCACCGTTTCAAAGCTCATATATTCCCCTGCTTTGACGCTTAAAATGTCACTTACTAATTCAAACATCCTGATTTCCTCTTTCGGTTTCTTCCATTTCTTCTTTAACAGGTATGTCCACAAGCTTTCAACAGTTGCTTTGCCATAGCCAAGTACTTCAAATTCCTCAACCTTGCTGATCAGTGCAGGCTCTACATCATCATAAAAGTGACTGTACGGATGTTTCAAAACGTTCATATATTTCCCCCGCTCCATTTCTAATTGCCAACAACTTGTCATGCTTTGTCCATCCTGTTGCATATAGATAATTGTATACGATATTACGATTTTTGAGAAGGCAGGGAATGAAATGTCCAAATTTTTGAAAGGCACGATGATTTTAATGGGTGCTGCCTTGATAACCAGGATTCTCGGATTCATCAATAGGATTGTAGTGGCGAGGTTCATAGGTGAAGAAGGTGTCGGTCTCTTCATGATGGCATTTCCGACCTTGATTCTCGTTATTACCATTACACAAATGGGACTGCCTGTTGCCATATCAAAGAGTGTCGCAGAAGCTGAAGTACAGGGAGACCTCAAGAAGGTCAAAAAAATCCTTGCCGTTTCGCTGGCCATCACTGTTTCCCTGTCCATGATCTTTACTCCTGCTTTGATCTTGCTCGCCCCATACTTATCAGAAACACTTTTTACAGATTCGAGGACCTATTACCCACTAGTCGCGATAGCTCCGATTATCCCGATCGTCGCGATTTCATCGGTCATCCGGGGCTACTTCCAGGGAAGGCAGAACATGAAGCCTGCCGCTATCTCCCAAGTCATCGAGCAGATTGTCCGAATTTCACTGATTGCTGTCATGACGAAGACATTTCTTCCTTATGGGATCGAATATGCAGCAGCTGCAGCAATGGTTGCTTCCGTCCTGGGTGAACTGGCTTCTCTTCTCTATATGTTTACAGCCTTTAAATTAAAGAAAAAGTTCAAAGTCCGCAGGAATTTTTTCGGAGCGGTCAAGTCCGGCCGTTCCACTTTAAATGAATTGATGAGTGTTGCCTTGCCGACTACAGGGAGCCGGATGATCGGGTCCATCTCCTGGTTTTTCGAGCCGATTGTAGTGGCTCACAGCCTTGCTTTAGCGGGGGTAGCCACCTCTCTCGCAACCAAGCAGTATGGATCATTGACGGGCTTCGCTCTACCATTACTATTTCTGCCGTCCTTCATCACTGTTTCACTTTCAACGTCGCTGGTGCCCGCCGTCAGTGAGGCAAATAAGCAAAACAACTTTGTCCTGATTGAGCACCGGCTGACGCAAGCATTAAGATTCTGCCTGATCACCGGCGGCGTCGCTGTCGTTTTATTATTCATATTCGCCGAGCCGCTGATGACCGTCATGTACGGCAGCAGCAGCGGTGCAGGGTTCATTATGATCATGGCGCCATTTTTTCTTTTCTATTACTATCAAGGACCTCTTCAAGCCGTGCTTCAAGCATTGGATTTGGCAAGGGCAGCGATGATTAACAGCTTGATAGGCGCAATCGTGAAAACAGCCATCATCTTTGTTCTCGCCTCCCAGCCTGCTTTCGGAATCAACGGAGCCGCATTGGGCATTGTAACAGGAATGATGCTTGTGACACTCTTGCATTTTGCAACCATCTTAAAAACCATCCCGATGACCGTCTATGTAAGAGATTATGCCAAGTTTGCAGTTGTAATGGCCTTTACCGGTTTAGGCGGCCATTATCTTAATACCAGTATCCTGCAAGGCATGCCAATTGGACTCCGCCTGCTGACAGGAGTCATCTTGACAACGATTTTGTATGTCTTTCTTTCCATTCTCTTAAAACTCATCCGGAGAGACGACATTAAAAGAATCCCCTTTATTGGGAAGCTGGTCATAAATTAAGGCTGTTTTCGTAAAGATTGTGGCTGCTTTATACGAAATGGATTTCCGCTCCAGGCGGACCACTCCGCTTCGATCCTCCTACGTAAAGGGGCGGTGAAAGTAAAATCGAATTCTAAATCAGCAGTTAATTAGAAAAAGCCTATTAAATAGACAAATCTGTTTTCGAGAAAAAGATTAACAATTGCACATCAAAAGGAATGTCAAATCGCATTGATTTTGGCACTCCTTTTTTGTTGATTCAAGGGTATTCTAATAGCAAATGACAGAACTTTTTGTTCTACAAAATTTGTGGCACAAATTCCTATACACATTCAACCCCAATATTAATACAAAGGAGAGTAGTAATTTTAAAAAATCTAGTAATGATATGATTGGAACGGAAGGTGCGTGACCTCCTGCGGGACTAGCGTGACAGGTGAGACCCCACAGGCGAAGCCGAGGAGGCTCACCGCACGCCCCGCGGAGTCACGCACCTGGAGTGGAAATCAACAGAATTGTTTTCGGCTACTAATTAGAAGTTTGTACTTCAAAACAGAACCCGTTAATTAAATAGACTGGTTTCGCATTAATTTTGCTTTAGGCAGTATTACCCTCCAGACACTAAGAGTTCTTTCTAAGCTGGGAAAAGTACATTTCTTTTGGCTTAGCAGAATATAAAGCCGTTATCTAACGAAGTTAATATAAACTAGCAACAAAGTTTACGAAAAGAGCCTAAATTTAATCAACAAAGCCATCACCTGCTTGTTCAGGTAATGGCTTTGTTGACTGATTTTATTTATCCCGAAGGTCTACATAAAATTGGCCATTTTGAAAACTGCAAAAAGAAATCTCCTCCAGGTTGTGGTATTCCTTCTCCCTCAGCCTCTTTCGCAGCCAAAATTCATTTTTGCCGATCATCTCCAGGTGATTTTGCTGAATGACACCGTCCAGGATCAATGGCAGCGTTAATGACCCCTGCCCCTTTTTATCTTCTTTTTTAATAACAGAAAGCGTCCCCGAAGGCTCCAATATGGCAAATTCCACATCCGCTACATTGCTGACATCCTTCTCTCTCAGCTGCAGAAGCAGATCGTCAAAATTGTATCTCTGCTGCCTCATCGCCTTCTCATCAATTTTTCCATGACTGATCAGGACGGTCGGCTTCCCATCGACCAGTTCCCTGAACTTTTTGCTTTTTATCGATAAGAAAGCAGTGGTAATCTGAATGAGCATCAGGACCCCCATCGGAAGCAGCGTATTCACTAATTCACTCTTCGGCTCTTCAATAGCCAAAACAGCCATTTCCGCTATCATGATGAAAACAACGAGATCGAGGAGACTCAATTCACCGATTTCCCTTTTGCCCATCACCCGAAAAATGAATAAAATGACTGCATATAAAAAGATCGTCCTTACAATGATGATCAAGTACTCCTCCACGTCCCTCTCCTCCTTCAGGTCCGTACGTTTCGCACACTTTAGTATGCTCCTGGCGAATGGAAAGATTAGAGGTAAGTTTTTCTATGGATGGTTAATGGTGCCTGAGGTGGATGAGGACAGCATTGATTTATGCTTTTGGGAATTCGATGATGGCTGTCAGGCTTTCTGGCTGCATCGATTTTTGTTTGGCGGGACTCGGAGACGGCTGCGGTGCTTTCTGGCTGCATCGATTTTTATCTGGCAGGATTCAGTGATGTCATAATTCGCTATAAGTGCATTTTTCTCATTTTTATTGAATTAATTTAGTTCAACCATTTTTGTACTGCATCATCTTCCACTTTCCGAGTATTTCATGCTGTTTAAACCGCCTTTTTACTGCATCATTTTTCACTTTCGGAGTATTTAATGCTGTTTAAATCACCGTTTTACTGCATTATCTTTTACTTTCCGAATATTTTATGCTGTTTAAATCACCGTTTTACTGCATCATCTTTCACTTTCGGAAATTCCATGCATTTAAACCGCCTTTTTACTGCATCATTTTTCTCTTTCGGGAATTTCATGTTGTATAAACTCTGTTAATCCACTCGTCACGGCACCCGCTTCTCTACCTGCTGATAGTATGCAGGCTGCCCTTCAAAGGAACACCCATCACGGATATCCTTAATGCCCCACAAACGGAATTATATACTTAAAATAAACATAAACCGTACAGACCGCCAATGAAATCAGGGTAATTGGGATCCCTATCAATAAGTAATGATAAAATTTAATTTTTACGCTTTCTTTTGAAGCAAGACCGACGATCACCAGATTTGAAGAGGATCCAAGCAGAGTCCCGTTGCCTCCGAGACAGGCTCCTAATGCGAGTGACCACCATAGAGGGTCCATATCGACCATACCGAATTCCTGAAACTCTTCGATCACAGGGATCATTGCGGCCACAAATGGAATGTTGTCGACGACTGCGGAGAGTAAACCAGTGCCCCATAAGATGACAAATGCGGTTGTCTTCATATCTCCTTCCGTCAATTTCATGATTTCCCGAGCAAGCTCGTCAATGAATCCCGCCTCTTCTATCCCGCCCACTAGCAAAAAGAGACCTATGAAGAAAAAGAGTGTTCCCCACTCCACTTCTCTTAAGATTTCTTCAGGGTCATAAATTTTCTCCAGCAACAGCATGATCAGCACGGCTCCTGCCAAAGCGACAGAAGTGACATCGAGGTGAAGCACCGGATGTAAAGAAAAGCCAGCCAGCACCAGGCCGAGCACACTGATAGCTGCTATGAGTCCATTATTTCTTTTTAAATAGGTTTTGGCATCAATGCCTCTCAATAAGAGCTTTTTATCTTCTCTTACAATCAAAATATCTTTATAGATCAGACAGATGATGGTGATGGTTATCAGCAGGATCAGTGCCGAAACAGGTAAAAGATTTTGCAGGAAAGCATTGAATGTAAAATGTTTTACCGCCTGGCCGATCATCATGTTCGGGGGGTCTCCGATCAGTGTTGCAGTCCCGCCGATATTACAGGCCAGAATCATCATCACTAAGTAAGGCAGCGGCGGCAGGTCCAGAACTTTTGTTAACGTAAACAATATCGGCACCAAAAGCATGGCGATTGTCACATTGGCTAAAAAGGCAGATCCCACAGCTGATAGGAGCGAGAACACAACGAGGAGGGCCAGTCCATTGCCATTGACCGCCTGGGCCAGCCTGATTGCCAGAAATTCAAAGAAACCAGTCTTACTTGTCACTGTGACAATCAGCATCATGGAAAACAGCAGGGCGATCGTCTTCCAGTCAATATAGGTGAATAATGCTTTTTCGATGGAAAAAGCCCCGATCAAAAGCATCGCTACTCCTCCGGCTAAGCTCGCGAGTATCCTGTTCCATTTTTCGGTGATCAATAAAATATAAACAGCAATGAATACCGCCAATATAATAAAGGGTGACATACATCCCTCTCCTTTAGGTTCTATGTATATTAAAACTGCAAAAAACAAATCGAACAGACTGCTTGTATCATTGTATGAAGCTTGGCCGCCAAAAATTATAGTCTATTTTTTTCTTTCACGAATATGCTTGTACTAGGAAAAGCTTGCAATTTTCATGTTTGAAAGGAAAGGAGAGGGAGACTATAGAAGCCAAGAAAATGGGAAGCGCGATTTTATTTGGAACTGGGACCATCTTGGTTATTGCCGCTGCTGCAAGTTTAATTTTTGCTTTGATGCTTCGTTTTACAAGCTTGGAAGAAAGTTCAATCAGCTTAGCGGTCACAATCATTTCATTTCTTGCTTTATTCGTCGGTGGATTCATGTCAGGCGGGAAGGGCAAAGAAAAAGGATTGGTGCTTGGAGGTCTTACTGGACTGTTATTTTCTGTAGGAGTTTTTTTATTTCAGTATCTGGGGTATGACTCCTTGTTTTCAGTTAAACAGTTTGTTTATCATGGCTGTTTTATCGTCACCTGTATGATGGGCGGTATATTAGGAGTGAATGTCAGCGGGGGCAAGTCTTGATGGGCGCTGCATCTAATGGATGCAGTGCTTCAGCTTGTTTTTTAAAAAGGAACGACTGAGGCTGCTGATCTTTTTTGATATAGCTTGCTGCTTTCGTCCTTCCCCTGGGTGCGCCATCTTGTTTATTAGGAATTCTCATTATTTAAATTTAAGAAAATAGCCATAGAAAAAGAGCTGCATTTTTCATTGCAGCTCTTTACATTATGCTTTGATGACTTCACGTACAGCGTTCCTGTCGTATGTAAGACGGCTTCCATCTCCACATTTCACGACGATGGCACCTTCTTCGATTGCATCGATGATTCCGTGCAAACCGCCGATCGTGATGATCTTGTCCCCTTTTTGCAGGTCATTCTGCATTTGCTGTACCGCTTTCTGGCGCTTTTGCTGCGGACGGATCAACAAGAAGTAGAACAGTACGAACATAAGCAGTAAAGGTATTAAAGTAGCAAACGTATCCATTTTTCAACCTCCTTTCGAGTGAGGATGTTTTATTCTTATGAAAGACATCCCAAAATCAGAAGTTTTTTGCATCAGGACGATTATATCCATACGCTTCAAAAAATTCTTCTCTAAAGTCCCCCAGACGATCTTCACGGATCGCTTGTCTGACTTGCTCCATTAATTTTAACAGAAAATGAAGGTTATGATAAGTCGTAAGCCTAATCCCAAAAGATTCGTCGGATTTAATTAAGTGGCGGATGTAAGCCCTGCTGTAATTGCGGCATGTGTAACAGTCACAATTTTCATCAATCGGATTAAAATCACGGGCAAATTTAGCATTCTTCACGACCAGGCGGCCCTTGCTCGTCATCAATGTGCCGTTTCTGGCAATGCGCGTTGGAAGCACACAGTCGAACATGTCAATTCCTCTGATTGCTCCGTCAATCAAGGCATCCGGTGAACCTACTCCCATTAAATATCTCGGTTTGTTATCAGGAAGCAGCGGAGTCGTAAATTCAAGGACTTTGTTCATAACATCCTTGGGCTCCCCAACAGAGAGGCCGCCGACTGCATAACCCGGGAAGTCCAGTGAAACAAGGTCCTTGGCGCTTTGACGGCGAAGGTCCTCATATTCCCCTCCCTGTACAATCCCGAACAATCCTTGATCCTGTGGACGCTGATGCGCTTCAAGACAACGCTCTGCCCATCTTGAAGTCCTCTCGACCGAGCGCTTCATGTATTCATGCTCTGCAGGGTAAGGAGGACATTCATCAAATGCCATCATGATATCTGAACCAAGCGCATTCTGGATTTCCATCGCTTTTTCCGGGCTGAGGAACAATTTGTCACCGTTTAGGTGGTTCCTGAAGTGGACTCCTTCTTCTTCAATTTTGCGGAACTCGCTTAAACTGAAGACTTGGAATCCGCCTGAATCTGTCAGGATAGCGCGGTCCCAGTTCATGAACTTATGAAGGCCGCCCGCTTCCTTGATGATTTCATGGCCGGGTCTCAGCCAAAGGTGATAGGTGTTGCTGAGAATGATCCCGGCTTCCATGGCTTTTAAATCTTCCGGGGACATTGTCTTAACCGTAGCCAGCGTTCCAACAGGCATGAATACCGGTGTATCAAAAGAGCCGTGCGGAGTATGCACTCTCCCTAAACGGGCTCCAGTTTGTTTACATGTTTTAAAATGTTCATAACGAATTGCAGTCAAATCGTCTAACTCCTTCCAATATTACAGAATCAGCATGCTGTCGCCAAAGCTGAAAAATCTGTACTTTTCCTCTACAGCCGTATTATAAGCGTTCAAAATGATTTCCCTGCTTGTAAAGGCGCTGACAAGCATGATCAACGTGGATTTCGGTAAATGAAAATTGGTGATTAACCCGTCAATAGCCTTAAATTCATAACCAGGGTAAATGAAAATATCTGTCCAGCCGCTTTCTTCCACAAACTTTCCATGCTTAGAAGCAATGGTCTCCAAAGTTCTGGTAGAGGTTGTACCGACTGTGATAATCCGGCCGCCGCTTTCTTTGACGTCATTAAGAAGGCGTGCGGTCCCTTCGGTAACTTGGTAAAACTCCGAATGCATGTCATGTTCATCAATACTGTCAACTGATACAGGACGGAAAGTCCCCAGACCGACATGCAGAGTGATAAAGGCAACATGAACGCCTTTTTTCCGGATGCTGTCAAGCAGCTCTTCAGTAAAATGAAGCCCGGCTGTCGGTGCAGCCGCAGACCCTCTTTCACGGGCAAAAACCGTTTGATAGCGGTCCTGGTCGTCAAGTTTCTCGCTTATATATGGAGGAAGAGGCATTTCCCCGAGTTCATCAAGGACTTCATAGAAAATCCCTTCATAATGGAACTCCAGAATCCGTCCTCCTTGTTCCTTCTCTTCCGTACACACGGCACTCAATTTTCCTTCTCCAAATGAGATCCTGGTCCCGACTTTCACTCTTTTAGCCGGCTTGATAAGGGTTTCCCAAGAATCACTTTCCTCTTGTTTCAGAAGAAGCACCTCTATTTTGGCGCCGGTTTCTTCTTTGACCCCGAACAATCGGGCAGGAAGGACACGAGTGTCGTTCAAAACCAGACAGTCCCCTTCTTTCAGGAAGTCTGTTACATCTTTAAATGTTTTATGCTGCAGATCTCCACTCTTGCGGTCGATGGCCATCAGTCTGCTCTCTGAACGTTTCTCAAGAGGAGTCTGGGCAATCAGTTCTTCCGGCAGATGGAAATCAAAATCTTCAACCTTCAAAATTCTCACCTTACTTTTTATAATATTCATTCATAGAAGCTCTATTCGTTGGGCTGTTGCCGCAAAGATTGTTGTAATTCAAAAAATGATTTCCGCTCAAGATGAACGACTCCGTTCCGTACTCACATGAAGGAACCTTTCTTTTTCGAGTAGCAATAGGAATTTCTCTGATTAAGCTTAGCAAAGAATGATGTCCCACAACAAAGCCGTAACTATCGGATAAAATATAAATGCTTAACTTTTTCAGCAGAGATGCGTAATATGCTATCTTCCACCTTTAATGTATCCTATCTAAACCGGCCGATAATGTAAAAAATTAATGATAATACAATACTGGCGATTATGGATGTCACCACTGGAAAATAAAATGTTGAATTTTCCTTCTTAATGATGATATCGCCCGGCAGCCTTCCCAGTTTCGTAAATGCCATTAAGAAACCAAGAATAAGCAGCACTGCACCAGCTATCATCAAGAACTTAGGAAGCCCTGTCATGCGTTGGGAACCTCCAATCCAAAATGGTCGTAAACAAGAGAGGTGACCGTTCTTCCTCTTGGTGTCCGCTGGAGAAACCCGATTTGAAGCAGATACGGTTCATAGACATCTTCAATGGTATGAGACTCTTCTCCGATACTTGCCGCTATTGTATCGAGCCCAACCGGTCCGCCTTTGAATCTTTCAATGATGCCCTTCAGTAATTTATGGTCAATATGATCAAGTCCAAGTTTATCTACCTGCAGCAGTTCAAGGGCATGATTTGCCATGTCGGCAGTGATTTCTCCATTGCCCCGTACCTGGGCGAAATCCCTGACCCTTCGCAAAAGGCGGTTGGCAATCCTGGGAGTCCCCCTTGACCTTTTTGCGAGCTCCACCGAGGCCAGGCCGTCAATTACTGTATCGAGGATTTCAGACGTCCGAATGACAATTTCACGAAGCTGTTCCTCATTATAATACTCCAGCCTGCACAATACCCCAAAACGATCTCGGAGCGGAGCGGAAAGGGCACCGGCTCTTGTCGTTGCCCCCACCAATGTAAAAGGAGGCAGGTCAAGCCGGACAGAACGGGCACTAGGACCGTTACCAATCACAATATCTAGGCAGAAATCCTCCATTGCAGGATACAGGACTTCTTCTATTGACCGCGGAAGCCTGTGAATTTCGTCTATGAAGAGGACATCCCCGGGTTCCAAAGAAGTCAGGATTGCCGCCAGATCCCCAGGACGTTCGATTGCAGGCCCTGAAGTGGTCCGTAAATTGACGCCCATTTCGTTTGCGATGACAGCCGCAAGGGTCGTTTTCCCAAGACCCGGAGGCCCATAAAGGAGTACGTGATCCAGGGTTTCCTGCCTCATCCTGGCTGCTTCAATGAAAATACCGAGGTTATTCTTTACTTTATCTTGTCCAATATATTGATTTAATGTCTGCGGCCTTAAGGAAAGTTCAAAGGAATGATCGCTTGTTTCTGCTTCTGAAGATACAACTCTCTCTTCCAACAGCTCCGCCTCCTTTCTTGATCACTATTTCAATAATAATTTCAAGGCATCCTTGATGAGCTCATCAGTCGTTTTCCCCTGAGAAGTCAGCTTCGGTGTGACCTTTTTGATTTCTCTTTCTGAATAGCCGAGTGCCTTTAATGCAAGAGCGGCTTCCTCGATCAGTTCATCATTATTTGAGACAGCCTCATGCTTCCCTTCATTAAACAGGTTAGGAAAGTAATCAGGCACAACATCCTGCAGTTTCCCTTTCAAATCAAGGATCATCTGCCTAGCTGTTTTCTTTCCAACGCCTGGAAATTTTGTCAAGAATCCCTCGTCTTCTCCTTCGATTGCCGATATGACCTGTTCAGGAGCACCACTGGCAAGGATGGCAAGAGCACCCTTCGGACCGATCCCGGATACGTTCAGCAGCTTAATGAAAAGCAGCTTTTCCTCCATTGTCAGAAAACCGTACAGCGCCAAAATATCTTCTCTCACGTGCTGATATGTATAGATCGTTTTCTCTTGATTCTCATATTTCGAAAACAGGAATGGATTGCTTGTGAAAATCTGATAACCGATACCGGCATTTTCAAGCACCACATATTCCGGCCCCACTCTTTTTACAGTTCCATTTATATATTCATACATGTGATATCTTCTCTCCCTTAATCACTTCATTGTACCATAAGAATGACGGTTTTCGGGCTTTCTGATAATTCCTATATCACCACCCGAAACATCTGTTCTTATTCTACCAAAAAAACAGGAGAAAGACATAACTTGCCCTAAAATAACTTCATTCACAAAAGCGGAAGCGCCTTGTCCAGCCCCGACAGGCAAATATTCCACAGAGAAGAAAAGGCGCTCTTCCCTTTTATTCTCTGTGGGTTATTTGACCAAGAGGGTCTAGGCGCCGGAGCTGGACGTGGATAATATAGTTAAAAGTTGTTCTCAAAGATTAATTCTAAAACTTCCTATGCAACAAAAAATAACCGGCTCAGTTATTCAGCCGGTTTTACTCAAAAGAAGCATCTTCTTTCAATGAATAAGGTTGAAAGCTTTGAATGACTTGTTCATAACTTTGCTTTGATTTCACTGGTATTCCTTTCACCAGTTCATCACGCTTTCCGCTTTCAAGCTTTTGTATATCAAGTTGAAAAAAGGATTGGATGATTTCAGACTGGCCGGGCCTTCCATTAAAGATAGAAAGCACTCCGTCATCTGAAATGCCAAAGTAGCCGTTTGATTTCAACAAGGGAGATATATCATCAACATCCTGGCGGAAAACGACTTGCTCTTCGGTCATATCAACGAGTTCCCAGGCGGCGTAGCCTGCCCAGAAATCTTCCATGGACCAAATGGTCTCAGACTTGATTTCTTCACTGACCTCGCCATCAAGATAGACACGCTCCAAGATCACATCTACCTTATGCGGATCGGGTGCTGTATCAACCTGTTCAGCCGCCTGCGGATTCTCTGCGGCTTCTTTCTCGATCTTTCCGTCATCATGAAAGAAAGTGAAATAAAACGCGCCGATCAGCAGCATTACCATAAACACGACTCGAATTTTAACCGTCATCGTGATCACCTCAAACTTGTTAGTTTATTGTCCGTGAATCAAACGGAAAATGATACATTTCTTTAATCACTGATTATAGTCTGACCATTTTTTAACAAAACTATCCCTCTTAAAGGTATATTTTTCTATAATTTCTCTGCATAAAGCAATGCTCTTCTTCATTTGTTAGAATTCCCAAAACTGTCGCAGGATTCACCGGGAATAGCTCGATAAGATGAAAGAATCCTTTGAATAGAAAAGCCCATGTGTCCAGGTATAACCACAAATAACTATCAACCCGCTAAGAAATTTCTTCATGAAATTTACATTCCAGCTGCAACACAAAAAAGCGGGGAAATCCCCGCCTTATCCTTCGCCTCTTATCGACCTTAATATATCGTGTATGTCCATTTGAATAGCTTCCCGGGGACCGCCATCCCGCAAATCGTTGTCGATGTTACGAATACGGCTGAATGTTCCTTCGTCAGACGCCACAGTGACTGTCCTGCCTTTTAAATATGGCTGTACGGCCCGCTCGATTTTTTTCTCTGTCTCATCAAACCTGTTGTCGTCTTCGAGGTCAACCGCTATCAAGACATTGGTTCCGTAGGTGACCGAGCGGACATCATTGACATTCTCAATGGAAGCAGTGACGTCTCCTATTTTTTCGGCAAGATCGCCTTCATAAGCCGTGTAGTAGGAACGCCGCGCTTCCCTTGTATTATCATCCAGATGGCCGTGATAATTGGCATCTCCATGGCTCGCTCTTTCATCCCGCAGGAAAAAGTTACGATCATCTTCTGCAAGAGGTTTGGAAGGGTTTTGCGGATTCCCATCCGTATCTCTCACATGAAGGTATCTCCTCTTTCCTTCTCTGATTGCCTGCCCTTCCTGCCCGATTGAGTGATCATACCATTCTGTTATCGGGCCGTCCCGGTCTTCGTTTTTGTCATTCCCATGTCCTTCATTGGAATAAAAACCCATAGGTTCGTAAGAATCTGCACCCTGTCCGCCTGCAGCATCATCGGCTCCGTTACAAGCTCCGAGAAGGATCGCAGATAAAGGAATCAGCAAAAGCTTTTTATGCATTGAAGCCACCCTCTTCCGCAAACTTTGAGCATAATCGCTCCTTGTTAGCTTGCGGAAACCTTTTAAGGATGATTCTGTTTTGCAGGGACAAAAAGCTGGACACGTCTCCTGAATTTGGATGGGTCCCTCCTCAAAATTTTGCTGATAAACTAGAACTAACGTTGTATGAAAAAGGGAGATTTCGGCTTGGCAAAACTATTATCTTATACACTTTAAATCGTACTTATACTGTGAGGATGACTATAATAGCTTTTTTAAAGATAGATGGTGGCGGATCTGCCTTCTTGGGAGTTTTTATAAAAGATTGTTGATTTTGAATGATTTTTCCCTCCTTCCCTTTTACGTAGGATGATTGGAGCGGAAGGCGTGCGACCTCCTGCGGGACTAGCGGGACAGGTGAGACCCCGCAGGCGAAGCCGAGGAGGCTCATCCAGCTCCAGCGGCCAGCGACTAGCAGATTTCGGTCTCTCTCCTTGCGATAAGTCATCATCGAATCGCTGTCGCTCTTCGTGATTCCTTTATCTCATGCGAGAGCCCTAAAATCTGTACGTCGCTGAACGGCCGCTTCCACTTTTGCTTCACCGCCCGCCCCGCGGAGTCGTGCGCCTGGAGCGGAAATCCCTTCGATTAGAAAAGCCACAATCTTTGCGAAAAGAACCTTTTATTTAGTCTGATTCCCACTAGCTGCCTTCACAATTTCTTTTGTATTTCCCTGCAGCACCTCATTCTTGATTGAAACTGATACAGCGTCAGGTCAATCAAGTAATACCAGACGCTTTTCTGGTAGCTGTAGTTTTCACGAAAGAACCGATTCCATTCTCTGTAGATGTCTGATGAATAAAGAATACTGTGTAAAAAGGTACTGCTTTCTTTATAGTTGGAAAGCTGCACATGTTTCCATAACAAATCCGGCGACCAGTTTATATGCGGAAAAATTCTGTTGGCAAATTGAATATAATCCACTTCGGGGGGACCTGAGGATATTAAATCCAGATCAATGATGAATAGCTTATGATTGGTATCGCGCAGAAAATTATGATGCGCTAAATCTCCATGAAGAATGCAAGGTTCTTCACTGAAACCGGATTTGACCATGCCTGCCAGAGCTTGCTCCCCCAGCAATATATAAGTATCAATGACTTCGAGCGGAACCAAAGAACTCAGCTGTTGTCTGTTTCCAACGAATTCATCCAGCCTTGCCCTCCATTTTTCCAGCAGCCTCTGGCCCTTCAATGATTTAAAGTCCTTCCTCATCAAAGCAGTGCGTGAGTTGTAATGAAATTTCTCAAGGACAGCAAGTGCTTCCTGTCTTTGGGAATATGTGTGGTATGTGAAATTGCCGCCTGTAACGATCCATTTCGTTAGACCAGCCGTTTTTCCATCTATTACAATACTGTCAGTCTGATGAAGAGGATGAAAAGAAGGAATTTTTGTAAAACCTTCTTTGCTGAGCTCTTCCATCACTTCTTTTTGCAGCTGAAATCTTCGGGAAGAAGAATAAAGCTTTAAAAACCAATTCCCCTCATCTGTTTGGACTTTCCATTTTCCTTCTTTAATCCTTTTTAGAGTGATGGTTTGGCTTCCAAGTTTGTTTTTTAATAAAAAAAGGAGACGATTTTGAAAACCGTCTCCACTTGTCATATCAATCTTCGAAGTCATCTTCAAAACGCGGCATCCCGAATGCTCCCTGACCGTACATTCCCGGATTACCGGCTCCCTGCTGCATCATTCCCGGGCCATATGGAGACATCATACCCTGCCCGTGAGGCATACCTTGCATTCCTTGCATTCCTTGCATCATCCCAGGTCCATATTGACCGGTAAGCTGTGGACCACCGCAGCCGCAGCCTCCCTGCTGCATTGGCATTCCATGCATTGGCATACCTTGCATTGGCATTCCATGCATTCCAGGTGATTCTTCCATCATGGCACCCTGTACTTGCGGCATCTGCCCATAAGGGTTTCCGTAACCTCCGCCAGGATTGCCGTATCCAGAAGGCGAAGCCATTCCTGGATTTCCAAAGCCGCCTGGACCTCCGAATCCCTGATTGCCAAAGCCAGGTCCCGGCATTACAGGAGATACAGGATAACAATCATCCGGCCCCATCATTCCTGGTCCCATCATTCCTGGATATGGACCCATTCCCTGCGGCATTCCGCCCATTGGCATCTGCCCGGCCGGGAATCCACCGTCATCTTGTACTCCGGCCACAGCTGAAGGAGAACCCATCGGCCCCATCATTCCTCCACCCATCGGAGCTCCCATCTGCTGGGGCATATAAGGCATGAAGGAAGACGATTCTTCATCATAACCCATTGGCATTTGCTGCATTCCCGGCAGTCCTTGAGGCATCATTGAAGCACCTTGCACTTGCCCCATCGGCCCCATTGGGTAGCAGCCGCCCTGCATTGGATATCCTCCATGCATCGGCTGTCCGCCGTGCATCGGTCCTAATCCGCTTCCAGGCATAATAGGTGATGCAGGTACACACCATTCCTCCATCGGCTGTGAATAAGGCATTGGCTGTCCGTATGGCATCTGCTGTCCGTATGGCATCTGCATCTGCGGACTTTCCGGACTTTCTTCATCCTGCACTCCTCCAACAGCACCCGGCATATCCTTAGGTTTTGGCAGAGTCGGTGCTTTGGATGCTTGAGGCAAAGTTTGTGGAGCTTTAGGAACTTGCGGCGCTTTTGGCGCTTGAGGTGCTTTTTGAGCCTGCGGTGCTTTAGGCATCTTTTGTGGAGCTTTTGGCGCCTGCTGCATCGGCTGAGTCTGCATTTGCATATTCGCCATATTCATCATGTAATAATTATTGATGTCGATTTCCGGAATGACCGGCTGCGGCATTTTTGGCGTATATGGTTTTTTCGGCATTTCCTTGATCGGCATTTCTTTCTTAGGCGCTGGCTTGATTGCTTCTTTCGGAGATTCCACCGGCATGGCATTCGGCTTTTGCTGGGCAAAAGGGTGCTGTGCTTTCGGCATCTCTTTCATTGGCATTTCTTTCTTCATTGCCATTTCTTTTTTTACCATCCCGCCCGATGTTGGAACTTTTATCTTCATACCAGGCATAATCATGTCGGGGTTAGACAGCTGGGCATTCATCTTTTTTAACTCTTCGAAATTCACGCCGTATTTTTTGCTGATATTCCAAAGAGTATCTCCTTTTTGTACAATATGGATTTTCACTATTTATTCCCTCCTCAGGCATAAGTCTATATATCCTATGTCGCTAAATAGGCAAAGTGCTAACAATCTACATAAATACTTATGAATTTTTGAAAATAAATATACCTCTGCAGAGCTTTCCTGCAGCTATGTTTCCATGACGCAGCTGGGTGTATTGAGGGCGAATATCTTTTTTAACAAGAAAAGATAGGCGGGTTGAATTGCTCTTTCTATTTGAGTAAACAGAAGACTCACGCAAGGACATGAGTCGGCGGTTTTCGGCAAAGATATGTACCCAGACGGCGCGGGGGAGGACATGGGTTGACGGTTTCAGGCAGAGATGTGTACCCAGAACGCGCGGGTGAGGACATGAGTCGATGGTTTTCGGCAAAGATGTGTACCCAGAACATGCGGGTGAGGACATGAGTTGGCGGGTTCCGGTAACGATATGTATCCAGAAGACTCACGTGAGGACATGAGTTGCAGGTTTCAGGCAGAGATATGTACCCAGAAGACGCTCGTGAGGACATGAGTCGGTGGTTTTCGGCAGAGATGTGTACCCAGAAGGACCGCATGAGGACATGAGTTGCAGGTTTCAGACAGAGATATGTACTCAGAAGGACCGTATGAGGACATGAGTTGCAGGTTTCAGACAGAGATATGTATCTAGAAGACTCACGTAAGGACATGAGTCGGTGGTTTCCGGCAAAGACGTATACCTAGAAGGACCGCATGAGGACATGAGTTGGACTTTTCGGAAAAAGATATGTACCAAGAGGAGAGCCTACTTCCACCCTCTCGCAAAGTATTCTTTAGTGAGTATAATTTTAAGCCGAACATCAGCGATTATACTTTTTGTTTAGCAGTGACTGAATTTTTGCTAAAATAAATGCACTACTCTTAAAACTACAGAGCCGAATGGAGGCAACCTTATGCTTAACGAGGCAATATCTAAATTGGAAAACAAAGATTACGAAGAGGCAAAGATGATACTCGAAAAACTTGTTCTGCAGTCACCGGAAGATCCAGAAGTTAATTTTCATCTTGCATCGGTGAATGACTCAATGGGATTGGAGACCAGTGCCATACCGTATTACCGCCGTGCAATCGAAAATGGAATACAGGGGGAAAGGCTTGAGGCGGCTTTTATCCAGCTTGGCAGCAGCTATAGATGCATTGGTGAATATCAATTTGCAAAAGACGTATTGAGCACAGGGATGGAAAAATTTCCAAACAATCCTGCTTTGAAAGCATTTTACGCCATGACACTCTATAATTTGGGAGAACATAAAGAATCCGTTACTCTTCTTATAAAAACACTTATCACTTCTTCTGATGATGAGTGGCTGAAGAGGTATGAAGCTGCTTTGAAGTTTTATAGTGAAGATATTGATGGGGTGTGGAATTAAAAATGTATTAAGAAGGGGTGAGCTGCCTCAAAGAGTGTGCTCTAATGAAAATGGGTATCAAGAGGAGTTTTTGAGTTTAGACTTTAAGCCAGCAAATAAAAGAACTGACCTATGCCAAAACATAGGTCAGTTTTAATGTCGTTTATACAAAAAACACCCAAAAACGGAACCTTTTAAAGTTTCACTAAGTGTATCTTGTGATAATTATTAAGCCCTTGCCAGCATCCGTTCAAGTGCAAATATAGCGTTCTGTGCTGTTTCACTGTCTACTTTGATGATATTCTCCGGTTTGTTCTCAACGATGTTCTCTAGAGACCACAGTAAATGCGGCAGGTCGATGCGGTTCATCGTCAAGCAGGGACACATATGGGGATTCAACGAAATGATATGTTTGTCACTGTGTTCATTGATCAGCCTCTTGACCAGGTTCATTTCTGTGCCAATTGCCCAGGAGGTTCCCGGTGCAGCCTTTTTGATCGTATCAATTATATACTTCGTTGAGCCGTTATCATCTGAGGCTTCAACCACTTCTCTCCGACACTCCGGATGAACGATAATATTCATTTCCGGATACTGTTCCCTCACGTCCGCTATGTTTTTCAGGGTGAAATTCTCATGGACGGAACAATGGCCTTTCCAGAGAATCACTTTAATGCGCTCGGCATCTCCTTCATGAATCAATTCATTTCTGATGGGATCCCAGACAGCCATATCATTCAGGTCGATTCCAAGGTCAGCGGCTGTATTTCTTCCCAGGTGCTGGTCAGGAAGGAATAAGATTCTTTCCTTTTGACAGAGTGCCCATTCCACCATTTTATGGGCGTTGGAGGAAGTCACTGTTGCCCCGCCATTTTTACCGACAAAAGATTTGATTGCTGCTGTTGAATTCACATAAGTCAGCGGCAGGATGGTATCCCCGAATTGATTCTGAAGCATTTCCCATGCTCTTTCTGTTTGATGAATGTCCGCCATATCGGCCATCGAACAGCCCGCTCTCATGTCTGGCAGGATGACTTTCTGGTTTTCATTTGTAAGAATGTCCGCTGTTTCTGCCATGAAATGTACACCGCAGAAAACAATGTATTCCGCTTCACTGTTCGCAGCGGATACCTGCGCCAATTGAAGCGAGTCTCCTGTTGTATCCGCGAATTGGACAACCTCATCCTTTTGATAATGGTGTCCTGGTATGAAAAGCTTCGTGCCGAGCTCTGCTTTGATTTCCCTGACTCTTGCTTCCATTTCCCCAATGGACAAATTCTTATATTTTTCCGGCAGTTCATAAGTATTCTGCTTTAATGTCTGTAAGATACCCATAGTCGATTACCCCTTTCCTCTTCCCGCTGCCCTATTTCAATCGAGCACTTTTGCGCTGATATCAAGTCCTTTTATGCTGTGTGTCAAAAAGCCCAGCGATATATAGTGAACACCAGATTTTGCATAGTCGGCTACATTCTCAATCCCAATTCCGCCGGACGCCTCTGTGATAATATGCGGCGGAACATCCCCAATCCATTCTGCGATTTCCTCAGGTGTGCGGTTATCAAACATGATGATATCCGCACCACTGTCTACAGCTTCCCGGAGCCCATCGCGGGTTTCAATTTCAACCTCCACTTTCACTGTATGGCCAAGCTTGCTTTTTACCTCTTTTACAGCAGAGGAAATCGAGCCCTTGAATGAAATGTGATTATCCTTCAGCATAACTGCATCGTAAAGGCCGCTGCGGTGATTGTAGCCTCCCCCGCATCTTACGGCGTATTTTTCGAGCATGCGCAGACCAGGAGTCGTCTTTCGGGTATCACAAATGCGGACAGGATAATCCTTCACCAGCTCCACGACCCTTGCCGTCTGTGTCGCAATCCCGCTCATCCGCTGGACCAGGTTCAGGATAACGCGTTCAGCCTGCAGGAGGTCGGCTGCAGGTCCGAAAGCTTCTGCTATCACAGTTCCGGCTTCTACTTTTTCACCGTCTTCGCTGTAAATGTTCACTAATATCTCCGGGTTCATCACTTTAAAACCGGTCAGGATTACTTCTCTGCCGCAAAATATACCGGCTTCTTTCGCAATAAAATGAAATGTACTTTGATTTTCATGTGTAAATAATGCTTGAGAACTGAGATCTCCATCCCCCAGATCCTCAAGGTAAAATTGCTCAAGCATAGATTTTAGTTTTAACTTGTTCATCCAGCCACGTCCTCATCTCTCCGTCTTCTAATGAATGCACGATCCGCCTCTTCATCCAGAAGAAATCGTCTTCTTCCTGGTAATCACTTCTGATATGCCCTCCACGGCTTTCCGTCCGTAAAAGTGCAGCTCTTGTAACAATCAAGCTGTTGATCCACATGAAATACTTTCCGATGTCTTCTGGATTCAGTTCATCCAGTTTTTCGTCCAGTCTGAATTCTATGTTCTGGAGCCAATTCAAATGTTCTTCAAGCTTCTGCCCATTCCTGATGATCCCCGCAGATTCCATCATCCGCTCTTGAAATTCCTTCACATTAAAGGGAGCAGCTGCTTTTCTGCCAGACTTCTGCTGTTCAGCGTCCTGCATTTTTTTGGGATTAATGCTAATCGATTTCTTTTGAGCGTTGATCCAATCAGCAAGTCTCTTTCCGTATACAAGCCCTTCCAAGAGAGAATTACTGGCAAGCCTGTTGGCGCCGTGGACGCCGCTGCACGCTGCCTCCCCTACTGCATAAAGCCCTTCTACATTGGTTTTTCCTGCTGAATCTATCACAATTCCGCCCATTATAAAGTGGCAGCCAGGCGAAACCGGGATCCTGCCGAGGGACAAATCGATTCCGTTCTCTTTGCACATAGCACTGATGGAAGGAAATTTCGTTTCAAACTCATTTATTAGTTTGATAGATAAATAGATATCCCTGCCCATCTGCCTCTGTTCAAAAATCCGCTGTGCCACCACATGTCTGGGAGCAAGCTCTTTAAGCGGGTGAATGCCCTCCATGATTCTTTCGCCGGCATCGTTAAAAAGGTGTGCCCCTTCTCCCCTGACAGCTTCAGATACCAGCCCTTTCGTTTTTCCGTCCACATAGAGAAGCGTAGGATGAAATTGAATGAATTCCGCATCTGCAATATAAGCTCCCGCTCTAAACGCCGCCGCCATTCCGTCACCTGTCACGGTAGGATGGTTGGAGGTGGATGAATATAATCCTCCTGCTCCACCTGCAGCCATTACAACGATTGGTGCATAATACGCATGAACGGCACCCTGCCGATTCATGGTTTTCACTCCAATACAAGCACCCTCGCTGTTCTGCAGCAATTCAAAAACCATCTCTTCTTCGACCCAGCTGATATTCCCTGAAAGGGTTTTCAAAAAATGCTCGATCAAAAATCTGCCTGTCTCATCTCCTCCACAATGAAGGATACGCTTCCTGCTGTGAGCCCCTTCCATTCCTAAGCTCAGTGTGCCATCATTGTTCCTATCGAATGGAGCTCCTTCATCAACAAGCTTCTGAACAATCCGCTGTCCCTCTGTCACGAGCGAATGAACTTCCTCCTCGATCTGATGCCCGCGCCCAGCTTCCAGTGTATCTTCAAAATGCCTGGCTATATTATCATCCTTTGCCACAACAGCAGCAATGCCGCCCTGTGCCATATACGAATTACTTCCTCTTCTTGTTCCCTTTGTGATAATCATCACATTCAATTCCGGATTTAACTCTCTTGCGGTCTGCAAGGCTGCAAGTCCGCTTCCGACTATAATTACATCTGCTTTTTTCACATTGACCCCTCCACAATATTTACAGGTGTCTTGACACATATATTTACACATATTTAAACTAATGACAAGAGTTTTTTCTTCTCTAAAATTATTTAGAAAATTCGAAAAAGGAGTTTCTGCTATTGAAATACTTTGATTATGCTGCAACGACACCCATGGAACCAGAGGCCCTGCAAGTTTACATAGAGGCTGCCACCCATTTTTACGGCAATACCTCAAGTCTCCATGACACCGGCGCCAAAGCAGCCCAGCTTCTGCAGGAATGCAGAAATACATTGGCGGGATTATTAGGGGTCGCTTCTGAGGGGATTTATTTCACATCAGGAGGAACAGAAGCCAACCACCTCGGGATTCTTTCACTTGCGCTGGAGAATAGACACCGCGGATGCCATATCATTACCGGGATGGCTGAACATTCGTCTGTCCATTCAGCCATGGGATTTTTAAAAGAACAAGGATTTGAAATCACCACCCTGCCTTTCAACAGTGACGGCATGATCTCTCTGGAAGACTTGGAAAAATCAATCAGGCATGATACGATTCTAGTTTCGATTGCGCATGCCAATGGGGAAATAGGTTCAATACAAAACCTTAAAAAGATCGCTAGCACCTGTAAAAATAAAGAAATTCTTCTTCATACCGACATGGTCCAGTCTTTTGGAAAACGAGATGTTTCAGAACTGGCACCATTGGTCGACAGTCTCGCCGTCTCTTCTCATAAAATTTATGGTCCAAAGGGAGTCGGAGCAGTTTATATTCATCCCAGGCATACAGCCAGGTCGATTTTTCCCAATCAGACGCATGAAGGAGGCCTGAGAGGCGGCACAGTGAACACGCCGGGAATCGCCGCTTTTATCAGTGCCGCTGAGAGCGCCTGCAGCGGCTTTAAGACAGCGAATTACGGAGAGCTCAGGGATTTATTCATCGAAGGCATAAAAACTCACCTGAACGAATCTGTGATGATATTAGAAGCTCCTAAAGGAAAACAGATGCCGCATGTTATTGGATTATGCTTAAAAGGGCTCCAAGGCCAGTGGGTCATGTTAGAATGTAATAGAAGAGGATTCGCCATTTCAACCGGAAGCGCATGCCAGACCGGCAAACAAGCCCTTTCCAAAACAGTAAGTGCACTAGGCCTTCCGGAAGAAGCCGGTAAAGAATTCATCCGGATATCAATGGGAAAAGATACAACGAAAGAAGATGTTACAGAGCTGGTAAAGGCTCTTGCCGATATTGCTGAAACACACTGCGAACAATAGCTTTCTGCTACGCTGGAGAGGAGAAATACAATGTCAAAAGGCAAGAAAATACTTGGAGAAGAACGAAGGAATCTTATATTATCCAAACTTCAGGAAGAAGGAATCCCAATCACCGGAGGAGACCTTGCCAAATTCACGAATGTCAGCCGGCAGGTCATCGTCAGTGACATCACCCTGCTGAAGGCCAGAGAAGAACCTATCATCGCCACAAGCCAGGGCTACCTCTACCTGCAGCCGAAACAACCTGAAGGCACTGTCGAAAAAACCATTGCCTGCAGGCACACACCGGACCGCACAGAGGAAGAACTGAACCTCCTGGTCGACCACGGAATCCTCGTCAAAGACGTCAGGATCGAGCATAAAGTTTACGGCGACCTGACCGCTTCCATCATGGTCTCCAACCGCCAGGAAGTAAAACAGTTCATGAACAAAATCAAAGAAACAAACGCCTCCTACCTATCCGAGCTGACAGACGGCATCCACCTGCACACCATCTCGGCACCGAACGAAAAAGTAATGGCCAACGCCGAAAAGGCACTGAAAGATGCTGGTTTCCTGATTGAAACTACTTCTTGATTACGAGGATGCCCCATAGAGGGTATCCTTTTTTGGTTTGTCTTTTTTTATATGGCGGGGCTAGTACTCGGATTTGGGGTAGTGGTCTTGAGATCGGGATATGCGGGGGAGTGTCAGCACTCATGCGGCTGCGGAGTTTTGCGTGGGTTCGGAGGGGATCGTTCGGCGTGCTTTGCTTCCTATCAATCGGGTTGATGTGATGGTTCTATCAATTTCATTAAGATATCCTGCTCTCACTCGGAAACACATTTTAGTCCTGTTATGCGAAGGGAAACGAGCTCTATCGATGAGTTTACCCTTTCTATCGCCGTTCTTCCTTTTAATTGCTTTGTCTTACCTGTTTATATTTTGGTATCAAGCTGCTCGCGGTCAGCGATGGCAATCTATCAACGATTTTTGCAGTTCTATCAACGAATTTAAGTATCCTATCCACGAATTTTTGTTTCTATCAACGATTTAGCGTGTTCTATTAACGAATTTGCCCTTTCTATCAACGAATGCCCTTAATCCAGCAAATCATATCCCGGTTTACATCCGTCATGCAGGACTTCATGGTGCTCTATCAGCGACTATTGCTGGTCTATCAACCAGTTCCGGGATTCTATCAACCGGTTTAGCCGTTCTATCAACCCAAAAGCGTCTTCTATCAACCGATTTAACGATTCTATCAACCATTCAGCTCTTCCTCACCGATATCAACCCAATAACAAGACAAAAAAATGCTAGGCACCTGAGCCCAGCATTTCGACTTTTTCCACAAATTCAAGTTTTCTCAAGCTGTTCAGCATTTCTTCGATATCCACCATAATATCAGCTACATTTAGGGAAAGTGTGACGTTCGCTCTTCCCTGCAGCGGAATCGTCTGGTGAATCGTTAGAATGTTGCAGCCCGTTTTGGCCACTTCGCCCAGCAGGCAGGAGAGTGTCCCTGATCGGTCTTCCAGGTGGAAGAACAAAGTGATGATCCGTTCCTTCACAATTCTGTGAAACGGAAATACAGTGTCGCGGTATTTATAAAAGGCACTCCGGCTCAGGTCGATGCTGCGGACAGCTTCCCAGACTGAACCGGCTTTACCTCTCTCAATCAGCTCTTTGGCTTGCAAGGTTTTCTTCATGGCATCAGGAAGCACGTCTTCCCTTACCAGATAAAATTTTCCGTCCTGTGCTTTTTTCTGCAAGGCTGGTTCCCCCATTACAAAGCTTCAATCAATCGACGAAGTCAAATTCAAAGTCAAGCAGTCTGACAGTGTCTCCGTCTTTTGCTCCTCTTTCTCTCAGTGCCTCGTCGACTCCCATGGTGCGCAATTGACGTGCGAACCTTTTTTGAGATTCTTCACGGCTGAAATCGGTCATTTTAAAGAGTTTCTCTATCTTAGCACCGTTGACAACGAATGTGCCATCCGGTTCTCTTGTGATAAAGAATTCAGCCTCAGCTTTTTCATGTTTATAAAGGACGCGCTGATCTTTTGTTTCTTCTTCCTCTTCTTGGAACATCGCAAACTGAGGCGTTTCTTCCAGTTTATCAGCAATGGCAAACAACAGATCACGAAGACCTTGTCTTGTCACGGCAGAGATTCCGTAGACAGGATAGTCCTCTTTCAGTTGTTCCTTGAAGTTCTTAAGGTTTTCTTCTGAATCAGGCATATCCATTTTATTCGCTACAATAATTTGCGGACGTTCTGTCAAACGAAGGTTGTAAGCTTCCAGCTCCGCATTGATTGTCTGGTAATCTTCGTAAGGATCTCTTCCCTCAAGTCCGCTCATATCAATGACGTGAACGATGACACGTGTGCGTTCGATGTGGCGGAGGAACTGATGTCCCAGACCTACACCTTCCGATGCGCCTTCGATCAATCCTGGAAGATCAGCCATAACAAAGCTGCGTCCGTCTTCCGTTTCAACCATTCCCAGGTTAGGAGCGATGGTTGTAAAGTGGTAATCCCCGATTTTCGGCTTGGCTGCTGACACGATGGACAGCAGAGTCGATTTTCCTACACTCGGAAAACCTACAAGTCCGACATCAGCAAGAAGCTTCAATTCCAGCACGATATAACGTTCCTGGCCCGGCTCCCCTTTTTCCGATAACTCTGGAGCTGGATTGGAAGGTGTCGCAAAACGGGTATTTCCTCTTCCGCCGCGTCCGCCTCTGGATATGACCGCTCTTTGACCATGCTCCGTCAAATCGGCAATCAATTCTCCTGTATCATCATCCTTGACAATGGTACCAGGCGGAACCTTGACCACCATGTCTTTTGCATTTCTTCCGTGCATATTCTTGCTCATCCCATGCTCTCCGCGCGGCGCTTTAAAGTGGCGCTGATAGCGGAAATCCATCAGTGTGCGAAGACCTTCTTCCACTTCAAATATCACGTCGGCGCCATTTCCGCCGTCACCGCCAGCCGGACCTCCGTCCGGGACGTATTTTTCACGGCGGTAAGCAACCATTCCGTTACCTCCGTCGCCGCCTTTTGTATAAATCTTGACCTGATCGACAAACATTTATTTTCACTCCTTAAAAAAAGAGGACCACAAGATGGCCTGCTCTCCATAAATTATCTATTTAGATTCAAGGATATTAGAAATCCGTTACTATCCATGGTCTCAACCGCAACACCGGGACTGTTTTTTACCAGCCAGTCCTGCAGGCTTTCTTCATCTACTATTATCCCATTAAAATCCAATTCAAACCGTGCTTCCTGCTGGCAAATCTTGATGGTTACCATCATATTGTTTTCTTCATAGGGTTTCACGCAGTTTTCAAGAACTGAAAAAAGCCCTGTGAACCAGCCAAATAACGTATCATCATTCACATCTGGTTCTTCTGCTTCCAGCACTTCGAATTCCAGCTTGATAAAATGGGTCTGCCAGTTATAGGTCAGCATCCACTCAGAAAACTTAGGCACCTTAAGATTAGAAAGCTTGGATTCATTCTGGGACTCGGCAACAATTTCTTCAATGATCTGTTTCGCCCGATCCATTCTCCCTAAATCCATATTGCCTTTGATTAATTGTAATCTATTCATCCAGTCATGGCGGGCATGCCTCAATGCCTCTACCAGGTTCCATTCATTATTCATCATAAAACTCCCTATAAAACGGACTTTTCTTATATGTAGTATATCAGAAAAGAATAGGGGAACGAAAAATTTTCCTGTTAAAAAGACAAAATTCGACTGAACTGTTAAAATTGATCTCCATAAAACAAGAAAACTCTAACCGAATATACGGCTAGAGTTTTCTTTAAAAAGCATTATGCTTCTTTAACTACAGGGTATACGCTGACTTTTTTCTTGTCACGGCCCATACGCTCGAAACGTACGATTCCGTCAACTTTAGCGAATAAAGTATCGTCACCGCCGCGTCCAACGTTAACTCCCGGGTAAATTTTAGTACCGCGTTGACGGTATAAAATAGATCCGCCAGTAACCTCTTGACCATCAGCACGTTTAGCACCAAGACGCTTTGAGATAGAGTCACGACCGTTTTTAGTCGAACCTACCCCTTTCTTCGATGCGAAAAATTGAAGATCTAATCTTAACATGTGTTCCACCTCCTACGCTTTGAAGGTTATTTTTATAAACTTGCTATATTCACGTTCTATCGTCTGTAAAGAGACAATCATCCCTTGTAAGAGAAGCTGGACCTTTTCCTCTGTTTCATCCGGCAGGCCTGCCGGGAATTCACAGTGAAGGTAACCGCCATCAGGCGACTGGTCAATCTCGGGTTGAACCCCGGTCAATGACATGATCGCATTAACGGCACCAAAGGATACAGCCGATGCTCCGGCACAAACGATATCTTGACCATTCTGCGCAAAATTTGCATGACCATCCATGGAAAAAGAAGAAATTCTTCCTCCCGGATCTTTAGTGAAGTAAACATTAATCATTTTTCAAACGCCTTACGCGTTGATTTTGTCAATCGTTACTTTAGTGTAAGGTTGACGATGACCTTGCTTACGACGATAGTTTTTCTTAGGCTTGTATTTGAAAACGACTAATTTCTTAGCGCGGCCTTGTTTTTCAACTTTAGCTGTAACAGTAGCTCCATCAACTAATGGACTTCCTACTTTTACGTTGTCGCCACCTACGAAAAGTACTTTGTCAAAAGTAACTGTTTCGCCTTCGTTTCCTGCAAGCTTTTCAATGTAGATAGATTGTCCCTCTTCTACTTTGATTTGCTTTCCGCCAGTTTCGATAATTGCGTACATGAATGGCACCTCCTTATAAACTCAGACTCGCCAAGTACAGGCGTCTTGTTTTGCAACAAAAGCTTACTGCCTGAATTGAGCGGTTGTAGCACGGGTGCTACAAAAACTATAACATAAGAATCCTATCATAAAATCAAGAATGGTGTCAATAGCTTTCATGGGAATTAAAATGATTCAGGAAATTGATTCATAAATAAAAACCAGAGTTCTTTGGTCTCCGAGGGGCGTGTACTTTGCACCAGCTGGACTGGACGTCACGCTTGTCCTGCAGGAAATCGCTTCTGCTGCTGTCCCTCTACGTAAAAAAGAACTACATGGATTAAAGTAATTTAGAAAAAGCAAAATTAAAAGTTATGTCCCGAGGAGCAAAAAAATAAGGGGAGATTTTCCCGCTAAGTTCATCTTTTACCTCTTTTAACTGGTAAATAGGGGGAACTTTTCCCCTTATTTAGAGAAAATGCCCCTGTTTTCTAGTGCTTCGAGTCTAATAAGGGGAAATTCTCCCTCTATTTCAGCTAATTTTTGACACTGCATATTAATTAAGGGGAATTTTTCCCGCTATTTCAAAAAGCGTAAAGCTCCTTGATCAACTCCGAGAGGGTGAACGCTGGAACTGGAACCATCAACAGGGTTATACTACCGGTTTTCCAATCTTTTGATTTTATAATACGGTTTGCTCTCTTTAACAACTTGGAACTCAATTTTTTTGTGAATCGTATTTTCCATCTCTTTTAGATAATGAGAATTCTCACCACGGAATGCCCGCTGTACATCTTCTGTCGCTTCGATAACTACTTTATCTTCATCTGCAGGATAGAGCTCATAAAGTTCTCTCTCAAGCCTGTAGGCCATGGATTCCGCACTAAGCACTCTGCCCTGTCCGCTGCAGGATGGGCAGGTACATGTCGTATACTCAAGCAGCGGCGGCTTTGTCTTCTTCCTCGTCAGCTGAAGGATTCCCAACTCCGTGAAGCCGACGATGGTGGTACGTTTACCATCATCGCTGAGTCCAGCCTTTAAAGCAGCGATCACTTCTGTCTCCTGCTGTTCACTCTTCATTTCAATGAAGTCTATGAGTATGATGCCTGACAGGTTCCTGATTTTCAGCTGCCTGGCGATTTCCTTTGCAGCCATTTTATTGGTTTTCAATACCGTTTGGGAAAGACCGCTTTTACCAGTGAATTTGCCAGTATTCACATCAATGACCGTCAAGGCTTCGGTAGGTTCAATGACAATAGTCGCTCCTTTTTCCAGCCAGACGACTCTTTGCATCGCTTTTTCAATTTGTGTTTCTACCCGGTAATGATTGAAAATATTCTCGTGGCCCTGGTAATGGAAAATCGGAGAAGACAGCGATACTCCGTGCTGCTGGAAATAGACCTGAAGCTCTTCTTTCCATGCAAAATCATCCGTAATGATTTCAACTTCCTTGATTTTTTTTACTTCCTCCAAGATATCATCCGCCATGACATCCTGCCCGTGAAGCAAGAATGGAGCTTTTCGATTGAGTGATGAAGCATATAAATTTTGGTACTGCTTTCTTAATGCCATGAATTCTGTCGTAATCTCTTCATTTGATTTTTGCAGGGAGGCTGTCCTGAAGAGAATGCCTTCCTGGTCCTCTTTCAGTTTCGAGCCAAAGCGGCGCCATTTTTTCTTCTGTTCTTCATCGGACGCTTTTTTCGAGACAGCCACATAGCGGCCCTGGGGCATATAGACAATGGAAGCCCCTTTCAGTTCTATCACACCTGTGAGCCTCGGCCCTTTTGTTCCTGCAGGGTCCTTTTTCACTTGAACGAGCAGCTTTTGGCCCTGGTGGAGAAGCTTGCTGATTTCTGCAGAGTTTCTTTCCGGCTCCTCCAGGGATACATACTCTGCCAGATCATCTATATGTAAAAAACCATTTTTATCTTCGCCAATATTAATAAAAGCAGCATTCAGGCCCTTTTCAACTTTATCGACACGACCCAGATAAATGTTTCCGACGATCGATTCTTTTTCAGGTTGATAGACATGAAGACTCTCCATAATTCCATCACGCAGGCGGGCCCATCTTTTTTCCCGTCCCAATGCATTTACGATAATTCTGTTCATCAAGAGCTCCTCATTTCGAGTACAAATAGAATAAGACTAACCGCAAGCCGGTCAGTCTTTTCATCATAATATGGAGAGAAACTTTACGCAAACGTTTCAATATAAATACAGAAGGTCACGGGACTTAGCCGTTGTCATCTTTTCAGTAAAATAAGCATGAAGAATTTCATTCTCGTCCAGCTTGCCGGCTTCTTTGCCATCAATATAAACAATGAGCGGATGCTTGAATCCTCTATGGAATTTCTCCAGTATAGAGTAAATGGTTTCCTCCCCATCCACCTTGAGAGGTTTTAAATCCCGGACGTCTCCGCTTTTACCGTAGTACCTTTCTAATAAAAATCGTATGAAGGTAAATTTCCTCTGCTTCCATTCTGTCCATAAAGAAAAATACAAAAAGGACAGGATGATCCAGAGATTAAGATGGAAAGGAACCGTCATAAGGACTACCGCATGAAACAGCAGAAGCGCAGCCAGTGACAGGATCAACGTCCACTGATAGGCGGTGATGAACGTGAACCTGTGCCCAAGCCCAACTGCGAGAAGTTTCCCTCCATCCAGAGGCCAAATGGGCAGCAGGTTAAACAGCAGCACCATCAAGTTCAATTGAATGAAAAGCTCGTAATGATAAGGAGGCATCAGCCCGGCGGAATAGAGAAGCTTGGCTCCCCCCATCATCCACAAATGCTGAAGCGGACCGGCTGCCACCACAATGAGTTCTTCCTTCAATGACCGGTTTCCATGCTCATCCATCTCCGCTACTCCCCCAAATGGCAGGAGGGAAATCCTCTTAATCCGCCAAGAAAAAACATGGGCCGCACCCCCATGTCCTAACTCGTGTATCAATATAATGATAAACAGCATGATCAGCTCAACGAAATGGGCGGTCAGAATCGCCAGTCCGGCCGCCGCCCACAGCAGCGGATGAATGTGAACCTTCTTCAGCAGTTTTCCGAATTCATTCAAATGTTATCACCTGGATTGGATCTATGAAAGCATCCTCTTTTTTGATGGCAAAATAAAATTCTCCAGTCGATGCATTCTCTTCGTCCGTCACAGTTCCGACCGGATCGCCTGCTTTCACTTGTGCATATTGAGTGACCTCGATTGTATTCAGATGCCCGTACCAGGACTCAGACTTATCACCATGCTGAATGATGACAGTCTGCCCGAGATCCTCTTTCTTTCCTGCAAAGGTGACCAATCCGCCTTTCATGGCTTCCACTAGGGAACCTTTCCCTGTTTCCACCATAATGCCCTGCCCATTGCTTTTAAAATTTTCAACGACCTTTGCTGAAGCAGGCAGTGCATAATCAGCTGTCTCCGTCGCTTCAGGCGGGGTGCTGTCTTTTCCCTCAGGAAGCAAAGCGAGAGGCTTCCCGAATTGATCTTCATACCATGTGGCAACCGCCGCAAACTGAAATTCCTTCGTCATTGTCTGCTGTACATATGAACGCGCTTTATCAAACCCAGGTACCTGATTCTGAAAAAGAATAGCCGTGCAAAGAACAATGACACTGGTCCCAAGGATCTTCAGAATGAACATTTCTTTGCTGAACAGGGGATGGGTTCCTTCAGAAGGTCCCCCTTCGTAAGATGAAAACCGTTCCCCGCCATACCTTTCTTCGTCCGTTGGAAGCAGCATGCCCCGGGATTCAGAAGAATGGGTGCTGCTCATCCGTTTTCTCTTAGCTATCCGCTTTCTGATTTCATCCGCTCGATTCCCCATATACCATTCCCCTTTTTGTATGCTGGAACGCGTACAGCCTGGAGTCTGTAACGATCGGCTTTCGGTGCAGACTCTTCTCCCTGTATAGTACAAGTCCCTTTTGCTATCAATGTATGACTTGTCCTTTGGAAATATGTCTGTTGAAGAGTTTGTTGAATGAAGCGGCTCCCTTGTCAGCAGAATGATGCAGTCCTTTCTCTACGAGGTGAATCATTTTTTTCCCTTTGATGTACTCCGCTCGCCCGGCGAGGTACATCATCTTCTCATTTTTCTCTTTTGATGTACTTCGCTCGCTTAGCGAAGTACATCATCTTCTCGTTTTTTTCTTTTGATGTACCCCGCTCGCTTAGCGAAGTACATTATCTCCTAGATTTTCTCTTTTGATGTACCTCGCTCGCTTAGTGAAGTACATTATCTTCTCGATTTTTTCTTTTGATGTACCTCGCTCACTTAGCGAAGTACAATATCTTCTCGATTTTCCTTTTTGATGTACCTCGCTCGCTTAGCGAAGTACATTATCTTCTCGATTTTTTCTTTTGATGTACCTAGCTCGCTTAGCGAAGTACATTATCTTCTCGATTTTCCTTTTTGATGTACCTCGCTCGCTTAGCGAAGTACATTATCTTCTCGATTTTTTCTTTTGATGTACCTCGCTCGCTTAGCGAAGTACATCATCTTCTCGTTTTTTTCTTTTGATGTACCTCGCTCGCTTAGCGAAGTACATTATCTTCTCGATTTTCCTTTTTGATGTACCTCGCACGCTAAGCGAGGTACATCATCTTCTCGGTTTTCCTTTTTAATGCCCCCCGCTCGCCCGGCAAGGTACATCATCTTCTCGGTTTTCCTTTTTAATGTACCCCGCTCGCCCGGCGAGGTACATCATCTTCTCGATTTTCCTTTCTGATGTACCCCGCTCTCCCTGCAAGGTACATCATCTATTGATTTCCCACATTTGATGTACCTCGCTAACACATCAGATGCTTCCTTCACCGTTTCTAAACTTTTTTCCACCTATCCTCCCGCCGGCAAATCTGCAGCTTATCAACTCCTTCCCCCCAACTACAGAAAAAACAAAAAAGCCGCTCTGCAAAAATGCAGGACGGCTTTCTTTGATTCTATTAAGCTTTTACACCAAAGAACTTTTTGAGCTTGGTGAATACGCCTTGTTTATCATCATCCAATGATTGAAGCGGCACGGACTCTCCAAGGATTCGGCGGGCGATGTTGCGGTAGGCTATAGATGCTTTGCTGCTTGGATCCATGGCAATCGGCTCGCCTCTGTTGGAGGATTTAATGACATTGTCATCATCCGCCACAATGCCGATCAGGTCGATGGACAAGTGAGTCGTGATTTCATCGACGTCCAGCATTTCGCCGCTTTTCATCATATGAGTCCTGATGCGGTTGATGATGAGTTTCGGAGGCTCGATATCTTCTTTTTCGAGCAGGCCGATGATGCGGTCTGCGTCCCTGACAGCGGAAATTTCAGGTGTGGTTACCACAATCGCCCTGTCAGCACCAGCAACGGCATTTTTGTAGCCTTGTTCAATTCCGGCAGGACAATCGATGATAATATAATCATAGTCCTGCTTGAGTGTTTCGATCAATTTCTTCATCTGCGGAGGAGAGACCGCCGATTTATCGCTTGTCTGTGCGGCCGGAAGCAGGAAGAGCTTATCTTCGAACCGTTTGTCTTTTACAAGGGCCTGATGGATTTTACAGCGTTCTTCCACGACATCGACCAGATCATAAATAATCCGGTTTTCAAGCCCCATAACGACATCCAGGTTCCGCAGGCCGATATCGGTATCCACCAAACAGACTTTTTTCCCTTGCAGAGCTAATGCCGTTCCAACATTCGCGGATGTAGTCGTTTTACCTACACCGCCCTTACCTGAAGTGATTACTATAGCTTCACCCACATTAGCGTCCCCCTTTAAAACTGGTTATATTTGGTCTAAGATGCTTCAAAACTTGCAATCTGTCAATCACGATTTGATTCGATTCATCTATGTAGGCGCATTCCATTTCATGTCCTTCTTCTTTATCGAAATGATCAGGAGCCCTGTTCAGGCAATCGGCTATCCGAAGCTGCGAAGGCGTCATTTGTGATGCGACTATCACCGCTTCATTGCTGCCCGTGTATCCTGCATGTGCAATCCCTTTCAGTGCACCCATTACATAAAGGTTGCCCGCGGCTTTAACGGTGCCTCCTGGGTTGACGTCTCCTACAATAAGCAAATCGCCCGGAACTTCAATTACTTGTCCTGAACGGATGACACCGGCAATTGTATGGATTTCACTTTCTTCTTTCATCTTTAACGCTTCATCGTTCGTCACGACATTAGAGGTAATCTCCTGGACTGTTAAATTGCGTTTCTCACTTACAATCTCCTGGAGTTCCTCTTTCTGACGTGAAGTCAAATATCTATTTCCCGCTTGTATTTTTACAGTTATCAGAGGAGTCCCCTCGCTCTGCCGGTATTGCGCAGACAGCTTGTCCTTCAATTCACTTTTCAATTCCTCGAGTGAGCATTGATCATTCAAATGAAGAGTCAACCCATCTTTTGTACCTTTGATCATAACGTTTTGCCTTTTTTTCATGTCGGAATAATTCACCTCAGTCATCATTTAATTCGACAAATGCATGCCTGTTTCCTTTTTTAAAACGTGCTTTTTAAAAATTATTGAGGATGGGCTGTGAGGTGAATGTAAATGTGCATTCCTGCCATTCCACCCGGCTCCTTACCTGCTGAAACAGCTGTTGCAGCAAGCTCCAGAAACAGGCAGCGGCGGAAACAGCTCATTCAGTCTTCCAGTCTCTCTTTTTCAAGCTTCAAAAGCAGTTGTTTTAAAGGATAAGAGAAGATGATGATAAAAACAGCATTCAGAACAAGTGTCGGCCATAGGCGCAAATCGGCAAATGCTGCAATATCCCAGTCCGTCTTACCTATCAGGAAATTAATTTCATAGACAATAAACTCAAGAAGTGACACATTCAGCAGGATTACTATACTGGTGACAATCCAATTGTTGTTTAAAACTTTCATGATCCGGGATGTCAAAAAGGTGACAAATGGGAAAATGAACAAGTACACACCGAGTACCTCTGTATAAAAAGAATCATAGAGAAATCCGAAGATAAAGCCGTAAAGAACGGCGGTTGTATTATGATAATAGACGCTCATCAACAAGATGAAAATAATCAGGAAGTGCGGAACCAGAACCCTGTCACTACTGATTATATCCAATGGCAGGAAGGTGACGAATACGCTGGAGCCATAAAAACAAAGCAAGGCAATCAGCGGAAGGAGAAGTCTCTTCATTCCTCATCCTCCGCTTCTTCCGGCTCCTCCAGGTCGATGCTGACTTTGCTTCTGTCCACAACGATCACATGCTCGAGATGATACAAATCTGCCGTTGGTTCGACATAGGCTGTTTGAGTCAGCCCGTATTGATCTGACTCAATTTCCTTAACTTCGCCAATCGGCAGGCCTTTTGGAAACACTCCGCCGAGGCCGGAAGTGATCACCTTGGAGCCTTCTTCTACCGGCATATCATTAGGGATTCGCTTAACAAGAAGCTGATCCCTTTCCGTGTCATATCCTTCGATGGAGCCGATGACATTTTCTTCTCCCTGGATAAGGGCAGAAATTCTGTTGTTCGGATTTTTATTGCTGAGAAGCTCGATTGTTGACGAAAACTGCTTAACGCTTTTAACTTTTCCTATTAACCCTTGGGCCGTGATGACCGCCATGTTGGATTGAACTCCCTGAACTTTTCCTTTATCAATCACAAGCAGATCTTCCCACTGCCCCGGGTTTCTGGCAATGACGGTTGCCTGGATAGGATCAAAGTCTCTCAGATTTTCTTCCTTGCCGAGTATCTCGCGCAACTCATCATTATCTTTTTCAAGGTCTTTGACCATTGTTTCCAATTTCACAAGTTCTTCAAGCCTGGACTTCAGCTTTTGATTTTCGGTGTACGTATTTTGCAGATCATTAACATTTTCAAAGAAGCCTGCAACAGCACCAACCGGTTTGGATACCAGCGACTGCCCAAATCCGACAATATCTCCTACAAACTGTTCCGGCCAGGATATGTTATCCCTTTCACGAACAGAATATCCTATCAATGCCACCAGCACGATGATGCTGACAAGAAGGATGATCAATCGTTTATTCAAAAAAAAGCGGGGCATGAAAGACACCTCTATCTTTTACACTTATTTTCTCTCCTGATGTATGCAAAATATTAACTCTTCTAGTACACTTCTTAATCTACCATTTTTCTTAAAAATGAAAAAGAGCCTTTTATGTAAAAGCTCACAGAGTCGAAAAGGATACTTTTACCATTCACAGCAAACAAGAAGGGACTGCCCACTAAACCTTTCAATGAGTGCAGCCCCATCCTGAATGTTCATCCAGATTATTTCTTATTTTTAAATAAATCGATATGGTCCAGAGCTTTTCCTGTTCCGATTGCCACACAGTCAAGCGGATTTTCCGCGATAAGGACAGGCATTTTCGTCTCATCACTGATGATTCTGTCCAGATTGCGAAGCAAAGCGCCGCCTCCTGTGAGGACGATTCCGCGATCCATGATGTCCGCAGCCAATTCCGGCGGAGTCTTCTCAAGTGTACTCTTCACGGCATCCACAATGGAGTAAACGGTGTCCCTAAGTGCAGCCGCGATTTCATCCGCTGTGATTTCAATTGTTTTTGGCAGTCCTGTCAACAGGTCACGTCCGCGGATATCAAGAGTATCAATACCTTCAGAGTCACCGGCAGAACCGATTTCAACTTTGATCGTTTCAGCTGTACGGTCCCCAATCATCAAATTGTACGTTTTGCGGATATAGTTGATGATGGCTTCATCCATTTCATCCCCTGCTACACGGATGGACTGGCTTGTCACGATTCCGCCCAGGGAAATAATCGCAACTTCCGTCGTTCCGCCTCCGATATCCACAACCATGCTTCCAGTTGGTTCCCATACTGGAAGATTTGCGCCGATAGCCGCTGCAAATGGTTCTTCGATTGTAAAAGCATCCCTCGCTCCTGCTTGCCGCGTAGCGTCAATGACAGCACGTTCTTCAACTGCGGTGATGCCCGATGGAACACAAATCATCACATATGGCTTGCGTGAGAAGGAACCTCTTCCATTCGTCGCCTGTCTTATGTAATATTTCATCATTGTAGCAGTAGTTTCGTAATCTGCGATGACACCGTCTTTCATTGGACGGAGGGCCACTACGTTCCCTGGAGTTCTTCCGATCATATTTTTAGCGTCGTTGCCGACAGCGACAATTTGCTTGGAATCCGTCTGCATTGCCACAACTGATGGCTCGCGGACGACGATTCCTTTTCCTTTTACATATACGAGCGTGTTAGCCGTTCCTAAGTCTATTCCAAGATCCTTTGTACCAAACATTGTTGTATCTCCCTTTCTAATTCGGAATGGGGTCATTCCAATCTATATAAGTTCTTTCCCTATATATCGAACTGAGCGTGCAAAAAGCATAAACAATATTATAGCTTAACCCCTACAAAAAACAAAGCCTCATAAGTAGCCTTTTTCCTTTAAGCTGACATATTTCTTTTCACCGATGATTAAGTGGTCAAGAACGTCTATCCCTATGATCTTGCCGCATTCCACCAGCCTCTTCGTCACCTCTATGTCTTCCCTGCTCGGGGTAGGGTCCCCGGAAGGATGATTGTGTATGCAGATGATGGAAGCGGCGGACCTCCGAAACGCTTCCTTAAAGACTTCGCGCGGATGAACGATAGAGGCATTCAGGCTGCCTATAAAAATCGTCTGTTTATGAAGCACCTGATTCTTGGTATTGAGATAGAGGCAGACGAAATGCTCCTGTGAAAGGAATCTCATATCATTCATCACATAATTGGCTCCATCTTCAGGTGAACGGATAGAATAACGGTCATCGAATGCAAGGTTGCTGATCCGGCGCCCGATTTCAACAGCAGCCATGATCTGCACTGCCTTAGCCAGACCAATTCCGTTAATTTCCGTAATTTCCTCAAGCGATGCTTCCTTCAACAGCCTGAACCCTTCAAATGTGGTAAGGACCCTGTTGGACAATTGGAGGACAGACTCAGATTTGGTGCCTGTCCTTAAAATGATTGCCAGCAGCTCCTGATTCGACAGGCTTGCAGCACCGCTTTGGACCATTCGTTCTCTCGGCCGTTCGTCAGTCGGGTAATCCCTGATCATCAATTTTGTCTCTGTCAAATGATTCAATACCTCCTAATTATAACGCATAGGAGGAAAAAGAGAGGAAATATGCTTATGGGTGATAACCCATTTCTTTCAAGCTGCGGTATACCTGGGAAATCGGCAGACCGACAACGGAGAAGTAATCACCCCGGATCTCCTTCACCAGGAAGGCGCCCAGTCCCTGGATGCCGTACCCTCCTGCTTTGTCGAGTGGTTCACCGGAAGCTGCATAAGTATCTATTTCCTCTTCTGTCAGCTCCCAAAACGTTACATCTGTTTTTTTGTAAAACATTTTTTCCTGTTCATCTTTTACAATGGCTACTCCGGTATAAACAGAGTGAGTACTGCCGGACAGCTTTCTTAACATATCCTTGGCATGGCTGGAATCTTCTGGTTTTCCAAGGATTTCGCCATTGTGGACAACTACTGTGTCCGAGCCGATGACAAAGGAACCTGGATGGCCTGCCGCCACCGAGGCTGCTTTTCGTTTACTCAGTTCCATGACGACTTCGTCCGGCTGAAGTTCTTGCGGGAAAGTTTCATCAGCGTGGCTGACTTCAATAGAGAAAGAAAGTTGGATTTGTTGTAGAAGTTCTTTTCTGCGGGGAGAACCTGAAGCTAAAATGAGGTTTGACAATTCATACACCTTTCCCTTCTTCCGTTTGATTGGGAGATACTAGTTCATCGTACCAAATACTTGTCTCAATCACAACTAATAACCGAAGAGTATTAGGGTGAGTTAAGGTATGTGGATAACAAAATAAAAAAGCAGAGCCAACTGATCCTGCTCTGCCACTTTATTATATATTTCCCGGAAAATATCCATTATACGAGATAAGGTTACAAATTGTGATAGGCCTCCAGGTAATTAAGAAGAGATTGCTGGGAAGCAACCAGCTTGGTGAGCTCGGAAGAAGACTTGTACTCCTGCAGGTTAAGAGCAGCTGCCTCCAGGTTTTCTCTCAGCCCTTTCATGCTTTCTCCCGTCTTAATAGCTGTGATGTCTTTCAAGAGTGTATTGATTTCAGCCAACTTTTCGTCATTCACACTTCCTGAAGTATATGCACTTGTACTTTCGGCAGCTAACTCAGTATAAAGGGCTGCAGACTTTTCAAGAAAGTCACCGTCAGCTTTCGACCCTTCAATTTTCTTTTCCGAAAGTACAATATCCTTGGCATACACTTCGACGTTTTGCTCAGTCAGCTTTTTTCCCATCGACTTGGCCGATTCCAGATCTCCTGAGGTTCCAAGGAAAAGGTACTGATTACCTTCCATCTCCATCAGCATGACCGGTAGTCCCTTTGCTTCCAGAGATGCTTTCATGGCATTTGCTGAGTCAGCAGCGGAAAACACACCTCCCTGTAATACTGAGGTATTCAAACTCTTTATTGAAATACTTCCTCCGCCTGCAGAAGGTGTGGCAGCTTCACCAGTATTTGAACTGCCGGGTTCCTGAAGCTTGATGGCAGGTGCAGACTGCTCTCCTTCCGTGATTACATTAAGAATAATAAAGCCAAAAATAAGCGAAATGGCTACTGCACCTACCAGTGTATAGATGATACGGGCAATCCCCGGAGTAATGCCTCCTCCGCTGAAAGTCCTTTTTCCTTTTTTCTTATTCTTTTGAACATAGTTGATTTTCTTGAACTCTTTAGGGACCGGATCTTCATCAGGCAGAACCCATTCAAAGGACTCATCTTCTGCCCGTTCTTCCGCAGCTGCAGATTCCTGTTCTCCTAATTTCCAATTATGTACAGGAAGATCTTCCTGGAAATCTTTTTTATCGCCATTGATTTTGATCGTGATGCCGGCATTTTTCTTTTCCCGCTTGTCCACTTTTGACCCCCTCCTTTTTGTCGTTTTTTTCATGCTATCACAGCGCATAAAAAAAAGAACAAGACTTTTGTCGTCTTGTCCAAAGAGGTTTTCGTCAATTTTTTCAATTGGATGATATCAGGCTCTCATTTAGATCTTTCATTAAAACAGGTGTAAAGTTTTCCCCGTCTTTTCCGCACAGCTTTTTGGTTTCTCCGATGAAGCAGATAGACACAATGCTTTCTTTATTTACAACAACAAATGTGCCATTATCTTCCGGATCCAAGAGGTTTTTTGTAAAAGGGTCCCGAATCTTTTCTATCATATTGTTTTCATAAAGAGTTTTATAAGAGATTTCGGTAAGTTCATTATCATGCAGCAGGGATTCTTTTGCATACAGGGTGGCTGCATCTTTTAACGTATGGGCGTTGGCTACAAATGCCTGATGCTTTGATTTTTCTATGATCTGGCCGATGGCGAGGACAGCGATCATCCCGATGATCCCCATGATGACGATCACTGCGAGCAGCTCGACCAGCGTCAATCCTTTTTGATTCAGTTTCACTATATCCAGCCCCTTTGCAGGCTATCTTTTATTCGTCGTCTTCCTCTTCCAAATCACCGTAAGAGCTGAAAGGATTCACCTTATTCGCTGGAGGCGGCGACTTCAGACCAGGCATCTCTTCTATCAATTGAATCAAGTCAGGCAGGTAGAAAGCAGCTACCACAAGTTTGTAGCTGACTTTATCGTAACTGTCTCCCTGAGATGTCGATTCTTCCGGTCCTTCGAAGGCGACTTGTTCAATTTCTGTTATTCTATCAAGATCTTCAAGTACTTCCAGGAATCTTTCCATTTCGAAATAACTTGGAGATTCTACTGACAGGGTCGCGCTGATTTTCTTCAGACCTTGAGGGAGAAGCTCCTGCGGCTGTGCTTCTGTATCAACTTCAGCCTCTGCTTCTCCATCGGTACTTTCATCGCCTTGGGCAGATGAAATATTTTCTATGTCTTCTTCTGCGCTTTGTGAAGTCAGGGGAAGTGTCACATCGCCCTCTGCAAACTGGATGCTTGATACGAAGCTGTCAGAAATCGTTTCCGCTTTTTCCAAATCAAGCAGAAGTTTTTCTGTCATAGGTTTGACAGGAACCTTTTTCTGAAGAGAGATTGAACTTTCAAAGGTTTCCTGTTCGATATTGCTTGTCTTTTCTTGGAGCAGGGAAATCAGTTTCTCTTCTGTTTCCAACTCCTGCTCACGAAGGCCGATTTCCTTTTGAATTGGGTTATACAGCAGGAAATAGACTACTGTTAAAATTAGGATTCCAAGCAGTAAAGAACCGGCGATAAGGAGCCACTCTCTTTTATCAAATTGGAGGTTCATCATTCATCCCCTCCTTCATTTTCAGCAAGCTCATTTTTGATGGCAGCCTGGTTGAGGGAGATTTCGTACTGCCCCAAGTACCTCGGCATGATTTTATCTTCAGGAAGTACAATGGTGTCCTCTGCTGTTTCGCCCTGCGATGTTTCAACAGATGTCAGCTTTGCTTCCCCTATCCACTTTGAACTTTTCAAATCATTAAGGAAGTAGGCAGCCTGTCTGCTCGTATCAAACTGGACGTTGAGGTTAATCATACCTTCTTCCGTGTAATTGAACGACTTGAAGAAACCTCTTTCCGGCAGCAGGGCTGTAAGGTGCTCAAGAACAGGCACCGTATCTATAGGATACTCTTCCGCCCACTGTACGGCCGTTTGAAGCTCCTGCAGGCCATCGGATGATTGAATGCTGTTCATGGCAGTCTCTTGCTGAAGGCGAAATTCTTTCTTCATATCAAGTTCTGTAGTCTGATTCTCTAATTTTTGTTGAGACAGATTCGTATGAATCAGCAGGAATGCTGTCCCGATGATCGTCAGAGCAATCGAAGCAATCGCAATATAAATTGGCAGCCTGCGTTTACGTTCTTTCTGTGGAAGTAAATTGATATCTATCAGCATCACAGCACCTCTTTCAGCGCAAGGCCGACAGCCAGGTCATAGTAACCCGGTACAGCCTGCCCTTTAGCATCAAGCATGGAATCCTGTGGTGCTCTATGTACAGCTGCGCTCAGTCTTTCTGTCAAACTTGTATATATTTCACTGAGATAGGGATGGTCTCCAGTCAGAATGACATTGTTGACATTGACCTCGCCCTTATTCAATGAGTATTTATAAAAACTGAACACTTTCTCAATCTCTTTGAACGTATCTTCCAAGTAAAATATCCCTCCGCGATCAAGATCTGGAGATGAGTCCGGAAAATCGACATCACCTTGGAAGGAAATCGGCCTGAGAAAGATCGGCTGATTCCTATGGAAAATGGAAATGGTCAAAAGTGTTTCATCAAACTGAAGAATCATTTCGTGGTCGGCGCTTCTCACCATATCAGTTTGATAAAAGAATCTGTAGAGAGCCAATGGTGAAATGTCAGCGGCCACCGGCTTCAGCTTCACTTCATCAAGGATATCTCTGTAGGAATGGATAACTTCTTCAGGTGAAGCGACCAGCAGGATCTCCTGCTTATCGTCTTTATTCCCAAGCTTGACGACATCGAATAGAGGATCTTCGAAAGGAAGATGAATGCTTGTGCCGATTTCCATGAACAGATACCCTTTCAATTCATCCTCTGCGATATCCCCTGGAACAAGCACTCTTTTGACTATGATGGATGTGCTGGGAACAATGAATCGGACCTGCCGTTTCTTGATCCCCCAGTCGTAGATACACTCCTCCAGGATCATGGCAAGGGAGTCATATTCAATGATCTTTCCATCTGTAATGACGCCTTGAGGAAGAAGCTTCTCTCCATAGTTCTGTACGATCAGCGGAGATCCCATCTTCAAATCTGCGTACCGGATTGCTGTATCAGTGATGACAAGATTCGCTATTCTATTGTTATTTCCAAACAATCCAAAGTTCATTGAATATAACCCCTTTACCTAAAAACCCATTAAGAGTGATAAATACAAGTCTATAATACTGTCATAATAAAAATAAGAAATTAAAGCACCTGCCGCAATGAATGGTCCAAACGGAATCGGTTTCTTTCTTTGGAAGAATCCTGCCGCCAACCCGATCATTCCGATCACAGCTCCCAAAAGTGTTGCGAGGAAAAACGCCAGCAGAAGGGGGCCCACCCCCATAACGAAGCCAATGAGCGCGTATAGTTTAATATCGCCGCCGCCCATTCCGCCTTTGCTGACGACAGCGATCAGCAGAAGCAGGCTGAATCCGATGGCACTTCCAGCCAAAGAATTCCACCACGGGTCCAATGGGATAAATAGTCGTTCTAACAAAAAAAGCCCCGAGAAAAATAACAGAACTTTATCCGGGATGATCATGTATTTTATATCAGAAACAAAGATGATGACAAAAAGCGAAACAAGTGTGAGAGCAACAATAAGTTCCGGCTCCCATCCGATGATAGAATACGAGATTAGAAATAGTATGGCGGTTGAGGCTTCCACTAAAGGATAAAGAGGAGAAATGCGCTCCCGGCAGCGGGAACACTTTCCTCCTTGAATGATGTATGACAGAACCGGAATCAATTCCAGTGCCGTCAGGGTATGACCGCATCCCGGACAAGAGGAACGCGGCTTGACGATTGATTGGTTAAGCGGTACTCGCAGGCCTACTACGTTGTAGAAGGAGCCTAGGAGGAGGCCGTAAAAAATCAGGATCATACTCACAATTTATTAAAGATCAACATCTGCTCTTGTAATAACGTCTGGATCTTCTCCATTGAGATGAGTCACCGGACTTGTATCGGCATTTCCAATCAATGTAACTGTATAAGTAAAATTACCAGAGGTTGCATTTTCTGTAATTGTAACTATACTTGTTTCATCATTATAACCAGCAGAATCAGAAGGATTGTCAAATTCCTCTAAATAACCTTGATCAATTAATGTGCTCATTTTTACAGCACCAGGGTCAGCTTGATTTCCTGCTACTGCCAACCTCGCAGCGTTAACCATCTGCTGAGCATTCGCAATATGTGCATCCTTCTTCGAGTTATTAATCAACCCACCAATACTAGGGATGGCAATAGCAGCAATAATTCCAAGGATGACAACGACAGCAAGCAGTTCGATAAGGGTTAACCCTCTTTGGTCTTTCATTTTTTGACCGATTTTCTTAAACATTCTCCGTACCTCCTATGGTTCTTTTAGATTAGGTAAATAGTATATCTGTTTTAATTATACATGACATTTTTGTCAGATAAAGAGCCATTTTGTAAAATTTTTAAAGAAATTGTTTAATAGCCCTGAACATTGTTGAAGATTTCGAACATCGGCACCATGATGGACGTGACGATGGTCCCAACCAAAGCGGCGAGGAAGACGATCATCAGCGGCTCTATTAGTGATTTTAAGCGGTCTGTGCTATTTTCGACTTCTTTCTCATAGAAGTCTGCGACTTTTCCGAGCATGGAATCCAGTGAGCCGGTTGTTTCTCCGATTGCAATCATTTGAGTGACGAGCGGCGGAAACGCCCAGTGCTTTTTCATCGGCTCTGTTAGCGATGTCCCTTTCTCCAGGGAATCTCTAGATTGGCGGAGAACTCTGGCGACCACTTCATTCTCGACGACCTTCTCGACGATAGCCAAGGCCTGCAGAATCGGAACCGAGCTGGAGAATAGCGAGCTGAGTGTCCTTGTCATTCGCGCTAATGCCGCTTTTTGGATCATGCTCCCGAAGATTGGCATTCGCAACATTGCATAGTCAAAATAATATTTCGTCTTACTGTTTCTCTTTATCGCCATGATGCCGGCTGCAAATGCTAGCATGGACGCCGTAACCAGATACCAATACTTCTGCATGAATTCACTGGAACCCAGCACGAATTGCGTGATGGCAGGAAGCTCGCCTCCGAAGTCTGAAAGCATCGTGACAAAGGTCGGTACTACGGCCACCAGCAGGAAGATGACGACCGCAATTGCGATGACTCCCACCACCGCTGGATAAGCAAGGGCGGAAACGATCTTCTGCTTTGTCATATGCTGCTTTTCATAGTGTGTGGCAAGGCTCTCAAGCGTTTCGTCCAGGCTTCCTGATGCTTCTCCGGCCCTGATCATGTTGATCAGCATCGATTCAAAGATCCTTCTGTGCTTGGCAAGTGCATCCGAGAGCGGGTTTCCGTCTTTCAATTCTGACTGCACTTCAACCAGCGCTCTGCCTAAAGGTTTGCTTTCTGTCTGCGAGGAAAGGATGTCCGTTGCGTCCACAACGGTTACCCCTGCCTGCAGAAGGGTCGCAAACTGTCTTAAAAAAATGACCATGTGCTGAAGCTTGACCGGGTTTCCGATCGCAATATCCTTGGTCAGCAAGGTTTCCGGAACTTCACTCATCTCGATGACCCGGATGCCCTGGTTCTTCAGTTTGAGCATCGCTTCCCTTGTCGAGCCTGCTGTTAATATCCCTGACTTCTTGCCCGTCCGTCCGCGCCCTGTATACTTAAAGCGCGCCATCTAGGTCGTCTGCTCCATTTCGATATAAGGAAAGGCCGATTCCCGGGAGATGATACCGGATTCATACAGGTTTCTGATGCTGGACGACATGAGATGCATCCCCAACCCTTTTGAGGTTTGCAGAATATTATCAATCTGGTGGACCTTTTCGGAGCGGATCAGGTTGGCGATCGCCGGATTATTGACGAGAAGCTCGGTTGCCGCTCTCCGCCCTTTTTTATCAACCGTCGGAAACAGCCTTTGCGACAGAATAGCAACAAGTACAGAAGCGAGCTGGATCCTGACCTGGGCCTGCTGTTCAGGAGGAAACACATCCACAATCCGCTCGATCGTTGCTGCCGAACTGGACGTATGTAAGGTAGCAAATACAAGATGCCCTGTTTCAGCAGCCGTGATCGCCGTATGAATCGTTTCCAGATCTCGCATTTCTCCAACAAGAATGATGTCCGGATCCTGGCGGAGCGCACTGCGGAGCCCTCTAGAAAAATTTTTCGTATCAAACCCGACTTCACGCTGGTCGATGATGGAACTGCCATGTTTGTGCAGATACTCGATAGGATCCTCAAGTGTAATTACATGCTTGCGCATGGTCCGGTTCACATGGTCGATCATCGACGCAAGCGTAGTCGATTTTCCGCTTCCCGTCGGACCTGTCACAAGGACAAGACCCTGCGGCTTTTCGGTGATTTTTTTCAGCACCGGAGGAAGGGATAAGTCATCAATGCTCGGGATGCTTGTCGGCACAATCCTGATGGCAAGCGAAATGCAGGAGCGCTGCTGATAAACGTTGATCCGGAAACGTGATATACCCGGAATGCCATAGGAAAAGTCAAGCTCGCCCTGATCCATAAACATCTTCCAGAGATCTTCTGGGACGATTGACTTGGCCATTCCCTCTGTGTCAGCGGGCTTCAGAATGTCTTTGCCATATTTCTTCAGGTCTCCATGAAGACGGAACACAGGAGGCGCGCCGACAGTCAAGTGTATATCGGATGCCTTTAGCTCGTATGCTGAACGCAATAAATAGTCGATTTTTTCTTTCACTTCTATCACCTATTCTGAAATGGCTACCCGAAGGATCTCTTCGGTTGTCGTCAAGCCTTGTTTTACTTTCAATAATCCATCATCGACGAGGAAGATGGTCTTGTTTTTGACTGCATGCTCACGCAGCTTGGAAAACGATTCGCCATTTAATATGACTTTTCTCATGTCTTCATTCATCACAAGGACTTCATGGATGGCCAGGCGCCCTTTATAGCCTGTCATATTGCAGGAAGAACACCCTTCGCCCCTCATGATTTTATCGATCTTCATTCCTCTTTTAGCAAAGATTTCGACTTCCCGTTTACTCGGCTCATGTTCTCGGCCGCAGTCACGGCATACTTTCCGGACAAGACGCTGAGCGACAATTCCGCTCAATGAAGAAGCGACAAGGAATGGCTCCACTCCCATGTCCAGCAGCCTTGTGACGGTTCCGAGAGAATCGTTGGTGTGAATGGTGCTAAGTACAAGGTGTCCTGTCAAAGAAGCCCTGATCGAGACTTCCACTGTTTCCTTATCACGTATTTCCCCGACCATGATGATGTTCGGATCCTGACGGAGAATGGCCCGCAAGCCCTTGGCAAATGTAAGACCGACGTTGGGGTTTACCCCAATCTGGTTGATGCCTTCGAGCTGGTACTCAACAGGATCTTCAACCGTGATGATATTGACTTCTTCACTGTTCAAGTGGTTTAAAGCCGCATAGAGTGTTGAAGACTTACCCGATCCGGTTGGACCTGTAATCAGGACAATTCCTGTCGGCTGCTTGATCATATCCATGAACCGCTTGAAATTCAGTTTGTTGAATCCAAGCTGACTGATATCATTTAATGCAGAGCTGAGATCAAGTATCCTCATGACGACCTTTTCACCGAATACGGTTGGCAGTGTGGAAACACGGAGATCGACCGGCCTGTAATCTACATTGGTTTTGATCCTGCCGTCCTGCGGGACCCTGAACTCTGTGATATCAAGGTTGGCCATGATCTTGATCCTGGCAATCAGCATGCTTTGCATATGCTTCGGCAGATTTCTTTCTGTTCTCAATACACCATCAATTCGATAACGTATCGCTACCTTCGTCTCCTGGGGATCGATATGGATATCACTTGCCTTCTGGGTCACTGCGTTCGAAAGGAGCTGATTGACAAGCTTAACGATCGGCGAATCCTGGTCGACAATTGTCTGTTCTTCTATATTGCTCTTTTCAGGTTTATCATTGACCAGTTCTTCAAAGCCTTCTTCGGTATCATAGTACTTGGTGACAGCCCTAAGGATATCATCTTTCGTTGCAATTGCTGTTTCAATTTGAAAGCCTGTCGACAGCCTTAGGTCCTCTATGGCATAGAAGTCCATGGGATCTGACATGGCGACATAAAGCTTCTCACCTTCTTTTTTCAAAGGAATCATGAGGTTCCGTTTAGCCTCTTCCTTTGGGATCAGGTGAAAAAGATTTGTATCAAAAGGATAACGGTATAAGCTGACGTGCGGGATACCCAGCTGAAACTCGAGGACCTCGATCAGCTGCTGTTCGGTAATATATCCCTTTTGCAGCAGGGCATCTCCAAGCTTTTGCCCCGGTTCTTTTTCCTGCAGGGCCATATTAAGTTTTTCTTCTGAAATTAAGCCCGCTTCCACTAAAAGATCTCCGAGCCTCTTCCTGGTCTGTACCATCCAATCACCAGCTTATCTAATTTTCTAGTTCATTTTTTTTTTTCTTCGTCTGCTTTTTCATCTTTTCCATTGGTCTCGGCTGTACCTGTATCATTTTGAGAGGAAGCTGATCCCTCGCTGGCTTTTCCGTCCGCGGAAGATCCGCCCGCATTGTCATCCTCTGATGAATTATTCTCATTAGTAGAGTCATCACTGCTTCCTGAATTCGGCGGAGGTCCGCTTGTTTCTGTGGAATCTGATTCTTCATTACTATCTGTCAAAGGAGTATCGACAATATCTTTTTCATCTACATCTTCCGGCGCTTCTTCCAGACTATGAATCTCGATTCTATGTACAGGCGGATAAAAATCTTCCGCAATCAGTTTTTCTTCCATTACTTCCCCATTTTCACCGATACTCTGGCGGAACACTTTGATCAGGACGCCTTTCCTTCCTTCTTCAGGCACCTGCACCACATTCTTCTCGAGAAATGGATTGTACTGGACGATTTTCTTTTGAGGAAATTCCTCTTTGTCCTTCAGTGATACCTTGTAGTCCGTTGCCAATGGAAAGCCGATCAGCTTGGCGTACAGCTGATTGTCGAGAAGCTCAAGGGCAATGAGGTAATCGTTATTATTTGGATTGGCAAAAACAAAATCCTGGCTGCTTGCACTATCGATTTTTGCCTCGTAGCCGAGCTCTATTTCTGCAGGCAGGTCCGGGCTGGTATTTCGTTCAATGATAGAAAAATTGGACTGCAGGACCAGCTTATAGAAAAGCGAAGTGATGACACTGAGTTCTTCACCCTTTTCATTGCCGGTAAAACCGTTTTCCTCCAAGTGACGGAGGAACGAGAATTCTGTGCCCTGCTTCACAGTAATCTGCGGAAAGGCTTCTACGAATCTCTTAATTTCGGGGGTGACCGTGATTTTTTCCGAAAGAGCTTCGGCTGTCACTTCCTCCACACTTCCCTTTTCAAAATAATCACTGAGGGAAATGACAGAGCTGCTTGGCAGCATGGACGCCTGGCCGATCAGGTCCTGCTCCAACGAAGCGGTATCCATTTCTTCAACAGACATATCGGGATAGGCTGTTTTCAATTGGTCCATAAGTGTTTCCATGTCTACAGTGACAGCCAGAGGAGTGGTTCCTCCCCCGCTGGCATTCTGCATGCTTTGATTGATATCAATGGAAAATAGAGCAAGATCTATATCCGTTTCCACTCCGGAAAGTTCGGCTGTCATGATTGCTGATGCTTTCCATTCGGCTGCCGCTAGCGCAAGGGCCTCTTTAGCCTCCTGCTGGGACTGCCCTCCTACATTGATGGAAGCCACCATTGTGGACGGCTGAAACAAATCTGCCTCTGTAAATTTATTCAGTGCAAAAGAGCCTGCATGGGAAAAACCGAAAATAAAGACGGTGGCAGAGAGTAGCGGGATGAATACTTTCTTAATTGGTCTGTTCTCCATGTCAATTTAACGCTCCTTTTACATTATTCTTGTGTATTCATCGTCAATTCAACGAATACGGACGGTCCTTCACTTTGTGCTCTGGAGATGTCCTCTTCAGTCAGGATGGTACCATTCGAGATGATGGTTTCTCCTGAAACACCCAGGATATCTTTAGTGACACGCTTTCCTTTCAACAGGCCGGCCTGCTTGTTTCTGATGTTTTTTAAATCGCTTGACGGGTTCTCTTCAAGATTCAAATCAGGCTCTTCTTGAGTTTCAGGAAGCAGTTCTTCCACAGAATCCATAAAGCGGCCTGCTGAATCTTCCTTGACGATCAAGATATCTTTTCCGTAAGTGAGGATTTGTTCGGATGACAGCACCTTTTCACTTTCTTTCATACTTACAAGAATACCGATGATATATCCTGTTTCATCATCCACAAAGTACTCTTTCGCTTCACCGATCAATTGGCCTTTTCTAGACATGACCTTTGTATCATTGATGCGGATTTTCTTGTTCACCAGCGCGTTTGCGATCGGAATTTCATTCAAGTCGATGACAGCATTCCCGTTTTCAACGGTGACTGCATATTCCCCGATGCCGATTACTTTTTTAAAAGGGATGGCTTTAACGCTTACCTGCCAATCTTCATGCTCGATCGTAAGGAAGTCGACTGATCCTTTTTCAGGATTCACAACAAGGGATTTAACACTCCCAATTTCCACTCCATCGGCGATACTGATAATCGGCAAACTTAAAATCTCTGTACTCTTCTTCATATTACTGCACCTATTCCCTTCCGTTTAACAACTCTTGTTTTATGATATTCTTCCATGCCATTTCTTTATAATCATTCAATTCACTCTTCAACAGCGGGTAAGTCATGAATCTCTCTTCCATTCCTTCTATAAAAGCTTTCATCTTCTTGAATTCCCGGGATTCATGATAGCGCTGAATCAATTGCTGTGATAGAACATAGAAATCCCGGTCATGAAGTTCAGGCTGCATATACTGCGCTGCTAATGCTTCAAACTCTTCAAGAGACATCTTGTTTCGATAGTAAGCCAGTTCTTCCGCTATGGTTTGGATGATCAAGGTCTGCAGCTGGGCGTTCTCTCGTTTCTGCTCCTGCTGAGTTTCCTCCTCAATGCCCTCCTCAGCGTGATCCTGGTGAGAATCAGCCGGCAGAATCATCATCTCGCCATCATCAGTCAGGTCTGATAAGAGAACAGGCTGGAGTTCTTCCTCCTGCTCTTCAACCACTTCCGCTGATTCGCCGGAAACCTGAATTTCATTTTGGTCTGACCTGATTTTATCTTCAGACTCTTCTATTTCTAAAAGGTCTTCGGCCAACACTGGCTCTTCTGGTTCTTCGATTTCATTCATGCTTTCTTCCAGCGGGCTGAGCACTTTCAATTGGGGTTCATCCTCAGATGGAGACGACATTAAGAATTGAGCTTCTAATTCAGTCAATTCTCCTAAATCATGCTCCTCGGCGGAAACTTCAGCTTCTTCAGCCTGTATCTCTGCTTCATCGTCAATACTGTGCTCAAAGTCCATTTCTAGTATTTCCGATTTATCTTCAGCAGGTTCTGATTCATCCGACAGCTCAATCAACAACTCGATTTCACTAAGCTCTTCATCGTCTTCCTCAACATCCACTGACTTCCACTCCTCGACAGTATCGTTAAGTTTAAGTTCATCGAGTGGCTCTTCTGCCTCCACGACTGCTTCATCGTGATTTTGATTATGTATAGGTTCTGCAAGTTCCCCTTCTTCCTGACTAATCAGCATTTCAATTTCACTTAAATTTTCATCGGATGAAGGTTGAAATGAAACCTCTTCAAGTATGCTTTCTTCTTTATCTTCAATGTCTTGTGCAGCATCTTCTTGGATTTCCGGCACGTCAGCCTCTTCCTTTATATCGTACAAAGTGCTTTCGTTTTCAGTAAGCAAAGGAATTTCTTCAAGATCTTCGTTTATGAATTCCACTCTTGTCTCGCTTTCTGCCGGGGCTTCTTCTTGAGGAGCTTCCGGTTCTTCCAGAGTGCTTTCGGCAAACCCTGGTTCTTCTTCCGCTGATGTAAAGAGAACCTTCTCAGGTCTGTCTGCAGCGGTATCAGCCTCAGCGTTATTTCTATCCTGCACACCTTCTTCTGCAAGCAAAATAGGGCCAAAACGGTTTCCAATCATAACGGAGGATACAATGACTAAAATGAATAATATAATGGCAACCAGCCCAAGTGGATATTGGTTGGAGGCAAGCAAACCCAGAAGAGAGATCAAAAGCCCTCCCCCAGCTATCCAGACCTTTCCTTTCCTGGTCATCGCACCAGGCATGAATAACAGGACAGGCAGCAATAAAACAAATGCTATTAACGCAAAAATATATTCCTCCATTTTCTCACTCCCTTCAGCATGTATTAATTTTCTATGAAATTAGTACTACTTCTACATTATTCGACTCATAGTTATTGTATAATAAACTTAGGCAATTTGAAAGAAGGTGGCGGAATGAAACTGTCAAATATCTTCAGAAATAACCAAGGTTTGACACTAATTGAGGTTTTAGTCTCAGTAACTCTATTGAGCACGGTGCTATTAGTCTTTTTAAATTTTTTCTTCCAGGCAGGTACATATACCAATATGAATCAAAAAAAGACAGTGGCCGTCAATGTTGCCAGAAACGCCTTGATGCATATGGAAAGCCAGAGTTTTCTTGAAGTTAAAAGAGAATTTTCCGAAGTCAATGAAGGCACCGCCTCTCCTGATGACCACTTATTGAATCTGAAACTATGTGATGATACTAGATATGAGACTTTCGGAAATGAAGAAAGTCCCCCTGATACTTGTGAAGATATTCCTATTAATGGAACTTCCTATAAAGTGACTATAAAATCCAAAGCTTCTCAAGAGCTGGATTACTATATACCGATCACGGCAGAAGTGAGGTGGACGGCAAATGATAAGGAATTCGATACATCGGTTGGCGGAACGGTTAAAAGCGAAGACATTCGATGAAGATGGCTTCACACTCATCGAACTGCTTCTCACATTGGCGATTTCGGCCATACTGCTTCCCGTTATATACGGCACCTTTTTGACAGGATATAAGATTTACGAAAAGGTCAGCATAGAAGGCCAGCTCAGGGAGGATGCCGACTATGTTTCGGCCATGCTGATGAATTCACTGTATTCGACTCCTTTTGACTATGTGGACGAATGCGGGGACGAGGATAACTGTCTTATTTTCGTCGACAATATTGCGACTGCTCAAAACCCCTACAATCCTGAGGTAATAGATCAGGATAAAGAGAGAGAAACAGACGACATAAAGTCCTTTAAGATACGATTAATAGAGAAGGACGGAATACAAGTATGGGAAACAAGCAGCGGAACAATTAACACCCCTTCTGATTTCCGGGACTCTGAAATCAGTTTTGCTTGTTCGAACCCTAATCAAGACGATTTTGAAGACGATGAGGACGAGGATACAAAGAAAGAAAAATGTACCAATGCCATTATTAAGCTGAACTTCTCAATAGCTCATGAGAATGAGGACCGAAATGAACAGCTCATTCTTCGAAGCCAATTCGGATTTTAGATACAAGCTGCTTCTGAAATATCATTGTCTCATAGTGTTCCGCTATAATCTTAGACACCAGCAAAGTAACCAAAACAGCCTAAAGAAAGGAGGATACTCATGGTAAACAACCAGAAGGGAAACACGCTGATCACCGTCATGATCACCTCCCTTGTCGTCATAACGATCGGCATGGCAGTTCTAACGGCATCCATCGGAGGAGCTAAAAGAACGGAGGTAAGGGAAACGGATATCGATATTACATACGACGGGCTGAGGCTGGTAGATGAAATGACGGCCGACCTATCTACCCGCCTGGTACAAGATAATTTCAAAATTGAAGACTTATCTCCGACAGATTTAAGTTCAAAGCTGACAGCATACTTTTCTTCCCAGGCAGCCTCTGCACAATTCGACGACAGCATTTCTTGTGTTAATGTTGTGGATGTGACAGGAGCAAATCCGAAGTATCTTATCCCGGGAACGGAAAATCAGTGCCTTGGCAGCGGCCTTGCGAACCTTGACACCTTTAACATCGACACTTCCCTTCAATTGGCAAGAGTCCTTGATTTTGTGGTAACGGTCAATACACCGGATGGCCAGCAGGGAGAAGTGAACAGAACGGTACGGAAAAGGGTGATTCTGTCTCCACTGCCTGGATTCCTTAAATATGCTGCAGGTGCTGGTAATCAGACCATCCTGAACGGCTCTCCAAATATTGCAGGGAACGTTTTCGGCAAAGAAATTGTCATTGACAAGAACGCTCATTACCAATTAACGAGTGGAGACCAGGAAGAAATCGAGACGCCTTTTTCTTCGATTTTTGGTGATATCTATATAAATTCTTCCGAATCAGATTATAAGGCTGTAATGGAATATCTGACTGCAGATAAGTTTTATCACCAGCAGCTGCCTCAGCTTAAGAATGACAGCCAGTTCACAGCAGTGAATTTTGATAAAACTTTCCTGGAAAGAATAAATGAGATTAGACAGGATCAGGGATTTGCTCCCACACCTGCTATACAGAATCTTTCCCAGCAATTAAAGCAGTCCATCAAGGGACAATATACATTTAGTCAGAGCGGCCTTCCAGAAGCACTGACAAGCCCGTTGAATGAAGCTGGAAGCGGGCTGGATGCACTTCTTGGACAGAACCTATACAATGAAGTAAATACTCTCGGGTATAAACTGATCGACACCAGCTTATCATCAACCATTGAAGTGCCGGGTGACCTTATCATATCCAGTATTTCTTCCGCACTCACCTTTTCTGGAAAAATTATTGCGGATGGAGACATCTACATTATTGGAAATAAAACAATCACACTAAATGATATAATCGCTACTGGAGATATACATTTGATCAATCTGGATGGAGATATCAATGTTGAGGGAAATATCCTTTCCGCAGGTGAGATTAATATCCAGACCAACAATGGGTTTTCATTTAACAATGATACTGAAACACCAGGATATATGCTGGCAGGAAAGTCTCTTACAATTGAATCCCTAGATAGCCAGTCGACCATCATCGGCAATCTTGTTGCAGGGGAAAACCTTCTCATCCAGGGAAACAGCAATGAAACCGACCTTCCGGAAGACGATGTAGTGTTATTCGACTCTGTCATTTACAGCGGGGGAGAAGCCTTTATCTCCAATTTGAATATTTTAGGAAGTGAAGATGACGATATTCAAAAACAGCTTATCCTTCTGTCTGGTGAAAATCTGACAATGACCCGGATGAACGAGTATAAAAACTTTGTTCCGAGTGGCGAAGATATTAATTATGCGGGAAAAATTTCTGATGAAACTGTACAGCCGTTAAAAGCATTCTTCTACACAAATCAGAAAGCTGAACTTTATGGTGTTGGTTCTCTATTCCATATTGATGGCGGAGTCTTCGCAAATGATACCCTTGAAATCAATGCAATTAGAGGCGATATAAACAGCATTCAGGATGCCGACCTTTATTCGACCAAAATTGATCAGGACAACCACTACTCCCGCTTTAACATTAATTACAACCGTGATATTCTTCTACAAAGAATTGATGCCCTTCCTAAAACAGAATTTTTGTCATTATTCAGTGATGAAGTGTCTGTTCAGTAAAAAAGAATGCAGGTTCTGTTGGGGAAGAACCATTAAAACAAATAATTTATTAGTAAAACCCGTTCAGATAAATTCTCTGGACGGGTTTTACTGTTGGTTTAAATGATTACTGTTTAAGCAAACCTTGATAACTATGACACTTACAAACTCCAGTCTCATTCGCACAGAATGCTCATTATTTTTTAAGGTTAACTTTGACCTCTGGTTAAATTGGATTACTAAAAAAGAAGGGCGGCGGATCATCTAAGATCCGGCCGCCCTTCTTTAATGATGTGATGCAATAGTACTTCGAAAACGATTGAGATGCCATTATATGATGGGGCTTAGTTTACCATCTTCCATCAATATACGGATTATCATCTCCGCCTTCTTCAGGCGTAACCACTTCAAATACTGCTGAATCGGTTAAGGAGTTATCTTCGTCCGCTGTGACTGTAACTGTTGTAAAGCCGAGTTCTTCTGTTCTGATATACCACTTTCCATCCTTTTCTACTGCTTCTATTGCCGGTGCAGAAGAGACTGTCTCTGCCAGCTCTTTATTAGTCGCATTAGATGGGTTGAAAATCAGGAAAGTCTCGATTGGTATGTCCTGATCATTTAATGGCAGGTTGATTTTTGCCTGCTTGAATTTTACCTCTTCAAGGGCAATAAAAGGGTCAATCACTTTGACGGGAACAATAATTCTCACTCCGGAACCATCATTCGCTTCAATGACCAGCTGATCCTCACCAGGTTCGATCCCCAGTATCCGGTGATTGCCTGATCCCTCTTCGGAATAGCTGGCGATTTTCCCATTGCTATTTAGAAGCTGGACTGTAACACTCTTATCGGTTGCATCCAGAGGCAATACTTCAATTTGGAACGAAATCGATTCTCCTGCATTAACTTCAATTGGATTAGGTGTTACATTGATTTCACTAACTTTTTCAACGATGACGATATTCTTTGAAACCGGCTGCTCATTAAGCGTGAAGCCGCCCTCGGTTTTCACCTGAATCTCTATATTGCCAATTAGATCTGTTGAAAGGGGGACCGGCTCATCTGGCTGGAATTGTTCCCATCCGCTGTCCTTTTGTCCCGATATGGTCTTGTAGTAATAAGTAACATCTTCTCCGCCTACTTTTTTACTCACTTTGAATAAGGCAGGTCCTGTGGTCTCTTCATTATTGCTCAGTACTTTTTCAGTATTGGTTTCATAAACCGCAAAGTCCGTTTTCAGGTATACGTCGTGGAACGAATCATCGTTGTAATGTACCCTGATCGTATTGCCGTCCTTCAACTCTAATCCTTTTACAGGCAAAGTCTTAGGGGTGGCTTCGGCCTTTACTTCATTAGTAGAATCTACTTTCTTTGTCAGTTTGCCAGTATGATCTCCTATATAGGTAGTATTGTCGGCCAAGCCATTCAAAATAACCTGAAGGCCGATATAACCTGAGTGTGAAGTAAGAGTATGGTTCTGGCTGCTGAAGTTTGAGTCAGTATAATGGATGGCTGCCTTTGGCATTTTCACCAATGACATGGCAAAATCGGCTTGGAGAACAGCTTTCATGTTCAACCGGGCTGGAGAGAATTGATTTCCATTATAAGTAATCGTTTTCCCCGCTTTAATCTCAAGTACCCTTTGGCCATTCTGAGTGGTTTCCCTGGCAGTGGCCCCCGCCAGTGACCCGCTTAGGTTAGTCTGGAGAGCAGAGCTCTTCAGGCTGATCCCATCAGGCAGCGGCTGGATGATTTTTATATTTTTTAAATTTCCTGACTTGTTCGCTTGCAGGACTGCGGAAGGAGTTATATCATACTCAATTGAAAACTCGTTATGTTCATTGTTCTGCATTCCCATTTTCACAAGATTTTCAGGAGCGTGATACTGATTGCCGTTAATCTTTACAGCGCTCTCGAATTTAGGCGCTGCTTCATCCACAATATTGATCGTAACGTTTTCATGAGTTACAGCCGGCAAAGTCTTGCCGTCAAAATCTTTTTGTATGAGTTTGATGTTATCAAAAACATACTGTCCCTGTTGGGTAAACTCCAGCGGCAGGCTCAGCTGAATGTTTGCCGGAGAAGGACTTTTGCCGATAGGGTAAGTGAAGTTATACTTCATGTGAACAACATTCTGGTCATCCATATAAGCATCTGAATTCGGTGCAAGCTTTACTTTTCCATTGAATTTGCTTAAGTCGATTTGTACTTCCCCTTCAATGGAAGGAGAATTGAACTCTTTCGAAATATCTGTAAATACATTGGAAAGGCTGTTTGGATTTGCCTGAATGGCTCTTCCGCCTGTTTTATTCGACATAGTTTCTAACAATTGATAGTTGACTTCGCCTGGCTGGGCAAAAGCGATGCTGAACATCGTTACATCGTTGCGGCCAAGCTTTTCAGCAGATAAGACTGCTTGATTTTGAATTACATTCTGTACACTGCTGTAAGGCTCACTTTTGTTGCCTACCTTAGCTGTACCATTCGTATACAACGTATACTCTTCACCTTGATACTTTAGAGCAGTGGGTTCTCCATCTGTAAGGAAAATAATATACCGTTTGGAATCACGCATTCCGGAAAACTTTTGAAGAGCAAATTCAAGAGATTGCGTATAATTGGTCCCGCCAACACTGAAATCATAATACTCATCAGTCCAATACTTTCCATACCACCAATGGTTTCTCTGGACACGGTATCTTTCTCCGTAATCAAGATTCTCTGCCATCGACTTAATCTGGGTTAAGCCCTCAGCAGGCTCAATTCTCTTGCCATTGAAATTCTTATAACTCACATCACTATCAAAAGGAACAAAATAATATTTATCCCCACTTTGTTTATTCTGCTCAAAAAATGCAAGAGACTGTTTCAACGCATTTTCTGCACTCGTAGCTTTTTTGGCACCGCCATATGTATCTGCCATTGATCCCGAAGTATCATGAACGAACACGACATCAATCGGCTTTCTCTCTTCATTGGTGGCTTGTCCCTTTGGGGTCAACTCAATATCGAGCCGGCCCTTGGCGTCTCCATTTTGGGGCTTAACGTATTCATTAGCGCTTGGCTGTACGGAAAATTCAATTAAAGGCTGTCCTGATGCATTTGCTAAGGAGGTTTGTATCATGAAACTGAAAATAATAGTAAAAATGACTGCTGCAGAAAACCTCTTTTTCAAATCCTTCCCTCCTCTTTTTGTCATTAATTGTCAATTTTAATTGAGAAATTACTACTTATCTACTATTATAGCAACCTATTCTCTCTTTACATAGACCAAAGTACTAGATTCGATAAAAATTTACACACTAAAAAGCGGAAAGGCCCCGCTCAGCGGCGTACGGACTGTACCAGCCCCGCATTGAGATAAAGGAATCACGAAGAACGAAGTGATTCGATGATGACTTATCGCAGAGGAGGGGATGGGCAGTACGCTAGCCGCTGGGGCCTTGGAGCTGGATTGCATAAAAAGCGGAAGCGCCCTGTTTAGCCCCGACAGGCAAATGTTCTCTGGAGAAGAAAAGGCGGTCTTTCCTTTTATTCTCCAGAGGTTATTTGACCCCGAGGGGCTGGGCGCTGGAGCTGGATTCAGAAACGCTTCCTAATATCCAATCTATAATGTTAATACTTTTTAACTAATTACAAAAACCCCGTATTAAAAACGGGGTCAGGAAGACTTCACATATTCAGCCACTCTATTTCTTCCAGCTTGTTTAGCACCTGTATAGAGAGCTCTGTCAGCATGCCTGATCAACGACATGCTGTCATCTGCATCAAGCGGGGCTGATGCCACTCCGATACTCGCGGTTACTTTAAGGTTCACTGTTTTTCTCTCGACTTCAAGATTACTGTGTAAAATAAACGGCCTGTCCGCTATTGTTCTCCGGACAATTTCAGCTATTAGAAACGCATCTTCCTTGGTCGTGTCAGGAAGCAGGATGATGAATTCCTCACCGCCATAGCGGGCAACGGTTCCTTCATCCCCAATCAGTGTTTCCAGCCGTCTTGCCAATTCAAACAGAATTTCGTTGCCGCTTTGATGGCCATAGTTATCATTAACCGATTTAAAATGGTCTATATCAAGCATAATGAGAGATAAACATGTTCTTTCTCCGTTGTGCAGCGCGCTGAATTCAGTAGACAGCAGGTTTTCAAAATATCTGTAATTGTACAGTTTGGTTAAGGCGCACCGTTCACTGCTTCTCTTGGTTGCTTCATAGTGGCGGGCATTGGCAATGGCCACCCCAAGATACGAGCAGAGAATGTCCACGATCATGAGCTGATATTTTCGATAAGCCTTTTTCTTTGAAGAAGCGAGTAGCAGGACTCCCCTTACCTTTTGATTCCGGACTATTGGAACCGAGAGTACGCTTTCCACATTGTCAGGCATATACCCCTTAGCTACCTCTGTCCAGTCTGATCTATTATGAAACAGGGCGGACTTCCCTGTTCCCCATACAAGCCCGCTGATCCCTTCATTTTTCTTCATTGGAGGCAGGTTGATTGATTTATTTTCATTGTTCTCGACTCTGCGGAGAAGGACCAGTTCATCGCCCTTTACGTCCAGTATGTATGCGTACTCTACAGGAAGAGTTTGCAGGATTTTATCAAGAAATAACTGCAGCACTTCATTTACCTGCAGGCTTTCTGTTAGCTGATGCCCGATTTCCACCGATTTTTGCAAGTATTGGTTAATCTGCTCTGATGAATTATAAAGCCTCAGTATCATCGCGCCCGATAAGAATGGCAGACCAATAAGGAAGAGCGCAATTGGACCAATATGGTATTCCAGAAAAAACAGGCCAAGGCCCATCGGAAACATGATCAGCATGGCCGAAAAGTCCCACTTGAGATCTTCACCGAAAAGTTTGATTTTTTTATTAAGAAAAACATGGAATCCTATTAAAAGCACCTGGTTCAATAGAATGGAAGATACCTGATAGACCAAAGCAGGAATAAACAAAGCTTCCACCGAGGAAAATCCGATTGTGCCTCCAATGGCATAATAGACCACCCCGCTGAAAACGGACATCAGGAAAAACATGATGGAATTCCATGGCACACGGTAAAAGTCATTCTTCCCGATACGCAGTCTGATCATAAAGGAAACGATCGCCACTTGAAGCAGGACCACTTCAAAGAAGAGGCCGAATTTCAGGAAAGCTGCAAGAGAAACCCATTGAATCAGTAATATAGGAAGTCCGTTGATGATAATCGGCATGACCGAAATGATAATGGCAAAAAGAATAAACGCCGACATACTGAGTACATCAGCGTTCACAGGAGGGAAAAATTGATAGGTAAAGTAGATCCCTGCAGGCACAAGCAATGCCCACACTATCCAGATAATCATTTCCTGAGTTCTGCTAATCCCCATCAAACTTCCCCACCTTTCCCGCCTATTGAATGATTCTTTTCTCTATTCCCGAGGAATCTTATAGCAGCACTTAGTTAAAAAGTCACAAGTTTAAGAATATTTTATCAAAGTATACCGTAAATGTCATGAAAAATTTACAAATACTTTCAGTTGCTTACAATTTCCGGTCTGACTTCTGACAAGAAATACAGCGACCCTGTTATGATCAGGATATCTTCACTGCCGGCCGTATTTATATACACTTTCAGGTACTTCTTCCACTCCTTTACCGTGTGGTGTTTATTTAATAAGAAGTACCTTTCAAGCTCTTCAGGAGATGCCGCCCTCGGAAAATCAAACGTCGTCAATGAGATGCTGGAAACCTTTTTTTCCAGTTCTCTTACCATGGTTTGCAGGTCCTTATCTTTGAGAGCTGCAAATAAAATATGCACTGATTTTTCTTTAAATCTTGTTTCAATCGTCCGGATTAATGACTGCATTCCTTCTGGATTATGTGCTCCGTCGAGATAGATTGCAGGCGTTTCACTGACCTTGTCCATCCTGCCCGGCCAATAAGCTTCAGCCAATCCACGTTCTATAGCACTCTCTTTAATTTTATAGGAATACATTTTCTCTAGTAAATCTGCAGCTTTTACCGCCAATGCCGCGTTTTCTGTTTGATGCCTTCCGATCATCCCGATTTCATACGTTCTCTTTCCGTCTGTGCCTATGTAGTCGAATATCTCTCCATCTGCTGAAGCCCCTTTATACTCCGCCTTAAAATCCCGGTTGTGCAAATAGAGGTCAGCGTTCATTTGTTCTGCTTTTGAACTAATCACTCTTTGGGCATCAGGCTGGGAGGCCGCCGATACGACCGGCTTTCCTTCTTTGATGATTCCGGCCTTTTCAAAAGCAATATCATTGATGGTATCACCTAAAATTTGAGTATGGTCTAGCCCGATGTTTGTAATAATGGACAGCATTGGATCAATGACATTTGTCGAATCGAAGCGGCCGCCAAGTCCTACTTCAAGCAGGACAATCGGGACCCGGTTCATCCGGGTAAAGTAATACAAGGCCATACAGGTAATCACTTCAAATTCGGAAGGTCCCCCTAATTCGGTTTCCTCTAGTTCCTCCGCCAATGGAATAATCACATTTACGAGTTCCAGGATCTCTTCGTCAGAAATCGGTTTGCCGTTAACAGAAATCCTTTCATTGAAAACTTCAAAATACGGCGAAGTGAACGTACCTGTATCATATCCTGACGCTTCCAATATGTTTCGCAGAATGGTTAGGGTCGACCCTTTTCCATTGGTACCGCCAATATGGACCGCTTTCAATTCTTTTTCCGGGTGGTCCAGCTTCTTCATGATCCATTCCATCCGGCTTAAACCAGGCTTGATGCCCAGCCTTAGCCGGGAATGAATCCAGTCGACTGCTTCCTCATATGTTTTAATCAACACTGTCACTCCTTTTCTAGAGGCAATTTCACATGTGTAGATGTTCTTTCAGCAACCAGAATCTCTTGATTAGAAAATGCACCTCGTACACACTGATTGCTTATCCCTGCACATTCGCCTGGATTTTATGTATATTGCATATTATTCATTTAAAAGCGGGACTGTCCCGAAGAAGTATATCCACTTCCTTCTGGACCAGTCCCGATGATGGTATTCTCTTATTGGCCTTTCAGTTCCTGTATGCGGGCTTCAACCGTGCTGCGCTTTTCGAGATAATCCGCTTCTTTGGCGCGCTCCTCATCTACTACTTTTTGCGGAGCTTTGCCGACGAACTTCTCGTTGTTCAGCTTGCCTTGTACCCTGGCTACTTCTTTGTTCCACTTCTCATACTCTTTTTCCAAACGGGCGATCTCTTCGTCGATATTGATCAGCCCCTCCAGCGGAAGATAAAGCTCCACTCCTGTTGCTACAGCTGTCATAGCTTTATCAGGTGCTTCAATATCCTTAGAAATTGTCATCTCTTCCGGGTTACAGAAACGTTCAATGTAAGCTTTGTTCTTTTCGAGTGTAGAAAGTGCTCCATCGTCCTTGGCTTTCAGAAGCAATTTAATTTGCTTGCTTAAAGGCGTATTCACTTCTGCACGAATATTGCGGACAGAACGAATGATTTCTACAAGAAGCTTCATTTCCTCGGCAGCTGCTTTGTCAGTGAACTCCTCCTTCACAGCCGGCCATGCAGCAGTCGTGATGGATTCGCCTTCATGCGGCAGGTTCTGCCATATTTCCTCGGTAATAAACGGCATAAACGGATGCAGAAGTCTCATAGTATTATCGAGAACGTAGGCAAGAATCGATCTTGTCGTCTTCTTGGCTGCTTCATCTTCTCCGTATAGAGGAAGCTTCGCCATTTCGATATACCAGTCACAGAAATCATCCCAGATGAAGTTATAAAGGATGCGGCCCACTTCGCCGAATTCATAGCGGTCAGCCAGTTTCGTTACCGTTTCGATCGTTTCGTTCAATCTGGTCAGAATCCATTTATCCGCAACAGATTTTTCACCTGTCAGGTCGATTTCTTCATATTTCATTCCGTCCATATTCATAAGAGCAAATCTTGAAGCATTCCAGATCTTGTTGGCAAAGTTCCAAACTGATTCAACTTTCTCTGTTGAATAACGAAGGTCCTGACCTGGAGAACTTCCAGTGGAAAGCATGTATCTTAAAGCATCTGCACCATATTGATTGATCACTTCCATCGGATCTACACCATTGCCAAGGGACTTACTCATCTTGCGGCCGTCCTCAGCTCTTACTAGACCGTGAATCAGAACATCTTTGAAAGGGCGTGTTCCAGTAAACTCAAGTCCTTGGAAAATCATCCTTGAAACCCAGAAGCCGATGATATCATAGCCTGTTACAAGAGCATCTGTCGGATAGTAGCGTTTGAAATCTTCCGCTTCTGTATCCGGCCAGCCCATTGTAGAGAACGGCCATAGTGCTGAACTGAACCATGTATCCAGTACATCTTCTTCCTGTCTCCAATTTTCGATGTCTGCTGGTTCTTCTTTTCCAACATGGATTTCTCCTGTTTCTTTATGGTACCAGGCCGGAATACGGTGTCCCCACCAAAGCTGACGGGAGATACACCAGTCACGAGTGTTTTCCATCCAGCGCAGATAGGAAGTTTCAAAACGGTCAGGAACGAAATTTACCTTGTCCTCAGCATTCTGCAGGTCAATCGCTTTATCTGCAAGAGGCTGCATTTTAACAAACCACTGTGTGGAAAGATAAGGTTCTACTACAGCTCCGCTTCGCTCTGAATGGCCCACTGAATGCATGTGGTCTTCAATTTTGAAGAGGACACCGGATTCTTGAAGGTCCTTCACGATCTGTTTGCGGCATGCGAAGCGGTCCATTCCCTCGTACTTTCCTGCTTTTTCATTCATGGAACCGTCTTCGTTCATAACCAGGATACGCTCGAGATCATGGCGGTTTCCGATTTCAAAGTCGTTAGGATCGTGGGCAGGTGTGATTTTAACGGCACCTGATCCAAATTCCATATCAACATAGTCATCTCCGAGAATCGGAATTTCTCGTCCGGTGATTGGAAGTGTTACCTTTTTGCCTATGAGGTGCTTGTAACGATCGTCTTCCGGATGTACCGCAACGGCCGTATCACCAAGCATTGTTTCAGGACGGGTAGTTGCGATTTCAATGTGCCCTGATCCGTCAGTCAGTTCATATCTCATATGATAGAATGCTCCTTGAACATCCTGATGGATTACTTCAATATCGGAAAGAGCCGTCTTTGTTGCCGGATCCCAGTTAATGATATATTCTCCGCGGTAAATTAAGCCTTTCTCATACAGGTTAACGAACACTTCATTAACAGCCTCTGAAAGACCTTCATCAAGAGTGAAGCGCTCCCTGCTGTAATCCAGCCCAAGCCCGAGCTTCGACCATTGCTGGCGGATGTGCTTTGCGTATTCTTCTTTCCATTTCCATGTCTCTTCAAGGAACTTTTCACGGCCAAGATCATAGCGGGTGGTCCCTTCATTGCGGAGCTTCTCTTCCACTTTAGCCTGAGTTGCGATTCCGGCGTGGTCCATCCCCGGAAGCCATAAGACATCATAGCCCTGCATCCGTTTCATTCTAGTCAGGATATCCTGCAGGGTTGTATCCCAAGCGTGGCCCAAGTGAAGTTTGCCGGTTACGTTAGGCGGCGGAATAACGATGGTGTAAGGTTCCTTCTCTTTATCATTTTTTGCTTCAAAAAACTTGCCATCGAGCCACCATTGATAACGGCCGCTTTCAATAGATTGCGGATCGTACTTGGTCGGCATGCTGATTTCATTGTTTTCCATGATTACTTCCTCCTTAGAGATAATATTATGTGTTTTTTCTCTGAAAAATAAAAAAACTCCACTCGTCTAAAAGGACGAGGGAGCTGATTCGCGGTACCACCTTTTTACACAGGCTTAAATATAGTTTCAAACCTGGCACTTCATTGAGATAACGGCTTTAAACCGGATTCCGCTACTGCTCTTCACGGAATCTGCTCAAGGGCGACTTTCCTTTGTCTTTGCCTGGGAAATCTTTCAGCAGGTTGATTTCCCTCTCTGGAGGCGAGTTTCAAAGTACTACTCCCTATCTTTGCATTTGGAACGTATATACTATTATTCAATATAGTATCGGATTTTAATTCTGTTCGTCAATCATTATCGCCCATTTTTTCAAAAATAATTCAAAAAAATTTGGACAGATGCGGAACTAAAGAAAACCTAGGCACATAGAATAATATAAATCGTATCAGGAGGAGATTCAATGCGGAAAAAATATAATCCTTATGTACTGCCTCCCTGGCTCCGTACCTGCCGGAATGTATGTAAGCAGTTCAGTATACCATTTTGCATTTTCCAAGGGATACGAACCATCCTGATCCCGACTACTTTTGATGTGTTGCTGCTGGCGGTTTTCATCGGCCTCGCCCTTGCCTTTTACTTTGAATGGCTGTAAAAGGCTTTTTCGCTTATGTTGTTACTTTCGGAAAAACCCAAGAACCGGATTTTCCCTTTTAATACTCGGTTTCTCTTTCTTAAAATGAAGAGCAGCTCTTTTCTTTTTAGTTTACCAGGAATTAATGGCCTATATTTTTTGAATTTATATTTTATAGCAGCAAGTTTTGTAAAAGAGCTTTATAAAAAGGAGCTTCTCCCCGCTATGAGGATGAAGCTCCTTCTTGTGCTTGCTGCTGGGCTTCTTTCTTGCGCTGCTCCCGCTCTTCCCACTTCATGACAATATACTCGGTATTCTTGAGAAGCCAGTAGTGCTGCTGCAATTTCCTCAAGAACTTTATTTCGTTCCGTTTGTCCTTTGGAGTATCGTGATATTTTTTTACAACTGAAATCAGTCCGCTTGGATAAGCAAGATAGCTCAGGAATAGCAGCTTTTCTTCACTTCTGAACGAAAAGTGGCTGCAGTAAGTCATCAGCCAATCAAAGCATTCATCGTATGCTTTGGGATAGGTTTTAAGAGTCCGGGACAAAAATGGAAGAAGATCATGGATCGGAGAAGCGATCCTGGTCTGTTCAAAATTTGAGAAAAACCCTGAGCCCCTGTCGTCATAAAGAAAATGCTCGGAGGAAATTTTCCCGTGAACCACTACACTACGAACTTTTTCCAAATCCTTTGACTCTTCATACCAGCTGTCGAATTTTTTCCTGGCAAACTTCAGAGCCTGAGAAGTATCAGCGTAATACATACAGTAAGACAACTGAAAAGGAGACATATACAATTCTTTCTCACACAACTCTATATATTCTTCCAGGAAGTTTTGCTCCTTCTCCCATCTTGCATTCACTGTTTCATAATGTTCTTCACGCTCTTCTTTTCCTATCTTCTGTTCTTTGGAAGATAGGGTATGAAGCCTCGCCAGCTCGCGAAAAAGGGTTTGATGCCTTTCAAACCGATTCTCTTTCACTTCATTTGTCAGCCAGGGCATAACGTAATACAGGTCGTTGTCCTGCCAAACTGCATATCTTCCATCCATGGTGGGATAAATCGGGACTATCCGGTGGTAGCCTGATTGAAAAAGATGCTGTACATTCCTTACAAAATCAACCCCCGTCCCCGCAGGAATCCTCTTTACAGCAAGTGTGCCTTTTTCTGTATACACCTTTTTCACCTTACCGAAATCCTCCGCAAAATGCGGCTGGACACCATAAGCCTTCAAGACATTCGTTAAGTTTTGGTCAATAGCCATTCCTTTCACCTGCTTTATTTTTTGCCGTAAAATCGTCTCTGTCTTAGTGAGAAAACCTAATTTCACTATGTTATCCAGAGGTGCAGAATTTCACCTTAAGAAAAAGACAGAAGAGCAAGGAAGAGACCCTTGCTCACCACAACCTAATTTTTGAAAACCGCTTCTTGAGGAATATACAAGACATGGCCTTCTGATACATCCTGATGCGCCTCCAGGTGATTGACACGAAGTAATTGCGGAATCGATAAATCATACTTATCGGCGATTAATTCAAGTGTTTCTCCTTCCTGGACGATACAGACCTTCATTTTCGCCGCTCTGCCTTCATCTTTACGGGCAAAAAAGTCGGTTAAAGAAATACTTTCATACTTTTTCTTGAATAGTGGTTTTTTCTTGGCTGCCTTTTCCTCCGGAGAACTGCTTTCGTCTTCGAACATCACGGAAGAAGATTCTTCTTCAATCTCCTGCACTTCTTCTGCAGCCACTTCTTCTTCAACCACAATTTGTTCGCCTCTTGCATACTCGAATTCTTCCTCATCATACGAAAAGACCGGATGATTCTCCTGTTTCGCTTCATAGGAGATCGGAATAACCACTTCTTCCTCTTCTACAGGAGCCTTTCTGCCCTCGACAACAAACGGTTCATAAACATCTTCTTCTTCTTCCTCAGCCCCATCATCTTCATAATGGACTTCTGTCTCTGTTTCTTCTTCGATTTCTTCTTCTCTATCATCTTCGTAGTCTAAGTCTTCCAGTTCTTCATAAGTCTCCTCTTCTGTATCCTGAAAAACTTCAGCAGCAGGAGCGGCACGATAAACCGGTTCAATCACCTGGTCTTCTGCGAGTTCAATTGGGGCATGAACCTGCTGTTCTCCATAAATGCCAGAGATTGTTAAATCGGCATTCAGCTTCAGGCAGGCATTTTCGGGAACTACATAATCAAAAGAATCGACATATACATCGATTTCATCCAGGTTGGCAATCCGGTTCTTTGGAATGGTTACATCGACAGGAAAACTATGTGTGAACTCACATTCTCCTTTTTCCCTGAATTCCACACGCTGGACGTACTTTCCGTTATGTTGGAAGTCGTACCAATTTTCCGGCTCTTCTTCAGGCTGAGAACCTGAAGGCAGATACTCTCCTGTCAAATCCAATGTTCCCCGGATCAATACATATTGTTCCTGCTCTTGGATCGTTATATGGGGATCTAAAGAGATGGAAAGTAATTCTTCTACTTCCTGTCCTTTTTTAAACCAAACAGCTTCTTCCAAAGAAAATCGCAAGCACGATTGTTGTTCTTGTGACAAAGAAAACTCCTCCTTTCAATTCCGTTACAAGGTATATCAATGTCATTATCAACTTATGAGGAGGAGTGGAAGAATATGAATTGAAATTTTAAAATGATTTTTTTTACAATACTGTTTCCACAGTGGTTGTGGGGAAGTACCTTAGTGAACCCCCTCTTCAAGCTTGTTTGGTTGAAGATGCGGCATTTCCTGTCCATTGATTCGCATTGTCATACATACCTTGAGGAAAATCAGACGATCGTGACCGAAGTAACTCGCACTTCGTACATATCTCACACAAATTACTCGGCTCCCGACCGAAGCAGCACCAGCTTCATACATATCTCCAGCAAATTCACCGGGTCCCGACCGAAGTAACACCATCCTCATACATATCTCCAGCAAAATTCTCCGGCTCCCGACCGAAGCAGCACCAGCTTCATACACATCTCCAGCAGATGCACCGGCTCCCGACCGAAGTAACACCCACTTCAGACATATCTCCAGCAAATTCTCCGGCTCCCGACCGAGATAACCCCAGCTTCATACATATCTCCAGCAAATTCTCCGGCTCCCGACCGAAGCAGCACCAGCTTCATACAYATCTCCAGCARATTCACCGGCTCCCGACCGACGTAACACCCACTTCAGACATATCTCCAGCAGATTCACCGGCTCCCGACCGACGTAACACCCACTTCAGACATATCTCCAGCAAATTCACCGGCTCCCGACCGACGTAACACCCACTTCATACATATCTCCAGCAAATTCACCGGCTCCCGACCGAAGTAACCCAATCTCAAACATTTCAAAATACCTCTGAGAATAAAAAGTAACCAGGCTTTTGTATGAGAGCTTCGTAGAAAGAGGGAACAGATTGTTTAAATAAGTATCCTGTGTAAAAATCTGATAAAAATCAAAAAAGACAAAGCCACAATTACTGGCTTTGTCTTCAATATCATTAACCCTTAATTTTCTGGAAGGCTTTCTCTGCAGCCTGGATGGTTTTCTCGATGTCTTCGTCCGTGTGAGCTGTGGAAAGGAAAAGACCTTCGAATTGTGATGGCGGGAGGAATACCCCTTCATTTGCCATTTCACGGTAATAGGATGAGAATAACTCTAAATCTGAACTCTTCGCACCTTCATAATTTTTGACTTCCTCGTTTGTGAAGAAGATGCCGATCATGGAACCAGCACGGTTGATGGTGTGCGGAATTCCAAACTTTTCAGCTGCCGCATGAAGGCCTTCTTCGAGTCGGTCGGCTTTTCGTTCAAACTCTTTATAGCTTTCTGGTGTCAGCTGGCTTAAGGTTTCAAAGCCTGCTGTCATCGCAAGCGGATTTCCTGACAGTGTACCCGCTTGGTAAATAGGACCGCTCGGGGCGATTTGTTCCATAATTTCCGCTTTACCGCCGTACGCTCCAACTGGAAGGCCGCCGCCGATAACTTTTCCAAGGCACGTCAAGTCAGGTGTAACGCCATAATATCCTTGAGCACAATTGTAGCCGACACGGAAGCCTGTCATGACTTCATCAAAAATCAGCAATGACCCGTATTTCTCTGTGATTTCACGAAGAGACTCCAGGAATCCAGGCTGAGGAGGAACAACGCCCATATTTCCTGCCACCGGTTCTACGATCAACCCAGCAATATCGTCTCCGAATTGTTCGAAAGCATATTCCAGACTTTCTAAGTCATTGTAAGGAACCGTAATTGTGTTCTCTGCCACTCCGGCAGGAACTCCTGGACTGTCCGGCAATCCCAATGTAGCCACTCCGGAACCAGCTTTGATCAGCAGAGAGTCGCCGTGGCCATGGTAACAGCCCTCGAATTTAATGATCTTGTTCCGCCCGGTATATCCTCTTGCAAGGCGGAGCGCACTCATTGTCGCTTCTGTACCGGAAGAAACCATTCTTACAATTTCAATAGAAGGTACACGCTCGATTACAAGCTCCGCAAGCTTGTTTTCAACCAGAGTCGGTGCCCCGAAACTTGTACCGAGTTCAGCCACTTCCTTAATCGATTGAACTACTCTTTCGTTGGTGTGTCCCAAAATTAATGGTCCCCAGGAAAGGACATAGTCGATATATTCATTTCCATCGATATCATAGATTTTGGAGCCTTTTCCTTTTTCCATAAAAATCGGGTCCATATCAACGGATTTAAATGCACGGACAGGGCTGTTCACTCCGCCCGGCATTACTTTTACCGCTTCTTTAAAAGCCTGTTTTGACTGGTCATATTTTCGCATGATAAGTTCCTCCGTTTTCTTTAAATTTCGTCATTTTCTTCCTTACAGAAGGGCTGGTTTTTAAAACAGCGTTTAGAAAATGTACTTATTTAATTCTTACTGAGTATGAGTCTGATCCAGGAGACTACTCACCTTTTATCCAGGCTGCTGCATCTTTGGCTGCATAAGTGATGATGAGATCAGCTCCTGCTCTCTTCATGCTTGTCAGTTTTTCCATGACCATCGCTTTCTCATCGACCCATCCGTTAGCTGCCGCCGCTTTAATCATGGAGTATTCGCCGCTGACATTATAAGCTACGACCGGTGCATTGAATTGATCTTTGACGTCACGGATGATATCCAAGTATGAAAGGGCTGGTTTAACGATCAGAAAGTCCGCTCCTTCTTCGATGTCGGATTGAGCTTCACGAAGGGCTTCTCTTCTGTTAGCAGGGTCCATTTGATACGTTCTGCGGTCTCCAAATTTCGGTGAACTGTGGGCAGCATCCCTGAATGGCCCGTAGAAGCTGGAAGAGTACTTCACGGCATAAGACATAATTGGTACATCAAGGAAACCGGCCTCATCAAGCCCTTTTCTGATGGCTGCCACAAAGCCGTCCATCATGTTGGATGGAGCAATGATATCCGCTCCTGCTTCCGCCTGGCTTACAGCTGTTTTGGCGAGCAGGTCGAGTGTCGGGTCGTTAAGGATCTTGCCGCCCTCCACAATACCGCAGTGTCCATGGCTCGTATATTGGCAAAGACATGTGTCGGCCACCACGACCATTTCAGGATAGTGTTCTTTTACATGGCGGGTTGCCTGCTGGACGATTCCGTTTGCATCATAGGCACTTTTTCCAAGCTCATCTTTTTCCGCAGGTACACCAAACAAAATGATGGAGTGAATGCCAAGTCCATTCAATTCATCCAGTTCAGCTTTCAGGTAGTCCATGGATATTTGGTAGACACCCGGCATGGATGCAACAGGGTTCTTTACATTTTCACCCTCCACAACAAAAAGCGGATAAATTAAGTCTTCCGTCCTAAGAAAGTTTTCACGGACCATCGCTCTCATGTTTTCTGACTGGCGAAGGCGGCGGTGACGGTTAAATTTCAAGTCTGTCATGCTTATTCCTCCCTTTTCTTTTTTAAAGCGAAATAGCCTGCTAACTCTTCTATCATCTCTTCAACTGTATACTTTATGGGAACAACTTGTACAGCCAGACCATTCTGATCCGCTGCCTCTTTGGTAACAGGCCCTATACAAGCGGTAATCAAGCCGTCGAGGCTATATTCAAGATGATTCTCCCTGACAATCTTCATGAAGCTCCTTACGGTCGAAGGGCTTGTAAAAGTAATAGCAGCCAGTTCTCTGTTTTCTAATAATGTAATTAAATTTTTTTCATGATCTTTTGGGAAGAAGGTTTCATAGGTGACCCATTCATCAATAGTTATACCCGTTCCCCTTAATCGAACAGCTATTGTGTCTCTTGCTAAGTTTCCTTTTGATAGAAGAATCGGTCCAGTTTCTGTGACTTTTTCAAGAAACTCTTCAGAAAAGTCAGCTGCAGAATAGAATTTCGGCACAAAATCAGCTTGAATTCCGTAACTATTAAGTGCTTTACATGTTTTTTCCCCGACTGCAGCGAATTTGGTTCCGCTTCCATTAAGGGTAAGACGGTGCTTCTTCAATTTTTCAAAAAAGAAGTGCACACCGTTTTTACTAGTAAAAAAAATCCATTCATAGGATTTCAGTTTTTCTAAATATGTACTTTCTATATCATCTTTATAAGGTCTGAATGATATAAGCGGAACTATATGGGGGATACCGCCATACTTCTTGATGGTATCCGCCATTCCTTCCGCATTCTTTGCTTCTCTTGTCACTAAGATACCACTGCCTCTTAGCGGTAAAGAGGCAACCATTACTGATCAAGCTCCTCTTTCACCTTATCAATAAGGGCTTTGGCACCTCTTTCAGTCAACAATGCTGCTGCTTCTTCACCGACCTTCACAGGATCTGTACCTGTGACTGTCTCTTTGTAAATATCTTTTCCATCCGGAGAGGCAACAAGCACCGTCAGCTCTACATCATCACTGCCTATAAGTTCGGCATAGCCTGCAATCGGCACCTGGCATCCACCCTCCATTTTATGGAGGAACGCCCGCTCAGCTGTAACTGTCTTAGTGACATCTGCAGAGGCAAATTTACTCAGCAGTCCAAGAAGTTCCTTGTCATCTTCACGGCACTCTATGGATAGAGCCCCCTGCCCCACTGCCGGCACACAGAACTCCGGCTCAAGGAATTCTGTCACGACATTGGATGTCCAGCCCATACGGGACAATCCGGCTGCCGCTAAAATAATGGCATCATAATCTTCTGTTTCAAGCTTTGAAAGACGTGTATCGATATTACCCCTGATCCACTTTATTTCCAGCTCAGGACGTTGTGCAAGGATCTGTGCTCCTCTTCTCAAGCTGCTTGTTCCTACAATCGCTCCCGCAGGAAGATCGCTCAGCTTGATGTGGTTTTTGGAAATGAAAGCATCACGGTGATCTTCTCTTTCAGGAATACAGCCGATACACAAACCTTCCGGCAGTACAGCTGGCATATCTTTCATGCTATGTACTGCCATATCGATTTCTTTATCCAGCATCGCTTGTTCGATTTCTTTTACAAAAAGACCTTTTCCTCCGACTTTGGATAGAGTGACATCCAGGATCTGATCTCCTTTTGTGACAATTTCCTTTACTTCAAACTCAAAAGAGGGATCCAATTCTCTCAACTTATTGATGACCCAATTAGTTTGTGTTAATGCAAGTTTGCTTCGACGTGATCCTACTATAATTTTTCGCATTACGAACCTCCTAAGCTTATGAATACCAGAAATGAAATGATGAAAGCCTGCTGACAAGAAGAAAGTTGATCAAGATTACTAAAAAGGCGCCGGTATTCAAAAACGCCAGACTCTTGCCATATACCTCTTTGCGAATACGTAAATATAAAAAGACGCTGTATATAATCAGTACAAAGAATGAACCGATGATCTTCGGATCGTACCAGAGAAAGTCAGGCAGTTTGATAAAGGCCCATTGAAGGCCGAGTATCAAACTCAATAACAGCATGGCCACACCTATCGCATTTAATATGTAAGCCATCTTCTCTAGTTTCGACAAATCACTGATCCTCCATAACCTGGACCCCCATTTTTTCTGTTTCAGCAGTTTATACTGCAGCAGATAGAGAAGGGAAAAAACAAAGGACAAGGAAAATGCCCCGTATGAAAGGATGGCCATGGTGATATGGATCAGCAGCAGTTCAGAGACAAGCTGCTCTGCCATCGCATTGGATTCAACCTGCACCGGCGCAAATGTATGTATGGCCATGATGATGAATCCGAGAACATTGGTGAAGAATACTGTGAAATCCACACGAAGGACTCTATTAATGGCAAGAGACAACGTGATTAGCACCCATGCATAAAAATAAAGTCCCTCAAAAATGGTGAGGACCGGAAATCTGCCTGTTTTCATCATATAAAGAAACAAAAAGATTGTTTGAAGGACCCAAACAATCGCAAGAAGCCAGAAGGCAAACAAATTTGCCTTCCGGTTTTTGTTTAAGAAATCTATGAAGTAAAACAGAATGCTTATAGCGTACAGAACAATCATCAGTTCATGCAGCCTTGTCATCGTTTGTTCAAACATAGACAACACCCTCGCTTATGATTGAAAAGAAGGCTGGAGTTTAGGTGCCGGAACTGCCTGCTTTTCTTTCCCCTTACTCTCAAGTGCATCCGCCTGGAGCTGCAGCTGTTCTTCAATATTGAAGATTTTAATGAATAGGTCAAGCTTTTCCTGTCCGTCAGGCAGTGCCGCTAATTCCTTGGCCTGAAGAATCGGGTCTTTTAAAAGCTGATTGATGATGCTCTTCGTGTGTTTATTTAGAATTTTACGTTCACGGTCAGAAAGGTTGGGCATCTTTCGCTCAATGCTTTCCATGGTCTGCCCTTGGATCGTTAAAGCTTTCTCTCTTAAAGCTGAAATTACTGGTACAACGCCAAGCATATTGAGCCATTCTTTGAAAGCCACAATTTCAGCTTCAATCATGATCCCAATCGCTTCAGCCGCTTTTTGCCTTTCAGCCATGTTCGCCTGAACGATGCCTTCCATGTCATCTATATCGTAAAGGAAGGCACTCTCAAGGTTCTCAATTTCAGGATCGATATCCCTTGGCACCGCAATATCAACCATGAACAACGGACGGCCCTTTCTCATGCGTTCCACCAAGACCATCTGATCTTTAGTAATGACATAATCCTTTGCACCTGTAGAGCTGATCAGGATATCTGCTTCTACAAGGGCACATTGAAGCTCTTGCAGAGTTTTGGCATTTCCGTTAAATTTCTCAGCCAAATCCACCGCTTTTTCAAAAGTACGATTGATAACAGTGACCTTGGTTGCCCCGCTTCCGTGCAAATTCTTGATTGCGAGCTCACCCATTTTTCCAGCCCCGAGAATCAGGACATGCTTCCCTTTTAAATTACCAAAGATCTTTTTGGCAAGTTCAACAGCCGCATAGCTGACAGAAACAGCGTTTGAACCGATTTCCGTTTCAGAATGAGCTTTCTTTGCAAGCGTTACTGCCTGCTTGAACAAGTGATTAAAAACCGTTCCCGTTGTACCGGATTCCTGTGCAGCCAGGAAGCTGGTCCTGATCTGGCCAAGGATCTGCGTCTCTCCGACAACCATGGAATTCAAACCGCACGTAACATTGAACAAGTGCTCAACAGCACCATCCTGCTCATATATGAATAAATAAGGAGAAAACTCCTCTTTATCAAGTCCAAACCATTGAGATAAAAATTCTTTAATATAATAACGACCTGTATGAAGCTGATCCACGACCGCATATACTTCCGTCCTGTTGCATGTAGAAACGATCACATTCTCAAGAATACTCTTCTTACCCTTAAGTGTATCCATCGCTGTTTGCAGGTCTGCTTCATTAAAAGATAAACGTTCACGAATCTCGACAGGGGCCGTTTTGTAATTTAAACCGACTACAATAATATGCATGATAGAAATGACACCCCCAAATTAATCATTGACTCTAGTATAACATGTACGATAAATAACCCATCAAATAAATGTGAACATAAGATGAAACCTGTGGTACCATTAAAAGTGGAGCTGGCTCGTCCAGCCCCGACAGGCGTTGGCAGGCCGGCAGATGAGGATGCACTTTATCCTCAACTGACGGTATGCAACGACCCGAGGGGCTAGCCAGCGGAACTGGATAGCGATTAAGTGTAAAGACGGCTCGTTCAGGTCCGACAGGCGCTGATTCTTTCACCAGATGAGGACGTTCTTTGTCCTCGGCTGGTGAATGAATAACGACCCGAGGACCTAGCCGCCTGCACCGGAATAGATTAAAAGTGGAGCTGGCTCGTCCAGCCCCGACAGGCGTTGGCAGGCCGGCAGATGAGGATGCACTTTATCCTCAACTGACGGTATGCAACGACCCGAGGGGCTAGCCAGCGGAACTGGATAGCGATTAAGTGTAAAGGCAGCTCGTTCAGGTCCGACAGGCGCTGGCAGGCTGACAGGTGAAGACGCTCTTTGTCCTCAACTGGCGGCATGCAGCGACCCGAGGACCTAGCTGCCTGCACCGGATAGATTAAAAGTGGAGGCGGCTCGCTCAGGTCCGACAGGCGTTGATTCCTTTCCCCAGATGAGGACGCCCTTTGTCCTCGGCTGGGGAAAGAATAACGACCCGAGGACCTAGCCGACGGAACTGGATAGCGATTAAATGTAAAGGCAGCTCGCTATAAGCCGAATCTCCTATAGGCTTTATACCCCATTCTAAGGATACTATATAATAATTTTACATAAACTTATTCTTTTCGACATACTTTCCTATGTTAGAGTAACAAATTGAACCCTATTATTCAAGTTTACAATTTGGAGGCACTCATGAAAGGACAACGACTTTTTCCAGGAATGATTCTGATAGGTTTCGGCATCTATTTCTATTTTCAACAATCCAATATTTCTATCTTCCGGGAATTTTACACGTGGCCCACTTTACTGATCATCGTCGGGATTGCCTTCTTGGCGCAAGGCTACAAAGGAAAAGACTATGAGGCTATTCTGCCAGGTACGATTCTCACCGGTTTCGGCCTTCATTTTCACATTAGCAGCCATATCGCAATCTGGCCGGACCATATCGGCGTGTTCATTCTAATCATTTCACTCGGATTTCTGCTCCGATATCAGAGAACAGGCAGCGGCTTGTTTCAAGGAGTTCTCTTCCTTATTCTAGCTATAATTCTTTTGTTTTATGATAAAGTTTTGTTGTGGCTGGGGATTCTCCAGGGAGGGGTAAATATAATAAGGGACTTTTGGCCGCTTATTATCGTTCTCATCGGTATTTATCTCTTATTCATTAAGAAAAAGTAAAAAGGAACCGAATTGTCCGTGGGCACTGAAAAAGTCCGATAAAAATCTAAAAGGCAGAATCGTTCAATTCTAAGAACGATTCTGCCTTTTTCTCGTGAGTATTGTTGGTTTCAGTTTAAGACACGGCTCCACTGGGCTTTATTGCGAAAGCGGCTGCTCATTTTCTTAATTACGTATTCAGCGGTAAAAATAAGGGGAGTTTTTCCCGCTAATTGTAATTTCTAAGGTAATATTGGAGTAAATAGAGGGAATTTTTCCCCTTATTTGTAGAATTGAACCTATTTTCTAGTGTTTGAAGTCAAATAAGGGGACTTTCTCCCGCTATTTAGGCTTTTTTACATACTTTTTAGGAAATAAGGGGAATTTTTCCCTCTATATTACTAGCCAGGTGCTGAAACTGGCTGGTCAGTACCGCTGGTCACTATTCCAGATCCTTGAATCGGTATCTATCCCGGCCCGGCTGGCGAATATTCCAAAAATCATTAAAAGACCTAAAGCTAATGAGATAAAAAGAGCAACCCATTCAATGGCTTCAAAGAAAAAAGTCAACCATTCTTCCGATTTAAGGAAGTATAGTTGACTCTTTCTTTATTAAAGAGAATTTGATATTAAATTCGGTATATTTTCAGCGCCCTCGATTGTCCGGTTCCTTTTTTTGTATGCTATAAAATGGAATCAAGAAACTCCTGAGTACGCTGCTCTTTAGGATTACCGAACAACTCATCTGGAGGACCGACTTCCACAATCCTGCCATCATGCATATAAATGACCCAATCTGCTACCTCACGAGCAAATCCCATTTCGTGAGTCACAACCACCATTGTCATCCCTTCAAGCGCCAATTCTTTCATAGTAGAGAGAACTTCTCCTACCAATTCCGGATCGAGAGCTGAAGTCGGTTCATCAAACAGCATGATATCGGGCTTCATCGCGAGTGCCCTGGCAATGGCAACACGCTGCTTCTGTCCTCCGGAAAGCTTGGAAGGATAGACATCCGCTTTGTCTTCAAGCCCGACTTTCTTTAAAAGGGCCATCGCTTCTTCCTTTGCCTTGCTTTTTTGAATCTTTTTTACTTGAATAGGTGCTTCCATGACATTTTCAATGACCGTCTTATGGGGAAAAAGAAAGAAATGCTGAAAGACCATCCCTACTTTGGCCCTGACTTTATTCAAGTCGTGAGTTCCCTTGTTCACTTCTTTCCCTTCAATGATAATCTTTCCGCTGTCTTTCATTTCAAGGAAGTTAAGGCATCTTAGCAAGGTACTTTTTCCCGAACCACTTGCACCGATAAGACAAACCACATCGCTCTCTTTTACTTTCATATCTATATCCTTCAGTACGTGCAAATCACCAAAGGACTTATTCAATTTTTCAACATTTATCATTTCCTGACTCAAATTAATCCCTCCATCTGTTTTGGAAGTCAGTTCATTAATCACTTAAAGACATACGCTTTTCGACTAGGTTGACAATCATAGAGAAGAAAAGTACCAACACAAGATAGTAAACCGCTACGATTAATAGATAGGTCATATAATCAAAGTTATTTGATCCGAGTGTAGTCGCTACACTGAAGAGTTCAAACATACCGATGAAAGATGCCAGCGAGGAATCTTTCAGGGCAATGATAAATTGGTTGCCCATTGGAGGAAGCGCTCTGCGGAAAGCCTGAGGAAGTATAATCCTTCTCATAGTCAATCCGTTGGACATACCGAGTGAGCGGCCCGCTTCCATCTGGCCCTTATCAATTGACTGGATTGTACCCCTGAAGATTTCAGCTATATAGGCACCATTGTGGAAGGCAAGACCAAGAACTACCGACCAGAAACCGGAAATATCCAATTCAGTTAAACCAAAGTAAAAGATAAAGATCTGAACAATTAAAGGTGTTCCCCGCACTATAAAAATATAAAGATCTGCGATGATTTCCAGGACTTTCACTTTGGAAATTTTCATAAAGGCAAAAAATAAACCTATGAATATGGCAATGAATACAGATACCACGGTAAGTTGAAACGTTAAAAGCATTCCTTGAAGGAACACATCGATAGTATCTATGAATGTTTCAAAAAAAGTCACCTTATTCCCTCCTATTTCTTTATTTCACTTCTAAAACCTGATTGTAGATCAGGTGATCATTTCTATATCCTGGTGATCACTTCGTCCAACCTGCCTTTTTACTTTTCAAATACTTATGTAGAAGATTGGCCAGGATTTGGGAATGAAAACTAGTCGTGAATCACGGGATGAACAAACTGCAATTTTAGAAGAATTTTTTAGATGAAAAAAGCGAATGCGCTAAAAATGTGCACATCCGCCCTAAAATTGATGGTGTTTATTCTTCTCCCTCAGGGTCAGCTGTAATGTCTTCTCCGAAATATTCTTGACTGATTTCTTCCAACGTTCCGTCTTCTCTAAGTGTTTCTAATGCTTCATTGATCGCATCCAGAAGTTCTTCATTATCCTGGGCAACGGCAATCGCCTGTTCACTGCGGCCAAGAAGTTCCCTTGCCTCAATTTCCAAACCTGCGCCGATCGCTTCTTTACCTGTGACAAAATCGGTGATGACTGCATCGTGCTTCCCTTTGCTCAGAGCTTCAAGTGCAACAACATCACTATCATACGTCTTTATATTCTCTGTTGCTTCACCCGCTGTCTCTGCATAAGTAGAGCCTTTTGATACGGCAATTTCCATTCCTTCCAGATCTGCCAATGTTTCAACATCACTATCCGGGCGTACAAAGATCTGAGGCCCTGAGTAGTAATATGGAGTAGAGAAGTCTACCTTCTCAGCACGCTCGTCTGTAATGGTATGACTCGCCACTGCTGCATCAAAACGCCCGGACTGGACACCTTCAACGATTCCGGCAAATTTAAATTTCTTTTGTTCCGGATCTAGTCCCAATTCCTCAGCAACCGCCTCAGCAACGTCAATATCAAAACCTGTCATTGTCCCATCACCGCTTGTAAAACTGAAAGGTTTGAATTCCCCGGATGCGGCGAAGGTGAATTTACCTTCATCGACTACATCCAACCCGCTGTCTGATCCACTTCCGGAACTGCTCTCGTCTGTTCCGCACCCCGTAATTAAAATGGCTGATAATGATAATGCTGCAAAACTAAATAATTTCTTCATTTCTCTAATGGCCCCCTTCAAATCTTTTTAGTCCTATGTATTATGCTAACAAACTAATGGATGATTCACAAAATTCAAAATTACTGATAACTCTGTATATAGCTGTGTATCCCTGCTTTACACCAAGTAAGCCCAGCTTTCCATTGAAATCCATAAATTTGCCGGCATATCCTTACTTTTCCTATTCCCGGCGTGAATAATTTTAAACATCTGAATAGTAATTTAATTGTTATTTTTGCAATTTTAAAGTCATTTATACCAATTTCATTCTTCCGATTGGGAAATCAGGCTGTTCCACACATTATTTGGATAGCTGATTTCTACTTCAGCCTATTATGAAACCTTGGCGCTGTATTTCCCGCTTGTCTCAGAGGAGGTCTTTCGAGTTAAGCTGGCTCACTGCTTCTTGAACAAAGTGAAGTTTGTTAGAAAGGACAAAACAGTTATAGAACATAATGTTTTTTTATATGAAGAGAGCTTTCTACGCAGCCTGCTGGTTGAGACACTCTCCTCTCTGACACTTGAACCCTTTTTCCCGAAGTGTCTTTTAGAATCCTATACGTCAACTAATAAAAGCCCATAAAAAAAGAGAATACCCGTGTGTCGGATATTCTCTCGTCTTATTTATCTTCTTGCATTAAGAGCGGCCCAAACCTGGTCTTTGCCCAAGCCTGTTTCTGATGAGAAGAGTATGACTTCATCTCCCTCTTCAATATCCAGCCCTTCTTTCGTTGCTTTTAAATGCTTCTGCCACTTTCCTTTAGGAATCTTATCGGCTTTCGTGGCAATGATTACACAAGGAATGCCGTGATGCTTTAGGAATTCATACATCATGATATCATCCTGTGTCGGCGGATGGCGCAGGTCGACAATCTGAATGACCGCTTTCAGCTGCTCACGCATTGTGATATAGGTTTCAATCATTCTTCCCCAAGCTTCACGTTCTGTTTTTGACACTTTGGCAAACCCATACCCCGGAACGTCTACAAAATAGATACTTTCTTCTATCTTGTAAAAATTAAGGGTTTGGGTCTTCCCAGGCTTGGATGATATCCTTGCCATACTCTTACGGCCGATCATCTTGTTGATAAAAGATGATTTTCCGACGTTGGAGCGGCCCGCAAGAGCAAACTCGGGAAGATAATCTCCCGGGTACTGCTCAGGCCTTACCGCACTGATTACAAGCTCAACATTATTTACTTTCACTTCTCTCACCTACTAAAGCTGTTTCTAATACTTCTTCTATATGGGAAACCAGAACGAACTTCAAATCCTTTCTGACACTTGCCGGTATATCGTCAATATCCTTTTCATTGTCTTTCGGAATGATAATTGTTCTAAGGCCCGCACGGTGCGCACTCAGGGATTTTTCCTTCAATCCGCCAATCGGGAGCACACGTCCGCGCAGGGTAATTTCCCCTGTCATGCCGACTTCACGTTTGATTTTCCGTCCTGTTAAGGCTGAAACCAAAGCTGTGGCAATCGTGATTCCGGCAGAAGGGCCGTCTTTAGGAACTGCTCCTTCTGGCACGTGGATATGAACATCATATTTCTCATGAAAATTTTCTTCTAAATTCAGATCGGCTGCTTGGGACCTTACATAACTGAATGCCGCTTGAGCCGACTCTTTCATGACATCTCCAAGCTTTCCTGTCAGGACAAGCTTACCTTTACCCGGAGACAGAGATACTTCAATCTGCAGGGTATCTCCTCCAACAGATGTATACGCCAAGCCGGTTGCAACACCAATCTGGTCTTCTGTTTCAGCCTGGCCATAACGGAATTTCTTTTTGCCTAGGAAATCTTCAATATTCTTTTCTGTGATGACGACTTTCTTTCTCTCACCGGAAACGATGACCTTTGCAGTCTTTCGGCACAATGTCGCCAGCTGGCGTTCCAAGCCCCTGACTCCCGCTTCTCTTGTATAATAACGGACCACCGCTTGTACAGCATCTTCCCTGACTTGCAGCTGTGATTTTGTTAATCCGTTTTCCGCGATTTGCTTAGGAAGCAGATGATCTTTGGCGATGTTGATTTTCTCCAACTCTGTATATCCTGCAATCGTGATGATTTCCATTCTGTCCCTTAATGGACCGGGAATAGTGGAAAGGTCATTGGCCGTTGCAAGGAACATAACCTTGGAAAGATCATAGGTTTCCTCTATATAATGGTCACTGAAATTGAAGTTTTGTTCAGGATCCAGCACTTCAAGCATTGCTGATGACGGATCTCCCCTGAAGTCGCTTGACATTTTATCGATTTCATCCAGCAGGAAGACCGGATTGATGGTACCGGCTTTTTTCATGCCTTGGATGATCCTGCCCGGCATTGCACCAACATAGGTTCGTCTATGGCCGCGGATCTCTGATTCATCACGCACCCCGCCAAGGGAAACTCGGACAAAATGCCTGCCGAGAGACTCTGCAACAGATTTGGCAAGGCTGGTTTTACCCACACCTGGAGGTCCCGCAAGACAAAGGATCGGCCCGCGAAGAGATTGAGTAAGCTTTTGAACAGCCAAATATTCAAGCACCCGCTCTTTCACTTTTTCCAGCCCAAAGTGATCTCTGTTCAGGATCTCCTCCGCCTTGATGATATCAAGGTCATCCTCTGTCTGTGCAGACCAAGGAAGGGAGACCAGCCATTCGATGTAGTTTCTGATCACAGAGCTTTCTGCTGAACTTGCAGGGACTTTCTCATAGCGGCCCAGTTCCTTCAATACTGTTTTCTCAATCGCTTCCGGCATGTCAGCTTCTGCAATCCGCTGTGTCAGCTCTTCGATTTCACCGGTTTTGCCTTCTTTATCACCCAGTTCTTTCTGGATCGCTTTCATCTGCTCTCTAAGATAGTACTCTTTTTGCGTCCTTTCCATAGAACGCTTTACTCGCTGCCCGATTTTCTTCTCCAGATTCAATACTTCTTTTTCGTTGTTGATCGTCTGGATGACAAGTTGTAATCTATCTTTAATATCGAGCGTTTCAAGAACCTTTTGTTTTTCTTTCATTTTCAGAGGAAGATGGGAGGCAACTATATCGGCCAGCCTGCCTGGTTCATCGATATCCGAAACCGTTGAATACGTCTCAGCAGAAACTTTCTTGGAAAGCTTTATGTACTGCTCGAAATAGTTCAGCAGCGTTCTCATTAACGCTTCTGTTTCAGATTCCTTTTCCTCAATGTCTTCATGTGTGGAAATGTTCACTTCGTAGAATTTCTCCTCATTCGTGAAATTACTTATTTCCGCCCTTTGGATCCCTTCCACAAGTACCCGTATTGTTCCATTGGGAAGCTTAAGCATTTGTTTTACCTTTGTCAGCGTTCCCATTTCATAAAAGTCATCGACGCCTGGTTCATCTATATTCATATCTTTTTGAGTGGTCAAAAATATATATTGGTCATCCACCATTGCCTTTTCAAGCGCCTGGACTGACCTGTCACGCCCTACATCTAAATGAAGGACCATCGTTGGATAAACAAGCAGACCTCTTAATGGAAGGAGGGGAAGAGTTAATTCTTTTTGTTTTGCCATAAATACACCTCCAAAAATTCTCGCCCTTTTGAATCTCATAAGTCTTTGTACAATTCTATCTTATTTATATATACGTGTCCATTTTAGAGTGGATGGAACCCGTTCCTATAGACCTTTGCTGGCCAGGGGTTCTCGCTTCAAGCCGGGCATTATCACTCCCAGGGAATGGCTGAGTTTATCGGCTGTCCCCCTGTCTTAAACAGGTCCCGACAATATTAATGAAGGATAGACACGTTTTAACGAAATATACTGCCGCTTTAACATTCAAGAGGGCGGGCTGAAAAAAATACCCTCCCTCTTATTGTACAGCTAAGAATGATCACATTCATGAATTATGCTTAAGATATACTTCTCGTATTCCTCTCCAGAGCAGAACTTAAACGATAAATGCATCAGCAAATCATACGCTTTTTTTGTTGTTTTCTTCATTATATGTGATTTCTTCCTCTATTTTCTCTTTATCAAGCGCAATATTGAAAACCTCTTTCAGATGTTTGACAGGATGGACCTCTATTCCTTCTATTTCCTGAAGAAGGGCACCCATATTTTCATGAGGGATCACAGCAGCACGTGCACCTGCAAGCTTTGCCGCTTTTACCTTAGGGAATACACCCCCAACTGGTTTGACGAACCCATGGATACTGATTTCACCGGTCAAGGCGATATCCGATCTGACCGGGATCCGATAAATGGCTGAATAGATTCCCGTAGCCATCGCTATGCCTGCTGAAGGGCCGTCGACAGGGATGCCCCCCGGGAAATTAACATGAATGTCAAATTGGTCGGCAGGAACGCCCATCGAGCGCAAAACTGTAAGGACATTTTCGATAGACCCTTTTGCCATACTCTTTCTTCGAATGGATTTCCCCTTATCACCGATACTTTCTTCTTCCACAATCCCAGTGACATTGATGCTTCCTTTTTCCTCTGCAGGAATGACTGTGACCTCAATTTCCAAAAGCGAGCCGGAGTTGGGGCCAGTTACCGCAAGGCCATTCACGAGGCCAATGGCGGATTTTTCGTTGATTTTCCGGTCCAGCCTTGGTGAGAGCTGACTGGACTGAATCATCCATTCTATATCTTTATCATCGATAAATTCCCTGTTCTCCGTGATGGCGAGACCTGCGACGATTTGGACCATATTAACTGCTTCTCGGCCGTTTCGGGCATATGATGCAAGAAGTTCCACCCCTTCCTTGCTGATGGAAATGTTCACTTTTTCCGAAGCATTTTCGGCCACTTTTATTACCTCTTCTTTGTTGAGTTCCCTGAAAAACACTTCCATACACCTTGACCTTATTGCAGGCGGTATCTCACTTGGCGTTCTTGTGGTAGCACCAATCAATCTGAAATCTGCCGGAAGTCCATTCTTAAAAATGTCGTGGATATGGGTAGGTATTTGTGTATTCTCTTCACTATAGTAGGCACTTTCTAAAAAAACTTTACGATCTTCCAGGACTTTCAGCAGCTTATTCATTTGAATAGGATGCAGTTCACCGATTTCATCGATAAACAAGACTCCGCCATGAGCATTTGTTACAGCACCCTGCTTTGGCTGGGGAATCCCCGCTTGTCCCATAGCTCCTGCTCCCTGATATATCGGGTCATGCACAGAGCCGATTAATGGATCCGCAATTCCTCTTTCATCAAATCTTGCCGTCGTCGCATCCAATTCCACAAAAACAGAAGACTTTTTGAAAGGGGATTGAAACTGCTCTTTAGCCTCCTGCAGGACAAGGCGTGCCGCCGCGGTCTTCCCTACACCTGGCGGACCATAGATAATAACATGCTGAGGATTTGGACCGCATAAAGCAGCCTTTAATGACTTGATCCCATCCTCCTGGCCGACAATATCCTTAAAGCTTTGCGGCCTTACCTTTTCCGAAAGTGGTTCTGAAAGGGAAATGGACCGCATTTTCCGCAGCTGCTCCATTTCTTTTTTTGATTCGCGATCAATTGAAACCTTTTGTGTACGTTGACTTTTTAATAAGTTCCAAAAATATAAACCGATGATCACCCCGAAAAACAGTTGGATGATCAGTGCTATTCCTGTCCAACTCATGCCTTTCCCTCCAGTAATAACTCGTTGTTAAAGGTTAGTATCTCCTCGAGTTTGGAGGAATAAACAAGTTTTTCTAGGATGAGACCGTCAAGGAACTTACATTAATTGTAAGAGAAGAATAGTGAGAGTCTAGAACCCTTAATCTTCAACGCTCTTTTCGCAAAAATTGTGGCTGGTGAAATGTAAAGGATTTCCGCTCCAGCCGCACGAATCTGCAGGGCGGGCGGTGAAGCAAAAGCGGAAGCGGCCGTTCAGCGGCGTACGGACTGGACTGACTCCGCATGAGATAAAGGAAACACAACGAACATAGTAAGTTGATGTTGACTTATCACCAAAAGTGGAGAGGTCCTGCTCAGGCTCTCGCATCAGATAAAGGAATCACGGAGAGCGACCGAGATTCGATGATGACTTATCGCAAGGAGAGAGTCCGAAATCTGTTAGTCGCTGGCCGCTGGAGCTGGATGAGCCTCCTCGGCATCGCCTGTATAAAAGGTGGAAGCACCTTGATCAGCTCCGAGAGGCAAATGTTCTCAAAAGAAAAAAAGACAGAAAAGATCCTCCACGGCGAACCGGGAGGACCTTGTTTAGCTTATTGTTAAGCGGAAGTCTTTTCTTCGTCATTTCCTTTGATAACCGTTCCGTCTTCCAATAGCAGCTTTGGAGCTTCACTATCGGTGACTGTGCCTGGTGTAATGATACATTTCTTGATATCTTCTCTTGAAGGAAGATCGAACATTACCTCAAGCATGATGGTTTCGATGATTGAACGAAGACCGCGGGCACCTGTTTTACGTTCGATCGCTTTATTGGCGATTTCTCTAAGTGCATCTTCTTCAAACTCTAATTCCACCTGGTCAAGTTCAAGCATTTTTTGATACTGCTTTACCAGTGCGTTCTTCGGTTTAGTCAGGATTTCCACAAGAGCATCCTCATCAAGAGGAGTCAGGCTGGAAATAACCGGAAGACGCCCGATGAATTCCGGAATCAGACCGAACTTCAATAAGTCTTCAGGAACGACCTTAGCCAGCAATGCTTTATCATTATCGACATTGACCGCTTTCGAGTCGGAACCAAAGCCGATAACTTTTTGCCCAAGGCGTCTCTTCACAATTTGCTCGATACCATCAAATGCTCCTCCACAGATGAACAGGATATTTGAAGTATCGATTTGGATGAATTCCTGATGCGGATGCTTTCTTCCACCTTGAGGAGGAACGCTCGCAACCGTACCTTCCAAGATTTTAAGCAGCGCCTGCTGAACACCTTCACCTGAAACATCGCGTGTGATTGAAGGATTCTCAGATTTTCTGGCCACTTTATCAATTTCATCGATGTAAATGATGCCGCGTTCTGCTTTTTCTACATCATAATCTGCCGACTGGATCAATTTCAACAGAATGTTCTCCACGTCTTCTCCAACATATCCGGCTTCCGTCAGTGAAGTAGCGTCCGCAATGGCAAACGGCACATTAAGTATGCGGGCCAAAGTCTGGGCTAGAAGGGTTTTACCGCTTCCTGTAGGGCCAATCATGGCAATATTACTCTTAGATAGTTCAACATCATCCACTTTGCTGTTCGAATTGATACGTTTGTAGTGGTTATAAACAGCTACCGCCAAGGACTTCTTCGCCTGCTCTTGGCCTATTACGTATTCGTCGAGGATTTCACGGATCTCCTTCGGTTTAGGAACATCCTTGAACTCAACTTCTTCTTCTGTTCCAAGCTCCTCTTCCACGATCTCGGTACAAAGCTCGATGCATTCATCACATATATAAACACCCGGTCCTGCTACAAGCTTCCGGACCTGATCTTGTGTCTTACCACAAAAAGAACATTTCAATTGTCCTTTTTCATCGTTAAATTTAAACAATGAAATTCACCCCTTATAAAAAGCTATGTCGTTTCAAAAAATTCAAGTTATGTATTGCATTTTATCATACTATATGTCCGGAAAGGAAATTAAACGATCCAACCAATTTTACGCCCGCTTATTAAGGTTTATCCAAAAAACGGTCATCCTATTCCTGTTTAGGAGATTATGTAAACGGATTGTAAATGTACTGGTTTATTCTTCTTAGAGGATTACCAGTGCAGCTTCTTTAGAAAAATGGGTTGGAACCCTTGTGATCTCAAGTCCATCCATTCTTGCTGAGTTAAGTATAAGCTTCAAAGAGACAGAGGGAAAAATTTCTTATTTTATAAAACAAGGCACGAATTAACTCGCGCCTTGTTTCTATAATTATTATTATGCAACAGTCTTGCTGTTATCCACAAGAACTTCTACTGCTTTTCGGATTTTAAGATCTGTTTTCAGGTTATCAAGACCGCCAAGAGCCTGCTTGATATTGTCTGCAGCCATATTGTACTGCTCAGCCAGTTTGTTAACTTCCTCTTCTGCTTCCTCATCAGAAATTTCAAGGTTTTCTGCTTCAGCGATTGCTTCAAGAGTCAAGTTAGTGCGTACACGCTTAGCTGCATCTTCTTTCATCTGGCCGCGAAGGTCTTCTTCTTTTTGTCCAGAGAATTGGAAGTAAAGCTCAAGGTTCATTCCCTGCATTTGCAGACGCTGTTCGAATTCCTGCATCATGCGGTCAACTTCAGTGTCAACCATTGCATCCGGGATCTCCACTTCTGTATTTTCAGAAGCTTTTTCCACTAGCGTGTCGCGAAGTGTTTGTTCTGCTTCGTTTTTCTTGGATTCTTCAAGACGCTTTTGGATTTTCTCTTTTAATTGGTCAAGAGTTTCAACTTCCTCATCTGCATCTTTAGCGAATTCATCATCAAGCTCAGGAAGCTGCTTCGCTTTGATTTCATGAAGTTTTGTTTTAAATACCGCAGGCTTGCCAGCAAGCTCGGAAGCGTGGTATTCCTCTGGGAAGTTTACTTCAACTTCTTTTTCCGCTCCAGTTTCAAGGCCGATTAATTGCTCCTCAAATCCTGGAATGAAAGAACCTGAACCAAGTTCAAGAGAATAGTTTTCAGCTGTGCCGCCTTCGAAAGCTTCCCCATCGACGAACCCTTCAAAATCGATAACGACTGTGTCGCCGTTTTCAGCTGCACCTTCTTCTTTAACAGCAAGCTCAGCTTGTTTTTCCTGAAGAGATTTCAATTCGTTCTCAACATCTTCAGAAGTAACTTCTGTTTCCATTTTCTCTACTTCAAGCCCTTTGTATTCACCAAGTTTAACTTCAGGTTTAACAGTGACTGTAGCAGTGAAAATAAGCTCTTTGCCTTTTTCCATTTGCTCGATGTCGATTTCCGGACGATCCACAGGTGAGATTCCAGTTTCTTCAACAGCTTTAGCATAAGCTTCAGGAAGAATGACATCTAACGCGTCCTGGTAAAGAGATTCTACACCAAAACGTTTTTCGAACATTCCGCGAGGCATTTTCCCTTTACGGAATCCTGGTACATTAACTTGCTTAACCACTTTCTTAAATGCAGCGTCCAAACCATTGTTCACTGTATCTGCATCTACTTCAATTGTAAGAACCCCTTGGTTCCCTTCTTGCTTTTCCCATTTAGCAGACATACTTTTCCCTCCAACAATCTATAATTGATTATAGTTAATACAAAATAAATATTTAGATAGGTTTGCCTATGTAACAAAAGCACTATCTCTTCGAATATGAAAAACTTCACATTGCAACCATTATATTATAACATATGAAATCCTTCTTTCAACTCATAGCACTAAAAACGAGTTTCCTATATTTGTTTTATAGGACCGGAGAGGTAACACCTTCCAATTTCCCGATTAACTCCCCGATGGAGTTCAGTTCACTTTCCTCATCAGCAGCTTTTTCTTCCATTCCCATTGCCGAAAGGTCTTCACCATAAAGGTCCAGTCCAAAAGCCAGGTAAGCCAGCGCAGTCTTTTCAGCCGGCCATTCCATCTCAAGAGGATACAACAGGAAGCTGTGGCGGGTGAATGTCTCGATCACCTGCTGCTGCAAAGAAGGATTTCTCTGGGCAATCAATTCATCTATTTCTTCAGTCACTTCTTTATAGTAGCTGGTCTGGAAGACATCTTCCAAGCTTGCTGGCACACAAGTGACTCTTTTCCCGAACTTACTAATTCCAACTTCTTCATGGAAACCATGCTCCCTCAGAACATTAACAATCATCGTTTGAATAAAAGGATGGGTAGCTTCTTCATCCAAGGTGGCGAGTAATTCTGTCATATATGGCCGGATATTCCGGTTAACAAGCTCTGCCAAAATAAGCGTCTGCTCCTGAAGTTCTTTTCCTTCTAAAACTTTTTCTTGAGAAGAATGACGAGTATCATCAGTTATTTCTGGGATTGGCACTTCCTTCCCTTCCAGTACCCTCTTGCTGAATGACAACAGCTTGCTGAAGTGCTCTTCCTTCTCAAGAGGCACTTCTTTCTCATCGAATAAGGCGCTTATAGTACTCACAACTTCTTTATGTTCATTCAACTGTATCAAGATCATCAAATATAATTCGACAACCTTAAAGTAGTCTCCAATTCCTTCATGCAGGAGTTCCTTGCAGATTTCCTTCGCCCGGCCGTATTGCTTGTTCTCATATAGCGCCAGAACGTATGCAGCACCGATTTCACCGTCTTCCGGATCTATTTCGTAGGCCTGCTCAAACAAACCGGCTGCCTGATCCAGCTGACTGTTCTGCAGTGCTTCCAGCCCTTTTTCAAAAAGCCTTTCCTTCAACCTGGGGAATTGAACGATTTTAGTGTCTTTCTTTCCTTTATTCATTAACGTTACCGCCCCGTTCCATTTAATGATTTCAGTTTAGCAAACCTGCGGGGAATAAACAAAGGGGAGAAGAGGAGAATTTTTAAAAGCTCATTTCCCATCAGGCCATAAGGCAGCTGTAAAATAGTTCATTCCTGGCAACGAAACACTGTCTTTGCGGATAGTGCTCTTTCTTATATGGATTATTGTTCGATTCAGAGGTTTTAGGGTATTAAAATTTTTAAAGTTAAAGTTGATATTTACTCAAGATCTTTTCAGAAATCTTACATCCTCCATTTTGGGTACCTAGAAGGTTCCTTTGTTTCCTTTTTCGGGTTCGCTCGTTTTGTTTGGGCACCTAAGCGGTTTCTTGGTTTCCTTTTTTGGCTTCGCTCGCCTTGTTTGGGCACCTAGACGGTTTCTTGGTTTCCTTTTTTGGCTCCCCTCGCCTTGTTTGGGCACCTAAGCGCTTTCTTGGTTTCCTTTTTTGGCTCCGCTTGCCTTGTTTGGGCACCTAAGCGCTTTCTTGGTTTCCTTTTTGGCTCCGCTTGCCTTGTTTGGGCACCTAAGCGCTTTCTTGGTTTCTTTTTTTGACTCCGCTCGCCTTGTTTGGGCACCTAAGCGGTTTCTTGGTTTCCTTTTTGGAGTCCGCTCGCCTTGTTTGGGCACCTAAGCGGTTTCTTGGTTTCCTTTTTGGACTCCGCTCGCTTTGTTTGGGCACCTAAGCGGTTTCTTGGTTTCCTTTTTCCGCTCTGCCCACCTTGTTTGGGCACCTAAGCGCTTTCTTGGTTTCTTTTTTTGACTCCGCTCGCTTTGTTTGGGCACCTAGAAGCCCCCTTGGTTTCCTTTTTTGGCTCTGCGCAACCTAGTTGGGCACCAATGCGTTTCCTTGGTTACCTTTTTTTGTTCTAATCACCTTGTTTGGTTACCCAGCCACCTCTTTCATTACATTTATAAAATTTCTCTCAGGCTTGGTTCCCCTCTATTAGAATAAAATGGCTATTTTCGCATATCTTGTAGCTTTCGGAAAAATCCCAAAAGCCGGATCCCCTCTCCCGGTTACTGAGCTTTCTCTCTAATCGGGATTGTTTAAGATAAATAGCAACAAAGTTTACGAAAAGAGCCTTAAAAAAGCTCTTTCCAAAACTGTCAAAACAAAAAGAAACCCCTTGATCCACTAAAGGATCAAGGGGTTTCAAACGACGGTTTTATAACCGTAATATGTAGTTTAAATGGCGTCCCAGGAGAGATTCGAACTCCCGACCGTACGCTTAGAAGGCGTATGCTCTATCCGGCTGAGCTACTGGGACTTGTTTCAGCGACAATATTTATTATATTTGAATAACAAATGAAAGTCAACACTTTTTAAAAACTTTTTTTAAAAATTTATGCCAGCTTCAAAAAAAGAAGGCGGTTGTTTTCCGCCTTCTTATTATACAAAGAACTTCTGTGATAAATCAACAATCTCTTGATGATTATGCTCGAAAAATTTTACAGAGGTTGAATCTCCTTCTGTTTCGATGAGTGCGTAAGTTCTTTCCTTTCGTCCCCTAGGCAGTAGAACGCTGCCCGGATTCACGAATAATACATCCTCTATCTTCTCTGCCCCCAGCTGATGGGAGTGACCAAAGAACACGATATCGGCGTCATTTTCTTTCGCTAAGTAATTGAGGTTCATCAAGGTCATTTTCACATTATACAGATGACCATGTGTGGCAAGGATCCTCGTACTGCCAAACTCCTCTGTCAACACTTCAGGATAGGAAGAATCCATGTCGCAATTCCCCCGGACCGCAAGATACCCTTCCATTGCCGGGTCACTTGCTTTCAGTTCTGAGTCTCCGCAATGCACAAACCCATCGACTTTCCCTTTGTACGTGCTGTATAAGTTCTTTATTTCCATGTCGGAACCGTGGCTGTCACTTACTACAATCAGCCTCATAGATAATCACCTGACAATTCTTCCAGATCATTTTCAAATTGTTTCAGTGCGTTTCCTCTGTGGCTGATCGCCGACTTTTCTTCAGAAGTCAGCTCGGCCATCGTTCTGTCTTTTTCTTCTACAAAAAAGACAGGGTCATATCCAAACCCATTCGAACCGCGTCGCTCGTCCAGGATTTTTCCTTCACAAGCCCCTGAGTAGGTCTTTGTTTCCCTGCCAGGACCTGCTATTGCCAGTACACAATAGAAACGTGCGGATCTCTCATTGTAAGGAACTCCTTCCAATTCAGAGAGCACTTTATCCATATTGTCATTGTCATCTTTTGCTTCCCCTGCATATCGTGCCGAATACACACCCGGACGGCCGTCAAGTGCATCGATGATCAACCCAGAATCATCGGCGATGACGATTTCATTCAGGACTGAAGATGCTTCCTCTGCTTTCAAAACAGCATTTTCTTCAAAAGTTTCACCCGTTTCCTCGATATCCTGGAAGTCTGGGAAATCAAGCAGCGTCAGCACCTCATATCCCTTTGGGGACAACATGCGCTCAAACTCCTTAGCTTTTCCCTTATTTTTAGTCGCGATTATTACTTTTCTTTTCATCATGAACCACCTCTTACTTTAAGTAGTCTTAATGTGCAATTATCTCTTTTAAATTCCGCAAAAAGATAAGAGGCAGTCTCAGCTGCCTCTTATCTTAATTACTTATAGTATATCAAAAACTGATTGTGTTTACATTTTCCGGACGGGTAACCGGTTCACTCAAGGTTTCCCCTTTTTCATTCACCAGTTCACCTTCCCCGTTGACCATGACGGCTACACTTTCGATGCCTTCCTGCTCTGTCAGGGACAGAACGAGCGAATTCATGAAGTGCTCAGAGACAATTTTCTCCTCAAAGCTGCCATATACCGCCTCATTGAAATTAAGCGTCACCTGACCGTCCTTCACGGAAGGTTCATCCAGCAAGGCTACTCCGGTAAAATCGCTGAGAAGATTTTTTTGATAACCAGGCCCCTCGACAAGCTGCTGGACGACCGCTTCAACCTTATTATCCACCTTATTGCTGACCCGCTTGGTTACAGGGACATAATAGGTGTTATCGCCTTTTTGAGCAACAAAGTAAACTGTTACCGGGTGGGTAGCCGTCACATCAGTAATTCCTGATGTATCCACATTAATACCCACTTTTCTGGATAATCCTTTTTCATCGACCGGAGTCCCGTTGACTGGCATCTCAGTCAACTCATATCCATTCACCCGCAGCTCAACCTTTTCAACCGACTCAAATTGCGTGAGTGTCCATGTTACCGACTGAAGGATTTTCATCTCATCTTCCGGCTGATAATTTTGGAATTCGCTTGAAAAATCTGCAACTGCTGTCCCATCTTTAATGTTTACACTAACTTGAGTGCCTGCTGGCAGCACAGGGCGGAAACCGTTAGGAAGCAGGTTTTGGACTGGTCCATCCGCTACAAGGTAATCCAGCGCCTGTTTAGCGACACTTTCCGTTTTTGGCAGAGCCAGCGTCTGTGATACGACATAGCCATCAGAATCAATTAGATACAGCTCTGTCATCACACTACTTTCAGCTGCTTCCTCAGTCGAAGTAGAAGAAGTTACTTCTCCTTCAGTATTTTCTTCAGCCACATCCACTTTCTCACCTTCTTCTAAGTACGATAAATCTGATGGCGGATCAATCTTTGCTTTCTCATCTCCACCTAATAATCCGCACCCGGAGAGGTAAATGGACGAAGTTACCACTGTAAGCACAATCGCTGCTTTCGTTTTCTTTGACATGGGGGAACCCTCCTCAGACAGTTTGTACTATATGTATACGAGCTCTTTTTTGAAAATAGACCGAAAAAAGTGATAGAAATTTACGAGGGCACTGAAAAGTCCGACAAAGACTATTAATTGTAAAACTTCCCTTTACCGCTTCAGATATTATGAAAGAGCCCTGATTTCCGTTGAAGATAACCGGCTCATCTAGGTAGGCGCTTGATGGATCAGGTCTCATTACGAAAACAGCCTGTCGTTTCATTAATGTGGTACCCAGCGTTATAATTAAGGGAACTTTTTTCTCTTATATGATAAAAAAGCACTATTTTTTAGCATTAAGTTAAATAAGGGAATTTTCTTCCCCTATCTTGGCTTTTTTCAATGTTTCTTAGTTAATAAGGGAACTTTTTTCCTCTATTTATTATTTAGAATACTGAGCCATATCGGAAAGTCCCATCGGTCACTGGCTTGAGTTAGCCTTTTTCTATGGACTAGTTAAAAAAAGCTACATTCCCGACAGGCAAATGCGCCCAAATGATTCGATACATTGCTTTCAATGAAAAAAGTCAACTTTTTCTTCCTATTTAAGGAAGGATAGTTGACTTTATCTTTGTTCATAAAAAGAAAATTTTAAAATTCCCTAGATTTTCAGTGCCCTTAAGTTTACGATGTTTTTTTTTGAGAGGGATTTGGTTGTAAATTTTTATTTAGGAAGCTGACTCTTCGCATTTCCATCCGATATACTTATCAGCTGTCTGGATTTCTAATTTCCTGCTGTTTATGCAGCCTTTCTACTTCATCGATTTATCTGGCTGCTAAAAATTCACGCTGTTTAAATCACTTTTTCACCGAACAAACACATCCGAATTCTAATCTTATGCTGTTTCAATCCACTATAAATCCAGCGATGTTAGTACCCTAATCTACAAACCTATCAACCAACAAAAAAACCATCCTTCACGGGATCAGTTCCCGAGAAGGATGGTTTTCGTGTCTATATGTTCTAGCTGCAGCCAGTCTTGAGCGATTTTGGAGAACATCCGTGATGAACCCGTAGTGAAGAATGTATGCTGCGGCTTCTTCTTCTGTTTGTTCAACATCCCTTGATAGTCCAGGATGGCACTTACTTCGCTTGCTGTTTCATCACCTGAATTGATGACCTTCACACCTTGCCCCATTGCCTTTTGGATGATTTTTTGCAGCAGCGGGTAATGCGTGCACCCGAGAATCAGGGTGTCGATTGGCTCTCCTTTTATGCCGACAAGCGTTTCATCGACAATCTCCACTGCCCATTTGCTGTCATACTCGCCACTCTCTACCAAAGGAACAAACTTAGGGCACGCAAGGGATGTCACCTGCATAGAGTCATTGATGGAATGGATCGCCTTATCGTATGCTTTGCTGTTCACGGTCCCCACAGTACCCAGCACACCGATTCTCCCATTTTGACTGTGTTTCAGGGCAGCTCTTGCACCAGGCTGGATGACGCCGACTACAGGAATTGGGAGCATATCCTGAAGCTCTTCCAGCACGACAGCTGTTGCCGTATTGCACGCAATAACCAGCATTTTGATATTGTAGTTCATGAGAAATGCCGCCATCTCCCAGGTAAACTTTTTCACTTCTTCTGCTGTCCTGGGTCCATAGGGACAGCGGGCGGTATCTCCTAGATAAAAAATCGTCTCATTAGGGAGCTGGCGCATGACTTCCCTTGCTACCGTCAATCCTCCAACACCTGAGTCAATAATTCCTATAGGTTGATTCACAAAAATTTTCCCTCATTTTTATTTCATTTCTTGATGCAATTTAGACAGATTTGCGTTAAGTGTCTTGATTTCATCACCGGAGAAGTTTTTAAGGATTTGCTGCAGGTACTGCTGTCTTTTCTCGATTACTTCTTCGATGATCCTTTCGCCTTCATGGAGGAGGTGAATTCTCACAACACGCCTGTCTTTATTATCCTTCACTCTTTCTACCAGTTCCGTTTTTTCCATTCTGTCCACTAGGTCGGTAGTGGTACTGCAAGCAAGGAACATTTTGGTGGAAAGTTCTCCGATTGTCATGTCGCCTCCTTCGAACAGCCATTGTAACGCAACAAATTGGGGAGGAGTAATCGAATATTGGCTAAGAATCTCTCTTCCTTTTTGTTTGATGATAGATGATATGTAGCGTAAATCTTTTTCAATATCTGCAAAGACTTCCATATCCTGCGGTTTGTTGTTCATTTTTGACACTCCTATCAATACCTTTTCGTACAAGTTATATACTTAGCATTGTCGCCTTTTTTCTGACTTTTTTCAAGTAACTTTTATAGGTAAATGCCGTACCGGACTATTGTTGCTGTTTTCGACAAATTTCATAAAGGCCTCAGTAAGCCCTCTCATAGTTAAAGCCGGCTGTCCTTAACGGGCAGCCGGCTAATTTTAAAGCTTGAGTTCCCCCATGCGAAGAAGCTCTACAACAGCTTGAGAACGCCCCTTCACTCCAAGCTTTTGCATGGCGTTGGAAATATGGTTCCGAACTGTCTTCTCGCTAATGAAAAGTTCACCAGCGATGTCTTTAGTCGTTTTATCTTGGACTAACAGCTCGAATACTTCTTTTTCTCTTTTGGTAAGCAACGGTTTGTGTGCAAATTCATTGTCCTTCAATTATGGTAACCCTCCTTGCCTTCGCCAGCTTTAAACCGCGGGGATGGGTATTGTCGGTCGTCACGATATCATATGTGAACCATTGGTGTGGAGTGACATAGAGAAGGCTTTAATTAGCAAAAATAGGCAAGGTTATTTTTGATATAGAGATATAGTTTTCTGCTATTCTTGACACTGTCTGCAGGCTTGATCACTCAACAGCTTTTCGATAGATGGTGAGTGTTAGATAATTTCGCCTTCATATCGTCCGTCCAAGGTACTCCCTTTCCTGTTTCCTTGGAAATCTGCACCATTGTTCCTCTGCCAGTAAAGCAAACCCTGTCACGTTCATCCATTCCCATATAATGAAGATCAACCGAGGATGATCCAATCTTATAAGCATTCACATATACCCGTATGGTTTGGTCAAAATATACCTGTCTCAAAAAATCACATTGAAGATCGGCTACAACCGGAATGGTTTCATTCTCCGATTTTACCCAGTCCTGCATAAATCCTTTACTTTTGAAAAATTCAATCCTGGCTTCTTCGAAATAAGTGAATGGAACCGTATTATTTAAATGGCCAAACATATCCGTTTCTGAGAATCTGACTTTGATCTTGTTATAAAATTCAAATTGGCCTTTCCACTGCTCCATATCTTCAATATATGTAATTCTCATAATATTGCCCCTCCTGTGATCAGGCTGTCTCTGGGAAAGAAGCGAAGCCTGAATGTTTTTAAAAATGAATGAATGTTCATTCTTTTCTTACTATTATATATTTTTCTGACCCAAGAAAAAAGATATTTGTTCTTTTTAGCTATATAAGATCTATTCCAAGATCATTTTCATTAGTTTGCAGTGAATGAGGTACATCAGCAATTAAAAGATCTAAATGATGTATTTTGATACGCCAGTGAGGTACATCTAAACCTTAAAAACTTATTGATGTCTCCGAAATTCAAGCGAGGGACATCATAACCAAAGACAAATTTCATTTACCTCACAGCAGAGTGCAGGACTTTAAAAGCGCACCATAAATGTTCTGCCCCTTCTTTGGGACTGGAGATCCTCAAAATCGAGAAACTCTTAACATCCCTATGTCCCTTCATTGGTTTAGAGCCTTCGAATGCTAACCATGCACCCTAAGGAACACTCATACACTCTGGTGTTCTTCATCCATAGAAGTTCGCCTTCTATTCAAAAACCCCCTCAAGCTCTCAGGCTGAGGGGGTTTGGGTTTAATTTAAAATCAAACCATATTGTCGCTTCCGAAGAAGTTTTTGAACATTTGGAAAGAGGTATCTCTGTTTAGTGCAGCGATGGATGTTGTCAAAGGAATTCCCTTAGGGCAAGACTGCACACAGTTCTGTGAGTTACCGCAGTTGGCAAGCCCTCCATCTCCCATGATGCTTTCCAGACGCTCGTCTTTATTCATGGCACCCGTTGGATGAGCATTGAACAGACGGACCTGAGAAAGTGGGGCTGGCCCGATGAAATCTGATTTCGAGTTCACGTTCGGACATGCCTCAAGGCAGACACCGCAAGTCATACATTTAGAAAGCTCATATGCCCATTGACGTTTTTTCTCAGGCATACGAGGTCCTGGTCCAAGGTCATATGTTCCGTCAATCGGAACCCATGCTTTGACTTTTTTCAGTGAATCGAACATTCTGCTGCGGTCCACCACAAGGTCACGAACAACCGGGAATGTTTTCATAGGAGCCAGACGGATCGGCTGCTCGAGCTTATCAACAAGTGCCGTACAAGATTGGCGCGGCTTACCGTTGATGACCATTGAACAGGCTCCGCAAACTTCCTCAAGGCAGTTCATGTCCCAGTTGACCGGAGTCGTTTTCTCGCCTTTAACATTTACAGGATTTCTGCGGATTTCCATCAGTGCAGAAATGACGTTCATGTTCGGGCGGTAGGCCAGTTCGAATTCCTCTGTATAAGAGTCAGTTTCAGGGCTGTCTTGACGAGTAACGATAAAGCGTACTGTTTTATTTTCACTCATCTTTATTTACCCCCTTTTTTCTTAGTGTAGTCGCGCTTACGCGGCGGGATCAACGATGTATCTACCTCTTCGTAATGGAATTCAGGTGAATTTGTTTCTGCGTTGTACTTAGCCATAGTGGTTTTCAGGAACTTCTCATCATTACGATCCGGGAAGTCCGGTTTGTAATGGGCACCACGGCTTTCATCACGCTGAAGGGCACCAATTGTGATGACACGTGCAAGCTGAAGCATATTGTGCAGCTGGCGGGTGAACATCGCACCTTGGTTGCTCCATTTTTGGGTATCATTGATATTGATATTTTTAAAGCGTTCCATCAGCTCTAGGATCTTATTATCTGTTTCTTTCAGTTTATCATTGTAACGAACCACTGTAACGTTATCCGTCATCCACTCACCAAGCTCTTTGTGGATCACGTAAGCATTTTCAGTTCCGTCCATGGACAGGATTTCGTTCCATTTTTCTTCTTCCTGCTGAACATGGCGCTCAAATAAGGAAGAAGGCAGTTCGTCCACACTCTTCTCCAGTCCATTCATATACTTGATTGCGTTTGGACCGGCAACCATTCCGCCAAAGATGGCAGAAAGAAGGGAGTTTGCTCCAAGACGGTTACCTCCGTGTTGTGAATAATCACATTCACCGGCAGCGAACAGTCCAGGTATATTCGTCATTTGATCGTAATCTACCCACAGGCCGCCCATTGAATAGTGAACAGCTGGGAAGATTTTCATAGGGACCTTACGAGGGTCGTCTCCCATGAATTTCTCGTAGATTTCAATGATGCCGCCCAGTTTGATATCCAGCTCTTTAGGGTCTTTATGTGAAAGATCAAGGTAAACCATGTTTTCACCGTTGATCCCAAGCTTCTGGTTAACACATACATCAAAAATCTCACGTGTTGCAATATCACGAGGCACAAGGTTTCCGTAGGCAGGATATTTTTCCTCCAGGAAGTACCAAGGCTTACCGTCTTTATATGTCCAGACACGTCCGCCTTCTCCGCGAGCGGATTCGCTCATAAGGCGGAGCTTATCGTCTCCCGGAATTGCTGTCGGGTGAATTTGAATGAATTCTCCATTTGCATAGTATGCACCCTGCTGATACACGATGGAAGCAGCAGATCCTGTGTTAATGACTGAGTTCGTGGATTTACCGAAGATGATTCCGGGACCTCCTGTAGCCATGATCACTGCATCTGCAGGGAATGATTTAATTTCCATTGTCTTAAGATCCTGTGCTACGATACCGCGGGCTGCTCCTTCGTCATCAACGATAACACCAAGGAATTCCCAGCCTTCATATTTATTGACAAGTCCAGCCACTTCATGGCGTCGAACCTGTTCATCAAGTGCATATAATAACTGCTGTCCAGTCGTCGCACCAGCGAAGGCTGTACGGTGATGCTGTGTCCCTCCGAAGCGGCGGAAGTCCAGAAGTCCTTCCGGCGTACGGTTGAACATTACGCCCATACGGTCAAGCAAGTGAATGATTCCCGGTGCAGCTTCCGTCATAGCTTTGACTGGAGGCTGGTTAGCCAGGAAATCTCCTCCGTAAACGGTGTCATCGAAATGTTCCCAAGGAGAATCTCCTTCACCTTTCGTATTTACCGCTCCGTTGATTCCGCCCTGTGCACAGACAGAGTGAGAACGCTTCACTGGCACTAATGAAAATAGATCGACCGGCGCTCCTGCTTCTGCTGCTTTTATTGTAGCCATCAAGCCGGCTAAACCGCCGCCGACCACGATGATTTTCCCTTTACTCATCTAGACTCACTCCTTCTCCTACAAAAATACCAATAACCGAGTCTCGTAAAATCTGAATCCAGTTACCTTAATAATGAATTAAACGAACGCATATAATGAGCTGATTCCCACATAGGAAAGAGCAATGAAAATCCCGATTGTAACGTAAGTAGCGATTACTTGGGAACGAGGAGAAACTGTGATTCCCCAGCTCACAAGGAAAGACCACAAACCGTTAGCAAAATGGAAGATAGTAGAGATGACGCCAACAATGTAGAAGCCCATCATAAATGGGTTGGACAAGATGTTCTCCATCATTTGAAAGTTAACTTCTGCTCCGAATGCAGCTGCAACCCTTGTTTCCCATACATGCCACGTAATGAATACCAGCGTGATGACGCCCGATATCCGCTGAAGCAGGAACATCCAGTTACGGAAATAACCGTATTTGCTTACATTGTTCTTTGCTGTGAAGGCTATATATAAACCATAAATAGCATGAAACAACAATGGAAGAAAAATAACGAATGTTTCAAGTACGTACCGGAAAGGTAAACTCTCCATAAAGTGTGCTGCATTATTAAATGCTTCTGCGCCCCGTGTGGCAAAGTTGTTGACTACTAAGTGCTGAATTAAGAATATCCCTACTGGAATAACACCTAGCAAAGAGTGAAGCCTGCGTAAATTATACTCACGATTTCCAGCCATGATATACCCCCCCTTAATGATGAAAAAATGCATAAAATAAGATATAGCCAATACTATTTAAGGTATGAACCTTCTGCAAATTTTCATATTATAACAAAAATGTGACAAGTTCATTTTACTCCCATGTTAGAGGTGCGTCAAGAAAACGTATACATAAAATTCGGTGATATCGCAAAAATATTTTTAATATATTGATAATATTACATTGCTGTTTAATCTGGCGGAATGAGTACCCCGTATAGGCTGAGCCAGGTGCGGAAAAATGAAAAAGATGATTAATCATTATGCCGGTAAAACATTCCATCTATACTATTTTTGTCTTAGCGATTTATATTTTACCCTCACCTTGTTTATAATAGATTAATAGAAGATTGTTGATGCACTGGAAATTTTTTAGAAATCGACAGAAACCTCAGGGATACTTTTACAATTCAGTGGAAAATAATCAGAAAATAACTCTCTTAACTTGAGCAGGAAGAGAGCCTTATAGAAAGAGGGGATTCGTTTTGGAAAGCAGCAATGACCAAAAAAACGGGGATATGGAAGCCGTTCCCTTGTTTGGGTACGAATTAATGAGAGATATCCTGCTGCCCGAGATTTTGGGCAAGCATACGACAGACATTCTTTACTGGGGCGGCAAAAGCCTCGCTAGGAGATTTCCTCTTGTGTCTCTGGAAGAAACCGAAGCGTTTTTCTTAGAGGCAGGCTGGGGGAAATTGACTCTTGCTGATGATAAAAAAGACGAGCAGATCTTCATTTTGTCCGGACCATTCGTTGAAAGAAGACTGTCACTCAAAACGGATATCTCCTTCAAAATGGAAGCAGGATTTTTAGCAGAACAAGTTCAGTCTAAAAAAAAGGCTGTCACCGAAGCGGCTGAAGAAATCCATAAGAGATCCAAGACAGTCAAGATAATCGTCCGGACTGATCCCAAGGATAAAATAGAATAGTACAATAAAAAGCGCAAGCGGCAACGCTGCCTATTTTCAATCCTAACATTTATACTTCCTGTCCTATTAAAAAGGCTTTCCAGGTGCGGAAAGCCTTTTTAGTGATTTATTTTACCGAAACCTTTTGCGGTTCCTGTGCTTTATCAAGATTGAATTCTGTATGAAGTACTTCCGCCGCTTTCAGCATTTGTGCTTCATCGACAACAGCGGATACCTTAATTTCTGATGTACTTACCATTTTGATTGGAATCTGATTGTTGGCCAGCGCTTCAAACATCTGGGCTGCTACACCCGGATTGGATATCATGCCTGAACCTACGATGGAGACTTTAGCCAGGCCGCTTTCATGTTCAATTGTGCTGAATCCAAGATCCTCACGATTATTCTGCAGTACCTCGATCGTATCCTCCAGGGATTCCTTCTTGATGGAGAAAGATAGATTGATCCTGCCCGTTTCTGTCTTACTCTGAATGATAATATCGACATTGATGTGATTTTTGGCAAGAGTAGTAAAAATGGAAGAAAGGCCAGTGATTTCATTTTGAAGCCCTAATACAGTCACCCTGATAATTTCTTCTTCAAATGCTACTCCTCGAACGATCAACCCTGTTTCCATTGAAACTTCCTCCTCAATCATTGTACCTTCTTGTTTTTCCATACTTGACCTTACTACCAGTGGAACTCCATGATTTTTGGCAAATTCCACTGCCCTGGGATGAAGAACACCGGCACCAAGATTAGCCAGTTCCAGCATTTCGTCATAAGCGACAGATGAAAGCTTTCGGGCATTCTTCACATATCTGGGATCAGAAGTATAAACTCCATCCACGTCTGTATATATATCGCATCGATCTGCATTCAGCGCTGCCGCAAGGGCTACAGCCGTCGTATCAGAACCGCCTCGTCCTAAGGTTGTAATCTCTCTGCTCTCTGACATTCCTTGAAATCCTGCAACTACCACAATACGGTTGTCTCTAAGGTTCTGCCGGACTCTGTCACTATTGATATTGGTGATACGGGCATTGCCATGTATGTCTTCCGTCTCAATGCCTGCCTGCCAGCCTGTCATAGAAACCGCGTCATAACCGGATTCAAGCAGCACCATCGTCAGCAGTGAGATGGTGATTTGTTCCCCTGTAGTAAGGAGCATATCCATTTCACGTTTGCTGGGTTTGGCAGACGCCTGATAAGCCAAATGGACAAGACCGTCCGTCGTTTTCCCCATAGCTGAAACCACAACCACTACTTCGTTGCCCCTGTTTTTCTCTTCGATTACACGGAGGGCGGCATTTTTGATTCTATCCATATCACCGACGGAGGTTCCTCCAAATTTCTGTACAATCAGTCCCACATTCTCGTCCTCTTTTCTTAAGTGTTTTTTTCTCTAAGTATAAGTTCAAGAATAACGGTCCATCACGAAAAACAAACCTCAATAAAAAAGGCAATGAGATAGTATCTCATTGCCTGTGAAATCGCAAAATTATGCAGGTTCCACGTGAGATAGCTCTCCAAGACTGTTAATCTTGACAATCCTGCATCTCTTAAACACAGAACCAGCGAAAACAGCCATGAGCCTATTCCCACTTCGGCGAATTTCCCTTTCAATGCCTGTCAAAAGAGCCCATACTCCTCGAGACATCTACTGATGAAAGTCCGCACCTCTATCACCACTTGTATAAAAGTGATAATTTTATAAAATTTTCATTCATTTTAACATAGAATACAAATGATGACAATCTATTTTTCTTTCTCATGGAGGGCGAGTATTCTGGAAGGAGCCAGATCCTTGGTGAATCATCTCTACCTCGAGCCAGCATTATAACTTCTTATTCTCCTGATCAGGATCGCTTCTTTTTCTACTCTCCTGACAATATTTCTCTCTATTCGGACGGGAATAGCTTCTTTTCCTACTCTCCCGGCCTATGTCGCCTTCTCTTCGGACGAGACTGACGACTTTGCTCACCTTCCCGACCGATGTCACCTTCACTTCGGACGAGACTGACGACTTTGCTCACTTTCCCGACCGATGTCGCCTTCACTTCGGACAGGACTGACGACTTTGCTCACTCTCCCGGCCTATGTCACCTTCACTTCGGACGGGACTGACGACTTTGCTCACTTTCCCGACCGATGTCGCCTTCACTTCGGACGGGACTGACGACTTTGCTCACTCTCCCGACCGATGTCGCCTTCACTTCGGACGGGAATGACGACTTTGCTCACTCTCCCGGCCGATGTCGCCTTCACTTCAAGTGAAACTCGCTTCTTTTCCTTCCGCTCTCCTTCTCCGCCAAGACAACAACATGCACCCCGCCATCTAGTAGTAGGGTGCAAGTTGTTTATTCCTTCAGTTTCTCCATCAATTCCTCGGCAGCTGCTTTTGGAAGCCCCGCTACAATCAGTTCCTCCATAGAAGCTTCTCTCATTTTCTTCATTGAGCCAAAAGTTTTCAGAAGCTGTTTTTTTCTTTTAGGACCAATGCCGCTAACTTCATCCAGCATAGAAGAAAAGGCGGTTTTACCTCTCAGCTGGCGGTGGAAGGTAATCGCAAATCTGTGCACTTCATCCTGGATTCTCTGCAGGAGATAAAATTCCTGGCTCCTTTTTTCTAGCGGAACGATTTCGAGCGGATTTCCATAAAGCAATTCAGATGTCTGATGCTTATCGTCCTTTGCCAGTCCGGCTACAGGAATATCGAGATTCAATTCCAATTCCAGCACTTCTTTTGCAGCGCCGATCTGGCCTTTCCCGCCATCAATGACGATTAAATCAGGGAGCGGTAGTCCTTCTTTCAGCACCCTGGAATACCTTCTTCTCACTACTTCACGCATAGAGTCATAATCGTCCGGCCCTTTTACAGACTTGATCTTGTACTTGCGGTACTCTTTCTTTTCCGGTTTGCCGTCAATGAAGACAATCATTGCCGAGACAGGGTCAGTACCCTGGATATTGGAGTTATCGAAGGCTTCGATTCGGTGAGGAGTATAAATGCCCATTGCCTCACCCAATTTGTCGATGGCCATGATTGTTCTTTCCTCGTCCCGCTCAATCAAGGAAAACTTTTCTTTCAGCGCAACCTCAGCATTCTTGCCTGCCAAATGGACCAGACTTTTCTTCTGTCCTCTCTTTGGCTGTGTCGTCCTGACATCCAGAAGTTCTGATACGATTGATTCGTCGATCCCTTCAGGAAGATTGATTTCCTTCGGTTTAAAATGATTGGCCTTGGTATAGAACTGGCCGATATATGTCAGGAATTCCTCTGCCGGTTCATCATAGATAGGGAACATAGAAACATCCCGCTCAATCAGTTTTCCTTGGCGGACAAAAAACACCTGAACACACATCCAGCCTTTATCAACCGCATAACCAAATATATCACGGTCTGTGAAGTCGGTCATGGTCATGGTCTGCTTTTCCATCGTCGCCTCGATATGCTGAATTTGATCGCGAAACTCTTTGGCACGTTCAAACTCGAGGTTCTCTGCAGCCGCGCCCATCTTTTCGTTAAGTTCCTTTTTAATTTCCTTATAACCGCCATTCAAGAACCGGGCAATCTCATTTGTCAGCTCTTTATACGTTTCTGATTCCACTTCATGGACACAAGGTGCGAGACACTGTCCCAGATGATAGTACAAGCATACCCGGTCAGGAAGGTTATCACATTTCCTTAGAGGATAGATCCGGTCGAGCAGCTTCTTCGTTTCATTTGCTGCCCCAGCATTAGGATATGGACCGAAATACCTGCCCTTATCTTTCTTGACATTGCGGGTGATAATCAATCGCGGATGTCTTTCTGCAGTCAGCTTGATAAACGGATAACTCTTGTCATCTTTCAGCATGACATTATATTTCGGATCATGTTTTTTAATTAAATTCAATTCAAGGATCAGCGCCTCCAAATTGGAAGACGTTATTATATATTCAAAGTCCTCGATCTCTCCGACGAGCCTTTGTGTTTTACCATCATGAGACCCTGTGAAATAGGACCTTACTCGATTCTTAAGCACTTTTGCCTTACCAACATAGATGATGGTCCCCTGTCTGTCTTTCATCAGGTAGCATCCCGGCTGATCCGGGAGCAGTGCCAGTTTGTTTGATATATTCTCGTTCATTACCCTCACCCCCTGCGGCTTACCAATAGACATAAGCTGTACCAGCTGGATACAAATGAAGATACCCTGTAAAAACAGCTTATAAATGAACGGAAATCAGTAAACTTTCTTCAATAATCATAGGCAATTAGCCCGCCAAGGTCAACTGGCGGGCTTCTGGCAAAAGAATACAATCCAGCAGGCCTGAAGGATTCTTTCTTATAGTTCACCAGGCAAGGAAGGCTGTCTGGAGCAGATCCTGTATAACATGTACCATTATCAATCATAAAAAAGGGCTGTTTTGGCATCTATTGTTGCTTTCTGAAAAATCCCATGTGCCGAATTTTTCCCCGGGGAAGAGCAGCTCTTTTCTTCTCGTAACTATCGTATTTTTTCCTTCTTGAGATCGATATTTATTCGGAATTAGTATCAAATAGCAACAAAGTTTACGAAAAGAGACTAAAAAAAGAAACGAGCCAATCGGCTCGTTTCTTCTTATTCATTAAGCATGTTTGTTCAATAATTCAGCAAGAGCTTCTTTAGGCTGGAAGCCGATGACTTTGTCAACTACTTCTCCATCTTTAAGGACAACTAGTGTCGGGATACTCATAACACCATAGTTTCCTGCAGTTTCTTGGTTTTCGTCAACGTCAACTTTGACGATTTTCACTTTATCGCCCATTTCGGAGTCAAGCTCTTCCAGAACTGGTGCAATCATTTTACAAGGTCCGCACCAAGGCGCCCAGAAATCAGCAAGTACTAAACCTGAACTTACTTCGTTTTTGAAATTTTGATCTGTTGCATTTGTGATAGCCATTTATATTCGCCTCCAATTATGTTTCAAAGTTACCGTCAGTATATCATCGTTCTTTTCATGATGCTATAAATATGCTCGCAGGTAATTTACCCTGTTTTGCCTTATTTATTCATCGTTGGCTCGAACTCAAGAGTATGGGAGTTCTGGATTTTCACTACAGCCGCTGGACCGCTGAATCCATACTCCTGAGCGCAAATCACCTGCGTTGAAGGTGATAAAGCAAGATAGCATTTCAGAAAAGGGTATCTTCAACAGATAATGACCACTATGGTACCTTTATATGGCGAAAATAGAAAATTAGTTCTTACCATATAAAGTGGAATGACTGATTTTAAGACGTCAGGAAATCCGTTCCTTCACTACTGCCTTAAGCAAATACACTTCTTTCAATCTCCTTCATAGCAAAGAAATACCCTTGCTTTGCCATCAATTCAGCAAATGTTCCGCTTTCCACAACCTGTCCTTTTTCCATCACAATAATTTGATCCATTTTCTCCAGTCCCGTTAAGCGGTGGCTGACCAGCACGAGTGTATCATCCGCTGCTTGTTTAAAAAGCTCTTCATAAATAATCTTCTCTGTCAGCGCATCTATTGAAGATGTAGGTTCGTCCAATATCCATAGACGCCCTCCCTTTAACATGGCACGGGCAATGGCAAGCCGCTGTTTTTCACCGCCTGACAAATTTTCCCCGCGTTCGAGAACTTCGCTGTCAAGATTAAAATGAGCTAACTGGACTTTTTCAAGGACTTTCATTAATTCTTCATCTGTTTTATCAGTTTGCGCCAATTTCAGGTTTTCCCGGATAGTTCCGTAAAAGAAATGGTTATCCTGCAATACTACGTTGGATTTCGACCAAAGATCGTGCTCATCCACATGAGTAAGCGGATGGTTTCCAATCCTAATCTCTCCTTCGGCAGCATGAAGCACTTTGAGCAGCATCATCAACACCGTTGATTTACCAGATCCACTGGGGCCAACAATAGCCGTTTTTGAACCCTCCGGCAACTGAAAGCTCACCTCATTCAACGCCCTGCGGCTTTCTCCTTCGAAGTGGTAAGACAACTCCTGGAATTCCACAGATAAAGATTGAGATTCTGGCAGCCTCGCGATTGGGGCAGAAGGTAAAACCGGCTCATCCTTTACTACAGAATACAAACGCCGGGAGGCTGTGCGGCTCTCTTCCAAATGGCCGGGCAGGGCTGCCATCGGAGCGGCATTTTCAAATACAGTCAAAGAGACCATAACAAGCATTGCCAAAAATACGCCTTCAAGCTGTCCTTCTGTCACGAAAAACGCACCAAGTGCAAGGACAACCCACGACACCATAAGAGATACTGCTGAATTTACAGACTGATTGAACATTAATTGAACGGATTCGCGCTCTTGCTCTTCGATATATTTTAGGGAGGAATCTTTCAACATCTCTTCTTTTTCCTCTAAACGCTGATACAATTTCAATTCCCGGAATCCATAGAAAATCTCTGCCGCTTCTGTAGAAAGGCTTCCTCTCCGCTCACGCAAACGATAATCCAGCCTGCGCTTTCTGTATGCAAATATTGCTGGCACAACCAGTGATGTCAGTATCAGCCCTATAACCATTACCAAAGCAATGTATACAGAGAAAAACATCATGAAGACTATCGTGCTTAAAAACACGATGACCAGGACAATGGGAGGGTAATACACACGCAGGAAAAAGTTTTGAAGACTCTCCACATCCCCTACAATCCTCGATAGCAAATCTCCACTCCGGTATTTTTGATAAATGCCGGGTGCCAGGGGTTCAAGCCTTTTAAAGAAATCAACTCTCAGGTTGCTTAAAATCGAAAAAGTGGCCCGATGGGAGTATAAACGTTCTCCATAACGGCTGCCAGCACGCGCCAGTCCAAAAAACTTCAATAAAGCAATCATGACAGTTAACGCATACAGAGGCGGAACGAAAGCCGCCTTGGAAATCAAGTATCCGCTGGAAGCAAAGAGGCCCACCGCTGTAATTCCCGCTAAAACCCCGAATAAAATCGAAAGCAGGATATCTTTTCTTTCACGGCCGACTTCCTTCATAACATGCATCAGATCTTTCATTCTGAATCCCCCCCCTGCTGAACTGACACCATGCTGCGATATTCCGAAACTTTTTCAATCAGTTCTTCATGTGTGCCGCTCCCTATTAACTCTCCATTTTCCATGAACAGAATCAAATCAGCATCTTTGATGGTATGCAGTCTATGAGCCACGGTGATGACCGTCGCCCTCTCTGAAAGCTCTTCGATCGATTTCTGTAAAATTCGTTCTGTTGTTAAATCCAGCCCTGTCGTCGGCTCATCAAATAAGATGACGGCAGGGTCCTTCAAGAAAGCCCTCGCAATGGCTAGACGCTGTTTCTCTCCTCCCGATAAGCCTCGGCCGCCTTCACCTACCCGGGTATCGTACCCCTGATCAAGCTCCTCAGCCATCTCTGACAATCCGGCTTTTTCAGCAGCTTTTACAATCTCCTGCCGGCTTGAGTGTTTTTTCGCTCCAATCGCAATGTTTTCTGCGATAGTACCTGAAAATACATAAGGTCTTTGGGAAATATAACTAATTTCATTCAACCAGGATTCTTCGGTATAGGTCGAAAGAGGCTGCTGATCAATTTCAATCTGTCCTTGAGAGGGAGCTGCAAGTCCGGCAAGCAAGTGAAGAAGAGTTGACTTTCCTGAACCGCTGCGCCCGACTACCGCCGTTTTTGTATAAGGTTTTATATCGGCAGAGAAGCTTTTTAATTGGAATCCCCCATCTTCATATTTAAAACCTATATCCTTTATGCTGATTGTAGGAGGAGTTGAAACCGCCAGTTCCTTCTCTCCCCATTTGACAGGGAGATCCGGTCTATCGAGCTCCTCCTTGATTTTATTTGCAGCACCCAGACTGCCTCTGCCCGTGTGAAAGGCACTGCCAAGTTCTTTGATCGCTGCATAAAACTCCGGTGCCAGGACCAGCAAAAAGAATGCAGTGAAGAATTCCACACTTTCAAAAACAACAAGCCGAAGTCCCAGTTCAAGGGCAATCAGACCGATTCCAAGCATGGAAATATACTCAAGCATCAAGGAAGAAATAAAGGCCACCTTCAGCACATCCATAGTGGCATCCCTAAAACCGTGACTGCTTTCCCGAATGGCCTCTTGTTGTCTCGCAGACTGCCCGAATAATTTCAAGGTCGTCAAGCCTTGAAGTGTGTCCAGAAACTTCCCGGAGAAAGCCGACATTTTCTCCAATTGCTCTTCTGATTTTTTCTGCGTTTTCATTCCGATAATGATAAAAAACAAGGGAATGAACGGGGCTGTAATCATCATCAGCAGCCCTGTTGAAATATGCTGGGTGAACGCGGCAGCAAGAATTATAAGCGGAATAATCGAGGTCTGGATGACCTGAGGTATGTAACGGCTGAAATAGCTGTCAATCTCATCCACTGCATCCAGAATAACGCTCACCTTTCGACCGGACTGGCCTTGAAGAGAAGCCTGAATTGGATTCCTAGTGAATTTAGCCAGCAGCCTCTGCCGAAAGCTGTCTTTCACCTTAGAAGCCATCCTTGCACCTGCTCGTCCGCTGCCAAAGTTCAGCAAGACCCTGACCAGCAGCACAAGCGCTAGCCAGCCCAAAAAAGGAACTACATCCGTGAATGTTTGTCCTTGAAGGAAGACCCGGTCAACCACAGTCACAATTAAATATGCCTGAGTGATGATACTTAACCCTGTAAGGATTGCTGTGATTCCCAAAAATATTAATGTTCTTCTATGGTGTTTCAAAAATGGGTTTAATATATTCATATTTTAAAAATCTCCTATCTTAAAAGAAGAATCTGCTTAGAATGTTTGTGAATATATTCACAATTTTATAATGTCATTATACATAATTATCAGGAGAAATTCATCTGAGAGGGTTTGAGCGACTAGATTCTTCGCTATGTACCTTTTAATATTGGATGTATTGTTAGTCTTCATTGTACAATGCCAGCTTGCTCTTATTGCCAGCCGTTATCTCGGCACTTCCTCTTCCTTAATAGGCGGTATACTCCCTAAAATAATATATAAAAACAGAATTTTTTTACACGACTATTATATTTGTCTTTGAGCCGCTCATTCTTAGAAACCAGTACAGAGCTCTACTTCTCTCTATTCCTTAAAAAAACAATATAGAAACCCCAGAAACACACAAAAAAGCACCCGTCACTTTCACGGATGCTTTCTCTATTTTAATTAAAATCATTTTTCAAAATGAATTTCAAAGTCAGCTTACAGACTGTTGATTAAGAAGAAGAAACCTTTAATTTCTTGAATTCTTCCGTCAACATCGGTACCACTTCGAACAAGTCTCCCACGATTCCGTAGTCTGCTACATTGAAGATGCTTGCTTCAGGATCTTTGTTGATGGCAACAATCACCTTGGAGTTGGACATACCGGCCAAATGCTGAATGGCACCTGAGATACCGCAGGCAATATACAAGTCAGGAGTAACAACCTTACCCGTCTGCCCGATTTGCAGTGAGTAATCGCAATAGTCCGCATCACATGCACCACGAGAAGCCCCAACAGCTCCGCCTAATACATCGGCAAGCTCTTTTAGCGGGCCGAAGCCATCTGTGCTTTTCACCCCGCGCCCTCCTGCGATGACGACTTTCGCTTCAGACAGATCTACACCATCCGTTGCTTTTCGGACAACATCTTTGATGATTGCACGAAGGTCCTTGATATCCACAGAAACAGAACTTACATCACCACTTCTGGATTCATCTTTTTCAAGTGGATCAATATTGTTCGGGCGGATTGTCGCGAAAATCAATCCGTCTGTTACAATTTTCTTTTCAAATGCTTTACCGGAAAAGATCGGGCGTGTGAATACTAGGTTTCCGCCTGCCTCTTCAAGAGAAGTGGCATCGGAAATCAGACCTGAACCTAATTTGCTCGCAATCTTAGGAGCAAGATCTTTTCCAAGTGCTGTGTGGCCAAAAATGATTCCCTCTGGGCTTTCCTGATCAAGGACAGCCATCAATGCTTGAGAATAACCATCGGAAGTATACTGCTCCAGCTTTTCATCCTCAACCACGATTACGCGGTCAGCTCCATATTGAATCAATTCATTTCCTAAAGCGCTTACAGAACTGCCTAATAAAACTCCAACTACTTCTCCGCCCTCAGCAATTGTCTTACCTGCAGCAATTGCTTCGAAAGAAACGTTTCTCAATGCGTTGTCACGCGCTTCTCCAAGTACCAATACTTTTCTTGCCATGTCCGATTACCTCCTGAGTGAATGATCTGTTGATTGTATTTTAGGATCGTTCGCTTATAGCTGCTTTTAGCAGGTCAGCGGCTTTTCCCTTGTATTAAACGACTTTGGCTTGTGTGTGAAGCAGTCCGACCAGTTCTTTCACTTGGTCTTCAAGCTCACCTTCAAGGATTTTACCCGCTTCCTTCTCAGGCGGCAGGAAGATTTCAATCGTTTTTGTCTTTGCCTCAACATCTTCTTCTTCAAGATCTAAATCATCGATTTCAATTTCATCTAATGGTTTCTTCTTTGCTTTCATGATACCAGGCAAAGAAGGGTATCTCGGTTCATTCAGCCCCTGCTGTGCTGTTACGAGTAAAGGAAGTGATGTTTCGATTGTTTCGGAATCGCCTTCTACGTCGCGGACAACCGTTACAGTTCCTCCGTTGATTTCAAGGCTTGTGATAGTGGTTACATAAGGGATATCCAGTTGTTCCGCTACTCGTGGTCCAACCTGGCCTGATCCGCCATCAATGGCAACATTTCCGGCAAGGATTAAATCTGCTTCCTTGTCTTTTAAGTATTCGGCAAGGATTTTGGCTGTAGTGAATTGATCGCCGTTTTCCACATCATCTTCTGTGTTGATGAGTACCGCTTTATCAGCTCCCATTGCCAGAGCAGTACGAAGCTGTTTCTCACCTTCTTCACCGCCGACAGTGACAACTGTGATTTCTCCGCCGTGCTCGTCACGGACCTGGATTGCTTCCTCTATCGCATATTCATCGTAAGGATTGATGATGAATTCCGCACCATCTTCACTGATTTGGCCATTTGAAATACTGATTTTTTCTTCAGTATCGAAAGTTCTTTTCATTAATACGTAGATGTTCATTTCTAGTTCCCTCCTAAAATTTCAAACTTTCAATCGGTTAAAAAGATTGAAAATATTTAAAGTAAAAATTTTTACCTGTGATTCAAGGAAAAGCCGGGAGCCCGGCTTATCTGCCCTTGAATTCAGGTGTACGCTTTTCAATGAATGCCTTGATGCCTTCCTGGCCATCCTCGGAAACGAATACATCTCCGAATAACTCCGCTTCCCGTCTGACACCCTCATAAAAGCGTTCATGTTTGGAAAAGCTCAGAAGTTCCAAAGCAGCTTTCATTGCCACAGGGCTCTTCTTCGCAATACTGAACGCCATTTCTTTCGCATGCTGAAGGACTTCATCATCCGGGTATGCTCTATTGGCCAATCCCCATTGAACCGCTTCCTTTCCGGAAATTGGTTCACTTGTGAGCAGCATCTCCGCGGCCTTCGCAGATCCGACAAACTTAGCAAGGCGCTGAGACCCGGCAAATCCGGGAACAAGCCCTAACTGCAGCTCAGGAAGCCCCAGTTTCGCATTTTCACCGACAAGGCGGATATGGCAGCCCATCGCCAGTTCAAGGCCCCCTCCCAATGCAGCACCATGAATGGCGGCAATGATTGGTTTAGGGAAATTTTCCATGCGTTCAAAAAGGTCCTGGCCTCTTTTGGAAAGCTTCGAGAAATCCTCTCCGCTTTCCACTTTTGTGAACTCTTTAATATCTGCTCCTGCAGAAAAGAATCTGCCTTCACCATGCAGCAGGATGACTCTTGCTTCTTCATTCTTCTCCAGCTCATCCATCAGTTCGTCCAGTTCGATAATTAAGTCACTGGCAAGAGCATTTGCAGGAGGACGCTGAATTGTAACGAACGCTGCCTGATTTTCAATCTTGAAACTTAGATACTGCATCTAGTCTTCCTCCCTTACACAATACTTCAGTTCCTTGAACCGCAGCCGTTCAGCAGCAGTTTATGTATCGCAGGAACTTGTGCTGCCAGGTCATATTTTTGTTCATTCATGACCCAATTGGTAAGCATTTCATCGATAGTGCCGAAAATCATCTGTCGTGCAAGGCGTATATCGAGATCTTTCGAAAATTCCCCTGACTGGATGCCTTCTATCAAAATCTTGTCTATGACGGTCAGGTAGCCTTTAAGGACCTCATTGATTTTCAAACGTATGTCCTTGTTGGACTGCCTCAGCTCCAGCTGGGTGACGATTGCCAGATGGTGGTCTTCCGACAAAATCTTACAATGATTTTCTATCATCACTAATAACTTCTCCGCTGCTGTGCGTTTTCCTGCTATAACTTCTTCAATTTTTTCGACAAACATTCCCATCTTTTCACGAAAAAGTGAAATCAGGATATCTTCTTTATTTTTGAAGTAAAGATATATGGTTCCATCCGCTACCCCGGCCTGTTTTGCTATCCTTGAAACCTGGGCCTGGTGGTATCCATTTTCAGCAATCACTATTACAGCGGCATCAATAATTTGTTTGTACTTCGGTTTGTCTCTTTTCATATCATGCCCTGCCTCTAAGAAATAATGAATGACTATTCATTCATAAATTCATCATAAAATGCGAGAGAAAAAAAGTCAAGAAGAATATCCTTGTCCACATCTCTTTTAAAAAGAAAGGCCTGGTGGCCGCCTCAATGATTTTTCCATTACCTATTCTAGTATGAAGTTGTGTATTTTCCAAATGAAATTAACCGAGTTTTTCATCGTTCTCTTTTAATTTGTTTTTTTCCTCATCGACCAAGGCCCTTCGCAGGATTTTACCTACAGCCGTTTTCGGAAGTTCATCACGGAATTCATAAATTCTTGGTACTTTGTAAGCAGCAAGATGCTTCCTTGCAAATGAATCCAGATCTTCCTCCGTCAGTTTGGAATTCTCCTTAAGGACAATGTATGCCTTTACGGTTTCACCTCGGTAAGGATCGGGAATCCCCGCTGCGACAACCTCTTGAACGTCAGGGTGTTCATACAGTACTTCTTCAATTTCCCTTGGATAAATGTTGAAGCCTCCGGCAATGATCATATCTTTCTTCCGGTCCACTACGTAGAAATAGCCTCGTTCATCCATATATCCCAGGTCACCTGTAAGCAGCCATCCATCTTTCAGAGTCATTTCTGTTTCTTCCGGACGGTTCCAATAGCCTTTCATGACTTGCGGACCTTTCACGCAAATTTCGCCGATTTCATTCGGAGGAAGCTTTTCGCCGGTTTCCATTGAAAAAACAGCTGCATCTGTATCAGGCCAAGGTATGCCTATGCTTCCTTTCACCCTTTCCCTGTCCCACAGGAAGTTGGAGTGAGTGACAGGCGACGATTCAGTCAGTCCGTAGCCTTCCACTAATTTTCCGCCGGTTACTTCTTCAAATTTCTGCTGTACTTCCACAGGAAGCGGGGCAGAGCCGCTGATACAAGAGTCAATGGAAGATAAGTCGTACTTCTTCAAATTAGGATGATTCAATAACCCAATGTAAATGGTCGGTGCACCAGGAAACAAAGTAGGCTTTTGCTTCTGGATTGTTTTCAGCGTGGTTTCTGCATCAAATTTAGGAAGCAGCACCATTTTGTATCCCTGCATGACAGAAAGGATCATGACGGTGGTCATACCATATACATGAAAGAATGGGAGAATGCCGAGAACAATTTCTTCTCCTTTTTTACACTTGTAAAGCCAGGTGTCGCACATCATGGCATTGGAAACAAGATTTTTATGAGTCAGCATGACTCCTTTGGGAAATCCTGTTGTTCCTCCCGTATATTGAAGCAGTGCCAGGTCTTCTTCAAAATCAAGTGGAATATCAATAGGAGTGCTATCCGCCGTTTTCATGATATCTGTAAAAAGATGATTCTTCTCAGATGGCTCTACCTTCACGACAATGTTATACTGCTTCTTTTGAATAAAAGGATAAATCAAATTCTTAGGAAACGGCAGATAGTCTTTGATAGCGGTTACAATTACATGCTGCAAAGAAGTCTCTTTCATTACTTTTGTCACCTTTGGAAAAAGGATATCCATTGTAAGGATGACTTTGGCACCTGAATCCTTCATCTGATACTCGATTTCCCTCTCCATATAGAGCGGATTAGTTTGAACGACGACTCCTCCTGCGTAAAGGACTCCATAATAGCCAATGACTGATTGCGGGGTGTTAGGCAGCATGATTGCCACCCGGTCCCCTTTTTCAACTCCCAGAGTTTTGAGGTAATTGGCAAACTTCAATGCGGAATTATAAAGGTCCCGGTAGTTGATTTCCTTTCCCATGAAGTGGATAGCGGACTTATCGGGATAAAGTTCTGCTGCTTTCGTCAGATAGTCCTGCAGCGGCTTAGGTGTATAATCCAGTTCTTTCTTGATTTCTTCCGGATATAATTCCAGCCATGGTTTTTCCATAATGTTTCCCCCCTTTTTAATTTTTAGAAAATTTTAATTCTTTATGCTATTATAGTATATCTTTACTATTGATACAATTTCAATTCCTTTAATAAACCATGTATATTTCAAAAATATGAAAAAGAGAACGGCAGCAGCCGCTCTCCTTTTTGCCCTTTACACGAAGAAAACCATGTAAAGGATACCCACAATTATAAACACGGCACAAAGTCCCAATAATACTTTTGCTAATGTTTCCATTTCTCTCTCCTTATGAGATGCCCGCTCCTATGACATAAGACAGGCCGACTGAAATGACAAGGGAAATAAACCCTACTGCCCGATTGTCTTTCTCTATTTCTTCATCAATTTTAAACTTAGGTGTCATAAATTCATAAATGAAGTACCCGGTTAAAAGCAGGAAGAAACCAAAAACTCCCCACCCGATGGTTGTAATCAAAGTATCGTTTTCAGCAATCGAATGCCTGAAGATATTGGCGATACCAAAAATCTTTCCGCCTGTAGCCATAGCCACCGCTATGTTTCCTTTTTTTATTTCTTCCCAATTGTTGTACTTCGTAACAAGTTCGAAAATGGAAAGGAACAGCACAAGAAACAGTACGACAACACTGTAATAACCAGCCGTCTGAATAAATTCATTTTCCCAAAAGTTTTCCATCCCTAAACACCCTTAAATGATTTAATGTATAAAAAGTGAAAGCGGCCTGATCAGCCCCGACAGGCAAATGTTCTCAAGGGAATAAAAGGCGGTTTTTCCTTTTATTCTCTTGAGGTTATTTGACCCCGAGGGGCTAGGCGCTGGAACTAGATTGCATAAAAAGTGAAAGCGGCCTGATCAGCCCCGACAGGCAAATGTTCCAAAGAGAAAAAAAGGCGGTTTTTCCTTTTATTCTCTCCGTGTTATTTGACCCTGGGGGGGCTAAGTCCGTTCCAGTGGGTACGGGCCCTCGGCCGCTGAACTGGAATGCATAAACAGCGGAAGCTCCCGCCAGCTCAAGGCCCGCTTCTCTACTTAAATTCCACTACACTGACACCGGTTCCGCCTTCGCCCGCTTCGCCAAGACGGACCCTTTTGACAGAGCGGTGGTTTTTCAAGTATTCCTGCACTCCCTGCCTGAGAGCGCCGGTTCCTTTACCATGGATGATGGAAACACGGGGATATCCTGCCAATAAGGCATCATCGATATACTTTTCGACTCTGGACAGGGCATTTTCAAATCTTTCTCCCCTAAGATCCAGTTCCAAGCCTACGTGAAAATCTTTTCCTTTGACAGTAGCCAGCGGTTTGGTTTCAACCTTTTTCTCTGCCTGGATGAACTCAAGATCGGATTCTTTTACCTTCATCTTCATGATTCCCATTTGAACCTGCCACTCTTTTGAGGATACTTTTTCAACCAGATGCCCTTTTTGGTCGAACGTAAGGACCTTCACTTCGTCTCCCGGTTTTAGCTCCCGTTGGCTCGAAGCGGCTTTTTTCGGTTTGCTTCTGTCCAGGTTCGGCGCAGCGCCTTCAATTCTTTTCCTGGCATCGATCAGCTCATGCTCTTTAACATCAGCGCTTTTTTCCAGCCTCATTTTCCTGAGGTCCCTGATAACGCCTTCTGCTTCTTCTTTTGCTTTCTCAACGACTTGAGAGGCTTTCACCTCGGCTTTTTCATATAAGCTGTCACGCTTATCATAAAACTCCATCATTTGTTTCTGCATGTCTTTATGCATCTTATCCGCTTGCTTTAGAAGTTCATGTGCTTCATCATAATCAGCTTCAGCATCTTTCCTGCTTTTCTCGAGAGAAGCAATCATATTTTCAATTTCTTTGCTGTCTGTTCCGATGTGTGATTTGGCGCGGTGAATGACCCTGTCGGCCAATCCAAGCCGCTTGGAGATCTCAAACGCATTGCTTCGGCCCGGGACTCCGATCAGAAGCTTATAGGTTGGACTCAGGGATTCTACATCAAATTCCACACTGGCATTGATGACACCTTCCCGGTTATAGCCATAAGCCTTCAGTTCAGGATAGTGGGTAGTAGCAACGACTTTCGCACCTCTTTGATGTACTTCATCCAGGATGGAAATCGCCAGCGCCGCCCCTTCCTGCGGATCTGTTCCAGCACCAAGCTCATCGAAAAGAACCAGGCTTTCGTGGTCGACTTTGTTTAGGATATCCACAATATTCACCATATGTGAAGAGAAGGTACTCAAACTTTGCTCTATCGACTGTTCATCACCGATATCAGCGTAGACATTTTGAAAAACACCGAGCTCGGAGCCGTCCAAAGCAGGAATCTGCAGTCCCGCCTGCCCCATCAATGTCAGCAGCCCGACAGTTTTCAATGTCACTGTTTTACCACCAGTATTCGGGCCGGTGATGACTATCGAACTGAAGTCTTTGCCTAATTCAATATCATTGGCGACTGCTTCCTCAATCGTGAGCATCGGATGCCGCGCCCTGTTCAATTTCAGTACTTGTTCGCCATTAATCTCAGGCTTAGTACCTTTAATGGACTTTCCGTACTTTGCTTTAGTAAACATAAAATCTATATCGGCCAGTGTGGCGACAATCGTTAATAAATCCTCAGAATATCCGCTGACCTCTACCGTCAATTCGGTAAGGATTCTTTCGATTTCGAGCCCTTCTTTCAGCTTTAATTCACGCAATGCGTTATTAAGCGTCACAATAACCTCAGGCTCAATGAAAAGGGTCTGGCCTGAAGATGACTGGTCATGAATGATGCCTCCATAATTTCCGCGGTATTCCTGCTTTACCGGGATAACATACCGGTCATTCCTTATTGTGATGATCGCGTCAGAAAGCATTTTCTGCGCATTGCTGGATCGGATCATTCTTTCAAGTTTTTCTCTTATCCGGCCCTCATTTGCCCTGATCTGCGAGCGGATCTGCCTTAAGGAATCACTGGCAGAATCCAGAATTCCCCCATTTTCGTCGACGACCGCTCTGATTTTATGTTCAAGAGGGGTTAAAACCGTCATCTCGCTGACTTTTTCAGAAAGGATCGGAAGCTCTATTTCTTCCTCTCTCAGATCCTCCATGAAAAGCCTGATCTGCCTGCTGGCATAAATGGTGCTCGCTACCTGCACAAATTCCTGAGGGCTGAGCATGCCGCCGATTGTAGCGCGTTTCACAGCAGGACGGATATCAAAGATCCCTCCCAGCGGTGCATGGCCTTTTAGTCTCAGAATGCTGGCCGCTTCATCTGTCTCTTCCTGTATTCTGATTACTTCTTCCAGTGTTGTGGAAGGCTGAAGAGCTTCTGCCTTTTCTCTTCCAAGTGCAGAAGCGGCAAAGCCTGAAAGAAGTTCTTTTACCTTATTAAATTCCAACGTCCTTAATACTTTATCATTCATGGAGTATACTCCTCCCTAACTATCCATCATTTCTATTTAAGAATTTCAACAGGTCATCACTCTCATAGGTGTTGATGACCGAACTTGATTTTACCCAGCCTCTTCTTGCTGCACCGACGCCAACTTCCATGAATTGAAGATGGTCCATGCTGTGGGCATCTGTATTGATGACAATCTTGACGCCGGCTTCCTCTGCCTTTTTGATATTTTCAGAAGACAAGTCCAGACGGTTTGGATTAGCATTAAGTTCAAGCGCAGTGCCAGTCTCTTTTGCCAGTTCGATCAGCATATCCACATCCACATCATAACCTTCCCTCCTGCCGATGATCCTTCCAGTCGGGTGGGCGATGATATCGACATGAGCACTCTTAAGAGCTGTCTTCAGACGATCCATTATTTTATCACGTGACTGTGTAAAACTGGAGTGTATGGAAGCAATCACGAGATCCATCTGTTGGAGCACTTCATCTTCGTAATCCAGTGTACCGTCCGGGAGAATATCCATTTCGATACCTGAAAGGATTGTAATATCATCATATTTATCATTTAATTGGCTGATTTCTTCCCGTTGTTTCAATAGTCTTTCGGCAGTCAGTCCGTTCGCTACTTTAAGATACTGCGAGTGATCAGTGAATGCCATATATTTATACCCTTTTTCTCTGCAAGCCTCAACCATTTCCTCCAATGAATGGGCGCCATCTGTCCAGGTGGAGTGCATATGAAGGTCGCCTTGGATGTCCTTCAATTCAACCAGCCCATAGTCTTTGGTATAGCGGTCGATTTCTCTGCCATCTTCCCTCAGTTCAGGCGGAATCCACGGCAGGCCGAAATGGCTGAAGAATTCCTCTTCAGAACGGAATGTCGCAATGCCACCCGTTTCAGCATTTTCGACTCCGTACTCACTGATCTTTTCGCCTCTTTCCTTCGCGATCTGCCTCATTCGGACATTATGATCCTTTGAGCCAGTAAAGTGATGGAGAGCAGTTGCAAACTCTTCCGGTTTTACAAGTCTGAAATCCACGGATACTTCCCATTCGTATAGAAAAGTAAGCGAGATTTTTGTATCTCCCGCTGCCGCAGAATCTTTTATATCCGGAAGACTCATAATCTGTTCCTTCACTGTCTGGACATCATCCACGGCAATGATGAAATCCAAGTCTTTGACAGTTTCCCTCATCCGTCTTAAACTTCCAGCTCGTGAAAATTCTTTAACTCCCTTCATTCCTGAAAGAGTCTGTTCGATTTTCTCAGCAATCGGAAGCATATAAGCAATCGGAAGACGGTCCGGCTGCGAGCCAGCACTTTCAATCGCCTGAAGGATTTTTTCTTCCGTCTTCTTGCCGAAACCGGACAAGGCCGAAACTTTGCCCGCCTCGCAGACATCCTTCAAATCCTCTATGTTCGTGACGTTCAGCTCCTGATAGAGCTTGGCAATCTTCTTCCCGCCAAGGCCAGGCAGTTTCAACAGGGGAACAAGGCCTTCTGGAACTTCTTTCTGAAGGTCCTCCAGAACATTTGATTTCTCATCAGTGATGTATTCTTCAATGACAGCTGCTGTTCCTTTTCCAATTCCATTTATCTCTGTGAATGATTGGATTTCACTCAAGCTTCTGTCGTCCGTTTCAAGCGCATTGGCCGCTTTTCTGAATGCAGATACCTTAAACGTGTTCTCGCCTTTCAATTCCATATATATAGCAATTGTTTCAAGTAGTTTTATAATATTCTTTTTGTTGACAGCCATTCGATCACCCTCTTATTAAAATTTGTCAGAGTAATGTCTATTTCTTTTGAGACTCTATTTTCAGACTCCAATACTAATACTATCAGAATACGGTCACAAAGGGAAAAAGAGATACCTTGGATGAGAGAGAATGGTTTGATGGGTGAAGGGTCTGGGGTGATATGGGGTAGTATATTTTATTGATTGAATTACGGAGAGTTGTACTTAGATTTAGGGTTCTGCTATTTCAGGGTCGGTTGCGGGCTGGATATGCTGTCTTTTTCAGATTACATAGGACTATATTTTGGGAAACGTGCCGTTTTTTTTTTTTGGGGGGTGGCATTTTAGGTGCATTCCCGAAGTAAACACCAATAAGTCAGGGATTTCATCTTTTAGTATGTTGTTTAGCTCTTAATCACACTACTAACTCATGGATTTACCCTTTAAGTATAGTGTTTAGCTCTTAATCACACTACTAACTCATGGGTTCCCCCCTTTTAGTATAGTGTTTAGCTCTTAATCACACTACTAACTCCTGGATTTACCCTTTTAGTATGGTGTTTAGCTCTTAATCACACTACTAACTCATGGGTTCCCCCCTTTTAGTATAGTGTTTAGCTCTTAATCACACTACTAACTCATGGGTCCCCCCCTTTTAGTATAGTGTTTAGCTCTTAGTCACACTACTAACTCCTGGGTTCCCCCGATTAGAATTCAACCTCTAATCCCTATATTAATTCCAAGATTCCACCTTTTAATTTCCCTGCTAAGCATGCTCCTCAGCCCTTAATCGCCTATCAACTTACAGTATGTCACCTTTTCAGCCGCATTACTTAGCTCTTTTTCAGGTGTTTTCATATTCCTCCAAAATGTTATCACACTAATTTCAGCACCGGAAAGACACAAAGAAGGACCAGCCGGGTCAAGCCGGCCAGCCCTAAAGAAAGAATTATTCTGATACGTAATGGATCCACCATTCCTGAACCTGGTCGGATAAAAACGGTGTATTGGTTATCATGAATTCAGCAAGTACAGAATCATTCAACAGTGTCTGAATCATGGAAATCGGCAGCAATGCCGCGATGTATAATAAAATAAAAACAACAATATAGGTTTCTATGAAACCCAATATTCCCCCGCCCAAAACATTCAATTGTTTCAGGATCGGCAGGTGTGCAACAAAATCAAGCATGGATCCGAGGATTTGAAATACAATCCGGACAGCAAAAAATATAATAGCAAAGGCAATGACCCGATAATAAGACTGGTCCAGATTCGTTGCTTCAAAAAGCATATTTAATGTAGATTCTTCATCCAGCACCGGAAAGGGAATCCATAACGTTAATTTTGGTGCCAGCTGATCGTAGTAGATATAAGCAATGATAAATGAAATGATAAAACCTGTCATATGTACAAGCTGAAGGATAAACCCTCTCCTCAATCCGACAAAGAATCCGAAAACGAGGATAATCAATAGTGCTAAATCAAGCATAATATTTTCAATCCTTTAATTTTTTTAATTCTTCTTCCAGACTTTCGCAGTACTCTTTCAGCTTAAGGTTGTCATGAAGCGTGTTCACCGCAGTGAGTACGGCAAGCTTGCTCTTATCCAGGGAAGAATTCATGGAGCTGATCTCTCTCATTTTTTCGTCGACCAAGGAAGCCACCTGACGGATATGGCTGGTAGATTCAGTACCGACAATAACATATTGCGTCCCATATATATCCACAGTTGTACGGTTTTTTTGTTCTTGAGACAACATGAAAGCCCCCCATCATAAGAATCCTAAACATTATCATAACATGAATGTAATAAATATGGGAAAGAAAATGTCATTTTACGTCTAATTTTGTTCGCAATTCTAAAAGCAGCCAAAGTTTGATATGATTTAAGTTCAACCTTACATATGAAACACTTTTATGGAGAAGGGAATGGGCTACGTGGCAAACACAGTTTTACAATGCTCCACATCAAAGATCAATGAAATGAAAACTTATTATAAAAACAATCTGCAAAGCAAACTGCCCCCCGGGTCGGTTTTTACTGCAAAAGTACCTGGATGCACTATCACAGCTTACCGGTCTGGGAAAGTTCTTTTTCAAGGCGGAAGCGGCCAGGAAGAAGCAGGCAGATGGGGCTCAACGGAAGCAGCATCCCCTGCCAAAAGCGGCAGACCAAAAACGAATCCTAAGCTTCCAGCCAATATCGCGGACATGTCGATTCTTGGTTCGGATGAAGTAGGAACAGGCGACTTCTTCGGCCCTATCACGGTCGTTGCTGCTTATGTAAAAAAAGAACAAATACCACTCTTGAAGGAGCTTGGCGTCCGGGACTCCAAAAACCTGACCGATGACAAAATCATAGCCATTGCAAAAGATCTGCTTTCTGTCATTCCATACAGCCTTCTCATTTGTCATAACGAAAAATATAATGACCTCCAGGAGAAGGGAATGTCTCAGGGAAAAATCAAAGCACTGCTTCACAACAGGGCGATCCTTAACCTGCTTCAAAAAATAGAGCCGGAGAAGCCTGAAGCTATTTTGATAGACCAGTTTGCAGAAGAAAACACTTATTACAAATACCTTGCTGGCCAAAAGGAAATCCACAGGGAAAATGTACTCTTCAGTACAAAAGGTGAAAGCATTCACCTATCCGTAGCCGCTGCTTCCATACTGGCTCGATATGCCTTTGTGAAAGAGATGGATAAACTCAGCGCAGCTGCAGGATTCCAAATTCCAAAGGGTGCTGGAAAGCAAGTTGATGTCACTGCCGCCAGAATCATCCGCCAATCCGGTGCTGACGAACTGAAAAAAATCACAAAGTGGCATTTCGCCAATAGTGATAAGGCGCAAAAGCTTGCGAGGCATTGAGGCCATTGCTACTTAGACAGTAAAATATAATGGGAATCAATAAAAAACACAACTGCAAGCAGTCCAATCAGAATAGATTGGACTGCTTTTTATACTAAAAATTTCAGTTAGATGCTTAAAGACTTTGTGTTCCTTTACTATTCCGCCCCAACAACAATAATACTTGTGCTGCGACTGCCAGGATTGGCAATTCTAATAACGGACCGATTACTAAAGTCAATGCGATTAACGGTTCGTCCGGGAAGGCGGTCATCGCAATCGCTAAAGCAATAGGCGAGTTTCTAGCTAAGGTCGTCAAGCTTAAGCTGATTCTGTCAGAGGAAGAGAATCCCATAACTCTTCCAATTTTTTGTCCCGCAAAAAAATTAATAATAAAGAATAACATAACCGGAATGAAAATTTTCCATATTAAACTTAAATTATCCAGAAGCAGTCCCCCTTTTGATGCAAACATAGCAGTAATGGCCAAACTCAAGAAGAGCACCGGAAATACGGCCAGTTTAGTTATAAGATTTTCCCTCCATTCTTGTCTGTTTTTCAAAAGGTAATTAGTTAAAACTGCTAAAAATAAAGGAAGAATTAAAACCAGAAGAATGCTCTCCACTAGAAATTGCATCTCGATGACACCGGTGGTTCCCTCAAAAATAAGAAGATAAATCGGCAGCAGCAGTACCTGCAGGATCAAATTCAATGGCAGGATGGCAGCAGAGAGTGCTACATTGCCTTTTGCAATACCCGTAAAAATTAAATACCAATCCGTACAGGGTGTGACCATCAGCATAATGAAGCCTATGTATAAAGGAGTCTGCCCATCTAAAAAGACCAACGCCAGTATCCACGCCAGCAAAGGGGTCCAGACAAAATTGATGAGTAGTGATGTATAGGTAAACTTTCTATTTTTAAAAGCTTTCTTTATCTCCTCTAAAGGAATTTGCAAGAAAGTGATATAGAGCATGACAACTAACAAAGGAACGATGAAACTTCCTGCATAAGCCCTTACAAACTCCACTTGCCCTATTACTATGCCAATGATCACTGCTGAGAAAATAATGATGGTATACAATTTTTCAAATAAGTTCATAGTGAATCACAACCCAACCTGCTGTAAAATTTTTTTAAATTATAACACAGCGTCAATTTGAATAGATGCTCCATGATTCATCCAAGGAGACCGCTCAACTTAATTTTAACACAAAAATTGCAAGTTATTTTTTACATAGGGTTGAAAGCCCCCAGTATATAAGATAAGAGAAAAACGCTCCGAGGCTTCACACTCGGAGCGTTTCTCTATGGCAGCAGTAACAATACTGAACCTATTCAATTCTGCCCTGGCTTACTAGCCTCTCAGCTCAGCCCCGGCTTTTTCTTTAACAGCATCCAAAACTTTGTTGTGCGCTTTAACGACTTCATCGTCAGTCAATGTTCGGGATGGATCAAAGTATTTCAGTGAATACGCAAGAGATTTCTTGCCAGGTTCCATATGCTCACCTTGATACAAGTCAAAGACGGAAACTTCTTTCAGCAGCTTGCCGCCCGCTTCTTTGATGATGGACTGCAGCTCACCTGCTTTGATATCCTGCTGAACTACAAGAGCAATATCTCTTGAAATCGATGGGTATCTAGGAATCGGTGAATACTGTAATGCCGGCAAATTAAAGTTGTATAGAGGTGCCGCTTCGATTTCGAATACATAGGTTTCATTCAAATCCATATCTTTTTGGACCTGAGGATGCACCTGTCCAACGAACCCGATAACCTTTTCGTCTAAAAGGATTTCCGCTGTACGTCCAGGATGCATGCCATCCAGTTCTTCCGCTTGGCGGAATCTGATATGCTCAGAAACACCCAATTCTTCAAAGAGGCCTTGAAGAATTCCTTTTACAACGAAGAAATCAACAGGCTTCTTTTCACCCTGCCATGGATGGCTGTTCCATAATCCAGTGACAGCACCGGCAATATGCTCATGTTCAGAAGGAAGCTCCTGTCCCTCTTCTTTCAGGAATACAGATCCTGTTTCATAAAAAGCAAGACTGTCATTTTGGCGGGCTGTATTGTAAGACAGCACTTCAAGCAATTGCGGGATGATACTCAGACGCAGGTTGCTGCGCTCTTCACTCATAGGCATGATCAGGCGGATCGGTTCGCGCTTATCGATGGCATACTGACCTGCTTTTGCATCATTAGTCAGAGAGTAAGTGATAGCTTGCTGCAGGCCGGAGCCTTCCAGGTTGCTGCGTGTAGCTCGGCGTTTGATTTGGAATGGAGTCAGGCTTCCTGCTGTCGCATCTCCTTCAGGGAGAGTCAATGGCAGGTTATCGTATCCATACAATCTTGCCACTTCTTCAAGCAGATCTTCAGGAATTGTGATATCCCCTCTTCGGGTCGGAACTGTTACCTGAAATTCTTCCCCGTTAACAGCTGTTTCAAATCCAAGGCGGGTAAAGATATTTTCCACTTCCCCGGCACTGATTTCGGTTCCAAGCACTGAGTTGATTTTATCCAGGGTAATCGTTACAACTGCCGGCTCCACCTTCAGATTATCTACTGTGACGGAGCCTTCCAGTACGTCTCCGCCTGCATATTCTGCCATCAATGAAACAGCTCTTTCCGCCGCTTCTCTAACACGGTTTGGATCGACTCCCTTTTCATAGCGCGTGCTCGCTTCGCTTCTAAGACCGTGGTCTTTCGAAGCAGTCCTCACCGTTCCGCCTGCAAAGTAAGCAGATTCTAGTAATACAGTCGTTGTTTCCTGGCCCACTTCAGAGTTCGCGCCGCCCATTACACCGGCTAGTGCGATTGGCTCTGTTCCATTGGTGATCACTAAGTGGTTTTCATTCAGCTTTCTTTCTTCATCATCCAAAGTGACAATCACTTCATCCTGTTTCGCTTTTCGTACAAGGATTTCCTTGGAACCAAGACGGTCATAATCAAACGCATGAAGCGGCTGGCCGTATTCCAGCAGAATGTAGTTAGTGATGTCGACCACATTGTTATGAGGACGGATACCTGAAGCAATCAGACGGTTTTGCATCCACATTGGAGACGGACCGATTTTGATATTTTTAACCATTTTCGCTACATAGAGAGGGTTATCTTCTGCTGCTTCAACATTCAACGTAATATAATCTTCTGCTTTTTCAGATGATACCGAAGTATCAATTTCAGGCTTTTTCACAGAACGGCTTAGGATTGCGGCTACCTCATAAGCTACACCCAGCATACTTAATGCATCTGATCTATTTGGCGTTAAACCCAGTTCAAGAATCGCATCATCCAAGTTCAGCTCTGAAACAGCATCTGCTCCGACTTCTGTTTCCTGTGAGAAAACATAAATCCCTTCAGCTTGTTCTTTTGGTACAAGCTTGCCTTCGACACCAAGCTCTTGCAGTGAACAGATCATTCCGTTAGACTGCTGCCCGCGGAGCTTCGCTTTTTTGATTTTAAAATTGCCTGGCAGCACAGCTCCCACTTTCGCTACAGGTACCTTCTGGCCTTTCGCCACATTAGGTGCGCCACAGATGATTTGAACGGGCTCTTCTTCACCGACATCTACCTGGCATCTGTTTAATTTATCTGCATCCGGATGAGGCTCGCATTCCAATACATGCCCAACCACGACATTCTTGATCTCTTTTCCGATGACCTCGACACCCTCGACTTCAATTCCGCTGCGGGTGATTTTTTCAGCCAGTTCTTCAGGGGTAACGCCGGAAAGATCGACATAATCCTGCAGCCATTTATATGAAACAAACATTTTCCTGCCTCCTTATTATTCCTGGGTTTGAAATTGTTTTAAGAAACGAACATCGTCTGTATAGAAGTGACGGATATCATCAATTCCATATTTCAGCATCGCAATACGCTCTGGCCCCATACCAAAAGCGAATCCTGTGTACTTCTTAGAATCGAATCCGGACATCTCGAGTACGTTCGGATGCACCATTCCGCCTCCAAGAATTTCAATCCAGCCAGTGCCTTTACATACACTGCAGCCTTTGCCGCCGCAAATCTTACACGTGATATCCATTTCTACAGAAGGCTCTGTGAAAGGGAAAAAGCTTGGACGAAGACGGATTTCCCTGTCTTCACCGAACATTTTTTTCGCAAACACCTGCAGAGTTCCTTTCAGGTCGCTCATACGGATGTTTTCACCGATAACAAGTCCTTCAATCTGCATGAATTGATGAGAGTGCGTCGCGTCATCATTATCGCGGCGGTACACTTTCCCGGGGCAGATAACTTTAACAGGGCCTTTTCCTTCATGCTTCTCCATCGTTCTTGCCTGTACAGGTGAAGTGTGGGTCCTAAGTAAAGTTTCCTCCGTTATATAGAAAGAGTCCTGCATATCTCTTGCCGGATGTCCTTTAGGAAGATTCAACGCTTCGAAATTGTAAAAGTCGGTTTCAACTTCCGGTCCTTCTGCAATGCTGTAACCCATTCCGATGAACAGATCCTCGATTTCCTCCACAATTTTCGTCAGCGGATGTTTGCTTCCTTTTTTGACAGGTCTGCCAGGCAGGGTGACATCAATCGTTTCTGATGCGAGCTTTTTATTGACAGCCTCTTTTTCAAGTTTTTCATTTTTCTCTTCCAGGCGTTCTGTGATGGCCGCTCGAACATCATTGGCGAGGGCTCCCATTTTCGGGCGTTCCTCAGCAGACAGCTTGCCCATCCCTCTTAAGACCTCGGTAATAGGTCCTTTTTTTCCAAGATAAGCAACACGGATATCGTTGAGCTCTTTAAGCCCTTCTGCTGCTTCGATTTGTTGAAGAGCTTCGTCTTGCAACTGCTTTAGTTTTGCTTCCATGCAAATGGCCTCCTTAGCTGATTTTGGCATTTTATTTAAACAACAAAAAAACCTCTTCCCAATCAAGGGACGAGGTTATCGTCGCGGTACCACCCTTATTAACACACAGCAAACCTGTGTTCTCTTCATTGGGATAACGGCTTTTCGCCGGGGCATCTTTCGGTTTCCTGAAGAAACGGTCCCGATGCCAACTCAAGAGGTGAACGTTCGCGGTGGTGTCCATAAGAGCACTTTCAGTCACGGTACTCTTTCCCTGAAATGGTTACAACACGCTACTTTTCTCTATCATTGTTTTTTACATATGTGCATTCATTATAGAAAACATTCCAGCTTATTTCAAACCTTTTTCAAAAATCACTGCGCCTTTTTTAAGTGATACATTAGAATCCCGGCAGCAATTGCCACATTCAATGATTCGCTCTTGCCGTAAATCGGCACATAAAGGTTCTGGTCCGTAGAACCCAGAATGGATGGGGATACGCCATTGCCTTCATTCCCCAGGATAAGGGCGAATGACTCTTCACTGGATACTTTATGGTATTCCACACTGTTCTCTAATGCGGTTCCATAAACCGGAACTCCCTCATTTTTCAACCTCTCTATCCAGTCCGGCAATTCCCCTTTTACAATCGGAAGATGAAAGTGGCTTCCCTGCGCTGAACGAAGAACTTTCGGATTATACAGGTCGGCAGTACCTTCACCAAGAATAATCATATCAATACCGGCTGCGTCTGCAGTGCGGATGATGGTGCCGAGATTACCTGGATCCTGTACTTCATCAAGCATCAAGAATGTTCTGCCTTTCAACTCGCCTTCCTGGGTTTCAGGCTGATAGCACACCGCAAAAACTCCCTGACTGGTTTCAGTAGCCGAGACTGCTTTGGCAGCATCTTCAGACAGCTGTGTGACCGAAACAGAGTCAAGATTCCAAGCGGAGGGAAGATCAATTCCTTCTTTCACCAGTACCTCTTGAACAACTTCATTATATTTAAGGGCTTCCTCAACCAGATGGAAACCTTCAACCATATATGTACCTGAGCGGTCGCGCTCTTTCTTTGTATGCAGCTTCTTCCACTGCTTCACTTGTGGATTTTTAGCAGATTGAACATATTTCACAGTTTGTGTCTCCTTGTGAACAGTTTGGCGGCTGATCTGTGTACATTATCTTTATGCCGCTTTCGAATTTACATTATACCTCACATTTCGTACATAATAAACGGGAAGTGGGAGAAGATAACCAAGAAAGCACTAATTTCAGGGTAAAGGAGCGTTTTAAAATGGGATTGAACTTAAGAAATGCGATCATCCATAATGTTTCAGGAAATAATCAGGATCAGTTAAAAGACACGATTGTTGACGCCATTCAGGGCGGAGAGGAAAAAACTCTTCCTGGTCTTGGCGTTCTGATGGAAGTATTTTGGAATACGGCAGATCCACAAGAGCAGAAAATGCTGCTGGAAACAATTGAAGAAGGCTTGAAGGGTTGATTAAGGCGGATGCATTGTGCATCCGTTTTTCATTTGCCTTGGCTGGGGTATTTTCGGGTAAGCTTGATTGAATACAGAGGGCCAGTGTGACGTCCGTTTTATATGATGGATTAGGATGAGATTTGCGGGACATTGAGATTCATTTTTTTGATAGTTAACGGCCCAGGAGCAGGATTTACGGGCCATTGAGATTTGCTTTTTGTACGGATAACGGCTCGGAAACGGGATTTGCGGGCCATTGAGATTTGCTTCTTTGATGGATAACGGCCCGGTAACCGTATTTGCTGGCCATTGAGATTTGCTTTTTGTACGGATAACGGCCCGGAAACGGGATTTACGGGCCATTGAGATTTGCTTTTTGTACGGATAACGGCCCGGAAACGGGATTTGCGGGCCATTGAGATTTGCTTCTTTGATGGATAACGGCCCGGTAACCGTATTTGCGGGCCATTGAGATTTGCTTTTTGTACGGATAACGGCCCGGTAACCGTATTTGCTGGCCGTTGAGATTTGCTTTTTGTACGGATAACGGCCCGGAAACGGGATTTGCGGGCGATTGAGATTTGCTTTTTGTACGGATAACGGCCCGGAAACGGGATTTGCGGGCCATTGAGATTCACTTTTTGTACGGATAACGGCCCAGAAACGGGATTTGCGGGCCATTGAGATTCACTTTTTGTACGGATAACGGCCCGGAAACGGGATTTGCGGGCCATTGAGATTTGCTTTTTTACGGTTAACGGCCTGGAAGAGGAATTCCCGGGCCGAAACCGAGAAAGCTCTATCGCCAACGTAAATTCAAACCTCTCATCTATCATTTATTATTCATCCCTGCATTAATGCCGATTTGTCCCATACCTCAGCAGCCTCAGTAAATCAATTAGAAGCACAACAAAAAAAGAGACCCTCAAAAGGTCTCTTTTTCAACAAATCAATCAAACGTAATTTTAGCAACAGTGTCTTTATCAAGACGCTTGATGACTTCCGTGATTAGTTTCACTGCATTTTCGTAGTCATCACGGTGAAGCATCGCTGCATGAGAGTGAATGTAGCGTGTTGCAATCGTGATGGAAAGTGCGGGGACACCATTTGCCGTCAAATGGATAGCGCCTGAATCGGTTCCGCCGCCTGCAATCGCATCGAACTGGTAAGGGATGTTGTTTTCATCTGCAATATCCGTAACAAAGTCACGAAGGCCTTTGTGTGAAACCATGGATGCATCATAAAGAATGATCTGCGGGCCTTCACCCATTTTGCTTTGTGCTTCTTTTTCAGAAACACCAGGAGTATCGCCGGCGATTCCGACATCGACACCAAATGCGATGTCCGGCTTGATTTTAGAAGCAGAAGTTCTTGCGCCGCGAAGGCCGACTTCTTCTTGGACGGTTCCAACACCGTATACGACGTTTGGATGGTTTTCGCCTTTTAATCCTTTTAGGACATCGATGGCAATCGCACAGCCGATACGGTTATCCCAAGCTTTGGCTAAAAGCATTTTATCATTGTTCATTACAGTGAATTCGAAGTAAGGAACAACCATGTCACCAGGCTTAACGCCCCACTCTTGTGCTTCGTCACGGCTTGAAGCTCCGATATCGATGAACATGTCTTTGATATCAACCGGCTTTTTGCGTGCTTCCGGAGGCAGGATGTGAGGCGGCTTTGAACCGATTACCCCTGTGATATCTCCTTTGTTTGTTACGATTGTCACACGCTGGGCCAGCATCACCTGCGACCACCAGCCGCCGACTGTTTGGAAACGAAGGAAGCCTTTGTCATCAATTTGAGTAATCATGAATCCGACTTCATCAAGATGGCCGGCTACCATGATTTTTGGACCGTTTTCATCGCCGACTTTCTTAGCTATCAAGCTTCCAAGATTATCAGTTGTGATTTCATCTGCGAAAGGTTCTATGTATTTCTTCATTACTTCTCTTGCTTCGCGCTCATTACCTGGCACACCTTTAGCATCTGTCAAATCTTTCAGCATGCTTAGTGTTTCGTCTAGTTTCGCCATTATTTCGACCCCCTAATGATTTTATGTACCACTGAATATAATAACAAATTATCAGAATTTATTCAAAAAATTTGCATATAACACAGCAGCTACCGTTAGATTTCCTCTATCAGCAAATAATATCCTGTCAGTACCCTTGTTCCTGGCGCCTGTAGTTCACTTCATTTTTCTGCTTATAAGCCTGTACTACTTCCTCATGTGAAAAACCAAGAGACTCCCCTAAATAAAAGTATTGATGCACAAGCTGGTCATACTCGGTCACTGACCTTTTGGACGTAAAATCATTGATGGATTGATACACCTTCAGGAACTGCTCTGTAAGACCGGCATCCCTGTAGCTCGCATCCCTCAGCTTGAAATTTTTGATGCCAAGCTCAATTCCCAAAGATAAAATGAAATGGACGCCATCTACAAATTCTTCAAGAATGACATCCTTTTCTGAAGAAGATTTCTTGCTCCAAAATTTAAAACACCTTGTTTCATTGGCCAGCTCCCCGATCTCCACCAGCAGAGCCAGCGTTTTCTCCTGAAACAGGTCCTCTTCTTCCAGCCCATGTTCCTTTTCAATATATGTATCCAGTGCTTTCTGCATTTGAAATAACTCATTAATATTCATGATTATCCTCTTCCTTTCTAAAAGTACCCTCATAAAATCCTTCTTCAGCCCCGAACACTATACCATACTGTGCAGTCTGCTGAAAAAAATAATTTTTTTTCAATTTAAATGAAACTTTTTTCCGGCTCAATCGTAGAGAGAAATGGATGTACTATGCAGTGTGATTGTCTGGAGGGTTAAACGATGCTGATACTGATTAGGATTTTGGTCTTTTTACTTATTATTTATCTATTATACCGCGCCTTTAAATACGTTGTGAATCCAAAGCGCAAGTTGGAATTAGCTTCAGAACAGAAGAAATTCTACTTCCTCGACGATCAAGAAAATGTCAGGAAAAACTTCCTGGTCACTTATAAAGGTGTTTTATTTCAGGGAGAGAAGTACCTGGGTACTACAGAACGCGCCTTTGAGGTTGTTTCTATTTTTGTTTGGGTTGAAAATGCCAACCTATTAAAAGGAATCAGCTATGAAGACCTGAAATATGTAGAAACAGAAATATTGGAGAGGTACCCCAATGCCTCGATTGACTGGAAAAGTCCTTTAAAAGAGTTTATTAACAAAAAACAGGAACCGGAAATGGAATGACCATTCCCCCGGCTCCTGTTTTTTAGGCTCTTCTCTAAAACTATAATTTTATGACGGCTGATGAAAGAACTCCCGCCACTTAATCACTTTCACTTTTTCCCTCAAGGTATAAAACAGCAGACACAACCCCAATAGAATCATCGCGATAATCCCAGGGGTAAAATCGGAAATGAATTCACCAAACACGGTATAAAAGAACGCCAGGGGCAGGTTTGCCAGAAAAGAACTTTTCAAATAGTCCCCCAGTGCTGGCCTTCTTTCCATCAAACAAACATTCAAAAGTTGATAATGAACAAAAGGCACAAGCCTCAAAACCGCAATCTGCCCGACTGTCAGAACCGCCCCCTGCCCAAACCACTTTTGTTTAAGATTTAACAGCTTTTGATTCAGACCGGGAAACATTTTTAATATAAAATAAGAGCCTGCTGACAGCAATGTTAATCCAGCCAGAGAATACAAAGTGCCAAAAACACTGCCAAATAGAATGCCCCCGACTATACAAACCAGGACCACGGGTATAAAAATAAATTGCCTGACGATATGAAATAAAATGAATGCGAGGGGAGCCAGCCATCCGCTTGCTTCAATAAAAGTAAACACAAAGGCATATCTATCATCCATGCCCCCACCTCTTTTCTACATGTTACTACAGCATATACAATGGTACGAGCTGTTAGAACAAGACATCCTATCTCAGCACATTTCTATCCTTGATAAAAGACAAACGCAAGGGCTGAATAACTGATCAGCTGCCCAACTGACAATGCCGGAAGACCATATTTAAAAACATTATGTTTCGTCTTATGCCTGAACACTCTCATCCCGGCGAAACAGCCGGCTGCTCCCCCAAGAAACGCTGCCTTCCAAATCGAACTTTCTTTTATCCTGTATTTTTGCTTCTTCGCCCTGGTTTTATCATTAGCCATGATCATATAACCCATTAGGTTCATAATAATAAAATACGTGATTAATAGTATTAGTGCTGTGTTCATTAGCTAATGCCTCTTTTCAAGTTTATCGTGACTATAAAATTTAAACCTTCATTACTTTAATTATAAAGGAAGAATGCCATGCCGCAACAACTGAATATTTACCTGTTCTTCTCATTTTTAAGCTAATTAATATCACTCATTTAGGAATACTATTCTTGAGGTGTTATCCATGATTAGATTCATAATTCCGTTAGTAACAATCCTTTTATTAGTTCCTCCTATAATGGCAGATGCAGCCATGCCAGGGTATTCTGTTGCTGCTCAACATGAAGAAGAAAATATCGTTTTATACGGCAAGGAAATGAATGACTTATATTATGACTTTAAAGTTGATTTCAAAGGGGCTGTCTTTTCAAGACCTTTCTGGATCAATGTTACTAATCCTGCATATGCTCCAAAAATTTACTATCATGATATAAATAGGGATAACAGGAACGAATTAATCATCATTTTAACAAGAGGGTATGGTACCGGTGTTCTAGACCAGGAAGTTTATGTTTTTCACCTAGGCACTAAGCGGTTCAAGGAGGTTTTGGTAGACTCGCCGCTAGCCATTGTCAACAAAAATATAAGAACCAGTCTTTCCCCCTCCAAAGCAGAAATCAGTATCGGAAATAAACATTATTCATTCAATGTTAAAAAATTGAATCTGCTTCCTGAGACCTTGTTTGAAGAGATAAATCTTGTCAGCATTATTAACTATGAGGTGAAAGATCACAAATTGACTGCCACGCTGCATCCCCAGTTTTCGCCTGGTGCTTTTGTTGGAAATATAATAATTACTTATGAGTTTCGTGACAATATGTACCAAGCGGAAAAAATTGAATTTAAGTTAGAGAATGAATGAGTTGAGCAGCGTTGGTCGAATAGGCCAACGCTTTATCTGATAGCTGGCAAAAATGAATTACTTTATCTATTCATAAACAAACTTAGCCGAATCTTTCTGTGTTGGGAAAAGGGACATTATCAACTAGTCAATGACTTCGTGCTCATTAATAGCGGGAAAAATTCCCCTTAATTTAATGATAGCACCGAAAAACAGCTTGAATAGAGGGAGAAATTCCCCTTATTTCACTCAAAACACTAGAAAACAAGTGCTTTTTTGTTAATAAGGGGAAATACTCCCCTTATTTACCAATAAACTGTACTCAAAGCTATGATTAATGGGAAAAATTCCCCTTAAATAAAGAATAGAACCGAAAATAGTTAAACTAGAGGAAAAAATTTCTCTTAAAGCACTATTGCATTTCTCCCCCTTCACGTAAAGGGATTGGAACGGAATGCGTGCGACCTCCTGCGGGACTAGCGGGACAGGTGAGACCCCGCAGGCAAAGCCGAGGAGGCTCACCGCCCGCCCCGCGGAGTCGTGCGGCTGGAGTGGAAATCCATCACTTTTCCATAGCCACAATCTTTACGAAAACAGCCTTTTAATAATAAGGGAAAAATTCCCTTATTCACTAACAAAAGGAGCTCCAATTTACAATTAACGGTAAAATCTTCCCTTATTTCTCTCCTTACGAATGCAGCTGCAAAACCTCAACGCTAATAGAGCCTTCCACTTTTTATAGATACATACAAAAAAGCCATCCTCCAAGGAGAATGGCTTTTATAAAGTGAATTACTTGTTGTTTTGAGATTTTGCAGCTTCTGCTAATTGAGCAAATGCTTTTTCGTCGTTAACAGCAAGCTCAGCAAGCATTTTGCGGTTCACTTCGATACCTGCAAGTTTAAGACCATGCATCATGCGGCTGTAAGAAAGACCATTCATGCGTGCAGCTGCATTGATACGAGTGATCCAAAGCTTACGGAAGTCGCGCTTTTTCTGGCGACGATCGCGGTAAGCATACATATAAGATTTCATAACCTGCTGGTTAGCTACTTTGTATAATGTATGTTTTGAACCGTAAAAACCTTTTGCTAATTTAAGAACTCTTTTGCGACGTCTGCGTGTTACTGTACCGCCTTTTACACGTGGCATATAATTTCCCTCCTAGTGTTAAATCTTCGATATTATAAGTTGTCAAGCATGTGACGAATGCGTTTGAAATCACCTTTAGAAACTACAGCGCCTTTACGTAGCTTACGCTTTTGCTTCGTAGATTTGTTAGCGAATAAATGGCTTGTATAAGCATGAGAGCGTTTCAATTTTCCAGAACCTGTCTTCTTAAAACGCTTAGCTGAGCCGCGGTGAGTTTTCATTTTTGGCATGTGAAATTCCTCCTCGATCCATTACTTTTCATTAATAGGTGCTAAAACTAAGAACATACTGCGTCCTTCCATCTTTGGCTTCGATTCTACTGTAGAAAGATCTTTACATGCTTCAGAGAAACGATCCAGTACGCGTTGGCCGATTTCTTTATGAGTAATGGCACGGCCTTTAAAGCGGATAGAAGCTTTTACTTTATCTCCTTTTTCAAGGAACTTGCGAGCATTGCGAAGCTTAGTGTTAAAATCATGTTCTTCGATACCAGGGCTCAGACGAACCTCTTTCAAATTGATGATTTTCTGGTTTTTGCGAGCTTCTTTCTCTTTCTTCTGCTGCTCGAACTTATACTTGCCATGGTCCATGATACGGCCCACTGGCGGTTTTGCATTCGGAGCAACCAATACAAGATCAAGGTTCACACGTCCAGCGATTTCTAATGCTTCATTTTTGGATTTAATTCCAAGCTGCTCTCCATTTTGGTCAATCAAACGGATTTCACGAGCGCGTATGCCTTCGTTAACGAACATGTCTTTGCTAATAGTCAGCCACCTCCAAGGTTAATTAAGAATACTGTGTTTGGGTCAAGATCAGCATTGAGCAAATAGCTGCAGGGCAAGAATGTATGTTGGTTTTAAGCCATAAAAAAATGCCGGTGGCAAAAGCACACCCGCATTATAAGACGTAAACGTCATAAAGTACATTTCGTAAAACCTGCCAACTGCCTAGTGCGTCAATCAGGTGAGAAGCGGGTAGCTCCTTCTTTACCGCAAACTGTATTCAATTACCTTAGTTACTATATCATAATCAGTCTTACACTGTCAAATGATCGCTTTCTTTTGCAACAAGATTTATCTTATCAAAAGTCTGCCCAGAACGCAATAGCTTTTCTGCAAAAATGTTTGAAAAGTCATTTTTGGGGCTAAAGAATAGTAGCAGAAATTTCAAAGGAGTGTTTTTTATGAAAAAATTATTCACCGTCGGTACGGCACTTTCAATAACACTCATGCTCGGCGCCTGCCAGGATTCAGAAGAAGGGCAAAATGAGAGCCAGGAGGAAGTACAAAATCCCGAAGAAGGCCAAGATGCTGATACAGTGATTGCGTACGACTATTTTGATATGAAAGTTGATTATCAAGACCTTGAAAATGCTTATGCAGTTGAATACGAAAAAGAAGGAGAAGGCCAGGACGTCGATATTACTGATAACATTAACAATAAAGAATACGATACCACAGATGACAGCGTAGCGTTTGGAGACATCCAGCCTGCTTTCAGCGAGTTGGAATTTGATGAAGATACTCCTGATGAAGAAGTAGCTCAACAGCTTGTTGATGCATTTGGACTGAGAGAAGACTATGAAAGAATCGAACTCGAGGTCGACTTTACCGAGGGCGGAGAGAAAAACTTCACGATCGAAAACCCATCGAATTCTTAATCAATAATCTATAAATGATGTATTTTAAAAAGGCCGTTCCTTTATGGAAACGGCCTCTTTGCTGATGTTATCTATTCACTTCATCCGTTACTTTCGCGATGAAATCTGAAAGTGAGATGGTTTCTGAGTTTTGCTCGCCATACTTACGAACATTGACGGCTTCCTCTTTAATTTCATTATCACCGACTACAAGCATATATGGAGTCTTGCTCATTTGCGCTTCACGGATCTTGTAGCCGATTTTTTCATCACGGCTGTCAAGTTCTACACGCAGCCCTTTTGCCTGCAGGTCTTCCTGTACTTTTTTTGCATAATCGAAATGCACATCTGGAGAAACAGGGATGACCTGAACCTGCACTGGTGCCAGCCAAGTCGGGAAAGCTCCCTTGTATTCTTCAATCAAGAACGCGACAAATCGTTCCATTGTTGAAACAACTCCGCGGTGGATAACAACCGGACGATGGTGCTTGCCATCTTCTCCGATATAAGTTAAGTCAAAGCGCTCAGGTAGCAAGAAGTCCAGCTGAACAGTTGAAAGAGTTTCCTCTTTGCCCAAAGCTGTCTTCACCTGCACATCCAATTTTGGGCCGTAGAATGCTGCTTCGCCCTCTGCTTCGAAATAATCGATTTCCATTTCATCCATTGCTTCTTTCAGCATGGCTTGCGCTCTCTCCCACATTTGATCATCGTCAAAATACTTTTCTGTATCCTGAGGATCACGGTAGGATAGTCTGAAGGAGTAATCGTTAAGATCGAAATCCTTATAGACCTCAAGGACCAGACGGACAACGCGCTTGAACTCTTCTTTGATTTGATCTGGACGCACGAATAGATGGGCATCATTCAGAGTCATTCCTCTTACACGCTGCAATCCAGATAGAGCTCCGGACATTTCATATCGGTGCATTGTTCCGAGTTCAGCGATACGAATCGGAAGCTCACGGTAGCTGTGGATGCTGTTTTTGTAAATCATCATGTGATGCGGGCAGTTCATCGGACGAAGAACCAATTGTTCATTATCCATATCCATGACAGGGAACATATTTTCCTGATAATGATCCCAGTGTCCGCTTGTTTTATACAGATCTACACTGCCCATCACTGGGGTATACACATGGTCATAGCCAAGTTTTTCTTCTTTATCGACGATATAGCGCTCGATGATGCGGCGGATTGTCGCACCTTTTGGCAGCCACATTGGAAGGCCTTGTCCGACTTTCTGTGAGTTCATGAACAAATTAAGTTCTTTACCGATTTTACGGTGGTCACGTTCCTTTGCTTCCTCTAGCAGGCGCAAGTGCTCTTTTAAATCTTCTTTTTTGAAGAAAGCAGTACCGTAAATACGCTGCAGCATTTTGTTATCACTGTTTCCGCGCCAATAAGCCCCTGCCACACTAAGCAGTTTGAATTCTTTGATTTTGCCTGTTGATGGAACATGGATTCCTCGGCACAGGTCAAAAAAGTCGCCTTGCTCATAGATGGAAACCTGCTCTCCTTGAGGAATTGCCTCGAGAAGTTCAAGCTTATATTCATCCCCGATATCTTCGTACATTTTCTGAGCTTCATCACGGCTGACATCTTTTCTGACAACCTCAATATTGGATTCAGAAATCTTTTTCATCTCTTTTTCAATTTTCGGAAGGTCCTCAGATGTAATGCTGTGCTCTGAATCGATATCATAGTAGAAGCCGCCTTCTATAACAGGACCAATCGCAAGTTTAGCATCTGGATATAACCTTTTCACCGCCTGTGCCATCAAGTGCGCTGAACTGTGGCGCAGCACTTCAAGAGCATCGTCATGATCAGGTGTAACGATTTCAATCGGTCCATCCTCTGTAATCGGTGTTCTTAGATCGATCAGGTTTCCATTGATTTTTCCTGCCAGTGCTTTTTTCTTTAAACCTGAGCTGATGGATGATGCAATTTCTTCAGTTGTCGTTCCTCGGGGAAACTCCTTTACTGCTCCATCAGGAAATGTAATTTTTAATGACTCTGACATAATGTTGTTCCTCCTTATTTGCATTGTTTGGTGCTCTGGGGGCTTTTAAAAAAACTTTAAAAACACAAAAAACCCCATCCCTTCAAAAATGAAGGGACGAGGTTTGTTAGTTTCATCTCGTGGTTCCACCCAACTTCTCATTTGTATTTTCAAAAAAATGAAATACAAATGACTCCGGATCATATAACGGCTGCTGCCGTCAACCAATACTGACGAACGATAAGCGGCGAATTTCTGCGTCGATTTCACTCGCTCGGATCCTCACGTATTAAGATACGCTCCGGTCCTCTCTCCCTCATCTCCTTGAACTTCTTGCTTCTCGTTCGTCAGGGACGGGGATTGCGGCGAATTTCTGCGTCGATTTCGCTATTTCTGCATTGTTTTCGCTCGATCGTGTTCATGGTTGAAGTTCAGAGGCGGTCAGTGCTTCAATCGTGTTGGGAAGTTCCAGCCTAAGCTTCCCTCTCTGTGAACCGTGTTTGAATACTGTTGTCCTCATCAAAACCTTGATATATGAAGTTAATATGTAGGTTATTATAGTCGGTTAGATGAGGAAAATCAAGCATATGACAGCAATTTGGGCTATTCATTTGCAGCATCGGGAATCTCGGGTTGGACACTGCCTGAAAATGCGGATAGCGGCAGAATCCTTACACGCTCCTCGAATATGTTTTGAATGGTTCGAATGAGCTTGATTTCGGAATCGGTGCAATACACATTGATCTGTTTGGGTGCCATGGACAGCAATGGGGCAATGGTATAGGAATCCACATATACAGGATGATTGGTCAAGAGGCGCTTGTCCACGAGACTGAACAATTCATTTCGTTTCAACTCTTTCAGGTCTGCATTGAAAAACAGCAGATCATAATTAGAAAAATAAAGATGAATGCACTCCTCCTGGTTGTTTTTTCCTGCCAGGTAGTCTCTCAGCATTTGGACGAACATCTGATAGTCCTGTTCGAGTTTATATTCATCGATCGCCCTTTCTACATACAAAACCGTTCTTTCATAAAGAGCTTTCAATCGGAACTTTACAAAAGAATCAAAGTGGACAGGTTCCTCTGCTTCCAATAAAGGCTCCAGATTACTTATTAGAAAACCGGTTTCATCCCACTCCTCGATCAGGCTGGTTAATTCGTCCCTTTCGCCTGAGAGCATTTCATCAATGACCATCAGGATTTGTTCCTGCTCATGCTGATCTTTGTAAAGGTAGTATTCCGACAACATAAAGGCTGACCAATCAAGCCTTTTTGTTTTCATAATAAAATGGAACAGACCACCCAGGATGGCTTGATGATCCTTCTGCTTATCCACTGACACAATATAATGCACTTGATTTTGAAAAAGAGTTTCGTGAATCAGCGAGCTGCACGACTCTTTTTCAAAGAACTTTTGGAGATTCTTAGCGTCTCCGTTTTGTTTGAAGATAATCTCAAACAATCCGCTCCCCCCTTTAAAGCCAAATCCCTGCTTTATATATTATGGGGAGCTGGGACAAATTAGAAGTCTTCATATTTACTTTCAATCAAATCAAGAAATATTTTTGTATCACCAAAAATTTTCCCTACTAGGGATGCGGCTGTTTAAGAAACTGGATTTCCGCTCCAGCCGAGCGACTCCGCGGGGCGGGCGGTGAGCCTCCTCGGCTTCGCCTGTGGGGTCTCACCTGTCCCGCTAGTCCCGCAGGAGGTCGCACGTCTTCCACTCCAATCCTTCTTGCCAAAAGGGAAAGGTAGGTAAAATAGTATGTAAAAGCAAATATCTTTTAGAAAATAGTCTTAATGTATATTACTGTGAATACCCACTTAAAAGCGTTTGAAAGGTATATAGACTTTAGTTCGATAATTAAATTAGATGCATTCTCTTCATTATCCCTTTCCTAAATAAATTCAGAGCAAGAATACTGTTAAAATATTCCGAAACTTAAAGTGGTAAGCTTTCGTCTAATCACTAATGGGTTTCTTAGGTATTATTAAAGGGGAGGATGTAAAAATGTCATCGTTAAAACGGATTTTGTTTTATACCGTCTACATTTTAATTATCTTGATTACTCTTTATTACGGATTGAATTATCAAAATACACTCATTGAACAATCGAAAAATATATATGAGAAGCCAAATGCCCTTCATTATTATTCAATCGTTTACTCTATTTTTATAGGTAGTCTTTTTGCTTTACCCCATATAATTGGGTTTCTTAATAAAACCGGAGTCTGGAAATATGATTGGATAAGAAGTCTAATGGTTGGTCTCCCTACACTTTTTGTTACTTTCTTGCCAGTTCTTTACTGGACTATACCTGAATATATTCAATTCCTCCCCACTCAGCTTTTACACTTAGCAGGTCCAACTTTAATACTTCCAACGATTTGCGGAGTATTGTTTGGCTATACATTAGTGTCCAGTTTCAAGAAAGTATTTTAGTTATCTTATCTAAAAAAGGATACTAATTCACATCATGTGAATTAGTATCCCTATGCAGTTTTAATTTATTTTTTCTTTTACGGCTCTGAACCTCACCAGCCCCTTCTACTGTCTTCGATTAATTCCATCAAGAAGGACCGGCTTGGTTAAGTACTTGATTCTCTCCATGATTCTCGCAGCCTTCATTTTTTCCTCTTCCCCGCGTTGTGAATACGTAAGGTGATGTTTCAGGCCTTCGTAATCAAAGTTTGAAGTGAAGAAGGTTGGAAGGTTTTCCAGCATTCGGAATTGCAGGATGGTTCCCAGAATTTCGTCCCTCACCCAGCTCGACATGGTTTCTGCACCGATGTCATCAAGCATGAGGATAGGAGCCTTCTTGACGGCATCCAGTTTTTCATCCATGGAATGATCATTGAGGGACTGCTTCATCTCCCGCACAAACTCCGGCATGTAAACCAGCAGGGAGGAGATTTTCTTATCCGCAAGCTGATTAGCTATGGCACCGAGGAGATATGATTTCCCCACCCCGAACTTACCATGAAAATATAAACCCTTCTGGCTTCTGCCCGCTTCATAACTTTCAACAAATTCATTAGCGAGGTCCACCGCTTCCAGTCTTCCTGGCGAATCCAGATCGATGGTCGAGAAAGACGCCTGAAGAATATCCCTGGGTACATAAAGGCTCTTAATCAGCTTCTCAGACTTCCTCTTCTCATCATCCATTTCCTTGCGCGGGCAGACATGATACTCAATATCGATGAGTTCTCCTCTTATGACTAAATGGGGATCATACCCTTTCATCATATTCTTACATTCGGAGAGGCTTGGACAATCCACACACTGTTTGCTCTGCGAGATATATTCATAGAGCTTCATCATGCTGTTATCCACCATTGTTTTAGTGACTTTGCCTTGGTTCTTTTCAATAAAATGCTTTACATAATCGTCTTGCATGATCTCCTGCCTCATTTTTTCATATCTTTCTTTAAAGGTTTGGGAGCCCGCAAGCTTTTTCAGGGAATTTTGGATCGAATCCACTCTTCTTCACCTACTTTCGGTATTTCTTCAGTTTTTCTTCCAATTTTCGTTTCTGCTCTTCAAAATTAGAGCTGTTTTGATCAGGCTTCTTATCTGCTGTGTCTGCAGGTTTTTCGTCAAACCAATCAGGCAGCTTCTCAGTCCTGACTGGTTTTTTATAATTTCTCTTATTATCTTTTTTGCCTTCAGCCCATGACAGGTATTCCTTGTGCTCTTTCTTAGCCAATTCCATCGCTTCCTGGGCAGTAGAGACCTTCTTCCGCACCCATTGAGAAGCAATCTTCTCCACATATCCCTTCGTGAGCTTCATATCTGTTTTTAAAAGGACGTATTGTAAAAGGACATTGGCCACACCGGTGGAAAGTTTCTTGGATATCATCACTTCTTCAATGGCCTGCAAATCGCTTTTTGCCGGCTCAATCCCTCCGGAAATATCCTTAAGAACTTCTTTGGGAGAAGTCGTTTCAAGATACTCTATTAACTCTTCTTCTTTTGTAGCAGGAGTTTTCCTGGATGCTTCAGCAGTTTGTTCCGTCTTGGTCTTCAAATCCGGAAGCGGGTCCCCCGCATTATGGAGCTGATACCAATCCCTTGCCGCTTTACGTAATTCCTCGATATTAATTTCCTCGTCTTCCGTCAAAGCACTCAGCACGACATTCTTCATTTGCAGCGGGTCTATGCTGTATAAACAGCTTAGCTTAGCAACTGTTTCTTTTACATTAGGAGTGAAAGCCCGCCTCGGAACCATGTTCTGAGAAAGTCCGGCAAGCAGCAAGTCAAAATCGAAATCTATGGTGTCAACTGGTACACCGGGCGAACTTTGCGGCTCCGTAAACCTTTCTCCTTCAGATAGCGAGCTTGCTTTTTCGGCTTCATCATCGAGCAGGTTAATCGATTGGCTTGAAGTATAAATATCCTGAAATGACCTAGTGACTTCCCTATACTTTGAAAAGTCCTTTTCTTCATCGCAAAAGAATTTCTTTAAACGATTGAAATGGGTCTTTCCGATTTTCCTGAAGAGGTATACATTCAGCATTCCGTCAGAAAAGAATTGCTGAGGAGACAACGGAGGCTGGACTTCATAAATGAATTCCCTTGGATCTCCACCTTGTTTCTCATACGTCTTCAATAATCCGATGCCCTCCAACTTCATTCTCGCCTCGTAAACATCAGGCAGGTTGGAAGAAAGAAAATTCATCAAGTGATAATGAGTCGATTGTTCGGAATTCAACCTGTTCGCCTCTACCTCATTTAACAGGGTCATATACAGGCTGTAGCATATCGGCCCTATCAACGGCTGATATAGGAATGTGACAGCTTTCCTTTCATATTCCTGAATGACTCCGTTTAGACATACCGTATATCTGTCGACAGGCTGAATTTTATTCCAGTGATTCTTCATTAGATCTCCTTACCTTTCCAAATACGACGACTTGCGGAGGGTGCCCTGTAACAAAGAGAAAAAGAGCCAAGAAGTACCTCAGCTCAAACACAGTCAGTCTTTTTTAATCAAATCTTTTAACTCATCTATAAACACATTAATATCTTTGAACTGGCGGTAAACAGACGCAAAGCGGACATAGGCAACTTCATCCACTTTCGCAAGGCGGTCCATAACAAGTTCACCGATTTTTTCCGATTGAACTTCCGATGACCCTTCATTCCTCAATTCTTTTTCAATATCTCCCGTGATGCTGTCGAGAGTATCCAAGGAGACAGGGCGCTTTTCACACGCTTTTATAAGGCCTCGCAGCATCTTCTCGCGGCTGAACTCTTCACGGATCCCTTCCTTTTTGACAACGATGAGAGGATACTCCTCCACTTTTTCAAAAGTTGTGAATCTGTAAGAGCAAACTTCGCATTCCCGTCTTCTTCTGATCGACCGGCCTTCGTCAACCGGACGGGAGTCAACCACTCTCGTTCCATTATATTTACACGATGGACATTTCATAATATCAGCTCCGAATCTTTGTCACAGTCGGACTACGCTTTTGTTTATCTACTTAAATAATATATAACCGGACGCTCAACCACAAGATGGAATTTATGCCCTTTTCAATCTGCTGTCCAAGATTTTATAAAAAGAAGCGATTTCCTGCTTCATCTTCGGATACAAGCCCGGCACCTTTTTCTCTGCACTGATTTTAAAATCGACTGCAAATTCAAATGGTGCAACATTTATGGCCGTTACAACGATGAAATAACCGGGAAATCCGCCTTTCTCCACTGTAATTTCCCCGCGTTCCCTCGACTCGGCAATCACTTTATACCCCCCTGATGCAAACAAGTCCAAAACTGCCTGAAAAACCTTATCCTGAGCAGATTTATAGTAATGGGTCTGAATTGCTTTATCCTGAGTGCTGTCAGATGTTTCAATATCCGATTTAAATATTGTCATGATCGATGTAAATACTCCCAAGTTTCTTCCCTCGCTATCTTCATTCAAATATCCCGCAGGTTTCCCCGTCAAGACCTTTTAGTTTCCGAAAAATATATTCCTGCTCTTATTGTACCGAAATTCTTCACTTAAAAAAAGCATTCCCCACCCAAAGTCATGGACTTTGACAAATACTTGCATCCCAGAGGTGGAAACAGCTAAAAGAATGACCAAAAGCACAAGTGCCCTTTTAAGTCCGGACAGAACATTTTTGGTCTAGAAGGATGCATTTTCGCTGTGATATGTATGGAGGTTGGTGGCGCTTCGGTCGGGAGGGATGGATTTCAGCTGTGATGTGTATGAAGTTGGCGCTGCCTCGGTCGGGAGGGATGGATTTCGACTGTGATATGTATGAGGTTGGCGCTGCCTCGGTCGGGAGTGGTGGATTTCGACTGTGATATGTATGAGGTTGGCGCTGCCTCGGTCGGGAGTGGTGGATTTTTGCTGAGATATGTATGAGGTTGGGGGCGCTACGGTCGGGAGTGGTGGATTTTTGCTGAGATATGTATTCGGCTGGAGGGGCTTCGGACGTGATGGGCGTTTTTCTTTTAGACATTTATCAAGTAATAACTTCCAGTAGTGAAGATATGACGGGATTAGTCAGAACCAGTAGGCACCGACCCTAGTACTCTTAACTGAAAACATTAATACACGCAGGCGCCTAGTTTAGCTCTAATATGAAAAGTCCTCAACCTGAAAAAGGGAGTCTTGCTCACAAAAAAAGAGCCATTCTAAGAATTAGAAGGCTCCGTGATTTTTTATAATGCGTTCACTTTTGATTGTTTCACTTGTACAGGACCCATGCCGCGCGGTAATTCGATATTCTCGCGTGTTTGTGCATTTAGGGCTTCAGCTATATAATCAGCAGCGATATTAGGATCAAGATCACCGCATGTATATACATCAATGCTCGCATAACCATGTTCAGGAAAGCTGTGAATCGTCAAGTGAGACTCTGAAATGATCACCACTCCGCTTACACCTTGAGGAGCAAACTTGTGAAAGGCCACCTCGCGAACTTCTGCACCTGATTTCAATGCAGCATCTACAAACGTTCTTTCAATCTCATTTACATCGTTTAACTTGTCAAAATCGCAACCCCATAATTCAGAGATTACATGTCTACCCATTGTTTCCATTTGTTGTTTCCCCCTTTGACATAATTTTTTTCGTCAAAATGAACCTATCCTTCGGCAACATAATAACTACCACGGGGGAAAGTTAGTCCGAAGAGGTCCTAACCCTTTAAGTAGTTAACAATATTTACAATTGCGTTCAAGAAGTTCACGAAAAATAGTATACTTTGTTTAAATCAGATTTGCAATAAAAAAGTTAAATATTTTCATTGATTGATTTTTGGGTGAAGCGAGACTAGTTAAGGTTCATATTGAAAGGCTTTTCAGATATTTTACATCACCGGACAAAATGATCTAAGCTTTCCCTCGTTTTGACTTCAGCCCTTACTATGTGTTTTCCCGCTAGTCCGGTATTTTACTCATACACTAGTGAGGGTTCTATTACTGATCGCGAGGAGCTCTAGAGTTACTTTATTGTTGATGATTTGCGAAGGACTTCGTATGGACATAATCACCCTGTTATAATTCGAATTTCCTCTGTAGCAGGGAGTTTACGCATTAAACACCCTTTTATTTCGAGTCGCTCTCTCTTGAGCAGCGCATTTCTCGGTTTTCCATTTTAAAAAGTGAGCCTCGAAAGCCCGATCCTTCTCTTTGTAAAACACAAAAAAGCCGGGAAAAGATTCCCGGCTTCTCGAAAGCTTTTATACATTCACACTAGATTTCAGCTGCTGCGCAACATACTTTGCCAAGTCCACTACCCTGCAGGAATAGCCCCACTCATTGTCATACCATGCGAGTACCTTCACTTTGCGGTCACCGATGACCATAGTGGATAAGCCGTCGATAATCGCGGAATGAGGATTTGTATTGAAATCAATAGATACCAATGGTTCTGTTGTGAACTGCAGGATTCCTTCCAGCGACCCTTGAGAAGCTGTAATCAGCGCCTCGTTGATTTCTTCCGCTGTAACCTCTCTTTTTACATCCACAACCAGGTCGACTAGCGATACATTCGGTGTAGGAACACGTAAAGCCATTCCGTGAAGCTTGCCCTTCAGCTGAGGAAGCACCAATGATAATGCTTTCGCAGCACCCGTCGTTGTAGGGATGATCGATTGACCGCAAGCTCTTGCTCTTCTCAAATCTTTATGAGGATTATCGATATTCTTCTGATCATTTGTGTAGGCGTGAACTGTTGTCATCAAGCCATTTTCAATACCAAACTGCTCATCCAGCACTTTTGCTACAGGTGCAAGACAGTTTGTAGTGCAGGAAGCATTTGAAATGATGCTATGCTCTTCAATTTTTAGAGCGCTTTCATTTACGCCCATCACAATTGTCACATCTTCGTTTTTCCCTGGTGCTGTAAGAATTACTTTTTTAGCACCGGCTTCTAGATGCAGGCTTGCTTTTTCTTTCGAATTGAATTTCCCTGTTGCTTCTATTACGATATCAATCTCAAGATCTTTCCATGGAAGTTCTCTTGGATCGCGATTGCTGATTAGTTGAACGCGTTTGTCATTCACAATGATGGCATTTTCTTCAGTTGTTACTTCTGCGTTGAATGTGCCATGATTTGTGTCATACTTAATTAAATGAGCCAGTGTTTCTGGAGGATAGCTCGCATTGATTGCTACTATATCAATATTCTCATCTAATATCGCTTTTCTGAATACCATTCTCCCAATACGCCCAAAACCGTTGATTGCCAATTTCGCCTTCATTAATCCGGCTCCCCTCTATATAAACGTTATACTTTATGTGTGTTTCAATTAGCATTAGTATAACATATTTACCAAAAAACTGAATGATTAATTTGCATATTTTAAATGATTAATTATTCCGAATTTTCACTTCACAGTACTCTTAACGCTTTTTCACGAGCACAAAGTTCATTAAGGTTTTTTTGACCCAGGCTTGCCTGAAATTGTCTGGCTGTAAAGCTGCCTTATTAAAATATGAGTGATCTATTCATGAAATTCCTCATTCTCTTTTAAAATCATAAAAGAACAGCATTTAGACCAGTAAATGTGCTAAAAGGAAAAATAGTGGTCTTTCATTTTCGCTCTATTCACAAAAATTGTAGCTGGTTCTTCAAATTACCATGCCAGTATCTTCATAGCTCCTTGACTTAATGGTACGTTTCCAAGCTAATCATGCCAGTATCTTCTTAGCTCTTTGACTTAATGGTACGTTTCCAGACTAATCATGCCAGTATCTTCTTAGCTCTTTGACTTAATGGTACGTTTCCAGACTAATCACGCCAGTATCTTCTTAGCTCTTTGACTTAATGGTACGCTTCCAAACTAATCATGCCAGTATGTTCTTAGCTCTTTGACTTAATGGTACGTTTCCAGACTAATCATGCCAGTATCTTCTTAGCTCTTTGACTTAATGGTACGTTTCCAGACTAATCATGCCAGTATCTTCTTGGCTCCTTGACTTAATGGTACGTTTCCAAGCTAATCATGCCAGTATCTTCTTAGCTCTTTGACTTATTGGTAGGTTTCCAGACTAATCATGCCAGTATCTTCTTGGCTCCTTGACTTAATGGTACGCTTCCAGACTAATCATGCCAGTATCTTCTTGGCTCCATGAGTTATTGGTACGTTTCTCTCCTATTTCCTCATTTTTATAAGGGTATCTCTAAAACTACTAGCAAAGTTTTTATAAAAGAGCTTTTCTTTTATTCTCAGGCTTTTATTGACCCAGATGGACCAGCCTGAAACTCGATTAAAGCTATCCTGGGAGGTTAAAAATATAACCTCCTAAATACAATCAAACAAAAAAGAAGCTGAATGTTCAGCTTCCTTACAAAATTACGGTGTTAAGTTCCATCGGCCAAGAAGATCATCCAATTGAACGCCCGTTTCACTGATAGTTCCTCTGTTATCCAATATGGCATCTGCCAGATTTCTTTTCTCGTCCAGACTCATCTGGGAATTCACCCTGGCTTCTGCTTCTTCCTCTGTCAATCCGTTTCTCAACATAAGCCTGGATAATTGGGTGTCTCTATCTACATAGACAACAACTGTTTTCTCAACCATCCAGGTTAGATTGCTTTCAAAAAGCAATGGAATATCCATCACGACAGTCTGCTTTCCATCTTCAAAGGCTTTCTCTTTTTCAGCCAGCATCTCAGCTCTTACTGCGGGATGCACAATCCCGTTCAGCTCTTTCCTGCGCTCTTCATTATGGAAAATGATGCTTCCGAGAGCGGCGCGGTCCAGAGTTCCTTCCTTATTCAGAATGTCCTGACCGAATGTCTCGACTATTTTTAAATAAGCTGGCTCTCCAGGTTCCACGACCTTTCGTGCAGCTAAATCTGCATCCACCACTGTGAACCCTTTTTGGGCAAGAAGGCTGGATACTGTACTTTTTCCGCTGGCGATCCCGCCAGTCAGGCCGATAATTGATGTCATTAGCAGTCATCCTTTCTTCCATTCAGAAACGCAGCACGCCAATCAGTATTAAAAGCACTCCCGGCAGAAAAGATAATTGCTTCACCCATCCCATATGGGCACAGCTCTTTCCGATTCTCAAGCCCGCCGACAGGAACACGATACTCATCATCATGACTGAAAAAGCGAGAAGCAAAGGAGAATAGCCCAATAAAGCCGCTCCTATACCTGCACCGAATGCATCAAGAGAAAGGGCGAGGCCCAGCATGATCGCTTCTACGCCTGTTATTGTTCCTGACCGGTCAAAGTCTGCCGCCATCGGCCTTTTAAGAATATTGATTACGAGCCCGATTGATTCTATTTCGAAATTAAATAAGATTTTCTCTTCGTCTACAACTGAATCTTTTCTGGATGTGAAGAATTGCAGAAGCACGAAAGCACCGATCGCAATAAGAATGAGCCCGCCGATCCTATCAGCAGCTCCTTCTGACAGGAAACCTTCCGCTGAGCTTCCTATCGACATCGCCGCCAGCAGTGAGCCGGCTGAACATACAGAAATAATCACAATGGACCTCAACGGCATCCCCATTTTCCTTAGGCCGTAAGTCAGCCCGGTGCTGAAGCTGTCAAGGCTTACGGCGAACGCAAGCATGAATAATAAAAGTGTTCCACCCATGTTGTAAAGCTCCTCCTCCTTTAATAAATCAAGAGGATGGCAACCAGGATTGCTGGTGTCTGGTTTCCTCCATACGCTCATAGCTACGTTAGTATATGGAGAGAGCTTATCAGGTGTTAAGTACTTTTTATTCTGCTCAGATTAATAAAATCCCCAGCCCTTACTTCTGGCAGTTTGGACAGAAGTGTGTGCCTCTTCCTGCCGTTACATTTTTTTCAATGCTTTTGCCGCATGTTCTGCATTCTTCGTTCTTTCGACCGTAAACGAACAGCTGCTGCTGGAACATTCCGATTTGTCCTTGTGAATTCACATAGGAGCGGATGGTGCTGCCTCCCTGCTCAACCGCCTCACTTAACGTATCGATGATTTCCTTATGCAGCTTTTTCATTTCAGTTTTTTTGATGCTCTTTGCCTTTCTCGCCGGGTGTATCCCGCTTCTGAAGAGGGCCTCGTCTACATAGATATTCCCCAACCCGACCAACACGGTTTGATCCAGAAGGACCGCCTTAACTGCACGCTCCGTCTTGGCCAGTTTCTCAGTGAGATGCTCTATTGTAAAATCCGATGAAAAAGGTTCTGGTCCCAGCTGTGACAACGGCAGATGCAGGGATTCTTCTCCCTTTGGAAATAAGTGCATCGTCCCGAATTTCCTGACATCCTTATATCTTAATTCTGTGCCGTCTTCAAAATGGAAAATGACATGGGTGTGCTTATCGACAGGTTCTTCCCCTGGGAAAACACCATATCGGCCTTCCATCCTCAAGTGTGATACCAGTGAATGGTGGTCTGTCTGCAGGATGAGAAATTTCCCCCTGCGGTCGACTCCCTGAATGGTTTCACCTTGCAGAGACATCTTAAATTCTTCCACTTCGTCAGGAAGCTTGACCATTTTAGGCCAAAAAACTGAAACTGAATGAATTCTTTTTCCTGTAACCAATTCAGCCAGTGTTCTTCTGACGGTTTCCACTTCTGGCAGTTCCGGCAAATCAGTTCACCCGCCTCATCATTATTTTGCGTCGTACCATGTCGGGCCGTAAGAATAGTCCACTTTTAATGGAACCTCCAGCTCAATGGCATTTTCCATGACTTCCGGTACGATTACCTTTAACCTTTCAATTTCATCTTCTGGTGCTTCAAAAATCAATTCATCGTGCACTTGCAGAAGCAGGCGTGTTTGAAGTTTCTCTTTCTCCAGTCTTTCCGCCATCTCGATCATCGCTTTTTTGATAATATCCGCTGCACTTCCCTGTATTGGCGTATTCATTGCTGTCCTCTCTGCAAAGCTGCGCAGGTTGAAGTTACGGCTGGTGATTTCAGGAATATATCTGCGTCTTTGGAGCAGTGTTTTAACAAAGCCATTCTGCTTCGCCTCGCCGATAATGTCATCCATATATTCCTTAACACCCGGGTAGCTGTCCAGGTACCTTTGAATAAATTCTCCTGCTTCTTTTCTTGTAATGCCCAGACTTTGGGATAGACCAAAGTCACTGATTCCATAGACAATGCCGAAGTTGACGGCTTTGGCATGTCTTCTCATGTTGGAGGTCACACTGTCTGCCCCTACATGGAATACATCCATCGCTGTTTTTGTATGGATATCCATCCCTTCCCGGAATGCATGAATCAGTTTTTCATCGCCTGCGATATGAGCCAGCACCCTCAATTCAATTTGAGAGTAGTCCGCGGCGAACATGAGCCACCCTTTGTCAGAAGGAACAAAAGCCTGTCTGATTTTCCGGCCTTCTTCCAGTCTGATCGGAATATTCTGCAGGTTTGGATCTGTTGAACTGAGTCTTCCCGTTTGGGTCAGTGCTTGATTGAATCGGGTGTGCACTTTATTTGTATCCTCATGGATGACCTTCAGCAGACCTTCTAAGTAAGTTGATTGCAGCTTTCCAAGCTGACGGTAGTGAAGGATATGATCTACAATTTCATGCTTGGATTGCAGTTTTTCCAGTACATCTGCTGAAGTAGAGTAGCCGGTCTTGGTTTTTTTGACCACGGGCAGTTCTAATTTTTCAAATAAGATGACTCCGAGCTGTTTCGGGGAATTGATATTGAATTCCTCTCCAGCCAGTTCATGAATTTTCTTTTCGAGTGTATCGAGCCTTTCAGCCAGCTCTGACTTCATTTCTCTCAATCGCTCCGTATCCACAGCAACCCCTGTGTATTCCATTTCAGCAAGAATGATGGCAAGCGGAAGTTCCAAATCGGTAAATAACTGATATTGGTCATTCTTCTCCAAAGCTTCTTCGCATGTACTTTTCAATTCAAAAACCACGTTAGCTTTTCTTGCCAGATGCTCTGCCAGTCTACTTTCTTCAGGAACCTTTCTTTTTGCCCCTTTTCCGTAGACAGCTTCATCGGACTCAATAGCAGAAGCACCATGTTTTCTCGCCACACCAGCAAAATCATCGGCAGATTCAGCCGGGTTTAAAATGTAGGAAGCAATCAGCAGATCAAATTCAACACCATTCAGTTCGATTCCCTGTCTTCTCAAGGAAACGATGGATCTCTTGGCATCAAAGACAGACTTCTTATTGTTTTCATCTCCCGCCCATTCCTTAAAAACATCTGATTCAAGGGCCGTTTTCAATGTAAAAAAGTAATTTCCCTGGCTGTTTCTCATGGTAATTCCAACGATATCACCATTAAAATAGTTATCTTCCATTACTTCAACGTATAAGGAAGACTCCTCTTTAAGGTGCTCGTCCTTAATTTCGGATAAAATTTCAAAAGAAACATCCAGCAGATCCTGCTCCTCTTCCACTGTTTCTCCCATTTTTTCCAAAAGTGAATTGAAACCCAGCTCCTTAAAAAATTCCTTTAACTTTTTGTCGTCGCTTCCTTCATAGTTCAATTCCTCTAGAGAAACCTCTATCGGCGCTTCACGAAGGATCGTGGCTAGTTCTTTACTCATCACAGCCTGGTCCTTATTCTCTTCAAGCTTTTCTTTCAGCTTTTTACCGCTGACTTCATCAATGGACTCCAATAGCTTCTCAAGGGTCCCGAATTGCTTTAATAACTTAATGGCTGTTTTCTCGCCAACGCCGGGTACTCCGGGAATGTTATCGGAACTGTCCCCCATCAAGCCTTTCATATCAATGATTCTGTCAGGTGTGATTTCCCATTTCTCCATGATATGTTCCGGAGTGTATATCTCGATATCCGTGATGCCTTTTCGGGTAATGCCGACTGTCGTGGTTTCAGAGCTAAGCTGCGTCAAGTCTTTATCTCCGGAAATGATTTTCACTTCGTATCCATCTTTTTCCGCTTGAAGGGAAAGAGTCCCTATAATATCATCCGCTTCATAATTCTCCAGCTCATACCTTGGAATTTGATAAGCGTCCAGCAGTTCTCTTATATAAGGAAATTGTTCAGACAGTTCTGGCGGTGTTTTCTGTCTGCCGCCTTTATACTCGCCAAAAGTTTTATGCCTGAAGGTCGTCTTTCCGGCATCAAATGCAACCAGAATATGAGACGGGTTTTCTTCTGACATTATTTTTTGCAGCATGGTGGTAAAACCGTAGACCGCATTCGTATGTACCCCTTTTTCATTGTTCAATAAGGGCAGGGCAAAAAAGGCGCGATAAGCTATACTGTTACCGTCGATCAACACTAACTTTTTCTTCATGAATGAACCTCCCGGGTCAAGGATTATGTTTATTTCATTTAAGCAGCAAATGGCAGAAGAAGCTCTGTGCAAAACATAAGCACATGGATAAATAACCTTTTCTCCTCCGGCTGCATTACATATGTTTTCTTAAAGATTGGTTCTCAAAATGTTCCCGCTTGTATGCAGGGGTGATTTAGCGGAAATTAACTGTCTTATTCAAAACCAACTACAAAACGACAAAAAACCGCTATCTTTCCTTCATTCTATCATGTTCAGAATAGAAAGGAAAAATAACGGTACCGGCCGCAGCGGGCGCCGGCTTTCTTATAAAATTACGTTTTACTCAGTATAACCGCTTAATAATTGTGCATATGGAGAGTTAGAAGGAAGTACCAGAACAGTCTCTCCATCGACTGTCTTCTTATAGGACTCTAAGGTTCTGAATAACTGATAGAAATCAGGGTCCTTTGAAAAAGACTTGTTATAGATCTTAGCTGCCTCGGATTCTCCTTCTGCTCTGATTACATTGGCATCCGCCTTCGCAGTAGCAAGCAGTTCAGTGACTTCTCTGTCTGTATCTGCCATGATTCTCTGCTTTTGAGCGTCACCCATGGACAAGTATTCCTGCGCTGTCTTTTCCCTCTCCGAAATCATAGCTGTGTATACAGCTTTTTCATTTGTTTCCGGTAAGTCGGTTCTCTTCATTCTTATATCCTTTACAGTGATGCCAAAGTTACCATTATCAAGTAGTTCATTTACTCTTTCGGTAACTTTATCGTTGAGGCTGCCTCGATTTGATTTTTCATCATTGATAATCTCGACATAATTCAATTTCCCCAATTCAGCCCGGACAACAGAATAAATGAATTCTTCCATTCTGGCTTCCGCATTAATGACGTTTCTCGCATTGGAAATCATCTTTTTGGGATCTTCTATTCTCCAGACGGCATAGTTATCGATCATCATTCTTTTTTTGTCTTTCGTATTGATTTCTGCTTCTGAGACATCATAGGTCATTTGATATTTAGGAAGAGTAGAGACTGACTGGATGAATGGAATTTTATAACTAAGGCCAGGCTCTTCTTCAATCCTTACTACCTCACCAAATTGGCGTATTACCCGGTATTCTCCTTCTTTAACAATAAAAACATTTAGGATAATAAGAAGCAGGACTGCAATTGCCGCTATTAAAAAAATTCCCAGCTTCGTATACTTTCTCCACTGTATTTCAGGTTTTTTCATATCATTCAAGTTGGTAATATTGGAATCACTCATTACCAGCATTCCCTTCTTGACCTTGAACAGGCTTTTCTTTTTCTAAAGGACGAATCGGAAAGTACTTCATTGTGTTTCCATCATCGTTCATGATATAAACTTCGGCATCAGGCAACACCTGCTCAAGCGTTTCCAAGATGAGACGCTGCTCGGTAATCTCCGGATTTCCTTCATATTCTGCATATAATTTATCAAAAACAGCTACATCTCCACGTGCCTGCTCAATTCTGGCTGCTTTATCTCCTGTAGCTCTGGAAAGGATTGCATCCTTCTCACCTTTTGATTCGTTCAATCTTTGATTTTGGTACTTTTCGGCTTCATGGATCTTGGTATTCATCATTTCCCTTGCATCCGTTACATCTGTGAAAGCTTTTCGGACATCCTCATTCGGCAGCTCGACATCCTGGAGCTTTACTCCGATGACAGATATGCCAATATCATATTTATCAATCAGTGTAACAAGCAAATCTCTGACCTCGGCTTCGATTTCTGCTTTACCGGAAGTTAACGCCTCATCAATTTCCGTGCTTCCGATGATACTTCTTAATGAAGAGGAAGTCGAATCATATAAAATTTCTTTAGGATCTTCGGCATTGAATAAATATTTTTCAGGGTTCGTAATTTTCCACTGAACGACCATATCAGCCAGGACAATGTATTCATCCCCTGTGATCATCTTAGTTTCTTTAGGGAACTCAACAATCTCCCCATCTTTTTCTTCATAGCCGAACTGAAGACTGAATGTTTCTTTAGACAATTTCTCAACTGTCTGAATCGGCCACGGCATTTTGAATTTAAGGCCGGACTCTGTTATCGGCTCCCCTGCTTCTCCGAACGTCAGAACGATTGCCTGGTCGGACTCATCCACTGTGTACCAGGTTGTAAAAAGAACAACGATCAAAACGAGGGCCCCCGCTATCATACCGGCAACCTTATAAATTTGCTTCAGGCTCATTTCCATACCCCTCTCTATCTCAATACCTTACATACGGTTAAATAACAAAAAAGTTTCAGGGGCATTACAAAAAATTAAATTATTAACAATTTGAATTGGTAAAGGGTGGGGGAAAAAGAAGAAAAGTATGATGATAGAAACATTTGAATTAAAAATAGAAAAGGTGAGAACGGGGTCAGTTCTCACCTTTTCAGGGCTCCTTGGATGAAGGGGTTTTCACTTAGTATACTAACAGCCTATTATTAAGCTACGTTGAAAATAATGTAAAGACTGTGTAAAGTTAGTATTTTTTTAACTATTCCTTTTCAGAATCTTCCTGAAGGAATTTTTTAAATAGAGTCACTTTAAATGTTGTTCCTTCGTTCACTTTACTTTCAACCCCGATCTGCCCTCCATGAGCCTCTATCAAATGCTTTACAATGGCGAGCCCAAGCCCTGTTCCTCCCGAATCACGGCTCCTTGCCTTGTCAACACGGTAGAATCTTTCAAAAATGCGGGGAATCTCTTCTTCATCAATTCCTATTCCGCTGTCCTTAATCTCTATCACCACTGTGGACTCTGTTTGACTTACCGAAACCGTAACCTTGCCTTCAGCGGGAGTATAGGTGATGGCATTGCCGATCAAATTGATGAACACCTGCTTCATTCGCATTGAATCCACTTCTGCCACAGCAGGTTCATCCGCAAGCAGAGTAAGCTGAATTTCTTTTTTCTCCGGCTTTTTCTCCAGGATTGCAACCACTTCCTGTAAAATCACACTGATATCAGCATTATGTACATGCAGTTGGAAGCCTTGCTTTTCCATTTTGGATAAGTCCAGTAAATCCGTGATTAAAGACTGCAGCCTGTCGCTCTCATTGAGAATAATGTTCAAAAATGCTTTGGTTGTCTCTTTATCATTCATTGCTCCATCCAGTAACGTTTCACTGAACCCTTTTATTGAAGTAATGGGTGTCCGAAGCTCATGAGAAACATTTGCTACAAAATCCTTCCGCATCTGTTCAAGCTTTTTCAATTCCGTTATATCGTGGAAAACCAGGACGATGCCCTTCCATTCTTCTTTCGTCCCTATTATAGGAGCTCCATAAACCTCAAAGTGTTTCCGTTCGATCTGTAAAGGGAGCAGTAATTGCTTTCTCACCTTTTGCTCCGTCATGAAAATTTCTTCCACTAATTTATTGACTTCTGGAAACTTGATCACATCATAATAACGCTCATTGACAAAACGTTCTGAAGTGATAGAGAAGAATTCCTTGAAAGCCTTGTTCGTCATGATTGCATATCCTCTATGGTCAATCAGAAGCAATCCGCTTCCCATATTTTCGATCAAGGTAGTCAATCGATTCTGCTGAATTTCCTGAGACGATGTCATTTCCTGCAGATTCCGGGCAAGTATATTGATGGATGTACTTAACATACTGGTTTCATCCATCCTGTCCTCATATGTCCTGGCCCGGTAGTTTCCTTTAGCTAATTCCATCGCTACACCAGTTGCTGAATCAATCGGCTTTGTATAACGTGAAGTGATCCTTGATCCAAGCATGATGATGACCACCAGCGCCATGCCGAGGGAGATCGACAGAACAGCCCAAATCTGTTTATAGCCTGCTACCAGGATGTCAACACGGGAACTCAGGATTAATAATGAAGACTCCTCTCCATCACCTATCGGCTGCCAGTAGTTCACAACATCATTCTCATTTTTCAACAATTCCGCCTGCTGCAGACCGCTGTTCCACTGTTCCGCGATTTCATAAATAGCTTCATTTTGAACCTCTGGATCAATTTCCGCAAAAGGACCGCTGTCTTTCAAGATATTTCCATCCGAACCGGTGATTGTGACACGGATATCAAGCAGGCTGCTGATCTCTTCTATCTGTTCGTCAGCAATGGATTGCGGCTCTTGGTTACTGATCACCTCATTGACAATCAGCTTGGCCTCTTTCTCAATTCTATGATTAAAAGATTGAAGATAATAGCTCTTGAAAATCTGGCCTAACAGCAAGCCAAGCCCAATAAGTACCACAATGATCAACATGATCAAAGCAAATAGGAGGCGTGACCTGAACTTAATCATGAACCTTTTTGCTCTTCCAGCTTGTACCCAAGACCGCGGATGGTTTTGATATAAACCGGCTTCTTGGTATTCGTTTCAATCTTGTCTCTTAAATGGCTGATGTGTACATCGACAATTCTTGTATCTCCGGCAAAGTCATAATTCCACACAGCACTCAGCAGCTGATCGCGGGTCAAGACCCTGCCCCTGTTCTCCGTCAAGTAGAGAAGAAGCTCAAATTCCTTGGGAGTCAGCTCCAGAAGAGTGCTTCCAAAATAGGCTTCATATTGTTCTGGATACACCTTCAATTCCCCAACTTGCAGGTAATCCTTTTGTTCTGCACGCAAATGTTCTGCGGCATCTATGACAGCCTGGCTTCTTCGCAGGATGGCCTTCACCCTCGCCATGACTTCCCTCGGGCTGAATGGTTTGGTCATATAATCATCTGCACCAAGCTCAAGGCCCAGCACTTTATCAAACTCATCATCCTTAGCAGTCAGCATAAGAATCGGGATCATCACTTTCTGCTGTCTTATCTGCTTGCAGACTTCGATTCCGTCAATCTTTGGAAGCATCAAGTCAAGGATCATTAAATCAGGAACCTGCTCTAATGCCAAATCTCTTCCTTCCTCTCCGTCATTCGCCGTGATGACGGTATATCCGGCCTGCTCCAAGTTGTACTTCAGCAGGGTGACAATCGATTGCTCATCGTCTACTACAAGAATCTTTTTGCTCATTAATGTGTTCCTCCGTATACCTGTATTAAAAACCCCATCATCCAAAAATTATTTAGTTATAACTTCATTATAATATAAAAACAAGGGAGATTCCCATGTCTATCGCAGATTTCCTATTGTCAACCCTTTCCCTTGTAAAAAAATTACGTGTATTAGTCATTATTTCGCTTTTTTATAGCTGTTTCTTAACTTGCATGAATGATTGTTGATTTATGTACGTGTCGGTCTTGCGGGGCACATTAAGAATGGGTTTTCTTGAGTTGATGTATCTCACTCGGACTGCGAGGTACATCAAATGGGGATTTTACTGGTTTGATGTATCCCGCTCGCACAGCGAGGTACATCAAATGAGGATTTTCTTGTTTTCATGTATCTCGCTCGGACTGCCAGGTACATCAAATGGGGATTTTCCTGTTTTGATGTATCCCGCTCGGACTGCCAGGTACATCAAATGGGAATTTTCTTGTTTTGATTTATCCCGCTCGCACAGCGAGGTATATAAAATGGGGATTTTCTTGTTTTGATGTATTTCGCTCGGCTGGTGGTGTTCATCAACTATCACGAAAATCCTTAATTGCTCTTACTCTCTAACAAGCCGTCAATTTTGAAATTCGCAGGTTAACTTAAGGCTCAACATGATAGCTTTTTCTCACAGTACAGATTAGCCGGCTGCTTTATCAATTCCATATAGGGGAAGAACTTTATCTCTACAACACCATTTATCCCTTTGGCTAAAATTCATGCCCCTTAAACACCCTTTATACAGCATCATATTTCCCTTTGGCTAAAATTCATGCCCCTTAAACACCCTTTATACAGCATCATATTTCCCTTTGACTAAACTTCATGTCCCTTAAACACCTTTTATACAGCATCATATTTCCCTTTGACTATACTTCATGCCCCATAAACACCTTTTATACAGCATCATATTTCCCTTTGACTATACTTCATGCCCCATAAACACCTTTTATACAGCATCATATTTCCCTTTGACTATACTTCATGCCCCATAAGCACCTTTTATACAGCATCATATTTCCCTTTGACTAAACTTCATGCCCCTTAAATACCTTTTATACAGCATCACTACCACATAGTGAAGGGAGAATTTTTTATACCACACTATAAGCTCTGGCCCTCCGGCATAGCCAGGGGTTATCAAGACTATCAAAAAAACTGCCCGGCTTCACAAGCCGGGGCAGTCTCCTAATACTTCTTTAAAAATTTTCTAATGCATGTCCATTCATTTTCTCTAATTTATGCGGAGGACAAACATCCACTGATCCTTTGATAACCGTCTCTTCCTGCTCATTTGTGGCAATCACATCAATTGTAACCAAGTGGCTGCTGCTGTCTATATTCTTTACTTCGAAAAGAAATTGGATCGTCTCATAATGGTATACAGGTTTCGGAAACTCTAGTTCCTGTTTCATGATATGTGAGCCTGGGCCCGGCAGATACTTTGATACTGCTGAGTTAATGATTCCTGTCAGCATGATAGCAGGTACCAGCGGCTTCTTGAATGGAGTCTGTGATGCATAGTCATGCTGGATATACAAAGGATTCGCATCATTTGTCAAACCTAAATATAGAAGGAGATCTTTATCTTCAATCTTCTCTGTGAGTGTCAGCTTCTCTCCTACTGAAATATCATCAATCTTCCTACCCGGCTTACGTTTTTTACCTAATAACATAGCTGGCGCACCTCCGTTGTAACCGTTTACAATTAAGAATAAAAGAAATACTCTTTATTGTCTGTCTATTTATATTTTACCACTAATAGTATAACCTTACAAAGGAGATTTTTTCAGGAAAGTTAAATTATTGTTATTCTGACATTATTGACAGCAAAAAAAAACCGAATCCAGCAACCAGGATCCGGTTTTTTCGTGTGATTATTTTAATACATCCATAACATTGCGTACAGAATCCGCAGACTTTGAAAGTGCTGCTTTTTCGTCTTCTTCCAATTCCAGTTCGATGATCTCCTCCAACCCATTTCCGCCTAGAATCGTTGGTACACCAAGGTAGATACCATTGAATCCATACTCGCCTTCAAGGTAGGCTATGGCAGGAATAACTCTTCGCTGGTCCTTAAGAATGGCTTCTGTCATTTGAACAAGTGAGGCAGCGGGAGCGTAATAGGCACTTCCGTTACCCAATAGGCCAACGATTTCTCCGCCGCCTTTTCGTGTCCGTTCCACTATGGCATCCAAACGTTCCTTAGATATCAATTTCTCAAGAGGAATTCCGCCGGCATAGGAATACCGCACAAGCGGAACCATGTCGTCTCCATGGCCGCCCAATACAAATCCAGTTATATCTTTCACAGACAGGTTCAATTCTTGAGCAACAAAAGTACGGAAGCGGGCTGTATCAAGCACTCCGGATTGACCGATGACACGGTTCTTAGGGAATCCGGACTCTTTGAATACTGTATAAGTCATGGCATCGACTGGATTCGTCAGCACGATGATGATGCTCTCAGGAGAATACTTAACGATTTCCTGCGTTACCGATTTCATGATCTTTTGGTTCGTCTGCACAAGATCATCCCGGCTCATTCCCGGTTTTCGGGCAATTCCCGCAGTGATTACTACGATATCAGATTCCTTCGTATCTTCGTAATTCGATGTACCGGTGATTTTGGCATCGAATCCTTGGACAGGGCTTGCTTCTTCCATGTCCAAAGCTTTTCCTTTAGTCGGATCTTCCATTTGAGGAATATCTACGAGTACTACATCTCCGAGTTCTTTCTGGGCAAGCATCAATGCTGTTGTTGCCCCGGTGAATCCGCCGCCGATCACTGAAATTTTCTTGCGTCTGATTGCCATAAGAATCTCCTCCAATTTCAAGATATAAGTACAAAAGCGCAAGCTCCTTGTGCAGCCTTTACAGACAAATGTACCGGATAGATAATTTGGGTTATTTGAGCCTGAATGGCCGGACATTGGAGCTGAACGTGAATAGTATAGTCAAAGGTGATCTGCAAAGGTAGTTAAATTTATTCATAAATAATGATAGAGTTGGCTTGCATTAAACAAGCCAACTCTGTTTTCATCAAATGAAATAGATATGATATTACATGTTTTCGATTAAAGCAGTACCGAACTCAGAACATTTAACTTCTGTAGCGCCGTCCATCAGGCGGGCAAAGTCGTAAGTAACAACTTTAGAAGCAATTGTTTTTTCCATTGATTTAGTAATCATTGTTGCAGCCTCAGTCCAGCCAAGGTGTTCAAGCATCAACACTCCGGAAAGGATGACTGAAGATGGGTTAACCTTATCCTGGCCTGCATATTTAGGTGCTGTACCATGAGTTGCTTCAAAGATCGCATGTCCTGTATCGTAGTTGATGTTTGCTCCAGGAGCGATTCCGATTCCGCCTACTTGTGCAGCAAGAGCATCAGAGATATAGTCACCGTTAAGGTTCATTGTAGCTACAACATCAAACTCAGCCGGACGAGTAAGGATTTGCTGCAAGAAGATATCAGCAATTGCATCTTTAACAATGATTTTGCCAGCAGCTTCTGCATCAGATTGAGCTTGGTTCGCTGCATCCAGACCTTTATCATCTTTGATACGGTCATATTCAGCCCAAGTAAATACTTTCTCGCCGAATTCTTTTTCAGCAAGCTCGTAACCCCAGTTTTTGAAGGCACCTTCAGTGAACTTCATGATATTGCCTTTATGTACAAGGGTAACCGACTTGCGGCCTTCTGTGATGGCATAGTTGATCGCCGCGCGCACAAGGCGTTGTGTGCCTTCTTCAGATACAGGCTTGATTCCAAGACCGGAAGTTTCAGGGAAACGGATTTTGTTTACGCCCATTTCATCTTGAAGGAAAGAGATCAACTTTTTCACTTCATCCGAACCTTTAGCATATTCAATGCCTGCATAAATGTCTTCAGTGTTTTCACGGAAGATGACCATATCTGTATCTTCCGGACGTTTTACAGGAGAAGGAACACCTTCAAAGTAACGTACCGGACGAAGACAAGTGAACAAATCAAGTTCCTGGCGAAGTGCTACGTTCAATGAACGGATTCCGCCGCCGATTGGCGTTGTAAGAGGTCCTTTGATTGCGATGAAGTATTCACGGACTGCATCAAGAGTTTCACTTGGGAGCCACTCGCCAGTTTGGTTATAAGCTTTTTCCCCCGCTAAAACTTCTTTCCACACAAGCTTGCGCTCGCCGTTATATGCTTTTTCAACCGCCGCATCCAGTACGCGGGAAGCAGACGCCCAGATATCAGGACCTGTTCCGTCCCCTTCAATAAAAGGAACGATTGGGTTATTTGGTACATTCAAGCTACCATTTTCAACAGTAATTTTTTGACCTTCAGACATACTATTACCTCCATCTTCATATTAAAGGGACTGATGCAAGGCTTGAACACCTTGGAACCAGACCCGCTTTATTGTTGACGGAAAAGGCTGCACAAGTGAAGCCTTTTCCATTGTCATTACACCAGATATTAAGCTTTTTGTAAAATATTAACCGCGCTGCTCAACCGGAACGTATTCCTGTTTTCCAGGACCAGTATAATCGGCACGAGGACGGATCAGGCGGTTATTGGAATACTGCTCAAGGATGTGAGCCAGCCAGCCGGAAACCCTGCTGACAGCGAAGATCGGTGTGAACAGATCGTGATCGATGCCAAGGCTGTGGTAAACAGATGCAGAATAGAAGTCTACATTCGGCGGCAGTCCTTTTTCGGAAGTCACGATGTCTTCGATCTTCGTGGACATCTCATAATATTTGCTTTCGCCTCTCAGCTCAGTCAGCTTTTTGGACATTTCCTTCAAATGCTTAGCTCTTGGATCTCCCTGCTGATAGACACGATGGCCGAAGCCCATGATTTTTTCTTTGTTATTCAGCTTTTCACGGATGACTGATTCAACATTATCCACTGAATCAATTTCTGTCAGCATTTTCATTACTTGTTCATTGGCACCGCCGTGAAGTGGTCCCTTCAAAGCACCGATTGCCGCAGTGACACCAGAATAAACATCTGAAAGAGTCGCAACGCAGACACGCGCTGTGAACGTAGAGGCATTCAATTCGTGATCGGCATGAAGAACAAGAGCTTTATTGAACGCTTCTACTTCAATATCTTCAGGGTCATTACCCGTCAGCATATATAAGAAGTTTGCAGCAAATCCAAGATCTGTTCTTGGTGCGATTGGTTCTTTTCCGCTTCTGATTCGAGCAAATGAAGTAACGATGGTCGGGATTTTAGCTTGCAGACGGACTGCCTTGCGGAAGTTAGCTTCCTCTTCCATCACATCCGATTCCTCATCATATAATCCAAGAAGTGATACAGCTGACCTTAGGGCAGCCATTGGATGGACATCCTTGATTGGATACATCTTGAAGTGCTCTAGTACTTCCTTAGGAAGAGCTGCGTTCTCAGCCAAATCTTTTTTCAGCTGATCAAGCTCTGAAGCTGTAGGCAATTTAAGATTCCATAATAGATAGATTATTTCTTCGAAGCTGGCATTGTTTGTTAAATCATCGATGTTATATCCAACGTATGTAAGAGTATCATCAATGATTGAACTGATTGAAGACGTAGTTGCTACAACACCTTCTAATCCACGGGTTGCTGTCATAAAAAAACCTCTCCTTTATCTGAATAATTGCCAGTAGTCCATTGGTGAAATGGACAATATTTTCAAGAGTGATATAGTCTCTTAAAATGGCTTGTTTCTAAAGGTAAATATAATTGTTTAAGACCTACGCTATCGAGCGCTCGCTCAACACAGTACCACACCATCACCATGTCAAAAAATCAGATTCCTCCATGGGATGCGCTTTCATTTTCTATTATAAACAATTATCTGACTTTTGTGAATGAAAACGGATTAATTTCTGCAAGAATTATTTTAGTAGAAAAACATACTGCCTCTTTTCTATCTATATCCTAACATAATATTCCGCTTTACCCTAATCTGCCTAAAATCCCTCCATCTCTATTAACTATAGAAGTAAAATCATGAGAATGGCAGTCTTCTTTAGAAATGCAGACCACACATATTTTCTTTAATAGATGAAATTTTAAATTTTGATAGTATATGAAAAAACTTTTTTCACTATTGAATTCCCAGAGATTTTCCCAGTGAAGGTACCCCCCGGCATTCTGAATAGAACATCTTTCTTTCAGAAAGTCTACCATTCTCTTAAATATTTCAACTTTCTTTCATTTTCTTCCTCGACTAAAATATACTTATACTATTAAACAGAATTTTTTATCAGGGGGGTCTGTAAATGAATTGGGAATTTCTTTACCGCTGGTTGCGTTTTCTATTTGTTGTGGCGGTAGTGGTTCTGACAGGAATAGCAATTTACTATATATCAAAGGTAACCTATCCTTTCATCATTGCTTTGGTTATCGCCCTTTTAATCAACCCGGTGGTAAACCTCCTCGAGAAAAAGGCTAAAATGCCGCGCGGGCTTGCCGTGGCTTTGGCTCTATTCTTGATCATCGCCCTCTTCATAGGATTGATTACATTGCTGATAACAGAAATCGTTTCTGGTGCAAATTATCTGGCTGATGTTGTCCCTCAGCATGTGAACACGCTCGTGGAGTACTTTGAAAATTTCATTGCAGGCCAGGTTATTCCCTTTTACCATCAAATCAGTGGTTTGTTTAAAAATTTGGAGGCAGGGCAGCAAGGGGCAATTCTTGAAAATATTCAGGCTGCCGGAGAAAGAATCGCCTCATCCGCTGGTGAGTTCATCCAAAACTTCTTTCAGAAGCTGCCGAATATCGTTTCCTGGATCCCTAATGCGGCAACAGTATTAATCTTCTCTGCGCTGGCAACATTCTTCATCAGCAAAGATTGGTACCATCTTTCAGACAGACTCTCCAAGTATATTCCCGTTAAGGCTGCGGCAAGCGGGAGAAGGGTTTTCGTGGATTTAAAGAAAGCTTTGCTCGGTTTCGTCCGGGCACAATTCACTTTAATATCCATCACAGCTGTAATCGTCCTTATCGGCCTGTTGATTCTCCGGGTCGATTATGCCATAACCATTGCCCTGGTAATCGGGCTTGTGGACATCCTTCCCTATCTGGGAACAGGTGCAGTATTTGTTCCGTGGATCATTTATGAATTGATTACGGGGAATATTGGATTAGGTCTTGGTCTTGGAGTCCTTTATCTCGTGGTCGTCGTCCAAAGGCAGATCATGGAGCCAAAGATTTTATCCTCGAGTATCGGACTTGATCCTCTGGCAACACTTATCGCCCTGTTTGTCGGCTTCAAGCTGGTTGGATTCCTCGGCCTGATCCTCGGTCCCGTGACTCTGGTTATTTTATCTACCCTGAGAAATGCCGGGGTTTTCCAGGATCTCTGGGATTTCATTACTGGCAAACCGGAGATAAGAGAATAAGAAGAACAAAAGCTGCAGCGCCTGCAGCTAGACTTGGATCCTTAAAGATTGATTTTATAGTTTCCTCAGCAACCATAAAAAAGATCCGTTCTCAATGAACGGATCTTTTTTTATTAACGGTATATTATAACGTTGCCATTGTTAATCCATCTTCTAAACAATCTTAAAAGAAACGGCTTGATCATTTTTCTAGTTTGCGGAAATAACAACAGAAATCCTATTGCATCTGTTATGAATCCAGGAGTTAGAAGAACGACTCCTCCTACCAGGACACAAAGGCCGTCAACTATCGCATCGCCGGGAACCTGCCCGAACTTGATTTGGTCCTGTACATTCCTTATTGCCTGGAGACCTTGTTTCTTTGCTAGGTAAGCGCCCAGGACACCTGTAGCAATAATCATCAGAATTGTCGCGGGTACTCCGAATGTCTGCCCTGAAAGAATTAACAAACCTATCTCAAGTGCAGGCACTACTATTAAAAATAACATCATATATCTCATTATCTTAATTCCCCCATTTTTTTGGACAACCTGGTTCTATTATAACATATTCACAAAAACTAGACTGATGCCCGCTTGCGACAACTTTTCAACAGTTTTTATATAAAGCGCAAGCGGCCCGATCAGCCCCGACAGGCAAATGTTCCCCGGAGAAAAAAAGGCGGTCTTCCCTTTTATTCTCCGGGGGTTATTTGACCCCGAGGGGCTGGCCGCTGGAGCTGGATTGATATAAAGCGGAAAGGCCCCGTTCAGCGGCGTACGGACTGTACCAGCCCCGCATGAGATAAAGGAATCACGAAGAACGAAGTGATTCGATGATGACTTATCTTATAAAGTGGAGAGGTCCCACTTAGCGGCGTACAGATTGTAGGGCTCTCGTATGAGATAAAGGAATCACAACGAACAAAGTGAGTTGATGATGACTTATCGCAAGGAGAGAGACCGAAATCTGCTAGCCGTTGGGACCTCGGAACTGGATTCGCAAGGAGGGGATGGGCAGTACGCTAGCCGCTGGGGCCTTGTAGCTGGATTGATATAAAGCGGAAGCGGCCCGATCAGCAACGACAGGCAAATGTTCCCTAGAGAAAAAAGCCGGTCTCCCCTTTTATTCTCTAGGGGTTATTTAACCCCGAGGGGCTGGCCGCTGGAGCTGGATAGATAAAAAGCGGAAAGGCCCCGCTCAGCGGCGTACAGATTGTAGGGCTCTCGTATTAGATAAAGGAAATACAACGAACAAAGTAAGTTGATGATGACTTATCGCAAGGAGAGAGACCGAAATCTGCTAGCAGCTGGGGCCTTGATGCATATAACTCTAGAATGCGATTTCACCTCCCCCCTTTACACAGGAGGATTGTAGCGGAAGGCGTATGATCTCCTGCGGGACTAGCGGGACAGGTGAGACCCCGCAGGCGCAGCCGAGGAGGCTCACCGCCCGCCCCGCGGAGTCGTACGCCTAAAGCGGAAATCCCTTACTTTATAACAGCCAAAATCTTTGCGAAAAGAACATAACTTAAAAATGGTGCCTCCCAAAGGAGACACCACTTTTAAAAATCATTTATAGTACACTTGCATGTCCGTCGTAAATGACACCTCTTGAAGAATCAACGGTGATTTCCTGTCCATCTTGAAGAAGGGACATGGCATTATCCACACCTACAATGACAGGGATCCCGATATTTATGCCGACAACAGCCGCATGGCTTGTCAGGCCGCCCTCTTCTGTAATCAAAGCTGCACACTTCTCAAGTGCAGGGACCATATCTTTGTCACTGCCAACCGTCACAAGGATAGAACCAGGCTGAACCTTTTCGTTTGCTTCTGCTGCATTTTTAGCCAGAACAGCTTTTCCGAATGCCGTCTTGCGTCCGATACCTTGTCCTTTTGCAAGAATATCGCCGACCACATGGATTTTCATCAGATTGGTTGTACCGGATTCACCGATTGGCACACCAGCTGTAATGATGATGCGGTCTCCATGAGTAATCAATCCTGAATTCACGCTTTCTTCCACAGCCATTTCAAGCATTTCATCTGTTGTGGAAACTCTTCTGCCCATTTGAGGGTATACACCCCAAGCCAATGCCAGCTTGCGGGAAACAGAATCGTTAGCCGTTACCGCGATGATTGGTGCTTTTGGACGGTATTTTGAAATCATCTTCGCTGTATGTCCGCTTTCTGTCGGAGCAACAATTGCGTTGACAGAAAGGTTGATAGCAGTATGTGCAACAGACTGTCCAATAGCGTCTGTCATATTATGTCCGCTGTCCTTGCTGCGAATGGAAAGGATATCTTCAAAGTCAAGTGCTGTTTCTGCGCGAGAAGCAATGTTATGCATTGTCTGCACAGATTCAACAGGATAAGCCCCCGCTGCCGTTTCCCCTGAAAGCATGATCGCATCGGTTCCGTCAAAGATGGCATTTGCCACGTCACTTGCTTCTGCCCTAGTCGGACGAGGATTGCGCTGCATAGAATCCAGCATTTGCGTTGCAGTGATAACCGGTTTCCCCAGGACATTACATTTCTTGATTAAGGCTTTTTGTACAAGCGGAACCTCTTCTGCCGGTATCTCTACGCCAAGGTCCCCACGTGCTACCATCAAACCGTCGGAAACTTCCAGTATTTCATCAATGTTGTCGACACCTTCCTGGTTCTCGATCTTCGGAATGATTTGGATGTTTCCTGCATTATGATCTTCAAGCAATTGGTGGATTTCCAGTACATCAGAAGCACGGCGGACGAATGAAGCTGCGATGAAGTCCACGCCCTGCTCGATACCAAATTTAATGTCATTGGCATCCTTCTCGGTGATCCCGGGCAGGTTTACGGATACACCTGGAACATTGACACCTTTTTTGTTCTTCAAAGTTCCTGAGTTAAGGACCTTTGTCTTGATCTCGCCCGCAGACTTATCAAGAGAAATGACTTCAAGACCGATCAGTCCGTCATCTAATAGAATTTTGGAGCCTTCATGTACATCGTCAATCAAGCTTTCATATGTCACTGAGAATTTTTCTGTAGTTCCAAGCACTTCTGTCATGGAAACAATCACTTCAGATCCTTTTTCAAGTTCGAGCGAGCCATTCTCCATATTATTAGTACGGATTTCCGGACCTTTTGTATCCAAAAGAATTCCCACCGTTTTACCTGTTTTTTCAGCAGCGGTTCTAATATTCTGGATCCTGGCACCATGCTCTTCATGGTCTCCATGCGAGAAGTTCAAACGGGCTACATTCATTCCTGCTTCGATTAACTGTGTTAATTGTTCAACTGATTCACTTGCCGGTCCTATCGTACATACTATTTTGGTTTTTCTCATTACGTAACGCCCTCCTGGATAGTTCCTGTCATTTTAAATCCAATTGCGATGTTAATTAGATGGACAACTCTTTTGAGAGTTTGTACATATTTAAATCTAAGACATGCTCTTTAGCCAATGCTTCAATGATATCATAATCAACCAGCTGGTTTTTCTCGATTCCGACTGCTCTTCCTCCCTTGCCCTCTGCAAGAAGGTCTACCGCACGTGATCCGAGGCGGCTTGCCAGCACACGGTCCGAGGCAGTAGGCGAGCCTCCGCGCTGCATGTGCCCAAGAACAGATACTCGAGTTTCCAGATTTGTTGCTTCCTGTAGTTTAGCAGCAAATTCCTCACCGCCCATTACACCTTCGGCAACAATGATGATACTATGCTTCTTACCGCGCTCCTGCCCTTTTTTAAGGCGGCGGGCCACATCATCCATATCATGTTTATCTTCCGGGATCAGAATTGTCTCCGCTCCGCCTGCAAGTCCGGACCAAAGAGCCAGATCTCCTGCATTTCGGCCCATTACTTCAATGATGAATGTTCTTTCATGAGACGTAGCTGTGTCACGGATTTTATCAATTGCATCGATGACCGTATTCAAAGCTGTATCAAAGCCGATCGTGTATTCTGTTCCAGGGATATCATTATCGATTGTTCCCGGTACACCCACACAAGGGTATCCAAGCTCAGTCAGCGCTTTCGCACCGCGGTAAGAGCCGTCTCCGCCGATTACTACAAGCCCTTCTATTCCATGCTTCTTCAGCTGTTCAATTCCCTTTTGCTGGCCTTCTTTGGTCTTGAACTCTTCACAGCGCGCCGTATACAACATTGTTCCTCCGCGATGGATGATGTCCCCTACAGAACCCAGTTCAAGCTTTTGGATGTTTCCATTGATCAATCCATTATACCCTTGATAGACCCCATATACTTCCATGTTTTGATAGATGGCCTGCCTGACAACCGCCCTCACGGCTGCATTCATACCAGGAGAATCTCCTCCGCTTGTCAATACACCTATTCTTTTCATTCACAATCACCTCTTATTAAGTCTTTATGTATAGTTAATTATGTTATTGTTCTTTTGGGGGACAAAAAGAAGATAGTCGGGGATACAATTTTAACACTTACTAGTATAGGCAAAAAGCCCAGGGATTATTTATAAAATAACATGAAGAATGCCAGCCCACAACGAATATAGAGCCGAATCCCCTAAAGACGAAATTATCAAAATACTGAAAGCGTTTCACTGTAAAAATTTGTGCTTTCGTGATCTTTCCCGGCTTTAAATTCATTTTCCAATTAACACTCTAGCTTTGCTGCTATTTTATAAGAATACCAAACAATCATGATGATTATTCACCTAGCATACTGTTTAATAAAAAGGAAAAAGCTGCTCTCTCCGTTCAGAAATAACCTCCTTACTATCCAGGTGAAAACCGTTTCAAATAAATAGAAAAAGCGTGAAAAAGTATCCACGCTTAAGAATTTACCCTTGAAAATTCATCTAAAACTGTATATTCACCCATAATTTTATATTTATTATAACGGCCTTTAATCAATTGATCCGAGGTTTGGGGCACCAGCTCTTCCAAAGATGCTTTCAGTACTTTGCCGATGCTCTCGGCCTGGGCCTTGACATCCTTATGGGCTCCGCCTCTTACTTCAGGAATGATTTCATCAATCACACCAAGTTCTTTCAAATCTGGTGCCGTAATCTTCATGCTTTCGGCAGCTCTTTTTGCCTGACTGGAGTCTTTCCATAGAAGGGCAGCTGCTCCCTCTGGGGAAATAACCGAATAGGTGGAATTCTCCAGCATATGAATATGATTTCCTACGCCTAATGCCAGGGCTCCGCCGCTTCCTCCTTCTCCAATGACAATGCAAATGACCGGCACACTCAAGCCTGCCATCTCAAAAAGGTTGCGCGCGATTGCTTCACTTTGGCCGCGCTCTTCAGCCGCTTTCCCGGGATAAGCACCCTTGGTATCGATAAAACAGATGATCGGCCTGCCAAACTTGTCGGCCTGCTTCATCAGCCTTAGTGCTTTACGGTATCCCTCAGGATGGGGCATCCCGAAGTTCCGGCGGATATTTTCTTTCGTGTCTTTCCCCCGCTGATGGCCGATGACGGTTACAGGAAGGCCCTGGAATTTCGCAATTCCCGCAACAATCGCTTCATCCTCTCCATAGAGGCGGTCGCCGTGCATTTCATGAAACTTAGTAAACAGAAGACTGATATAATCCAGAGTGGTCGGTCTGTTTTGGTGTCTGGCAACTTGAACCCTTTCCCATGGTTTCATATTTTCATATAGGTCATTTTCTAGTTTTTCCAGTCGTTTTTCAAGCTTGTCGATTTCAGAGGAAAGGTCCACTTCGGACTTCTGAGTGAATTCCTTTAACTCTGCTATTTTATTCCTTAACTGTATAACAGGCTTTTCAAATTCCATTTCACTTACCATGTCAGTTCACCGTCCCATTGATGAATCTCCAATATAGTCGAGATCTTCTCCTTTAAGTCCAGACGTGAAATGACATCATCCAGCTGCCCATACTTCAAAAGGAATTCCGCCGTTTGGAAGTCTTCCGGCAGGTCTTCTCTGATTGTTTGTTCAATAATCCTTCTTCCGGCAAAACCTATTAAAGCTCCCGGCTCTGCAAAATTGTAATCACCAAGAGATGCAAAGCTTGCAGAGACCCCGCCGGTTGTCGGATGGGTCATGATGGAAATAAACAGCCCGCCATTATCACTGAACCGTTTTAATGCGACAGACGTCTTGGCCATCTGCATAAGAGATAAAACACCCTCCTGCATTCTTGCCCCGCCTGATGCTGTGAAAATGATGAATGGACAATTTCTTCTATCAGCCTCTTCAATTGCTCTGGTAATCTTTTCACCCACAACAGAGCCCATGCTTCCCATTCTGAAGCGGGCATCCATAATCGCAACGATTGTCTCGCAGCCGCCCACTTTCCCGGCACCTGTTACCACAGCCTCATTGATATTGGTCTTTTTACGGTCTTTCTCCAATTTTTCTATGTAATCAGGGAAATTCAAAGGATTTTCCGAAATAAGACCCGCATCAAGTTCTTCAAAGCTTCCCTCATCTATGAAGCTGTCGATTCGTTCAAAAGCATTCATGCGGTGGTGATAGTCACAATGCAGGCAGACATTCATGTTTTTCTGCAGTTCTTTTGTGTACATTATTTTTTTACAGTTCGGACACTTCGTCATGATTCCTTCCGGGACATCCTGTTTAGCCGCATCAGAGGGAATGGTGGCATACTTCTTCTTTTTTGTCTTAACAAAAAGATCTTTAAGCAAAAGGGAAACCTCCTTATTCATTCTAGTATGAGTACCTGCCCCTTAAGGGCGAATAATCTGACATGCTTCAGTAGTTCGATTTAAGGCGGTGAATGTATCTGATGACTTTTGGATGCCAGGCGGACAACCCGGTTTTAATGTCCTTCATGAATAGAAAGAATGTCCGGTCAAAACGCTTAACCAACCATGATCATCCCGGGTTAAATCGGACTTGCTTTCATACACTCTACATCAATACAATCAAAAATGATGTAGGAACATGTCGGCATTTTCTCGACAATTTTCTACTCTGTTATTCTATAATCACGCTTGATTTCTTTTGTTCATGTTTTCAATCTATAATATAATTCCCACATTTCATCTTCTTGTTTTTCAAGAAGGCATTTGACAAGCTCCACACACACTTTCATTTTCTCATCGTCCATCAGCACTGCTTTCTCTACCATTGCCCCATATTGGGACAAAATGTACCAGATCTTTCCCGCCAAAAGATTGCCAGAATGATGGATAAGCTCCCGTAGAAAGCTGTCCACTGTTCGAAATTCTCTAGCAGCCAGAGAGTCTTGAATCCCTTCCATACTGATTCCGGAGTCCAAAATGGTTCTCAGGCTTTCTTTTTCAAGCCACTCTTTCGTCAGCAGAACATCTCCTTTTGCCTGGCCGTCCTTAAGAATGAATGTCCCTAGCAGCTCTACTAAATGATGATTGCGGAAGTCTTTTAAAAAAGTCCCTTCGCCGCGCCTTGTTTCAATAAGGCCCAGCAGCTCCAAGGCCCTTAAAGCTTCTCGAATTGAAGAACGCCCAGCTTTCAGGCGTTCTGACAACTCTCTTTCGGAAGGAATCTTATCTCCCGGCTGCAAGCCATCGTGGGAAATCATTTCCCTGATTCTATTGACAATTTCAATGAATACCTTTGAATTAGGTTTTGGTGAATCCATCTGCTGGGTCATTCACCCTTTCCGATTACTGCCAGCTTCTCAGTTTTTCTCCGCACTTCTTCCGGGTCGACTTTCTGCCTGGCAACACCTGTTTCCATTGCAGCCTGGGCCACAGCGGCCGCTACAGCCGGTGCAACACGCGCATCGAATGGTCCTGGAATGACATAATCCTCATTCAAGTCCTTTTCGTCTACAAGCCCTGCAATAGCTTCTACGGCGGCCTGTTTCATTTTTTCATTAATATGAGTAGCACGAACATCGAGCGCACCCCTGAAAATTCCCGGAAAGGCAAGGACATTATTGACCTGGTTAGGGAAATCGGACCGGCCTGTCCCCACTACCTTAGCCCCTGCTGCCTTCGCATCCTCCGGCATGATTTCCGGCACAGGATTTGCCATGGCGAAAATGATAGGATCCTCGTTCATAGATCGTACCATCTCTTCATTAAGAGCGCCTGCTGCGGAAACACCGATGAACACATCCGCGTTTTTGATCACATCTTCCAAGCTGCCTTCAATACGATTACGGTTCGTAAACTTGGCTACCTCATCCTTAATATCATTCATACCGTTTGGACGGCCTTCATAAATTGCTCCTCTTGTATCACACATCACGATATCGCGGACACCGTAATTATGAAGAAGCTTGATGATGGCTATTCCTGCTGCGCCTGCCCCATTGGCAACCACTTTGATCTCGGACATTTTCTTTCCAACGATTTTTAAGGCATTCACAAGACCTGCAGCCGTCACAATTGCCGTACCATGCTGATCATCGTGAAAAATGGGAATATTGGTTTCTTTCTTCAAGCGCTCTTCTATCACAAAACAATTCGGAGCGGCTATATCCTCCAAATTCACTCCGCCGAATGTCGGTTCCATTAATTTAACCGTTTCGACAATCTTGTCCACATCATTGGTATCAAGACAGATTGGAAAAGCATCCACTCCTGCAAAGCTCTTGAACAGCACCGCTTTTCCTTCCATCACCGGAAGTGCGGCTGCCGGGCCGATATTGCCAAGCCCAAGCACAGCCGTGCCATCGGACACGACCGCTACCATATTGCCTTTCATCGTATATTCATAAACCGTTTCCGGTTTGTCATAAATAACTTTACAAGGTTCCGCTACACCCGGGGAGTAAGCCAGGCTTAAATCTGTTGCATTTCTGACCTCGACTTTTGATTTCGTTTCCAGTTTTCCTTGATTAATCCTATGCATGTGCAGCGCTTCTTCGCGTAATGACAAGCTGGTTCACTCCTTATGTATCTGCATTATGGTAAATATATTGTTATGAAATTCTTCAACTCGGGGGTGGTCTGACCACCTATTTCCCTTTAAACAATATAATAAATGCTTAATGAAGTAAAGGAAATACTATTAATTTACTTCCAGCTTTTACTCAAACCAGATCTTAAATTATGCTTTCAAATACCCACCCGGACTGTTTTCCTCAATGCACTCCTTCCTAAAAGGCAAATAAATGTGTATATCAACAAAACACCACGATGATCTAGTGATGCAGCAACCGAAATGGTTGGATAATTTGCAGAATAAACAATGTTAAAATGGTCAGTGGTTGATGAGTGTTTATTGATTTCCACTCCAGGTGCGTGACTCCGCGGGGCGTGCGGTGAAGTAAAAGCGGAAGCGGCCGTTCAGCGACGTACAGATTTTGGGGCTCTCGTATGAGATAAAGGAATCACGAAGAGCAATAGCGATTCGATGATGACTTATCTTTATAAAGTGGAAAGGCCCCGCTCAGCGGCGTACGGACTGGACTGACTCCGCATGAGATAAAGGAAACACAACGAACGTAGTGAGTTGATGTTGACTTATCGCAAGGAGGAGGCAGGGAAGTACGCTAGCCGTTGGGGCCTTGCAGCTAGATTAGCAAGGAGAGAGACCGAAATCTGCTAGTCGCTGGCCGCTGGAGCTGGATGAGCCTCCTCGGCTTCGCCTGTATAAAAAATGGAAGCACCTTGGTCAGCCCCGACAGGCAAATGTTCTCAAGAGAAAAAAAGGCGATCTATCCTTTTATTCTCTTGAGGTTATTTGACCCCGAGGGGCTAGGCGCTGGAACTAGATTGGGGTCTCACCTGTCTTCAAAAGTGGAAGCACCTTGGTCAGCCCAGACAGGCAAATGTTCTCAAGAGAAAAAAAGGCGGTCTTCCTTTTTATCTCTTGGGGTTATTTGACCCCGAGGGGCTAGGTGCTGGAACTAGACGTACGCTAGTCCCGCAGGAGGTCAAGCACCTTCCATTCCAATCAAATCATTGCTAGTTTTTTATAGTTAACGGCACTCAGTTCAGTTATATTAATATTGGGATTAAAAGTGTATGGGCAGTTGCGCACGGATTTTGAAGAACAAAAAGCTCTGTCATTTGCTATTTAGGAAGGCTCTTGTATTACCAATAGAAAAGGTTCCCCGGGAGAAAAAAACTATTAAATCAAGAAAAAAGGAGTGTCAAAATCGATACGATTTGGCACTCCTTTTGATGTAATTTTGAATTTTGTACTCGAAAGCGGAACCCGTTAATGATCTGGCAGTGTTTTGTTTGCCGGGCAATACCCTGTTATTTGGGATTATACGCTACATTCCTCCTGCTTGAACTGCCGTGTAAGGAGTCTATTCACTTCAGGACTGTATTTCTCTCCCCTAAAGTTTCCTTCAATTCACGCAGGCATTCAGCCGATGGATTCACCCACTGGTTATTGGGAAGCTGGACCGTTCTGTTTTCTCCATCGAAATGGATGATCACAGGTATCCTGCCTTTATGCTTCTTCAGTATTCTCTTCACAGCTTCTATGGCTTCCCCGGCGGAGTGATTCACCTTCAGATAGAGCCTCTTGTTGATTTCAGAGGAAAGGGACTTTACCTCCTCTATGGAAAATGCCTTGTTGACCAGCAGCTGCATTTTATCATTTCTTTCTTCAACAGAGCCCTCGAGCATCAGAATGTTTCCTTCTTTGATCAATGCTGAATTCTGCTTATACGCATTAGGGAAAACAACGCCTTCCATTTCGCCGCTGGAATCACTTACTGTGATGAAGGCCATTACCTCGCCTTTTTTGGTCCTGATTGTTTTCAATGCCGTAATATACACTCCTGCCCGGATGTTTTTATTTCCGGCTTCAAGGTCAAAAAGGTCTATGGCAGACATGTCTTTGAAAAGGTCTTCATAAGGTGTAACAGGATGATCGGACAAGTACAGGCCAAGCACCTGCTTTTCGTACTCCAATTTCTTCTCAAGAGGCATGCCTTCGACTTCCGTGTACTTCGGTTTAAGGAGGAAAGCTTCTTCTTCCTCGAATAGATCATAATCCTGATCCTGGGGACGGACCAATTCTGCGTGCTCTATGGCTACATCAAGACTTGCCAGAAGTGTAGATCTGTCTTCACCGAAGTCATCCAATGCACCTGAAAACACAAGAGCTTCAAGTGTCTTTCGATTGACGGCTTTCACTGATACCCTTAAGCAGAAATCAAATAAGTCTGGAAAAGGCTTTCCCTGCCGCTCCTTGTATATTTCCTTCAGTGCTGCGGCACCTACGCCCCTGATCGCTCCCAGGCTGTAACGGATGCCCCCTTTTTCTACTTTGAAAGGAAACTGGCTGAGATTAATGGATGGCGGAAGGATGTCAATATCATTCTGTTTCGCTTCACGAATATACTGGGATACCTTCGTGTCATTCCCAACCACCGATGTAAGCAGTGCCGCAAGAAAGTATGAAGGATAGTTTGCTTTCAAGTAGGCAAGCTGGTAGGCGATCATACTGTAGGCAACTGCGTGTGAACGGTTAAATCCATAATTGGCAAACCGGACAATCAAATCATATATTTCCTCTGCGGTTTTGAATGTGTACCCTTTCTTTAGTGCTCCATCAATGAAATGCTTTCGTTCACTGTCCAGGACATCCCGCTTCTTCTTGCTGACCGCCCTGCGAAGCAAATCGGCTTCCCCTAATGTAAAACCGGCCATTTTGGAAGCGATCTGCATAATCTGCTCCTGATAAACGATAACACCGTATGTGAGGCCGAGGATTTCGTTGAGATCCTCATGGGGGTAGTTAATACTTTCCTCTCCATGTTTTCTGGAGATGAACAACGGAATGTTTTCCATGGGACCCGGCCTGAATAATGCATTGACGGCCACAATATCCTCGAAGGAGCTCGGCCTCAATTTTACCAGGACATTCTTCATCCCATCCGATTCCAGCTGAAACACACCATCTGTTCGTCCCTGACTCAGAAGCTGAAAGGTTTTTTCGTCATTCTTCGGCAGTGCATCCAGAGAAAGATTTTTCCCCGTTCCCTTTCTGATGGAGGTAACGATCCTGTCCAGAATCGTTAAATTTCTCAGACCGAGAAAATCCATTTTTAACAGTCCGATCTCTTCCAATATCTCCATAGGGTACTGAGTCAGGTGGACATTCCCCTGGCCTGCCTGGATTGGAATCAAATCCACAAGGGGCCTCTCACTGATGATGATCCCGGCAGCATGGGTAGAAGCATGGCGTGGAAGTCCTTCCAGTTTAAGAGCCGTGCTGAATAACCTCTGCTTGTGCTGAGATTCATTGATAAAATCTCTAAATTCCGCTGACTCGTCGTACGCAGATTTCAAGGACAAGCCATGGCGCGAGGGAACGAACTTCGACAGCTGTTCCAGTTCCTTGGAATTATAACCGAATACCCTTGCTGTATCTCTCAGGGCCGCTTTTGCCGCAAGTGTCCCGAATGTGATGATCTGCGCCACATGAAGATCTCCGTATTTTCGGTGCACGTATTCAATGACCTCTTCCCTCCTATAGTCGGGAAAATCAATATCGATATCAGGCATGGAAACCCTCTCCGGGTTAAGGAACCTTTCAAATAACAGACCATGGACGATCGGATCCACGTCGGTAATCTTAAGAATATAGGCAACAAGGGAGCCTGCAGCAGATCCCCTTCCCGGACCCGTTAGAATATGTTGCTCACGCGCAAATTTCATGAAGTCCCACACAATCAGGAAATAATCACTGAAATTCATTTTTTGAATGATTGAAAGCTCATATTTCAGCCTGTCCGTATATTCGCCAGCATTCTCCAGTCCCCGTTCCTTAAGCCCCTTCAGGCAGACCTCTTCTAAATAGGGGTCAGCTGATTGACCAGAGGGCAAAGGATACTTTGGCAGAAGGTTTTGGTTAAAAGCTATCTCTACATTACATTCATTCGCGACATTCATCGTATTTTCCAGAGCATCGACATGGCGCCCGAACAACTCCAGCATTTCATCCTTGCTTTTAAAGTAGTACTGATCACTCTCAAGGATTTCGCGGTCATCATCGGCCAACTTGACTCCGTCCCTGATTGCCAAAAGACATTCCTGTGCGAACGCATCGTCTTTTTCAACAAATTGGACATCATTGGTTACAACCTGTTTGACTCCATATTTTTCCCCTAATTTTTGAATGCCTTCTTCTATTGTCCGTTCATCTTGCAGTCCGTGATTTTGAAGAGACAGATAAAAAGAATCCTCCCCAAATATCTTCAGCATTTTCATAAAGGCTTCCTCTGCTTTTTCATGGGACCCTGCAAGCAATTGCTGTTCTATTTCTCCTTTGATTCCTGGAGTAATCCCGATCAAGCCCTCTCTGTACCCTTTCAGCCATTTATGGGGAATTCCTTCCGGGGACTTTGTTCCGATTACACTTGAAATCTTCAAAAGGTTACGATATCCAGCATTATTTTTTGCAAGCAAAATAAGCGGAAAGCTTCCCTCTTCATTTTCACTCATTACATCTACGGTCATTCCAATGATAGGTTTGATGCCGTTCTTCCGGCACTCCTGATAAAACGGAACGACTCCATACATCACATTTCGATCTGTGATGGCGATTGCACGATACTGATGCTGTACAGCTTTATGTACAAGCGATTTGACCGAAGCTGTGCTCGACAATAAACTGAAAGCGCTTGACACCTGCAAGTGGACAAACGACATGAGCACTCACTCTCCTTTTCACTTTCTCCTCCTTTCATTATAAGAAACTATGAGGAAAAAAGAAAATATGTTCGCTTTTTTTCCTGTCTCTTATTCTTCATATATGAGCGGCACGTCCCATATATATGTAGAAAGACTTTTTTGGCCAATAGCAGCCAGTGATTCATTCAGGTGTAGAAGAAAACTACTATTTTCGGAGTTGATTAGAATGGCTGAAGCTTTCTTCCCGGAGCTTTTCAAAAGTTATTTCATTGCAATGGGGGTTCTGCTGGGAGGCTGTCTCCTGGGAGGACTGGCAGCATTCATGACGGGCCAGCCGCTCCTTACGGAAATTTCCAGGCTTTCCAGAATACTGAGGATCTGGGCCATCATCGCGGCCATCGGTGGAACCTTTGATACTCTTTACAGTTTTGAAAAAGGATTCCTGAACGGCGAGACCAAAGAGGTATTCAAACAGTTCCTCCTGATTCTTTCTGCAATGGGAGGGGCTCAGACGGCAGCACTGTTTATTTTCTGGCTGACACAGGAGCATATTTCCTCATGAGAATTCCTCCGTATTACAGGCAGCCCGCTTGGCAGAGATTCTTTGCAGGAGCCCTTATTGGCGGCGTCATCAGCTGGATCATTTTCTTGTTCATGTTCGGTGTCCTTCAGGAGGAGCAGACCTTCCTTATAGAAACGCAGCAAAAAACAATAGAAGACTTGGAAGTGGATCTTTCTCATTGGCAGGAGGATTTTAAAGAGCTGAATAAAGAAAACAGCAAGCTTCTGACCATCCAGGATATCAAACTGGAAATTGTCAATGCAAAACAATACCGAATTGATGATTCACTCAGCATCTTTGAAGCAGAGGAAGAAATTAAATCCGACCTCAGCCCCCTGCTTGCAAAAGACTTGGATTCTGTTTATAAAAACAAGGATCTTGTCAAAAAAACAATCGAAAACAAAACTCTGCGAATCAATGATAAGAGGTACAAAGTAAAAATAAAGGAAATCTATTTTTATACCGTTATCCAGATTTTCGTGGAACTGGAGTATGACGGGTAGTAAAGCAGATATGACCCGTTTGGTGGCGGGTCTTTTTTTTATGGAAGTTAATAAACGCTTTGCGTGGCAACCTTATAAGCTTTTTGGGATGCTGTTTAATGTTGTTTTGTATGAATAGGGCGTTTAGAAATTAATCACCATACTCTAGGGGAATTGAGGCTGGGACAAAAACTAGCCGAAAACAAAAATAAGAGTCTCTGATCATCAAAAAAGATGGTCAGAGACTTTTTTTCATTAGTGTTTGATGTGACTTAATTTTTTTATTATTATTAATACTGGTAAGTTATAAACCGGGTGGAACTGCTCCTATTTTAGACAAGTAATATGAAATAGTAGTTGATCCAATCTTCAGGCACTGGCTTTAACAGCCATTGTATTGGGGGAGATTGTCACAGCTGTCATGTTGGCGTTGGTAATCAAGATACATAAAAGGTTTGGAACGTTAAATGTTGATGAGGTTCGAAGATTGAGAGGATAATTTTATTTACTGGAGTTTAATAAAGGAAGCGGCTGCCTAGGTTATCATGTTACCTTTATTAACTGCCTTTTTTCTTAGAATACCAAGTTGTATTTTTTAAAGACTCTAGAAGCTACAGCAACATATCTCAATAAAACTAAATAATAATAAATTTACTATCTATGGATGTTCCAAAAATACATTTCCATTTTATGAGCACTGACTCCGACTAATCAAGAAGTGATTGTCACTTCCAATTGTTTTAAAAATAAGTTTAAACAAGCCCGTTATTAAGCAATCGTTGCTTAGTGACGGGCTTGTTGTTGTATTTATTTTGCTTAGATTCAGTGGAAACTTGGATCTTAATTTACTGAAAACACCTAATCTACTGTCTCAAAAAATGTGGCTAGGGAGTAATTGTAACTTTTTTTGTTGCATTTTCATAGGAGATACCTGTTTGCAGTTGTTCTGATATGAATCTTATAGGAACCATTGTTGTTCCATTTATTACAATTGGTGTTGTATCCAGTTTTATTTGCTTACCATTGATTTTTGCATAGGTTTGATTAATGACTAGGACGATTGTTTGTTCTTCACTTTCTATTGTAATAGATTTATTCTGACTGTTCCACTTCACCTTTGCGCCCATTTGTTCACTTATAAACCGAAGTGGAACTAGTGTACGGCCATTTAGTATTTGCGGTGCGGTTAAGAGTCTAACAGCACCATTTTTTGTGTATGCTTTTGGCTCATTTATATAAAGAATACTTTCACTATTGGATGGTGAGGGCTCCTCTCCAGTTTGAAAAACAACACTTTTTTCGATTGCTTTTCGTCCCTGTGAATCATAAACAAACGTCTGGAGTTGATGCTTTCCGCTCTGTAGTTGATTTGGATTAATTTCAATCGAATACGGAAAAGAATTACTTTGACTAACATGTTTTCCATTTAGTTTAAATAAGACCTTCGAAATATTCGGATCATAGGTTTTTGCCCAAGCGTATATGGTTGTCGGCTTTCGAATAACTTCATTTTCCAATGTCACAATGCTTGGTAATTCAGTGTGTTTCGTGGTGGCAAAGGGGCCGTTAACAACGTCCTCAAGATAATATTCATCTCCTATTAACGCAGAATATTCGTCTAACAGCTTTTGATTGTCCGTTAAGCTGTAATTGTTCAGCATACGATCGGCACTGTGTGAACTTATCAATGTATTTAAGCTAAACCATTGGATTGATTTTACCCTTGGGTATTTAAGCATTGCGCCGTGATAAAGCATTTTCATTTTGTTAATTGCAAAGTCGGTCGTGTCCATATCACCTGCTTTACTGTAGGTTGTTGCTCCATATTCGCTAATCATAATAGGCTTACGATCTGCATATTCAGTGTAAAGATCATCGAGTGAATCGAGTGGATTGACGTGTTCAGCAGACTTACTCACATCACCATTGAAAAACATTACACTGTAAATACTTGCACCTACCCAGTCAACATAATCATCCCCTGGGTAATATTCGTTAATCGTTCGTTTTGGGTTGGCGGAAGGTGACCAGACCATTGCAACATTATAAGCTTCTTCGGCCATTACTTGTGAAACAGTTCGGAATGATTTTATATACTCTGATGGATTACCATTCCACTCAACCCAGTTTCCATTCATTTCTCCAGCAAAACGAAGGAAGATGGGTGTATTTGTAGCGGCTGCATCACGAGCAAACTTACGAAGATACGCATCATCCTTTACAGGTCCAAGTCCATTGTTAGGTTCGAGAGCAATATGCAAAGCTGCGCCTGTATCTTTGACAGATTCCGCCCATTCAGTTGGAAAAGAGTCCCCGTAATTCCAATATCGAAAGTATGTAGCATGGTTTTTACTTGTTATGCGATTAAATTCGCTGTATTTTAGATTGCCAAATTCTTTGAGTGGTTCGTCTCCATTAATAAACGCACCGATATACATACCTGATTCTGGTTCATACTTAGCGAGAGGTTTTGTACCAACGGTTTTCGCATGTTCCAAAGAGTATAATTCAAGTTCACTGTTTAACTTATCAGCCTTGTTCTTGACTGCATGATAGGTATTCAAGTCACCGTTTTTCAAGCCGATTTTATAATGAATCGCTGCCTCGGTATAAAGGGTATCAGCAGCTTTTTGGAATTGGTTGTTTGCTTCATAAGCATCTGCAAGTGCTCGATAATAGGAAGCGTTATTCGCTTCTGTTGCTGCTCGCTTTAAGTATGGTATAGCGTCAGCTGGTTTGCCTTTTTCTAAGAGTTCTATTCCCTTTGTATAATCTATCCAGGAATTTGCTTCTATTTCTTGTGTTCCTATAAAAAAACAAAAGAGAAGAGCTGTAATGACAGTTAAATAGATTTTTTTCATTAATAATCCCCATTTCTTTATTTTACATTGATTATACTACATTCGGCACCTCTGAATACCAAAAAGCGGGTATTATGTAATTAAAAGGATCCATAACTGAAGAAGGCTCAATAATAGCATTGAAATACAGTTCATGACCTCGTTGAACAAATTCCTCAAGAATCATTTGCTTATTAAGTCGACAGCCAATATTATTTTCTTGAGGAGTAATCGTTAAATCCAGGGTCAAAATAATCTAATCTGATTCATGATAAAATTTTCAAACATAAGGACACTTCCGGTGGCTATTGAGTGGTAACTCTAATTTTATCAGAGGTTATCCTTTTATTTGCACAAAAAGTTTTTCTCTTCATTATAAAAAGAGTCCGTGAGAAGGTTGCACCATCTCACGGACTCTTTTCATTTATACACTAGTTTTGTCCCAGCCTCGTTTATTCGCTAATCACCATACTATTAGGCGTTTTTCTGATTATAATAGGGTGTTTACTCGCTAATCACCATACTATAAGACGTTTTCCTGATTATACTAGGGTGTTTACTCGCTATTCACCATACTATAAGACGTTTTCCTGATTATAATAGGGTGTTTACTCACTAATCACTATACTATAAGACGTTTTCCTGGTTATAATAGGGTGTTTACTCGCTATTCACCATACTATAAGACGTTTTCCTGATTATACTAGGGTGTTTACTCGCTATTCACCATACTATAAGACGTTTCCCTGATTATACTAGGGTGTTTACTCGCTATTCACTATACTATAAGACGTTTTTCTGATTATACTAGGGTGTTTATCGGCCTGTCAGGGGATTGACCTAGGCTTCCACTTTTAATACAGGCTGGGCAGAAGGAAACTCAACACTCTCCAAGCGGCATTCCTACTACATAAAATGCGGAGGAGGGGAAAACAGCATAAAAACAGCAATCTTTTAGAATACAGACTTTAGAAAAGCTGGCTGCTTCTCTTTTTTTGTGCAGTCGCAATTCTCCAGAAGCCCCCGGCTAAATAAAACAGAGGGGCATCGCAAAGCGAATCCCCTCTTCTGCTCTTCATTAAATCAATTCTCTGCACAAACCTGCATTAAGTCTTTCAGAACTTCTTCTTTTTGTGCCCAGTCAAAAATGGAAGCTCCCGCCGCCAGAGGATGTCCGCCACCATTATACTTTTTGGCGACCGTATTGATCACCGGGCCTTTTGAGCGGAAGCGCACCCGGATTTGGTCCTCCTCTTCTATAAAGAAGACCCATGCCTTGATTCCTCTTACGTTTCCAAGCGAGCTTACGAGAAGGGATGCTTCAGCTGGGACGAGGTTGAATTGCTCGAGGATTTCCTTCGTAATCGTCATGCAGCCGACATTATTCTGGAGCATCTCATAGTTTTGAAGGACATATCCTTCTAATTTCAGCACCTGGGGATCGGCTTCATACATTTTGTTATAAAGCTCGTTGCGGTCAAAATCATAACGGATAAGCTCCCCTGCCACATCAAATGTACGCTGAGTCGTGCTCGGGTATAGAAATCTTCCAGTATCGCCGACTATTCCCCCATAAAGCAGCCTTGCCGCTTCGTCAGTCATTTTAAGTCCCTTGTCTTTCCCATGTTGATAAAACAGGTAGATCATTTCGCTGACCGAGCTTGCCTCTGTATCCACCCATAGTAAATCACCATATGGATCTTCGTTTGGGTGATGATCAATTTTGATGAGCTTATCACCAAGTTCGTATCTTTCATCGCAGATCCTTGCTGAGTTGGCGGTATCACATACAATGATTAAAGCTCCTTTGAAGACACTATCTTCAATCTTGTCCAGTCTTCTGAGATAATGCAGGGTCGGTTCTTCTTTTCCAACTGCATAAATATTCTTTTCCGGAAAGGACGCTTTCAGGATTTCTACAAGCCCCCCTTGCGACCCATAAGCATCCGGATCAGGTCTTACGTGGCGGTGCACAATGATGGTTTGATATTCTTTAATCATCTCGATAATTTGATCTTTCATGGTAAACTCCTTTTAGACATAAAAAGTTCATTTGGAATCCATCAGAAATACCGTTAGAATAGTAAACGGAGATTCATGAATTCAACCAACGATATTTTGGAGGATATAAGATATGCCCGTTTTAGTATTTTTAATCATTCTTTCATTTTCTTTTTATTTTTACTATAAAGTTAAATCCGTAAGAAGCAGCAGATTCATCGAGAAAAAATGGCTTTCAGGTAAATCCAGCATCGCTCTGGGACTTTTTGTCGCCTTTTTCGGAATCAATCAGCTGTTTCTATTCCAAACCACTTTCACCTATATCATCGCTGCACTGTTTATCCTGATCGGGTTGGGGAGTGCCTGGATGGGCTGGAAAGTATACAAGCATTTTCTGCCTCAGGCTGTGAAGGAAGCACAGGAACTGGACAACCAGTAACGGCTATTAAAACCTGCATTCAAATGAATGCAGGTTTTTTTATCGCTTAGGTTTTGGGTGAAGTAAGATTGCCTGCCGGGCCTGTTCAGGGCGCTTGGGCTTTTGATCCGGCCAGCTTCAGCCCCTAGTCCCTCGGGATCAAATAACCCCAAGAGAATAAAAAGAAGACCGCCTTTTTTCTCTTGAGAACATTTGCCTGCCGGGCCTGTTCAAGGCGCTTTCGCTCTTGTAATTAATGTTTATCTATCAGCTGACAGATCATCATGGCTTTTCCTACTAAAACCGTTTCATGGTAGACTTCCACGTCGACTTTTCCGAACTTACGCCCTACATCAAGTACTTTTGGTCGGATGTCTATCACACTTTCCATTTGAATGGGCCTGATGAAATACACGGTCATATTTTCAACAACCAGATCCCCTTTTTTGTAGTACTTTAACGCCCTGTTGGCTGCTTCTGTCACTAGGGTTGTAAATACGCCATAGGACATGGTTCCAAGTCCGTTGGTCATTTGCGGTGTGACTGGGAATTGGTAGCTTGCCTCAGCGGAATCCTTCGTATCGGAAGTTGTCATATTGCTCGTAATGTTGTCATCAATTGTTTCCCCGACCTGCGGCTGGCGCTGGATCATTTGCATTGCTTTTAAAACATCCTGGCGGCTGATGATTCCCTGCAGCCTGTTTTGGTCGTCAACCACCGGAAGGACTTCGATGCCTTCCCAGATCATCATGTGGGCTGCAGAAGCCACGCTGGTATTTGCTCTGACGGTTATAGGCTTTTTCGTCATGACCTTCTCAATGGCAACACTCTTCTCCTGGCCCATCACGTCTTTGGATGTCGCCATACCCAGCACCTTCCTGTTCCGGTCAATGACAGGAAAACGGCTGTGGAAGGTGGATTGATTTTTTTCATACCAATCTTCCAAAGTATCACCAACTTGTAAAAAAGCCGTCTGATCTTCTGCAGTCAAAATATCTTCCACCAATACGATATCCTTCTTGATCAGCTGGTCATAAATCGCACGGTTAATCATAGCAGCAACAGTAAAAGTATCATAACTCGTCGAAATAACAGGCAATTCAAGCTCATCTGCAAGTCGTTTGACACTTTCCTCAGTATCAAATCCTCCTGTGATCAACACAGCGGCGCCAGCTTTCAAGGCAAGCTCATGCGCCTTTGTCCGGTTACCGACAATCAGCAGGTTCCCAGCTTCTGTGTAACGCATCATAGCCTCAAGCTTCATCGCACCAATGACGAATTTATTGAGCATCTTATGAAGCCCAGTTCTCCCGCCAAGAACTTGTCCATCAATAATGTTCACCACTTCTGCAAAAGTCAGCTTTTCAATGTTCTCTTTTTTCTTTCTTTCAATCCGGATGGTCCCGACTCTTTCAATAGTACTTACATATCCTTTTGTCTCAGCATCCTTGATCGCCCTGTATGCCGTACCTTCACTGACACTTAAGGCCTTGGCGATCTGTCTCACGGATATTTTTTCTCCAATGGGGAGTGTATCAATATACTCGATTATTTGCTCATGTTTAGTTGCCAAGCTTTTCACCCTTCTTATAGTGCCTGAAATAGTATCTTAATTATAAAGTGAAAAGCTTGGTGTTTCAATTTTCTCCTGAATGTTCAGCCAAAAGAACGAACCTTTCTGACCTCTTTCTTCTTTTTCAATTGCTTTCCTTGCTGCTTCACTGTCCGCGGGGCAAAGAGCATTCCCGATAAATTACCTGCTATTACAATGGCTGCAAAAGCGAGCCAGCTGATGGCGAACCAACCTGACAACCCTTCTGCAAATACATTTAATCGGGGAACGGCATAATAGAGCATCATCCCGGCCAGCAACAAACAAATCAAATAACGCTGCTTTTTCATATACTTCCTCCTTTTACTAGCATGTTTAATATGTATGCGGGACAATCCCTTCTCATTATTTTTTCTTTGTGGAGGTATCACTTTAAGCCATGGCAGGTTCCCTCTTTTGTGCCTGTCTCAATCCCTCTTTTTGAGCCTGGCTCAGATTCCACCTTTTGAGCCTGGCTCAGATCTGCCTTTTCGAACCTGGCTCAGAATTTCCTTTTTGAGCCTGGCTCAGATACACCAAAATACAAAAAAAACACTGACCCGTTAAAGGATCAGCGTTCTTCCTAATAATTATAGCTCAATGGCATCCCCAGCAGTCATGACTTTTCCTTCTTGTCCTTTCAACATGGAAACAAATTTTTCAGGATCCTGTTTGATTGGCGGGAATGTGTTGTAATGAATCGGAACAACTGTTTTAGCGTTTATAAATTCTGCTGCCAGAACGGCATCATCCGGTCCCATTGTGAAGTTGTCTCCGATTGGAAGGAAGGCAAGATCAATGGTGTTTCGCATACCTATCAGCTTCATATCGGAGAAAAGGGCCGTATCTCCAGCATGGTAGATTGTTTTCCCTTCTGCCGTAAGCAGGATTCCAGCCGGCATTCCTGTATAAATGATCTGTTTGTCTTCTGTTTCATAGGAAGATCCGTGAAATGCCTGCGTCAGCTTCACTCTTCCGAATTCGAAGTCATACCCTCCCCCGATATGCAGCGGATGGGTATTCACTCCCTGCCAGCCTATGTATGTAGCCAGTTCAAACGGAGCCACTACAAGGGCGTCATTTTTCTTCGCCAGCTCGACTGTGTCGCCGACGTGGTCATTATGACCGTGGGTAAGCAGAATGACATCAGGCTTTTCATTTTCCACTTTCAAGTCAGTGAGTTCGTTACCGCTGATAAACGGATCGATCAGAATCGTATGATTTTCTGTGACTACTTTAACAACTGAATGTCCATGATAAGAAATTTTCATTTAATAGCCCTCCTGTAAAATAGTTTGCTGTGCTGCCAGTGGATTCTGCCAGATAAATAGTCATCTGATTTTCTGTCTGGCCAAATCTCCATTAAGCATAGCTTCTACAATACTTAGTTCTTGATTGACAGCCCATATCCTTCTTCCACCCTCCCTTCTTTTTTACCCTGTATTCTCATCTTTTAAAAGTAAATGAAATAGAGGGAAAAACTCCCCTTAATTAATGGATAGTACTGAAAAACAGCTTAAATAGAGGGTGAATTTCCCCTTATTTGATTTAAAAGACTAAAAAATAGATAATTCAACCTTGAATAAGGGGAAATTCTCCCCTTATTCACCAGCAAAATGTGCTCATAGCATTAGTTAACGGTAAAATCTCCCCTTATTTTCTCCTGGTTACTCCGCCCGCAAAATTGAACCGCCGCTCCCGCTTTTATGAAAAAGCTGATGATCACCGGCCGCCACATAGGTGTGCACTGAAGCGAAAACCATCTTTTTTTGCGAAAAATACCGAAAAAAAAGACTGTCCCATTTTCACGGGACAGCCTTCGTATTCATTAAATTTGATCAAGCAGTGTTTTTGTATCAGAATAGTCAAGGTCATGAGCTTCTGCTACTGCTTTGTAGGTTACATATCCGTTCAATGTGTTGATTCCTTTTAGCAATGGTTCATTGCCAAGGCACGCTTCTTTGTAACCTTTGTTTGCAATTTGGATCGCGTAAGGAACCGTCACATTTGTAAGTGCGATTGTTGATGTACGAGGAACGGCACCAGGCATGTTCGCTACTGCATAATGAACTACTCCGTGCTTCACGTAAGTCGGATCATCATGAGTCGTGATGCGGTCCGTTGTTTCAAAAATTCCTCCCTGGTCGATGGCGATATCCACCACAACAGAACCAGGCATCATGGATTTGATCATGTCTTCTGTTACAAGCTTCGGTGCTTTTGCCCCAGGGATCAACACAGCTCCGATAACAAGGTCAGATTCAGCTACAGCTTTTTCGATATTCAGCGGATTGGACATCAATGTCTGGACATCGCTTCCGAAAATGTCGTCCAGCTGGCGCAGACGTTCAGGACTTAAATCGAGGATGGTTACTTGCGCACCAAGACCTACAGCCATTTTGGCAGCATTAGTTCCTGCTACACCGCCTCCGATAATTGTTACACGGCTTCGCATTACTCCTGGAACTCCTGATAGAAGGATTCCTTTGCCGCCATGAATTTTTTCAAGGAACTGGGCTCCGATTTGTGTAGCCATTCTTCCTGCGACTTCACTCATAGGCGTCAATAATGGCAGCGTGCGGTTCGCTTCAACTGTTTCGTAAGCAATCCCGACTACTTTATTGTCAATTAGTGCTTTCGTTAATTCAGGCTCTGGAGCCAGATGTAAATATGTAAATAGGATTAATCCTTCACGGAAATACGAATATTCGCTTGGCAGCGGTTCTTTTACCTTCATGACCATGTCCATGGACCATGCTTCAGATGCGCTTCCAACAATGTGACCTCCAGCGGCTTTATATTGTTCATCAGTAAAACCAGAGCCGAGGCCCGCCCCGGATTCAATATACACTTCATGGCCGAACTGGGTAAGGTTTACCACTCCTGCCGGTGTCATTGCCACTCGGTTTTCATTGTTTTTTATTTCAGTTGGTACTCCGATACGCATTAAAAAAACCTCCTCATTTCAAATCCATATGTAAAACTTCTTAACTAATATAACACTATCATTCTTAAATTGCACAACAATTTTATAGGAAATGTAAGCATTTACATTTAGACAGAAAAGCCTGAATTTTCCCTATCTATATACGGGTAATTCGTTCATGAAAAAACCTCTTGATAACAAGCCGCCGACTGTCTTCAGGATACTCATCTTTCTTTAAAAATGGCTGTTTCCTTATAGATTGTGGCTTTTTTAAACAAAATGGATTTCCGCTCCATGCGGACGACTCCGCGGGGCGGGCGGTGAGCCTCCTCAGCTTCGCCTGCGGGGTCTCACCTGTCCCGCTAGTCCCGCAGGAGATCGTACGCCTTCCGCTTCAATCCTACTAAGTAAAGGGGGATAAAGGTAAAAGCACATTCAAAATCAGCAATTAGTTAGCAAACAACCTTTAGAATAGACTGTATTCGCATTTGATTGCTTTCTGCAGTCTAACTGGTTAGCCGCTCATTTCTTTTGGCTGTCAGAATAGAATTACGTTTTCTTACGTAATTAATATAAAATAGCAACAAAGTATACGAAAAGACCTTTTAAAATTAAACGACTTACCACTGCAGTTCCTTCATGCAATTTAAGTTATTAAACTTCAAGTCTTCACTTTTGCTCCGCTTCCTTTACAATAGAATAGAATTACTTCGAAGATAGAAGGAGTCCTCCAGATGAAAAAACCGATGATTGAAAGACTAGGATTAGAATCTGTCCCACAGCATTTAAAAACCACCACTTGGTTTGAATATTTCATCATTCAGCTTGCTTTCTCTGTTAATGCGGGGAACTTTCTGGTTCCTGCATTAGCTGTAATGGAAGGCGGGTTGTCCATGATATGGGCCATAGTCAGTACGCTACTTGGAGGGAGCATCGCGTTTTTGTTTGTCTCTCTCCTTTCTCTGCCAGGCGCAAGATACGGCCTGCCTGCCCAGTATGTCATTCGGTCCATGATTGGCACAAAGCTTTCAAGGCTGGTTGCATCCCCTGTCCGGTCCCTCACTTCCTTGTATTGGTTCAGTGTTCAGACAATTGGCGGTACTTTGGTGGTCTTGTCACTTGTAAAAAAAGCGACTGGGCTCGATCTTCCTCTGGTTCCGATTGCCATCTCACTCGCATTGATCATGACGATTCTGGCTTTAATTGGATTTGAAGCAGTCAAGAAGGCGACGAAGATGTTTATGCCTTTCCTTTTGATCGGACAGGCAGCCATACTGGTCATCTTCATTACCACTGCAGCAGAAGGAATAGGAAGCAATGTCCTAGTTGCAGGAGGAGGTTTCTCCTTTGGCCCGTTTGTGTTCTTTGCCAGCCTGGCCTTTGTTCAATATGTATCCGGAGTAAGTGCTTCTTCAGATATAACACGATATGCTAAATCAGGAAAACAAGGGTTCTGGGGACTGTTCTCCGGTAATGTGTTCGGATTTTTCATGACAGCACTGCTGGGAACCTTCAGTGCCGCGCTATTTCAAAACTCCAATCCCTTTGTTGCCGCAACAGAACAAACCGGGTCGACTCTGCTGACCATCCTGATTGGAATCTGCGCTATGGTCTCAATGATATCGATCAATCTCAGTAATGCATACACGGGTGGCTACAGTCTGCTTAACGCCGTCCCTTCACTGGGAAGAGTGAGAAGCGCACTAGCTTTCGGTGCAGCCGGAATCGTACTGAGCTGTTTTCCAGCACTTGTCGATAATGCGAAAGACTACATTTCCCTGCTCGGCGCGTTCGTCATTCCCCTCTCAGCAGTCATTGCGGCTGACTATCTGTATATCAAGAAAGCGAGGATAGCCGAGGAAGACCTCATAAAGATTGCTTCTGGTGCCTTTCAATACAATGTCAAAGCAGTCTATACACTGGCTGCTGCGCTGGTGATTTACTTCTTGATTCCAGAAGAATGGTCGCCTGGGTTTATCAGCTTTTTGCTTACTTTTATGATGTATAGCTTTGTTTCGCATCAGTCTAATAAGAATACCGTGGAAGGCCAAAGCCGTCATGCTCTGTAAGCATGGCGGTTTTTTACCACTTTAGATTAAGAAGGAGAACATAATGGGAAGATTGCTTTTTTTGTTGCTTCCAATATAGATAATATTGATGAAGCGGTAAAATTTACTGAAGCAGTGTTCCCGGGCTTTCCAGGGGAGTATTTATTAAAAATATTGGTTCAAAGCAATCCACCTACAACCAGGACCTGTTTAATCGCTCATTGTCCATAAATATCGGCGGCGCAGAAAACACTCTTGAAGAGGAGTACAGAACGGCAGATATCCTGGCGGAGGTACTTGCTGAGATCCATTCAGAGAACTAGAAGTGCAGTGAAAATGCTGTCCAGAGTATCTATCGGGACAGCATTTTCTCATTACTTCTTCTCTTCATCTTGAAGGCTGCTTGAACTAAGAGGTCCCGCCTCGCCATCATGAAGACCCGATTCATAGGAATCCATGATTTGAGCAGACGTTTGCTCTGCCGCTCTCTCATCATAAAAACTTTGCTGTGTTACTCTGTTCTTTTTATCCATGGTTTAATGTCCTCCTTAAACGGAAAAATAACTACTAATAGCTTTTGAAATTTTGTAACAGTTATTATAGGAAATATATAGTAAAATGAAGTTAAGGAGGGATGAGCCATGACTTTGAAGTATAAAAACATACTTGTAGCAGTTGATGGATCTAAAGAAGCTGAATGGGCATTTACAAAATCAATCGATATTGCTTTACGTAATGAAGCGAAACTCTCGATCCTGCATGTAATTGATGCGAGATCCTTTGCAACGGTGGAATCCTATGAACAGTCAGTAGGTGACCGAGCTGACCAGTATGCAAAAGAATTGATGGAATCATATAAAGAGCAAGCTCACCAAGCAGGTGTTACCAATGTCGATACCCTGATTGAATATGGATCCCCTAAAGTCATCATTCCAAAAGATGGAGCGGAAAAAGTCAGTGCGGACCTGATTGTCTGCGGAGCCACTGGGCTGAGTGCCATGGAGAGATTCCTGATAGGAAGCGTCTCTGAGCATATTACCCGCTCAGCGAAATGTGATGTTTTAGTAGTCAGGACTGACGATCAGTAATATTAAAATGCTGAAGAGGCCGTTTTGGAAATGACAGCCAATGTTCCAAAGAGAAAAAAAGGCAGTCTTCCCTCTTATTTGTTACCCGAGGGGCTGTATTTAAAACCGCTAACCAGTTCCAATCCACTATTTTAACTTTCTTGTCTTTTCACAAAAGGCCCTTTTCTTAAAGATCTTGCTTATGGATACTTTATTATCCTCCTCTCCATTTTTCGTAAGAGGATTGGAACGGAAGACGTACGACCTCCTGCGGGACTAGCGGGACAGGTGAGACCCCACAGGCGAAGCCGAGGAGGCTCAACGCCCGCCCCGCGGAGTCGTGCGCCTGGAGTGGAAATCCATTGCTATTAAAAAAGCCACATTTTTTGTGAAAACACCCTAACCAAAAGACCAACCTGCAGCCGGTTGGTCTTTTTTTACTTACAACTTATCCATCACTGCGCTTTCTTGATAAGTAACGATATTGATAATACTTCTCTGCAAAATCATTCAATTTTCTAGTGTATTGATAATTGACTCCTGCCCCTACCGCCATGCTGATCAGCGGGATCCCAGACAGGCGCTTCTTCCTGAACATTGTAATGACCGTCCCCTTGAGCATATGCTTTAAAGGACCTTCCATCCAGGTATAATCTGTAAGCTTCTCAGTACCATTGTAAAAATAATCATTTTCTTTCCGTTCAAGATCTTCCATTAATTCTTCCCAGGCTGCAGCCCTCAATCTGGCAGGAAGGGTGGCTGCATGGAAAACCTTCAATGAAGTCATCATCTCAAAAGGTGTTTGAACATCGAAACCGTACGAAATCGCAATCAGCTGCACAGAACGCAAATTGATTACGGCCATTGCCGGCAAATCCGCCCCAATTGCGGCCGCACCTCCAGTACCAGTCAGTCCGCCCTGTATAAACGAATAAAATTGGTGCCTGCCAGAATGCTGCATGGCTATATAATGAAGCTGATCGATCGTTAAAAAATGCAAATCCTGAATAGTCTCGACCTCCTGGTTGAAGGCACGGGCCGTTTTCAAAATGCGTTCACGGGCATCATTCTGAAGCTGAGAACCCTGCAGCAAAGAATGCAAATGAAATAACCACCCATCAAGCTTTTGAAAAAACTGCTCCTGCACATCGACTGGAAGCGTGGAAAATGCACCATCAAGCCACTTCACATATGTATTCTCAAGATCATTTGCCTCATAATCATAAAGGGAATCCTGCCACAGCCGAATCTCCTCCAGCACGTTTTCCTCTCTTTGGGACAATTCCATCGACCTCAACTCCTTATCAAGACATGATCTCCTTTAATATACCATACTGGCTGGATTACTCCTACATGGATTAGGAATTGTTTCAGAATACATTGATTTTTCACTCATGCTTTATCGGCAAAGTTCTGACAGAACCGATTTTCTTCTTTCTGAATTCCATCCTGCCTGTACGCCCTTCTGACGACATCGATTCTCTAATCACCAGATTCTTTGCTGTCCGAACATCTTCTATTAGCACACAACACAAAAAGAGGACAAAACCATAAGCGGTCTCGTCCTCAATTTTCATAAAATTATTCTGGCTCTTAGTCTAAGCACCTGCTAGAGGAGCCTTCATTAAGTTAGAATCAAACAGTCAAACGCTGAACATCACGGGCGATCATAACTTCTTCGTTCGTCGGGATGATCATGACTTTAACAGGAGAATGAGGGTAGTTGATGAACGTCTCTTCTCCTCTTACTTTGTTTCTTGCCGGATCCCAGTAGATGCCCATGAATTCAAGGCCTTTTAAGACTTTTTCGCGGACGATCTGGCTGTTTTCACCGATGCCGGCAGTGAAGATGATGGCATCGACACCGTACATGCGGGATGCGTAAGAACCGATGTATTTATGGATGCGGTTTGCGAATACTTCCAATGCCAATTCAGCACGTTCGTTTCCTTCTGCCGCCTGTCCTTCGATGTCACGCAGGTCACTGGAAAGACCGGACACTCCAAGCATACCTGACTTTTTATTCAGTACATCCAGTACCTCATCTGCTGTCTTGCCTGTTTTCTCCATGATAAACGGAATAAGGGCAGGGTCAATATTACCTGACCGAGTTCCCATTGCAACACCTGCAAGAGGTGTGAAGCCCATGGAAGTATCGATTGATTTTCCGCCTTCGATTGCAGCGATACTCGCACCGTTTCCTAAGTGGCAGGAGATCAGTCTCAGCTGCTCTTTTGGACGGCCAAGCATCTCTGCTGCACGCTCAGAAACATATTTATGGGAAGTTCCGTGGAAGCCATATTTACGGATTCCGAAATCCTCATAGTAGTCATATGGCAGGCTGTAAAGGAATGAGCTTTCCGGCATCGTTTGGTGGAAAGCTGTATCGAAAACAGCTACTGCAGGAACATTTGGCAGTACACTTTGGAAAGACTTGATTCCAGTGATATTGGCCGGGTTATGAAGCGGAGCAAGTTCAGAAAGCTCCTCGATTTTTTCAATTACTTCGTCTGTAATTATAACTGAATCATTGAACACTTCGCCGCCATGGACCACACGATGGCCGATCCCTTCGATTTCATCCAGGGATTCAATGATGCCTGCAGAAGTCAATTTGTCCAGAAGCATTTTAACGGCTACTTCATGATTCGGAATATCCGTTACTTCTTCCTGTTTTTCTCCGTTCACTGAAATGCTGAATACAGAGTCGTTCAATCCGATTCGTTCAATTAGACCTTTAGTAATAACCTCTTCTTGAGGCATTTCGAAAAGCTGGAACTTTAAAGAAGAGCTGCCAGCATTGATTGCGATCATTTTTGCCATTTATTTTCCGCTCCTTTTGTCTTGTCAATCTGGTGTTGGTGCGTTCTATCATAGTTTGTTCATTTCATGACTTTATATCTCTCAATTTTTCATTTAATCACTGCTTGTTTGCCTTTTCAAGGGTAAGCTTCCCAGGTAATCGTTTACATGCCGAAATAAATATTTTCAGAAAATAGTTTTAAGCCGGAAAGCTTTGCAAGTGCTTAAGCAATGATGCTCTGTTTCTTTCCAATATGGTACATTCTGATTGCCAGTTCCATAAAAAAAGGCAAAGTCCAATAACCATTGCGACTTTACCTAGTTTTTGCTTTCCCTTATTTATTTTCTTTAAACCATTGATCCATCTTCGCCAGCATATTTTCCATCGCTTTTGGATTAGAAAGAGACGGCATATTCGCCATCAGTACTTCTTTCGGCGGTTTTACATCCTCTTTCTTCTTTTGAAGAATCAGAATGCTTTTGGCAGAATGCTCATTTTTGAAAAGAGACATCGGCAATTGCAGCAAACCCTGGATGTACACATGCTTTTTAAAATAACCGTGCAGTTTTTTGGCTTCTTCCGACTCGAATAAGTGATTCGGCACCAGGAAGAACAAGTAGCCCCCAGGCTTCGTATGCTTGACGCTCTGCTCGATAAAAAGGTGATGAGAGTAAGCATGTCCTTTATCACTTTTCAATTCATAGTCGGCAGCCCTTAAATCGTTAGGATAGTAGCCGACTGGCAGGTCACTGATGACAAGATCCACCGGGTCAATGAAGAGCGGTTCGAGTGAATCCTGGTTGAACAATTCCAAAGGATGCTTCTGCAGGTTCGCTCCAATGTAGGCCAGCTTTACTAAAAGGTCATCGACGTCTACTCCGACAGATGAGACTTTCTTATCTGCAAGCCCATTAAGAACGGTTGTCAGCAGGTTTCCTGTCCCAATGGCCGGGTCCAGAAGACGCAGATCTCCGCTTCCTTTAGTGAATTTTCCCGTTAAGTAGCTGAGGAACATTCCAATCGCATCAGGAGTCATTTGGTGATTAGGCTGGGAGCTTTCCTTCATGCCCTTAAGGATCGCAAGCTGCATCGCTTTGCGTATCTGCTCTTTTTCCATACTTTCAAGACCGGCATCGCTGTATTTCTTTTGAAGTCTTTTCTTGGTCAGTTCGGTCAGCTCATCTTGCAGGATATCTCCATGAAAAAGATTTTCCCCGCTTTCTGCAATGGCTTCCAGATATGTACACGATAATTCCTCTTGCAGTATTAACGCTGTATCATCTAATACATTAAATAAATTTTCTATTGGAGAAACCGTCATGTGTCTCTGTCTCCTTTACTATTGATTCTTTCTCTATTTTACCTTTGTCTGCACGAGTGTCAAAGAAGGGCACTTGTTATTCAGAGAGGAATGGCCGATTATAACCCGATAACCAACTTGATAAGGGTGATGGTTTGGGTGAGCCTGGCTCATTTTCCACCTTTTGAGCCTGGCTCAACTCCCACCTTCTGAGCCTGGCTCATTTTCCGCCTTCTGAGCCTGGCTCAATTTCTACAATCAGTTTCTTTCCTCTAACCAAAAAACAGCCCTGAAGGATTGCTCCAGAGCCGGTCTTTTCATCCAATATCACCAAATAAGATTGATTACTGAGCGTTTTTCACCGCTACGATTGCTGCATCGTAATCAGGATGGTTTGTTGCCTCACTCACGTATTCAGCATGAGTCACTTTATCATTGCTGTCGACCACAAATACGGCACGGGCAAGCAGGCGCATTTCCTTGATATGAACACCGTATGCTTCACCAAAAGACATGTCACGATGATCAGATAAGGTTTGTACATTTTCGATACCGTTCGCCCCACACCAGCGTCTTTGAGCAAATGGCAGGTCAGCGGAAACCGTCAAAACTTCTACATTTTCAAGTGTTCCTGCTTCCTCGTTAAATTTACGAGTCTGTGCATCGCATACTCCCGTGTCTATAGATGGCACCACACTGATTAAACGAACTTTTCCCTTTGTATCATTAAGAGATACTTCTGAGAGATCGTTAGCTAGAACTGTGAAATCCGGTGCAGCATCCCCTGGTTTTACTTCATTTCCTAAAAGTGTTACAGGATTATTTTTAAATGTAATTGAAGCCATATTGAAATACCTCCTTCGTTATGTATGAATCTCTTTAATCGTACCCAACCGATTCAAGAGAAATCAACTAATATGATTGTGTTTGTCTATTATACAGCGATTTCCCTGCTGATAACTATAATATGTAATCCGGCAGCCTGCCTATGTGTATGGGTAGCTGTAAACAATAATGAGGACTGATCATATATCCTTCAAAGCCGGAACCTGATCAGTCCTTTTTCATGCTATTAAATTAGAAGTCAAACGATTGATTCTGGCCATTATTTTGATTTTGGTTCTGGTTCTGGTTCTGCTGTCCCTGTCCATTGTCCTGATTATTTTTCTTCATCATTCCCTGAATCTTTTCCATGACACCAGGTGCGAGGTCGAGAATTTTTTCAAGCAGATGAGTATTTTCATCAAGGTGAAGCATTTTGATTCCTTTTGAACCCACGATCAAGAATGCAATTGGTGTGATGGAGACCCCGCCACCGCTACCGCCGCCAAACGGCTGCTCCTTCTTGGCTTGCTTGCCGTCCTGGCCTTCTTTATCTCCCTTGCCGTTGATAATGAACTCGCTTCCTCCTGCGGCAAAACCGAAACCGACTTTCGAAACGGTTAAGATTACACTTCCATCAGGGGTTTCAACCGGGTCTCCGATAATCGTATTAACATCGATCATTTCTTTAAGATTTTCCATTGCTGTAGTCATAAGTCCTTCGATTGGATGATCAGACATAAGATTACCTCCTAAATGTTATGTACAGACTCTTTACCGCTTTAAAGCAGCACAAGGGACAGTCCCTATTAGCGCGGCAGTGCAGCAAAGCGTTTGTCTTGTTAGACTGATTGATTTTTTTCTGAAACTACGGACAGCGGCTTGGTTTGGAACTTCGGTTTTCCGCCTTTCCAAAACTTGATCAATTTGATTCCTGCTAATATAGCATGCCCGACCCGAAAAGTTATGATACATGAAAATTCCGTCTGAATGAGCGCTTTTTGAAATGAAGGAATGACGGCAAGCTGCGGTTTGGATTGAAGCTGCATATAGTTGCTCATCACGCCAATCACCCCTCCCTTCGCCCCCCACATCAGCCCAGTCATCGTCCCGGTTGATGCAGCATCTCCTGTGCCGAAGACAGTCTGCCATTTCACATTGTCGACTTTAACTTTTTTCATAAAACTTCTGACAATCCGGTGAAGCCCGGCTACATGCTGAAGGAGTTCCCGGAAATCCTTAATGGATGACAGCATCTCTTCAGGGGTTTCCTTTTTGACTTTGTCTTTTTCCTTCCCTTTTCCTTCACTGCCTTTTTCCGTTTTTTCCTCAAAGACAATGTTGGGTCCATCATCATCCAGCTTGACCATCGGGACTTCGATTTTGTATTTAATCAGGCCGAACCAGGCCCTGAATCTTATGATGAAATGGTCGTTGTCATTTCCATGATAAAGTGAAACTGTAATCGTCAGCTTGGTAATCAGGATGATGATGAATAAAAATAAAATAAGAGCTAGAACTACAATCAGTGTGATGATCCATCCATTCACTTTTTTCACAACCTTTCAATTAGTAAGTATTAGCTACTTTCTTCCAAAATAAACCTTCTGAGTTTGCAGGAACTTTGGAAAAGGCTGATTGCTTTTTACCGTTATTCATGTTACCTTTTAGTCACATACTAATTTTTTCTATTAGAGAGGATCTTTTCATGGAAGACCATTTGTCCCCATTATTCAAGGCATTATCTCATCCAATAAGAAGACGGATTCTTGATATTTTGAAAGATGCACCCTCGACAACTGGCGAACTCAATGATCAGTTTCCTGAAGTCTCTCGATATGCCATCATGAAGCATTTGACCGCACTAGAGGAAGGAAACTTGATTCTTTCAAGAAGAAAGGGCAAATACAGAGTAAATTTCTTAAATGCTGTTCCCCTTCAGGAGATGCATAATCGCTGGGTGGGAAAATATATGGAGCGGGCTGCATCCTCACTTCTTAATGTAAAAACAGCTGCAGAAGATACAGGAGGAGACAAGACAATGAAACCTGCCGGACAAAACAAAGTTTTTCAAATTGAGCAAGAAACACTTATTAACGCCCCTCGCAATCAAGTCTTTAAAGCTTTAACGGAAAAAGTAGAAAGCTGGTGGGAATTCCGTATAGCACCTGAAGGAAAACCATCAACACTTTCCTTGGATCCAGTCCCGGGCGGGCAGTTTCTAGAAAAATGGGAAGGCCAAGGAGGAGCCGTCTGGGGAAATGTATATTACGTAAATGCCCCTGAAGAGATCAGAATCCAAGGGCACCTCGGGATGCAGGGAGCTGTCAATAGTGCCTATACCTATCGTTTAACCGAAGAAGATGGTACAACCTCACTTCAGCTTTCCCATACAGCATCCGGACTAATTGAAGAAGAATGGGAAGACAGCCACAGAAAAGGCTGGGAATACCTTCTGGGAACGCTGCTGAAAAATTTTATCGAAGAACAATGATAATCTCTGTAAAATTGAGTGTGATGGAGGAACAAACATGATAAACGTTGTGACAGAAACCATGATCGAAGCACCAATATCCAAAGTAGCAGCCTACGCATCTGATCCTGAAAATGCACCTCAGTGGTACAGCAACATATCAAGTGCTGAATGGGTGACACCGAAACCTCTTCAACTCGGTTCTCAAATTGCTTTCAAGGCTGAATTTCTCGGACGCCAGCTTGCTTACACTTATGAGATAGTAGAACTTATTCCTGAAGAAAAGCTGGTCATGAAGACAGCACAGGGGCCCTTTCCAATGGAAACGACCTATAGCTGGAGAGCAATAAATGAGAGGCAGACTATGATGAGTCTTCAAAATAAAGGAGAGCCTTCCGGTTTCTCAAAGTTGTTTGCTCCCTTTATGGCACCTATGATGAAAAAGGAAAACAAGAAAGACCTCGCGAAAATCAAGTTAATTTTAGAGGGCATTTAACTATAAAGGCATTTTCCGTACTGCTAATATCCGAAATTAATTAAAGCCATTATTAAAAGAAGCAGCCGTCACAGCGGCTGCTTCTTCCTTTTTCCTGTTATTCATCGGGCATCCGCCATGTCTCCGAAACTGCGGAGTGTAAATCCCATCTTTAGGCACTTACCGGTTTAAACAACGCTGCCCGTTTTTCCCGAATCACGGTAGTATCCGCAAACAAATCATGAATTCCCTGCTTCTTGTTCGTAAAGGCCACAACGATATATAAAACAAAGAAACTTGCAGAGATGAATCTCCCAATCAATTCCCTGAAGAGAATCGTGCTCCATTGCAGAGGTTTTCCATCCAATTCAATGACCTTCAAGCCAAACGCCATCTTTCCAAGCGTCTGTCCGAAATACCTGGTCATCAGTACAAAGTAGCCGTAAAAGATGATTGCACTAAAGATAGAAATCGGCGCAAACATATCATCCTTCACGAGGGACAAATCCATTGCCCGGAATATTGGATAGACAATCAGTCTTCCTATACTTGAAATCACGATCAAATCCAGGAGATAGGCCCAAAATCTCATCCAGAAACCACCGAGTTCAACTATTCCCAGATCGGACTCTTTCTTTTCCTGCACGGTTGCTGCAAATTCATCCTGATTTTCAAACTCACTCATGAACGGCACCTCCTCTTAAGTTATTCCGCATAGAGATACATCAGGCGCGGGGAATTTGGCTGAGAAAGAATTTTCATTAATGCCGCTGCCTGGATATCTCCTCCAGCCAGCCTTTGGGCACCCATATTTAATAAAGAACCAAACCCGCCATCACTCGTATACTCGATTACCTGGGCATTTTTAAGTTCAAGGTCTTTCTTCATTTCCTGAATGACATCTTCCACATATCCAAATCCATCAATCAAATTGTTTTCTTTTGCCTGAATTCCATCATACACTCGTCCGTCCGCAATTTGTCTTACCTGTTCTTCAGACATTCCGCGACCTTCAGCGATGACATCGACAAATCCTTCATAGGAATTATTGACCATGGACTGCAGGATTTCCCGCTCTTCTTCCGTCATTTCTCTCGTCGGGCTCATGATATCTTTGTGAGGACCACTTTTGATTGTGACAAAATCAACTCCGTATTTTTCAGCCAGCTCAGAGTAGTTGACACTTTGCATGATAACACCCAGTGATCCTGTGAGCGTTTCTCTGCTGGCAAAAATTTTCTCTGCCGGTGCAGAAATATAGTAACCGCCTGAGGCAGCCATGGATCCCATTGAAACATAGATTGGTTTCTCGTATTCTTCTTGTATCTCGACAAGCTGTTCATGGATTTGGGCACTTTCCACAACGCCCCCGCCAGGAGTATTCACTTTCAGGATGACCCCTTTGATGCTGTCATCTTCCTGAACTGTTTTCAGCTGCTCCATGAAAATTTCATGATTATATCCGGGGCTTTCAAAGATGGAAGCTGCCGTATTAACATCCTGGATGACACCATCCACTTCTAATACAGCAATTCGTTTACTGCTGCTTCCGTCTTCAATAACCTCTTCAATGAAAGGATTTTCCGTACCGGCAAACATTTCTTCAAAAGCTGCGCTAAAGTCATTTGACGCTGCAGAACTCGCAAAATTGACTAAAACGGAAAATAAAAATAATCCGGCAGCTATTCCTAGAGCCGTCCAACGTTTTCCACTCATATGTAGTTCCTCCTTTTTTCTCTTCATGATGCATACGTACATCGCTATCATAAAGTTTCACTATCATGATAAAATAATCATAAGAATCCGCCTCATAGAAATTCACCAAGAGAGCAGCACTTTGCATATAATCACTATTCTAGCAAAATCTATCGTGATTGGAAAAATTTCGTCCGAAATGGATGACTAATTTTTGAGGAGGCAATAACATGAATGAAAGACGCAACCTATACTTTTACACGCTAAAAGACGAAGAAACACTCCAAAAAGTAGAAGAGTTATCTCAACTTGCCCAGAAGCACGGCTTTACTATTGTTAAAAATGCCAATGATGCCAACATCGTTGTCAGTGTCGGAGGAGACGGAGCATTCCTTCAGGCCGTCCGCAACACAGGATTCCGCCAGGATTGCTTATATGCAGGAATCTCAACAACCGGAAGCTTAAGTATGTATTGTGACTTCCATATAGATGATACGGAAAAGATGATCAAGGCAATGACAGAGGAGCAAATCGAAGTCCGCCGTTACCCGACAATCGATGTATCGGTCGATGATGAAGCAACTTTCAAATGCCTGAATGAATTCAGCATCAGGTCTGGCATCATCAAGACCTTCGTAATCGAAGTACATATTGATGACCTGCACTTCGAAACCTTCCGCGGAGACGGAATGGTTATCGCCACTCCGACAGGAAGCACTGCTTATAACAAATCAGTGAATGGAGCGGTCGTCGATCCGATGCTGCCCTGCCTGCAAGTAAGCGAACTGGCGTCATTGAACAATAACCGCTACCGCACACTCGGGTCTTCTTTCATCCTCAGTGGGAACCGCAAGCTGAAACTTGAAATTGTCCAAGACGGCAATGACTATCCTTCTATGGGAATGGATAATGAAGCACTGGGAATCCAGCACGTCAAACAAGTCGAAATTACCTTAAGCGAAGAAAAAATTAAAACCGTTAAACTTAAAGATAACTCCTTCTGGGAAAAAGTGAAGAGAACGTTTTTATAATAGGCTCTTTAGTAGACTTTGTTGCTAAATAATATTAATTCCCCTTCTCCGAAATTATCCTGGTAAGCTAGAAAGAAAAGCTGCTCTTTCCGTTTTAAGAGAAAGAACTAGTGATTCGGGGATATTCGAAACAGACTTACCAAAAGGAAGAATGGGGTTTAATATGTCAAGACGAAAAAATGCTCAGCTTATAATGAGGGCACTGAAAATATAAAGAATTTTAGAATCTAATTCTCTCTAACAAAGAAAAAGTCAACCTTGCTTCCTTAAATCGAAGGAAAGGTTGACTTTTTTTTGAAAGCATTGAGTGTGCTGCTCTTTGTTTTTATAGTACTTTTTTCGAATATTTTCCTAGCGCTGGAAAGGGACTTTCACAACTTGTTGATTGTAAAGTATTGATTCAAGGATTTGGAATATGATAAGTGGTACCTATCAGCCAGTTTCAGTACTTTGGCTAGTCATTTAGAGGGAAAATTTCCCCTTAAATACTAAAAAGCATGTGATATTAGCTTAAATAGAGGGAAAAATTCCCCTTATTTGGCTTATATGATGAAAAAGCAGGTGCTGTTTCTTCGTATAAGGGGAAAAACTCCCTCTATTCACTCCAAAATGAGCTTAGAAATTGAAAATAACGGGAAAATCTCCCCTTATTTTTACGGCTGGATCCTTAATTAAGGAAATGACATGCCGTTCTTGCTTAAAGCCCACTCCACCGGGGGGCACCCCTAGTGGAAAGGTGCATCTTAAACATATATCAACACTCTTTTATAATACTTGAAGCGAAAAAGGCAGGATCGTTCTTTCAGGGGAACGGTTCTGCCTTTTTAAGTTTTTGTTGGACTTTATCAATAGCCTCTTTAAAGACTTAGCATTTTTTCGTGAATTTTTTTCTAAGGTTCTGCAGTGTACAAATGACTGTATTCTTTCCAAACCTCAGCAACCCTGATTGGGAGCCGGTTCTTTACAGAGCATCATCTTATCCATATAACCCTAAACTTCCATCCTGGCCCCGCCATTAAGTCATCATCTCCAAAACGTCAAACCAACATCCCCTGACATAACCATTTTTACTTAAATCTTCGTCAAAACCTGTTTGTTCAGCTTTATAAGTATATTTTTTAAAATAGCCCCTTCTTTTTTTCCAGTTGAAAAATTCCACCAGCTGTTTTATAATGTGTATATAGACATACACACTTATACACTTGAAAATGGAAAGGAGTTTTCAAACATGGATACGATACGTAAAGCGCTCTGGCTGGCAAGGCTTGAAATGATTGTTTCAAGAAAGCACTACCTTAACCTGGTTTTGATTACAGGTATTTACACATTTTTCTTTCAACTGACAATGCCGGCTTATCTGGAAGAAAACATCTTTGTATTTGATGTCTTTCTAATTATTTACCTTATGACGATCACCTTTTCGACCAAGCCAAAAGGCTTTCAATATCAGAAGATGAATGACGAGTTGTATGCCTCTCCTTATGCAGTGATGCTCAACCAGCTGCCAATCAGGCGCAATGTTCTTGTTTTAAGCCGTTTTATCTTACCTTACTTTGCTATTTTTGCAAGCATCCCAACGGCCTTGACAGCAACATATATTTTTTCTCCTGAACTGCAGGATGCGATTGGTCCGCTTCAGTTGATTTCTCTGATAGTCATCTGGTTGTGTTTCAGTTTTTCCTTAGGCGGCATTTTCCCTGCCAGTGAACCTGGTGATGAGATTAAACGGTTTACATTTGTCTGGTCATTCGCTAGCATAATCATATTTTTCGTGTCGCTGTATCTGATTTTTCAGGTATGGCTGGATACCGGCTTTTTCAAGTGGACGATCTATTTGGCAAATGAATATACCATTCTTTCAATAATTGTCTCAATTCTTACAGCGAGTGTTGTGACCTGGTACTGGTACCATCATGCTCTGAAACAAATCCAAAAAATTGATTACTTACAATAAAGGAGGGCTGATATGAATCTTCCAATCCGGCTTTCAAAGTCCTCAAGGGAACCGATTTATCATCAAATCGAGAACCAAATCAAAGCATTGATTGCCAGCGGACAATTAACAACAGGAGATCCCCTCCCCTCAATCCGGTTGATGGCGAAGGAGTTGGAGATCAGTTCCATCACGATTAGAAGAGCCTATCAAAACCTTGAGTATAGTGGATTCATCCAAACCTCTCAGGGAAAGGGAACATTTGTAGCAGAGGTGGATCCTGATAGGAAATCAACAATGGCCAGCCAGGCAGTTGAAGAGGCGATTCTAAAAGCAATCACCACGGCAAAGCAGCATGAACTGACGAATGAAGAAATCATCCGCATGGTGGAAACCCTGCTTCAAAAGGAGGAAAACCAATGACTTTTCCATTAACGATTCAAAATATCGAAAAATCCATTGACGAATTTCAATTGAACATACCGGAACTTACCATTGAAGAGGGAACCATTACAGCAGTTGTCGGAACTAACGGAGCCGGCAAGAGCACTCTCTTCAAAATGATGATGAATCTTGTTAAACAGGATAACGGAGAAATTAAAGTGTTCGGTCAGCCAGTCAGCGGCGAAGATGACAGCTGGAAGCGCTATATTGCTTATCAGGCTCAGACGATGATTGGCTGTGACCCTTTTACTGGTGAACAGCTGCGCACATTGATGGCAGAGATCTACCCATCCTGGGACGAAGCGCTGTTTAGAAGGTTTTGTGAAAAGCTCAATATTCCGTTAAATAAGAAGGTGCAGAAGCTTTCCCCAGGTGTGAAGACGAAGTTAAACCTTGCACTCAATTTTGGCAAGAATACTCCGCTTATGATTCTTGATGAACCGACAGCTGCAATGGACATTCCATCGAGAAACTTCTTCATTCAGTTCTTACTCGAGCTGATGGAAAATGGCGATAAAACGATCCTGATTGCATCCCATCAGGCAGATGATATTAAAAAACTGGCTGACTACCTTGTATTCATTAACAGCGGCCGTGTATCAAAGCTGCTTGAAAAGGACTCACTCGCCTCCTCCTACCGCCTGTTCTGGTTAAAGGAAGAACCTCCAGTGAGCAAGATTCCTGGTGAAATTAAACGAACCTATAAAAAAGTCATTCTATCAAATCAGCCCCAATCCACAATGACTTATCTTTCTCAAAATAACTTGGTCATTGTGGATGAGCAAATACCCGAGCTTGAAGATATTATTCAAGAAATTTTAATAGAAGGAGAAATGATCGATGTCTGATATAGCGCTGACAGTCCAAAGTCTTCAAAAATCATTTAAAGATCAGCAGGTGCTTCATGACGTTTCATTTAATGTGAAAAAGGGTGAAATCACAGCTCTTCTCGGTCCAAACGGTGCCGGAAAGTCAACGACTATCAGAAGTATTATGGGGATCCTCTATCCGGATCAAGGAATAATTAAATTTCATGGTGAAAAAGAAGGTCAGATTCCAAAGCATAAAATCGGCTATCTGCCGGAGGAACGAGGTCTGTATAAAAACGTCAAGATTATGGATATCCTTCTGTATTTCGCAGAGCTCAAGGACTATCCGCTGAAAAAAGCAAAGGAGCGTGCCTTATCTTACCTGAAGAAGTTTGGCCTGGAGGGAAAAGACAAGGTGCCTATCGAAGAGCTGTCGAAGGGGATGGGCCAGAAAGTTCAATTTATCGCCTCTATTATTCATGAGCCGGAGCTGCTCATTCTAGATGAACCGTTTTCAGGTCTTGACCCTGTCAGTCAGGAAGTGTTCAAGGAAGAGATTAGGGAACTTGCCAAAAATGGAACCGCGATTCTTCTCTCCGCACATCAGATGAACCTGGTAGAGGAAATGGCTGACCGGCTGATTATGATTCACAAAGGCAGAGAAGTCATCAGCGGGACCATGGATGAAGTGAAAAAGCAGTATGCAAGCTTTAAATGTACGATTCACGGCAAAAATGATGAGAAAAAACTGCAGGCAATTCCTAGCGTTACACGGGTGGAGCAGCAGGACAACGTTTCAGTCCTTTTTCTGGATCAGAACCTGAAACCGGCAGAGTGGATCCGCAAGCTGCCAGCAGATATTCACATAGATGAATTCAGGCTGGATCGGATTTCGCTTCATGAAATTTTTATTGATGTAGCCTCAGATAGAACACTGGCCACAGAGGAGGAAGAAAAATATGCGTAACAGCTTAAAAGTCGCCCGCTGGGAATTTAAACGGAATGCAAAAAATAAATCGTTCGTTATTTCACTTCTGTTGACGCCAGTGCTTTTCATTCTGTTTTCTACCCTGCCAGCACTGCTATCGGGTTTAGGAAGTGACGAAGAACCTGTCAATGTCTCTGTATCAGATCCTTCAGGCATATGGGCAGAACGAATTGAACCTTATCTCAGCAGTGCTGATCTGAATTGGGAAACCAGCGTTGTTACCACCTCCCCTGATGAATGGAAAAGCGGGTTGGAAGAAGATGAAAGTGCCGTATATCTGGCGCTTGATGAGGCTGCCCTTACTGAAGGACAGATCACCTATTACACAACGGAGGGAACACCTGACTCATTTGAAGGTGAAGTCAAGCTTCTCGCAGCACCACTGCAGCAGCTGAAACTCCAAAATGCAGGATTATCAGAAGAGCAGATGGCTGCCGTAACAAATGGTGTTCAATTCAACGCGGAAGAACTTTCTGGTTCAGAACAGGAATCAGCTGATTCAGGCATAACTGATCTGGCTCGTATCATTCCAGGTGCATTCGCCGGACTGATTTTATTCTCTATTGTCATGACCGGTATGATGATTTTCCAGAGTGCTTCACAGGAAAAGAAGGAAAAGGTTTCTGAAATTGTGCTGTCCTCTCTTGCACCAAGTGACCTGATGCAAGGCAAAATCATCGGTTACTTCTGGCTCGGGATGCTTCAGGTCGGTGTATGGCTCCTCTTTGTACTGCCATTTGTAATCTGGAGATATGATGAACTCCCAATTATGGAAAACCTGTTTGTACCAGAGCTTGCACTGCTGATCGTTATTGCATTGATTGGCTACCTGCTATTTGCCGCCCTGTTTGTCGGACTTGGGGCAACGGTAGAAGACATCAGCTCAACAAGTAATTTCCAGGGACTAATTATGATGCTTCCGTTTTCTCCGGTTATACTGTTTGGACCAGTCCTATCCGATCCTAATGGACTCGCAGCCCAGGTCGGCAGCTATATCCCATTTACATCCCCTGCTGTTCTGATCATGAGATTATCTTTACTCGAAGAATGGCCGTGGGTTGAAATTGGCATTGCGATAGCAATACTGACCCTGTCCGTCTGGCTCGTGATGAAGCTTGCTGGAAAGATATTTGAAGTGGGAATTCTGCTGTATGGCAAGAATGCTTCTATAGGTGAGATAGTGAAGTGGGTTCGTTCATAATCATTGCTGAGGCAGACGTTGTCTCAGCCTTTTCTTGAATTTTTCATGCCCCCCCTCTGTTCTGCTTATCGGGGGCTCAGGAAACCCTATACTAAAAAGCAGGAGAAATTTCCTTCCTCAGTATTCCACCACCCCGCTTAGCATCCAGCAGAGCCTTCGATTTGATCAGTCACAATACACGACCAGTAAGCCCGTAAAATTAAAACAATTCAAAGAGCCGGTACCTTCAATCAGTACCGGCTCACAAACACATCTTACGCACACTTTTCCTGTGCCTTCGTTCTTCGTTTCACTCTCTTCATCCTGGAGACGGAGAAGATAGTCAAAGCTGACCAAATGAACGCGAATGCCACCAGGTGGGTTTGGGTAAAAGGTTCACCGTAGAAGAAAACACCCAGGATCAGTGTCAGCGTCGGAGCAATGTACTGCAGGAATCCGACCATATAAAGCGGGATTCTTTGAGCTCCTTTAGCAAAATAAAGGAGAGGTACAGCCGTCACAGCCCCGCCGGCAATCAACAACCAATCAGTTCCTGCCGACAGATGAAACAAGGAGATGTTTCCCTGGGAGGACAAATAAATGAGATAGATAAGGGCAAAAGGCGCCGTTGTCATGGTTTCAAGCGTCAATCCAATATCCGAATCGACCTTGATGAGCTTTTTCGCCAGTCCGTATAGACCAAAGGAAACAGCCAGTCCTACGGCTATCCAAGGAAATCTTCCATACGACGCAGTCAGAACAAGGACTCCTACCGCAGCCAATATAAATGAGATTACTTGTGCTTTCGTCATTTTTTCTCTTAAAATAAAAACCCCCAGCAATACACTGACAAGAGGATTGATATAATAACCCAGACTTGCTTCTACCATTTGATCGGTATTAACAGCCCATATATAGATAAACCAATTTAAACTGACAAGAAGCGACGCCGTTGCCAAGGCAGCCAGCTTCTTTTTGGTTTGCATCATTCCCTTGATCATTTTCCAGAATTCCGGGAATTTTTTAATGACAATCAAAAAGACAATCATAAACCAGAATGACCAGAATATCCTGTTTGCCAATATTTCATCTGCCGGTACATGATCCAGCCACTTCCAATAAATCGGCAATATTCCCCAGAGAAAATATGAAAATGCAGTATAAATAATTCCCGATTGTTCTTCTGTACGAATGCCGGCCACCCCCTTCAAAAAATATTTCCGTTTTCGAAATAATATTATTATATCTCGGTTACCTCTAAAGGGCAATCTGAATTTTTCTTGCAACTTCTTTAAGAGACAATGATTTAGAATGTGTTTCTGATTTTTCGGACCTCTAATATTCTTCTTATTGTTTAACCCATATTCCTGATTTGCAGGCCGCTATCTTCTTCTTTTCTCCTTTTCATTGGGCCGTATTCCTCATTTACGGGCCGGTATCTTCTTCATTCCACCTTTTCATTGGCCCGTATTCCTCATTTGCGGGCCGGTATCTTCTTCTTTACACCTTCTCATTGGGCCGTATTCCTCGTTTGCGGTCCGGTATCTTCTTCTTTACACCTTTTCATTGGCCCGTATTCCTCATTTGCGGGCCGGTATCTTCTTCATTCCACCTTCTCATTGGCCCGCATTCCTCATTTGCGGTCCGGTATCTTCTTCTTTACACCTTTTCATTGGCCCGTATTCCTCATTTGCGGGCCGGTATCTTCTTCATTCCACCTTTTCATTGGCCCGCATTCCTCGTTTGCGGCCCATATCTGCTTCATTCAACCTTCTCATAGGACCGTATTCCTGCTTTGCAAATCCAGCAAGACATTTTTTACATTACTAATTCAGAATTTCAACCTGGCAGCCCCCGCTTCCACACAAAAAAGGTGCCCAAAACACACGGCACCCCCCGAAAATATTTATGCATTTTTGTAAACAACCGTTTCGTCAACAATGGTCATTTCCACTTCCATCCCCAGAAGTTCATCTGGATCTATCTTAAATAAGTCTTTTGGAAGAACGGTGAAATCCGCTCGGTACCCCTCTTTAATCATGCCATGGTCATGTTCATGATGACAGGCATAGGCACTTCCTTTGGTGAACAAAGAAACAGCTTCATACATAGAGAGACGCTGGTCCTCCATATAGACCGTCTTTTGAGGATCTAAAGGATTGGTTCTCGTTACCGCGGCATGCATGCCAAGCAATGGATCGACTGGCTCAATCGGTGCATCCGATCCGCCGGCACATGGAATCCCTTCATCCAGAAGCGTCTTCCAGGCATAGTTGTATTCCATGTTTTCTTCCCCGACTCTGTCGATCACCCAAGGGAAATCAGAAGGAACAAATCTCGGCTGTATATCAAGAATAAGCGGAAGCTTCTTGATTCTGTCAATCAGCTCTCTGCGGAGCAGCTGTGCATGGATAAAACGGTCTCTTCTTCCGTTAAATGTTGGGTAAGCTTCCACCACATCCAGCACATTTTCAAATGCTTGATCACCTATTGTATGCACCGCAATCGGCAGCCTAAATTCTCTTGCTTTTTTAACGAGTTCGGTCAGTTTTTCCTGTGTATGGATGGCAACACCATTGGTGGATGGATCATCATTATAAGGGTGGCTCAGTAAAGCAGTCCTTCCTCCCAGTGCACCGTCAGCGAATATTTTCATTGCCCCGAACTCTACTAGTGATGTTCCGCCCATAAAAGTATTGCCTGCGTCATTCCAATCTTCGATGACTGCCTGATGGACAAGCAGGTGGGACCTGAATTTTTTGCCATTCTTCTCAATGACATTCAAAAAGGTCTGATAGGTTTTTTCAAAGTTCCCATAATAGCTCAGGTCCTCTGTATGTCCGCCGACGAGTCCCAGTTTCCAGCAATTTTCGATCGCCTTTGTCATGGCTCCTTCAAGATACTCTCCTGTAGGTGAAGGCATGGCATCCACCAGCAGGTCCTGCGCTGTGTCTTTTAAAACACCATTCAGTTCACCAATTTCATTTTTTTCAATAAGTCCTCCAGGAGGATTTTGCGTATCAAGATCAATCCCCGCCATTTCCAATGCGCGGGAATTGGCTACCATGGCATGACGGCAGATGCGTTTAAGAAGGACCGGCTGATCCGGAACGACTTCATCGATTTCCTGCCTTGTTACAACTTCACTATCTTCCCACAAGTTTTCATTAAAGCCCTCACCGATCACCCAGTTTCCCTCTGGAGTAGCAGCGGCTTTTTCTTTAATCGCCTGCAATACCTGTTCCTTGGTATTCATTTTGGAAAGATCCAGCCGAATCAGAGTTTCACCATGACCAATAAGATGCATATGACTGTCGACAAATCCAGGGTAAACGGTATTTCCCTGCAGGTCTACTCTGTCTGAAATCAGATCTGCATATTTTGCTTCCAATTCCTGCACTGATCCCGTTCTTGTAATATATCCATTCTTTGTAAAAACAGCTTCTACTGAAGACCCTTCTTCAGTCATTGTATAAAATTTTCCGTTAAACCATAACGTTCCCATTATAAAAACTCCTTGTCCCAGCATTTTCTATACAAAAAAGGACTGGCTCACCGTCCTGATAGAGGATGTTTCAGAATTCGCTTCTCTATCGAGACCGGGAGCCACTCCCGTCATTTCTGTCTATTCCATTTTACTATAACGCTTTAATACTTTAAAGGATTTCGTTTTCTGAAATATCAAAGCATTAGCTCTTTAATGCTTTTCTTTCATTCTGCCTCAATTCGATTCTCCTGATTTTTCCTGAAGTAGTTTTAGGCAGCTCTTCGAGGAACTCAATCTTTCTCGGATATTTATAAGGCGCTGTCAATTCCTTTACATGTTCCTGAAGATTTTTTACTAAATCTGGACCTTCCTGATTCACTCCATCCCTGAGTACGACAAAGGCCTTGACGATATTCCCTCTAACTTCATCAGGACTAGCAACGACTGCGCACTCTTTCACAAATGGGTGTTTCACGAGTGCGTCCTCTACTTCAAACGGTCCAATCGTGTAGCCCGAGCTGATGATGATGTCATCTCCCCTTCCTTCGAACCAAAAGTACCCTTCCTCATCCTTCTTCGCTTTATCGCCTGTAATGTAGTAATCTCCGCGGAATTGCATCGCAGTTCTTTCAGGATCTTTATAGTAATTTTTAAATAATGCAGGTGTATCTGTATGCACAGCAATATCTCCAACTTCTCCAGGAGCGCATGGATTTCCCTCTTCATCAATAATTTCCACAGAGTTTCCAGGTGTTGGTTTTCCCATGGAACCAGGTTTCAGTTCCATTCCTTTCATGATGCCGACAAGCAGCGTGTTTTCAGTCTGGCCGTATCCATCCCTGACTTCTACATTAAAATGTTTTTGAAAAGCATCAATGACTTCCCTGTTCAAAGGCTCCCCTGCAGAAACTGCGCTATGAAGATGCTGAAGATTGTACTTCCCAAGATCATTCACTTTTGCCATCAGGCGGTACTCTGTCGGTGTACAGCAAAGAACGTTGACTCCATGGTCCTCCAGCATCTGCAGATACGTTTCCGGATCAAATTTACCTTGGTATACCAACCCGGTAGCTCCAGAACCCAGAACCGACAGAAACGGACTCCAGATCCACTTTTGCCAGCCAGGTCCGGCTGTAGCCCAAACGGTGTCTCCCTCTTCAATGCTGAGCCATTTTTTCGCCGCTGTGCGTAAATGCGCATAAGCCCATCCGTGAGTATGCACGACTCCTTTTGGATTTCCCGTAGTTCCAGATGTGTAAGAGAGGAACGCCATATCATCACGCGCAGTATCAGCAAGCTCCATTTCATCAGATGCTTCCGTTTTTAAGACATCTAACGAAAGCCACCCTTCTTTTTCTGCTCCGATTACGAATTTCTTCAGACCTTTGCTTTCTTCCACTTCATCAAACTGATCGGTAAAAGGCGCATAGGAAACAATAGCTTTAACATCTCCATGTTCAATCCGGTACTTGAGGTCTTTTGACCGAAGCATTTCTGAACTCGGGATGACCACTAATCCTGCTTTCAGTGCCGCAACATATGTTTCATAGGCCTCGATCAGCCTTGGAATCATGACGAGGACAACATCTCCTTTTTCCAAGCCATGATTCATGAAGGCGTTTCCAATTTTATTCGCATTTTTCATCAGATATTCATATGTAATTTCTTTCTCTTCCCCTTGTTCGCTTTTCCACAAAATCGCCTTGTTGCCAGGATCACTTGCGAATTTCTCCACTTCACTGACTAAATTGTATTTTTCCGGTGAAAGCAAATCTTCTCTTCTCATGATTCTCCCCCTTTGATGTTCGTTCCACTTTATTATACTAAATTTTTATAATATTTAAAAATATTAATCAAGGGGACTTTAGAACGTTTTTTTGTGTTTATGCAACTTTAGATATACCTGCTCTTCTATTTGGCCTTTCTGTTGTCTTCGGTTTCTCGCTCGCAAGACACCTGAACCCTTTTTGGACCTCCTGGTGTCACTCGTTGCCTCTCCGAAGGACACCTGAACCCCTTTTTCGACCGTCTGGTGTCTCTTGTGTTCTTCTCGAGTGACACCAGATGCCCTTTTCGGCACTTCAGGTGTCTCTCGTTCCCCTCTCGAAGGACACCTGAACCCCTTTTTCGCACTCCAGGTGTCTCTCGTTCCCCTCTCGAAGGACACCTGAACCCCTTTTCGACCGTCTGGTGTCTCTCGTGTTCTTCTCGAGTGACAACAGATGCTCTTTTCGGCACTTCAGGTGTCTCTCGTTCCTCTCCCGAAGGACACCTGAACCCCTTTTTCGCACTCCAGGTGTCTCTCGTTCCCCTCCCGAGGGACACCCGAACCCCTTTTTCGCACTCCAGGTGTCTCCCGTTCCCCTCTCGAAGGACACCTGAACCCCTTTTTCGACCGTCTGGTGTCTCTCGTGTTCTTCTCGAGTGACACCAGATGCCCTTTTCGGCACTTCAGGTGTCTCTCGTTCCCCTCTCGAAGGACACCTGAACCCCTTTTTCGACCGTCTGGTGTCTCTCGTGTTCTTCTCGAGTGACAACAGATGCCCTTTTCGGCACTTCAGGTGTCTCTCGTTCCCCTCTGGAAGGACACCCGAACCCCTTTTTCGCACTCCAGCTGTCACTCGTTCCCCTCCCGAGGGACACCTAAACCCCTTTTTCGCACTCCAGATGTCTCCCGTTCCCCTCCCGAGGGACACCTGAACCCCTTTTTCGCACTCCAGGTGTATCTCGTTCCCCTCCCTAGTGACACCTGAACCCCTTTTTCGCACTCCAGGTGTCTCCCGTTCCCCTCCCGAAATACACCCACACCCCTTTCCGCCCCTCCAAATGATTCTATCCTGAGTCTTCCAACGCCCCCCATCCCCACCCTTTTATGGTGTCTAAAAAAAACCAAAAAAAGGAGCGGGAAAACCCGCTCCTTGTAGCCATATTATTTAGTTGATTACTGTTGGTAGCTTCCGCCGATTTGTTGTTCAGCCATTTGAACTAAACGTTTAGTGATTTCACCACCGACAGAACCGTTAGCGCGTGCAGTTGTGTCTGCACCAAGTTGTACACCAAATTCAGAAGCGATTTCATACTTCATTTGGTCGATTGCTTGTTGAGCTCCTGGAGCTACTAGTTGGTTTGAACTGTTGTTGTTTGCCATGTGTTTTCACCTCCTTGTGAGTATAGAATGTGCGAAAATACATGGCTTCATTCGGATTTATAATTGGTAATTCTTCCTAATGTTTTTACAACAGTTCATCAAAATTGTCTTGTTCTGTCTGCAGCAATCCGCCTTCTATTACTAATGTTTCGGTTTCCTCCACTGCTTTATTGATCAAGGAGTCGAAATCCACAAAGCTTTCATAGAACTGGATTTTTTCCTTTTTCGGCTTGGTTTTCGGAGCTGGCGGCGTAAAGACTGTACAGCAGTCTTCATAGGGAAGTATGGAGATATCATGGGTACCGATTTTCTTTGCAATATCGATGATATCCAACTTGTCCATCGCAATCAGCGGCCTGAGGACTGGTGTGCTTGTCACCTCATTAATGGCAAACATGCTTTCGAGGGTCTGGCTTGCTACCTGCCCCAAGCTTTCACCCGTTACAATTCCAAGCCCTTCACGCTGTTCCCTCAGTTTCTCCGTGATTCTGAGCATCATTCTTCTAGTCGATGTCATTGTATAATTCTCAGGGACCTGACTGTGGACCGTCTGCTGAATTTCAGTAAATGGAACAACATGAAGTTTGATGCTCCCGCTGAAAGCAGATAGAGACTTAGCAAGATCGATCACTTTCTGCTTGGCTCTTTCGCTGGTAAAAGGAGGACTGTGGAAGTGGACTGCCTCGATTTCTACACCGCGTTTCATTGTTAAATACCCGGCAACCGGACTATCCAGCCCGCCTGAAAGCATCAGCATTGCTTTCCCACTGGCTCCAGCCGGCATTCCGGCTGCTCCCGGATAGATTTCACTGGAGAGATAGGCACCCTCTTTTCTGATTTCCACATTCAGCTTGATATCCGGATTTTTGACATTGACTGTCAATCCCTCCGTTTTTTTAAGAACATGGGAACCCACTGCATAATTGATTTCATTGGTATCCAGGTCAAAGGTTTTATCCGCTCTTCTCGCAGACACTTTGAATGTCTGGCCCTCTGAAAATGATTTTTGGACAAGATTAAGAGCTGCCTCATTAATTTCTTCCATGTCTTTACCGGTTTTCACCACCGGGCTGTAGGATTGAATGCCGAAAACATTGGCCAATCTCTTAAGTGCTTCTTCGCCATTGTCACCATTCAGGTAAATATGGAGTCTGTCCCGGGTAGCACTGATTTTGGTATTTGAAAAATCCTTCAGCGTCATCAGGATATTTTCTCTAAGTTTCTTTGTAAACGCTTTGCGGTTCCGCCCTTTTGTCGATATTTCTCCATAGCGGACTAATATTTGATCGTATATCATCTTTTTCTCCTCGTTGTTTCCTCAAGATTTTTCTTTACAGTTTTTAATGCTTCGCACAAACTATCTACTTCTTCTATTGTATTTTCAAATGAAAAACTGACCCGGATGGAAGTGTCCAAAAGGTTTTCAGCCACACCCATACCGAGCAGTGTCCTTGAAGGCACGTTCTTTTTAGAAGAACAGGCACTGGTCGTCGATACAAAGATATCAAACTCTTCCAGGGCATGGACAAGGATTTCTCCGCGAATATCCTGAACCGAAAAATTCACGATATGAGGGGCAGCGGCTTCTGGTGAATGAATAGTAATTCCCTCTATCTCTTTCAGTTGATCCCGCAGATAGGAGTTCAGCCTTTGCATCTTGGCAAGTTCTTTGCCGCTGCTTTCGAAATGCAATCTTAATGCCTTTGCAAAAGAAACAATGCCGCCTGTATTTTCTGTTCCGCTCCTGATCTTTCTTTCCTGTTCACCGCCTGAGAGAAGCGGGGAAATTTCCAAGCCTTCCTGAATATATAACATCCCGGTCCCTTTCAATCCATGAATCTTATGGCCGGAAATAGAGCAAAGATTTACTCTTGACTCATAAAAGGAAAGCGGAACTTTTCCTATCCCCTGGATGTGGTCGACATGAAAGATGATTTTTGGAAATGCATGAAGGGCGTTTCCGATTTCCTCAATGGGCTGAATGCTTCCGACTTCATTGTTAACATGCATAATGGAGACCAAGATGGTTTCATCTTTGATGGCGTCCACGACATCCTCTACCTTGACACAGCCTGTTGAATCAACCGGCAAATAGGTAATAGTGTAACCGAGTCTCTCGAGTTGTCCGCATGTTTCAAGGATGGATGGATGTTCAATGACAGAGGTGATGATGTGCCTTCCTCGATTTCGATATTGAAGCGCTGTTCCTTTCAAGGCAAGATTGTTGGATTCTGTTCCCCCTGAAGTGAAAAACACTTCCGTTTCTTTAATGCCGAGCAAACCCGCAACCTGTTTTCTTGATTTTGAAATCAGGGACTCCACTTTTCCCCCAAGTGCATGAATAGAAGAGGGATTGGCAAAATAATCTTCGTTCACTTTTGTGAAGGCATGGATAACCTCTTTATATGGTTTAGTCGTTGCACTGTTGTCAAAATAAATCATTCTATATACACCTTCTGATGGTTCAGTTTATAAGGACCGTAAATCAATTGTTTACAAGTGATAATATTATCACAAATTTCATATTAAAAAAATTTCATTTAGCAGAAAGACTTCATCTCTTTCTCTCATCATGATGAATCCGGCCTTTTTTACTCTGTTTTAAAAAGTGGAGAGCTTGGTATTTTTTGATTAATAGCTATTATAAAAGCTCTTTTACAGCGGAATCTTCTGCAGACTGATTCCTCCTAAGCTGGAGATTAATATGGATAACTTTGTTAAAAACAAAACCTCTTATGATTTTGTCCTCCAGAATTGCATCCTAATTAACTTATACTTCATTCCACTTCTATAGAATTACTCCTTAGGCGATTAAGTTAAGAGCTTTTCGTAACGAGCGAAGTATAATCATCTGTTTTACAGACTTCAGTTGAATGATAAACATAGTTTGAAGTATTGGTAATCGTATGGGAATTCACATCTGCTCTTCGGTTATTTACAAAATTGTATCTGTCAGTAGCATAAATTCTGTACCCTTTATTTAGGCAGTAATTTAGAAATCGGGTATCTTCTCCTGAATTGACGTTCATGAAACGACACTCTTCCCACAGTTTCTTCCTGAAAGTTAATGTTGCTCCTCGAATGAAGGTTACATACTTATCTTCAAATCCAGGGTAAAAAAGATTTAATGAATTGCTTCCTTCAAAGTAAATAAAAGAAGTACTTTTCCCAACGACAGCCGCCCCTGTTTCCTCCAAAGCATGTAACTGCTGTTTCAAATAGTGTGGCGAGTAATAGTCGTCATCGTCAAACTTAGAGATGTATGGATGAGCTGCCAGATTAATTCCATAGTTCAAGCATTCCCCCAGCGAAGTGTTTTCCGGCAATTGATAGACAGAAACATTAGAGTATGATTCTGCCTTTTCCCGCCATTTATTTATGTCCATATTATCTCTATTTAAAATAATAATTAGTTCTTTCGTTTCCCATTGCTGTCGCCTGAAATTCTCAAACACGTTTTCCATATACTCTTCTCTTATCGTACAGGTAATGATAGAAACCATTGGATTTTTGTCTCCTTTCTAAAAATCAAGCCGCTTCCTTTCAGCATTCACTTTACAATATGCGGCTGCAGACAAACCGTGTAAGGGTTCCATTAAGTATTGGTGCCCTTTTTGGTTTAAAGCCAGATAATCGCTTCACCCCTTTAAAGCACTAAGAGGGACTGTCCCTTTCAACGCTTTAATGGAGCAAAGCATCTTCATTCTTTACTCCAGTGGCTATGAGATGGTCTTCCCTTGACTTGTAAGGTAAGTTGCTTTATTTTGGGTAAAATAAGAAAAGAGATTTTCCAAGGAACTATCATATTATACTGAATTTTTTAACTTTTAATTATTTCGACAATTTACGCTTTTTCTGTGATACTATATAACAGCTTGATTCACCTTGAAGTTTAGGGGGCATGAAATATGAATGAGAAAGCGCTGTCATTTAATTTAATATTCACTGTCGGTCTTATGCTGTTTGCTCTGTTCCTAGGTGCTGGAAACATGATTTTCCCGCCATTTTTAGGTCAGCAGGCCGGAGAAAACGTCTGGGTTGGGATTGTCGGCTTTTTGATTACCGGTGTCGGGCTTCCCCTGATGGGAATCATTGCGATTGCCAAAACGGGTGGAGATCTGCAAACACTGGCAAACAGAGTCAATCCTGTTTATGGAGTAATCTTTACGGTCATCATGTATCTGGCGATCGGTCCTTTCTTTGGGATACCCCGGACTGGGACGGTAGCATACGAAATTGGGGTTACTCCCTTTCTGCCAGACGATATCAATAAATATGGATTATCATTGCTCATCTATACAATTGTCTTTTTCGGACTGACTATCTGGCTGGCTATGAATCCCGCCAAACTCGTAGACAGGATTGGAAAGATTTTGACCCCGGCACTGCTGGTCATCCTCACCATCCTCGTGATTAAGAGCATCCTGACACCTATGGGAGACTTGCAAAGTCCTTCCGGCGCCTATATGGATGGGCCTTTTTTCAAAGGCTTCCTTGAAGGGTACCTTACGATGGATACAATTGCGGCACTCGTATTTGGAATTGTCATAATCAATGCCATCAAGGGAAAAGGCTATGAATCCAAGGCTCTCATTACAAAGGCCTGTATACTAGCCGGTATCATTGCGGCTGCCGGCCTTGCACTGGTATATGTTTCCCTTGGTTATATCGGAGCGACAAGTACAGAAGCAATCGGATTAAAGGAGAACGGGGGAGCCATCTTATCAGGCTCAGCAAAGTATCTGTTTGGGCAGATTGGCGCCATCATTTTGGGACTTGCCATTACTTTCGCATGCCTGACGACTTCCATTGGCCTTGTATCTGCTTGTGCACAGTACTTTTCAAAACTGCTTCCAGTTACTTACCGGTTACTGGTGATCGTCATAAGCCTTTTCAGTATGATCATTGCGAATATTGGATTGACACAGCTGATTTCCGTCTCACTGCCAGTCCTGATTGTCATCTATCCTCTCGCCATCGTGCTCATACTCCTTTCATTCATGCATAACTGGTTCAACGGTTATTCAGGGGTATACATCGGGGCTTTGATATCTACTTTCTTGATCAGCTTTATTGATGGTCTAAAAACCGCAGGAATTGAATTCTCAGGCTTAAACAACACTTTAAGCTTTCTGCCTCTATTCACTGAGGGGGTCGGCTGGCTGCTGCCGGCGGTTATAGGAAGCATCCTCGGCTTCTTGATATCTACTGGCATAGGAGAAAAAAAGAAACCAGTACAATAAAAAAATCCCGGGCTGGCTTCCGCCAGTACCGGGGTTTTCTTCGTTATCCATTCAGTTCTTCGTTTACAATGCCTTCAATTCTCTTGATGGCGCCTGGTTCGACTTCCTCAATAGCAGTTGCCGCTTGTTCAAGGGCTTCTCTGTAATCAAAACTTCTAAACGCTGATTCTGCTCTTTGAAGCTTTTGGGAGACATCACCATACTTGCTGCGGTAGCGATTTCCATACTGGATTACCTTTTCAGCAAGCATGACGGTTTCAATAAGGTCTGATGTCTTTTTGTAAAAGTGGTCGACCGTATCCACTGCTTTTTCTAAATACTTCTGAACGACAGGCATATTGAGAGGCTTCTCTTCCAATGCTCGGACAACCTCAATGATATTCTTATGCGCCTCTTCGAGAAGGGCATTATAGTCAGTAGGAAGACCCGGTACATTACTTTTGGAAATCATCCGGCTCGCTTCCCCGATTTTCTTTTTAAGCTCCGCGACCTTTTCCTTAGCTTCAATTTCTTCTTTTCGAAGAGCCTGCAGTTTTTCAGAGAAAGCGGCCTGCTCGCTTTTAATCAGTTGAAGCTGCTGATTGATATCCTGCAGCTCTTCGCTTAGATAGGAATAAGCAGACTCGTTTTCATCCACCTTTTCCTGAAGCTGCTGAAAACGTTTAAACAAGGTATTGATTTTTTTATCCAGTCCGACCGGAACCTGCAGATCTTCGTCCCTAAGATGGTAGCCCTGCTGAACGAATTCAGTTTCCAGCTTGATTTCTTTGTTGACTGCTTTAATATTTTCCAGCAACTCGGAAGACTGCTCTTCATTTTGCAGGACAAAGTGCTTTGCAAGAACTTCTTTTTCAAGCAAGTCATACAATTGGTCGACATTTGCCTTCATGCGGTCAACTTCATCTGCTGCCTTATCGGTTTGCAGCTTCTCGAGTGAATCAAGGCAGGCAGCCAATTCTTCCCGCAATCTTGAGATTTCCGTATTAATGCCCAGATGCTTCAATACATATCCTTGAGCTTCCATCTCTTTAAATCCTGCTTCAACTTCGTTCAGCTGAGTTGGAAGTGAGTTCTGGCAGGCTGTCAGCAAATCGGGGATGGATTCCATCTTATTGACGATGTCCTGGATATCAGCCGTTAAGCCGAGGACCAGTTCTCTCGCTTCCAAATAGTTGCCTTCTTCAGTCAGCTTATTGAAATTCTCGATTCTTTCCGACATTTCATCCAGCCTAGCCTCAAGTCCGTATGCTGCTTTTCCATACGTATGGCGGTGGGCAAGCAATGCCTTCCTGCTTTTTCGGAAGCCCTCCCGAAGCTCTTCAATCTCAAGCCTGTTCTTTTCTTCACTGCCGACAAGCTCTTCGACTTCCGAGTGAATCCTTTCCATCTTATCTTCTGTCTGGTTCAGAATTTCTTCTATCCTCGCAAGAACCTCTTTTGCAGAACCAAAGCGAAACTTATCAATATACTCTTCCGCCTCGAACAGGCACTCTTCCACTTGAGGAAGATCTGCTGTGACAATGTCATCCCAGCCTTTGCGCCATTTTTCAAAAAGTTCCTCTGTCTGGCCGGTCATGTTAAGCTGCTTCACCTTTGACAGTTCATCAAGGATGGGCCTGTTCATGATGTCGACCTTCCAGGATTCAAGCCGGTCAACGTGATGGTAGTATTTTCTTCTTATAAAAAAACCAATGATAAATAGGATAATGAATAATATAATTCCTCCGATGATAAATTCCATCGTAAGCCCCCTGCTTCTTCAACTTTATCTGCTCTATGTAAAAACTGTAAAATCTCACAACATAGCTTTTCTTATGATACCATGATAACGACAATTTTTGACGATTTATTTGCAATTTTTCCTCTTCTAATAGAAGTTTTGTTGTAAAAGCTACCTATTTGGCAGATTTATTGGTATTTTACTATTATATATGGATATGACAGTAAAAGGAAATGAGGGATTACATGAAAATCGACGGACATATTCACAGCCCCTATTGCCCCCATGGAACGAAAGATACATTTTATCAGTATATCAACCGGGCCATCGAACTGGGTTACGATCAAATCACCTTCACCGAGCATGCACCTCTTCCGGAAGGATTCGAGGATCCCGTACCTGATAAAGACAGCGGGATGAAGAAGGAATATTTGAAGGGGTACCTCAGGGATTTAGAGGAATTAAAAAAGGAATTTCAAAATAAAATTACCATCAAAAGTGGACTGGAAATTGATTATATAGAAGGATACGAGGAAGAAACCAAACAGTTCCTCGATACCTATGGCCCCCTATTAGATGACAGCCTTCTTTCGGTCCACTTTCTGCTCAAAGACGGAACCTATGACTGCCTTGATTTCAGCAGCGGTAATTTTGAAAAAATGATTGAAGTCTACGTTTCTGTTGATAGTATTCATCAAACCTACTATACAACGGTATTAAAATCAGTCACAGCAGACCTTGGCAACTATAAACCGAACCGGATTGGGCACATCACACTGGCCGATAAGTTCAAAAAGGATTTTCCTCCCAAGGGCTCGTTTCAAAAGAAAATAGACGAAATCCTGAAGGAAGTCGCCAAGCGTGGAATGGAATTGGATTATAACGGTGCAGGATTTTTCAAAAAGGGCTGCGGTGTCTCTTATCCGCCTCCTGAAGTTGCCCGCCAAGCTATGCAAATGGGAATCCCTCTTGTTTATGGTTCAGATGCACATCAAGCAAAGGACCTGAATCAAGGCAGGGACCTCATGAATCTATAAGGTGGACACCCTGGGAACTGCACTCCTGATCAACAGGCATTGGTCGATCCATTGCTCCAGTGATGTAAAATACCGGTCCACAAAGTGCTGTTCCTGAGGAAACACATGCCATACTTCCCTTAGATATTGGCTGTTGAGGAATGGCATGGACATCATCGACTTCAACTGTATAATAAATATGCTTACCGGCATAGACGTGAACCGATTTTGATCGAGTCCCATTTCAAAAAAGCGTTTCAGTAAGTAGCGCTCTTTCATTAAGTAAGAAGAAATTATCTCGCGGACAACCTGGGAATCGATGGAGATTTCCCTCCAGACAAAACGAGCGAGAAGGTGGTTTTCACTTTGATACTGAAGAACATTGAAAACAGCCCTCTTCAAACATTCATCTGCAGGGGTGTAATCCAATTTATCAGCTTCCCTTTCAAGACACTCTAAATATGACTCAAAAAATCGGGTGAAGCAGGATTCAAGCAATCCCTGTTTGCCGTTAAAATGGTAGGAGATATTGGCAGCATTGACCGATGCTTTTTTGGCAATATCCCTCACTGACGTACCGCTGTATCCTTTAGTATTAAATAGTGAAACAGCCGATAAGAGAATATTTTCTTTTGTCAGTCCTAGCGCAGCAGGTTTTCCCATGTTCTCACTACTTTCGAATTTATTAGTTGAATCACCTATTGAAATATGCTAAAAATGGTTCATCAGGATGGTCAGCAGACTAGCGGCATTTTAACAAAGTAAATCCGTTTCTTAACTAACACATTCGAGATGGCAGCTGATATTCCTTTATGTATTTCTCGACACTTTCCTGCTCAACTTGTAGGAATTCGTGGAATGAAAGCTATTTAAATCAAAACCTGTAGAAATGAGGGAGTTCCATGTTTCAAACTTCTATGTACCGAGGTACCCGCGAAGAAAATTACGACCTGGTCATCAAGCAATTGCATGCCCTGTTAGAGGGAGAAAACAACAAAATTGCCAACTTGAGCAATGCGTCTGCTCTGCTCAATCAATTTCTGGACCGCATCAACTGGGTCGGCTTTTACCTCATGGAAGACGGCGAGCTGGTTCTGGGGCCATTCCAAGGACTTCCTGCCTGTGTTCGAATCGCAGTCGGCCGAGGGGTTTGCGGCTCTGCAGCAAAAGACCGCGAGACTTATTTAGTAGAGGATGTCCACGCTTTTCCTGGACACATCGCCTGCGATGCAGCCTCCCAATCTGAAATCGTCGTGCCCATCATTAAAGATGGTGAGTTGATCGGTGTCCTGGATATCGACAGCCCTGAAAAAAGCAGATTCGATGAAACAGACAAAATTAAGCTTGAAGCATTTGTATCTGCATTAGTTCAATATATTTAATGAGCAGAAGCCGGGATTTTAGATTCCGGCTTCTTTTTGTGTTTTTTCTCGCATGCATCGTGTGTCTGTAAACCAGGTGGCAAGGATGAGGTAACTCTTATTCCATCTTGCAGTGTGATTACTTCGGAAAGGAAATAAATATGGATTTGATTTTTCGGGAAGGTTCTCTGCCCCCATCTGACTTGCATCAATTATTGAATTTCCTGATTCCATGCAGCCAGCACCCGCCATCGCCCTGTCATTCATAAGCCTCGTCAAAGTTTATCCTCTCCTCCAAAGGGAAAATTCAATAGTATACAACACTTCAAAGGAGGATCAGTATGCAAAACAAGAATGTAGAAACGTTATATTTTGAAGAAAGCGGCTCGATCCCCAACAATCCTTCTCTGCCAGTTCTTTTTTATAAAGGTGCTCTCAAGGATGATCCTGAACAGGCAGAACGTATTTTCAATGACAATAATTGGAGAAACAGCTGGCAGGGCGGTGTATTCGACTATCATCACTTCCACAGCAATACCCATGAGGTTCTTGGGGTAGTCAGCGGCTCCGCAAAGCTGATTGTCGGAGGAGAAAGCGGAAAGACAATGGAAGTGAAGCCGGGTGATGTAATTGTGCTCCCTGCGGGTACCGGGCATAAAAGGTTGAGTTCTACTGAAGACTTCCAGGTTGCCGGTGCTTATCCCAATGGCAAAGATCATAACTTGAAGACGGATGAAAACAATGGAAGAATACAGCTGTTGATTGAAATCAAAGAGGTCGAGGTTCCCTCCCAGGATCCCGTTCACGGAGAAAACGGCCCGCTGCTTTCTCTATGGAAAAAGGATGAATAACTAAAAAACACCCGAGCTTTTCGGGTGTTTTTTAACATTAGTCATAGATCTTTTTCAAAGGTTTGACTGCAGGACCTTCAATTACATCTCCGCAAGCAGAGAAACGGCTGCCATGGCATGGACAGTCCCATGACTTTTCGGCGTTGTTCCACCCCAGTTCGCATCCCATATGAGTACAGGTCGTATCGACAACTGTAACCTCTCCATGGTCATTCCGGTAGGCTCCGGCTCGCTTTCCATCAAGGGTAACCACCCCGCCTTCTCCGTTTTCCAATTCTTCAAGTCTTCTGTCATTCTTATCAAGCTTTCCTTTTACAAACTCCTTGGCAACATCTGCATTCTCTTTAATGAAATTTTTCACGGTTGGATTTGCATTAAAGCGTGAAGGAGCGAATAGTTCTTCAAAGCGGTTTTCCCTTCCAAGTACATAGTCTGTGAGCAGCAATGCGGCGGCAGTTCCATTCGTCATGCCCCACTTTGCATAACCAGTCGCCACAAGAGTGTTTTTCTCATGTGCTGTGACCGGTCCGATATAAGGCACTTGGTCCAACGTGGTCAAATCCTGTGCGGACCACCGATATGGGAATTCTTTTGCCGCAAAATGCTCTACTGCAAAATTCTTAAGGTTTTCATAATGCTCGGTAGTGTCTCCTCCCTGACCGCTTTTATGGCTGTCTCCTCCAAACAAGATCATTCTCTCGCCATTGGAATCTGTAGTATATCTCAGAGACCGCTTCGGCTGATCGGCACTTAGGTACATCCCGTCAGGAATTTCGCTGTCTGTTTTGGCTGCAAGGATATAGGACCTTTCTATATCGAGCCTTGAAAAGTAAAGCCCTTTAAAATCATTGATTGGAAAGTGAGTACTTACAATTACTTTTTCAGAAGTAATTTCCCCTCCATCCTCTGTCAGGACTTCGACAGGGCTGTCACCGCTGACTTTTGTCACTCTTGTATGTTCAAAAATCAAGCCTCCATTCGCCTTGATTTCACCCAGAAGCGGAAGTAAAAACTTCACAGGATGAAATTGAGCTTGATTATTTAATTTAAGTGCGTTCTTCACTTCGAAAGGAAGTTCTGTTTCCGTCGTCAATTCTCCAGGAATGTTCAGCTTCTTATAAGCTTCTGCTTCTTTATTAATTTGATCTGAACCTTTATCTGTTTGAGCATATACATACGAGGGCTGAGTAGTAAATTCACATGAAATGCACAGCTCTTCGGTCAGACTTCTTAAGAACATCATAGCTTCATCATTTGCCTGATAATACAAGGCTGCCTTTTCTTCGCCATGATGTTTGATCAGGTCACCATACATTAATCCATGTTGAGTAGAAATTTTGGCTGTTGTATATCCTGTAGTTCCGCTTATCACTTTGCCGCTTTCGACAAGCGCTACCTTCTTGCCCTCCCGTGAAAGCAGGTAGGCGGCGATAATCCCGGTAATCCCGGCGCCAACAATCGTTACGTCCACCTGAAGATTTTTATTTGCAAGCTTATCATAAGGAAGTCCCCTCTCCTCGGCAGCTTTCCGCCAGTATGAATAAGACTCCTTAGGTATCTTCTGCTCATTCATTTAAGTATTACCTCCCAAATATCTGATACAGATTACTTACCCAATAATACTTAGAAAATGCCTTTTGATATGCAGGGCGGGTTGTTGATGCTGGAATAAAAGGTGCATGAGTCGATCCGAAAAATAAATTTCCATATTTTGAGAGGGGCATCTGGACGATGTCTTTCATAGGCTCTTTTCCTAAACATTGTTGCTATTTAATACTAATTCCGAGGAATATCAATCTCAATAAGGAAAAAATACGGTAATATCGAAAAGAAAAGAGCTGCACTTCCCCGACAAGAGATAAAACTCTTAGTATCCGGGGAAAAATTTGGCTCTTGGGATTTTTCCGAAAGCTGCAACATATGCGAAAATAACCTTTTCATAAAATTGCGAGTTTTCATCTATGCTGCCTGAGCTGGACGGTCAAGCGAGAGACATCATCCCAAGATTTTTCGCTTTTGATGTACCTCGCCGGGCGAGCGAGGGACATCATCTCAGGATTTTTCGCTTTTGATGTACCTCGCCGGTGAGCGAGGGACATCATCTCAAGATTTTTCGCTTTTCATGTACCTCGCCGGGGGAGCGAGGGACATCATCTCAGGATTTTTCGCTTTTGATGTACCTCGCCGGGTGAGCGAGGGACATCATCCCAAGATTTTTCGCTTTTGATGTACCTCGCCGGGTGAGCGAGGGACATCATCCTAAGATTTTTCGCTTTTGATGTACCTCGCCGGGCGAGCGAGGGACATCATCCCAGGATTTTTCGCTTTTGATGTACCTCGCCGGGCGAGCGGGATACATCATCTCAGGATTTTTTGTTTTAGATGTACCTCGCCGGGTGACCGAGGGACATCATCTCAAGATTTTTCGCTTTTCATGTACCTCGCCGGATGAGCGGGATACATCACCTCAGGATTTTTCATTTTTCATGGACCTCGCCTAGCGCGCGACCTACATCTTCTAGAGAAACCACTCTTTTCATATACCCCGCCCAGCGTGCGAACTACACCTTCTCAAGAAATCACTCTTTTCATATACCCCGCCTAGCGCGCGACCTACATCTTCTAGAGAAACCACTCTTTTCATATACCCTGCCCAGCCTGCGAACTGCATCATCTTGAGAATATTCTACTTTGATGTACTCAAACTAAAAAAGCGCACTCCATCCCGTAACACCCCAGCCGAATACCCCGCTTTCCTTCACAAAGGTTCCCTAAACAAATAACCAGAACCCTGGAGGCTCCGGTTAAAATTTTCTATTGTACCTTATTAAGTGCTTGCATTAAGTCATCTCGAATATCTTCCCAAGCTTCAAGCCCTACGGAAACCCTCAAAAGAGTATCCGTTATGCCCATCTTTTCTCTTGATTCTTCTGGAACGACCGCATGTGTCATGGTGGCCGGGTGCTGAATCAGTGTTTCGGCATCGCCCAGGCTGACTGCAATCTTGATCAGCTTCAGTTCATTCATGAATCTCTGCGCTGTTTCTTTTGTTCCTTTAAGGGTGAATGCAATCAATCCCCCCGGTTTGCTCATTTGTTTCTTCATCGTTCCATAATTTGGGTTGTCAGGGTCTCCCGGGTAATAAAGTTTATCCACTCCAGGCTGCTCTTTTAAGAAAGCGGCAATCTTTTCAGCATTCTCACAATGACGGTCCATCCTTACCGGCAGGGTTTTCAATCCTCTAAGCAGCAGCCAGGCATCGAACGGGGAGATGACTCCTCCGATATCTTTTTGGGTAGTCATTCGGATGTGGTCCATTAAATCCTTCTTTCCTGCCACAATTCCAGCTATGACGTCGCCATGGCCGCAAATGTATTTGGTGGCACTGTGAATGATAATGTCACAGCCTAAATCAAGAGGCTTTTGCAGATAAGGCGATGAGAAAGTATTATCCACTATGACTGGTATTCCCTTTTCTTTTGCAATGGCAGCGACCATTTCTAGGTCAATCAACTTCATTGTTGGGTTGATTGGTGTTTCGACATAAATACAAACCGTTTCAGGCTTAATACTGTTTCTGATTTCTTCCGCGCTCTCCATTGCAGAGAAATCATGTGTAATATTATATTTCTCTTCCATCAAATTCAACAAACCAAATGTACAGCCATAAACCCCTTGAGAGCAGAGGATATGGTCATTTGCTTTTGTTAGTGATAATAAAACAGCTGATACTGCAGCCATACCGGATCCGAATGCCAGAGCACCTTCTGCATTTTCCAGTGCAGCCATCCTCTCTTCTAGTATAGAAACGGTAGGATTTCCAAGGCGGGAATAAATATATCCGGCCTCTTCCCCGGCAAACCTTCTTTCCCCCTGCTGAGCATCCTTAAATGTGAAAGTGGAAGTTTGATAGAGCGGCGGTGCCAAACTATCTTGATAGTCAACTGAATTGTACCCTTCATGTATCACTTTTGTTTCAAATCTATCATAATTCTTTGCCAATTTTACTCCCCCTGATCTGTAGTTCGTGTTCTTGATCTGTGTATGCTTTCTCTATCCCTTTGTACAGGGTCTATCCGGCGGAAATGAACCGTCCGGCCTATTAATCTCATACGAATTCATTAATAGCATATGACATTTCTTTGGAAAAAGAAAGCGTTTACAACAATGTTTTTTATGCTTCCTTATAAAAATTTCATAAAAAAAAGACCAGAAAACTTACCTGTTTTCAAGGTCTTCACTTCTATTTTATAATGTTGGCCACTTGATTTTTTCCATTATTCTTGGCGTAGTACATGGAAGCGTCCGCTCTTTTGACCAGGTCCTTCACGTGATCCTCCTGCCCCCTCTTCCACGAGGAGACCCCGCAGGATACTGTCACTGAAGGCTTGGTACCTCTGGGAATCTGTTCCACAATCCGGGAACCTATGCTAATACCTGATTTCAAATCTATGTGCGGAAGATAAACAGCGAGTTCTTCCCCGCCCCATCTTGCCGCAAAGCCTGCTCCTTTTGATTCTTCCATCAGGACCTTGGCAACCTGGATAAGGACTTCATCGCCGATTTGGTGGCCATATGTATCATTGATTTTCTTAAAATTATCTATATCTAAAAGCAGAAGTGCTCCCTGTTCATCCCTCTTCATCGCCCTGTCCATTTCTTCATCCAGGTAGTTCCTTGAATAAAGCTGGGTCAAATGATCCGTTATGACCAGCTCTTCCAATTTTTCACGAAGCATCGAGTTGGTCAGGGCAAGCGTGGAATGATGGATAAACGACTGCAGGAGCTTATACATATCAAATGAAAAAGAGTAAGGTTCCTTATGAAGCACGATACAAAAGCCGATAATAGAGCCATTCTGAACCATAGGAACGGCCATCAGAGAAAGATAAGATAATTCCTTGCCGAACTTGCCGCTGAGATCGCCAATAAATATTGCTTCTTTATCAGTAAAGATCTTGCGTTTCACATAGTTGATACATGTAGTTCCTTCAATACCATGAAAAAAGGAAGAACTTTCTGTTAGAACCTTGTATTCACCCCTTTTATCAATAAAAACAAATCCGATGGAAGAAGCCTGGAAGGAACGCTTTATTTGTTTTTTTAAGAATGCGAGAGTTTCCGCCATCCTTAAATTTGAATTTAACCTGTGCGATGTCTCGTTGATTAACTGCAGATCTGAAATCAACCTTCTTGACTGCTGGTAAAGTTTGGCGTTTTCAAGAGCGCTGCCCGCTGTATAGGCGAGGAGGCGTACGAACTCTCTTTGATTTTCTGGAAACTTGAATGGAAGGCCTGTTACAACTTCCAGTACACCATAAACACCCTGCTTTCCTTTCAACGGGGCGTATAACGTCAGCTTCTGCTCTGTATGATGATGTTCTGTTTCGATTGTTCCATTGACAAACGCCTCCATGGCAGCAGTGTTGGCACTGTCATAATCAAAATCTTTGATAGGGAGATCTCCATGATTTTTATCATTATCATTAGAAAGAAGGAGATGAAAATGATAGTCCGGAAACACCCTGGTCAATGTACTGATGATCTGCCCCAGCAATATGTTAATATCCATAGAAGAATGGAAAGCTTCATTCACCTTGAAAAGTTCCCGGTAACGATGTTCGTCTTCTATAACTTGAAGAAACAGATTCATTTTCTTCAAAAAAGCGCAGCTGGAAACAGAGAACTTTTCCAGGACATCTTTAGACAGGGTGAGAACATCATGGGACACAATCCCGGAAGCTAAGAGAACACCACAAGAACCATGCTGATCATCCATCATCCGAAAGGCATAATCAAAGGAAGCAAAGTCAGTATGACTGTCTGCCCCTTTAACGCAAACCTCATGGCTGTCCTTGAAAATAGCTTCCAGGACATCAGGAAAAACAGATACTGGGTGATTTTCCGTTGTTATTGCCTCTGTAAGCTGATAGCAGTTCTCCATCCGCTGGTAAAAAAGGACTGTTTCAGCCTGCAGTGTTTCGCGTACTGCTTTCATCCAGCTGAAAAGACACTGACTGGCATTATCGTCTTCTTCATTGAATTCTTCATTCACTAAGTCAAACAATTGGGCTTTATAGCCATTCAGGAAGGTTTCATCCTTACGTCCCATCCCGATCACCTGCATGTCCACACAATCATTCTTTTCCATAGCATGTCCCTCATATCCTAGCTTTCCTGTTATTTATCCTTTGGCCTGCCTGCTTACCAATAAATCAATACCATCTATCACTATGTATAACCCATTTAAGGACTTTCATCATTATCGGTAAGCCCAAGAGTCTTGGATGCACCGATAATCATGAAAAACACCATATTGACTATGAATCTAATCAACAAAATTATATCATAAAGATTTAGATGATTCCTATGTAATATTCTAAATTAACTACTTTTCATCAGGTCAAATTTTTCTTCTTTCTTAAGGGACGTACTTCTACACTTCATTAATATTAGCATCCTGTACTGCTATTTAATAAGTAGTTAATTTTTACTGCAAGTGCACCACTCCGGAGGGCATGAAAGTCCAGGAAATAAAACCGCCATTTAGCAGGAAAAATAAATAGACAACAAATCAAAACGAGAATTCCCCCTTGACTTCCTCTGTTTAAAATTATATAATATTCTTTGTGTAAAATAAATGCAGCCTTTGTGATGTCCTTTATGCTGTATTTTGTTCCTCGTGAATGAGGTGTATCTTGTAACTCTCTGCTGCTGGAGCGAAGGTACATGAAAACATAATACTCATGATTGTTAATTCACACACGGTTTTTATTTTACAACTAAATAAAAACACGAAGGAGGAGTCTTCAATGGCTCGTTATACTGGCCCTAGCTGGAAATTATCCCGCCGTCTTGGAATCTCTCTAAGCGGAACAGGTAAAGAATTAGAAAAGCGTCCTTACGCTCCTGGACAACATGGTCCTAACCAACGCAAGAAAATCTCTGAATATGGTTTACAATTACAAGAGAAGCAAAAGCTTCGTCATATGTATGGAGTGACTGAGCGTCAATTCCGTAATCTATTCGACAGAGCAGGAAAAATGCAAGGTAAACACGGTGAAAACTTCATGGCACTTCTTGAAGCACGCCTTGATAACGTTGTTTATCGTCTTGGTTTGGCTCGTACTCGCCGCCAAGCACGCCAGCTTGTTAACCACGGACACGTTACAGTTGATGGATCTCGCGTAGATATCCCATCTTACCGTCTGTCTGCTGGACAAACAATCTCAGTTCGTGAAAAATCACGCAACCTTAACATCGTTAAAGAAGCTCTTGAAGTGAACAGCTTTGTTCCTGACTTCTTGACTTTCGATGCTGACAAGCTTGAAGGATCTTTCACTCGCTTACCAGAGCGTTCTGAACTTCCTGCTGAAATTAACGAAGCTCTTATCGTTGAGTTCTACTCTCGTTAATCTTTGTAATCTGTATGATCAAAAAACCCTTGATATTTCACAATATCAAGGGTTTTTTATTTTTCCATAATAGCATGTGAAAACAGATGAAAGAAACCCGAGTGGGGCCATCTCTAAATAAACGGCGGTTTACGGATATCCCCTGTTCCCCCGGGTCCTTTCCCTGCTTTCTTACGCATCAAAAAATAAACCAACAAAAAGAATGATTATACCGTTTACAAACGTTATTCCTCCAAAAGTAAAACCAGCAACACTCGCTCCTATTCCAGCTCCTGCAGCTGAAGCAATAGATATCATCGTTATAACTAATACAAGAGGGGTACAAAGGAACATTACCAATAGGGCGGATATAATAATTCGTTTCTTGTCATACTTTGATACCAATGCAACCACGGTATTCAACAAAATTATAAGAACAAAAAATAAGAAGAATGACATACTCCCACTCCTTGCTATTTTTCAGTTTTAAAGCTGCGTCCACCATTGGGGAATCAGACAACTTAAAGGCAATACCTGTTTTTTCTGTTACAAAACTCCGGTCATCCAAATATATTCAACGTAAACTTAATCAGATAATGGTCCTTAATGAGTCCTGATTTCTATGCTTATTTAAACAACCATCTCCCTCACAAATCATAAAAACTCCCTTTTTATACAGGAAGAAGGTTATCAATTTACTACTCCTCAATTTATTAATGGTCCTCAAAAAGATTATTAATATAATGGAAATCAATACTACTTTCTTCATCATGGTAAAAGAAGCCATTAAATCTAATCCATTGATCATTATTTATAATGAGTTCTTTATATTCATTTCCCTTACTATCATAAAAGGCTACTCTGAATTTAACCAGAGTAGCCAATCCCCGGCTTTTCTTTATTAAAGGCTGTTTTCGCATAGATTGTGGCTGTTTAAAAGGAACGGATTTCCGCTCCAATCCTTCTACATAAAAATGGGGAGGAGGATAAAATAGCATTAAATAGCAATAATCTCTTAAAAAAGAGCCTTATTAAAAGTGATTTTGTTGAGATTGCTAATAATATGGTCCTTTTGATTTAAATTAGTTACAGTCAATCCTTCCCCCCTGTTTCCATCAAAAATTTTACTCTTGGAAACTATTTGGAGGTTTATATGCTGCAACGTATATCCCTAAAAAAATGGTAACCATCATGCCATCCCAGGCATAATTTTGCAGGCCTTCATGTTTTCCATAATTGAACTTTGCATGAAATAGATTTGAAGGGCAGCAGCAGGTAGAATAGTATCTGTTATCCCTGGAGAAGAAAAATTTAGTCTCTTCAATTGACCGTGTTTCTCTTATGATTATTATTTTTATTTTTCAGAAAAATCACATTGAACAGCTGCCTGGAAATAATATATGCAGCTGCACCAATCGGGAAGGCATACAAGTCCAGCCATAAGCTGTCTTGATACTGCTCTGGATGCTGATATAGCAGCACCGTTTGAATTGCTCCATATAACAAAGTTGGAACTAAGAAGAACAGCCAAGGATTTAACAGCCATTTCGAATTATACTGACTAATAAGAGCCTCATATATACCCTCAGCAGTTCCCGCTATAAGGGTTATGAGGAACATTCCCGCTACCACGCTGTAGAGCGGCAGACCATTATCGAATTCCGGGTGATAATATTCCATGGCAGAATAAGAGACGAGACCTGCAAAAGCAGTTACAAAAAGGACACTCCACACAAACCTGATTGGTTTATAAAACGGGAAAAAGGTCCTTTTTAAATCCCGATTCAGCTTATCCTGATTTCCAAATGAACCAATCGCAAGATGAATTGCTTCTTCTTCAGAATGTCCTTTGATTAATAGCTCATTAATATGGTCCTGAAGGTGTCCAAAAATTTCTTCCCTTAATTCCTCTTTTTCATCTTCAGGCAGATCCATCGTTATCTCATGCACATACCGTTCGAGCTTTTTCATGATAATCCCTCCTCTGTATTTTTGAATAACATATTGATCCTCTTCCAATCCTTAGGTTTTTTTGCCAATACAGTCTGACCTGTGCGGGTAATTGAATAATACTTCCTCCGCCCTCCCACTGATTCCTGACTCCAATAAGACGACACACATTCCTTTTTTTCAAGTCTTAACAATGAAGGGTACAGTGTTCCTTCGTTCATATGGAAGGCATTATGGTTTAAAGTCCGTAATTTTCGTATCATTTCATAACCAGAGCAGTCTCCTTCCGCTAATAATGAAAGCAATAAGATATCAATACCGCCCTTTAGAAGCTCTCTGTCCATAGAAGTCGCCTCCTAATATTTGTATTTCCATTGTAAATCTATTTACATCGTATAGCAAGGTACCTTTTAAAATTTTGACTGTTCAAGCAAAAATTATGACTATTTTAATAGCAGCTGAATTAGCTCCAATCCTCCAGCCTTAAGGGGAGGGGAGAGGATAGTAAAATAGCATTCAAAAGCACCAATCCATTAGAAAAAAGCCTGAAAATTTCACAATTGATTAAGATGTGCCCTCTTTCAACGCTGCAGAAGGATTTATGCTGATTGAAGCCATAGCAAAAAAACTGATCCCATTTTTAACAAGGAATCAGGATAATAATCTTTCATGTAGGGGATAGTTAGGTTGCTGGAAATAGGATCTTCTATACAATAAAAAAGGAGTGCCAAAATCAAAGCGATTTAGCACTCCTTTTTCTGCTATTTAGCGTTTTTTACTCTATATTCCTCCAAGTCAGCTGTCTCTCCTGCCTTAGAAAATTTTAAGAGTATTGAATCATAAAATATTTTTTCTTCCCTCTTCTAATGATGGTGAACTGGTCATCAATTCGGTCTGATTCAGACATGACGTGCTGAAGATCGGTTGTACGGTCGCCGTTGATATAAATAGCTCCGTTTCCGATATCTTCTCTTGCCTGTCTTTTGGATGAAGCAATTTTTGTATTAACAAGAAGGTCCACGAGGTTGATTTCCTCGTCCTTGGCCTGTGTGAATGATGGAACATCCTTGAAGCCCTGCTTGATTTCTGCAGAAGAGAGTTCTTTGATGTTCCCGCTGAACAATGCTTCTGTAATTTTGATGGCCTGGGCCAAAGCTTCTTCTCCGTGAATCAGCTTTGTCATTTCTTCTGCCAGCGTCTTCTGAGCCTTGCGCAGATGAGGTTCTGTTTCGACTGCTTGTGCCAATCCTTCGATTTCTTCATGTGTCAGGAACGTGAAATACTTAAGATATTTGATGACATCCGCATCTGCTGTATTAATCCAGAACTGATAGAATTCGTAAGGAGAGGTTTTTTCTGGATCCAGCCAGATAGCGCCGCTTTCTGTTTTCCCAAACTTGGTTCCGTCAGCTTTGGTTACAAGAGGAATGGTGAATCCGAATGCTTTGGATTCTTCTTCTCTCGTACGTCTGATCAGTTCCAACCCTGTAGTGATATTCCCCCACTGATCGCTGCCGCCGATTTGCAGCTTGCAGTTATAGTTTTCATACAAGTGGTTGAAGTCCATCGCCTGCAGGATGGTGTACGTGAATTCTGTGTAGGAAATACCCGTTTCCAGACGGGATGAAATCGTGTCTTTTGCAAGCATATAATTGACACCGATATGCTTTCCGAAATCGCGAAGGAATGTCACCATGTCCATCGGTCCGATCCAGTCGAAGTTGTTGACCATTACCGCGCCATTTTCACCTTGGAAATCAAAAATGCTTTTCAGCTGTTCCTTAATACTTTCCACATTGTGCTGAATCGATTCCACTGTCTGCAGTTTTCTCTCTTCACTTTTACCGCTCGGATCTCCAATCAGTCCAGTTGCTCCTCCGACAAGCACAAGTGGACGATGGCCATGATTTTGAAAACGTCTCAATGTTAAAAATGGAAGCAGATGGCCAATGTGCATGCTGTCTGCTGTAGGATCGATTCCACAGTAGATAGAGATTTTTTCTTTGTCTAAAAGGGTTTTTAATCCTTTTTCATCTGTCTGCTGATAAGTTATTCCGCGCCACTCTAAATCTTTTAATAAATCCAATTCAATCTTCCTCCTGTATTTACTTATTTTTCGTAAATTTCGCCACAAAAAAAACGCCTCTGCCAATGCAGGGACGTTTATCACGCGGTGCCACCCAACTTAAGGACACAAGTATCCTTCACTCAACAAAATAACGGTTATCCCGTTTGCCGCTAATGGACTTCTTTCGTCTTTCACAGCAAAAGCTCGAGGAGGTAATTCATCACGTTATATATGTCAGTTTCCACCTGCCACTGACTCTCTGAGATAGGGATAACGGGACTACTTGTTCCTGTCTAAGCCATTTCATTATGAAACTTTTTCAGATACCCCTTTTTTATCATAGTTATATCCTCTTTGTCAATTTCGCTGTTGAAATTCCTTTTGGGAGCCTTCAATTTTATTACTCAAAGCTGATTGAATTATTCCTGTTTATTTATACAGGGAAAATATACCACGTTTACTGCTCCATTGATTTTTCATGGTTCGCGGCCAGCCTCCCTATAAATTCCTAATTAAGGTCTTCACACGGTCGAAATATGCTATAATATAGTTGATTTTAGGAGGAGTGAATATATGAAGGAAAAATTTCAATCTTTACTGCAGCGATCTCAACCTGTCATCAAGTTTTTTACTAACAATAGATTTTTAAAACGCGCCAGAATTACATACGGTGTACTTTGGAATTTATTATTGATTTTTATTATTTTCGCTGTTCTTGGTACAGCATTCGCAGGCGGTGTCGGTGCTGGATATTTTGCCTCTCTGGTAAAAGAAGAGCCCATCAGGCCATACGACAACATGAAGAAGGATATCTACAACTACGAAGAAACGTCCCAGCTCTATTTTTCCAATGATGTATATCTCGGGAAAATGAGAACCGACCTGGAACGGGAAGAAGTCAGCATAGATGAAGTTTCCGATCACTTGGTGAATGCCCTGATCGCAACCGAGGATGAATACTTTAAAGAGCATAATGGAGTAGTTCCGAAAGCGATCCTTCGGGCAATTGTACAGGAGTTCACGAATTCTGCCTCTCAAACTGGCGGAAGCACCCTGACACAACAGCTGATCAAGAACCAGATTCTTACGAATGAGGTGTCTTTTGACCGAAAAGCAAAAGAAATCCTTTTGGCAATGAGGCTGGAGCGTTTTTTTGAAAAAGAAGAAATCCTTGAAGCTTATTTAAATGTCGCAACACTGGGCCGGAACTCTTCCGGAAGAAATATTGCAGGAGTTAAATCTGCTGCAAAAGGGATATTCGGTGTCGAACCTAAGGATCTTTCTCTAGCTCAGGCGGCGTTCATCGCAGGCCTTCCTCAGGCTCCTTTCTCCTATACTCCTTTTACCAATGGAGGAGAGGTTAAAGAAAACCTGGAGCCAGGAATTGCAAGGATGCAGACGGTGCTGTACAGGATGTTTGAAGAAGGCTATATTACGGAGGAAGAATACGATACAGCCGCCAATCACGATATCACCAAAGACTTCATCGGTCCTCTGCCTTCTGTGAATGATAACTATCCATGGCTGACTGTAGAACTTGAAAGCCGTGCACAGGACATCATTTCAGTCATTCTGGCTGAACAAGATGGCTATTCAAAGGACGACCTGGATAATAACGATGAATTATTTGAAAAGTACACAACCCTTGCTGACCGCGAAATGAGGCAGCGCGGCTATCAAATACACTCTACGATCAATAAAGAAATCTATGACAGCATGCAAAAAACTAAAGATGCTTATGAAATGTATGGACAAGAACTTACCAGGACGAAAATTGATCCTGAAACTGGGGAAGAAGTAGAACTGCCAAATCCTGTACAGGTCGGCGCCATCATGATTGAAAACAAAACAGGAAAAATCATCAGTTTTGTGGGCGGAAGGGATTTTGAACTCGAGCAGTCCAACCATGCTACCTATACCATCCGCCAGAATGGTTCAACCATGAAGCCGCTGCTTGTATATGCACCTGCATTGGAATTCGGAGAAATCGGAGCGGGATCCCCCCTTCCGGACGTTGATATGACAATCATGGGTGGAAACGGAGTTCCTTGGAATCCGCAGAACTATTCATTTGATTACAATGGGCTAATCCCGGCAAGATATGCGTTGGCTGAATCTTTGAATATTCCTGCAGCACGTCTGTATACAAGAATTTTCAATAAACAGCCGATACAATTTCTTGAAAAAATGGGCTTCTCCACTTTGACCAGCGACGAAAAAGAGAACTATTCACTTTCACTTGGCGGTATGGAACAAGGAGTTACCCTTGAAGAAAATACAAATGCCTATACGACGTTTGCTAATGGCGGAAAATTCGTTGATGCCTACATGATTGATAAAATCGTAGACAAAGACGGTAACACGATCTTTCAACATGAAGGTGAATCTGTGGATGTTTTCAGTCCTGAGACAGCTTACATGACCATCGATATGATGCGTGATACCTTTGATCACTACGCCGGAACGGGACGGTATGCCAAGACCTTCCTTAACTTCTCATCCGACTGGGCAGGAAAATCAGGAACGACACAGGATTACAAGGATCACTGGTTCATTGCTTCCAATCCAAACATCACGTTCGGAACATGGCTTGGATATGATGATCCGCAATCGATGTACAGAGCCATGGAAACTTACGGACACTACGGGCTGAGGAACATCCGATTATGGTCTTACCTGCTGAATGATGCACGTGATTTTGCACCGGAATTGATTGATCCTGAAGGGTCCTTCCAAGCACCAAATGGAGTCATAACCAGATCCTTCTGCGGCATCTCCGGGCTCGCTCCATCCGAAGCATGCAGCCAGGCCGGACTTGTCAGAAGCGACTTGTTCAATGCTCAATATGCACCGAGCAAGACAGATGACAGCCTTCTGAAAAGCCGCTACGTTATGGCTAATGGCAAGAAATATCTCGCGCTTGAGTCCACTCCGGAAGAGTTTTCACAACCAGGGGTTATCTTGAATCCTGACTTTGTGGAAAGCATCCTGAATGGCATTAACGCGGATCCGCGTCAATTGATTCCAGCGGACGATGAAAAATACAAGAACATTCTCGTAGCAGAAAACAAGATCGAAGATGACGGAGCTGCACCGGGAACAGTTAACGCCACTGCTTCCGGAAACAAGATTACCTGGACGGCTTCAGCAAGCAATGATGTTGTCGGGTATAGAGTCTTCACCGTCAGCGGACAAAAAGTAGCAAGTGTTAAATCTGATTCCGACCTGGTTACATCTGTGGGCAACGGAGAGTATTACGTTGTAGCAGTAGATGTTGCCGGAAAGCAATCAGGAAAATCAAACACCGTAAGAATCGGTCAAGAAAAAGAAGAACCAAAGCCTCCTAAAGAGGAAAAGCCAAAGCCTGAAAAACCTGAAGAGCCTAAACCAGAACCTGGCAATACTGGCGGTAATTCAGGAGATGAAGACGGCGGCTCAGACTCTGGCAATGAGGGCGGAGGCAGCGATTCCGGATCAGATTCCGGTGATAGCTCAGGCTCTGACTCAGGAGAAAACGAAAGCAGCACCCAAGGATAAAAAATAACAAGAAACCGGATCCGCAATTACTGCGGATCCGGTTTTTTTACTGTAATAGCGTTTTACCGGGACGAATAGGGATTCGTGCATTCACCTGTTAAATGCCTTAGTAACACCGTGAGGGTTTCGCTACAATGCTGCTAGGTCTGGATACACATTTCCTCTTAAAACCCTCTACTCATGTTTCCACTCGCCTCGCTGGCTACATGTCTTTGTCTTTGTGAGCCTACTCATGTACCCATCTTCCTCTTCTGGGTACATATCTCCTCTCCAAACCCTTCACTTATGTATCCACCTTTCCCTTCTGGATACATATCTCTGCCTCTAACCTCTCACTCATGTACCCACACGACACCTCTGGATACATGTCTTTGCCTTTTTGACCCAACTCATGTACCCACTCTCGATCTCTGGATACATGTCTTTGTCTTTTTGACCCAACTCATGTACCCACCTTCCTCTGCTGGGTACCTATCTCCTCTCCAAACCCTTCACTCATGTATCCACCTTTCTCTTCTGGATACATATCTGCGCACAAATCCCTTCATTCATGTATCTACCTTGACCTTCTGGATACATATCTCTGCTTCAAACCTTTTACCCAAGTACCGGCAGTTACCCTTCTTTATTTCCAACACAAAGCAGCTCTATATGGAGGCCTCCTGGTCATTTTAAAAAATATAAAACCGCCCAGATTAAAACTCTGAGCGGTTTCCTTATAAGTCTACTCTTCCATTGTGGAAAGATCTCCTGTCGGCAGATCCAATTCCCATGCTTTAAGTACGCGTCTCATGATTTTTCCGCTGCGTGTTTTTGGCAGTTTGTCTTTGAACTCGATTTCTCTTGGAGCGGCATGAGCAGCCAGCCCTCTTTTTACAAACTGTCGGATATCTTCTTTCAGTTCGTCTGTCACTTCATATCCTTCACGCAATGCCACGAAGGCTTTGATGATTTCACCCCGAACCGGGTCAGGTTTACCGATGACACCCGCTTCAGCGACGGCAGGATGTTCAACCAGTTTGCTTTCGACTTCAAACGGTCCTACCCTTTCACCTGAAGTCATGATGACATCGTCAATCCGGCCCTGGAACCAGAAGTAGCCGTCTTCATCCATGTACGCCGAATCCCCGGATACATACCAGTCTCCAGGCATGAAGTAGGAATCATACTTTTGCTCATTTTTCCAGATGGCATTCATCATGGACGGCCAGCCGCGTTTGATAGCAAGGTTCCCCATACGATAAGGCGGCAGTTCATTTCCTTGATCGTCCACAATGGCTGCTTTGATGCCCGGGATCGGTTTCCCCATCGACCCTGGCTTGATTTCCATGCAAGGGTAATTACAGATGACCTGTCCGCCAGTTTCTGTCATCCACCATGTATCATGGATGCGGAGATGAAAGACCTTCATTCCCCAGCGGATTACTTCAGGATTTAATGGTTCGCCGACGCTCAGGATATGCCTTAGGCTGCTTAAGTCGAAGCGTTTCACAACCTCATCTCCTGCTCCCATCAGCATTCTGAAAGCTGTAGGAGCGCTGTACCACACAGTGACTCCGTATTTTTGTATCGTATTGTACCATTTTTCCGGTTTGAACCTTCCGCCGGCAATAATGTTGGAAGCTCCAGTCAGCCATGGACCAAAGATCCCATAGGAAGTTCCTGTTACCCAGCCTGGATCAGCTGTACACCAGTAAACATCGTCTTCCTGCAGATCCAGGACCCACTTGGCCGTCTGGTAATGCTGAAGCATCGCATTATGGACATGAAGGACTCCCTTCGGCTTTCCGGTGGAACCGGACGTATAGTGCAGGATCATTCCATCCGTCAAGTCGACCCATTCGATATCCAGCTTATCGCTGGCTTCATCAAATCGTGTAAAGAAGTCCGTATACTTCCCTTTCTCCTCAACACCTTCTCCAACGAGGATTACATGCTCTAAGGCAGGCAGTTCATCCACCGGAACCCTCTCGAGCAATTCAGGGGTAGTCACAAGGACTTTCGCTTCACTGTCTTCAAGACGGTCCCTGACAGCACCCTCCATGAATGCTTCAAACAGCGGCCCGACAATCGCTCCCAATTTTATTGCACCCAGGACGGTAAAGTACAATTCCGGTGACCTTGGCATAAAGATGAACACTCTATCGCCTTTTTCCACATCACCATAAGTCTTCAGGACATTTCCTGCTTTATTGGTCAGATTTTTCATTTCTCTGTAGGTATACTTTTCATCTCTCGTGTCGTCGTTGTAGTAAAGAGCCACTTTATTTTTCCTGAATGACTCTGCATGCCGGTCGATCGCTTCATATGCAATATTCACACGGCCTGTTTCATTCCAGGAAAAATTCTTTTTCGTTTCGTTCCAATCAAAGTCCTTGTACGTATCTTCATAACTAGAAAGATTGTAGTTTCCTTGAGTTACTGGCAGCGCTTCCAACTTCATTGTAGCGATTCCTCCTTATGTAAGAAATTACTATATTATTATAGTACAAAAATCTATTTTTCTCAATTTTAAAAATTGTTCGATTTTTATTTTTTGTTATACTATTGGTATGTAAGGTTCTCCTCTTATATGAAATTTTCATTAAAAAGACTATTCTAGAGCCTTATGGCTGCTATGTAGTCTGCCTGATTTATGTAATAATAATTATATATATTATTTTGAGGCGGTGACAAAATGAACCACCAAAAAACGTATAACGCAATGGAACTGAAAACTCCAAAAGGCAACTTGATCATTGAAGGACCTGTTCCTGTCAGTGAATTGATAGATTTGGAGTTTCATGAAGACCTGACAGCTTTCCGCACCCCGGAAAAACAGCACAAGGCAATCGTTGAAATAGCGGGGCTGCCGGAGGGAAGAATCATTATAGCCAGGGAAGACAACATCATTGTCGGTTATGTTACATACCTGTATCCGGACCCTTTGGAACGCTGGTCGCAAGGGAAAATGGAAGAACTGATTGAACTTGGTGCTATTGAAGTCATTCCGAAATTCAGGGGAGCTTCGGTAGGAAAGAATCTCCTCAGGGTTTCAATGATGGATGATGCAATGGAAGATTACATCATCATCACAACTGAATATTACTGGCACTGGGATCTGAAAGGCACTGGCCTCAATGTTTGGGAATACCGGAAGATCATGGAGAAAATGATGAATGCGGGTGGATTGGAATATTACGCTACGGATGATCCGGAAATCAGCTCGCATCCTGCCAACTGCCTTATGGCCAGAATCGGAAAAAGAATTGAAAGCGAATCGGTCCAGAGTTTTGACAGATTGAGATTCATGAACCGCTATATGTATTAACGACTCTCTCAAAGGGGATGGAAAACCATGATAGTAGAAGAAATCATGATAACAACAGTAGAGACGCTAAGAGCAGATGATACAATAGAGCAGGCCATCAAGACCATGCGCGAGAAAAAAATCAGGCATATTCCCATTGTCGATGACAAAATGGCGGTAATCGGCATTGTCAGTGACAGGGACGTGAAAGACGGAACCCCCTCAATTTTCCAAAAAGACAAAGCAGCAGAAGAGCTTAAAAACCCATTGAGGCTGATTATGAAAACAAATGTTATTACTGGACACCCTCTCGACTTTGTTGAAGAAGCTGCTGCCCTCTTTTACGAACACCAAATCGGGTGCCTTCCGATCGTGAAAGAAAATAAGCTGGCCGGCATCATAACCGAGACTGACCTCCTTTATACCCTGATTCAATTGACGGGAGCCCACCAGCCCGGATCACAAATTGAAGTTAAAGTGGAAAACCGGTCCGGCGTGTTATACGAAGTGGCAGGCATCATTCGCAAACATAATGCCAACATCCACAGTGTCCTGGTCTACCCGGACCGCCACGACGAAAAGTACAAGATTCTGGTATTCAGAGTACGGACAATCAATCCTATGGCTGTCATTGATGATTTAAAGAAAGAAGGGTATGAGGTTCCCTGGCCGAACATGCCCGGTATGCCATCATGACAAAGGAGGCTTTGTTTGTCTATTCTGATAAGCTTTTAGAATACCGTTTTTCCGAAAATCACCCGTTTAATCAATTCAGGCTGAAACTGACCATCGATTTGCTCCAAGAAGCGGGAGCCCTGAATCACGATGACATTATAGAGCCGAGAATGGCCACAGATGAAGAGCTCCATCTGGTTCATGACCCTTCTTTCGTAAGCGCTGTCAAAGCTGCTGGCAATGGTACCCTTTCTCCTGAAAAAGCAGAGAGCTATGGAATCGGTACAGAGGATACGCCCATCTTCAAAGGCATGCATGAAGCCAGTGCGCTCTTAGTCGGTGGCACGCTGACAGCCGTCGATTGTGTTCTTGGCGGGGTTTCTAAGCATGCTGCTCACTTAGGCGGCGGGCTGCATCACGGATTCAAAGGAAAGGCTTCGGGATTCTGCATTTATAACGACAGTTCGGTTGCAATCAAGTATATGCAGGAAAAGTATAATGCCAGGGTCTTATATGTAGATACAGATGCTCACCACGGGGATGGTGTTCAATGGTCCTTTTATGATGACCCGGATGTCTGCACCCTGTCCATCCATGAAACAGGCAGATATCTGTTCCCCGGTACAGGAAATATTAATGAACGCGGCCACGGTAAGGGTTATGGCTATTCTTTCAACATTCCGCTTGATGCTTTTACTGAAGATGAATCCTGGCTTCAGGCTTACGAAACTTCTTTTAAAGAGGTCATTAAGTTTTTCAAGCCTGATGTCATTCTGACTCAGAACGGAGCGGATGCCCATTATTACGATCCGCTGACTCACTTGTCTTCTACTATGAATATTTATCAGAAGATTCCTCAAATTGCCCACGAACTCGCCCATCAGTATTGCGATGGCCGATGGATAGCAGTCGGAGGCGGCGGGTATGACATTTGGCGTGTCGTCCCCCGGGCATGGAGCCTTGTGTGGATGGAAATGGCGCAGCGAAAGGAAGGCATGAAGCAGTTTCCGGAGCAGTGGACGAAACGCTGGCAGGAGGAAGCACCCGTTCCGTTGCCAGTAAGCTGGGAGGATCCTCCTGGGATTTACCCTAGTATTCCGAGGAAGCCCGAAATTACAGAAAAGAACTTTCAAACAGTTGAAAAAGCTCTATATCAATTGAGACAGCAGCAGGGCTCTAATAAGACTTCTGCTCAGTGATTTATAATTCGCTCCCTTGTTGGATGCTGCCCCTCAATTTACTTAACTTTCTCGGACTTCATGCATTCAGGCGATTGCTTATCTGACTGCATGGAGTTTTTTTTGGGGGGATTGGTGCCCTCATTGGCGCTTCTGATGGCATCGTTTTTTTGGATGTTCCTTGCAGTTTGGGAGGGTTTCTGGCTGTAACGATTTCTAATTTTAGGGGTTCGATGCCGTTAAGACCCGTTTTCTACATCATTATCTTTAGGTTTTGAAACTTTCTTGCCGTATAAACTCATCTTTTACATCATCAGCTTTGGATTTTAAGATTTACAATCTGTTTAAACCCTTCTTTTACATCATCATCTTTGAGTTTTGAGATTTACATGCCTTATAAACCCTTCTTTTACATCATCATCTTTGGATTTTAAGATTTACATGCTGTTTAAACCTTTCTTTTACATCATCATCTTTGAGTTTTGAGATTTACATGCCTTATAAACCCTTCTTTTACATCATCATCTTTGATTTTTGAGATTTACATGCTGAATAAACTCATCTTTTACATCATCTTCTTTGAACTTTTAAGTTTACATGCTGTATAATCCCATCTTTACATCATTATCTTCGGGTTTTGAGATTTACATGCTGTATAAACCCATCTTTTACATCATCATCTTTTGGTTTTGAGATTTACATGCCGTATAAACCCATCTTTTACATCATCATCTTTTGGTTTTGAGATTTACATGCCGTATAAACCCTTCTTTTACATCATCATCTTTGATTTTTGAGATGTACATGCTGTATAAACCCATCTTTTACATCATCATCTTTAAGTTTTGAGATTTACATGCCGTATAAACCCTTCTTTTACATCATCTTCTTTGGGGTTTAAGATTTACATGCTGTTTAAATCCATCTTTTACATCATCATTTTTGGATTTTAAGATTTACATGCCGTATAAATACATTTTCAGAAACACCGCTTTCTCAATCTTACGCTTACCATCTGCCCCGCCAAGCACAATCCCCATCAAACTAGCCCCCATTAACAAACCAAACAAAAAACGCACCTTCCCAAAAGGAAAGGCACGTTTTACAGCATTTTTATTTAGTAGAATCTCTCTCTTCAATTCTATGCGGAAGAACAACAATATTCTCATCGACTTTTTCTTTATTCATATACTTTGTCAGAAGGCGCATGGATACTGCACCGATATCATATAGGGGCTGGACAATTGATGTCAGCTGCGGGCGGACCATCAACGCCAGCCTGGTGTTATCGAAGCTGATGACTTCTGCTTCTTCCGGAATGTTGACGCCTTCATCCTGTGCTCCGTGGACCACACCAAGTGCCATCTCGTCATTCCCGACAAACACAGCTGTCGGTTTGTCAGTCAATTCACGCAGCTTCTGCCATGCTTCAAGTCCGGAATCATAGGTGTAGTCACCTTCCACAACAAGTTCTTCATTGAACTCGATTCCTGCTTCTTCCAAAGCTTTTTTATAACCAGGGAGCTTTGCCTCATTATTGACTTTGTCATGGAATGGACCGCTGACATAGGCAACTCGCTTGTGCCCTTTAGCAATCAATTCTTTGACAGCGTCATATGCTGCCTCCTGATAATCAATATTGACAGAAGGAATTTTGCCGGAGTCCTCAACTGTTCCTGCCAATACGATCGGCACTGGTGAAAGTTCAAATTCCCTGACATGTTCTTCAGTGATATTTCCACCCATGAATACAATTCCATCCACCTGTTTGCCGAGCATGGTGTTCAACAGATGCAGTTCTTTCTCTGTATTTTGGTCGGAATTGCTCAGAATGATGTTGTATTTGTACATCGTCGCGATATCTTCAATTCCTCTTGCAAGTTCAGCAAAGAAAATATTGGAGATATCCGGGATGACTACACCCACAGTCGTGGTTTTTTTGCTGGCCAGGCCCCTTGCGACAGCGTTCGGCCTGTAGCCCAGCCTGTCGATTACCTCTACCACTTTTTTTCTTGTTGCGGGTTTTACATTCGGATTCCCATTAACTACGCGGGAAACCGTCGCCATGGATACATTTGCTTCCCTGGCTACATCATATATCGTTACATTCATGGATTCCACTCCTTCAATTTCGTTTTAGCTTATCCCTTATCTTACACTAATTTACCATCTTTAATAAATCCGGTGAAAAATTCAACTCGTCCCCATTATTATATAGCTATATCATACTTGACTGCGGGCGTATCTGCAATCAATCCACACTTAATCCCTACCCGAATAGACGTTCTTTAAAAATATTTTCCGTTATCAAAGCAGCCATTTAAAAAGAATTCTAAGAAACACTCTGGATAACTGCCATGGCGTCCCACTTACACGAATGCTTCCAATGTGTCCAACAAACTTATACTAAAAAATGGCCATCATATAGATGACCACTTTGCCTGGCTATTTAACCGCCGTTAACTCTCTATAGAAATGATCAAACTGCTCCAGGTTCATTTGCTGTGCAGCATCCGACAGTGCAACAGCCGGATCTGGATGAACCTCTGCCATCACACCGTCAGCTCCTATTGCAAGTGCAGCTTTGGCCGCAGGCAGCAATAAATCACGCCGGCCGGTTGAATGGGTGACATCGACAAAAACAGGAAGATGCGTTTCCTGTTTTAAAATAGGCACCGCGGAGATATCAAGGGTGTTCCTTGTAGCCCGTTCATACGTCCGGATTCCTCGTTCGCAAAGAATGATATCTCCGTTTCCTTGGGAAATGATATATTCTGCTGCATTCATGAATTCCTCAAGAGTTGCCGATAGTCCCCTTTTCAAAAGAACAGGCTTCCTTGCAGATCCAGCAGCTTTCAGTAATTCAAAGTTTTGCATATTGCGGGCACCGATTTGAATGATATCCACGTATTCACATGCCGCCTCAATATCGGCTGGATTGACAATTTCACTGACCACTGCAAGATTGTACTCGTCAGCCGCTTTTCTCAAAATTTTCAATCCTTCCATACCCAGCCCTTGGAAATCATAAGGAGAAGTACGTGGTTTAAAGGCTCCTCCGCGGATAAGGTTCAGCCCTTTCCCCTTGATCGCGCTTGCAACCTCAGCGACCTGGTCATACGATTCAACTGCACAAGGCCCGAAAATGAAATGTGGATTTCCATCACCAATTTCCTCACCCTTAACTTTGACAATCGTGTCTGAAGGCTTTTTCTTCCTGGAAACCAACAGTTCTTTTCGATGGTTGTCCTGAAGCAGGTCAAGTCCGGCTTTGAAAACCTCTTTAAAAATATGTTCGATCGTCGTGTTGTCAAAAGGTCCTTGATTTTGGTCAATGATATAGTTGAGCATATCCCTTTCACGAACAGGGTCAAAACGGTTCATACCCTGTCTTTCTTTTACCCTTCCAATCTCCTGGACAAGGCGGGCGCGTTCATTGATATTTTCCAACAGTTTTAAGTTTATATCATCAACCTGGCTTCTCAGCTGATCGAGTTCTTTATTACTCACAACCCAACATCCTCTCTGCACTGGCTTCCTATTTATTTCAATTTGCCGTTTTCGTTTAGATTGTTGCTTTCGGGATAACCCTTGGGTTCTCTTTTCCCTTCTTAAATGCAATTCATTCTTGCTTAAATATTTGAAGCTAATGATGGTGGCATGTTGCTTCCGAATGAAGAAGCAGAAAAGTTTAAGAAAAGAATTTTAAATTCCCACACTTCGTACTTTTTTCTTAAAAGTATGATACATTTTTTATAATAGGATTTATTATAATGGAATGTAAAGTAAAAGTCACGGAAAACACTTTATCCTTTCAACGCATTCACGCGTTAAAGTGTTATTTAGTGTTTTTTTGATAGTGTAAAATACATCAGCCAAGAAGCTGAGAGCAAAATAGGAACTCATTGAAATAGATTAAAGTGGGTGTTGTAATATGCCGGATGAAAAGAAAATATTCGCATTGGATATCGGTACAAGGTCCGTAGTGGGCATCATCCTGATTGAAAATGAAAACAAACAATTTGAGGTCATTGATATTCTTTCACAAGAACATAAAGAGCGTGCGATGCTCGATGGGCAGATTCATGATGTACCTGCTGTTGCTTCTGTCATTTCTTCTATAAAAGCAGAAATGGAGAAAAAGCACGGCCCTCTTCAGAAAGTGTGTGTAGCTGCAGCGGGGCGGGCTTTAAAAACCGAGACTGCCAGTGCTTCCATCACTATATCAGGAAAACCTCTCTTGACGCAGGAAGACGTACTTCATTTAGAGCTTAGCGCTGTACAGCAGGCCCAGGCAATAGCCGCGCACGACGAAGACCAGACATATCATTACTATTGTGTTGGCTACTCTGTTCTCTATTATAAGCTCGATGGTGAGGAAATTGGCAGCCTTGTCGATCAGCAAGGTGATCAAGCCTCAGTGGAAATCATTTCTACCTTCCTGCCTAAAGTAGTGGTTGAATCCCTCCTGGCCGCATTGAACAGGGCCGGATTGGAAATGGAAGCTTTGACGCTCGAGCCCATTGCTGCCATTAATGTCCTCATTCCCCCATCCATGCGAAGGTTGAATGTCGCACTTGTCGATATCGGGGCGGGGACATCAGACATCGCTTTGACGGATATGGGAACGATTATCGCATTTGGAATGGTTCCAACTGCCGGAGATGAAATCACAGAAGCAATCAGTGATGCCCTTCTCCTGGACTTTCCTCTTGCCGAAGAGGCAAAGAGAGAACTAATTAGCCAGAAATCCATAACAGTCTCTGATATTCTTGGGTTTGAAACAGAGATTTCCCGTGAAGAAGTCGTTTCTCAGATTTCCCCAGCCATCGATCATCTGGCTCAGCAAATCAAAACGGAAATTCTTAGACTTAATAATGGAAAACCGCCTAAAGCAGTTATGCTGGTCGGCGGCGGAAGCTTGACACCCCAACTTCCTGAGAGGTTGGCTTCTGCCCTTGAGCTTCCCCTTAACCGGGTGGCAGTGCGTGGAACTGACGCTATTCAGGACTTGCAAATCATCGACAAAGTGTCAAACGGCCCTGAACTTGTCACCCCTATTGGAATTGCGATAGCTGCCAAAAAAGCTCCTGTCCAATACGTGACCGCCTATGTGAATGAACAGCCGATACGATTGTTCGAAGTAAAAGAACTGACCATCGGAGACTGCCTGCTTGCAGCTGGTTTAAAAATAAATAAATTGTACGGAAAGCCGGGAATGGCCATGATTGTCTCTGTAAACGGACAGTCCATTACACTTCCGGGAAAACACGGAAAAGCCCCTGCCCTATTGAAAAACGGAAAAAAAAGCAGCATTGACTCCCCTATTCAAAACGGAGACAGAATTACCGTGATTAAGGGCGAAAATGGAGAAGAGCCAGCCATTAAAATCAATGATTTAATAGAGACACAGCCTGAAATTACTGTAACCATTAATCAAAAGGTTTTCTCATTCCCAATGAATCTGATGGTCAATGGTAAGCCATCTTCGTTGGATAATTTAGTTCAGGACAGAGACACAATTGATGTAGAACCGCTTCCTTCAGCAGAGTCGGTTTTGAAACGGACTGGACACGAAGAGCTTACCAGGCATCTTAGGACATTCCATGTTACCATCAATGAGAAAGAAACCTTCATTCCCGCTTATTCCGGCAGGCTGACAGTTAACGGAAGGGATGCACGACTATCGGCAATCATCAAAAACGGGGATGTCATTGAAGTATCAAAACCTGAATTACCAACTTTAAAAATGATCACAGAGAAAAAACAATTGAACCTTAGTCATAGGATTACCGTATTCTTTAATGATAAAGAACTGGAACTTTCCAAAGAAGCTGCCGAAGTGTTCCGTAATGGAGAAAAGCTTGAAGAGGAAACTTTGATTTACACAGGGGACAAACTGACGTCCATTATAAAAGAAACAGGATCATTTATCTTTCAGGATCTCTTCAGACATATTGAAATCGAGATGCCTTCCAACGCTGGAGGAAAATTTCTTCTAATAAAAAACGGAGAAGAAACCACTTTTTATGAAAGCATACAGACCGGTGATAAACTTGAAATCCGCTGGCCGTTATCTGTTTAATAACAAAAAAGACTGAAGGTTATGTCCTTCAGTCTTTTTTGGATTATACACTTGCCAATTCCTTGCTGGTAATTTTCCAATGCGATTCGTTCCAAACCGGCTTACCGTTTTTAAACAGGAAAGCCTGCGGAGATTCATGTTTAATAGCAAATGTCTCAGCAATATGGTTAGATAAATCCCTTGATTCCTGAACAGCTAAATAATAGGCTTCCTGTTCACCTGTTTCTTTTGCAAACTTTTGGTATTCATCAAATGCACTGCCGCTGATCGGACAGGTTAAGCTGTGTTTCAGAAAAAAGAACTTATCTTTCTCTTCTAGAAGCTGGTTGAATTCTTCAATGGTTTCAATCTTTTTCACTATTCCCGCTCCTTTCAAAAGAAGGCGGTGAGGCTGTTTCGCCTGCACCGCCATCCATCTTATTGTTTGATTGTCTGCTCTGTATCATCAAATGCTTTTTTCGTTTCTTCCAGCTTTTGATTAAGCTCTTGGGCATCATTTTGCTCAGTTTCAACAGGAAGCTGTTCTTCACCTGTCACTTCGCTGCTATCTTCATTCTTACCTGATTTCACTTTATTAACCAGGTTAGTGGACTGTTCTTGTACAGTCTTTGTAATTCCTGAAGTTTTTTCTTTTGCTGCTGAAGCAAGTTCATTGCCCCGCTCCATAGCTGTCTCTCTCCACTGGCCGCTTTTTTCTTTTAACGTGCCGGCATGTGTGTTTAGATCATCACGAAGTTCTTTTCCGGATTTCGGAGCAAGGAATAGAGCTGTTGCTGCTCCTACAATTCCGCCAATCAAGGAACCAATCAAGAAATCCTTGGCATTGATGCTCCCTTCGTGAGTAGCGTTATTATTATTATTTGTTCCGCCGTTTGGGTGGCCATGGCTCACCTGGTTTTTGTAAACATCATTTTGTTGAGTCATCTTAACATCCTCCCCTGAATTAAATATTAGTTCTGTCTTGCTCTGCGAATCATTTGTTCGCGTCTGTCAACCTCTGCAGATGCTCTCGCTTCTTCAGCTGCATAAGCATTCCTGGTGCCTTGATAAGGTTTTTCCTTCGTCTTCCACTTATCGCGAAGCTCCATTGCTGCTTTTCCCCATTGAACAACCTGGGAGATTCTTTCTTGATTCTTCTCTAAATTTGTGGAAATTGAAGTGGTAACCTTTTTAACAGATGAATTTAACCCTTGAATCGAACTTCCAACATCTTTCACAGCATATACAACTGTGTTCAATTCTTCTGACTTCTGCTGGATGTCCTCTGCAAGCCTGTTGGTCTTATGTAGAAGATCAGCAGATTCCTTTGTTACTCCCTGCAGCTGTGTTTCCAAACCATCGAGGGTATGGGAGACACTATCTAAAGTCGTTTGTACCGACTTAAGGGTTTTTGTCAAACTAATGACTAATACTAAGAATGCAATGGCAATCACTGCGACACTCAAATATAAAATAATCTCCATTTCATCAGCACCTCCTGTTTATAGAAATTCTTTACCCGGCACTGAGCGTCCTTAAACACTAGTTTCTCCACGGGAACATGAATATCCTGCTAATTTCACAGATTATTATTTCCCGTTTTAGTTTTTCTAGTTATTTTGTTTCGGGAATATGTCCGGATATTTGATACCGGCACAGAATAATTTTTAAAAAATATATACTTTATCGGTTACAATATGAATAGGCTTTACACATCCTTAGCCTAACAAGGCATAAGGAATATTTATTTAGGAGGAATACATATATGAAAGACCCTAGAATTGAAAAGCTGGCCAAAAATTTGATTCAGTACTCTGTCCAGTTACAAATAGGTGAAAAAGTATTAATTGAAAATTTCGGCCTGCAGCGTGAACTGGTAACCGCTTTAGTAAAGGAAGCTTATGCCGCAGGAGGATATCCTTTCGTGTCGCTGAAAGATCATGCAGTCGACCGCTCTCTATTGATGGGCGCCCAAGAGGAACAGTATGAGATGATGGCTGAGTTTGAGGCCGGCGTAATGGATAAGATGGATGCCTATATCGGGCTTCGTTCTGGAGACAATATCAATGAACATGCCGATGTTCCGGATGAAAAGATGAAAATCCAGGGAAGCACTGTCGGTAAGAAGGTTCACCGCGAAATTCGTGTTCCCAAGAAAAAGTGGGTGGTGCTGAGATACCCGAATGCATCAATGGCCCAGCTGGCGAAAATGAGCACAGAAGCATTTGAGGACTTCTACTTTGATGTGTGCAACCTTGATTATGCGAAAATGGACAAAGCGATGGACGGCCTGGTTGAATTGATGAACAAGACAGATAAAGTCCGTATTACAGGTGAAGGAACTGAACTTACTTTTTCTATCAAAGACATTCCAGCTGTTAAGTGTGCGGGCCGATTGAACATCCCGGACGGAGAAGTATACACTGCTCCTGTAAAAGATTCAGTGAACGGTACCATTACTTATAACACACCGTCTCCTTATCACGGCTTCACTTACGAAAACGTGAAACTGACTTTCGAAAACGGAAAGATTGTATCCGCTGAAGCCAATGATACGGAAAGAATCAATAAAATCTTTGATACGGACGAAGGCGCACGTTTCATAGGTGAATTTGCCATCGGGGTCAACCCTTATATCCTTCATCCAATGCAGGACATCCTGTTTGATGAAAAAATTGACGGCAGCTTCCACTTCACACCAGGAGAGTGCTATGAGCAGGCTTATAACGGCAACCACTCTAATATCCATTGGGATATGGTCATGATCCAAAGACCTGAGTACGGCGGAGGAGAAATCTATTTCGATGATGTGCTGATCCGCAAAGATGGCCGCTTCACTCTTCCTGAGCTGGAGCAGCTAAATCCGGAAAACCTGAAATAGGAGAGTAAAAACTAAGAGGGACTGCAAACAATAGTGCAGTCCCTCTTAGTTTTTCATCAAAGCCTTTACAAGATTATTTCACTTATCCTCCACGTTAACCGTATATTCCTTATAACTGTCAGTGTTCTTCAAAATAATAGACCATTGATCTTCATCGGAATTATAAGAAATGGACTGTGCAGTTAAAATTTCATTTTCAAGAACAGTCTTAGATAATGCTCTATTTAAGGCCTCAGCTTCGGAAAGCGTGGCACCTTCTGGAGAATAGCTTCGCATCACTTCTACCTTCCCAGCAGCCGCTTGACCTGGATAGGAGGTGTCCATTCCGCCATCAAACCATATCTTCACTTGTTCTCCTACTTTAACCTCTGCAGGTGCTTCACTTGCCCATACAGCATCATAGAATTCTTCTATACCGCCATTTTCACTGTAGTCTTTAGCTTCTGTACTGACAACTAAAATCTGTTGTCCTTCCTTATCCATTACATATCCAGTTATCCCTGGTTCTCCGCCATCAGTATTACCAGTTTCATTACTGCATCCACCTAATATAAAAAGCATAAACACCGTTGAATAAACGAATATCTTTCCCATTTGCAGCCCTCTCCTCCCATGTGACGTATTGAGCTGCTAGTAGTTTCAATAACGGTTAGCGGCTCAACACCCTGTCTTTACTAGATTACCAGCGTCAGTTCTTATCTGAAATATCTATTTAATAAACCCTGAAAGTAAGAGATATATTCGGTTTATTCCTCAATCTCATACACCAGTACATCAAACAGCTCATCTCCATCGTACAACAGGAAAGCCCATTTGCCTGGTTTTGGTATGGTGACTGCGCAAGGTACATGGGCATCAGCTCCATTTACCGCACTGCCTAGCTGCATGGTCCATTTCCACCCATTATCCAAGATAGGGTAAGCAGTTTGTGAACTTTCATGAAACCCCACCACCGTTAAATCTGAAGTTTTATTTCCCCAAAGATGCCAAATCCATTTTTGCGGTGTCAAACTCGGCATATCGATACCTATGACACCTGATTTATTCTCATTTCCAATAATTCCCCCGTTAAAGTTGACCGCTTTCCTATTCCAGTCAATTTCTTCAAAGTCCTGCTGCTCTACAAAACCTGGGATATTTTCCGGCAGCTTTATTCCTTGTGGTTCATTAACAGACAAAATGACATCTCCATAAAATTTCCCATCTAGCAGGACCTCGTATTTCCATAGGCCCCCATAAGGGATTTCAAAACTGGCTGTATAACGCTGCAGTGAACTGTAACCAGGGGACGGTTTCCTTATTTTTTCTGAAGCTGCTGCAATAATTTTTTCCCCGGTCTCTTTGTTGTGAGCATTAATTGTTAACTCCTTTCCTTGATAGGTCTCGAAGGGCTCCTGGAAGCTGAAGAGATATCCGGAAGGTTTTCCAGCTGTCAGCCCCGGTTCGGAAATGATGCTGAATTTTTCATTATCGTTTTGACCATATTCATCGCGAATTGCCCAGTCTTCCACCGCTTCAAGGTGAGAACTCTGATTACCTTCTGAATTCGGCATTGAGTGAGTGGATAATAGAACTAGCATAATTGCCACAGTTGCTGCTGATAAGGAGAATATCATAAAACGGTTAGGCTTCTTTTCAATGGTTCTTGTCTCTGAATGGATGGCTGCTTTCACCCTTTGTTTGTGGGTTTCTGTAAAATGGGACCCCTTATGGGTTGTGGCGTCCATCGCTTTCTTAAGGTTTTCAAGTTTGTCATTCATGTCTTTTCCCCCTCTCCAATACATTTTTGAGCTGGGTTCTTCCTCTTTTCAATCTTGTTTTTACCGTGTTGGAGTTCATGTTTAAAATATCGCCGATTTTGGCAATTGACAGCTCTTCATAATAATAAAGAATAATGACTTCACGGTATTTTACCGGCAGCTCCAATACACTCTTGGAAAGTGTCTCTTCCTCGCTGCGTTCAATTAACAACATATCAGGCGGAGGATCGTTGGATTTAAAGATGGTGAGAAGACTTGACTGAACAACTGTTTTTCGATAAGAAGCGCTTTTTAACATGTCCTTAGATTTATTAATGGTGATTCTGTATATCCATGGTTTAAAGTCAAGGATTTCATAGAGCTTGTCGTACTGATGGCAGCAGACGACAAATACATCCTGAACAATATCTTCTGCTAATTTCCAGTCTTTAACGTAGTTATAAGCCATCTTTGTCAAATTTTCACCGTACCTATCCATAATAGCCTCAAGCCAAGCATCTTTTCTGGCAGGAAAATCAGACTCATTTTCTGTGAGACTGGTCAAAAGGTTCTCACCCCATTTTCTTCTTTACTGCTAAGACGATTCAGTTGCCAGAAGGTTTCATAATTTCATAAGAATTTTCTTTATCGCTTTACAGCACGAAGAGGGACTGTCCCTATTTACGCTTTAAAGCGTAAAAGCACTAACACTAAAAAAGCCGCCAGCCCTTATGCAGGGCTGGCAGCTTAAAAAGATCTCTATTCTACGTGGTTTCTAAGTGTTTCTTCATAGGCTTCCTGGAATTTTTGGACATCCCCGGCCCCCATGAATATTAGGACACCATTTTCGTGAGCCATTAATGGCTTGGTATTATGTTCATCGATCATTTTAGCATTCTCGATTTTGCCCCTAAGGTCATCGATGGAAAGTTTTCCATGATTCTCACGTGCAGAACCAAAGATTTCGCATAGATACACCTGGTCGGCTTCCGATAAGCTGTCGGCAAATTCATTCAGGAATGTCTGAGTCCTTGTGAATGTATGAGGCTGGAAGACAGCTATGATTTCTCTGTCTGGATACTTCTGCCTTGCCGCTTCAATCGTCACCTTGATTTCAGTTGGGTGATGAGCATAATCATCAATCAGAATCTGTTCGCCGATTTTCTTCTCGGAGAATCTTCTTTTTACCCCTTGGAAGGAAGCTAATCTTTCCTGCACAATCTCTGTATCAAGATCCTCGTAATGACAAAGGGCGATGACAGACAGGGCATTCAGGATGCTGTGGTCTCCATATCCAGGAATTGAGAACGAAGCGAAAAATTCATTTCTCACAAAGACATCGAAAGTTGTTCCATCCGGATTCTTATTGACATTTCTTGCCTGGAAGTCATTTTCTTCGGCAAATCCATAGAAAAGGACAGGAACCTTTGCTTGTATCTTTTGCAGGTGTTCATCATCCCCGCAGGCAATGATCCCTTTCTTAACTTGCATCGCCATCTCCTGGAATGCCTGGAAGACGTCATCGACATTCGCAAAATAATCAGGGTGGTCAAAATCGATGTTCGTCATGATGGCATAGTCTGGATGGTACGACAAAAAGTGCCTTCTGTATTCACATGCTTCGAACACAAAGTACTCCGCATCTTTTTCACCTTTGCCCGTTCCATCTCCGATCAGATAGGAAGTAGGCTTTGCGCCTCTGATGACATGTGCGAGAAGACCGGTAGTTGATGTCTTTCCATGTGCACCTGTAACGGCAACAGAAGTGAACTCCTGCATGAAATCACCCAGGAAACTGTGGTATCTCGTCACCGGGAGGCCTTGTTCCACTGCCTCTTCAATTTCTTCATGTGTATCTGGGAATGCATTACCCGCTATAACACTCATGTCCGGCCCTATATTTTCCTTTTGAAAAGGCAGGATTTTTATTTGAGAATCTTCAAGAGACTTCTGTGTGAAAAAATACTTTTCGACATCTGAGCCCTGTACTTCATACTCCATATCGTGAAGCACCTGGGCAAGCGCGCTCATTCCAGATCCCTTAATTCCAACGAAATGGTATATAGTCATATTAGAACCTCCAACAATCATCTATCTGTAAGCAGTATATGACATTAATCCATTTTTGCCAGCAGGCAAATCTTGACCAGCATGCAAAAATGTAATTGCTTAATGAACAACAACCCGCTTCAGTATCGACCGTATTATAATGAAAAGATTATATCATCTTTTTATGCCAGTGGCTATGAACGACAAGTATGACTTTATAGTGACATAGCAATGAACCGGGCAGCATTTTCCTTCAAAAAGCCCCGCCACGCAATGCCCCTATCCATGCTTCTATTTTCATAATGGTCCAATAGGCCTCTGAATATTTCTCCATCCTTTACCCTGAAAGCAGGCCCGATTAACATTCCTTTTGAAAGTAAAGGGATTTTTCTTATAAAAGCCAAATCCCCGGATTTCAGTGTCCCTTCATGAGTAAAAGGGCTTACAACCACTTCTTTGTGCTTATGTAGGATATTCTGTACAATTGTTGAATTTTCATAGCAATCAATTTCCAGCACTTCCACGGGTTCCCATGCGACGGTCAAAAACAGGGCGCCGAGCATCCTGTCTGTTTCCGTCATCCCATCTGCTTTTACCTGGAGAAACTGATGAAATACAGTCTTGTTTGCTGCTGTCTTATAATCAAATAGAAGCCATTGCCTGAAGAGCGTATCCAAAGCAGAACCTGATTCAGCTGGTTCAAGAGATAAGGAGAATTTTTTGGAGAAAATGAATTTTGCTCTTACCTTCTCACGAATATTGGTCTCTCTTTCCAAGTACAGCAGGCTCTGGGTATACAACTCTTCTGTATGCCTTTCAGCCTGCTGCTGCTTTTTGTCCTTATAAGATGCTAAATTGATCAGTGGTTCTTTTTCCTTCACATTAAATCACACCTATTGCCATTCGACTTTCTCTAAACGTTCATTCCACCTGAATTTTCTTCCGGTTTTTGCCTGCGGTTTCCCGTCCAGGATGACATTATCGCCGGTGAAGCCGATATGGACCTTTAAAAGACTGCCCCCGACACCATACATATCCACCGGTATCTCATTTTCCTCAAAAGAGCGGATACGTTCTTCTGTAAAACCGCCTGATACGACAATTTTGACATGGTTGAAGCCTTCCGCATCCAATTCCTCACGCAGGGCAAGTATCAATTCCGCATTGACGCCTCTTGGATCGAACGTCCCAAGCAAGTGCTGATTTCTTACGAAGTATTTGTCAATCATCGTGCGTGAGGTATCAACGCGAACGCCTTTCAATTCAGAACCAAAAGCCCTCGCCACTTTAAGCGCATCATCGATGACATCATTATTATAATCCACAAGCGCAATCAATTCGTCCTCCGGAAACGTTTCCTTGTATGCCTGCGCAGCAGCTACAATGTCTCCATTGAAGAGCTGTATGAGGGCATGCGGCATCGTACCCATCCCCTGCTTGCCCCACCATTCATTCATGGCGTGGGTCGCCTGGGCGGTAGATCCGCCGATAAAGGCTGCGTAACCATCCCCAGCCTGCTGGGTATAATGGTCATCACGGTCTCCCATGAAAATGACCGGTTTTTTCTTTCCTGACAGAGACGCCGCTTTCATCAATTTGTAGACATTTGTTGCGACCGATGTTCTCCGCCCAAGGATACCATCGATGATTCCTTCGAGATAACCAAAGTCCTGATAACGTCCGGTAATGGTCAGTACTGTTTCGAATGGAGCAATCTTGTCTCCATCCTTCAGTGAATGAATTTCGAGGTCTTCCGGATTATCAGCGAAAGTATGCAGTAGAGCAATGACCTCATCTGTACCGCAGAGAACAGCATGTTCCTTTTGGAAGAATTGCATTGTGACTGTGCTCTCTGATTTATATTTCCTTGCTATTTCTCTTGTTTTTAAAAAATAAACAGCCGAGAACCAGCCTTCCTTGACCCTCTCATCAAACTTGAAAGTGTCGTTGGTCAATCTATTCAGTTTCCCTTGAAGTTTCAATTGAATTTCCTTCATCCTAAAAGCTCCTTACCATCAACTGTACACATCTATTGATTGTCATTGACTGAGTAATAAAGGAACACCAACCACAAAAATAGTTCCTTAAAAGTTAACGAAACAAAAAAGCGAAGAACGAACTGGGTACATCCTTCACTTTTTTGCTATTAGGTTACTTGTATTCATTTTATTATAGTTTCATTCTTTTAAGAATACCACTTCTTAGATCATTGTACTAGTGTCTTGAAGCTCTTCAAGTTCCCTAGAAGAAATTAACACATCTCTCGGTTTGCTTCCTTTTGCTTCTGACACAATGCCGTGGCTTTCCATCATGTCCACAAGCCTCGCCGCACGGTTATATCCAACACGGAAATGCCTCTGGATGAGCGAAGTGGAAGCTCCGCCCTGGTTGACTACAAACTCACACGCTTCTAGGAACAACTCATCTTCCTGTTCATCCACCTGAGCCTTTTTCAGCAACTCATCCTGCTGGAACAAGTAATTCGGCTCTCCCTGTTCTCTGACATGATGGACGATTTCATCAATTTCATCGTCAGAGACGAAAGTACCCTGAAGCCTAACCGGCTTGGACGATCCGTTTTCAAGGAACAGCATATCACCCTTCCCAAGCAGCTTTTCCGCTCCACTTCCATCAATAATGGTCCTGGAATCCACTCCTGAAGAGACGGAGAAAGCAATCCGTGTCGGAACATTCGCCTTGATCAAGCCTGTGATGACATCCACAGATGGACGCTGAGTAGCAATGATCAGGTGAATTCCACATGCCCTTGCTTTTTGAGCGATTCGGCAGATGGCTTCTTCTACATCAGCAGGAGACATCATCATCAGGTCTGCCAGCTCATCGATGACAATTACCAGATACGGCAGCTTTTGGCTCTTCTCGCCGTTTCTTTCTGCTTTAAGGTTGTAGCGGGTGATATCCCTGACTCCTGTATGAGCAAACAATTCGTAACGTCTTTCCATCTCCTCTACTGCCCATTTAAGAGCGGCGGTCGCAGCTTTAACATCTGTGATTACCGGGCTCACCAGATGAGGCATGCGGTTATAAGGAGCCAGCTCTACCATTTTTGGGTCAATTAGCAATAACTTCAGATCCTGCGGAGATGCTTTGTACAACAGGCTCACCAGAATGGAATTGATGCAGACACTTTTTCCTGATCCCGTTGCACCCGCAATCAGTCCATGGGGCATCTTGTTCAGGTCCGTGACAATTGGCTCTCCTGATATATCAAGGCCCAATGCCGCTGTCAGAGGTGAAGAGCTGTCCTGGAATGGGCTGCTAGAAATGATCTCACTTAGTGAAACCGGACGGCTCTGCTGATTCGGGACCTCGATTCCGATGGTGTGCTTGCCGGGAATAGGAGCTTCAATCCGGATATCTCTTGCAGCTAAACTCAATTTGATATCATCAGCCAAATTCGTGATTTTGTTCACTTTCACGCCAGGTTCAGGCTGAACTTCAAATCTCGTTACGGCAGGTCCTTCTGTTACATTCACGACACGCGCCCTGACATTGAAGTTCACCAGCGTATCATTCAGCAGCTCTCTTTGAGCTTCAAGCCACTCACCACTCGATTCCTTCACAATCGGCGGAGCAAGAAAGTTCAGCTGAGGAAATTCATAGCCTTCTTCCTCTGTGGGCTCGTCCGCCAACTCTTCATATTTTTTCAAGGTAGTATCATCCTGAATTTTCTCTTCAGCAGCCGGCTTAGTCACGGAGGCTGGTTCTGACTTTGGCGGATGAACCATCTTCCTTTTATCCTGCTTCAGCATTAATACATTGAAGGGCAGGTGTGACCGTTTAGAAGGACTTTCTGATGGTTCTGGCTGGCTGCTTGATTTCTCTTCCGCAGCAGCAGGCTCAATACGTTTCTCCTCTTCACTTTGAGAAAGAACAGGTTCCGGGTCATTTTCTGAAGACTCTAGTTCCTCATCGAAAGCAGATTCCTCAGGATTTTCTTCTGGATATTCTTTAGCCTCTACCGCAACAGGGCTTTCGTATTGCAAATCATCTTGTTCCGGTTGATCTTCTTCATTATGACTTTGCAATGGAGCCTCATCTGGCGCCGCCTCCGCTGCCTTGACCACTGCTTGGTCAACTTCAGCCTCATTTACTGGTGTTTCCATTTCATGGTCTTCGGGCTGTTCAGCATTCACGGCGTTATCTGCCTTCATCTCTTCGAATCGTTTTTTTCGATCCATCATCCGCTTATCCTGCTTCAGCATCAAAACATTGAAAGGCAGATGCGAGCGCTTGGAAGCCGGCTGAGGTGATTGTTCGGGTTGATCCTGCGTGACTTCCTGGTCTTCCACTGATTCTGCACCGTCTATAAACGGCTCTGCTTCCATTGCTTCACTCTTTAAGGCCACGTCTTCAAAAGCTTCACTAGGCTCTTCAGCCGTTTCGGTCAAAGATTCCTCCACATCCGGCAATCCAGGTAAGGAGTCTGGAACTTCCTCCGTTTCAACAGGCTTGGTGATCTCAAAATCCTGCTGTTCTTCTGTTTCAATAGCTGTGTCTACTGCAAAATTCTCTTTAACTGGAGGCTCTTCAGGGGTTTCAACTGTCACTTCGGTTTCATCTGGCTGAAAATCAGAAGATTCTTCAACGTGTACGTCATTCGCCTCTACAGGCTCTTCAGCCGTTTCAGTTAAAGCTCTCTCATTTTCAGGCAGGAAAGGGAATGAGTCTGAACCAGTCTCCGTTTTAACAGGTTTGGTATCCTCAAGAACTTGCTGAGCTTTAGTTTCAATAACGGCTTCAACTTCAGAGTCACCTTTAACTAAATGAGCTTCAAGGAGTTCCTCCGGTATTTCTGCTTCAGCAGACACAAGTTTAGATGATTCTTCAGCAGGTACGTCACTATGTAATCTCTCTGGCTTGGTTTCTTCCATGAATTGCAATGGCTCGAATTCATCTATTAAAACTTTTTCTTCCTTACCCATATTATTAAGATCTTTGTTTTCGTTAGAAGGACCTGTATAGTCTTCTGAGCGTAAATCCTCTGAAATCCGACTCTGTGGTTGAGACGGATCAACAGCCTTTTCGGATTCTCTCCACAATCTTGGTTCATGGCTTTTCAGCTCAAATTGAATCGGATCCTTTTGTGCCGGTTTACTGAAGCCGTAAATAGGCGAGGGAATTTCCGTTGGACGGAAAGGACGTTTAAAGGGATCTCCCTTTTTTTCAGAAGCCTTCTCTTTCTTCGGGCTGCCTTTTTGGATCTTGGCTTCTTCCTCAGATTGTTTCTCTTTCTCTTGAGAAGGGCTGCGCCTCTGCCTTCTCTGCTCTGATCGATTCTCTCTCTCTTCTCTTCGTGCTCTCCCTTGATCCGGGATGACCGGAAACCTGAATTCTCCTTTAGGATATTGATAGGAGATCCTCGCTTCAATGTCTTTGTTTTTTTCATTAGGTGCATCTATATTTCGCTCTTCTTTATAAGAGGCTTCATCTGATTGAATAGGTTCATCTTTTAATCTGTTAAAAACTTTTTTAAGCCAACTCAAATGTTATCACTCTCTCTACTGTAATCATCTCTTTATTGTAACAGTTAAAAGAAAAAATTCGAGTAAAATCACCAGAATGGGAGATTTTGTCCATAATTGGTTTCCCAAGCCATCTATTTTTGTGTGACATGCTGCTCAGGTTGTCCGTACCTCTGCACTATACTTTCCTACAAAAAAATTGACCCTCCGGAATGAACTTCCCTCTGAGTCAATTTTTTGTTGAATTATTATCAAATAGCAGCAAAGTTTACGAAAAGCCTTTTAAACAGAAAACGGCTTTCCGACTTGTGCATCATCTTCAAGAACCAGTATGCCCTTTTCTTGAGGGGCATCCGGAAGATCCAGCTCCTTCGCAGAACAGATCATGCCTGATGAAGCAACGCCTCTCAACTCGGCATCCTTTATAAGCATCCCGCTAGGCATAACAGCTCCTACTTTCGCAACAACCACTTTCTGTCCACTGTCGATATTCGGGGCACCGCAGACAATCTGCAGCGTTTCTTCCCCAACATCCACTTTGCAGACACTCAATTTGTCTGCATTCGGATGCTTTTCTTTTTCCTGCACATACCCTACAACAAACTTAGGAGAGAAGTCAGCCTGAAGCTCTTCTTCAAAACCATTCTTTTGGATGGCTTCATTGATTTCCTTCAGCTTGTCCTGATTCATTTCCACTTGCCCATTGCTGTCAATCTTCATATAAGAAGAAGCATTGAACAAATTAAATCCGATCGTTTCGCCGGAGTTTTCATCAAAGATTCTTACCGCGTCACCTTTTTTGTCAAAGGACTTCTCACCTTGAAAGCCAGGAACCATTGAAATGATTAAAGTGTCCCCAATGCCTTCCAAATTATAAAATACGTTCATTCTTATTTCTCCCTTCCAGATTTACGGTCTTGAGCCAATATAAAAATCGGTTCCAATTCGTTATCTTCATAAAGAAAAGATAAAGAAGTAATCGGAACTTTTCCGTTTGTAAAAAAGCTCATAGTCAATTCAGCAAGAATATCATACCCTGTTTCATTTCTGATGTCACCAATAATCAGGACATCCTGATGAGGAACGGAGATCGTCATTTCTCCTTCAGTTTTCTCCTTCATTTCCTTAAGGAATGAAGCATTTAGAATCCGGCTCGCATCATAGCCGTCATTCGTGTTCAAGAAATGAAATACATTACCGGCAAGAGTATCCTGCTTCAGCTTAACTGGAAGTGAACGGAGGTTGAATCGTGCGGCTTCCTTCACTTTCTCCGCTGTCCATTTCTCTGCCTGCAGCAACTTCTCGTCAATCATGCGGTATGTAGAACCAAGATCCACCGCATAATAAATCCGTGTTTCCGCCGTATGATCTTCCGTTATAAAAGGCACATCCTCGTGTGTATCGGCCGGAAATGAGGTTGAGCGGATAACCGGAAAGATCTTCTTCTCTTTATCCGTCAGCGTATGTTCGTACCCCATCACATCCAGGGCCTCTTCCACATAGTAAACTACCTCATCGACGGCTTTCTCTTCCGAAACTTCCCACTTTGCAACAATCGGTGCCAGCGTGACACTGATTCCTTTTCCAGTATTGATATTTTCTATTCGCAAGACCTCTTTCTCTCTGTCAAAAAGAAACTTGCGGTCAGGTGAAGAAAGCCTCTCTTCAAGCTTCTTCCTCATTTTCTTAGCATCCATTCAATTTGTCCTCCTTTTCGTCAGGAGCATACTTTAATCGTTCTTATTGTACAATAAACAGCCTGTTATACAAAATGAAAGGGATAGATATGCAGGGCTTCATTGTTAGTGGTGTATGGGATGGGGATTTTCTCTTTAATTTAGCCGGGGCTTAATCACCATGCTTGAATCCTCAATTCCTTCTGAAGCAGGGTGTTTTCCGCCTAATCACCATGCTAGAACTTCAAATCCCTCCTGAAGCAAAGTGTTTAACGTTTTAATCACTTTTTAAAACTCGGGATTCCTACAGTGGAGCAGTGTTTAAGATTCTATCGCCAAACGAACATCATTCTAATCCATCGACAAATTTCGGGGCGTGACTGTCACGCACGCATGCATACTTCCATGCATAAAAAAACAGAGGAACACGGGTGCTCCTCTGTTCAAGACTATTACAGCCCTTGAATGAACTCTTCGATCTGCTCTTTCGTTTTTCTGTCTTTGCTGACGTACCGTCCTAGTTCTTTGCCGTTATCGAATGCAACGAAGCTTGGGATTCCGAATACGCCCAGGTCGGCACACAGATCGATGAATTCATCTCTGTCAACGTATACGAATGTGTACTGAGAGTTATTCTCCTCGATTTCCGGAAGAACCGGATCGATCACACGGCAGTCAGGGCACCAGTCTGCTGAAAACATGAATATGTGCTTTCCTTCGCTTTTCATAGAGTTGAATTCTTCCATGCTGGATAGTTTTTTCATCTTATTTCCCTCCTGTACTGATGTACAGCTGGTCTGATTTGATCCAGCCGATTTTTCTCATATAAAAAGATATTACCAGCGTAAGCAAGGCAGGTCCAACAATATGCAGCACCAAAATCTGTATCCAAACCTGACCGGAGAAGCCCATCGTTTTCAGCGTCATGATTTGCCCAACAAAACCACTCGTTCCCATGCCGGCACCTGCTGCATTGTTCTCCATGACCCATATCGTCGTCCCGATTGGAGCAAGGATCATTCCGGCTAACGTCGGTGGAATAAGAATCCGCGGATTCCGGACGATATTCGGCACCTGAAGCATGGACGTCCCGATCCCTTGTGCAAGCAGGCCGCCGAATTTATTTTCACGGTAACTCATGACCGCAAAGCCGACCATCTGGGCACTGCACCCTATCGTTGCTGCCCCTGCAGCCACTCCGCTGAGGTCAAGCATCAGGGCGATGGCTGCTGATGAAATCGGTGCTGTCAGTGCCAACCCCATCAGAGCCGCTACCAGAATTCCCATAATAATTGGCCTCTGTTCTGTTCCCCATTCAATCCAGCTGCCGAAAAGAACCATAAATTCTCCAATCCACGGTCCTATCAAAGCTGCCGCCGTATAACCCGCCGTAATGGTTACAAGGGGAGTGACAATGATGTCCACCTTCGTCGTTTTACTGACTATCTTTCCAATTTCCGTTGAAAGCACAGCCGCTACATAAGCACCAGCCGGACCTCCCAGCGCTGCTCCTGCTGCTCCCGTAACGACGGCTGCAAAAAGAACAAGCGGAGGTGCGCCAAGTCCATAGGCAATCGCTGCCCCAATTGCTGGCCCCATAAGGCTGATGGCCAGGTCCCCCATCTCGATAAGAAAATTGAAATTCAATTGTTGTCCAATCGTTTTTATAATGAGTCCTATAATCAAGGATGAGAACAAACCGAGAGCCATAAAGGACAAAGCATCAATAAAGTATACCTTTGCTGAAGGCTTGACTCCTTGTCTTTCCAAAAATTCTTTCATGTTGGCCTCCTTTTACGCGTTATCAAACAGAATCATTTACTAGTGTAAAGACACATGTCACAAAAGTCCACTATATTATTTCCTCTTAGCCTTTGTTTTCCCTTAAATCTACAGAGTATGAGTTATTTTCTCGCTATCACAACTTACTTATCGCCAAGAGAGCAATAGGAAAAAGAGCAAAACAAAAACGCCTGATTGACTAACCAGGCGTAATAGATAATAAGCTTTATTTATTTTTAACAGAAGAGACGACTTCCATCATGAACTCACTATCGTTCACCAAATCATCTTTAACAGATTGGGTTGTCATTTTAGTACCGCCGATTCCAGCAGTCAATTCAAATTGTTCCTCTTCCACTTCCCGAATCAAAAAATAACCGAATCGGTCATCGTCCCTGAAAGTCTCCTGTTTTACTATGCTGGCTTCATCCTGTACTGAAAGTTCATAAAGCTGCTCACTATCAGAAGAAACATTCTGATTATAAAATAAAATATAAGTATGATTTCCATTCTCTATAATAACGTTATTAGCATTTTTCTCTTTGATGGTTGATCCAGATGGGAGATTAAAATGAAAGTTCTCTGTTTCCTCAGATGCTTCTTCAATAGGGCTTTCAAACGTTTCTTTTACAGCTTCCACCGCTTCTTCCTGACTTTCCTCCAGTGTTGCACTACTGCAGCCTGCTGTCAGCATAAGCAAAAAAATGACAGAAAACTTGAATATGATTGATTTTGACACCCATATCACTCCTTATCCAGCACTCGTTCTTTTCTATCATACCCCTCAAAAAGGCCTATTGACAACCCTCTTTTTATTAAGATTCCCCATCTTTCGACAATTTATGAGAACCTTTACATTCGTTTCCCTTTTTCATTCATGGTAAAATAAAACAAAATCATCATAAGGAGGCTTTTTTATGGAACTGACAGTCTATTTAGCAGGAGAAATACATAGTGATTGGAGAAGCGAAATCAAAGAAAAAGCTAAAGCACTACAGCTTCCCCTTTCATTCGTGGGACCCATGGAAAACCATGAACGCTCAGATAATATCGGGGAGGAAATACAGGGAGCACAACCAGGAGCTGTCTTTAAAGATGACGCGGCATCAGATCTCAACAATTTACGCACAGAAATTCTAATGTCTAAAGCAGATTTGGTCATTGCCTTATTCGGAGAAAAGTATAAACAATGGAACACGGCTATGGACGCAAGCGCCGCCATCGCTAAAGGCAAACCCCTGATCCTCGTCCGTCCGCAAGAACTGCATCACCCGCTTAAAGAACTGTCCAATAAAGCAAATGTGACGGTTGAAACAGTCAACCAAGCCATCAAAGCTCTTTCTTATATTTTCGAGACAGAGTAAACAGGACGGATCAATTTTTTTGAAGAGGCTGGGACAAAACCATAATAAAAAGCTCTCTTCGCAAAGATTGTGGCTGAGTAAAAAGAATGGATTTCCGCTCCAGGTGCACGACTCCGCGGGGCGGGCGGTGAGCCTCCTCGGCTTTGCCTGTGGGGTCTCACCTGTCCCGCTAGTCCCGCAGGAGGTCGCACACCTTCCGCTCCAATCCGTCTACGTTCAGGAAAAATCGATAAATAACCTTAAAAGCAACATCTTTCAAATAGAGCCAATTAAAATGAAAGAACCGCATGAAATCAAGTATATTATTATGCAGCCCGCTCAGCTTTCGAGGGACATCATCTTGAGAAATTCCTCTTTTGATGTACCTCGCTCCGCCAGCGAAGTACATTATCTTGTGAATTTCCCCTTTTGATGTGCCTCGCTCCGCCAGCGAAGTACATTATCTTAAGAAATTCCTCTTTTGATGTACCTCGCTCTGCCAGCGAAGTACATCACCTTGAGAATTTCCTCTTTTGATGTACCTCGCTTCGCCAGCGAGGGACATTATCTTGAGAATTTCCCCTTTTGATGTACCTCGCTCCGCCAGCTAAGTACATTATCTTGAGAAATTCCTCTTTTGATGTCCCTCGCTCCCCCAGCGAAGTACATTATCTTAAGAAATTTCTCTTTTGATGTACCTCGCTCCGCCAGCGAAGTACATTATCTTGTGAATTTCCCCTTGTGATGTACCCCGCTTCGCCAGGGAAGTACATCATTTTGAGAAATTCCTCTTTTGATGTACCTCGCTCCACCAGCGAAGTACATTATCTTAAGAAATTCCCCTTGTGATGTACCTCGCTCCGCCAGCAAAGTACATTATCTTGAGAAATTTCTCTTTTGATGTACCTCGCTCTGCCAGCGAGGGACATCGTATCGAAAAATCCTTAAATGATGTACCCTGCGCACTCTCAAAGAAAGACCTCAGATTACCCCAGCTCTGAATCCGCTCTCCTGAAATTCCACTGCCCAACAAGGAGCTTTACCGTATGCTTAAACATCTCATCCCTGTTCACGGCTCCCTTTGTGAAGATACCCATGGCTCCTTCATGCTGGCGGATTCCTTCACTCTGACAGTAATCATCCATGACCGGTCCCAGTTCTTCACCGCTCAGCACTCTTTTTGCAATGATTTCCGGCAGCAGGATTCTGGCACCGCCTGCGATGATGGGTTCCTCTCCCCTTTCAGCCAGCGCTCCCCAGTTACATAGAAACAAACCGTACTCAGTTTCCACCACGCCTCCCTCCAATCCGATTCCGAGATCTCCTCCGGACATTTCAAGGACAGCTGCTCCACGGTTAATTGCTCCCCGAATGGTTTCTTCATCAGAGAAAGGCTGTTCCCTGACACCCGATTCTGTTATAAAACTTTCAAAATGCAGCTCTTCGGTGAGAATCTCAGCAAACCCTCCTTTGACTGCCTCGATCTTGGCTTTATTTTTCGTACCGATGCCTATAATCATCGTGTTTCCTCCTATTTTTATAAATTTTCCCAAAAAGAAAGAGAGGTTAGCCCTCTCTCCCTTGATAGCCTATTAAGAATTTTGGCGGATGCTTTCGATTGTTGAGCGGTCGCACTCTTTAACAAGCTTTGTGATCAATTCTTTTGCCGCAGCATAGTCGTCCACATGAATCATGGATGCCGCTGTGTGGATGTAGCGGGAACAGATTCCGATTACTGCACTTGGAACACCCTCATTTGAGATATGGACGCGTCCTGCATCCGTTCCGCCTTGAGAAACAAAGTATTGATACGGAATGTCATTTGATTCCGCTGTATCGAGGATGAACTCCCTCATGCCTCTGTGAGTGACCATTGAACGGTCAAGAATGCGGAGAAGAGCACCTTTTCCAAGATGGCCGAACTCTTTCTTGCTGCCTGACATGTCATTCGCCGGACTTGCATCAAGCGCAAAGAAAATATCCGGATTGATCATGTTCGCAGCTGTCTGGGCACCACGAAGGCCTACTTCTTCCTGCACAGTAGCACCGGAATAAAGTGTATTGGGAAGGTCGACACCTTTCAATTCTTTAAGCAGTTCTACTGAAAGTCCGCAGCCGTAGCGGTTATCCCAAGCTTTCGCAAGGACTTTTTTCTCGTTTGCCATTGGCGTGAACGGACAAATCGGCACAATCTGCTGACCTGGCTTGATGCCGATTTTCTTCGCATCTTCTTTATCATCCGCACCGATATCAATCAGCATATTTTTGATCGCCATTGGCTTGCTTCGCTGTGATTCATCCAGCAGGTGTGGAGGAATCGAACCGATGACGCCTGTAACCGGACCGTTGTCTGTGATGACCTGAACACGCTGGGCCAGCAAGACCTGGCTCCACCATCCTCCAAGCGTCTGGAAGCGGATCATTCCATTATCCGTTACAGAAGTAACCATGAATCCTACTTCATCCATATGGCCGGCTACCATTACTTTCGGGCTGTTTTCCAGACCCTTCCTTACGCCGAATATCCCGCCAAGGCCGTCCTGGATGACCTCATCAGAGTATTTTGTCAGTTCTTCCTTCATAAATTTACGTACAGCATGCTCATTGCCAGGCGCGCCAGGCAATTCAGTCAGCGTACGGAATAATTCCATTGTCTCTTGATTCATAATGGCTAAAACCCCTTTATGTATATAATGATAATCTCCATTCCTATTTTACAGAACTTTCAAGCGACTTTCCACAAATCTTGCTTAAAAGTGATCTACCCTTTAAGATGTACCTTCCTGGAAAGTTTAGTATAATGGAATCAGAAATATTCGTGCTAGGAGGAAAAGTAATGAATTGGAAATCGTTTTTACTCGGTGCAGGAGTTGGAATTGCCGGAGGATACTTACTGAAAGAAACGCTTGATACACAAACATTGCATTCTCCTGAAAAAGTTCTGCAAACCATGAAAACTGCATTTAAAAAAGAAGGGCCGATCAATGGATCTTGGATAGGCATGGTGCCGGAAAGCTATGAAGTGTATCCGATTAAAACCAAAGTCTATCGCGGCGGCATCTCCCGTCATAAAGATGGAGCCCTTCAGCAATATGAATTTATTGCCGATTCTAAAACAGGGACGATTCTGAACATCCAGCAGCTGTCCTGACACCAAAAACGGAAAGGCCCTTTGAGCCTTTCCGTTTTTTTATTTCTGCCTATCCACAGACTGTTCGATTTCACCCTCTGAATTCCATCTAAGCGCGCGATACACAGCGTCATGGTAAAACAAGAACCAGTATCCTTCATCCATGGCTTTTCTAATCCATTTTTCTTTTGCGTGAATAGATGTCATCGGATAATCATCATAAGCCAATACCCATAAGGGATTTTTATGCGCATGTGTCGGCATCAAATCCGCCATATGAATGAGTTTATCCTCTCCTCTTTCGATAAAAATGATAGAGTGGCCATCGCTATGGCCTCCAGTGTGAACCATCTTTACTCCATCCAGCACTTCTATTTCATCCTTGAAAGGCCTCACCTGATGGGCGATGCTTTCCCAGTTTTCTTTCCAATATGTATTCTTGGAACGGATATTCGGATTTCTCATTTCATCCCATTCTGTTTGAGATGTGTAGATGACCGCGTTTGGAAATACGGACACAAGTTCATCGCTTTCATATCTGGTCAGTCCGCATGCATGGTCAAAATGCATATGAGTCATCAATATGATATCGATGTCAGCCGGTGTCAGCCCCAGTGATTGCAGCGATTCCGCTATGGAGGATTCTTCTGACACTCCATAATTACGCTTTTGTTTATCCGTAAGTTTTCCTTTTCCAATTCCAGATTCAATCAATATATTCTTACCATCCAGCTGAAAAAAGATTGGATCCGTTCTTAACTCAATCTGATTCAGGTCATTAACTTCGTACTTTCTGGACCATAATGGCTTTGGCACAACACCGAACATCGCACCGCCATCCATCCTGGTCACCCCGCCGTCAAGCCATCTGAAACTTAAGTCTTGCAGCTCCAATGATTCCATATTCCATCTCCCCTTTCATTCTTCATATTATCAGAAAATTTATCCGTATTAAAACTTCAACCACCAGGAAGGTCGTGATTTAACACTCTAAAGCACTAAAAGGGACAGTCCCTATTCGCACGGCAACGCGTTAATGCAGCACAATCCTGCCTTCCCTAAACTCACTACAACAAAAAAACAGCCCACCTCTGTGAGCTGTCATTTCCTTACGACTATTTTTTGGGATACTTTACTTCACTCCGGTAGATTCTTTGACCGCGGGAAGAAAATTTTTCTTCATACTCTGTCATGATGTTTCCTTCAAAATCACTGTTATGAAGATCCAGGCTGAGGAAATTCAACAGAAGACCATAATGTGAAAAGCTCTGGAGCGAATACTCAAACAGCCCTTGGTTATCAGTCTTGAAATGTATTTCACCTTCATCCACGAGGATATCCTCATACAATTTCAAGAAGCTTTCGAAGGTAAGGCGTCTCTTTTCGTGGCGGTTTTTTGGCCAAGGATCTGAAAAGTTGAGATACACCCTGTCTACATCATTTTTCTCAAAGTATTCTTTAAGGTTTTTGGCGTCAACATTCAACAGCTTGACGTTCGGTATGTCCGCCTCGATGATTCTGTCCAGGGCCGAAACGATGACACTCTCGTACAACTCAATTCCAATATAGTTAATGTCAGGATTGGCTTTAGCCATTTCCGTCACAAATTGTCCTTTGCCGGTCCCGACTTCAATATGAAGGGGGTTATTATTGCCGAATTCCTCACTCCACTTACCCTTTTTTTCTTCTGGCTGGGCAACAACATATTGAGGATACTCATTAAGCTTCTCGCTTGCCCATGGTTTATTTCTTAAACGCATATAGACACCTCTTTTTCTTGAGCTCTTTTTAAAATGCATGCTCTTTTCTCAAAGATTCTGGTTGTTGAAAAGTAGTGGATTTCCGCTTCAGTCGTACGACTCCGCCGGGCGGGCGTTGAGCCTCCTCGGCTTCGCCTGCGGGGTCTCACCTGTCCCGCTAGTCCCGCAGGAGGTCGCACGCCTTCCGCTCCAATCCCTGCGTAAAAGGGGGAAGGATGGTAAAATAGCGACCAAAAACATCAATCTATCTTTAAGAATAGAGCCTTAAAAAAGTATAGTTTTCATAAACAAGACTTTTAAAAAGAGTAAAAATAGAATTTCTCATCGTCAAAACAATACCATGACATCCCTTTCTCTGCAAGTCATGTCGGGATTTATCAGGATTTGAGGAGTGTTTTTATAATCTGAAGTATTCACGAGGATATACCTGTATTACTATAAATCAGGGTACTGTATGCGTTTACATATTAGATCAGCATTGATAAGGGGTCTATAAGGATCCTTATGCCAATTTGGATAGAGATGATGTTCTGTTAAGGTTATAAATGTAGCTTATTTGCACGGTTTTGAAAAAAAAGAAAAGGGGATGGATATAAATGAGTAAATTAGTAAATATCGCTGCTGAGGTTTCAGTTTTGGCTGGAATGGCTGTTATGTTCGTGGGATACAGCTTGGCTGTGTATCCTGTAGAGAAGTTGACTCAGCGTTCGTTTTCAATATAAGTAAAACAGGGAAAGCCGCCACAATAAATTGTGGCGGCTTTCTTTGTTCTGAATGAACGGCCAGCTCTTTATCGATTTGCGCCGAAAAAAACAAACTATCTCCGAATTTCACATCAGACGTCTTTCCATCCTTCATCCCTATCCATGCATAAACAAAAAAAGAATCCACAAACTACATGTGAATTCTTTTCTATATCTCAACCGGAAAGGGTGTTATTATGCCACTCGGACATCATGATCAAATGAACTTATTAAAGGATATATTAATTAATCACTCTGATGACTGCTGCGGTTCGGTAGCAGAGTGTGAACAGCTGGAACGCCTGGTTAAATCACTTATGGTTAACACGAACATCGGTGCAGGAATCAAGCCGATTCTTCAGGAAGTTTACAACTACAGCCAAAATGGAATCAATTCTTCCGACCTCGATCACCATATCACTTCCCAGAAACAGAACCTTTCCCAATGGGTCCAAGACATGGACACTTTGTCTTAGAGCTTAGACGATGGTATGAAGGTATTCAATCCAATGGTTCATTTCGTGGAATCTCGCCTTCCCTTTGTGCCATTGAATGGATAAAAGGGTTTGTGAGACCACATACCATTTCATTCGAAGCTTAAGGCTGTCTGTCATTGGGACACCATATTGCGAAAGCCATGTTTCCCAGTTCTCCTCAGGTATATACCAATAAAGGAGAAGGCCGATATCAATAGCCGGATCGGCAATCATGGCTCCATCCCAGTCAATCAGGTACAACTGGTTGTTATCCGAAAGCAGCCAGTTGTTGTGGTTGACATCTCCATGGCAGACAACATATTCGTCATGAGAGATATTAGGCAGATCCGTTTGGAGAAATTGAAGAGCTTCTCTCACCTTGGGATGTGACAGCAGCTCAAAATCGAGCCCGGTCTCCAGTTCCGCCAGCATATGTTCAGGCTGAAAACGCTCTTTTCCCAGTCTTTCCAGCATCGTTAATAACGGTCTGGAAGAATGGATTTTCTTTAAGAGCTTTGCTGCCCTTTCCTCTTCCATTTCTACAGGATCTAGTTCTCTCCCGTTCAGCCAATGCTGCGCTGTTATAACATCACCATTCTCTATTCTTTTAGTCCAGACAAGTTTGGGGACAATCCCTTCAGCTGACAGCACAGCCAAAAAAGGAGAAGAGTTCCTTTTCAGAAAAAGCTTTTGCTCCTGATATCGGGCAAAAAATGCTTCTCCTGTTGCTCCTCCCGCCGATACGATTTCCCAATCCTGATCAAATAAGTGTTCCAATAATAATCACCCTCTATTGGTTCGCTTCATTTATATTAAAATAGTATCTTTTAAATATCGTATTTGTTTTTATATAAAATAATTGCGGCTGATTATAGTGATAGGTTTCCATTCCATTACTATAAAATCGCCTGGAAAATAAAAAAGACAGCTATTGGGCAAAAAGTGCAATAGCCATCTTTATCAATAGTATCGTCTCTTGCCCCATTCCGTCAAGTCCTATCGAAAGCGGGGCATTGCAGAGCCGTTACTGTATCAAAACTATCCTTATCTAACTTCATGGCTGAGATATACCAACCAATACTGAGCGCAGAGCATTTCATGTAATGAGGACTAACGGCAGCAAACATAACAGCTGACAGGATCAGCCTTCAATGTGTTTTCATTCAATATATCCAGCGTCTCCAGTCCTGCACGCTTCCCGTCAGCTATCAGTTTCCACGGTGCTTCGCCTTCCGGAAGATGGACAGACGATCCAGACTCACCTGCGTGAAATAGAATAAACATCTCATTCCAAGGGCCATATGCCTTGATATTGCGCAAGTGCAACTTGACCATTCCCGGCACACTGTAATCAGCCTTTATATGCTTCCGGATCAACTGAGATGTGCTGAATCTTAAAGCCCCGTGGGATTTGCGGATGGCGATCAGCCCTTTTATATATTCAACCTTATCCTGATATAACGTTCGCCTATGCCAATCAAGCTGATTGATTTTGTCCGGAGATTTGTAACTGTTTTCGACTCCCTCCTTGGTACGGAGAAATTCCTGTCCCGCATGCAGAAATGAAATCCCTTGGGAAAGAAGGACCATTGACGTAGCAAGCATGTGTCTCTCTTCCCTCTCTGCTTTATCTGGACAGCATGCCGAAATCTTATCCCACAAGGTATGATTGTCATGTGATTCAACATAGTTAACCGTCTGGGCAGGATGCAGAAACAGCCCGGATTCTTCTGTTAACCCAATGCTGCCAGTAAGCACTTCGGCCGCTCTTTTTTCGAGACCGCTGTGTCCAAGTGCAAAGCCCCTGTCATACAAGTTAAAGGTGCTCCCTTTGATGCCGTCTCGAAATGAGTCATTAAACTGGCTGACTCCATGCATCTTTCCGGCATTGCGGATAGCAGCCTTCCTGCTCTGAGGCAGCGGGGTATTTAAATCCCACCCTTCACCGATGATCAATGCATTAGGCAGTATCTTCTCCACTTCCTTATGAACATCATTCATGGTTTCCACGTCCAGGATTCCCATCAGATCAAAACGGAATCCGTCCACTCTATATTCCTTCAGCCAGTAACGAACCGAATCCACAATGAATTTCCGTACCATCCTTCTTTCCGAGGCCATGTCATTTCCTACTCCGGTGCCATTGGAAGGCATGCCATTCTCGTCATATCGAAAATAATAGCCTGGAACAATTTTTTCAAAAGAAGATTCCTCTTTTATATAAACATGATTGTACACAACATCTAAAATGACCCGGATTCCCCTGCTGTGAAGGGAGTGGATTACCTCTTTCAACTCATTGATCCTGGTGTATGGGTTCTGTGGACGGGTCGAGTAGCTTCCTTCAGGAGCATTAAAGTTCAGCGGATTGTAGCCCCAGTTATATCTTTCATCGTCCCGGAGATCCGATACTCCCTCAAAATCATTGACGGGCAGCAGTTCCACATGGGTTATCCCGAGTTCATCCAAATAATCCAATCCTGTTGAAAGTCCGTTTGACGTTTTCGTTCCGGCTTCCGTGAATGCCCGGTAGACGCCCTTATTCTTCATACCGCTTTCCTCATGCATGGAAAAATCCCGGACATGAAGTTCATAGATAATGCTGTCTGTCTTGGAGTCCAAAGCCGGGAGGGACTCGATGACCGGAACCGTTTTACCCATGTCAACGACAGCGCCCCACTCACTGTTGAGTGATACAGATTTAGCATAGGGATCCACCGCTTCCTGCCAATGCAGATTAATGCAGGTCAGGTAAGTATAAAAACATCCTTCTGCATTTTCCTCCAGAGTAAAGGTCCAAACTCCTTTTTCTCCTCTTGTCATGTCGTGCTGCTGGATCCAACTCATATCGGGGTCAGTGATTTTCACTTTGACCTTCGTGGCAGTCGGCGCCCAAACTTTAAAGGTGGTTCTGCCGGCATCAAGGCTCACACCCAAATCATTTCCTTCATAAAAATACTTTTCATCGAATTCCAGCGTCCTTATCACTGCTCCAACCTGCAGATCCGTTTCATTACCATGCTCATCTTCAATATGATAAGTCCTGTCCAACTGAGGTTCAAAATCAATGGAACATATATATTTATTCTGTTCCTGCAGAGAGTGTCTTTCTCTAATCGTAAGAGGAAGCTTTTCTTTGTTCTCTTCTTTTATATAAAAAGCTGAAGACTTTCCCTCAAAATAGGAGTGGGGAAGCAGGACTGTTACCGTTTTCATTTCATCTAAATAGGCAAAGAATTTTCTTTGTATGATCAGCAAAAATATACACCTCCCCTATGGACTCAGCTATTCATATCCGCTGTCTTCCAATTATGATGCTGTACTTCGATATGCAGCTTTTTATTTTCTTCAATGAGACCGATATAATCACCATCCACTTGAACAGGTACGGGTTCAGGCGATGTAATCAGAATTTCTTTTACCCTATAGGTTTCTACCTCTTTGAATGTGGTATGCTTGCCGAAAAACACGGACAGAAAGACCACTAGAAGCTTCAGTCTGGACAGGTTCTGGACAACCGTGAGATCCAGCATGCCATCAGCAGAATCAGCCTTGGGAGAGATTTTCATTCCTCCTCCAAAATATTGCTGATTCGAAATCGTAATAAACCATGTGTGCTGGAAGCTTTTCTTTTCCCCATCGATTTCCGCTTCCAGAACCAGTGGTTTGAATTTCATTGCTTCTGAAAAAACCAGAACAGCATAAATAAGTTTTCCCAGAGAAAGTCTATTCAGCCATTTCTTAATGGGGGAATGCTGTGCTCTCATCGTGACTTTTGCATCAAATCCTGCTCCCATACTATTCACAAAGTACCCTTTGCGATACCCATTCAACACATACAAACCAGTATCGTGGAATTTTTCCGGCAGCCGATCTTCTTGGAACAGCCTGATGACTTTAGCTCCCTGATCAATTTTTGCCGGCCACAGATAACCTTTCGCAAAATCATTTCCGCTTCCGGCTGGGAAATGGCCGACTGTTACATTGTCATAGCCAATACATTGATTAATCAGGGCGCTGATGGTACCATCCCCGCCTACTCCGACAATAAATAATTTCTCGTCAGGGGCTGCCTCCACAATATTCCGGACGGCCGCCCTCATCTCATCAACCGAATGGGTGAAGCAGAGATCATCTTGATGAACCATTAACTGCTTCTGCAATTTCTCCCAGACAGGAACCGAATAACTGTTTTTAGCATTGATATTTATAATATAAATTGTTCTCATATTTCTTCTTCATCTTCTCGTAAAGGATGGTTATCATCTGACTGCCACCCCAATCTCTTGAAGGAAGTGCTTTGACAGAAATCAAGTAGCCCCTTAGCCAGTTTCAATTGAACGTTCTTAATAGGGGAATGGGATGCCCTCATTTTTCCGAACCACTCTGCATGCGCTCTCTTGTCGATGAGATTCAGATTGTGCGGGGCCATCCCATAATCGATATATCCATTTCGGCTGATGATGCCCTTCTTAATGGGAAGATCCACCTCTAAATGCTTCATGAGGGTGGAAATCACCGATTCCATCCTATTAAGGGAGATCAATGGATTAAGAACCTTCGAAGCCCTATTTCCTGACTTCTTCAGCCAGAATCGTTCCTGAGAGCCTATATAAGCGGCTTCATCTTCTTCTTCCATAAAGGTTAAGCACCAGATCTCTGTGGGGGTCAGTAAAAGAATATCCATTTCCATTGGAGCATTTTTGAACTTAAAGACAGGAAAATACATCAGAAAAATATTATCTGGGAACCTTTTCAAAAAGTACATAAGCCGCTCGTCAGAGGTATAACTTTTATCAACGTAGGATTTTTCCATTATGGTAGAACTCGCCCACCTTAACTGAAAGTGAAACAACTGGTCGAGGAACAGGTGCTTCAGTTCCTCTTCGGTGGAAGGAAGTTCTGTAAAATTCAAATTCATTTCTGAATCTTCTTCTGAAGGCGTGGCCAGTATTTCAAGTTCCTGCCATTCCGCCTCCTCTTTTTCCCGTTTCTTGAACAATCCTCCAAATCTGGACATCAAACTTGTTTTCTCTGAGATATCCTCTGCTTCTTCAGGTTCTTCCTGAAATAGCAGCTCTCCCTGGTCCCAGCTTTCCTTCCATTTTGCCCATTGCTGTTTTTTTAACCGGACAAATTGGGAAGGATAACGATAAGTATCCAATTCATACCGAGAAATATAGTCTTGCAGCTTAATTAGTTGCGCCATAAGTTTTTCCCCTCTTGCATTATATGTTTGTATTTTTATGTTTCTTACTAATAAATTTCAATCAAAGGATCAACGTGAACTTCTCCACTTCTTCATACTTAGGTGTCCGGTCGAGATGCGTCCGGTAGAGTACAAATTCCTCTATCCGGAAAACCAAAGGTTCTTTCAGTGAAAAAGGGGTAAGCAGGCTGCCGGCGAATCTTTCATCTCCACTCCACTTCCTTGCTATCGTAATGTGTGGATTGAAAGGCCTTTTGTCTAGTTCATATCCTTCCTGCAGGCATTTCGAGTACACAGCATCTCTTAAAGTGGACAAGGAAGAAGAAGGACTTACATCACTCCAGAGAATCCGGGGTGATGACGGATTCCCGAATGTTCCAAGATTTTGAACGGTTAATGAAAAAGAGGATAACTCTTTCTTCACCGCATGGATTCTGTCAATAGATTTTCTCAGACGTTCTTCTTCGGTGCTCCCCAAAAAAGCCAAAGTAATGTGGTAGTCCTGTGGATGTACCCATCGTTGAAACGGCAAAGCAGCTTTTACCCTTGACGACCAATCATCCATGCTTTTTTTCGTATCCTGCGGCAGCGGGACCGCATAAAAATAATGGTGTTGTTTCATCCTGCACACCTTTCCGTATTTTCATTAACTTTTATTTTATCAGACTAAGCATGCTACAGATATCTAAATCCGTAATTGCATGCAGGATTTCATCACAATTATTGCCATCTTTAATAGCCTTTACGCCTGGTAATTAAACATTTCAGTGAAGAGATAGATGGGAACGACATCATGTTGTAATCAATTAAATCTTATATATTTGATAAGATTTGTTAGAATTAGTAACATAATAATATAATTACTGGACTTATAACGAAGAACTCATTGACTTTAAATGAAAGGGCGTATTGATATGAAAGTCGTTCAAAATATAGCAGATTTAATCGGAGATACACCGCTGGTCAAGTTGAATCGCCTGAAACCGGAAGGCGGAGCGGAGATTTATGTAAAACTGGAATTCTACAACCCGAGCAAAAGTGTTAAAGACCGTGCTGCCTATCAAATGATTGTGGAGGCTGAGAACGCGGGGCTTTTAAAAGCAGGCTCCACCATCATTGAGCCCACAAGCGGAAACACCGGAATCGGGCTTGCGATGAATGCAGCAGCAAGAGGATATAAAGCAATCCTTGTCATGCCGGATACGATGACACAGGAAAGAATCAACCTGCTGAAAGCCTATGGAGCGGAAGTGGTACTCACTCCGGGAGATGAAAAAATGCCGGGAGCGATTCAAAAGGCGAAAGACCTTACAAAGGAAATCGAGAACAGCTTCATGCCGATGCAGTTTGAAAATGAATCTAACCCTAATGCGCACCGCAAAACAACAGCGGTGGAAATTGTCGAGGCAATGGAGGAACTGGGTAAACCTCTATCCGCATTCGTTGCCACAGCTGGTACCGGCGGAACGATCACAGGAACCGGGGAAGTATTAAGAGAACACTACAAGGATCTTGAAGTTCATGTAGTCGAGCCTGCGGGTTCACCTGTCCTTTCAGGCGGACAGCCGGGCAAACATAAATTGGTCGGTACAAGCCCTGGTTTCATCCCAGAAATTTTGAATCAAGATGTATACGATGAAATCCATAAAATAGAGGATGAAGATGCATATGATATCGCAAGGCGCATGGCCAGCGAAGAGGGGATTCTGGTCGGCCCATCTTCAGGCGCAGCCTGCTACGCCGCAATCCAGGTAGCCAAAAAGCTATCACCTGATGATATCGTGATATGCATCGCTTGTGATACAGGAGAAAGATACCTGTCCAGCGATTTGTTTCGATTCTAATCAAGACTAACAAGGCGTGAGTTCTTCCTGAGGAGGACCTCACGCCTTTAATTTATGCATGCACAAAAGCGTAAGCGCCTTGTCCAGCCCCGACAGGCAAATGTTCCTCTGAGAACAAAAGGCGATCTTTCCTTTTATTCCCAGAGGGTTATTTGACCCCGAGGGGCTGGGCGCTGAAGCACCCTTCATGTATACTCACTCAGTCTATTTATCACTCCAGCGAAAGAAGCGGGATGCAAGGTATGTGGAAACGACAGCAATGCCGAGCAGGACACCAACTTCAAGCCCGTATTCTGTAATTGGTGCTTCACTCCATGTCCCGCGAAGCATTTGGATCACATAATACAAAGGAAGGATTTTTGCTGTATATTGAAGCACAGTAGGCATCATTTCAAGCGGAAAAGTCGCTCCAGATAAAAACAGCATCAGGTTCAGGAACAAAGAGCTGATGGCAGCCGCGCTTTGTGTGTTCTTGGCTAGCGATGTCAGAAAGAGTGCGAAAGGAAAAAAGGCAAGGATGCTGATCAAAAGAGCCAAGAGCGTACTGCCAATATAAGCTGGCATGGACAGGTCATACATCAGCATGCCAAACACCATCAACAGGACAGCAGAGATTGCAAAAATGACAGTCCCCTGGAAGGTATGAGCGGCAAGGATTTTCCACGGCTGAAGCGGAGTTGATTGGTATCTCCTCAGTACACCTGTTTCACGGTAACCGGTTAATACCGTTCCCAAGGTAAAGAAAGAGGTGGTGACAATATTGACGCCAATCCAGGCAGGAACGAACATTTCAGCAAACATTCTCTCATCCAATTCCTGCCCGACAAACATGGATCCAAACAGCCAAATCATGGCCACTGGGAATAAAAAGGTCCAAAACACACTGAGGCGGTCTCTGAAGAACATTCTCGTTTCTAAAGTAGCAAGCTTTGTAATAGCCGTCATCCTGCAGCCTCCTCCTTTTCAAGATAATGAACAAACAGGTCATCAAGAGAGCCTTTTTCAAATCTAAAATCAGAAAGTACAATCCCATGATCATGGCAGTATGTAAAAATACGATAAGCTGTCTCCTGCTGATTCTCACTGAAAACCTTAAATACTTTATCCTCTTTTTCCACCCTGACCACTTCAGGCAGTGCCTCTAAAAATCGCTGATCAACCTGGTTGCTTTCAAATGCAATATACTGTCCTGATGGGTTGTCTAGTAACTCTTCAGGTGTATTCAATGCTTTCAGCTCACCGCTGTAAATCATCGCTACACGATCACAAAGCTTTTCTGCTTCCTCCATATAATGGGTCGTGACGACAATCGTACATCCCTCATCCCTTAACATTCTGATCATCGACCACATTTCCCTCCGCGCATGCGGATCCAACCCCATACTCGGTTCATCAAGAAACACAATTTCAGGGCTGTGCAGCGTCGCGAGTGCAAGGGTCACCCTTTGCTTCCAGCCGCCGGACAAATCCTCAAAACGCACATTCATTTTCTCATCCAGATTCAACAAGTCGATCAGATACTCTTTCTTTGTGGTATTACTATAAAACGAGGCAAACAGGTCCATCGCCTCCTTCACCTTCATTTTTCTCTGAATCGAGGTAGCTTGAAACTGTACACCTATCCGTTTATTCAACTCTCTCAGCTGCTGGCTGGGAACCAGCCCCAGTACATCTATCGTTCCTTGGGTCGGCTTACTGATTCCCTCAAGCATTTCAAGTGTCGTCGTCTTCCCCGCTCCATTCGGTCCAATGATCCCGAAGATTTCTCCTCTTCTTACTGAAAAAGAAATATTTTTCACCGCTTGGACGCTGCCAAAGTTTTTAGACAAATTTTCAACTGTAATAACTTTCTCCATTATTCTCTCCCCCTTATACTTTAATTTCTCTGATTTACAAACCCCTCTACCAGACTATGAAGCAAGTCATATGATTAGGGGTTTTTTATGTAAAATTTTTTTGAATTCCCTTCTGTTCTTCCTTTTTTAAAAATTTGATTCCTTATATACCTCATCTTCCAGCACTTCAATTCTTCTTTTCAACATGGAGTTCTCTTTTTTCACTTCATATGAGTTATAAAACGCCCCCGCAGCAAGGGAAAAGACAAACCAGTCTCAGAGCGAATGCACCTCCTGCCCATGCCCACATAGCTTGTAGACATACTGAGACTTCGTTGACAAACTATCCCAATCCATTCAATCTGGGCTACTATATATACGGCAGATAAGTATTTAGGTTTCATAAAATTCAGATAATACTATGGATGATTATGTTTTTCTTCAGGAGAATTCATCTTGAGTTGGTTTCTGTTCTTGAAAACAATTAATTGGACAAGAATCTTGGTTCATCCAGTCTTCAAACTTCATTTCCTGTAATGATAGAAGGGCTGCTTAACAAGAACATTTATGTATTGGGGGAATTAACTTAGGTAGAATTTTGCAAGATTTGCTTTGACAGCGCGTTTTAAGCCGTACCGTACCATTACCTTAAGAAAATCTGATTTAATGGTACGTTTTACACTGAATCATACCTTTATCCAAGTAAGATTCATTTTAAACGGCACGTTTTGCGTTGAATCATACCATTTCCAAAGGAGAATCTGTTTTTAATGGTACGTTTTACGCTGAATCATACCATTATCCAAGTAAGAATCATTTTTAACGGCACGTTTTGCGTTGAATCATACCATTTTCCAAGTAAGATTCGCTTTTAACGGCACGTTATGCGTTGAATCATACCATTGTCCAAGTAAGATTCATTTTTAACGGCACGGTTTGCGTTGAAACATACCAATGTCCAAGTAAGATTCATTTTTAACGGCACGGTTTGCGTTGAATCATACCATTGTCGAAGGAGAATCTGTTTTTTAATGGTACGTTTACCATCTACTGTAATACCTAATGCACTGGCTTACACCCCCGCCTTTTCAACCGCATATTAAACCATAAAATTCCTGCTAAATCATTACAATTTGACACAATTAAAACAACTTAGTTTTTTCGATATACAAAGTATTAAAACTCCGTTATACTAGTCATGTAAGCACTTAAATTTTTTTAATGGGGAGATTAATTATGAGCAAAAACTCAAAACAAAATGAACCATTAGTTACGCATATTTTCACAGCCGACCCTTCTGCACATGTTTTTGAAGGAAAGCTTTATATCTATCCTTCTCATGATCTTGACCATAATGGACCGACCAATGATAATGGTGACCAATATGCCATGGAAGATTACCATGTCTTGTCGATGGAAGATGAAAACGCGCCATGTGTGGATCATGGAGAAGCACTTCATCTAAAAGATGTACCTTGGGCCAGCCAGCAGCTTTGGGCGCCGGATGCGGCATTCAAGAATGATCAATATTACTTATACTTCCCTGCGAGGGATAAGGACGGAATCTTCAGAATCGGTGTGGCCACAAGTTCTAATCCTGCAGGACCTTTTACTCCTCAGGAAAATTACATACCGGGAAGCTACAGTATCGATCCGGCCGTTTTTGTTGATGAAGATGACAAAGCGTATATGTACTTTGGAGGATTATGGGGAGGACAGCTTGAGAAGTGGCAGACGGAGACTTTTACAGCTGACGCAGAAGGTCCCGCTTCAAGCGCTCCTGCAATAGGACCGCGAGTAGCAGAGCTGAACGATGACATGCTGACCTTTAAAAATGACCCGGCAGAAATCTCAATTGTCGATGAAGACGGCAATCCGATTACAGCTGGAGATGAAGACCGAAGATATTTTGAAGGTCCTTGGATGCACAAATATAATGGTCTTTATTATTTGTCTTATTCAACCGGAACCACTCACAAAATCGTCTACGCGGTCAGCGAAAACCCTCAGGGGCCTTTCGTCTTTAAAGGAACGATTCTGACTCCTGTCAGCGGCTGGACCACGCATCATTCCATAGTCCAGTTCAAAGAGAAGTGGTATTTATTTTATCATGACTGCTCCCTGTCAGGCGGAGTGGATCATAAGCGTTCGGTCAAATTCACTGAGCTGAAATATAACGAAGATGGAAGCATACAGACGATTGATCCTAAGTGATCGATTCGATTGACCAACAGCCGGCTCTCTTTTGAGGGCCGGCTTTTTTTGGCCTTTTGGATTGCTGCTTTTGTACAATAGGGTGTTTTGCGGCTAATCACCATACTATAAAGCAGTTTACCGTTTTTAGCAGGGTGTTTTCGAGCTAATCACCCTACTATAGAGCTCTTTTTCGATTTTAATAGGATGTTTTCGGGCTAATCACCCTACTATAGAGCTCTTTTCCGTTTTTAGTAGGGTGTTTAGAGCCTAATCACCATGCTATAAGGCTCTTTTTCGATTTAAATAGGGTGTTTAGAGGCTAATCACCCTACTATAGAGCTCTTTTCCGTTTTTAGTAGGGTGTTTAGAGCCTAATCACCATGCTATAAGGCTCTTTTTCGATTTTAATAGGGTGTTTTCCCGCTAATCACCATGCTATAAAGCTCTTTCCTGATTTTAATAGGGTGTTTTCCCGCTAATCACCATGCTATAAAGCTCTTTCCTGATTTTAATAGGGTGTTTTCCCGCTAATCACCATGCTATAGACAGGTGCATTCACCGGCACTTTTTAAAAAAACACTCTTTTCGCAAGAACTCTGGCTGTTGCAAAAGTAATGCTCCTCCATCATGCAGGCTTGCATTGAGTCTCCTTCGGCTTCGTCAGTACAAAAAGTCGTATCGCCCCAGCCTGCCACTCAAGGATACTGTTCTAAAAGAAATCGATTGAGGTAGTAAGATTTCATAGTTTTCTGCCTTTACAGTTAGTTGACGGTAATAGAGTTTACACGGTATGGTTACCTAGATAAAGAGCTGGTTTTAAAAAATTTTTAGAACAAGGTGAGTTCACGTGGAAAATATAATAGCAGAATGGCTGGGTTCCCTGAATGGGCCTGCTGCCGCAGGAGTCAGCATCCTTTTAAACATCATTATCAGCACACTCGGGGTCATTCCCAGTGTATTTTTAACAGCCGCCAATATCTCCATCTTCGGTTTCGAATTTGGTTTATTTCTGTCATTCACCGGGGAAGTACTTGGTGCAATCATCAGTTTCATTCTCTACCGTAAAGGATTAAGAAAAATCGCAAGCAGGAAAAGCATTCAACAGAAGCATTTAAAAAAGCTGCTGCATTCCAAAGGCAGGGAAGCATTCCTCCTGGTTTTGGGCCTTAGATTGTTTCCTTTTGCACCATCCGGTTTGGTCACGCTGGCGGGCGCTTTCAGTACAATGAGCATCCTCAATTTCGCAGCCGCAAGTACACTTGGTAAGATTCCGGCCATTCTCATAGAAGCCTATTCCGTTCAGGAAGTGCTTCTGATGAGTGGAACAGGAAAATTCATTTTGACTCTCACTGCCATTGTGTTGATTGGGTCTTTCATTATCAGAGTCCGTAAGTCACCTCGAAGATGACTCTTCAGGGAGCCATTCATAAAAAAGTGTAAGCTTCGGCTGGAAAATCTCCCCTGAAAAAAAGGCGATTTTGTCTTTTATTATCCAAGTGTTATTTGGATCGCAAGCCAGCCCCTCCCTTCAAATGGAGAGGACGCAGCGGCCTTTTTAAGCATGAACTTGGCTCGATCGCTCATATTCTGGATTTCCCGCTCGTATTTGTGGATAAAGCGATCGTATAGTTGCATACTTCGCTCATAAATGTCTATAACCCGATCGTATTTTTGCATAACCCGCTCGCAAGCCCACCTCATCCCTTCAGCTGGAGAGGGCGCATGCACTTTTTAAAGTATGCACTTAGCTCGCTCGCTCATATTCTGAATTTCCCGCAAGTATTTGTGTATAAAACGATCGTATAGTTGCATTCTCCGCTCATAAATGTGCATAACCCGATCGTATTTTTGCATAACCCGCTCGCAAGCCACGCCACAAGACCATTCTCCTATCTGCTGCATGCCAATCAGCTCATTTTCCAAAAAATGCTTCTTAAACTGATAGGATTTCCGATAGGATAGATGGGGAGGACTTCCCCTATTTCGGATGAAATGGAGTGGGAAAATGAAAAGGTTGGGATTGATTTTGTTAATGCTGTTTTTGGTGCTGCCTGTCAGCGCAAACGCTGGGACAATCGGCGGGAAGGATAATCCCGGTGGTGTTCCTGGACAATGGTATGCCGGAGATGCTCCTGGTTACTCTGACCCTAATAAGCCGGTGCTTGTGTTTATTCACGGAATCAACAGCTCCTCCAAAACGTGGTGGGAGAGCAACAATATGTATCAAACCGCCCTCAATAATGGGTATCAAACTGCCTTTATCGACGTTCATCCAGACAAGAATATGTGGGATAACGGAACGATTATCAATAACCGTGTCCGTGACATCTACAACTATTTTGGCCAGAAGAAACTGGTGATAGTTGGCCACAGCAAAGGTGGAATCGATGCACAAAATGCATTGGTCCATTACGGAGCACACCCTTATGTTTCTAACCTCATCACTCTTTCTACACCTCATTACGGCTCACAGCTTGCCGATCTTGCTTATAGCGGTTGGGCCGGTTGGCTTGCAAGCATTTTAGGAAGCAAAAATGATGCTACTTACTCACTTCAGACTGGATACATGAGAAATTACAGGCCCCAGATTGACACACATATCAACCGCTCTAAAAATCCGGTCTTTACTTTAGCCGGTACCAAATGGGGAAGCTTCGGATCTTCTCTATATTGGGGAGGACTCTACCTAAGCTCTTACGGTTCCAATGATGGTGCCGTAACTGTTGCGAATTCCCGGCTTCCTTACAGTAAAGAGGTCCGTGTCAGCAGCTGGAATCATACGACAGTCCGGGAAGGCGGGACATTCCAATATTTCCGCCCTTACTTAACTCTTAATGCCCAGCCGGTTGCTGGAATTACATCTGCAGAATCAATGAGTGAGCCATTGGCCTCGGAACTGGAGCCTGCTAATATCAGTGTCCTTCATCGAGGAGGAGAATTTACAGCGAGTGCTCTTGAAAACTTCCAGGTGGAAGAAAACGTTGCTAAACTAGATCTTGACTGGCTCAGTGATAAAAAAATGAAAGATCTTGTAGTCATCAGCCCGTCTGGTGTTGAGTACAAAAAATTCACTCATTCAGTAGACGAAGGAGTATTCAAAGGCGGACATCACCACAGCTTTCAGATCCAGAAGCCAGAAGCAGGTCAGTGGAGTGTAAAAGTGAACAAAAACAAAGCAGCCTATCTGATGACAGTCGGCTTCCATTCTGATTTAAACGAAGAGATCATCCTGGATGAGAAGACCATTGAACTGAAGAACAAAGGCAGCAAAATTAAAGACTTCCAAGTCAATGTCAATATCAATAAAGATGGCCAGAAGAAGAAAGATGCCTCTATGATGATCACGCAAAAAGGAAAAGTGCCATTTACATTCAAGGAAGAAGGCGTCTACACCCTCACCCTGGATGTCAAAGGAAAGACCAAAGCGGGAAAAAAATTCGAAAGAACGATCGTTAAATCTATTTACGTGGACAAAAATGGGATTACCCATTAAATAATTCATTTTGAAGCAACACAGCCCTCTGCTATGCAAGGCTGTGTTTTTTTAGGAGATTTCTATTGAAGTTATGGGAAGGGACCGTTTTTATACACGAAACGCCTCTTATCTTAAATAAAGAAAAGAGTTATATTTACAGTGGCCGAACGGGGTTGGATTCTAATTTCGACTGATTTTGAACTACCTAAACGTTCACGGTGAAAAAGTCATGAACTTCAACAGTATCATTACAGGTGTTTACCAATTGCACACTAAGCATACTTCAATGACCTAGCGAATAAATCACTCTATGAGAACCTGTTGGAAGCTATCACAGCAACGTGCTTTCAAGAATGAGACTGATTTTCCTTATAGTGCTTTCTTTGTATGCAGTTTATCAGAACATCAAGTTCTTGGCTGATATCAATGGTCACCTGACTATCCAAACCATTTTTAGCTGCGGACTTGAATAATCTTGACCTGGTTTCTTCTATTAGCCTGCGCAAATCACACTCTCTCAAAAGAATCTCCTCCAGAGAATAATATATAAACAGAATTTGGTATTTTTTCTAACCTCCTAAAAATTATAAAATTTGTTCCTATTAATGTAAATTTAATGATGTTAAACTTTATTTAAGCATTACTTAACATAAGGAAGAATGGTGTTGATTTTAAAGTGAATATTGAGCAGATTAAATACATACTTGAAGTGAGCAAAGAAGGGTCCATTACCAAAGCTGCTGAGCGGTTGCACCTTTCTCCTTCCGCCTTGAGCCAGTCTATTACTCAATTAGAAAAAGAGTTGGGAGTAACAATCTTTTCACGTTCCCGAAAAGGGACCACACCAACTTCGGAAGGAAAAAAAGTTTTAAATCGCGGACATGAAATGATTCACAGCCTGGAAAAATTGTATAAAGAAATATCAATAGATAAAGAGGAAAAGCTTTTAAAAATAGGATGCTCTCCCTCCATCACCTATCTGGTATATGACGCTTTTGTACTTTTTTACGAAGATCACAGCAATGTAAAAGTAGAAATCATTGAACTTGACCAGGATGAAATCTTGAGCAGGCTGATCCACGGAGATATAGATTTAGCCTTTTCTCCTTTCAGTGAGGAGGAATTGAGCGGACTGAGAATCAGTGATTTTCTCGACTATCAATTAATCTATACTGGCTATGCCTGCCTTTGTGCAAGTAAACATTCTCCTCTTTTCTTAAAAGACTTTGTCACCCCTGAAGATTTAAAAGGAGAAAAAGTCGTCATGTATAATTCTAAACGTTCCAATCACTTTGTGAATTCCTATTTGCCGGGTGCTTCTCTTTTATTTACCACTAATAACATAGGGGTATTAAAGAGTGCGATTTTTGATGGTCATGCCTCCTGTCTCGTATATAATTTCACTTTTAAAAACCATATGGACGTTAAAAAAGGAAACCTGGCCATCATTCCCTTCATGAACCCTGGCAAGATTCTCAATTATTTTTGGGTCATTTATAACCGGAACAAAGAGCTTTCTTATGAAGCCCAGGAATTTCAGAAGAAAATCATCCAATTGCTTAATGAGTAAGTTTAGAGCCTGATTCAGAAACACTGCTTGACAATAGAAATTTAATACTTTCTTATCTTATAAAAAAGGATTAACGCAGTGTGCGTTAATCCCTCTCCTTAATTGCTTTGTTGTTTTTGTCCCTACAGGCTTTCTTTAAAATCCTCCACCATACTTAAGAAACGGCTTTCTTCTTCCAAATAGGGAAGGTGGTTGCTTTCATTAAAGATATATAACTGTGAATTCGGAATCTCTCTATGTATTTCTTCTGAATAATGCAGTGGACACTGCTTATCGTGGCTTCCGCAGTAAACCAGGGTTGGAATGTTAATCCCCGAAAGTTTTTCACGAATATCAAACAGGGGAAGCTCTTGAAAAGAGTAATAATCCAGCCTTCTTTGAACGACTCTTCCGCTTGATGGTCTCTTAAAATAGTCTTCTCTTTTATCTGCATTAAATAATGACATGTTCGTCCATTCTTTATTAGCATTCCTTTTTTCCTCAACCGTTGCCTCAGGTGACTTTAAAATAGCAAATATTTCTCTGAGACGTTTGTTTAAGGGACTTTGGGAACAATACATACTTTCCCGGTTCTCCATATATTTTTTAGAGGCAGCAGCACCGCCGACAACCAATCCTTCAAGACTATCGGAGTATAAATCCCCATAAACAAGCCCTAACATTCCACCAGTAGAATGACCTGCAAAACTCCATTTCTCAAAACCCAATGCTTCCCGAACCGCTTCAAGATCCTTCACTGATTCTGCCATACTCAACTCTTCTGCCAAATCAGCCCTGCAAGAGTTCCCAGCTTCTTTAAGATTAACAAGAATAACCTTGAATTGATGCACAAAAGTATCAGCAAAATAATAACCCAATTCATTGAATTCACTGTACAAGTGTGTGATACATACAGGTTTACCTTTTCCTCTGACAAAGATTTCAAAAAGCCCTCGATTCGTTTTTAGCAACTGCTGTTTCCACATAAAAAACACCTCCGCAAAAAGTATTATCCCTTAATGAGTATCTGGCTGATTTCCGCTCCAGGTGTACGACTCCTCGGGGCGGGCGGTGAAACTAAAGCGGAAGCGGCCGTTCAGCGACGTACAGATTTTAGGGCTCTCGTATGAGATAAAGGAATCACGAAGAGCGTAAGCGATTCGATGATGACTTATCGCAAGGAGAGAGACCGAAATCTGCTAGTCGCTGGCCGCTAAAGCTGGGTGAGCCTCCTCAGCTTCGCTTGCGGGGTCTCACCTGTCCCGTTAGTCCCGCAGGAGGCCGTACACCTACCACTTCAATCATCCTCAACTTGAAATTGCCATCCTTCTGATAGTCACTCAATACATATTAGAGAGCAAAAGCTTTAAAGACAGCGAAAATCGAAAGAAACACAATCGCAGATAAAATAACAGCCATTTTTTTATTCAGCTCTCTCTCTAAGCCAGGTATTCGTTCTATTAAGAAATAACTTATTGAGACAAGGCCTCCTGCAAGGATTCCTCCTTCAAGTGTAGAAAAATCATATACATATTGATCAATCCACCTAAGTGAAATAACTGAAAAGGGAACAGAAAGGGCTTTGAAAAAAGTTGAATAAGTTTGCATAATTCCGTCCCCCTCTTTACGATTACTGATTAATTTCTAATTAGACGAACATTAGTTCAAAATGGTTTCATTATTCGTGTTCCTTTTTCGTACTAATGAAACACCTCCCATACATAGCTTTTAATAATACAAAAACAGCAATCGAAAGATGATTGCTGCTTGCACTTTGACTATTCATTTCTACTACCGGCTGCTCTCTTTAGTAGTTTTTATATAATTCATTAAGAGAACAGTACCTGACACATTCAATATCAAACTCGAACTAAGCAAAATACCCTTTAAGACAGCTGCCAATGGCATCGTAACTCCAAGCAGCAGAAAGATTAAACCGCATAGCACAAGCACTAACCCTTTTGTTTTGTTATCCATAAAAATATTCCTCCATAGTATGACCCATCAGATTTTATATCTATTATACGAAGCAGCAGTAGAATGGTTTCATTTTCTAAACTATTTTTCCACTAGCATCCGTTACCTTTTCCTATCTATTATTCACTTATACTTATCCCGATACATATGAGTTTAAGATCAGTCGACTCAAATACAGCCCATGTGTATGCAGTGTTTAGTTGCCGCCTCTACCTTTATCCCAAAGAAATAGCACATATAGTTTGAATTCTTGAGGTAATAAGAAAATAAGCAAAACTCCCACAACTAAAAACGGCAGCAGAAGCATCCAGTAACGTTTACTTTTAAGCATTTATACCTCTCTCTGGAACTATGATAAATGGCAGTATGCCCTCATAGCCTGGCTGTTTCCCAGTCTAACAACCAACAGTGAATTCAATCGCCAACCGAAATTTTCCGTTCAAATATAATTTCATAATCTGTTGGTTTTCCATGTCCGTTATATTTGAGAGGCAGTACCTGAACCAATCTCCAGCCCTGCGCAGCGTACTCATCGATTACCTCTCTGTGCTGAGGAGAAGTGAAAAATCCTCCAAGCGTCGTTTCCACATACTTGTATTCATACCTTGGCGGCCCTCCGTCTTCTTCTATATGTTATATACGAGGCTGGCCTCGAAATGGTTTCAATCAGGAACTATTAACTAAAGAAAAACCCCTGTGAAGGTCACTAAGGGGTGCCGTTTTGGTAGAAAAAATTACCAATAGCATTATAAATAGCAGGCTAATTCATATGAATTAGCCTGCTTTATTTGATGTTATAACAATGTTTGTATTCGAATTTGGGGTTTATTAGCACTTCGAATATTGAACAGATAATAAATGAGATGTTAATTGGGGTGATAAATGACTTGTCAATTAGCAACCTGTTCTTGCGAAGATGAGCATCTAGTATTGTGTGATACAATTGTGAATAATGGATATTTCTATAAACGGGCAGCTTGCTGGAATATGATCTTACTACAATGGGGTGGCATATAATGGAAATCTACTCAGTTGAGGATATACCGAGAAACAAAATAATCGAGTTTTTCAAATTACATTGGGGAAGTCCAGAAATGGTTATTTCAAGTGGCGTTTATGATTGCAGTATATTAGAGGGTTTTGCAATTGTAAATGTGAAAGGAGCAATCATTGGCTTAATTACTTATATAATCAAAGATAAAGAATTGGAAATTATATCTTTGGATAGTATTGAAGAAGGTAAAGGAATAGGCACATCGTTAGTTCAAGAAGTAGAAAATCTTGCTATTAAAAAAAGATGTAGACTCGTTAAACTTATAACAACAAACGATAATTTATCAGCATTAAAGTTTTATCAAAAAAGAGGTTTTATTCTTTCTCACATTATAAATAATGCAGTTGATAAAGCAAGAGAGTTAAAACCAGAGATACCCTTGATTGGCAATGAAGGTATCCCAATAAGAGATGAGATTGAATTGATAAAGATATTAAACTAACGAAGGCTTTAATGTAATAAGAAGATCCTAAAAAATCAAAAAACCCAGATCCTTTTGAATCTGGGTTTTTTGCTATAAAATACGGTATTATTCTTAGATCTTTAAGCCTAGTTTATCAAAGTCCGCAAGTAAGACAGATTTTTTAGACGCTTAATAATAAGGGGAGAATTTCCCCTTATCTGGTAAAACAGCTCCTAAAATGCCTTTAATAGAGGGAAATATTCCCTCTATTTGCTAAAAATCAGGTCAAAAGAGTCATTTTTCTTTGCTTAAGGGGAAAATTTCCCCTTATTCACCTTAAATCGGCATCTATTTTTCATCATAACGGGAAAATTTCCCCTTATTGATCTAACATTGTATTGAAATCTCTTCTTATCATAGGCGTCTGCTCAATTGCAGGGTAAGAAAAAGTTAATAATAAATATCCACAATAAAAAACGCACTGTGAATTTTAAAGTGAATTCACAGTGCGTTATCTTTTTTAATTTAATGCGCTCCTCTAAAGTAAAACTGTTTTCAAGCCTCACAGAAGTTTTCCCATTCTTATATTACAGATTAACAACAGTCACTTTCGTTCCCTTTGAGTTCCAGGCCGTTGCTATCCTGATTAAAATCGAGGGTCAGGTTTTGCGCAGCCGATTCTATTCTCGGGTCAATCGCTACCTTGATTGTATTAATCGTTGCTACTTCATCATTTTCTTCCGGCTCATCCAGAGCCAGCCCAACTTGTGGCTGTCCTCAGCCAAAGCCTGCAAAATAAAAACGAATGTTTTCGGCTTCGTGTTCTTTTAACATTTCCTGCAAGAAATCACGAGCTCCATCTGTGATCTTCACTATATCTGCACTCCTTACTATTTCATGATTTTTTCATGCCAATTACCATGATACCTTATTTATTCGGGAAAATGCGACCCAAAGACTCTTTCATTTCAGGTTTTACGTTAATTTTCGGCCGGGCAGCCTTTGCCATGCCCTCTGCCTCTTCAATCGAGTTTGCTTTCCCTAATGAAAGTAATGTCCCAATGGCTACTGTTCCGGTTCTGTTGCTGCCCCCTGCACAGTGAAAGTAAACCTTTTTCCCCTGTTCGTAGGCATCAACCACCATGTCTATAGATTTCCTGATGGATTCATCCTGGTGTTCAGCATCATCCACGATAGGGCTGTGTGTTCTATCGTATTCAACTTCTGGTGCTTCGGCACGTAAATCAAAGATGACATCCGCCTTGCCATTTTCCAGGATTTCTTTGGCTCCATCAGCACCGCCGATATAAATGCGATCTGGGATTAATTCATGATAGTGTTGAGTTGTCATACTTCCTCCGCCTTTTTAAAAGAGTGTTTAATATAGAAAGCTGCGTTTTGTACCCTTGAGGATGAGCAGCTTTTTTCTTGCTAATTTACCAAGATAGCTCAGGCTAAATATGTGTTCATACTCATTGTTGAAAATGCAATATTCTTTTAGCAACCAGCCTCTTATAAAGATTTACTCCAATCCTGCACTCTGTTTCCTTCCAGGTATCTTTCCGTATCAAGTGCGGCCATACAGCCTGTCCCCGCTGCTGTGATCGCTTGGCGGTATTTGCTGTCCTGAACATCACCGCATGCAAAGACGCCGGGAATATTTGTTTCAGTCGTGCCTGGAACCACATCGATATAGCCATTTGAATCCGTATCAATCTGGCCTTTTAAGAAGGAAGTGTTGGGTGAATGGCCTATTGCGACAAAGATTCCGTCTGTGTCGATCAGCTCTTCCATACCTGTTTCATTGTTTTTGACTTTCAAGCCTGTAACCTTCATTCCATCTGAGATGACTTCAAGAGGTGTCCTATTCAGGGACCAGGAAATTCTTTCGTTTTCTCTGGCACGGTCCTGCATTATTTTGGATGCCCTCAGTTCTTCGCGGCGGTTCACGATTATCACTTCTGATGCAAATTTCGTTAAGAAGCTTGCCTCTTCCATGGCCGAATCTCCGCCTCCGATGATGACGACTCTCTTTCCACGGTAGAAGAAACCATCACAGGTTGCACAAGTACTGACTCCGCGGCCGATGTTTTCAGATTCTCCCGGAATGCCCAGCATTTTGGCTGAAGCCCCAGTGGACAAAATAAGTGATTCAGTCTGGATCTCACCCATTCCGCTGACCTTCAAGGTAAAAGGACGCTGCGATAAATCAACATCGGTTACCCAGCCTCTTTTAAACCGGGCACCAAATCTTTCCGCCTGGTTCCTCATATTGTCCATTAATTCCGGGCCCATTATACCATCTACAAATCCAGGAAAGTTCTCTACTTCTGTTGTTAATGTCAACTGCCCGCCCGGCTGATCTCCTTCTATAATAAGAGGTTCCATATTCGCTCTTGCCAAATAAATCGCTGATGTCAGACCCGCAGGCCCAGTTCCTAAAATCACTACTTTTTCCATATCACATTTCCCCCATTTTACCGATTGATGTATTTCGATACCTGTTCATGACCTGATTCGTCCTCATCCATAAACGGGACAATGGCACATTGTTCACTGTATTCTGAGGATACTTTCTTGATCCAGCCGGCTTCAGCTTTTGCTCTGCCTTTCAGTACTGGATCTGTTGTTTCTGTTGCGTGAAGGCTTTGGTTGATCAGCCACCATCTTGGCACGATGTTTGCACGCTTTAAGTCACTTTGCAGCCTGCCAGCTTCAAGCACAGGTGTTGCTTCTGCCAGCGTAACAATCACGACACCCGTTTCTTTCGGGTTGCGAAGCCGCGGCAGCAGTGTTTTTACACTTTGGGGAATTTCGCCAGTGGAACGCGCCAATTCTTTATGGTAAGACTGAGCAGCATCCAGGAGAAGTAAAGTGTGACCTGAAGGCGCGGTATCGATGACAACAATTTCTTCTTCCGATTTCGCCACCACTTCTGCAAATGCACGGAAAACAGCGATTTCTTCTGTGCAAGGAGAGTTCAAATCTTCTTCGATATAGGCCATGGCCTCTTCATCCAGGCCATCACTTACATTCGACAGTACTTCTGACTTATAGGCGTCCACCTCAGCTTTTGGGTCGATTCGGCTGATTGTCAGGTTGTCCTTCGTCTGGCTCCCCTTAAACATATATTCAAGATGTGCTGCAGGATCTGTTGTCGTCAACTGTACTTTATGTCCCTTCTCAACCAGTCCTATGGCTATCGCGGAAGCCATTGTAGTTTTTCCTACCCCGCCTTTACCCATCGTAAAAATGACCCTGGTGTTGGAGTTTGAGAAATCTTCAATGATAGCTCCGAGCCCCGGCAGGCTTACTTTCTCCAGTTGACTTTCCGTGTCTGCTTCATCGATGACCATTCCTTTGAATAAGTTTCGCAGGCTGTTAAGGCCAGTCAGTGAATAAGAAACGAATGGCAGGGAGTGAGTATCGAGCTGTTTCAAGTCTTCCGGAATCCCCTTTAGAGCTCTTTGCTGCCTGGCATGTAATGAAGAGGAAGCCTTATCTTCCGAAATATGTGATTGCAGCAGTCCATTCATGACAAGCTTCTGGTTGATGATCCCAATCTCTTTTAACTCCCGTGACGCACGGCTTGCTTCCAGCAGGGAGGATTCATCCGGCCTTGCCACAAGGTAGAGAGTCGTTTGCGCTGGATCTGCAAGTGCCTTCATCGTTGTGGAGTAGGCCTGCTTCTTTTCTGATAATCCCGATAAAGGACCCAGGCAAGAAGCTCCATGAGTACTTTCCTCAAGAAAGCCGCTCCAGGCTGTTGGAAGCTGAAGAAGCCTCAATGTATGTCCTGTCGGGGCTGTATCAAAAATGATATGCTCATAAGAATCGACAAGGGATGTATCACTTAATAAGTTAGTGAATTCATCAAAGGCCGCAATTTCAACTGTACACGCTCCGGACATCTGCTCTTCCATCGTTGAAACAACAGACTCCGGCAGTTTCCCGCGGTACGGTCCGATGACCTTCTCACGATAAGCGCGGGCCGCTTCTTCAGGATCCAGATTACAGGCAGACAGGTTGGCCACCCCCGGTATTGGCATCGGTGTGTTGGTCAGTTCCACTTCGAGCACATCCTGAAGATTCGAAGCGGGATCGGTGCTCACTAGCAGAACCGGCTTTCCTTCATCTGCCAATCTTAAAGCGGAAGCGCAGGCAGTGGAAGTTTTTCCAACTCCGCCTTTACCTGTGAAGAATAAAAATTTTGTGTTGGCAATTGTTCTGGTATCGAATGGTTGAAACAAGAGCGTTCATCCTTTCTAATTCAAATCAAGTTTAATTTTAGGTTTTTTCTCTGTTAGTTCTTCCGGCTTAATTCCACACCATTGGGCAAGCTCACTGTTGGAAGGATACTCTCCGACCTTCACTAACTCACCGTTAACTAGGACGGCAGGAAGGGAGTCTGGACCTTTTTCATGAAGCAATTTATTAATTTCTTTATGGTCCACAAAAGCAGAAGGATCGCTGGCAAGGTTGAACCGTTTAATGTCAAAGCCTTTTTTTTCTAAAAGAAATACTGCTGAAGCCATCCTTGTTAATTCCGGGTCAACGCTCGGTCCGCAAACACCAGTCGGACAACATAAGGCAGGATCAAAAATATCAATTTTGTTCATCTCTCATGCTCCTTTACAATCAAATAAGCATATGCTTATATGTTATTTTTGAGAAAAGCCAAGAGATAAAGTCCCTTGGCTGTCTATTTTATTTTCCAGTTTGTGCAAATGTATGGATGCGCTCGCCAATTTCATCTCTGACGCGCTGGAAGAAAGCCCATTTCTCTTCTTCGCTTCCTTGCGCTTTTGCAGGGTCATCAAAGCCCCAGTGCTCACGTTTAACATGAGGAGGTGTCATCGGGCATTTATCTGCTGCATCTCCACAAAGGGTAACAACTAAATCAGCATTGTTCAAGATTTCCGGGTCAATGATATCAGAAGTTTGATTGGAGATATCAATTCCTGCTTCGTTCATTGCTTTGACAGCATTCGGGTTCAAACCATGTGCTTCAATTCCTGCGCTGTAGACGTTCCAGTCGTCACCTAAGTGTTTTTTAGCCCAGCCTTCAGCCATTTGGCTTCGGCAAGAGTTACCTGTGCATAAGAAGTAGAGTGTTTTTTTTGACATGATAATTAGTCTCCTTTGAATGTAATAATTTTTTTATGATTTTTACAGGTTTTTTATATAATCAGCAGCCAAATATAAAGGCCGACTAATGTGATGAACAGGGTTGGAACGGTTAAGATAATACCGGTTTTAAAGTACGTTCCCCAGGAAATCTTCACGCCCTTCAGGGATAGTACATGCAGCCAAAGCAGGGTTGCAAGGGAACCGATTGGTGTAATTTTCGGACCAAGGTCTGATCCGATGATATTTGCATAAATCAAGGCTTCCCGGACGACTCCGGTTGTATCCGTCTCCGCGATGGCAAGAGCATCAATCATAACGGTTGGCATATTATTCATCACTGATGACAGGATGGCCGCGATGAATCCCATACCGATGGTTGCTGCGAACAATCCCTGGTCCGCCGTCACCTGAATGAGGTCTGCCAGGACATTGGTCAAGCCCACGTTACGCAGTCCATAAACAACTACATACATTCCGATAGAGAAGAAAACAATTGCCCATGGTGCTCCTTTCACGACCGTCCTTGTGTCGACGGCTGAACTTCTTCTCGCCATCAACAGGAAGAAAATCGCTACGATGCCTGCTATGAATGAAACAGGAACACCGATGAATTCACTCGCAAAATAGCCCACTAATAGTATTCCCAAAACAATCCATGATAACTTGAACATCTTATGGTCCTGGATGGCTTCCTCTGGCTTTTTCAATTGCGAAAGATCATAATTGGAAGGAATGCTTTTTCTAAAAAATAAGTATAAAACAAGAATACTGGCAACCAATGAGAACAAGTTCGGCACAATCATCCTTGAGGCAAATTCAACGAATCCGATGTCGAAAAAGTCTGCTGAGACGATGTTCACCAAGTTACTCACAACGAGTGGAAGCGATGTAGTATCCGCAATGAATCCACTGGCAATAATGAAAGGAAAAATCATTTTTTCATTAAAGTTCAAGTTTCTGACCATCGCTAATACGATGGGTGTTAAAATCAGGGCCGCTCCATCATTTGCGAAAAAGGCAGCGACCAAAGCTCCCAAAATAGATACATAAACAAACATCCTGACTCCATTTCCCTTTGCAGCCCTTGCCATGTGCAGGGCTGCCCACTCAAAGAAGCCAATTTCATCTAAAATCAGAGAAATTATAATAATGGCGATAAAAGCTAAAGTGGCATTCCAGACGATGGATGTAACGTCAATAACATCATTGAAATCGACTACTCCCACAATAAGAGCCAGTATAGCTCCTCCGCATGCCGACCACCCAATGGATAACCCTTTAGGCTGCCAGATGACTAAGATGAGGGTGATCAGGAAAATCACCGATGCTAAAATAATCTGCGTCAAGATTCTTCCTCCTTTTTACTCACATGAAATTCTCAATCCTTGTTTCTCTAATTCTTTCAATCTGAATCCCTGGTCCGGAAGCTGATCGAGCAGGCTCTGCACCAAAGGGTAGAATTCACTGTTCTTATTCAATGAATAAATAATCCACTGACCTCTTCGTGATTCACTCACCAATCCTGCATCCTTCAGCTTACGCACATGCTGGCTGATGGCCGGCTGGCTCGTTTTGAAAATTTCCACGAACTCACACACACAGCAATCATGATGGTCCAGGATTTTCACCATCGTTAGTCTTGTTTTATCGCCAAGCAATTTCAAGACAGCAGCAGCCTTTTCTAATTGAATCATGACAGCAGGCATTTCATAACCACCTTCCATTTTAATAATAATCAAATAATGATTTACCTATAAGCTTGCGTGATGTTAATATTTTTAGTGTCTCAACGAGTAAAGTCATTTATTCGTTTGATATATAACGTTCTGCTTATATAATAATACGCTTATATATTAATTTCAAGGATGGAATTGTAAAGGTTTTGTTAAGACGGTGAGTATCTTGTTTTTTAAAAATATTTTCTTATGTAGAATGCAGGTTATTTTGATGCCATGTGGGAGACTCTAATCATTCATGGCTTGTTTTACTTTTGGGACGGATCTTTTCTTTATACTGCATTGTTTTCAAGAATCTTATTTTTGATGCTGTTAAAAACCCCTTTTTCCCCCAACATCTTTTGAATCTGAGCACTTGAGGCTGATTAAAACTCCTTTATAACCCATCATCTTCAGAATCTGGTTATTTGATGCTGTTTAACACTCCTTTTTACCCCATCATCTTTAGAATCTGAGCACTTGATGCTGTTTTAAACTCCTTTTTACCTCATCTTCTTCTAAATATGAGCATTTGATGCTGGTTAAAACTCCTTTTTAACCCATCTTCTTTTGAATCTGAGCCTTTGATGCTGTTAAAAATGCTTTTATAACTCATCATCTTCTGAATCTGAGCACTTGATGCTGTTTAAAACTCCTTTTTACCCCATCACCTTCTGAATCTGAGCATTTGATGCTGTTTAAAACTCCTTTTTACCCCATCATCTTCAGAATCTGAGTATTTGATGCTGTTTAAAGCCCCCTTATACCCCATCATCTTCGGAATCTGAGCATTTGATGCTGTTTAAAGCCCCCTTATACCCCATCATCTTCAGAATCTGAGCATTTGATGCTGGTTAAAGCTCCCTTATACCCCATCATCTTTAGAATCTGAGCATTTGATGCTGGTTAAAGTCCCTTTATACCTCATCATCTTTTAGAATTGGAGCATTTGATGCTGTTAACCACTCCTTCTATATTATGAAATCCCACTTTACGATCATAAAAAAAGAGAACGAAATCCTAAGTGATTTCATCCTCTACTCTATTTATGTACTCCCTTGACCCCAAGATTTCTATTATAGCTCTGAAAGCTGTTTGTTGAGCTCGGCCAATTCGTTTTCCAGCTGCTCTAATCGTTCTTCTGATTTTTTAGTGTTTCCTCCGACTGAATCCACTTTTTCCATATCTGCCTGGATACGGACATAATCAGCCTTTACCTCGGTGATTTTATATTCCAGCTCTCTTTTTGTCATGTTTTTGCAACCCCTTTTCATGTGATAGTAATCCCTGATGCTTTCAGTATATACAATAGAAAAATACTTTTGCTAGAGATATGGTTTGTTTTGTGGGGATTGTTTTGGCACAGTGACTTGGTAGTGTTTCTCAACACATGCGTACTGGAGAGACTCTTTGCCGGGTTTCTATGATCCAGCTCCCAAGAAACACTTCTACACAATATGCTCCTAACAAGTGTTCATTTAGCAGAAATCTGCAGCTAGTAAGACTTACAATAAAAGAAAAAAAGATGCTTCCGAAAAGGAATGCATCCGCGTAACATTTAATCACTTATTCTTTAACCTGATCAACTTTTGTCAGCAGTCAAAAACTGTTTCTTTCACTGCCCGACTGATTCAGCATCCCTTTAAAACAGTATTCGATGATTTCTCTGCGGCGGATGATTCCGATAAAGCGCTCTTGGTCGTCAACTACAGGCACAAAATTCTGTTCCAGTGATTTGGCTATAATGTCTTCCATCTCGGCATCAATATGAATGGGATCATTCGATTTATGCAGAGGAATGTCAGAAAGCATCACCTTGCTCGTGCTTTCAAATGAAAGCCCAGGGGTGTTTTTTATCTTCCATAATAAGTCCCCTTCCGTCAATGTGCCTGCATATTTTCCATTTAGATCGACTAACGGAACGGAAGTGTAGCGGTGGTACTCCATCTTTTCAAGCGCCTGCCTCATTGTAGATTCATATTTTATGAAGGCGACTTCCCTTTTTGGAACTAAAAAAAATGCTATGTTCAAGTGAATCCTCCTAGTTATCTGCCATCCGCCACGATATGGATATCGATGTTGGATGTTTCTCTCATAATCATGTTAACGATGGATCCTTTTCGTATTTCTTCCCACCGGGTCCTGGCTGACTGGCCCAGCAGGATCTGCGTGACTTTATATTTATTGGCCACATCAATGATGACCTGGGCCGGCTTTCTGTTTTGTTTTTCCTCAAAAATCAATTTGGCATTGAATTGCTGTGCAAGCATTTTCCATTCATTTTTTTTTGTTCTTTTACAGAACTGGCTTCAGACAGTTTCTCTGAGGTTACATTCAAAATATATAATTCTGCTTTTAACCTATGCGCCATCCTCCAGCCTCTTCTTATTAGCTTCTCGGCTGTTGGCCCATAGTGTACACATACAAGGATTTTCTCATGTACGCCATAAGGCCCGTTCATCATGTCACCGCTGATTTGTTCAATCCTCTCATCCACATCATTGGCAATTTCCCTTAAGGCCAGTTCACGAAGAGCCGATAAATTAGCCTTCGTGAAAAAATGCGACAAACTCTGGGCAATCTTTTCAGCTGCATAAATCTTTCCGTCACTCAGCCGCTTTCTTAGGGTTTCAGGAGTTATATCGATTAGTTGAATTTCATGAGCTTTTTGTACGAAGGTGTCTGGCACTCTTTCTCTGACTTTTACTCCTGTGATTTGCTGGACAATATCATTGACACTTTCAAGATGCTGGATGTTCACTGCGGATAAAACATCTATTCCAGCATCCAGTATCATCGAAACATCCATATATCTTTTGGGGTTGGCCGAACCCGTAATATTAGTATGAGCAAGTTCATCAATAATCACGATTTCTGGAGATCTTTCAATAATGCCTTCCACATTCACTTCTTGAAATTGCTTCCCTTTATAGGTGATCACGTTTAAAGGAACCTGTTCTAAATCTTTGATTTGAGCCTCCGTATCTGCACGGCCGTGAGTCTCGATAAATCCGATTACCACATCGTTTCCTTCTAGTCTAAGGTCAATGGCATCCTGCAGCATTTTGTAGGATTTTCCTACTCCCGGTGCTGCACCTACATATAATTTCAGCTTTCCTCTTTCTGATTCAGAAATTTCATTAAGGATTTCTTCCGGTGTTTTTCTTCTAAAATAAGGGTGGTTCTTTTCCAAGCTTAATCACCCCGGACATTGAAACCTATGAGAATCGGTTCTTCTTTAATTGCCGTTGGCGCATTCTCAAAAATGATACCTACTCTGACATAGTAGGACATATGGGCAGGCAGGTCGTGTGGAATCGTCATATTAAATGGTATTTCCGTTCTTTCTTGACGTGTGCATTCTTTTGAACAAAGGACATGCCGGTCATTGAATACACTTGTATTCGATTGATCTTTACCAATCAATTCAACTTCATAGCCTTTTACTTTTTCTTTTTTGAGATGAGTGCCGATGGTCATTACACCACTAACTCGTTCTCCCAAGTTCCAACTTTTATTTTCAATCGCAAGACTTAGCTGCGCATGTTTTGTTTTCATCCTAAAGATATTTTCACCAATCATTTCATTTCCTCCTTATGAACATGCAAGGGACCCTATCCAAATAAGAGGATAGGGGCTCACTGCTGATTATCTCTGGGTAAGTTCCTGCAAGTCCAGGTTAAGCATCAGTACATTGACCCGCTCTTCACCAAAGAGACCGAGTTCTTTTCCCTGGGTATTTTCTTCTATTAGATTCTGCAGCTTTTCTTTCGATACTCCTGTCAATTCAGAAATACGATTGACCTGGGCTTTGGCGCCTTTGACAGAAATATGCGGGTCGAGGCCCGATGCTGAATCGGTTACTAAATCGATTGGTACCTGGTTGATCGGTGTTTCTGGATTTGCTTCCTTCCAAGCTGCTATTGATTCTTCCGTGCGGTTGATCATATCTTCATTTGAAGGGGCATAGTTATTAGATCCTGAACCAGATGCGTCATATTCAATGGCGGATACCCTTCCTTGAAAATACATTGGATCAGTAAAGTTCTGCCCGATCAATTCTGAGCCCACAATTTCGCCTTCTTCATTATATATTAGACTTCCATTCGCTTTATCCTGCATGATGGCTTGCGCAATCCCAGTTGAAGCCAGAGGATACACCAGCCCGGCCAGCACCATTATTGTAAAGCTGGACCTGATGATCGGTCCAGCAAGCTTTTGTTCATTTTTCATAAAAAATCTTCCTCTCCTCATTGGGGTTGTAATTTATAGGAACAGTGAAACCGCCATATCAATCAATTTAATGCCAATGAATGGAACCAAGACTCCGCCAAGCCCATAGATCGTCAGGTTTCTTCCTAATAGCTTATTGGAACTCATTGGTTTATACGCGACCCCTTTCATGGCCAGCGGAATCAATAATGGGATGATGACCGCATTAAAGATCAAGGCTGAAAGGATGGCAGACAATGGAGTTGAAAGCCCCATAATATTCAATGCGCTCATTTCCGGAATGGCAAGCATGAACATAGCAGGAATGATGGCAAAGTATTTGGCAATATCATTGGCAATACTGAAGGTGGTCAGTGCACCGCGTGTCATCAGCAATTGCTTTCCTATTGAAACCACTTCAATAATCTTTGTTGGATTGGAATCCAGATCCACCATGTTGGCCGCTTCTTTAGCAGCTGTTGTACCGCTGTTCATTGCGAGCCCCACATCAGCCTGCGCCAGGGCAGGAGCATCATTTGTTCCATCACCAGTCATCGCAACCAATTTTCCTTGTGACTGTTCATACTTGATCACTTCAATTTTATCCTCTGGTTTACACTCGGCAATAAATTCATCAACACCTGCTTCTCTTGCTATTGTAGCAGCTGTCAGAGGATTATCCCCCGTTGCCATGATCGTTTTAATACCCATGCGGCGGAGTTCATCAAAACGTTCTTTCATTCCAGGCTTTACTGTATCTTTAAGATAAATAAGACCAAAAATTTGTCCTTCCATTGCAACCGCCAAAGGAGTTCCGCCTTCACGGGCTATTTCTTTTGCTTCTTCATCAAGGTCTGCAGGAATAGTACCTCCCTGAGCTTTAACCCAATTCTTTACTGCATCAACGGCACCTTTCCTCACCTGCCGCCCATCTCTCAAATCAATTCCGCTCATTCGGGTTTCTGCTTTGAATTCAATGACCTGTCCGCCTGCCGCTGCAGATGCATCCAGCTTGCTTCCTTTTTCTTTGAGTAATTCAATGGTTGAACGTCCTTCAGGTGTTTCATCATTTAATGAACTGATTCCAGTCCAATAATGAAGTTCATCCAGAGAAGAATTGCCTACAGGAATGAATTCGCTTGCCATACGGTTACCAAAGGTGATGGTTCCGGTTTTATCCAAGATAATCGTATTGATGTCCCCCGCTGCTTCAACTGCTTTCCCGGACATAGCCAGTACATTGAATTGAGTAACACGGTCCATCCCTGCGATCCCAATAGCTGATAGCAGCCCCCCGATTGTTGTAGGGATCAAGCAGACAAGCAGTGAAATCAATACAGGTATTTCAAGCGAAAATCCAAGGTAATTTGTGAATAATGGAAGTGTGACAACAACAATCATGAAGATCAAGGTCAGACTTGTCAACACAGTATTTAACGCTATTTCATTAGGAGTCTTTTGACGTTCTGCTCCTTCCACTAATGAAATCATCCGATCCAAGAAAGATTCACCTGGGTTGCTGGTAATTCTGACTTGAATTTCATCACTTACTACTCTTGTTCCGCCAGTAACGGAATTAAAGTCGCCGCCAGCCTCCTTGATGACAGGAGCTGATTCTCCTGTGATCGCCGATTCGTCTACAGATGCAAGGCCTTCAATGACTTCACCGTCACCAGGAATCATTTCTCCTTGAGAAACAACGACCACATCGCCCTTCTTAAGAGAAGTAGAAGCAATCTTTTCTATTTTCCCATTCCCTTTTAAAAGGTTTGCTGTAATCTCCTGCTTCGACTTTTTCAATGAATCAGCCTGCGCTTTTCCTCGTCCTTCCGCAAGTGCTTCAGCAAAATTCGCGAATAGGACTGTGAACAAGAGAATCATGCTCACCGTTACATTGAACCATGGCTCTACTCCGCTTGTGCCAAATGCATTAGGTGCAAAAGATAAAATGAGTGTAATGATGAAACCAATCTCTACCACGAACATAATTGGATTTTTAACCATTTTCCTTGGATCAAGTTTTATAAAAGAATCCTTAAGCGCCTGCATCACCATCGCTTTATCCATCATTTTTCTTCCATCCTTATTGTCATTATGATTAGGCTGCTGAGATAGGTTCTCTTTATAAGAACTTTTCCGGTCTTTCCCTGGAAATTCAGCAACGTTATGCTTTTCTTTTACTAAATGATTTGCCATTATTTCCACTCCTATCTACAATGTCAGATATTCTGCTACAGGTCCCAAAACAAGTGTCGGGAAGAACGTTAATGCACCCACAATAAAGAATGTACCTACCAGGATCACTCCAAATAAAGGAGTATCTGTTCGGAATGTTCCTACTGTTTCAGGGACAAGCTTCTTGGATGCCAGCGAACCGGCAACAGCCAACATTGCGACAAGTCCAAAGAATCTTCCTAGATACATGACGATACCAGTAGAGATGTTCCAGAATGGTGTTGCATCACCAAGTCCTTCAAAACCTGATCCATTATTGGCAGCGGAAGAGGTATATTCATACACAACCTGAGAGATGCCATGGAAACCGCTGTTTGAAATCCCTTCGGCTCCAGCAGGTGTATATAAGGCAATTGCAGATGCACCTAAGATTAATAAAGGATGCATAAGCATGGTGATAGCTATAAGCTTCATTTCGCGTCCTTCAATTTTCTTTCCTAGAAACTCAGGGGTACGTCCAACCATCAGCCCTGAAAGGAAAACGGCGATCATCGCGTACATCACAACATTGATGAATCCGGCCCCTACTCCGCCAAATACGGTGTTCAATAACATATTGGAAAGAGCCAGCATGCCTCCGATCGGTGTCAATGTATCATGCATAGTATTAACAGCACCCGTTTCAGTGGCTGTCGTAACAAGGGCATAAAAGATGGATTGGCCTGTTCCGAACCGGACTTCCTTCCCTTCCATACTGCCTTGCTCTGTATCAATACCCATGGCATTCAGGGCTGGGTTACCTTGATATTCATAGAATAAAGCGGTTGATAGAAATACAATGAACACGGTTAACATAGATACAAACAGGACACGTCCCTGCTTTGCATTTCCGGCCATTTTTCCATACGTAAATGGCAGCGCGGTCGGCAGCAGGAACATTAACAAAATTTGAATGAAGTTGCTGATAGCATTTGGATTTTCAAAAGGATGAGCAGAATTGACACCAAAGAATCCACCGCCATTATTACCAAGCTCCTTAATCGATAAGAACGTTCCAACAGGACCACGTGCTATTTCCTGTGAACCACCTTCGATCGTCTGGGCTGTAATGGAAGAATCGAGTGTCTGCGGCACGCCCAATGCCACAAAAATCAAACCTGTCACAAGAGCAACCGGCATAAGAACACGCGTGATGGCTCTGAATAAATCTACAAAGAAGTTCCCTATCTCTGATCCTGAAAGCCCTCTTACAAATGCGATGGCAACTGCCAAAGCTGTTCCAGGCGCTGCAAACATCATGAACAGGATCCCAATCATCTGTCCCAGATAGGAAAGACCTGACTCCCCGCTGTAATGCTGCAGGTTTGTATTCGTCATAAAGCTGACAGCTGTATTGAAAGCCAAAGTAGGGTCCATTCCTGGATTTCCGCTAGGATTCAGCGGCAGAATACCTTGAAGCCTGAATACAAGATAAACAAGAAATATCATAAACCCGTTAGCTAAGATTAGAGCTATTGCATACTGCTTCCAGGTTTGGTTCACCTTTTTAATTCCACCGAGTTTAAAAAGTACGTTCTCTAAGGGGCCGAAAACCTTATCGAGCCCCGTTTGGTTATAATCAAAAGCTTTTGCCAAGTAGATTCCGGCAGGCTTAGCAATCAAAACCATGGCTGCCAATGTAATGATGATAGATAGAATAGTAGTAATCACCTGATTTACCTCCAACTAATTAGAATTTCTCTGGATTAAGCAAAACATAGAATAAGTACAATGTTGTAACTGCGGTAACGCCCAATAAAAGAATCATGAGGACTTTTCACTTCCTTGATCTACAACAGTAGAAGACCAATTTGCCAGTCCGAGCATAAGCGCTGGAAGAAGTATAAAAAGCCCGATCATTAAGACATCCAACATTAGAAAAACCTCCTGATATTATCTTAGAAAATATGAAATATTACTGCTTCTTGTATAAACCACATACTTTGCACCCATCGAGTAATAAAGGCGCATAGGATATCCTTGGACTGTCGTTATGACAATCACAGGTGCGCAAGTGCTGTTCTTAATGATTTTCATCAGTTCGCATGTATCCACAATATGACTTTCAAAAACAATGACCTTGCTAAAATGATCTTGAAGATGCAAGTACTCATCATCGGGACTAAACTCGATAACATCCCGGAAGCCTTTTCCACTCAAATTTTCCGTGATCTGAGAATTGGGAGAAAGTAAACAACATGCTGGTGAAAGTGACAAGTAACTTTCTATTTGCTGCAGGATTTCATTATTCGGAATGAAAACCAATGAAGCAGCTTCCTTTGGTGTATCCAGAGTGAACACATAGATCCTCCTTCCTTTTGCTGCAGCAAGCCTGCTTTTTCTAATAGGTAAGATCCGCTTATGCCATCGAAAAGCAATGGAATGAATAGCGTTACGTTTCCACCATTGAATCTCCTTAATGGAAAAAAGATCCAACTTCTAAAAACAAAAATAGACCAATGCTTACTTTTCCCCCCGACAATCGGCAAGAGCCTGAATCCATTCAGCTCCTGTAAAAGGAATGAATGATCCAACTATCTCTTGTTCATCTGGAGAAAAAGTACACATTGGTCTACTTAACGCCTAGCCGGCTGGTCAGCCTTCTATGCATTCTGTCTTCCATGTTCACTTTTTCGTAATAGGCATAATAAAAAGACCTACATATTAATCAAGCTGCCCTCTTTGCTGCTTTTACACAACAAAAAAAGCCCCCTGAAAAAGGTGGTCTTCTAGACCTCCTTCGCTTTAGCCGACGAAGTTAGCTGACGGGTAGGATGGCGAAAGAGTTATACTCTCATCCCTTCTACAATGTAGAATTAACCCCTGTTAATTGGTTCCTCCGCTCTCGTTTCCGAGACTAGGCCGAAATATTCAGTTGCTGCTTACGAGCAATATATTACTCCCTCGCGATGAAGTTGTAAATTCCGAAAAAACACTAAAAAACCTGATTACGATCTATTTAATCAACTATTTATCTATTTTTCTTTAATTTCCTAACTAATTCGTAAATTTTCTCAGTTTCATAAAAATATTGACAGACCTCTGCACCTCTAAGTAAGATATTTCATGAATTCATTTCAATTCACTAAAAACATATTGGAGGAAGAAGAATGAAATCTTCTAAACGACGACTAGAGGCAGAGTTAAGTGAAGCGTTTATCAAACTGCAAAGAGAACTGATCGGCCGCGGCCCTCAGGAAACAAGAACTTACATTGTAGAAGACATGGTCATTGCAAGATTCAAAGGTGTCTTGACTGTAGAAGAAAAGCATCTGGTAGAGCACGATACCGGAAGAAAACTCGTCAAACAGATGCGCCAGGTACTGAGGGAGATGTACAGCAAGAATATTGAAGAGATTGTCGAAAAACACACTGACTGCAAAGTTTTATCCAGCCACAGTGATATAAGTACCAAGATGGGCGAGCGTATGGAAGTATTTGTACTCGATAAGAACTTGGAAAAGTGCTTGGAAAATTAAAGTGAATTAGTTAGAAAAATACAGTATTCACTTGAAAAACGGACTAATATTGTGATTTTAATAGAGAATTCGCCGATTTTGCCTTTTTACATGACGCAAAACCGGGCATATGATAATATCAATTCTGACCTAAGCCGCTGAATCCATGCGGAACGGAGGACCCAACCGGTTAGTAACCTAATCATGGGGTGAAGCCATTTGGCCGGGAGACTTCTACCTTCCGAACCCGTCAGCTAACTCCGTAAGCGTTGTAGGAGAGGGGAGCGATCAATACCAAAACCTTTATACTAAAAATTTTATAGCACTTAAGCGCTGAATCATTTTGAGCGGGGGAACCATTTTTCGACTGCATCTGCAGTCTGGGGTGAGGCCATTATTGGCAGGGAGACTCTTACCTTCCTAATCCGACAGCTAACCTCGTAAGCGTTGTTTAAGAGAGTGATCTTGGTTATAGAGCACACGTTTATTTACCTGTGCCTGAAGCTGCGAAGAATCCTCTTCGCAGCTTTTTTAATTTACTTTTAAAGGGGATATTGATGATGACTCAATTGACGGTTAGAAATGAAAAATACGAGGATATAAAGAATGACATTAAGAAGTTTCATGTAGAATTATTGCATCTTCAATTTGTTGATTTAGAAGGCATTCTCAAGCATGTAACCATTACTATCGATCAGCTGGAAGATGCTCTAAAAGGCAAAATTATGTTCGATGGTTCTTCTATCCAAGGGTTCAGCCCAATAAATGAATCAGATTTATACCTCATGCCCGATATAGACACATTCTCTGTTATTCCTTGGTCAATAGAGGAAGGGTATGCAGAAGGCAGGCTGCTTTGCAGTGTACTTAATCCAGACTCTACTCCTTATGAGGGAGACCCGCGAAACGTTTTGAAGAAGACGGTTGAGAAAGCAGCTGGATTAGGCTATTCCATCAGCATAGGGCCAGAACTGGAGTTCTTTCTATTCAGTGCGGATAGTGAAGGCAACCCTACTTCTACACCCCAGGACAACGGTGGTTATTTTGAACCTGCCCATGATCTCGGAGAAAAAGTCCGCCTTGAAATCTATAGAACCTTAAAAGCAATGGGCTTCAAAATTGAAGCTTCGCACCATGAAGTGGCCATGGGCCAGCACGAAATTAATTTCAAATTCATGGATGCATTGATTTCCGCGGACAATGCCACTACTTACAAATGGGTTGTAAAAAACATCGCTAAACAATTTAATCTTCATGCATCGTTTATGCCAAAACCAGTCCAAAGTATTAATGGCTCCGGTATGCATGTCAACATTTCATTATTTAGAGAAGAACAGAACATTTTTTACGATAAAGCCGACCCATGCGGACTTTCCGACAGTGCATACTATTTTATCAACGGTTTAATGACCCACCTTGAATCCCTGACGGCTATTACGAACCCGACAGTGAATTCTTACAAAAGGCTTGTCCCTGGGTATGAAGCTCCATGTTATATGGCTTGGTCGACTTCAAACAGATCTACCTTGATTAGAATACCATCATCAAGGGGGGCAGGAACCAGAATTGAAGCACGTCACCCGGACCCTTCTGCTAATCCTTATCTCGCGTATTCTGTCATTGCAGAGGCTGGGATTGAAGGAATTAGAATGAAGCAAATGCCCATAGACCCTGTGAACGAAGATATATTCAATATGTCAAATGAAGAAAGGAAATCTCTTAAAATCAACAACCTTCCTGATAACCTGGAATCTGCTATAAAACTTCTGGAAGGCAATTCTCTGGCTAAAGATAAACTGGGTGACCATGTTTTCAGAGAGTTCATCGCACTGAAAAAGGTTGAATGGGAGGAGTATCGAAACACTGTCCATGATTGGGAACTGAAGCGTTATCAATTGAAGTATTGATAAAAAAGCGCAAGCGCCTTGATCAGCCCCGACAGGCAAATGTTCCCTGGAGAAAAAAAGGGGGTTTTTCCTTTTATTCTCCAAGGGTTATTTGACCCCGAGGGGCTGGGCGCTGGAGCTGGATTCAGAAGCGCTGCCAAATTTTCAATCTGAAAATTTTATACTTTTTTATCCTTTGGAGAAAGGGAACTCTTGTTTAGGAGTTCTCTTTTTCTTTTTGAGGGGCAGTTTTCATTGATACCGCGGCTAGACTTTTTAATTGAAGGCTTAACAACATAGCAAGGTTTGTTAAATCCGTATATTCGATGAACTATTGAAAAGTTTTATAAGCTTTGTCAATAACTTCCCTTATAAAAGGTTCCTTTTGTTTCGTGTAAACAGGCCGATCATTTTTATATAGAGAAGAAAGCTCACTCTTTAGCAGTGCATACTCCTCAGCTGCCTTAGGAAACTTCCTCAGATAATCACGAAACAGTAACATCTCATCCCACTCCCTGCTATTTATCTTACAAATATGCAAATGGCAGGTGCCTCTGCCCCACTGTCCCTTTCTAAAAAACCTTCTGTCGGTTAAATCCGCCTTAGGAACATACTCAAAATCGACTTCACTTAAAGGACCGATCAGAGAAGAAACCAGATTTAAATCTCTGACTCCTGCCAGGATATCGATGATGGGCTTAGCCTTCAGTCCCTGGACCGAAGTGCTTCCGATATGTTCAATTCCTAGCATTTTATCTCCAACGACAGCAAAGATCTGTTTTTTCTCATACTCGAACTGATCTTCCCATTGGGGATTATACTCACTCAGAATGACAACTGGTTTTTCCATTACTTCTCCACCAATCGTAGAATTGTCCTTGTACTCTATGTAGCTGAATCGAATGTTTTAATTTGGAAACTTATTCTAATTATTTCAAAACCGTTCAGCAAACTCAAGGGAAATTCCTTGTAAAAAGAGGCTTACCCATTTTGGATAAACCTAGCTAAACGGAGCTACTCTAAGATTATATTTTCAACAAAACCTTCCCCTCATAATTACGACTCTCAATTAATTTATGCGCCAGCCCGGCATCCCTTAAATTAAATACTTGTGCGATAGGAAGCGAAATTTTATTAGAAGCGAATAGTTCTATCACTTTTTCTGCGACAGGCTTCAATCGTGCAGGATCAAGTTTTCTTGTTGTTCCCAGACTAAATCCTTTAATATTCCTGCAGCTGCCATGTACATCACTTGTTTTGATTGTGGCCGCTCTTCCACTGCTGTTTCCAAATTGAACAAGGGTTCCGTAAAAGGCTAAGCAGTCTAAACTACTAGTGGTCACATCTCCGGCAACCGAATCGAATATCACATTTGCACCTTTCTGATCAGTCTCCTTTAATACTTCTTCAGAAAAAGTTTCATACGTGCATACAATATCCGCACCTAACCTCTTAACATAAGATTCTTTTTCCAAATTACCGACAGTCCCTATTATCTTCCCGACACCTGCTATGCGGGCTAATTGAATCAACATCGATCCGACACCGCCAGCCGCACTATGTATAACAATGGTGTCCGTTTCCTTCACTTGTCCAATCTCATGGAGAAGAATATACGATAAAATTGATACGGTTGGCATGGCAGAGGCTTGTTCAAATGACAGACTGTCTGGAATTTTAAAAACTAACTGTTCATTTGCTGCGACATATTCAGCATAAGATCCATTCTTAGGAAAAGCAATTACCCGGTCTCCTAGAGAAAAGGCAGAATTAGGAGATACCTCTTCAACAGTTCCTGCAACATCCAATCCAAGCATTAAAGGAAACTTTCCTTTTCCCTTATTCCCCACACGTTTCTTAATATCTGCATAGTTAACACTTGTATGTGATGCTTTAATTAGCACCTCGTTAATGGTTGGTATCTCAATATCGGTGTATGTAAGGACATCCGCACTGCCAAACTCACTCTGTAAAATAGCTTTCACTCTTATCACCGGCCTTTCCTAACTATAATTTTCCCTAAAGATTAAAGTAACACGAAAATTCCGAAACTTTAACCGAACATAACTCGTAGAAATGTTATACCTTGAAAAGGAGGACCATCTATTTTGAATAATACTGAACCTCCCAAGGCACATCGCCTTGGACTACTGGTAATATCCATACAGATAGCCATAAATCTGATCTTAGTTTTCACTTTACATAACTTGGACTCTATTAGCTGGGAGTTTACTTCTTTGATAATTGCCACATTAGGCATAGCTTCATTATTCATCATGAAACCCATACGTACTTTTTTAGTTGACTCTTTGAAAAACTTTGAGGTTTTTAAGAAAGCATCGGTCTACTTACATGTTTCACTAGGTTTTTTAAGCCTTTTTTTCTTTCAAGCATATTTGTACCATACTGATATTTCTCTAACGACCACAATGAACTTATTAACAAGTAAAGCTGCCATTCATCCAGGGCAGACTTTATCACAGATCAGTTTATTTATCTTAGGTACAGCTATTTTAATACCAATCTATGAAGAATTATTTTTCAGGAACCTCCTGCAAGGATACCTTCAAACGAAACTGCCTGTTGTATGGAGCATCTTAATAGTAAGTGTCTATTTTGGAAGTTTTCATTTTGCTTATGTATATGTTGCGACAGTATCTGGTATTATTGCCGGTATTTTATATGCCCTGCACAGGTCTCCCTATCCACCGATCATGTTTCACATTCTTTGGAGTCTGTTTTCATTGTTCTACTATAATTACATTTAAAGTAAATCTAATGAAGCCATAGCTTAATAGGATGGCTTCTTAGAGTTTCTCTTGAGTTCAGATAAGCTTTATAAGACTTTTATAGTTAGGCAATCAGTGCTGCTTCGTCTTTAGCATTACTTCCGCAAAATCTTTTCCATCGCTTTTCCCTTAGCTAATTCATCAATCAACTTATCCAGATAGCGAATTTCTTTCATAGTTGGTTCTTCGATATCCTCCACTCGGATACCACATATCACACCTTTGATTAAAGTACGTGAAGAATTCAGTTGGGGAGCTTCCGCAAAGAAGGTTTCAAAGTCTGTCTTATTCTCCAGTATATGTGCTAACTCTTCCCGGTTGTATCCTGTCAACCAGCATATGATTTCATCGACTTCTTCTTTGGTACGTCCTTTTTTCTCGGCCTTCGTTACATAATGGGGATAGACGCTTGCAAAACTGGTAGTATAAATTCGATGTTTGGCCATGATACACCCTCTCTTCTTTAGTTTTCTTTAGTATATCATGACTTTTTCAGAGCCTGTACAAACGTATCCTTAAGACTTTATCATTTACCTTGCCCTGATATTCAAGGATTGCACTTAGAAAAATAAGAAGGCTCTAATCAAGTAGCTGCTAAGCTTGTTGAAAGCCATACATGGCTACAAACACCAAAAATAATGAAAGAGCTACACTTAAAACATTCACCAAAACAAGACTAATTTTGACCTTCCCTCTCTTACCAAGCAAAGCAAAAGTCAATCCCGCCAAACCAAAAATCAAAGGCAAAAAAATGCTTACATTCAAAACAGCTGCATATAGGTCATTTCCCCACTTAGTCAACCCAGCTATGAGTGGGAAAACAGCCAGTAGAAAGAAGACTATCGATAAGACTGAATAATACTGCTTTTTCATTAACAAACCCTCCTCAGTTTAGATTTACTTTAGGAACGTATAGATACTCTGGACTTCAATGACTTCTCCCATACATCCATCTTTACTTGTTATTGTATGTATTTTTTAATAACAGTGACGATAACTGCAATAATTAAAACAATGACACTATTAATCAGCAAATAATATCCAACTTGCAAACCATAAAATATTGCAAATGGGTCACGAATAGTAAGTAATGCTACAACACCGCCAATTGCCCCAAATACAGCTGCCAGCAGTAATAGAACAAAAGCAGCAGCATATAAACTTTTCTTTTTCTTGTAAGAAATAAACGCGATAATGTTTGCCATTACGATAAAGAAAATCATAAGTGCTATAAAGAAACCAGACATCCTAATGCCCCCTATCAGTGATGCAACTTTGATTAGATTTTGGTTTGATGATTTTCCCAAAACAAATAGTTGAAGAAGCCCTTCCCCACACTGACAGTTAATTTCCTGCTGTCTCTTAAGAATATGACGAGTTCCAAATAGTTAATGTTTCAAATTCAACTTATTCAATTTTGAAATTCAATCTCCATTTGCATGAGGTCTCTTAATACGCTGGCTAGTTCTGGATCATCTTTTGTTACAAGCATAACTCTCCTACTCTAGAATATCCCCTGGGACCCATACAGCTAAATCATCCCCTGGGCAGGCTGCTACTAAAAAAACTTCATTTTCAAGAGTGTTATTTTGAACTTCCACTTGCCAGCTCTCAAATTTGTCATGATGACCATTAATGAATAAGACTTCTCCAGATTGAAGAATTAAGTAGAGATGAGGAGTTTCTTGTCCCAACTTAACATCTACAATCTTCTTCAAACGCAGTTCACACAGTATCTTCGCTGATTCCACCCAATCAAGATTAGGTATTTCATTGGACTCTGGATCTGTTTCAGGCATTGATTGAAATACCTTGATACCGCTTTCAATATTTATCGATATTTGTCCATCTATTCTGTGGCTGTTGTTTTCATTTTCAGAAAGAAGAACCCTTAAGCCATGAAATATTACCCCTTCAATTTGTGAACCATTACATAAATAGTTTAAAGTTTTCAAGGCCATATCTCTATTCTCTTTTTTCAATAAGATCACTCCCAAGTGGAATTTCATATTAATTTAAGTGCTTTTTGCGATTTTCTTAATCTATGAAACTGTTCGATTAATAAAGAAAGAGAAAGCCGGAGATCATTTGGCTTTATCCGAGCCTAATGAAATAATATATAAACTACCTATAACCCTTGTATAATCTATCAACATCTGCTAAACTCTTCAAAGTATTTATAAAAATATAAACCCTGTATAACCTCAAGAATACGGCTTGGGGGTCTCTACCAGGAACCTTAAACTCCTGATTACAGAAAATGAATTTCTATTCTTTTTCTGTAATCAGGAGTTTTTTATTTTCTGAAATTTGAAGTTTATTGTGAAAGGGCGTTGAATCAAGATGAATTTTAAAGTGTTTATACTAGCCTTATCAACTGTTGCGGTTGGTTTGGTTGAATTAATCGTAGGCGGCATCCTTCCTACGATCGCAGAAGATTTTAACATTTCATTAAGCAGTGCAGGACAGCTGATAACCGTTTTCGCATTGATTTATGCTGTAGCGGGACCAGGCTTGCTTGTCTTGACTAGCAAAATTGAGCGAAAGAAACTGTATCTCATATCTCTTTTTGTTTTCTTTATCGGGAATATCATGACTTATTTCAGTCCTGATTTTACTTTTATGATGATCGCAAGGGTGTTGACGGCAATGAGTACAGCACTCATCGTTGTCCTGTCTTTAACCATTGTTGCTAAAATTGTTACTCCTGCACACCGGGCAAAGGCTCTGGGGCTTATTTATATGGGAATCAGTTCATCCCTTGTGATGGGCGTTCCGCTTGGAATTCTTATTTCCGATACATTCGGCTGGAGAGTGATATTCCTTGGAATTGCAATTTTGTCGATTGGATCCTTCATCCTTATTTCAATCTTTTTGGAACGTGTACCAGGGGAAAGTACCATCCCTCTTTCACAGCAATTAAAAGCAGTTGCCAGCGCCAAAATAGGAAGTGCTCATCTTGCAACTGTATTCTTGCTGGCCGGACACTATACACTTTATGCCTATTTCACTCCATTTTTAGAATCGGAAATGAACTTGAGTTCCGGCTGGATTAGTATTTGTTATTTGTTATTTGGGATTGCTGCTGTAAGTGGAGGAGCCTTTGGAGGCATTCTTTCCGATGCGATCGGAGCTCAAAAAAGCATTATTCTTGTGATCAGCGCATTTGCCATTATCCTGTTTATATTGCCATTTTCGACTTTTTCACTGATCCTATTTATACCTGTTATGATGGTTTGGGCAGCATTAAGCTGGAGTCTCGCACCGCCGCAGCAAACCTACTTGATCAATACAGATCCAGCTACTTCCGATATTCAGCAGAGCTTTAACAATTCAGCGATACAAGTAGGGATTTCACTAGGTTCAGGATTCGGCGGGATAGTGCTTAATCAAACCGGAACCGTCACCTATACTGCCTGGTTTGGGGCCGGCATTGTGATTATTTCGTTATTATGCGCAGTATTTTCCCTGACAAGGACATCTATTAATAGAGAAAATACTGTTCCAAATAATTAAGTTTTAACAAGAACAGGAAGCCAGTTTCTATAATATCAAGCCATTGTTATTCCTTATAATCCTATAGTCAAAGATTGGTACCACTCATAACTGTAAAAATGAGTGGTACTTTTTAATGGCTTGGCGCAATCGTCTTAATCTTTCTAATAAAGTAATAATGTTTATACAGGGCAAGAGATAGCAAAAGGACTTTGACTAACAGGATATCTACATACAAGATAGAGAGGATCACGAAGAAATCCGCAATGACATTTATTCGTATTTTCTCTCTCCGGGTCATCCCTTTTTTCTGCAGAAATGCTTCCACATATCTTTTATATAAAGAAGTGTTTCTGAACCAATTGTCAAACCGCTTGGAGCTTCTGGCAAAGCAGAAAGCGGCAAACAAATAAAACGGACCGCCGGGCAATACAGGCAGCACCGTTCCCAAGACACCGATCGCGAGCGACAGGCAGCCAAGTATCAGAAATAGGATGATTTTTATCTTTTTTAAAGTGATCATAGCATTACCTCTATATGTGATAGTGAACTACACGTCTGCAAATGTGGATAAAGACTCCACCTGATACCCCTAATACGTACGCTTTATATTTCCAGACTAAGATTCACTAAACCTGCTATAAGTAGTACAAGCATTATGGCAAGATATATGTAATTTCTCTTGATAAAAAAGGTAACTATCAAAACTGTAGAAATTAAAAACCAAAAGAGATTATCTGCAGCAGTTGGCAGCAGGTCAAAGAAAAAGAGGTCAATTGCATTCTTTACTAATAAAATCACTACCAATGCCATCAATAGTGAGTCAATTTTTCTGTTTTCTTTTATCGGTTTTTTAATATTCTTCACAAAATCCCCCTCTATGGCTTCTTCTCCCAGCAATTAAAGCAATGACCACTCCAGCAGCAGAACAAATAACTGCAAACAAGGTAATTCAATCACTTTGACTATTATTAATTGAAAACTAGCTGCTTTGCACTGAGTAATGGAAGTTATCTATATAATTTCAATGCCTCAAAAATTGCAGCTATCAATAGTAAAGGGATTTCTCCTTGTCTTCCATCAATGAAGATTTTTCTTGGCGGCAATTTACCTATCAAAGAAATTTTCGCAGCTTCTTTATCATTTCTGTAAAAATGATAGGTCCTTTCACCAGATGGCTTAGCTACTCTGATCAATTCGTTTTGAAAAGTAAAAGATGCAATTACATGACTGGGACTTTTCCTCTCCCCTTTAATCATGAATCTTTCGTTTAAATTTGGAGAGTTTAATTCCACTTCCCAGCTGCTTTTAACCATGCCATTTTTGCCTTTTATTTTTTCCACCCTGACAAAAGTACCATTCTGCTTGTCAGTTCCTTTAATAGATACAAAGTAATTAGGCATTAATAAAGATAGAAACAGTTTAGAAACAGCATTATATTCTCTTTGAATTTGTCCTACATGCCCCATCTTCACATCTACAACTTCAATAGGCTTAGTCATAAACTTCAATGGATTTTCATAATAAAATGCTTTTGTACCCCGATCATTAGAGACTCCGGGTTTTAATTCCACCCTTCCACTGCTCATCAAAAAACTGATAGCAGCAAAAACAATGACAATAATTAGAACCATTATCAGGAACCAATCAGGTATGTGTTCCCCTCCGTACACTCTATCACCTCAATATCTGTGTTAACTCTAGAAGAATCCTCTTACCTCTAATAAATTTCAGATTTTATTTGGTGTATCCGTTTTTCAAAAAAGTAAGATTGTTTCTAATCAACTTAAATTTTATTACCAAGTCGATCTTCGATAATGTAAAAAACAACAAGCGTTGCAAGGATTAAAAACGGCGTTATGCCATATGAAATTATACCAAAATACGGTAATATCAAAGCCAAGATTACAAGCACTGTAGCAACGATTCGAACAACTAATAGGTCTTTGGAATATCTTGTTTTTTGCAAATCAGTCCATTCCTTTCTGGAACAAATAGTGGCTGCTTATTATGCATATGCACCTGTTACTTTAAAGTACAGTTTTTTCACATTTGAAAATTTCCCATAGTTTATTTATCTTCAAGTTCTTTAATTCTTTTTTCTAATCTTTCTATCTTCGAAAATGCAAATAATGCAATGCTTAATGCACCTGTTGCAACAGAAAACGCAAGAATTACCATAGTGTCACATTTTTCTCCTTATATTGTTTTAATTTTGGTCTTACAAAGCTGAACTCTACTTATAGCCGCTGTTTGCTCTACTGACGCTGCCGTGTAACAAAAAGTCTAATATTTTACTTTCTTCAGCCATTCTTCTGTACCATCCGTTAATTTCACTTTAATTTCCTCGTTTTCATTTTCACTTAAATGATACCAAACCCGCTTTGAGCTGCCTTCCACTTCAATTATGTTAGCTTCAGCATCGCCAACATAAACTTTATCTTGTGCTGGCTCTGTTAAAGTTCCACACCAAATATATGGCTTATCTCCTAAATAGGCAGACCATTCATCGTAACAAGCTGCTGCTTTATCCAATACCCATTCTTTGTTCCCTTTTTTGAAATAACTAATAATTAGTTGTTCGTTGTTTTGCTCGTCACCCTCAATGTAAGTATTAAATAGTATTACATTATCCTTCTCCACTTTCTTTAGCAAATTGTAATCATCAACATCTTCAAGTCGGTTCATTTCTTTATAAAATGCATCTTCCATCGTCTTAGCATTATTACACCCTACAAGCAGGGCGGCTAATAAAAGTATACCTGCTTTTTTTGACAAGTTTTCACCTCTTACTATTTAAAACAAATCTGCTTCTTTCTATATATACGGACACGTTATGAATAAGATTTAAGGCTGTTCTGTCTACCTGCCCAATTATGGAAGAAGGGGTAATAGCCAGATCAATTAGCTGATCTTTAATTATTGCCTCTCTTTAATGAAATGAATTTTACCCCTCGGTTAAACTCTTCCCAGTAATCAGCTCAAAGAATTCTTCTGCCTGCTCGTGATGAAAATACGCCCTTTTCAACTCTGTATCTGGTGAATTCCTATATACAAAAATTGAGTCATCTTGTTTATTTAATAAGACATCAAATTTTTGACCATTCCACGTAAAATTATAATCTACCCCTATATAATCTGTAATTGTATTCGGGCCATTAGGTAATCTCCATTTTTGTTCGTCTAGTAAGGTTTGTAGTTCATCAATTCCCTTCTTTGTTTTTAATGTACTGACTTCATTTTGTTCTTCTCCTCCATCGTAAACTTTTACTTCAGTAATTTCAGTCGTACTACTCTTATTACATCCACTAAGAGCCAAAAATGCTAAAAAAGTGCATATAAATAATTTTCTCTTCATTTTCCTCTTCCCCCTAATAAATCTAATTGTTGTCACTTTTAACCTGGCTCTTTTCGCATACTTTGCTGCTATTTGATAATAATTCCGGAAAAAATAACCATAATTCACCGGAATAACCTGGTAAACATGAGAGAAAAGAGCTACTCTCCCTATTAGCGAGAAAAACCTTTGTATCCGAGGAAAAATCCGGCTCTTGGGATTTTTCCGAAAACAACAATATATGCGAAAACAACCTTTAACTAAGAGAAGCTGATATTCAGTTATACTGCTCCTTTACTTGAACAAGGGGCGGCTGCTTGTTCAACAAATGCCCTCTGTAGTTTCAGTACATTTGAAACCAGCAGTTATCCAAAGTGATTATAAAAACACCACACAATAAGAAACATACTCACTATTCCCCAAGCTGCGGCACTCACTATCCACCAAATTATGGACCCAGTTTTAGCTTTTGTTGAACTTTCTTCGTCTTCCATATTTGCTGTGATAAAAGCAAGTTTACTTTCCATCCCTTTTTTCATAAAAGTAAGAACAGCAAATCCGACTATTATGAAAACAATAGTTATCCAGAGTAATAAGTCCAGCTTCTATCCCCCCTTTTTTGTGCGTGAATTATTTTCCTTTCAATCTTCTAACCTACCTATACTCAAAGGGCGACAGCTTGTTCAGCCAACGCCTCCGTATATGGAACTCAGTTCAAGACAAAAAGAAATAATAAATTGCAAACGATAATAAAAATAGAGGAAGAATTATCATTAGTTTTGTTCTAAAACCCTTAAATAACGAACTATTATCCGGTGCATACCAAAGTTCCAAAGAAGAGAAAAATAACAACAAAACAGCAATTAAAACCCCAAACACTATATCCACAATCAATTGCCTCCTCAACTTTAATACTTGCTCCCATTATGGCATTTTCATTTGGGTATATGACGATTAGCAAATGGATAGAGTTTCAATCTTTTACACTAATTCCATTAAATGCTCCAATAATTGAAAAAGGCAATAGCCTGGGATCAGTTGGATAATCTTCAGCAATGACACTACTTAATGAAATAAACCTACGCTGGTAAAGTTCAACACCAACCCATTAGCTATTTATAAGGTAGTTTGCCTATATATGGTTGCTTTCGGATATTCCCGTTTAGAGTTTTAACTCTAAATGGGGAAGAGCAGCTCTTTTCTTTTTGGTGTTACCTAATTTCATCTTCGTAATAGGGTTATCTTTTTGAAATTAGTATCAAATAGCAACAAAGTTTACGAAAAGAGCCATTTATAAAGATTTAATGCCTATTAAGCCCTTATCTACGGAAGTCTCTATATACCCAATAATTTGTTCCATTGTGAACACTCTTAGCGGCTGTTCAAGTTCGTCGCTGCCATAATCCATATCCCCTCTTACATAAGGGACAAATTCTTTTATATCGTTAGATTTTACCTCTTCCGTGTCAATGATTGTTCCACTTTTATTTAATGACTCTCTTAATTCTTGTGTGAAGCCATAGTAGTCTAATAGTTTCCCATTGAGTAATCGAAAATCATTATGGTATCGATTGAATATATCCTCATCTGCCTCCATTCGGTTCTTTAACCAAGGCAGATAAAAGCCTTTCAACCAAATGTCATCAGCGATTAAGTGAGTATAGTATCCCTTTATAAAATGGGAATCTTTATTAAAGCTATATTTATGTATGAATTCCGTGTAATCAATATATCGGGAATAGTCATTAACATTACCTTTGTAAAAATGTGATAAGTCTTTAGGTGAAACTGCATCAGCTGCGATGCCCCCTAAAAGAAATGATGTTTTATCTTTGAGTGACAGTTCATCTGCTATTCTATTTGCTATCACCAAATGCATTATTCTCGAACCCAATTTAATTTCCCCCTTTTCCCTTTATACTTTTAGGTTCAATAAAGATTGTAAAAGATCCTTCATTTCTATCCAATACTCTTCTAGTAAACTGCCCCTTTAATCCAATAACTTCCACAAAAAAAGCGTTAATCCTTTTCGATTAACGCCCCCTTTAACAGAATACTGTTAATATAAGAGGTCCCTTTCAATGCGGACATTTTTACAAACTTGAATTTCTTGATACTCCTTGGCGTTTACCAACACTAAATCCAAGTTGTACACCAATAACCAAAAACGCCAGACTGGTAACCTGAAATTCACCAATGTATAGACTAAATATGCCCCAAGCAAGGATTGCTCCAAAATGGGTAAATAAAAATGCTTTGTTCAAAGTTGCCACCTCCTCTAATGATGATATCCACATAATGATGTCTCATTTTTTTATCTTTTGAAAGACAAACACTAATAGTAATCCCATTAACCTGCCCCATTACTTGAACAGAGGGCGGCTGATTGTTCAGCAAACGCCTCCTTTAACGGAATATCCTATTGCTTCATTCCGAGAACCTTTCCTTCAATATTCTCAATGGACAACGGACCAAAAACCGAGCTGTCCAAACTTCTCCATCCGTTATCCCCCAAAACAAATACTTCGTTATCAGCGAGTTCGACTTCCTCTATATCTCTAGAGAAATATTCACGGAAACTCTCTTCATCATAGGTGGCATTTTGTTCATCCATATAAGAGAGATATTAATCCTGTCCCATCCCTAAACTTAGAGTGGAACCGTAAAAAGTGTCCAAGCGTTTGCCATCAACAATAATAGTACCGTCTTTAATCTCGACTGCTTCTCCAGGCAATGCGACTACCCTGGCAATGTTCATTTTATTTGGGTTTAAATTCGGGTATTTTTCCTTGTCTATTTCAGGCGTTGTAAAATAAACCACTTCTCCTCTTTCAATGGAGTTTTCCTTGTAATAATCTTCATCAACAACGACATTTCCCTCGTATTCGTGATTACCCCTGCTCATTCCATCTGAAAGATACTCGACCACTGTATAAGACGAAGTATCTGTTATTTGTTCAACTTCTGCATTTGTTTTTTCATCCTGTATCGTTCCACTAACAGAATTGTCTTGCTGACAGCCTACTAAAGGCAAAAAGCAAAGTATACTTATGATTAACCTTTTCATAAATCAACCTCCTATTAGGATTGTGTTATTCCGTTGTCCCTGTTCTCGACTAATACTTTAGTAATTAGACGAGAACTTATTCAACATAGTTTCGAGATATTCCATTAACCTGCCCTATAACGGAGGAAGGAAAAATGCTAGGGATAAATTCTATCCCATTTTTATAAAAACGATATCACTTCTCCTTTTTGCCCATTTGTCCAACTGTATTTAATATCAAATGAGAACTAATTAACGACAGTAAGTAAGCAATGACAGGTTCATTTGTATCCCAAATTGAAATTAACGAATAAAACAATAGCATTGAAACACCAAAAAGAATTATTAAATAAAGCAAAACACTTATTACTGCACTAATCTTAAAAACCTCCACAAATATTTAAGTTTTAAATTCTCCATTAACCCTTTACTTGAATAGAGGGCGGCTGCTTGTTAGATGTGAATCATTATTAATTTTGTTCTCGTTTAAATCTAACCACTTTTCAATTTTATCCGTTATTAGAGTGAACCCCTGCTCTATAAAAGGTGAGTTAATACCACTCTGGTCTAATAATTGGAGAAATGATTTACTTCCACCTAAATTACAAAGCTTCATGTATGCCTCCCAAGCCATCGATTCATTTGTTTGTGCATTGCTCCATATTTGTAAAGCACACATTTGGGCAAGGGCATAGTCTATATAGTAAAAGGGAGTGGTAAACATATGTGTTTGTTGCTGCCAATAAGATCCTCTCATTAAATAAGCGTGATTATATTCTCCTTTGTAAGGCATATATTTGTACTCAATTTCAATCCACTGCTCTTTTCTCTCAGAAATAGATAATGAGGGGTTTTTATAGATAAAATGCTGGAACTCGTCTATTGCAGCCCTATAAGGCATTGAATACAGTGCATCTTCAAGATGAGCATGTCTATACTTATCAGCATCCACACCAAATATCTTTTCTAAGTAAGGCCAAACAAGGAATTCCATCGATATGGAATGAATTTCGCAAGCTTCTTTTGTTGGCAGAATGTATTCTGGAATATTGTTATGTTGATTATACAGGTACATTTGCCAGGCGTGACCAAATTCATGGCTTAATACTTTAATATCTTTTCTGGTACCATTCATATTCGCAAAAATATAGGGTGTTTTTTCATTACATAGGTATGTAGCATAAGCACCCCTCGCTTTTCCCTCTTTAGGAAGTAGGTCTATTAAATGATTGACACTCAACGAATTGAAGAATTCCCCAGCTTCCAATGAAATTTCATTAAGAATCTCTTCAAATTTAGATACCATGAATTTGACATCTCCACCTGGTGAAGGGTTGCCTGTACTGAAGCGAATATCTTCATCGTAAAAAGCTAATTTATCCAGCCCCAACCTGATTCGTTGTTTATCTCTGGTTTTTTCAGAAATGGGAACGATGTATTTTAATATAAGCTCTCGGAACTCTTCTACTTTTGATTGACCATAACCAACTCTTGATAACCTTGCATAACCAAGCTCCACAAAGGAATCATGTCCAAGTTTTATTGCTATGGAGTTTCTTACTTTAATTAATTCGTCAAAAATGCGATCTATTTTATTTTCTAAATGGCTAAGTAACTCATACTTTTTTTCACCAGCTTGTTTTCTCATTGAACGATCTTCTGAGAACAAAAATGATTCTAATTGTGATAAAGTTCTCTTCTCTCCTCTGAATTCAACTGTTGAAGTAGCCATCAGTTTTGTATAGTCACTTACTAGATTATTTTCCTTAATTAAATCCTCAATTACTTCAGAACTAACTGTATTTTGAGAAGCCTCAGCAAAGCAAACTAATTGTTCTCCAAACTTCTCTTTAATTTCTTTTTTGAAAGGCGAATATGAAACATGCTCATGAAAAAGACCTACTAGTTTTTCATAGATTGGCCAGTTTAGATTGATATACTGCTGCTCTTTTTGATATTTAACATCTAAAGTATCTAAGTGACTCCTGATTTGAGCGATAGTTAGCATGGTCAACACATCATTACGAAGAGAATTAATTTGATCTATTAATTCGAACTGTTCCAAATGGGAATCACTATCTTTGAACCTTTCTAAAAGCTGAAGTACTTTTCTTTCAAATTCTTCAATGTCAGGTCGCTGGTAATTAAGGTTTTTAAAATTCATCCTACTCCCCCTGTCTCATTCAAATTAATGGTAATGGACAATTAAGAGTAAAAATAGTCTTATATTTCATAAAATTCAATGTTACAATAACAATATAAGATAATTACTCACTAAATGTAAGCAATTATTTATTAACACAAAAGGGAACTCCGTTAATCTTGAAATTCCCTTTCTTCATTTTCATTTAGTTTGTCACTTGTTCCACTTGAATTCTAATCCGGTCCTGCAGACAAATATATACTCAATAAGTGTAAATTTTTTTATCCTTATTCCATTAAATGGCCCGATACAAGAAGAAAGAGCCTCATACCCAATTTGCAAATAATAGTGCAGAAATGGAATAAAAAAGGAGACTTCAAATTTCTTGGAAGCTCCTTCTTCTACCTATGATTCCTTTTTATGATATGTAATTATTTTGGAATTATTGGAACCCAAAGTTCGTTTCTCGGTTTATGTTTTGGTGGATAATAACATTCAATACAAGGAATATTAGCAAGTTCATATCCAGAAGTTGGAACCCATTCTGTGTATAATCGCTTCCACGCATTCGTTATGCCTGGAAAAACAGCCCAAGTGCGGTGGGTAATAATTAGCGTTTCCATATCACTTGGTACCTCTCCATCATATCTGACACCCATAAAGTATGTAAATTCTTCGTCCATAATGGCTGCTTCCTTTCCGCAAACGCCCAAAAGACTTTCAAGAGAGCATTTTGGTTCCTCCCAGGACATCTCAATCAATTGTTGCATAAATCCATCTTTTTTAGCACTGCTCCAAAGCTGTGGAATTGTTTTAAAGGCTCTACTTGTTTTGACTACCTTACCTTTTCCTATAACTCTTAAATCAAAATCTAGATTTTCAATCCGATACTCCATTTCGGTATCCCCTTTTATTGAAATTTGGAAGGAGATTCTTGGAAAGGCCTTTAACTGTACCCCTTGATTCCGAGCTTCAGAAGGTTTAATTCCATGTATCTTTTGAAAAGCACGAGAAAAAGAATCAGCCGACTCATAGCCATACTTAAAGGCTACGTCTATAATTCGGATGTCACTTTTTTGAATATCAAATGCAGCAAGCGTTAAGCGTCTCCGTCTAATATATTCAGATAGAGATAGTCCCGAAATCGATGAAAACATTCTTGGAAAGTGATACTCGGAACTGTGAGCTATTTGTGCAATTTTTTTATAATTTATATCTTCCTCAAGATTATTTTCAATGTAATCCAAAGCACTATTCATTCTATTTATCCAATCCATTATCCCTCTCCTTCCACATATTAAATTTACTGGAAAGGGTATTTATTTATCCGACATTTCATGCACAAATATGTCGGATTATTTCAATACCATTAAATTAATTCGATTTTTTTCAAGAAATTCCTTCTTACGCTAACCTGCCCTTTACTTGAACAAAGGGCGGCTGCTTGTTCAACAAACACCTTTTTCAGTTTCATTTAGTTTGTTTAAACCATATTTTCCAATCTTCAACTTTATCAATTTCAACAATATTTAAGTTCTCAGGAATTGGAACATTACTTTCAATATAACCAACTTCATATCCAAAGTCCTCGTTAATAATGATTGTTTGAATTTCACCATTTCCTTCAAATGGTCCGTTCATTTGGACACTTTCTTTAGCTTTCCATTGACCGTCTTCTTTATGAACATCGGCAAGCCAAATATCCTCCCCATTCATTACTCCTCTAAAAACTATTAAGACTAAATCTTCATTTACCTTATGAGTGCCATAAACATTTATTTGTCTTTTTTCGTTTTCTACCTCTATCATCCTTAAAGCGTCTTCTGGTGATCTAGCTGGTTCTTGACTACTTTCATTACATCCTACAAGTAAAAACACAAGTGCCACAAATACAAGGGTTAAGCTTTTATTCATTTTTCCACTCTCCCTAAATTTTTAATTAAGTAAGTGGTCTAAACAGATAAGAATTGTTTCACTATACTGCCCCGTTAGCCGAAGATACAATGCGCTTTATGGCATAATGGAAAGGAGACGGCTGCTTGTTCAGCAAAAGCCTTAGTTTGCTTAGAATTACTCGTTTGTAGCGGAATACTTTTAATACCATTCTTTACCTGTTGACCACTCATTTACAGGATTCTTTTCACCTAAGATTTCCACACAAGCTGCAGCCATGATATATTCTTCCAAACTATTCTCTTCGCTTTTTTTAAGTTTTTTAAGGAAGTGGTCCAGTGTGATTTGTTTATTTGAAATGATGTTTTCAAAATCATCTAAATGAGCATTAATATAATCATTTGGATTTGAAGAAGTTTTACTTGGATCATTCAAAGTGAATATTGTTTCTAAATCCCTTTCGACTTGTTGGATGATGTCCATTTCTTTCTCAGCTGATGTACAAGCAGTTAATAAGATCAAAAGAAGAAACGGGAATACTTTCTTCATAAAATTCCACCCCTGATTTTCTCAAATATACATACGTTATTTATACGGAAACCGAATCATGTAGGTCTCATTTTGTTCCGTTAAGCTGCTCTTTAATTTAATACCAACTAATTCAAAATTCAGCTGCTTACTCAAGTTAAATTTGAATAAAAAGGAGCTTATCCTTTTCTAGATAAGCCCTCGTTAGTAAGCATGTAAGACACAGTTTCTTTGTACTGTGCAGTAAATGCCTTTAATTTGTTAAAAATTCTTAAAAATAGGCAAAAGTATAATAAGATATATTACTAAATTTTAATACAAACTTCTAAATTAAATTTAATTTCTAATTTCTTATATACATTTTCCCAACGCTCTTCCATATCCGAAGAATATAAAAAAGGTTTAAATCCCAGTTTTAGATAAGTTTTTAAAGCAGGTAATCTATGGTCATTTGTTACAATTCTAATACTTTTATAACCTGATGATATTAACCTTTTGGTAGCTAACGAAGTAACATAAAGCCCTAAACCTTTATTTCTATGTACAGGATTTGTAAAAACAAACCCTATATCTCCACCAAATGGAAAAGTATAATAACTAGATTTTGGATTATGTAAAGCCACTGCTGACGCAACAATCTCTTCGGATTCTTCGTTCACTAGAAAATATAGTCCGTCAGGTAATACTCTTGTAAAGAACTCATCTAATTCTTCATTACTTAACTTCCATCCTTCATCCTCTAATATCCTTTTGTAATTCAATTTGTCATCTTCTCTATAATTTCTTGCATAATATCCTTTTGGTAGGACTGGTTGTGGTGGTGATTGTAATAATTCCGATGGGCATAACAATATTAGGGCATTTTTCATAAATATCCTCCCTTTTTTCTAGAATAATCATATTCGATTTCCTTTTTCAAAATTCCTGCCAGTTAGTATCTTCACAAATACTTTTAAAACTGAAAACTTTTATTGTGCACTATTTAGTCTAATCTGTAATAAAGAGTTGTTCAATTAACTGGCCCTTTAACGGAACAACTCTTTCCAAGAAAACAAAAAAAACAGCCCTATAAAAAGGCTGTTCCTTTGTATTCCTTATTCCCCACACTGCTGAACAATTCTCTCTTCAAACCCTGCCTGCAGTTTTCTAGTTATTTCTCCCGGCTCTTCGGTTTCGAAGCTTTCTCCGACTACTTTCACAATCGGCATCACTTCTGAAGTGGTGCTGGCGAGGAAGATTTCGTCGGCGGCGAGAAGCTCATCAATGCTGAATTCCTCTTCTTTGATAGTGATGTTTTGCTCTTTACAGATGTCCATGATCACTCTGCGGGTGATTCCGTTTAGAATCAGGTTCGTTGCAGGGTGCGTTTTGATGATTCCGTCTTTTACGATAAACATGTTGGATGATGATCCTTCTGTGACGGTTGAGCCCCTGTGGAGGATGGCTTCAAAGCAGCCTGCTTCAGCCGCTTCCTGCTTGGCCATGATGTTCCCCAGGAGATTAAGGCTTTTAATGTCACATCTCAGCCAGCGGACGTCTTCCACCAGTTTTGCCTGCACGCCTTTTTCCAGCTTGTCTTTCGGTCTTTCGATTTCTTTTGTGTAGGCTGTAAAAGCTGGCTTCACATCTTTATCTGGGTAATGATGCTGCCTTGCTGCCACACCGCGGGAAAACTGAAGATAAATCGTTCCATCGTTAATATTGTTGCGTTTGACCAATGAAGCTAGGAGATTCTTCAGTTCTTCCAATGTGTATGGAAGGGTCATGCCGATCTTTTCTGCACTTTGAAATAAACGGGTAAGGTGCTCATCAGCTGTAAAAAAAGTTGAGTTGTAAACACGGATCACTTCATAGATTCCGTCTCCAAATTGATATCCTCTGTCTTCAATGTCGACTTTTGCTTTGTTTCTATCTAGAATCTGGCCATCCAATATTACATAATCCAATGTCTTCTCTCCCCTTAGAAACTATTTTTTTGCGAGCTCTGCGATTGCCTGTGCATAAATTGCCGTTGCTTTCAGGATGTCTTCTACAAACATATGCTCATCTTTCTGGTGAGCAACATCCGCTCTTCCCGGGAATAACGGACCAAAGGCCACACCTGATTCCAATGACCTGGCGTAGGTTCCGCCTCCGATGCTTAATAGTTCCCCTTTATCACCCGTTTGCTCTTCGTAAACCTTTTGCAGGGTTTTTATTAAAACATGATCTTGATCCACATGGTGCGGCTCCGAATCAGAGAAGTTTTCAATAGAGAAGCCGTGCTTTTTCACATGCGCTTCCAATGTCTCCCTGGCTTCCTTCATTTTAAAGGTAACAGGGTATCTCATATTCAATCCTAGTGAACCGCCGCTTTCATGATCAAAACGCAGCTTGCCGACGTTGATAGTCAACGGGCCAGTGATATCATCCTCATAATTGATTCCAAAACTCCTGCCTCTTGAATCGCCATAGAAATGATTTTTGACAAAGCTGAAGTATTCCTTGGAAGCGGAATCTACCTCACTGTCACTTAAGAAGCAAGCCAGAATCAGCCCGGCATTCTTTCCATTGTCAGGTTCCATTCCGTGGGCAGAGATTCCTTCAAGTTCAAGGTAAAGATCGCCGTTTTCCATATAATACTTACCTTGCAGATCTTGCTCTTTCAAGAAAGAATGGTAGTCTTGCACAAGTCTGGAGTGATCTGTCGAGACTGAAATCCTGGCCTTAGCAAAATCAGGAACCATGTTGTAGCGTCTGCCAGATTCAAACTGAAGTACGTGGAAGACAGCGTCTTCTCCGCTTCCAGAAACCTTCGAAACCAAGTCATAATCCGCGATTCCTTTTTCAGCATAAATGATCGGGAAATCCGCATCAGGCGCGAATCCCATTGTCGGCATTTCTTCCACCTTAAAATAGTGGTCAACACAGCGCCAGTCACTTTCTTCATCTGTTCCGATAATCATCCGGACGCGTTTATCGAGCGGGATACCTAATTCCCTGACGATCTTCATCGCATAGTAAGCTGCAATCGTCGGTCCTTTATCATCCATGGCTCCCCTGGCAAAAATTTTGCCATCTTTGATTTCGCCTCCGAACGGGTCGATACTCCATCCATCTCCTTCAGGAACTACATCAACGTGGCAAAGGATGCCGAGCAATTCGTCTCCTTGACCGAATTCAAGATGTCCTGCCAAGTGATCGACATTCTTAGCTGCAAAACCATCTTTTTCACCAAGGTTTAATAAATATGTAAGAGCTTCTTTTACCCCTTCTCCAAGAGGCGCTTCATCTGTCGTATTCTCTTCATCAAGGATACTTTTGATCTGCAGGAACTTCTGCAGGTCTCCTAATAAGTCACTTTTTCGTTTCTCTACTTCTTCCATCCAGTTAATATTCATAAGCAATCTCCTTTTCCAAAATGGGTTGACTACTCTCTATTCTATACGTTCTGTGCCTTCATGCAAATGATCACAATTTATTAGTTGATAGGCTTAAGCTGTTTGTTTTAAATTACGTTTTTATACATGAATTTTAATATTGAAAAAGTTGATTTCTTGTAGATAAAGCCTTTAAAAAACACCAAAATAACGCAGCATCGAAATGGCCAGGATGACAAAATACGGAATGAACGCCAGAGTTCTTGTTATGCTTTGGACTTTTATGAACTCAGTTTTCTCACTATATTTGCTTCCGATCGGGTGCTTGGTGATCAGTTTTCCCCAAATCCACTCGTTCCACACGAGAATGGACAGCGCCACAAGAGCTGCTGCGCCAAGCTTCAGCCATAACGCCGGAAGTACAATCTGTGAAAAAGAAAGGACTCCGATGGACTGAGTGTAAGTCGCACTATAGGTGAAGTTACGGATCAATACCTTGGTGAATAACTCAAGGTATCCAAAGGTTGGGGTCTGTCTCTTGAATAGGCGCTGAGATTTCCGGAAAAGCCGCGGCTTGCTTCGCTCGGAAGAAACCGGTTGTTTTTCGACATGCTGTGAGAACATAAAGATGAGTGAAATCCATTTCACCTTTAAAATTCCTTCGATGTGGAGATTTCTTTTCATTGAATTTTTACTGGTGATTCTCTTTCGATTCAAAATCAGGGAAAGAACGACTAACCCAACACTGACCAGCAGCAGAATGATTTCGAAACCGGCAGTAATAAGTCTGAAGGCAGTTCCCCACAATTGCAGCTGAACGACGATAGCCAATAAGAATAGTCCCGTCCTCTTCCAATCTTTCTTTCTGCCTGCCAGCACTCCTTTTACGGCCATATGGCTCCATTTTGAACTCAATAGGAAGACAATATAAACCACAAAAGAAAAGAAACTAAAGGCATAATGGTTCAGCCAAAAAGGGGCCAGGAGTCCCCCGACTGCAGCGGTTAACAAGAATGAGCCACTATAAGAACTGAATATCCCCCACTTTTTTAAACCAAGGATCAATCTTTGATGTTTTACCAGAAACACCTGGTCCGCTTCCAGCAGGCAGGTTCTGAAGTATCCTGTAAGAATGTACAAAAATGGAATCAGATAGAACAATTCGAATGGAATCTGTTCCACCCAATCGGGAATGTCTATCCACCACGACCTGTAAATCATCGTGCCTATCACCAGTGATGGAATGATCAAATAGAGCATAACGGTCCAGTCTGCGACGGATTTGATAGCTTTATATTGAAATAGAAATCCATCCCGGTACCTGCGAGAGAAAAGCCGGAAACTATTCACTGCCTTCCCTCTCTTCATCGGGGATGCAATCATAGAGGCTTCCTCCCTCTGCCCCGCATTCTTTTAACACCTTTTCCAGAGGTCCTGAAGCAAGCATCGTTCCTTGGTCTATGACGACAAATTCATCGCAAATCCTTTGAGCTGTGTCGAGAACATGCGTACACATCAAGATTCCCGCACCTCTGCTTCTCTCTTCTTCCAGAGATCTCAGCATCAATTTGGTTGCGTTGGGATCAAGTCCGATGAACGGTTCATCAATGATCAAGAGCTGCGGTTCTGTCAATAATGCCAGCACAATCATGCCTTTTTGCTGCATTCCTTTTGAAAAAGTCGAAGGAAACTGATGCGCGTGGTCAAAAAGCCTGTATTTTTTAAGAAGTTCTTCGCCTCTTTGTTTGTAAATGTTCTGCGGAATTTTCTCCACACTTCCAACAAAATCAATGTGCTCCCAAAGAGTCAGTTCATCATAGTAGATCGGCCTTTCAGGAATATACGAATATGTGACACCCTCAGCAATATCCGTTTCGCCTTCCATGAACGGCAGCAGCCCCAGCATCCCTTTAATAGTCGTACTTTTTCCCGCCCCATTGGAACCGATCATCCCCAGAATACTACCAGAAGAAATTGAAAACGCAACATTATGTATTAAAGTCTTTCCTGCTTCATATCCACCCTGCTCTATATCTACTTTTATAATAGTCATGAGTTCCCCTCCACTAGATACATACGGATTACCGAAAAAAAAGTTCTGTTTTTTTAATTTTTCAGACGGGTATACATATACTATAAGGAACAACCCTTCTTCAAGTTTTAATTTTTTGTAAATTTAGACATTATTCTAGAATTCTAATGTGAAGAGGGGTACAATAGAAGTGTTCCGGCATCTATGGAAAACCAAATGAAAAGGAGCTGTCTCAAACGGAATATTTTCCTTGATGAGTAGAATCTCTATAAGCTGATATGCAGGCTTTGCCTTTGGGAAAAAAGATGAGGGAGTGGTTTTTTGAAACCTTCAACAAATCGTATGCTGACTCGAATTAAATCGATCTACATTTTCATTAAAAAGAATGGCACTGTGACCACACAGGACCTGGTAGATGAGTTTTGCATTACTCCGCGCACCATTCAAAGAGATCTGAATGTATTGGCTTACAACGACCTGGTAGAAAGTCTAGGCAGAGGCCAATGGACAACGACGGAAAAGAAGGTTAAAATGACCTCCTAGCTACATAGGTTAGCGGGAACATCAACATTGAAGATGATCTTTAAAATGAATATGAACAAAAAGAGCTGACGCGGACCGCATCAGCTCTTTTCTTATTCTATCTTAAAATTCTTCAATTCTTCGACTTCTTCTTCCGTGAGTTCCCGGTACTCACCCAGCTCCAGTGTTTCATCCAACGGCAGAGGTCCCATCAACATCCTTTTCAGATAAATGACCCTCTTGCCCACTGCTTCAAACATCCTTTTCACCTGATGGAATTTTCCTTCAGTGATCGTTAATTGTATTTCTGACCGAAGCCCAGAAGAGATGATTTCAAGTTCACCCGGTTTTGTTTCGTATCCATCATCCAGCGTGACTCCTTTGGCAAAAGCAGTTACATCTTCTTCGGTCACTTCTCCATCAATGACGGCAAAGTACGTTTTCGGAACATGCTTTTTCGGTGAAAGCAGCTGATGCGAAAGCTGTCCGTCATTGGTAATCAGCAATAGGCCTTCTGTGTCTTTATCAAGTCTTCCAACAGGAAAGGGATTAAAAATCTGATCCTCCATCTCAAGGAGATCAATGACCGTTTCTCCTTCAGCATCCTCTGTGGCAGACAAAACACCAGGCGGCTTGTTCATCATGAGATAGACAAACTCTTTATAAACAACCTCTTCACCATGGACGGTGACCGTATCTTTTTCCGGATCAACCTGGAACTTTGCATCTTTGACCACTTCACCGTTGACGATCGTGCCTCCGCCTTTTAAATGTTTTTTAACTTCTTTTCTGCTTCCGTATCCCATATTGGATAACAATTTATCGATTCTCAAGTTTTGTCACTTCCTAACTATAGGTGTTGGCCTATACCCTTATGCCGGGTTCGCATAGGCTGTAGTAAATATATAAATAATGCGAGGTGTGCATGTATGTATCCTAGACAGCAAGGACAGGGCGGATTGTTCCTTCCCCTGCCACAATTTCCCCAGACTCCCGGTTATGGCGGCGGCTATGATGGAAGCTATGGCGGCGGAGTCGGTTCTTTTGAAAACCGGCTGGACCGTCTCGAAAGGCAATATCAGCGCCTGGACCGCAGGGTTGATCGTTTGGAGCGCCAGGTAGAGAGGATTCAAAGGCAGCTGGGTTATTAGTACGGATGAATATTAAATAAAAAACGAAGAGGCGGATTTTTATATAACCGCCTCTTTATTGTGTAAAAAGTGGAAGCGCCCTGGTCAGCCCCGACAGGCAAATGTTCTTAAGAGAAAAAAAGGCGATTTTCCCTTTTATTCTCTTGAGGTTATTTGACCCCGAGGGGCTGGGCGCTGGAACTAGATTGCCCGCTAGTTCCAGCGCACGCCTTCAGCTCTCGGCCCTCTCCATAAATGGAAATACAGAAAATCTAACATTAAAAAGCAATCTATTTTTTTGCTCTTCTATATCACATGGCTTTCTGTGAATCATAATCAGAAGAATTTTTAATCCCCACTCTTATATCTTGTTCGATGATTAAAGATTCATTCAGCATAGCAATTTTTTCACAAGCCTTCTCCTACTGCCCCATCCTCAGCTTTCTTCTGACCTTAGCCGCCCTTTCGCCGAACAGCCTGTCTGCAAGACGGGATCTGAAACTGAGATAGAAATAAATGAGCGCACCTGCTCCTCCGCAAATTGCTACGAGGGCAATGGCCTGCATTTTGGCTGAAGGATCCAGGAAGTTAGCCAGGATTACATACAACACAATGACAGCCGCTGCCATCACTGCGTTAAACATGATAATCAGCAAGGTCCTTCTGAAAACAGTATTGTATTCATAATTTCCATAAATTTTAATGACGATAAGGTTAATGACAGTCGCTGCCAGATAGCCAAGTGTCGTGGCAAGGATCGCTCCCTGAGTTTCCATCAATTTGATCAATGGGATATTCAGCATGAGTTTTACCAGCAAACCAACCAGCAAGCTGAGTATCGTATATTTCTGCTTGTCAATTCCTTGAAGAATCGCAGCCGTGACAGCAAACAGAGCAAACAAAATGGCTACTGGGGCGTAGGTTCTCAACACTTCTGTCCCCAAATCACTGTGGCTGTAGAACAACGTATAAGTCGGCTCAGCCAGCAGGGAAATCCCCAGTGCAGCTGGTATGGTTAAAAATAACAGAATCTGAAAAGTTTGGTCGAGCTGGCGGTTCATCTTGCCATATTCATTCTTTGTATAAGCAGAAGTAATCAATGGCAGCAATGACATAGAAAATGCCGTAGCCAATGAAACAGGAATGATGACAAGCTTATGGGCGGCAAAGTTCAAAACTCCAAAAGCCGTATCTGCTACATCAGCATTTCCGATGGCGCCCATTGCCCTGTTAAAAGTCACCTGATCCACCAGCTGAAACAGCGGGTTCGCGATCCCGACGAAGATAAACGGAATCGAGTAGGCGATGATCTCTTTATAAATTTCCACTAATGAGATATCGACTGTTCCTTTATCCTCTTCAAGCATCTTGTCAAAGCGGGGCTTTCGCTTGAACCAGTACCAAATCAGGGAGGCAAGACTGGCCGCTCCCCCGACAAACGCACCGAAAGTCGCAACGCTGATGGCGGTCGTCATATCTCCTTTGATCACATAAAGGACAACATACACACCGACCAGGAGGAAGACGATCCGGACAATCTGCTCAATTACTTGGGAAACAGCCGTTGGTCCCATGGAATTGTGTCCTTGAAAAAACCCCCTGATCAAACTCATGAACGGGATAATGATCAAAGCGAAGCTGACCGCTCTGATGACGGTGGTCACCTGTTCAACCGTGATAACCTGCTCATCACTTGGAATGGTTATTTCGGCAAAGAAAGGAGCGAATGCATACATGATCAGGAATGAGACAATACCGGTAAGGGTCATTAAAACGAGACCTGATTTGAACAGCTTTCTTCCAACATGATATTCTTGCATGGAATTATATTTAGAGATGAATTTTGATACTGCCAGCGGCACCCCGGCCGTCGCAACCGTCAAAAAGATCGTGTAAGGGACATATCCATAGGAATAGAGTGAAGTCGGTTCAACTTCATTGCCCAGTAAAGCGTAAAACGGTATAACAAAAAAAAGACCGAGAAACTTTGAAATAAATACGCCGAGCGTTAAAATAAACGTACCTCTAATTAAAGTCGATGACATAAAAATTCCCTTCCGAAACTTCTAATTTCACACTATAGGTAGTTTACTATTCAGACTTCTGAAACACAACTAGAAAGCAATCGGATCAGGGTTTGTAATCTATGGCAAATAGCTTTAAAATTAGCAGTGACAGTGTGAAAGATGGTGGAATGAATGAAAAAATATGATGTAATCGTAATCGGAGGAGGGCCATCAGGTTTGATGGCATCCATCGCCGCAGGAGAAAACGGCGGAAAAGTCCTCCTGATTGATAAAGGAAACAAGCTCGGCAGAAAGCTTGCCATCTCAGGCGGTGGCCGTTGCAATGTGACGAACAGGCTCCCAATTGAGGAAATCATCAAGCATATCCCTGGAAACGGCCGCTTCCTCTACAGCGCCTTTTCCGAGTTCAATAATGAAGATATCATTGCCTTTTTTGAAAAACTGGGCATTGAACTGAAGGAAGAAGACCACGGCAGAATGTTCCCTGTTTCCAACAAGGCCCAATCGGTTGTAGATGCTCTTTTAAACAGAATGAATGAGCTCGGCGTCGAAAAACGAACGAACTCGCCTGTTAAAAAAGTGAATTATGTGGACGGCCGGGCTGCAGGTATTACATTGCAATCCGGTGAAAGCTTCGCTGCCGGCTCCGTCATCATCGCAGTAGGCGGAAAATCCGTTCCCCATACAGGTTCTACAGGTGACGGCTATGCCTGGGCAGAAGATGCCGGACATACAATCACGGATTTATTTCCGACAGAAGTGCCGCTCACATCTGATGAGCCCTTCATCAAGGAACGCGAACTTCAAGGATTATCTCTTCGTGATGTGGCACTCAGCGTACTGAACCCGAAAGGAAAAGCGCTGGTCACCCATAAAATGGACATGATCTTCACCCATATCGGCATTTCCGGCCCAGCCGTCCTTCGCTGCAGCCAATATGTCGTCAAAGCAATGAAAAAATGGAACCTGACCCACGTGACCATGCATATCGACAGCTTCCCTGATAAGAATGAAGAAGTATTATTTCAGGAACTGAACTCTCTTATCAAAAAAGAAGAAGAGAAAAAAGCGGTGAAAAACATCCTTAAAGGCCTGATGCCCGAACGTTACCTCTTATTCCTGCTCGAGCGTGCCGAAATCGATCCCGGCCAGCAGGGCATCACTCTATCAGGTGAGAAAATCCGCGAATTGGCCCGCCTGGCAAAAGGGTTCACCTTCACAGTCAATGGAACCCTATCCATCGACAAAGCCTTCGTAACAGGAGGCGGCGTGTCCGTTAAAGAAATTCAGCCAAAGACAATGGCCTCGAAAAAAATGGACGGCCTGTTCTTCTGCGGCGAAGTCCTCGACATCCACGGTTACACAGGAGGGTACAACATCACCTCCGCTCTAGTAACCGGAAGGCTTGCCGGCGTGAATGCAGCTTTAAGTGCGTTGGAAGTTTCGAAATAATTGCGGTGAAAGTGCCGGCTCCCTCTCCTTCCCTTTCGGTTGGAGAGGGAGCCGGCGTTTTTTTGTTAAACTTTATCCCTTTAAAGCACGACCAGGGACAGTCCCTCTTCGCGCTTTAAAGGGATAAAGTGGAATTTAGGCAGGCCGCTCATATTTTGGGTTTTTCGCTCGTATTTATGTATAAAGCGATCGTATATTTGTATACTCCGCTCATAAATGTGAATAACCCGCTCGTATTCTTGCATATCCCGCTCGCATAGCCACCTCACCCATACAACGAGCGCTAACTTCGTCACTTTCAGGTGACCTAAACCGAATTTCCACCGTTAGTCACCCTATAAATCACTTTTTATACACAATCATCGCGGAAAAACAGTAGATTTGCTCATCATCCACTTCTTCCGGCATCGCCGCCACATGATATTTGATATCGACAATGCTGTCTTCATCCACCGACTTCAAAAACTTATTCATATCCTGCTCCAAATCCTTTTCATGCTCATAATCGAATACTTTTACCTGGATCATGATCATTTCTCCCTTTTCTTATATTCTATTAGCATTCTAGACATTTTTTCTAATTTTCAGTCATGTGACTATCCAGTTTAAGTACATCATAAAGCTGAAAGGCATGTATCTAAGAGACTTGCGTTTGCTTAAAATCGAGAACTCATGTATCCACATCGACTAGCTGGGTACATATGTTGCACCTAAACCAGGTACTCATGTATCCACATGGGCTCGCTGGGTACACGAGTTGTACCTTAACCAGGAACTCATGTATCCACATGGGCTCGCTGGGTACACGAGTTGCATCAAAACTAGGAACTCATGTATCCACATAGGTTCGCTGGGTACATGAGTTGCACCCAAACCAGGTACTCATGTATCCACTTGGGCTCGCTGGGTACATGAGTCGCATCTATACCAGTAACCCATGTATCCACATAGCCACTATGGGACACGAGTTGAACCTAAACCACAAACTCATGTATCCACATAGCCACTATGGGTACACGAGTTGCACAAAACCAGCAACCCATGTATCCACACCGACTCGCTGGGTACACGAGTTGCACCCAAACCAGGTACTCATGTATCCACATGGGCTCGCTGGGTACATGAGTCGCATCAAAACCAGCAACCCATGTATCCACATGGGCTCGCTGGGTACACGAGTTGCTCCAAAACCAAGTACTTATGTATCCACATAGGTTCGCTGGGGACATGAGTTGCACCCAAACCAGATACTCATGTATCCACATAGGTTCGCTGGGGACATGAGTTGCATCAAAACCAGTAACTCATGTATCCACCTTAGCTCGCCGGGTACACGAGTTGCACCTAAACCCGTAACTCATGTATCCACATCGACTCGCTGGGGACATTTGTTGCACTCAAATCAGTAACTCATGTATCTACACCGGCTCGCTAGGTAAATGAGTTGCCCCAAAACTAGGTACTCATGTATCCACAGGCACACGCTGGGTACACGAGTTGACCCAAAACCGAATCTCATGTATTCAAACCGACTCACCAAGCACACGATTCACACCCAAACCAGTAACTCCTGCACCCCAAAAAACAATTCTAAAAATAAATTGACTTTTTCATCCAAGGAAAATATAATACTTAAAAATAATAAAACATTGAGAAGGATCAGTAGGATGATCCGGTCATTGAAAGAGAGGGAACTCCCGGCTGCAAGGTTCCCATTGGCCTCCATCCGAACCTGCCTTTGAGTTCTGTAGCGCATACAGCGGTTCAAACCGTTATCATGATATGAGAGTAAAGCTTTGCTTTGAATCAGGGTGGTACCGCCAGTTTTTCTGGTCCCTGACATCGCAGGGCTTTTTTTGTTTTTATAAAAATTTGGAGGTGCAAGGAATGGGAAAAGAGTTTGTAAAGAACATCACTGGCATGGATGAAGATTTTGCCCAGTGGTATACCGATGTAGTCACAAAAGCTGAATTGATCGATTATTCCAGTGTCCGGGGGTCAATGATCATCCGCCCCTACGGCTATGCTCTTTGGGAAAATATCAAAGATGCACTCGATAAAAGAATAAAAGAAACCGGGCACGAGAATGTTTACATGCCTCTTTTCATACCGGAAAGCCTTCTGCAGCGAGAGAAAGATCACATTGAAGGATTTGCTCCAGAAGTCGCCTGGGTCACGCACGGCGGTGAAGAAGAACTTCAGGAACGTCTCTGTGTCCGCCCGACATCAGAAGTCCTGTTCGGCGAGCACTATAAAAACATCATCCATTCATACCGTGACCTTCCAAAGCTATATAATCAATGGGCAAACGTTGTAAGGTGGGAAAAAACAACGAGACCTTTCCTCCGCACGCTTGAATTTCTATGGCAAGAGGGGCATACATGCCACGAGACAGATGAAGACGCTCATGAAGAAACGGTCAAAATGCTCGAAGTTTATGCAGAGCTGTGTGAGAACATCCTCGCCATCCCTGTCATCAAAGGACAAAAAACAGAAAAAGAAAAGTTCGCTGGAGCTAAATACACTTATACCATCGAAAGTCTGATGCACGATGGAAAAGCATTGCAGTCCGGGACCTCCCACCACCTAGGTGACGGGTTTGCCAAAGCATTCGGCATCCAGTTCTCTGACCGGGAAGGCAATCTTCAATATGTACAGCAAACGTCATGGGGCTTTACTACCCGCATTATCGGAGCGATGATCATGGTTCACGGTGATGACCGCGGCCTTGTCATTCCGCCAAAAGCAGCTCCAACCCAGCTGATGATCGTGCCTATTGCCCAGCACAAAGAAGGTGTATTGGATTTTGCTTACAACCTGAAAGACAGATTAACTGGAGCGGTTCGGGTAGGCATCGATGCCAGCGACAAAAAGCCAGGCTGGAAATTCAATGAATATGAAATGAAAGGGATTCCTCTTCGTTTGGAAGTCGGCCCTCGGGATATTGAAAATAATCAGGTCGTCATTGCCCGCCGAGATACTGGGGAAAAAGTGACGGTCAGCCTTGATGAGCTGGAAAGCAAAATCGCCGATCTGCTCGAAGACGTACAGAACAACCTTTTTGAAAAAGCTCTTAAACACCGAGAGGAAAAAACAAGCATTGCCTTAAACTTTGAAGAATTCGCGGAAAAATTGGATTCCAACAAAGGATTCATTAAAGCCATGTGGTGTGTTGACCAGGCATGTGAGGACAAAATCAAAGAAGAAACCGGTGCAACTTCACGCTGCATACCGTTTGAAGAAGAGAAAGTTTCAGATGATTGTGTATGTTGCGGCAAGGAAGCGAACCAGCTTGTTTATTGGGCTAGAGCTTATTAAATAGAAAAAGGATGCCAGTCTCTATTAACTGGCATCCTTTTTTACTCATTCAATCATCTGGTCAGCAAGGTCTATCAGCACATTACCCGTATTATATTTTTCTGAATTTGAAATGTAGATGCTGATATTAATACCTTCTTTATTCTCAAATTTCATTGTTCCCCCATCTTCTCCTATATATAATTCGCCTGATACTCCTTTTTTGAGTTCTACTTGCTCAAGAGACTGATTTCCCTGTCCTATAAACTCCTTATCAAAATCAAAGGCTTCAACAAAAATGACCTCAACGCCATTGGTTGCCCTAAAATCCACTGAAATATCTTTCCCATCTGAATTTGATTCAAAATGCCAGTCATTGATTCCCTCCAAAATAAACTCTGCTTCAAAAGGAAGGTTTTCCGGCAGTGTCAATTGGAATGGCAACGCATTTAGAGCATCCTCAACTGAATCTGCATTATAAAGTTTGGGCTGCCTGCTTTCTATTTCTTCCCTCTGCTCATCAGACAACCCATCAGGTCCAGTGCTTTCACTTACACTTTCTTTCAAAAGAGAAGTATCCAATCTCTCAGGCTGTCTGTCTGCCGAAAATGGCAGGATTCCAGTCTGGCTGCCTATTATGCCAAGTACCAGTAGAATCGCCGCACCTGCGAGACCCCAGCCTAATAACTCAGGAAACCATCTTCTCTTTGGCCGGAGAGTTTGATTATTCCCTATCTTGGTGAGCAGTTCATTTTCCTCTTCTTTAGAAAAAACCCGTCCTTCTCCGATATGATTGTGAATTGCATCATGAATTCGCTTATTATTCATAGAGATCGCCTCCAAGCTTTTGGTTCAAAAGGTCACGGGCCCGGGATAATCTGGTTCTAATCGTAGAAGAATTCATTTCAAGTATTTCTGATATTTCTTCAATTTTTAACTCTTGATAATAGAAAAATATGATGACTTCCCTATATTTCACCGGAAGAGCAAATACTGCTTCACTCAACTCTGTTTTCTGCTGCTGTTTCAGCAAGTAGTGTTCGGGGCTCTCTATTTTTGAATTTGAGGAGAAAGTATTCGTAAACAATAGCTTCTTATAATGCCAGCTTCGCAGATAATCCTTCGCTTTATTGGCCGCAATAGATAGAATCCATGCTTTTGCTGAGGTTTCCTTTTCCAAGGTATCCATCTTTTGAAAAACAGTGATGAATACTTCCTGTACTAAATCCTCTGCTGCACTCCAGCTTTTCACGTATGAGTAAATCAGCCTCTTAACATCCTCCCCGTATGCGGTGACGAGGTCCCTGATTGATCGCTCTTTTCCTGCACACTGTTCAGCATTCTTTGTCATATCACACCACCAAAATCGTATTTTCACTCAACAGACGATTGCCGTTTATAAAAAGTCCCATAATTTATTGAAGAATTTCACTTCAACCCTTTAACGCACTAAGAGGGACAGTCCCTCTTAGTGCGTTAAAGGACTAAAATCTGCTGATTATGGAAAGTTTATCGGCGTACCGCTTTAACTTATCAGCGCTTTTAAATTTTTATCGGCGTAATCTTGGATTTATCGGCGCTTTCAGGACTTTTATCGGCGTAAATCCAGATTTATCGACCAAACGACAAATTTCGACACGCACATCACGCACCCTATGATCCTTACTGCAAGCCCCTGCTTACAACCAAACCAGCGTCCATTAAAAAAAGCACGCCCGAGAGCGTGCTTCCAACTAACTTAAATGCATTTGTCCTTTGGCTGTGTTTCGCCTTCCCACTCTAGCATGCCGCCTTCCATGTTGACGACCTTGAAGCCGCGGTCATGCATGAACTGGCTGACTTTGCCGCTGCGGTTTCCGGAACGGCAGATGAGGATGTACTCTTTGTCTTTATCGAACTGATCAAGAGATTCTGGAATGTCTCCCATTTTGATGTGTTTTGCTTTTGGGATCATGCCTTCTTCTACTTCTTCGTCTTCACGGACGTCGACAAGATCAAGGTTTGCTCCCTCATCCAGCATTTTCTTCAATTCATCTGTTGTGATTGTTTTATAGCTCATTATGTACCCACCTTTCTTCTTTATTTTTTCATTATATCAGAGCTCTATGCACGGGAAAAATAAGAAGGCCGGCACCAAAGGCGCCGGCCAGAATAAATTAGTTTGCTACGATGTTGACAAGTTTGCCTGGAACAGCAATCACCTTGCGTACAGTCTTGCCTTCGATAAACTCCTGAACCTTCCCATCTTGAAGGGCAATTTCCTGAAGTTCGTCTCTGCTGATGTCGCGTGGGACAGTCAGTTTGGCACGAACTTTTCCATTCACCTGGAACACAATTTCGATTTCGCTGCTGACAAGCTTTGACTCATCGTATGAAGGCCACTCTGCATAAGCTAATGTTCCTTCATGACCAAGCTTGCTCCACAGTTCTTCAGCAAGATGCGGAGTGACAGGCGCTAGCATTTTCACGAAACCTTCAATGTACTCTTTTGGAAGTATGTCTGCTTTGTAAGCGTCGTTGATGAAGACCATCAACTGGGAAATTCCTGTGTTGAAGCGAAGTCCTTCGAAGTCTTCTGTCACTTTTTTCACCGTCTGGTGGTAGCTCTTTTCGAGATCTTTGTTGACTTCGTCTTTAACTTTATCGCTGATGTTTCCGTTTTCGTCGACTAGAAGTCTCCATACACGATCAAGGAAACGGCGGGAACCGTCCAATCCGTTTTCACTCCAGGCGATTGAAGCTTCCAGAGGACCCATGAACATTTCGTACATACGAAGTGTATCGGCACCATGAGAGGAAACAATCTCATCTGGATTCACGACGTTTCCTTTGGATTTACTCATCTTCTCGTTGTTTTCCCCGAGGATCATTCCTTGGTTGAAAAGCTTTTGGAATGGCTCTTTCGTTGGCACTACACCAATATCGTAAAGGAATTTGTGCCAGAAACGCGCATACAGCAAGTGAAGCACAGCATGCTCTGCTCCGCCGATGTACATGTCGACCGGCAGCCAGTGGTTCAGGTTCTCTTCACTCGCAAGTGCCTCATTATTATGAGGATCAATGTAGCGAAGGTAATACCAGCAGCTTCCCGCCCATTGCGGCATGGTATTCGTTTCACGGCGTCCTTTTTTCCCTGTTTCAGGGTCTGTGACATTGACCCACTCGCTGATATTGGCAAGAGGAGATTCACCTGTTCCCGAAGGCTTGATTTCCGTCGTTTTAGGAAGTGTCAGCGGCAGATCTTCAACAGGGACCGTCGTTGTTGTGCCGTCCTCCCAATGAATGACTGGAATCGGCTCGCCCCAATAACGCTGGCGGCTGAACAGCCAGTCTCTCAAGCGGTAAGTCGTTTTCTTCTCACCGACACCTTCTTTTTCAAGCCACTCGATTGCTTTTGTGATTCCCTCTTCTTTTCCAAGACCATTAAGGAAATCAGAGTTTACATGCTCACCGTCGCCTGTGTACGCTTCTTCGTCCACATTTCCGCCGGCTACGACTTCTTTGATAGGAAGCTCGAATTTTTTCGCAAATTCATAATCTCTTTCATCATGCGCTGGAACCGCCATGATCGCGCCTGTTCCATAACTCATCAATACATAGTCGGCAATCCAGATCGGCATTTTCTCGCCGTTGATCGGGTTGACTGCATATGCACCAGTGAAAACGCCTGATTTATCTTTTGCAAGGTCTGTACGCTCAAGGTCACTCTTCGTTTTCACTTTATCAATATAAGCAGCAACCGCTTCTTTTTGCTCGCTCGCTGTGATTTCGTCCACCAGTCCATGTTCAGGAGCCAGCACGGCATACGTTGCACCGAAAAGGGTGTCGGGGCGGGTTGTGAAGGCAGTGAACTTCTTATCAGTGCCATCAATGGCAAAGTTGACTTCCGCTCCTTCAGAACGGCCGATCCAGTTTCGCTGCATGTCTTTGATGCTCTCCGGCCAGTCAACCTCTTCAAGGTCTTCAAGAAGACGGTCTGCATAAGCCGTGATTTTCAGCATCCACTGTCTCATCGGACGGCGTTCTACCGGATGCCCTCCACGCTCACTCTTCCCATCAATGACTTCTTCGTTTGCAAGTACCGTTCCAAGTGCAGGGCACCAGTTAACAGCAACTTCATCGACATAAGCAAGATCTTTTTCATAAAGCTTTGTAAAAATCCACTGTGTCCATTTATAGTAATGAGGATCCGTTGTATTGACTTCGCGGTCCCAATCATAAGAAAATCCAAGAGCCTTGATCTGGCGGCGGAATGTGTTGATGTTCTTCTCAGTGAATTCTGCCGGGTCGTTACCAGTATCAAGCGCATACTGCTCTGCCGGCAGGCCGAATGCATCCCAGCCCATTGGATGAAGGACATTGTATCCCTGCATTCTCTTCATGCGGGAAAGGATATCTGTCGCAGTGAATCCTTCCGGGTGCCCTACGTGGAGGCCGGCACCAGATGGATACGGAAACATATCCAGTGCATAGAACTTCGGTTTATCCTTTTCAGTTTCAGTTTTGAATGTTTTTTGTTCTTCCCAATAACGCTGCCACTTTTGTTCGATGTCTTTGTGGTTAAAGCTCATTGTGTGAACCTCCTTTTTGGTTTTGGTTCGGGTTTCTATATAAAAAAGCCCAATAAAAAACTCCCGCCCCAATTATTAATAAATAATAATTGGGACGAGAGGTCTTTGATAAACTCCCGCGGTACCACCCAGATTAGTGTACACGCACTCACTTGATTCCATCCTTAACGCGGAAAACGGCAGGCATTACTTAGGTTCACACCCGCAACTCAAAGGCGAGTTCATGATGGTATCCGGTTGACTTTCACCTGCCGTCAACTCTCTAAAACGGTTCCTCATCACTACTATTCCTTATCAACGTTGAATTCTATACAACTATTGTATTCACTATTTTATGCAAAAGTATACGGAGTTGCAAGCCTAAATAGATAAATATTTTCTTTAATGATGAAATGGTGTTGGAATAGTTGAATTGGCTAAGGGTTGATATTGCTAATGCTTGAGTATGGAATAGCCATCATCTCCCTATACTAATACATATGCTTCAATTACGTTCTTGGAGGAATGAGTATGATCTACACACTGCATTGGGTTTATTTTATCATTATGGCAGCAGGAGCTGTTTATTTTTATGTTTTAAGCAGAAATCCTCAAGGCGTACCACGGTATGAATATGTAATAGCTATTTTCATTCCTTGCTGGTCAGGGGCCGCCTATTTGTCAATAGCTTTAGGGCAAGGCTTTCTTGAATCAAATGAAAGAGTAATATACTTTGCCAGATACCTGGATTGGGTTGTAACTACCCCCTTATTGCTCCTTGCTTTAGCACTTACAGCAATGTTCTATAAAAAGGAGAAAGATAAGGCTCTAATCGGTTCCCTCATAGGAGCAGATATGTTTATGATACTGACAGGTTTAATCGCAGACTTTTCAACTGGAGCTCAAAAATACATATGGTATTCTCTAGGGGTGCTGGCACTTCTGATCATTCTTTATATCATCTGGTACCCTTTAAGGAATATAGCGAAATCCTCGGATAAACAATTAGGTAAACACTATACCCATACTGCCTTATACCTTACCGCTTTTTGGTTTACTTATCCGACAGTTTGGTTATTAGGGCCATCAGGTTTGGGGCTTACTCAAGATGGAGTTGAGGTCCTTGCCTTTATTATTTTACCTATTTTCTCTAAGGTGGGGTTCAGCATTTTAGACCTTGGGGGACTAAGAAAACTTGGTTTACAAAAAGACAAGTCGCGGACGGTGCAAATGTAATTTTTTTGCAGGACCAGCCCGTAGATACAGGGAATATAAAAAAAGGACTCTTTTCAATAGAGAAGAGTCCTGAGGTTTAAGAGAGTGATACCGATACTGCTTCTTTCTTTTTCAAAGACTTGTCATAGACTGCTGTAAAGATAATCGCTACGGCAAACAATCCAATTAAAGCGGTAAACAGGAAGGAAATGCCAAAACCATCCACAAGCAGCCCGCCTAATACTGGTCCTATCATCCTGCCGCCAGTCGCTGTACTGTTGACGATTCCCTGATAGAATCCTTCCCTGCCCTTTGGAGCAAGGTCATTGGCGATGGTCGGAACTGCCGGCCAGATGAGCATTTCTCCGATGGTCATAATGATCATCGCGATCGCGAACATCTGGAAAGCTTCAGCCGTAGCAGCTACACCGAAAGAAATCATGAAGATGACTATTCCAATCTGGATCTGCATCTTTAAGTTATTTTCAAAGCGGCGGATGATCTTGGACAGAATCGGCTGTGCCAGGACAATCAACCCTCCATTGATAGTCCACAGCAAACTGTATTGCTTCAGGCTGATATTGATTTCCTGCGTATAGCTTGCGATGGTCGACTGCCATTGCACATAGCCGATCCAGCACAGGATATAGGCTGTACAGATCAAGATCAATGCTGTGAATTTAGCTTTATTTTTAATAAAAGCACCTTCTTGTATCACCGAAGTCTGCTTTCCGGTATTCACACTGATGTTCTTGTAGCCAAAGAAGGCGATCAAGAAGAAGACAACATACATAATCAAGTTTGCTAGAAAGATATATTGAAAGGAATAAGAAGCAACGAACCCTCCGAGTGCTGCACCGACCGCGACGCCGACATTCTGCGCAACATAGATGGCATTGAATGATTTGCGTCCGCCCTCAGGCCAGACAGATCCTGCCATGGCGTAGACAGATGGAAAAACAATACCAGAACCAAAACCGACGATTGCAAGAAATATAATATAGTGCGGCCATCCATGATAAAAGTTCATTCCGACAAGAGCCAGCAATGTAATGATGATTCCCGTTAAAATTGAACGGTATCCACCGATTTTATCAAAGAGACTTCCTCCAAACAGATTTCCGATGACACTTGCCCCGGCATTCAACATAAGGACTAATCCCGCTACTGATAACGACTTGCCGAGATGTGAATTAATATAAATCGCATTCAGCGGCCATAAGAACGATGCTGCCGTGACATTTACCATCATACCGGCAATCAGCAGCCACAATGATTTAGGCATAAAGAGCGCTTCCCTTCCGAAGATATTTCGATTCCCAAAATGAATTATAGGGCTTTTCAGGGCACTGCGCAATACACTTTGGAATAGAGAGATAATTCCAAATAATGACCGGGTTTTCATAAAAAACCGTGTATGATTTCTTGTCGGATTAATCGGGATTGGAACGGGTCATCAGCATGATTAGCTGGGAATGCTTTGAAGGGAAGCTGACAGCTTCACTTCCTTTTTTTCTGCACCGGTTTTCTCTTTTTGCTTTTCCTTTACAATTACCGTAATTGTCCTTTTCCGCAGATTCCACGCTGTCTGGCGGGTGATCACTACTTTTGCCAGACTCCCTGCCACTCCTATGTTTCTTTTAACATTGAATGCTTTCGATAAGCTTCAAAATAACTTTTCCAAAAAAAGATCGCCATAAGTGCGGGAAGCAGCTTCATGAGTACAAATGGAGTTTCAAATAAGAATGCTTTCCAAAATAAAGAACCGTCTATCCCCCACAGCCCTTCATGGTATAACTCCGCATCACCGTAGAACATAAATGAGTAGGCCAAAAACATGGTGCCCAGCCAAAATGAATAATTCATTAATCTTCTATAATAATTACTCCGAGATTGCCGGTCAGAGAAAATTTCATTTTGATCATTGTCTTCTTTCTGCCAATACCGAATGCCGCTGAGCCAGGGGCCCTTTAAATAGTTCCATCCGAAATCCTCATAAATCCCTTTGTATTCTGCAAACTTTTCTTTTGGCAGATGGTCTTGATAGTCAAGCCGCATGACATATCTCTTGTCTGTTTTTTCGAAAGTGTATATTCCTAAACCACTAATATTGGTACAGCGGAAGCCTTTCTGTAATTGCTCGTTCAGCCATTGTTCTTCTTTTTCAATATTAAAGAACACTTTAAACTTCTTCACTTCATTCACTTCCTTCATACAAGGATAAAATGTGCAAAAGCCTTTCTTTTTCTATCTTCAAAACGTCTTTTCCTTCTGAAGTAATCATATAGATTTTTTTCCGGCCGGAGTTTCCAACAGGTTCAATCCAGCCATGCTTATTCAAGTTTTCAATCGCCCCGTATAAAGTACCGGCCGCTAATATAACGCTGCCATTGCTTAATTTTTCTATCTTCTGCATGGCGGCATATCCATGGAGCGGTTCACACAGAACCAATAAAATATAGTGCATGGTTTCAGACAACGGCAATAATTTATGTTTCATACATTCACCCTCTATTCAGTTCGACTATATAGTTTAACTTAATAATAGGTTATTACAGTTCAACTGAATAGTCAACAGCTTTCTAACAACTATCGTTCAACCTTTATAATCCAATTAGAAAAAGTCGATTTCCTTAACAATGGAAAACCGACTTTTTAAGTGATTATCTTCTTTATAAAATAAAAGGGAGTGACAAAATCAATGCGATTTGCCACTCCCCTTTCATATATTACTTAGGTGTTTCACTCGGAAACATTACCCTTTAGCCGAAGCTGTCTTTTTACAAGGCTCTTTTCTAAGAGATTGTTGCTTTTTAATGCTATTTTATCTCCTCCCCATTTTTTCGTAGAGGGATTGGAGCGGAAGGCGTGGGACCTCCTGCGGGACTAGCGGGACAGGTGAGACCCCACAGGCGAAGCCGAGGAGGCTCAACGCCCGCCCCGCGGAGTCGCGCGCCTAGAGCGGAAATCCGTTTCTTTTTAACAGCCACAATCTTTGAGAAAAGAGCTTTTTACAAACATCCTATCTACACACTATGAGCAAAGTCCTCAAGCATCTTTTGATACATATAAAGAGAATCAATCTCAACATTTTCCTTGTTTCCATGCCAGTTTTCCCCGACTGGGCCGAATTCAATTGCAGGAATGCCAAGCTGCGCAAAGAATTGGGTGTCAGCTGCACCGTGCTGGCCGAAGAATACAGCGTCTGAGCCTGTATTTTTTTCGACAGCCGCTTTGATTTTTTGTACATAGTAATCCTCTATATCCGTTCTTACAGGCTTACTGAACATGCTGACGTACACCGAGCTGTCAATCGCGTTTTCAATCTGCTTCACGACATCATCTTTCGTTTGCTCCGGCAGGTAACGGATGTCATACTTCAGCATACAGGTTCCCGGTACTTTATTATATGCATCTCCCCCTTCAATCATAGCGAGATTGAGTGACGGCGTCGGGTAGTATTCAGAGCTTTCTTTCATAAATGGCAAATCTTTTATTTTTTGATGAACTTCATAAGCCATTTCAATCGCGTTCATACCTTCCCACGGTCTGCTTCCGTGTGCCGGGGTTCCTTCCACTTCAATATTAAGCCTCAAGACTCCTTTTGCCTGCAGGGCGATGCCAAGCTGGGTCGGTTCGGAACAAATGACAAAGTCGCCTGTATAGCCCTCTTCGACCAGATGGCCCGTGCAATTGAAGCCGCCGATTTCTTCATCAGAGACGATTTGAAGCTGGATTTTCGTATGGAGATCCTCATCCTTCAATGCAGCCATGGCCTTCATCATGCAAGCCACTCCCGCTTTCATGTCAGCAGAACCGCGCGCATAGATCTTTTCATTCTTCTCACGTGGAACGAATTGCTCCTCTTTTCCGCTGACTACATCAATATGGCCGTTGAAAATAACCTTTTTATCTCCGCTGCCAATTTCAGATACCAGCATTTTATAACCATTGTTTTCAATGATGTTTACCGGCAGTCCATTTTCCTCCAGCCATTGACCGCAGTACTCAATTGCCTTGTTGCTTCCTTCTTTTGTCGAACTATTGATTAAAAGCAGCTCTTTTAATAGTTCTTTTAGTCCTTCCATAATCATCCTCCTGTTTAATTTCCTATATACTTTCTATTACCACGAAGAAGAACAGATAAATCTTTTTAATAAGCGTAGTTCAACTTAGCAAAAAAAAACCAGGCTGGACCTTAAGTCCAAACTGGTTGACGTTATACATTTGTATCAATGACAATTTCATCTTTTACTAAAGCTTTGATTTTGGCTATCCGCTTATCGTCCATTTCCTCAACAGAGAATTCAACGTTTTTAAAATTGACGACTGGACGCTCGCTTTCATTCGGAATGAAGCCGAGCTGGCCAAGAACAAAACCATTCAGAGTATCAAATTCTTCAATTGGCAAATCAGCTTTTAACACTTCTTCCACTTCATAAAGGTTGGTTGATCCCATGATCATATAGGTTTGATCGTCCAGCTGGATGATTTCATCCTCTTCCAGCTCCGGCTCATCATATTCATCCGAGATACTCCCCACGATTTCTTCCATAATATCTTCAATTGTAACAATTCCATCTGTTCCTCCATACTCATCAATAACGATTGCCATGTGAGTATTGTTTTTCTGCATTTCTGCAAATAAAGAATCGATACTTTTGGATTCCAGTACATAATATGGATTTCGAACGAGTGTCTTCAAGTTAAAGGTTTCTTCCCCGCCATTTTCCAGGAACTGAATAAGATCTTTGACATGCAGAATTCCGATAATTTGATCCAGGCTTTCTTCAAAGACCGGAAAACGGGTATATTTTTCAACGTTCACAATATGGGCTGCTTCCTTTAAGTTCAAATCATAGGGAATCGCCACAATGTTTGTTCGATGGGTCATGATATCCCCAACGTCTTTGTTGTCTAGTTCAAAGATATTGTTGATCATGATTTTTTCATTTTCCTGTATCGTGCCCTTCTCTTTCCCGACATCGACCATCATCCTGATTTCTTCCTCTGTCACGTTTTCATCTTCTGCATTCGGATCAACCCCAAAAAGCCTGACAATCATATTGGTTGAAAAGGTCAGCAACTTAACAAAAGGAGAAGAAATCTTTGAAAGAACAGAAAGCGGAACCACTGCAAAGCGGGAAATTCCTTCTGCTTTTTGCAGTGCAAGCCTTTTGGGAACCAGTTCTCCCAGCACAAGCGTGAAATAGGAAAGAATGAGAGTGATCACCACAACCGAAATCGTTTCTAACACGGCCGCTGAAACCGGCACCCCCATGTTCAGCAGGAACTCTGTGAACCTGCCTGCAAAGCTTTCGGCTGCGAAAGCACTCGCCAGGAAACCCGCTAACGTAATCCCTATTTGGATGGTCGCAAGAAATCGGCTTGGTTCAGCTAAAAGGCTATGAAGAAGAATTGCTTTTTTGTCCCCCTTCTCCGCATCCAGCTTTACTTTGTTATCATTCAAAGAGATTAAGGCGATTTCTGATGCGGCAAAAAAAGCATTCAGTACAATCAGAACGAAAAGTATTAACAATTCTATTCCCAATTAAATATGCCCTCCAAGTATTCATAATTTTATATTAAAACTTACAGATTAATCCTATTATATTTGTACAGAAACTTCTTTTACAAACTCCAAATTGGTTTAATTTGGACTAAATTATGGGGTAATTCAACCAAAAAAGTTCTAAATGATGTATGCTTTCTTTTATTATTGCATCCTTGCGCGCCCAATCGTTGATTCTTATTCCTACTGATTTGGGCAGCAAAAAGGGAGGTGGATTTTTTATATCGTGCCATTTCAGCTTGGTTTTCTATTATTAATGGTACGTTTCTTGATTAATCGCGCCATCTCGCCTGGGTTTTCTATTTTTAATGGTACGTTTCTTGATTAATCGTACCAGCTCAGCTTAGTTTTCTATTCTTAATGGTACGTTTCTTGGTTAATCATACCATCTCAGCTTGGTTTTCTATTTTTAATGGTACGTTTCTTGATTAATCGCGTCATCTCGCCTTGGTTTTCTATTTGTAAGGCTCTTTTCGTAAACTTTGTTGTTTTTTATATTAACTTTTTAAGATAGCCGCTTAATGCCAAAAGAAATTAATTGCTCCCCATAGTATCCAGTGGAGGGGGATACTGCCTAATTAAACTACCAAAAAACGGAATTTTCAGGCAGCACAAAGTGCTTCTCTGGTTAAGGAGAAGCACTCAGTTTATTACTGATTATCCAATTCCCGGTTCTTGGATTTCACCGGCTGGCCATGTTCTTCATACCGCTTCTTAGCCTCTTTTACCGGATTGTACTCTTTGCCAAACTCGGTATCAAGGTTTCGTTTGGCATTCCTTGTTTTCTGCTCGGGGTTATTTTGCTTAGAACGTTTTTTCAATGTAATTTCCCTTCCACTGAATCAGGATCATGGTCCAACAGAACCATTTCATTTTGAAATTGCTGAAGCTGCAGACGCATTCTGTGAAGCTGTTCACGCTGCTGTGAATTCGCGCTGTTTGCCAGGTGCCTGATATCATTGACGGCCTCTTCGACCATCTGCATGGCATCTGTATACTCTTGATCATGGTAATGCTCTTGTTTCGTTCCTGATTTATATTGCTGCTGGGCATAACGGAGTGCATCTTCACATTTTTGCAAGCACTCATCTACAGATTGTCTTGTTGCCATCATTATCCCTCCAAAAAACTTCATAAATGAAGCTGTGCTTCTTTGTATAGTGTTTGTTATAAAATTGGAATCATCAGTGGAAAATCATTCCTTACTCAACTGTAACCATGCTGTAATTGGATAAGGCGGGCTTTCATGGTAAAATGCTTCTATCATGACCACAGAGAGTACATAAGGAGGTGTTTGTCATAAAAGAGACAAACCCATTTCCGTATGCCGCTGATATAAAACGGTATCATACTTGGAATTATCATTTGAGAAATCATTTTGGACATAAAGTTTTTAAAGTAGCTCTTGATGGCGGATTCGATTGCCCCAACCGCGACGGCACAGTAGCTTACGGCGGCTGTACCTTCTGTTCGGCTGCAGGCTCTGGTGATTTTGCCGGAAGCCGAGTGGATCCGCTTGAAAAGCAGTTCAACGATATAAAGGACCGGATGCACCGCAAGTGGAAAGATGGAAAGTACATGGCCTACTTCCAAGCGTTCACCAATACCCATGCACCCGTTGAGGAGCTGCGGGAGAAATACGAATCCGTTTTAAAGCAAGAAGGCGTTGTTGGCATATCGATTGCCACAAGGCCGGACTGCCTGCCTGATGATGTTGTTGAATATCTCGCAGAATTGAATGAGAGGACTTACCTGTGGGTCGAACTCGGACTGCAGACCGTGCATGAAAAAACAGCCAGCCTGATCAACAGGGCCCATGATTATCAAACCTACGTTGAAGGTGTCACCAAACTCCGCAAGCACGGAATTCGTGTCTGTTCTCATATTATCAACGGACTTCCACAGGAAGATTACACAATGATGATGGAAACGGCCAAAGAAGTGGCCAAATTGGATGTACAAGGGATAAAGATCCACCTTCTTCATCTCCTCAAAGGAACTCCTATGGTAAAGCAGTATGAAAAAGGGCAGCTGGAGTTCCTTTCATTTGATGAGTATGTAAGCCTTGTCTGCGACCAGCTTGAAATTCTGCCGCCGGAAATGATTGTTCACCGGATTACGGGAGATGGTCCAATCGACTTGATGATCGGGCCAATGTGGAGCGTGAACAAATGGAATGTCCTGAATGCCATAGACGCTGAGCTGCAGCGCCGGAACAGCTGGCAGGGAAAATTTTATAAAGCGGAGGTGGAGGCATGAAGCTTGAAAAAGTCCTTCCGTTTGCAAGACAATTGCTATCCTCAGCTGTAAAACCTGGAGACATCACAATTGATGCCACACTAGGAAACGGCCACGACACTCTTTTCCTCGCTCAGCTTGTCGGAGAAAATGGACGAGTATATGGGTTCGACGTGCAGGAAGACGCTCTGTTCAACACCAGAGAAAGGCTTCAAACTCATGGTTTACAGGAGCGGGTAACGCTCTTTAAACAGGGGCACGAAACAGTCGGCAGTGTTATTCCTCCTGTCCATTATGGCAAGGTCACAGGGGCTGTTTTTAATCTGGGCTATTTGCCAGGAGGCGACAAAACCATTGTGACCAAACCGAAAACGACGATAACAGCCATCGAAAACCTTCTGGAGATGATGGCCCCGGAAGGAATCGTTGTTCTTGTCATCTACCACGGACACCGCGAAGGAGCCGTCGAAAGAGATTATATCCTCAGGTATGTGGAAAGACTCGACCAAAATTATGTCCATGTGCTGCGCTATCAATTTATGAACGGCCTGAATAATCCGCCTTTCATTGTGGCGTTAGAAAAAAGATAAAAGAGGCTGGGACAAAACCATAATAAATGCTCTCTTCGCAAAGATTGTGGCTGAGTAAAAAGAATGGATTTCCGCTCCAGGTGCACGACTCCGCGGGGCGGGCGGTGAGCCTCCTCGGCTTTGCCTGTGGGGTCTCACCCACTGGTTTTGCAAAGATGTAAACAAATTTGCAAACAAGTAAAAATTTACCATCTTCATTAGATCAGGGAAGCAAAAAAGACAATACACAAATAAAAGTGCCGCCTGTTCCCATTTTTTGTAATATATATATTTACTTAATTACTCTCTTAACTTGCTTTTTTCTTTTCTCAACGATTAATGCGACATGACCATATTGGACTTTTTCCTTTGGTTTATCCGGTATCTTCTGCCTGCCTTTTGATGTTTTTTTGGGTTTATATTGAACTCATGCCAATTTCTATCGAGATACGTGCGAATTTCTCTAAGAATCGGTAACATACCTTTTGMGGATTTCGTTTTCAGCTTTACAATCAGAATTAGAATATACGCAATCATAGATAAAAACATTTGATTCCAAATCCCCTGTGGCTTTGTGCTCCATACTTTCACAAAGCGCAAGGATTGTTTAATCCACTTGAAAAAGAGTTCAATAATCCACCGGTTTTTATAAATTTCAGCAATTTCAATCGCTGATAAGTCCCACCTGGTCGTGGCCACTTTATAGGTCTTTCCCTCTGAATCTTGATATTCGACCAATCTTACAGGCCTCATTTTCTTTTCGGCACCATACTTTCACAAAGCGCAAGGATTGTTTAATCCACTTGAAAAAGAGTTCAATAATCCACCGGTTTTTATAAATTTCAGCAATTTCAATCGCTGATAAGTCCCACCTGGTCGTGGCCACTTTATAGGTCTTTCCCTCTGAATCTTGATATTCGACCAATCTTACAGGCCTCATTTTCTTTTCGGCACCTAGGATCACTTTTGCGTCTCTTAAAATGGTTTTCCCTTCGGGCACTTCGTACTCTTCTTCCACTTGAATTGTGATATCTCTTTTTAATCGGATKACAAATTTAATCCCATCTTGGATCCATTGGTTCATCCGAATTTTATCCATATATCCTCGATCCATCACATAAGTGGCATCCGAGATTTCTATTAATAAATCTCCACCTTCATGGTCCGATGCTTTCCCATTAGAAGGAACAATCTTATCAGGGTAATGAACATCAGGTGATGCCASGACTAAACGGGTATGCATTTTGACCACGTTCCATCCTTTTGTGACATAAGCCCACTCAGATAAAATTGGAGGAAGCTTAATATGCGTCGCATCTACAATATGAAGCCGTCCGACATTTGGAAGACCGGTAAGATAGTGTGTATGATCGGTAAGTACGTTTAAGACCTTAAAGAACAAATTCTGAAGGATCGTAGTATCTAATTCATTGATCCGTCTGCTTAGTTGTGAACTACTAATACTTTCAATCCCGATATCGTTCATGAGCTCTTTATTCGCACGCATTTTGATATCAAATTCAGGATATGAATCCCAACCGTCAAGTTGTGCAGTAATGAAAAGCTTGACCAATTGTTCGTTAGTAAGCTTTTTCATATCGTAGTTCATAAGAGGACAAGCTAAATGCTTTGTTGGTAATAAAGATAAACATTGACTAATGACTGTTTTTTGAGCTAACATAATAGAGGTTTTGTGCTCCTTTTGTAGATAGTTTGTTTTTGGGAACAAACAGTCAATACATCTACAATAGGAGCTTTTTTTGTGTTTGTCTATAACTTCTCCCGCTC